>NZ_JAIJZW010000020.1 GCF_019753765.1 Microbacterium marinilacus
GCCCTGGGCGACAAGATCCAGGGCTCGACGCCGGAACTCCGGCGGGTGGGCAGCAGGCATCTCACGGACTCCTTCCGAGACGATCATCGCCTCAAAGCTGGCGTCCGGAAAAGCGGGTCAGGCTCCGAGGTCTCCGACGCCGCCCAACGCTGACCAGCCAAGACGCGGGGCGGGTGGCGGGTGGCGGGTGCTCACCCTCACACCCGCAATTGAGGGTGTGAGGGCATCGGCGGAGTGCTGCCGTGAGAGAGGTCGAAGTCCCCGACAGATGGGGTTCCAATGCCGTCCATACAGATGACGTCGACTTGCCTGACGGTACCTTTGCGCGCCCTGACCTGACGAAGTTCTGCCGACTCGATGACCTCGGACTCGAGGTCGTGGGTCAACGCCTGGAGCCTGATCGCACTGTTCTGGCTTGCCGCGTGGTCGATGCTGCGGATGGCAGCGAGGGCTGGTGCCATCGCTGCGGCGGTCAGGGCGCGCCGCGTGACGCCGTGACCAGGCGGTTGGCACACGTGCCGCTGGGTTGGCGGCCAACGACGCTGCTGGTGACAATCCGCCGCTACAAGTGCACCGACTGCGGTCACGTATGGCGCCAAGACGCCAGCCGCGCAGCCGAGCCCCGGGCGAAGCTGACCCGCACCGGGCTGCGGTGGGCACTGGAAGGGATCGTGGTCCAACACCTCACCGTCGCCCGGGTCGCCGAGGGACTCGGAGTCGCGTGGGACACCGCAAACAACACAGTCTTGGCCGAAGGCAGACGAGTGCTGATCAACGACGAGTACCGCTTCGACGGTGTCGCCGTCATCGGGGTGGACGAACACGTCTGGAGGCACACTCGCCGCGGCGACAAGTACGTCACCGTGATCATCGACCTCACCCCGATCCGCGACGGCACCGGCCCTGCGCGCCTGCTCGACATGGTCGAAGGGCGCTCGGAGCAGGCCTTCAAGACCTGGCTCGCCGCACGACCCGACAGCTGGCGCGACGGGGTCGAGGTCGTCGCGATGGACGGGTTCGCCGGCTTCAGGACCGCCGCAGCCGAGGAGGTCCCCGACGCGGTCGCGGTGATGGATCCCTTCCACGTCGTCCGCCTGGCCGGCGATGCACTCGACCAGTGCCGCCGTCGCGTACAACTCGCCATCCACGGCCACCGCGGCTTCAAGGACGACCCGCTCTACAAGACAAGGCGCACCCTGCACACCGGTAGCGGGCTGCTCACCGACCGTCAGATCGACCGGCTCACCCGGCTGTTTGCCGCCGATCAGCATGTTGAGGTCCAAGCGACCTGGGGCATATATCAGCGCATGATCGCTGCCTACCGCGAGGAGGACCGCAGCCGCGGACGTGAGGCGATGGTCAAGCTGATCAACGACTTCGGGACCGGTGTCCCGAAGGCTCTGGTCGAAGTCGCGAGGCTCGGCCGCACCCTGAAGAAGCGTGCCGCCGACGTGCTGGCCTACTTCGACCGGCCCGGCACCAGCAACGGTCCGACCGAGGCGATCAACGGCCGGCTCGAGCACCTCCGCGGCAGCGCCCTCGGCCTCAGGAACCTGACCAACTACATCGCCAGATCCCTGCTCGAGGCGGGCGGGTTCAGGCCGCGACTACACCCTCGATTGGGATGAGCCACTAATACTGAGAGAGTCTCGAGGCCTTGGGGTCGTCTTGGCGATCACGCGCTGAGCACGTCTTCGAGAAGGATAGCGAGCTGTGTCGGCATCTGGACGTGCATGTCGTGAGGTGATCCGGCGCGAGCTCGTACGTCCCAGTCGAGGTCGCTGAACTCTTGCGCTCGCCGCGGCGAGATGACCACGCTGTTCTCGGCGAGCACGAGAATCGATGGGACGGCGGGCGGCCGCGGTGCGTATTCCGCACGCCGTCCCGTGGTGGCGAGATAGGTGTGAGTATTGACGATGGGCGGCGTCAGATTTGCGATGGTCAATGGCATCGTGGCGTCAGGTTCAGATGCGAGCGGTCGGGTTAATCAACTCGTGAGAACGATCCGTCCGAACACGTTTCCAGCGTCCATGGCGTCATGTGCTCTCGCCGCTCTCTCGAGGGGCATCCTCTCGTGAACGACAGCATGCAGATCTCCCCGGACAGCCGCCTCAAAATGCACCGCACGTACCCGATCTCGCTTTTCCGCGTCGACGGAGGCGAGGCTGAACGCCGCGATCGACCGGGAGCGCTGGAAGGATCTCATGATCGACATTCCGAACTCAGCGGGCGGGAAGCCGGCTACGGCTCCAACGAGCACCATCCGCCCATTCGATGCGAGCCGGTCTACGAAAGAGGGAACGGCGGCCCCTCCCACGATGTCGAGGATGACGTCGAACTCCTCGGTGCCGCCAGTGGGGCTTTGTCCGTTGCGATCCAGTATCTGCGAGGCTCCGAGGCTGATGAGCCTTTCACCACGTTCCCGGGACGAGGTGGTGACGGCGATCGATGACGCCCCCCGTTGTCTTGAGAGCTCAACGGCGGCGATACCGATGCTGCCCGCAGCCCCACGGACAAGCAACGCTTCCCCGGTTTGAAAATGTGCGTGCTCGAGTGCGAAGTGCGCGACCGTCGCGGCGCTTCCCAGCGCGACGGCTTCGACAGCATCTAGACCGTCAGGGAGGGCGGTGACATCCTCGAGGCGGGCTGCGGCATATTCGGCGTAGCCACCGCTCGTTCCCGTGTGCGCCCAAACGCGCGTACCCCGCCAGCTCGCGGGGACGCCCGGGCCGACCTCGACGATAGTCCCCGCCACCTCTCCGCCGGGGATCATGTCCCGTGGATACCCGTCGCCCAAGGTGCCGCGACGAATCGCCGCATCCACGCCGCCGACGCCGATCGCCTCGGTCTTCACAAGGACCTTTCCATCACCCAGCGAGGGTGTGGGTACCTCGGCGACTTCCATACCCGACGTCTCACCGAACTCTCGGATGACGACTGCCTTCATGATGTCTACTCCTCTTGCATTAACCGGACGCTACGCTTGGACGTTAGCGGACGCCTCCGTCCACTTGTGAGATGTGAGAGAGACCATGACGAAGATGCCTCAGAAGCTCCGTACGGATGCGCAGGACAACCGCGACCGAATTGTCACGGCCGCGCGAGACCTGTTCGCAGAGCATGGTCTGAAGGTGAGTATGCGGGATGTCGCTCGGCGCGCGTATGTGGGACCAGCGACGTTGTATCGACGGTTTCCTACGAAACAAGATCTGCTCGAGGAGATCTTTTCCGAAGAGATGCATGCGTGTCGCTCGATCGTCGAACGCGGCTACGCCGACCCCGATCCCTCTCGCGGATTCACCACCAGCATGACTGGTCTGATCATGCTGAACGCTCACCATCGCGGCTTCGTCGAAGCATTCCTGGCATCAACCCCGCACTTAGACTTCCTTGCCGAGCATCGAAAGGACCTGCTCGCCCAGCTGGCTACCCTCGCAGACCGCGCAAAAGCCGCGGGGTCGGTGCGGCAGGACCTCACCTCCGCGGACCTCACGCTCCTGCTCCTCGCAAGCCGCGGCATCTCGTCACTCAGCGCTGACAAGGTCGACCACGCCGCCCGACGGCTGTCAGCTCTTGCCCTTGACGCGCTACGCCCAACGAGTCGCGCGAAAACCTATAGCTAAACGAGACGCAGCACCCCTGCCTCGTCCGGAGATTCCCGCCCTCGCAGTTTCGACGCCGGCTGCGCCCGGCGAGGTCGCCTCGGCGGCGCTTCGGTCGCGTCCCTCCGCGACGGCCGTGGTGGCTCACCACGACGAGCTCGCCGCACGGGTGTGGCAGCACTTCCGCGCGCACGGCGACGGTCGAGAGGGCCGGGTCGCCCTGGTCGGGTACGACGACGGGACCGTGGCGGAGACGATCGGGCTCACGACGGTGCGCCAGCCGTTCGAGGAGTCCGGTGCCGCCGCCATGACATTGATGCTCGAAGAGATCATGGCCGGCGCGAGAGAGCCCCGAACGCTGATCCTGCAGCCCGAGCTCGTCATCCGTGCCAGCACGTAGTGCTCTCGGGGTGAGATCAGGCTGGAGCAGCGGCGGTGAGGACCGCTTGTGTGATGAGGGCGTTGATGCCGAATTCTGCGCGGTCGGCGTAGGACTCCTGTTCGAGGAGTGCGGTCATACCCGCGAGCCGGGGGAAGCCTTCTGCGGTGATGGGTGTGTGGTGGGGGTTGGGACGGTCGGCTTGTTCTTCTTCGACGAGGCCGATGACGAGACAGTGTAGTGCGAAGCTGGCGCGAACGGCGACGACGTCGCTGACTCCGAGCTCGAGGAACGCGCCGATGGTGACTTCCGCGTACCGGAATGCGTTCGCGTCGGCGGTGTCGGTGCCGCCGATGACTCGTCCGCCATCTCGATGGGAGAGCATGGCTCGGCGGAGTCGTCGTGTGACCTCGGAGATGCGTTCGCGGGGTTCGTCGGGGAGATCGTCCAGCGCAAGCTCGCCGAGGATGGCTTCGGCCATCAGCTCGAAGAGGCGGGCTTTGGTGGTGATCTGGAAGGAGACGGAGTTCAGGTGCACGCCCAGGTGCTTGGCGACGCCGCGGAGGGTGACGGCGTCGTAGCCCGAGTCGTCGAGCAGTTCCAGTGCTGCGCGGACGACGTCTTCGCGGTTCAGTCGTTTCTTGGTCATCGACTATGCCTTCCCTCGTTCTGAGCGTACGGGGAGTTGACGCGACCGGGGTCCTCGCGCGCGGGCCGACTGTGCAGCAGAACCCCGGTCGTGCGGTCAGCTTCTGGTTCCGAGCCGCCATCCGCGGGCGCGGCTCCGTTCCCGCCAGAAGTCGGCGTAGCGTCCGTCGGTGTGAAGGAGTTCTTCGTGTGTGCCCCGTTCGGCGATGGCCCCGTCTTCCAGGAAGAGGATCTGGTCTGCCGCGGCGATGGTCTGCAGCCGGTGAGCGATGACGATGAGGGTGCGGTTCGCGGTCAGGGCGGTCAGGGCCTCCTGTACGAGCGCTTCGTTCTCCGCGTCGAGTGCGGCGGTCGCTTCGTCCAACAGGACGATGGGGGCGTCCTTCAGTAGTGCGCGGGCGATCGAGACGCGCTGGCGTTCCCCGCCGGAGAGCGCGTTGCCGCCTTCTCCGACGGCGGTGTCGAGCCCGAGGGGGAGTCGGTCGGTGATCTCGGTCACCCGGGCCAGTCGCACGGCTGTGTGCAGTTGTTCTTCGGTCGCGTCGGGCCGGGCCATCATGATGTTCTCGCGGATCGTGCCGGAGAAGAGGTAGACGTCTTGGAACACGAAGGACAACTGCCCCATGAGCTGCTCGGCCGTCATACGACGCACGTCCGAGCCGCTCACCGTGACCGAGCCCGACTGTGTGTCCCAGAACCGGGCGATCAGTCGCGTGATCGTCGTCTTCCCCGACCCTGACGGACCCGCGAGTGCGGTCATCGTGCGCGGGCGTGCGACGAAACTGACACCGCTGAGCACCTCGCGGTCATCGTAGCCGAATCGGACGTCGTGGAACTCCACCGATGCATCGGCCAGTGCTGCCGGCTGCTCGGGCTCCGGCAGAGCGTGCACGTCGAAGACGGCATCCATGCGGCTCAGATTGTTGCCCATCGACTTGATCGCACCGCCGATCGCGGCGCTCTCCATCAGTGGCTGGATGAACCGTGTGGCGAGGATGAGCAGTGCTACCAGTTGGACGGGGCCGATCGCGTTCCCCGCGGCAAGGGCGACGCCCCCGAGCAGGATGGCGGTGAACGCGGCTTGCGTGGTGAGCCGGAAGATACCGTCACCCACGACCCCGCCCCAGGTCATGAGGGTGTTGTCGGCTTTGTGCTGAGCGACGAGCGCGTCATCGAGCAGCTGGTACCCCTCAGCGGTGCGTCCGAAGGCGCGGAGCACGGGCTGTGTCTGCGCGAACTCGATCAGGCGGTTCGCGGTGCGGACGTTCGACCCGTGGGTGCGCCGGTCCACCGCGCGCAGGAGCGCTCCTGACCAGCGGTAGGCGAGCCAGAGGAACGGCACGGTGGCGACGGCGATGAGGGCGAGCTGCCACTGGAAGACGAACATCAGGGCGACGACGACCGCGGGCGTGACGAACGCGTGGATGAGCAGGCCCAGCACCTGTGTCGGGAACCCCGTGACGCTGAACACGCCCACGCTGAGCAGCCGAGACACCGAGCCCACCTTCTCGGCGTTGAACCAGCCGAGCGGCAGGGTGGAGATGTGGTCGCCGAGACGCCGCCACAACCGTCCGGTCAGCGCGAAGGACGTCGACAGGCCCAGGAGCTTGGTGCTGTAGGTCACCGCACCGAACGCGAGGAGGATCGCTGCCTCGACTCCGACCCACCACCACAGGTCGGTGAATCGGCCTTCGAGGAGGGCTTGCATGAGCGGGACGAGGAGGGCGAACGCGACCCCTTGGATGATCGCGCCGATGACGGTCAGCGTGACGAGCAGGCGTAGGCGGCCGGCCTCGTCTCCCATGATGCGCAGCAGTCGGCGGATCATCGGGTGACCTCCGTTTCCTGTCGAGTGGTGGGATGCCAGGTGGATGCGCGTTCGTGGCTGGCCCAGAGGGTGGCGTACAGGCCTTCCTCGGAGAGGAGCGCGTCGTGGCGTCCGCGCTCGACGATTTGGCCGTCGTCGACGACGACGATCTGGTCCGCACCTTGGACAGTCGAGAGCCGGTGCGCGATGACCAGCAGGGTGCGTCCCGCGGTCAATGCCGATAGGGCGTCTTGGATGAGGGCCTCGGATTCCGGATCGGCGAAGGCCGTGGCCTCGTCCAGGATCAGGACAGGGGTGTCGGCGAGGATCGCGCGGGCTATGGAGACGCGCTGCGCCTCGCCGCCGGAGAAGAGCGCGTCGTCGCCGACGACGCTGTCGAATCCGCGGGGGAGTTCGAGGATGCGGTCATGGATCTGCGCGGCACGTGCCGCGTTCTCCACATCCGCAGCGCTCGCGTCGGGGCGTGCCAGCCGGATGTTGTCGCGGACCGTCGTGCTCAGCAACTGGACGTCCTGGAACACGAAAGACACCTGCCGGTAGAGCTCTGTCGGTGCGATCTCCCGGATGTCGACGTCGCCGATCGTGATCCGTCCGGATGCCGGGTCCCAGAAGCGGGGGATCAGTTTCGCGATCGTCGTCTTGCCCGACCCCGACCGTCCCACCAGAGCCGTCGTCGTCCCGGGTTCCAGGCGAAGGCTCACGTCCTCCAGTGCGGTGCGGTCAGCGTCGTAGCTGAACGTGACCTGTTCGAGCGCGACTGTCGAATCGGTCGGTGTCTTCGGGGCCTCGGGGACCTCGAGCGCGGGGGTGGAGAGGATGTCGAGTACCCGCTCGGCGGCCTCTGCGGCCTCCGTCGTGGCCGTAGCCGTCAGCCACAGGGTCGTGAGCGGTGCGGTCACGCCGATTCCGAGGAGGACGAAGGGGATGACGGTCACCGGATCGAGTGCTCCCGATGCCGCTAGCCCTGCGCCGGCGGCGACGATGATCACGAGGGAGGTCAAGGGGGCGAGGACCGTCTCTGCGAGCGCGCTGGCCTTCATCGTTCCGCGCGTCTTCGGGCCGGTGAGATCGAGGAAGTGCGCGGCGGCGTCGAGGAAGCGCCGGTACCCCTTGCCTGTCTGCCCGAACGTCTTCACGACGCTGATGCCCTGCACGAACTCGACGGCGCTGCCGTTGATGTCGCTCATCGCCTCCGCGTACTCGGCGATCCGTGGGCGCAGCTTCGCGACCTGCGCGCCGTAGAGGACGACACCGACCATGAGGGGCAGCGTCACGAACATCGACATCCTCCAGTCGATGCTGAACAGGTACACCATCGTCACGAGGGGGATGATGAGCCCGTCGATGACCTCCAACGCGGTGTGGGCGATGAGGTGGTGCATCGACATCACGTCGTCCGAGACACTCTTCTTCACCGAGCCGGACGTGCGCACGGTGAACCATCCCAGCGGCACACGCCCCAGCCACGTCGCCATCCGCCGCCGGATCAGCAGTTGAAAGCCGGTGTCGGAGTAGTGCGTGATGCCTCCGGCGATGAAGACGCACACGAAACGCAACAGCAGTGCACCCACGGCGACCAGTCCCCATGTCCAGATCGCACCTGCCGAGTCAGCGGCGGGGCTCAGCAGCGATTCGGCGAGGTTCGCGACGGCGATGAACGGCACGACCGATGCGGACGCGCCCACAGCGCCGATCACGCACGCGATGATCAGTCTCCCCCGGATCGGCTGCAACAGCCGCCAGAGCGGACCGAAACGCGGGACCGCCTGCGCCTTCGTCTCCCGCTTCCGCGCGGGAGCCCGCGTCTCTGTCTCGACCGCGCTCATCAGCGCCTCCATCTCTCGTGGGCCGCCCCGACGCCGCGCGCGGGGCTTTCGAGTGAGCCGTGGTGCGCGCGAGGAACAGGATGTCGTCGTGCGTTGTTTCTTTACTTGGTCAATGCACAAGTTAAGACTAATTCACAAACGATACGACCGCTAGTGCGATATTGGTCAGTGAACAAGTTCGGGGAGAGATCCCCGCAGAGCCGCCCTCGCTTCGTCGGACGTTGAGGCGAGTTGTACGCGGGGATGATGAGGGAAAGGCAGAGCCACGTATGGGCGATTCCGATGCCGTTCAAGAGACCGCGCCGCGCCGCCGGTACACAACACGCACGATCATGATCGCTGCGGCGCTGGGAGCGGCAGTGGGCGTCGTCCTGGTTCCCGTGCTGTTCGCGATCATGACGGCGGCCGCCCCGATGCCCGCCCTGGCGGGATTCACCTTCGGACTGTGGAGCATGGCCGCATTGGTGCCCCTCGCGGTTCTGCGACGCGGCGGCACGGGGGTGATCGGCGCCGTCGCCGCGGGCGTCGTGACCATGGTCTCACCGGCGGGCCCGGCCATGCTGATGATGATGGCCATGTTCGGCCTCCTCATCGAACTGCCGTTCCTCGTCACGCGATACCGCTGGTTCGGGCTGAAGATGCTCCTCGTGTCCGGGGTGGTCCTCGGTGCCCTGTCGTGCCTGCTCAGCGTGTTCACCTACGACCTGCCGAACATGCAGCCGCTCCTGCTGACCCTCGTCTGCGCGGGGCAGTTGGTCTCCGCCGCTGCGGGAGGCGCCCTGTCGTGGCTGATCGCGCGTGCCCTGCGCCGAGCCGGTATCGGAGGCGCGTCGGCACAAGGCGCCAATGCGTAGCACTGGGCCGGTCATAGACGCGCAGCAGGTGAGCGTTCGCTATCCGGCCCGAGGGTCCTGGGTCGGTGACAAGGTGACGATCCGGGCCGGAGCGGGGGAGCGCATCCTGCTGCTCGGGCCATCCGGGTGCGGCAAATCCACCCTGCTGCTCGCCCTGACCGGTCTCATCCCCGCCAGCATCGACGCCGAGCCCCGGGGCACCGTCGAGTGCACCGGCGTGGACACTCGTGTCGTCCGTGCCGGACAGCTGGCCGAGAGCGTGGGGGTCGTGTTTCAGGACCCCGACGCACAGATCGTCACCGCCACGCTGCTGGATGAAGTGTGCTTCGGGTTGGAGAACCTCCTGGTCCCGGCGGAGCTGATCGAAGAGCGCGCCCTCGACGCGCTCCGCCATGTCGGCCTCGCTGACACCCGGGACGAGGCTTTGCGATCGCCCGCCGAGCTGTCGGGAGGGAACAGGCAACGGCTCGCGATCGCGTGCGCCCTCGCGCTCAACCCTGCCGTGCTGGTGCTCGACGAGCCCACCGCCAACCTCGACCCTGTCGCCGCCGCAGAGTTCTACCAGACCCTCAACGCACTTGCTGGTCCTGAGCGGACGATCATCATGGTCGAACACGACCTGGACGACGCACTCGAAGTCGCCGATCGCGTCATCGTCCTCTCCCTCACCGGAACTGTTCTCCACGACGGGACGCCCCACGAGGTGATCGGTGTACACGCCCGCGCGCTGCTGGACCTGGGCATCTGGCTTCCCACCGCCACCCGCCTCGCCCTCCGTCTCGGACTGGACACTGGCCCGGAGAGTGTCCTTCCCCTCAGCGTCGCAGAACTCGCCGAGAGCGCGATCGACACGGCAGGCCGCCTGCACGTCGCGGAGCGCCCCGCATCCCCGATGCCCCCGGATGAGCCCCGGAGTGGGGTTCACGTCTGCGTCGACCACGCGCGGGTGAACCTCGGCAAGAAGACGATCCTGGGCGATATCAGTCTGGATGTGCATGCCGGAGAGTTCCTGGCGGTCGCGGGAGTGAACGGGGCTGGAAAGAGCACCCTCACCCGAGCGATCGCCGGTCTCATCCCGCTCGCATCCGGAACCGTGAGCCTCCGCGGCGTCTCCCTGACATCACTGACTGCGAGAGACCTCAGCGCGCAGATCGAGTATGTGTTCCAGAACCCGGAACACCAATTCCTCACCCCGACAGTCAGAGAAGAACTCGCATACGGGCTGCGCGTACGCGGGGTCGGCGCATCGGAGATCACCGATCGGGTAGGCGAGATGCTGAATCGCTTCGACCTGCACCGCTACGCCGCCGTCAATCCCTTCCTCCTCTCCCACGGAGAGAAGCGGCGACTCTCGGTCGCCACCGCGCTGATCACGCAACCGCAGATCCTCATCCTGGACGAGCCCACCTTCGGACAGGATCACGAGCGGGCCTCTGAGATCATCGCCCATGTTGACGAGCTGAACGTGAGCGGGATCACGATCCTGATGGTCACCCACGACATGCAGCTAATCGCCGACCATGCACACCGCGTCGCCCTCCTCGCGGACGGTGAGCTGCTCGATGTCGGTCCCACCGACCTCCTGGGCGACGACGGGCTCATCCGCGCTGCGGGACTGCGCACGCCGCCCATACACCGCATCGCCCGTGCTCTCACGGCCCACGACCCCGCCTGGCAGCACATCTACCGCACCACACAGGTCAGCGAAGCGCCGTGACGTCGACCACTCGTCCTGCTGCTCTGGCGACGCCGAACCCATTGATGAAACTCGTCGGCGCGTTGCCTCCGATCGTGCTGGTCATGTTCACTCGCGACATCACCACACCCGCCCTGATCGCCGCAGCCGCCGCGATCGCGATACTCACGGGGGCACGCCTGCACATCCGAACCATTCTCGTCGGCAGCGGCCTCCTCCTCGTTCTCACGGCATGGACCACGTTCTCGTTCGCCCTGCTCGCCCGCCCCGAGTCTGTCGCACACACTCCGGTCCTCGTCTCTGGGTGGATCACGCTGCGCGTCGGCGCCGTCGAGGCCGGCGCGGCGACGGCGGCACGCCTTGTGGCGATGGTCATGCTCGTGCTGCTGGCCTCCCTCGGAACCACCACAGCAGCTCTCATCAGCGCCCTGGTCCGCCAGGCGCGTGTTCCCTACCGGTTCGCGTATGGCGCGGTGACCGCAGCCCGCTTCGTCCCCCGCTACCGGCAGGACCTCCTCACCATCCGTACCGCCCAGCAAGCTCGCGGAGTCATCGAACGCCCCGGTCCCCTCGGCTATCTTCGACGCACCGCACGTTTACTCGTCCCGCTCCTCGCCGGCGGAGCCCGACACGCTGAACGGCTCTCCCTTGCGATGGACGCGCGAGGATTCGGCGCTCACGCCCGCCGCAGCGACCGTGATCCTGCGTTCATCCGGCCTCGCGACATCATCTTCGTCGTGGTGTGCTGGGGCGTGGTCGCGATCATATTCGCCAGCACGGCGGCGCGAGATTGGCTTGACCTCGCGATCGATGTCGGGGTGCCCTCATGAACTGGCCGGACGCGGCAGGGCTATTCGTGTGCCCGTGCGCGATATCCCCGGATGAAAAGCCGGACGCCGTCGATCATGGTCTGCTTGACTCTCTCGGGGTCGACCAGTGCGGCGATGGGCTGCTGGTTGTAGGCCAGGAGCATGGTGAGCGCGGTGAAATGATCGGCGGCGGTGCGGGGATCTTCGGTGTCCAGCAGTCCAAGGCCGACGAAATGCCGGATGCGCTCGGCGAAGGCCTCTTCCACGACCTCGGTGGAGACGTCGCTGGTCGGATCCGAGGTTCGTTGCCGGTGTTGTGCCACGAGCGCGAACACGGCGCTGTACTCGTCCGAACTCACCATCGCGTCGCCGAGGTCGATCATCGCCGCCGTGAGGGCAGCCTCGAGTTCTTCGACCGTGCGTATGGGTGCGTCGTCTGAGAGGTGCTCGTCGAGGACGCGTTGCGCCGTGGCCGTCATCGAGGAAGAGGCGTCGTGGAGGATCGCGGTGAAGAGATTCTGCTTGTCGCCGAAGTGCTCGTACACCGTCGCCTTCGACACCTGCGCCTTCGCGGCGACGGCATCCATGCTGACGCGATCCACACCCTCGCTGACGAACAAGTCACGCGCCGCCTGAAGGATCGCCTGCCGCTTCAGTGCCGACTGCGCGCGACTGGGCCTGCCGCCGCGGGGCTGCGACATCATCGACCTCCCGTCGTTGACCTGGTCCTCATCTTAGCGGTTTACATAACCAAACTAAACGGACTAGTATGGTTTTATGACTTCTGCACACACCGCGCCCACGCCTGCCCTGGTGTCGGACAAGAGACTGACCTGGGTCAGCCTTGTGCTGGCGCTGGGCATGTTCATCACGCTGCTCGACACGACGATCGTGAACATCGCTCTCGATCGATTGCATGTCGTGTTCGATGCGTCGGTCACGCAGACGCAGTGGATCGCGACCGGCTACCTGTTGGCGTTCGTCGCGGTCATCCCGGTGAGCGGGTGGTTGTCGGAGCGGTTCGGGGCGCGGAAGGTGTGGCTGTTCGCGATAGGCGCGTTCCTGGTCGGGTCGCTGCTGTGTGGACTGGCGACGACGCTGCCGGAACTGGTCGCGTTCCGCGTACTCCAGGGCGTCGGGGGAGGGATGGTGATGCCTCTGACGATGTCGATCGCGACGCGTGCCGCGGGCCCCGCTCGCGTGCACCGTGCGACCACCGTCGTCGCTCTTCCGGGGCTCCTGGGACCGGTGCTCGGTTCCGTGCTGGGCGGGGCGATCGTGGAGTACTGGAGCTGGGAGTGGCTGTTCTTTGTGAACGTCCCGGTCTGCCTCGCCGCGCTGGCGTTCGGCATCATCCTGCTGCCTCGAAACCATGGCGTGCGCGGTCATCGACTCGACGTCCTGGGATTCCTTCTGCTCACCCCGAGCGTCGTCGCGTTGGCCTACGGAATCAGCCAGACCTCCGGGGAGAACGGCTTCGGAGAGCTGTCCGCCTGGCTGCCCATGGTCGCCGGGGTCGTGCTGCTGCTCGGGTTCGTCATCCATGCGCTGACCACCCGCAGGGACCCGATCGTCGATGTCCGGGTGTTTGTGCGGCGAAGCTTCGGCGTGGGGAGCCTTATCACGCTCATGAGCGGGTTCTCCACCTACGCGCTCGCGTTCCTGCTCCCCCTGTTCTACCAGCAGATCCGCGGAGAATCCGTGTTCCATACAGGCCTGCTGTTGATCGCGACCGCACTGGGAACGATGTTCTTCTTCATCGTCGTCCGAAACTTCGCCGCTCGCCTCGACGGCCGCGTCGTCGTCGCCGGCGGAGTGGCGCTCACGATGCTCGGCACCATCCCCTTCGCCCTCGCCGGCACCTCGGGCAGCGAAATCCTGCTCCTGATCGGCCAGTTCGCCCAAGGCCTCGGCTTCGCTGCCACCACGTTCCCGGTCCTCGCGCTCGCTCTGTCCGGGCTGAGCCACGGCGAAGCACCCCACGGCAGCGCCGCCTTCAGCGTCGTCCAGCGCGTCGGAGCCCCGTTCGGCATCGCCGTGGTCGCTGTCATCCTCCAGCGGCTCTCACAGGACGCCACCTCGTTGCAGGAGGGCCTCGACGCGTTCGCCGGCACGTTCTGGTGGACACTCGGACTCAGCATCATCCCCTTCGTCCTCGCATTCTTCCTCCCCCAAGGCAAAGCCGCAGAAACCGACAACACCTCATCGCACGGGTGACCTCCGATGCCTAAAGCCCCCGCCGTCATCGGCAACATCATCCACTCCACGCTCGGACGGACCGGGATCGTGCAGGACATCACGAAACCAGCTCCCGGGTTCATCGAACTCGCCATCGATGCGGCACCCCCGAGCGGCGGGTGGCAGCGCGGTCACGAACTGCAGATCCGCGTCACACCCACAGAGAGCCGGAGATACAACGTCACCACGATCGATCCGTCGGTACCGAGCCACATCCGCGTCCTCGCGGCGCTCGACGCCGGCGGGCCCGGCACGCGGCTCCTGGAGCGTCTGCAGACGGGCCAGCGAATCCAACTCCTCGCAGGACCCCATCAGCCCCTCAAGCTTCACGGCAACCGGCGACTCGCTGTCGGCGACGCGTCAGCGTTGGGCACGTTCGACTCCTACATCGGAGATGGCAGCCACCACGTCGTCGTCGAGGTCCACGAAGAGGCGATCGCAGCGTTAGAAGTCCGGTGGCCGAGATACGTGTTCTTTCCGGCGACAGCCCGGCCGGGCGACGCGATCCAAGACTGGCTGAGATCGGGGCCGGCAGGCATCGACGGGATCGACGCAGGTCTGCTGCTGGGGCATGCGCAATCCATCCAGCGCCAACGCGCCCTCTTGGTGGAGCGCTACGGGATCCACCGGCGTTCCATTACAACCAAGCCATACTGGTCCACCGGAAAAGAAGGGCTTTAGGTCTCACGGGATCGAGGCTTCGCGAACATGGGACACCGATGAGCGAGTGACTGGCGAGCGTGACGCCCACGGTGTGCGGTTAGCGACGTGCTCGCGCGTCGCGGATGGCGATGACGTTGTCGGCCAGTCGCCGCACGGCGTCCTGGTCGGTGGCTGTGGGATGGTTCTGGATCGCCCCCAGTGCCGCCCAGAGGACGATCGGGGCGACGACGAGCTCGAAGATGTCGTTGACGCTGATCTCGGTGGTGTGGCTGGCGGTAAGGATTGCTGCGATCTGCTCGCTGCGAGGTTCGGCGAAGGCTCGGGCTGCGGCCACGCCGCCGGGATGGGTTTGTGCCGTGGCGAGGAGTGCATGCACGACCGCGAGCCCGCCAGGCCGCCCGAGCTCGATCGCGAGCGATCGGGCGTATCGAAGGATGTCGGCATGCAGATCCCCTGTTACTGCGAGGGGTGCCTGCGCGGCGATGTCCTCCGCGAGGACGTCGAGCAGGAGGGCCTCCGCAGTCTGCCAGCGGCGGTACACGGTCGTCGCGTGGACGCCTGCCCGGTCGGCGACGGCAGGAATCGTGAGGTGTTCTGCCCCCAACTTCGACATGAGTTCCCGAGCGGCAGCGTGCACCGCCTCTCGCGTCCGTGCCGTCCGCCCACCGGGACGAGATGAGCCGGAGCGCTGTACGTCCATCTTCGCCATGACTCCACACTAACGCAGTGAAGTTGCGGAGAGTGGACTCGGGCTGTACTGTCACTATTGCAACATATTTGCACTAGTAGTTCTTGAGGGGCAGGGCGATGGGCCAGCAGACGAGCGGTGCATCGGAGCACGCCCTGCTGGGCACCCTTGGGCGGGACCGTGCCTACGGCCGGATCGCGGCCGACATCACCGATCAGATCTTGTCCGGCACGCTGCCGGAGGGGCAGAGAGCGCCATCAGCATCCGAGCTGGCCTCGGCCTATGGCGTGAGCGTCACGACGGCACAGAAAGGCATCGACCTCCTGCGCACCAGAGCGATGGTGCTGACACGACCGGGGAGAGGGACATATGTCCTCGAAGGCTCGCGCGAGCGAGAGGCGAGGCGCAGGCGGGAGGCTTTCCCAGGGGCCTACGTCCTTCCCGCGCTTCGCGAGGCCGCCCGCCTCGGCATCTCGAAGCGCGGACATCGTCCAACTCGTCAGGAGCGATCCGACCCGGCCGCGCCGATGACCGCTTCCAACGAGCACCAGGCACGTACCCGTCCTGCGCTCTGACCATCGAACTCTGAAAAAGGACACGTGACTTATGCCCGGACCCCTGCTCATCATCGTGCTCGCGCTCATTGTTGCACTCATCATCTTCCTCCTGGCCCAGCAGCTGTTCTGGTCCCGCCTGGACATCCGCCGGCCCTGGGCACTGCCTGTGATCCTCGGCGGCGTCGGAATCCTCCTGGTGAGTCTGCGCCCGTTCCCGATGACCGTCGTGGACCTCGTGATAAGCGGCGTGCTGTTCGTCGCCGCGTTCCTCACCGGGATCGCCATGGCCGCCATCACCCAGTTCCGTCCGATCGCCTCGCCGGGGAAGTCCTCCTCGACGGAGGTGGGCGCGGATCGTCTCGAGGAGCGGACCGGCTGGGGCGGTATCGCGATGCTGGCACTCCTCGTCGTCGCACGCGTGGTGCTCAGCCTCGTCCTGAAGAACGACGGCGCAGGGTATATGGCCACCAGCGGGATCCTGCTGCTGCTGTTCGCCGCGAATCGCGTTGCCTACGTCATCGCCATCCGGCCACGCGTCCGACGCGCGGTAGCACGGCTGAGTCACTCAACCGCGTGACGGCCGCTAGCGGAACGTGGGGTCGTCGTCACGGTCTCCGACTTCTCGGTCGGGAGGTGCAAGTTGAGCGAGCGCATCATCGTTGTGAGGAGCTCACGGAGTGTTTCTTGCTGCTCGGGGGTGAGGCCGGCGTCGTAGCGGTCGCTGTCGCGCGTGGTCTGCTGCACCTGTCGGAGGATGTCGGTGCCCGCGGCCGTGATCCGGCACTCGAGGATCCTCCCGTGCACGGGGTGGGGAGAGCGAGTGATCAGGCCTCGTTCTGCGAGGCCGGCAAGAGCGGCGGACATCGACTGCGGCGTCACACCCGACCGCGTGCTGAGCGTCGCACCGGACACCCCCTCGGGGTGTGCGACATCCAGGATCGCCAACGCCGAGAGCTGCGACTGCGTGATCTTGAACGCGCGCAGGTCCTCGTCCAGGCGTTGGGAGAGAGCGCCGTTCACCCGTCGCAGCAGGTAGGGCAGGCGCTGCCCGAAGTCCTCGGCCATCGTTCCTCCTCGCGTCCAGGACTCTGATAATATCAGTTGCCTTACATTATTTGTCGCGGCAGTTCCTGTCCGCCGCCCGAACGATCGGATCCTCATGAAGCTCGCCTCTGTGCGCCTCATCACCAGCCGCCTCGATGAGCTCGTCGAGTTCTACGAGCTCATCACCGGTGGCGCTTTCCAGCGCCCCGCCCCGGTCTTCGCAGAACTCCTCACCGACGGCGGGACCCTCGCCATCGGCAGCGACGCGACCCTGCCGCTCTTCGCCGGCACCGGCCTCACGACCGCGTCGAACACGAGCGCCATCCTCGAGTTCCAGGTCGACGACGTCGACCGGGAACGTCAGCGACTCGGTGACCGGGTGCAGGTGCTGCAGGAGCCGAGCAGCATGCCCTGGGGGAACCGCGCCATGATGGTCGCTGATCCCGACGGTAACCGCGTCAACCTCTACACCCCGAAGACCGACGACGCGAAGGCACGCTTCGCCGGACGCTGAGACATGCGATTCTGGGAACCGATCGTGACATCGCGCACGTAGGAAGAGAGAGCCTGTGGCTGGTACTACACGGCGTCGGCGGCGAGAGTTCTCGGATAAGGATGCGCCGTATTTCAAGGAGCGCGTCTACGCGACATTCACCGGTCTCGCCATCGTCCTGGTCGCGGCCGGGCACGAGGATGCGGCTGGGGCGCTGCTGTCCCTCGTGCTGGGCGTCGTCGGGATCACCGCAGCGGGGTTCGTCGCCGACGTCATATCAATCCTTGCCACGAAGCAGGTGCTCCCCTCGCGCGGGGAGTGGGCGTCTCTTCTTCGTGTCGCGGGGGGTGCGTTGACGACTGCAGTCGCGCCTGGGTTCTTCCTTCTCCTCGCGGTGTGGGATGTGATCGGGGACCATGCCGCGCTCGTGACAGCGCGGAACATCTATATCGTCACGCTCGCCGTCATCGGATGGCTCGTGGTGAGGCGCTCCCGTCTCTCGGCCCCGCGGAAAATGCTGGTCCTCACCGTACTCGTCGCGCTCGGCATTCTCGTGATCGCCGTGCAGACGCTCGCACACGGAGGAGCATAGGCAGCAAGGCGTCGACATGTGCGCTCAACAACGAGCCGCGCTCGCCTCAGCCTGCAGAGCAGGCCGAGCGGTGGTCAAACACCATTGAGATGAAGTACATGGTCGATGATGTGCGAACCGTGCTCTCCGTATTGGCGAAGTTGGACAGAACCTCTCGGCTTGAGTTTCGAGGTCGACGAAGGGGAGTTCACAATCGCACCTGTTGAGCAGGTGAGACGCTCCCGTAAAGCCCGCGAAAAGCCTGGCCAAGGTTTGTCCCATTGCCAAGAGTCGGGGCCTGGCCGGGACCTGAGACATGCAATCCATGCAAGTCATGACGTGAAATGATGCCGTCTAATGGGCATCGCGGCCGGGAAATCAAGGAATCGGGCCGAACCGTCTACCTGGGGGTTTTCGGTGGGCTACAGGAGGACGCTGGCGTCGCTGCTCCATGATTATCCCTGATCAGGCGCAGTTTTCTTACTAGGTGAGCGCATTCGGATTCTCGTGAAAGTGGGGTTCCCGGGACCAAATCGGGACCACGGCCGATCTAGCGCACTTGACCGCGAGATCAGTCGCGGCCGGATCGTACGGCGTGAGGGTTCAGTAGGTGGGGATTCGCGGGCGTCGGACTTGCTTCGCGCAGGATCCGAAGCTGAACCGTGGCGAGGCGTGCCAGTTCGAACCCGTACCCCACCTGCGATGACCGCACCGGCGTTGGGCATCGCAGGTAATCAGCATGTTCAACGAGTGAATCGGCCTGGCTTTCGTTCCGTCCTCTAATCCAGGATGGGATGACGATGCCGAAGAAGTTCGAACCGGAGATGCGTGAGCGGGCGTTGCGGATGCTCGCTGAGGCGCTGCCGGAGCACAAGAGTA
>NZ_JAIJZW010000021.1 GCF_019753765.1 Microbacterium marinilacus
TCCGAGTCAGCTCGGCGAGCAGCTCTCCCGGCCTGGCTGCACTTCTACAATCACCACAGACCCCACACCGCCATCGGAAAGCTCCCACCCATCAGCCGCATTTCAAACAACCTGGCTGGGCACTACAACTAGGCCGCCGACCTCCGCGCCACGGACGCGCCTGCGACCTCGGCGCGGGCCGTCGCGCACGGCGCGCGTCCTGGACGTTCAGGGGTGCGCGCTTACGCTGGAGGACGTGGGAGATCAGCCGCCTCGTCGACACTCGCCCGCCGTGTACCGGCGGCGCAGGATCGCCGTGCTGCTGCTCGCGCTGGTGCTGATCGCGGGCGTCGCATGGCTGGTCATCGCGCAGCCCTGGAGCGGTCTCGCGGGCCCGGCGGGCGAGCCGGAGCCCGAGCCGACGACGTCGGAGGCTGCCGCGCCGAGCGCCAGCCCCACCCCGATCGACAGCCCCTCGCCGAGCCCCGAGCCCACGTCGACCGAGCCGCCGAAGCCGCAGCCGTGCGACCCGGACGTGATCGACCTCGAGCCGATGGTGAGCGGAGAGGTGTTCGAGACGAAGCCGGTCGAGGTCTGGATGAAGCTCACCAACACGGGCTCCGTGGACTGCACCATGGACGTCGGCACGTCGAAGCAGCGGTTCGTCATCACCAGCGGCGACGACACGTGGTGGCGGTCGACCGACTGCCAGAGCGAGCCGAGCGACTACGTCGTCACGCTGGCGGCCGGGCAGACCGTCGAGAGCGCCGACCGCCTGGTCTGGGATCGCACGCGCTCCGCCCCGGGCACGTGCGACGCCGAGCAGCGTCCGCGCGCGCGTGCGGGCGATGCCTCGTACCACCTCACGGTCGAGATCGGCGACGTGAAGTCGGCGAAGACCGCGCAGTTCTTCCTGCGCTGAGACGCGTCCAGCGCTCGGACGGCGGAACGCATATCCCGGAGGACGCGCATCCGGGGAACGGATAAGGCCCGGAGCAACGACTCCGGGCCTTGTCACGTCGACCCGCGCAGGCCCCCAGGGTGTCAGACACCAAACCTGCTTTTGAGAGTGCGGTGATCCACCAGTCCCCACCGATGCCGCACCCGAACGGGCATAAACAACAGTATCAACTGGGCTTTTTCGAACCTGACAGAATGCTCGACTCCGGCTGTCCGGACGCTTATATCTGCGTAGCCGTAGTCTGAACGCATGGTGTCCCGAAACCGACGGAAGAAGGCCCCGGACGTCGAGTTCCGGTCGGAGGCCCTGGCGCAGGCGCTGGAGCGCCAGGACATGGCGGCGGTGGCGCTCGCGCTGCGCAACGGCAACACCGTCGTGCCGCTGCTGAAGCCGGGCAAGCGCGACGATCCGCTGGATGGCGGGGAGGTCTGGACCTACCGCGATCCGGAGAGCGGGCAGGTGGCGCTGCTGCTGTTCAGCGACGCGACGCACAAGCCGGAGAACCTGCCGCCGGGCATCGGGCTCTACTCGTCGGTGTGGCTGCGGTCGTTCCTCACGAAGCACCGCGACACCATCACGACGGTCTTCCTGGACATCGCGGGGCCGCATCCGATGCAGGCGAGCCCGGCCGACCTGTTGGACGCCCTCGACCTCGGGGCGTGACGGGGGAGCCGTCCGGCGCTAGAACCCCGGCACGTCGTCGAGCGCGTTGGCCTTGCCGTGCACCCGGACGTCGTCGAGGGCGGCGCGCAGGGTGCGACTGCGGTCGTCGATCACGCGGGCGTAGCCCAGGCGTGCGGCCTCGGTGCGGCGCTGCGCCGACTGCGTGACCGGGCGCACCTCCCCGGCGAGGCTGAGCTCGCCGACGGCCGCGATGTCGCGGGTCACCGCCCAGTGGCGCACCGACCCGGCCACCGCCACGGCGATCGCGAGGTCGGCGGCGGGTTCGGTGAAGCGCACGCCGCCGACGGTGGAGACGTACACATCGAGGTCGCTGGTCTTGATGCCCGCTCGGCGCTCGAGCACCGCGAGCACCATGGCCACGCGCGAGGAGTCGACGCCGTGCACGATGCGCCGCGGGTTGGGCGCTCCGGTGGGGACGGTGAGCGCCTGCACCTCGACGGGCATGGCGCGCCGCCCCTCGAGGGCGATCGCGACGCAGGTGCCGGGCTCGGGCGCGCCCTGGGACAGGAACAGGCCGCTCGGGTCGGGCACCTCGGCGATGCCGTCGCCGGTCATCTCGAAGCAGCCGACCTCGTCCGTCGGGCCGAAGCGGTTCTTCAGCGCGCGGATGAACCGCAGCGCGGTCTGCCGGTCGCCCTCGAACTGGCACACGACGTCGACGAGGTGCTCGAGCATTCGCGGGCCCGCCACCTGGCCGTCCTTCGTGACGTGCCCGACGAGGATGATCGGCAGGTCGCGGTCCTTCGCCACGCGGATGAGGGTGGACGCCACCTCGCGCACCTGGCCGGGCATGCCGGCGGCGCCGTCGGACAGGGATGACGACACGGTCTGCACCGAGTCGACGATCACGAGCTGCGGCTCCACCGAGTCGATCTGCCCCAGCACCGTCGCGAGGTCCGTCTCGCTGGCGAGGTACAGCTCGTCGTGCAGCGCGCCGGTGCGCTCGGCGCGCATCCGCACCTGCGCGGGCGACTCCTCGGCGCTGATGTAGAGCACGCGGCGGCCCTCCCGCGCCGAGCGCGCGGCCACCTCGAGCAGCAGGGTCGACTTTCCGACGCCCGGCTCGCCCGACAGCAGGATGGCGGCGCCGGGCACCACGCCGCCGCCCAGCACCCGGTCGAACTCGCCGACGCCGCTCGGGCGCCGGGGCGCCTCCGTCGTGTCGATCTGCGTGATCGGCCGTGCCGCGGACGTGGGGATCATCGGATCGAGCCGGCGGGTGATCCCGGTCTGCTCGGCGGCCTCGACGACCGTGCCCCACTGCTGGCACTCGCCGCAGCGCCCCACCCACTTGGCCGCCGTCCAGCCGCACTCGGTGCACTTGTACGCGGCGGGGGCGGGTCGCTTGCTGGCCATGCCTCCAGCGTAGGCGGAGGTTCGGACATCCGTTCGATGCCGGGCCGACCGGCTTCGTCGACCCGCACCGCTTCGACGACGCGCCCGCCCGCTGAGGGCCGGGCGCGTCGTCGCGGACGGTCAGTCGTTGACGACCGGCACCACCAGGCCGCCCCACGTCGTGTTCTCGTAGTCGGCGACCTCCTGCGAGGTCAGCAGCTCGTAGAGGGCGACGATGCGGGGGTCGTCCTCGAGCTCGGCGCGCGTGGCGAGCACGTTGTAGTAGTCGCTGTCCTCGCCCTCGATCAGGATCGCGTCGTCCGAGGTGAGCCCGGCGGGAAGCGCGAACGCGATCGTGACGAACGCGGCGTCGACGTCGGCGACCGCCTGCGGCAGGGTCGCGTTCTCGATCTCCTGGAACTCGAGGTCCTTGGGGTTCGCCGTGATGCCGGTGAGATCCGTCACGTCGTCCTCGACCTCGATGACGCCCTCGGCGGCGAGCAGCTTGAGCGCGCGGCCCTCGTTGGTCGGGTCGTTGGGGATGGCGACGGTGGCGCCCTCGTCCAGCTCGTCGAGGCTCGTCACCTTGTCGGAGTAGAACGCGGCCGACGGCAGGTACGCCTCGCCGACGCTGATGAGGTCGCTGCCGGTGTTGGCGTTGAAGTTCTCGAGGAACGTCGTGTTCTGGAACAGGTTCGCGTCGATCGAGCCGTCGGCGAGCGCGGTGTTGGGGGTGTTGTAGTCGGTGAAGGGCACGAACTCGATGGTCAGCCCGAGCTCCCCCGCGCCGTTCTCGGCGACGTGCTGCAGGATGTCGCCGGCGGGCGTCTGCAGGGCGCCGACCTTGATGGTGCCGAGCGATTCGCCGTCGCCGCCCTCGGCGGGGGCGTCGTCGGTCGACGCGCAGCCGCCGAGAAGCAGGGCGGTGGCGGCGACGGCGGCGGTGATCAGCGCGGAGCGGGTGCTGCGTGACATGTGTGGTCTTCCTCTTGTTTCAGGGTGCGGTGACGAGCGGGGAGGCGGTGCGGGGCGTGCGGTGGGCGAGGCGGCGGGCGCCCCAGGAGGCGAGCGACTGCAGCACCATGACGATCGCGAAGATGATGACGATGACCGACACGATATGGATCCAGCTGTACTGCTGGTAGCCGTAGCGGATCGCCACGTCGCCGAGGCCGCCGCCGGCGACCGTGCCGACCATCGCCGAGAAGTTGATGATCGAGGTGACGGTCGTCGACAGGCCGAGCAGCATGGGCGGCGCCGCCTCGGGCAGCAGCACCTTCACGACGAGCTGCCAGCGGCTCGCGCCGAGCGACGAGGCGACCTCGAGCAGCCCGGTGTCCACCTCTTTGATGGCGATCTCGACCATGCGGGCGAAGAACGGGATCGCGACGACCGAGAGCGGCACGATCGCCGCGGTCGGCCCGATGAACGTGCCCGTGATGATCCGGGTGAAGGGGATGAGCGCGACCATCAGGATGATGAACGGGACGGAGCGGCCGAGGTTCACGATGAAGTCGAGCACGCGGTTGATCATCGTGCCCGCGACGCGCGATCCGAGCGGCGCCTCGAGGAAGCGGCCGCGCTCGGTGCCCACCAGCACGACGCCGAGCGGCAGGCCGATGACGACCGTGGCGAGCAGCGCGACGCCCACCATGTAGAGCGTCTGGCCCGTGGCCGTGAGCAGCACCTGCAGCAGCTGGTCGTTCATCGTGCGTCCTCTCCCTGCAGCACCTCGACGAGCAGTCCCTGACCGCGCAGGTCGGCGATGACGGCCGCCGCCGCGGGCGCCGGCACCTCGAGGCGCGTGCGCCCGGCCTGGGTGCCGCCGATCTGCTCGACGAGCGCCCCGAGCAGCGATACGTCGACGGCGTGGTCGCGCGCGACGCGGGCGATGACGGGGCGGTCGGCCGTGCCGCCCGCGAACGTGATGTCGATCACCGTCGCGGTCGGGTCGGCGGACTGCGGGATCGGCCCGAGCGGGAACAGCTGGCTGGTCAGTCGCGATCCGGGGGTGCGGATGACGTCGGTGAGGCGTCCGCTCTCCACGACGCGGCCGTGCTCGACGAGGGCCGCCGAGTGGCAGATCGACTTCACGACGTCCATCTCGTGCGTGATCAGCAGCACGGTCAGGCCGAGCTCTGCGTTGATGCGGCGGTACAGGTCGAGGATCGACGCGGTCGTCTCGGGGTCGAGGGCGCTCGTCGCCTCGTCGGAGAGCAGCACGGTCGGGTTGGCGGCGAGTGCCCGCGCGATGCCGACCCGCTGCTGCTGGCCGCCGGAGAGCTCGTGGATGCCCGCGTCGCCGCGGTGCCCGAGGCCGACGAGGTCGAGCATGTCCTGCGCGCGTGCCTGCCGCCGGGCGCGCGGCGTGCCGTCGATCTCGAGGGCGAGCTCGACGTTGCCGCGCACGGTGCGGCTGTTCAGCAGGTTGAAGCGCTGGAAGACCATGCCGATGCGGCGCCGGGCGGCCCGCAGGTCGGTGTCGTTGAGGGCGGTCAGCTCGACGTCGTCGACGACCACCCGTCCGCTGTCGGGGCGCTCGATCAGGTTGACCAGCCGGGCCAGCGTGCTCTTGCCGGCGCCGCTCTGGCCGACGATGCCGTACACCTGTCCCGAGGGGATCGTGAGGGAGACGTCGTCGACGGCGACGATGTCTCCGTAACGCTTCGACACATGCTCGAGGGAGATCACGCGGGCAGGCCTTTCTCTGGCGTGGGGGAGGAGCGCCCGCGGTGGTGATGCGACGCGTGCATCGAGTCTGCCGTCGCTCCGGAGCGGATCGCCACTTCACATTACGTAATGTGTCCGCCGCGCGTGCCGCCGTGGCGCCTGAAGCGGGTATGTGGCGCGATGGCGACTGACGGCGCCGGCGTGAGGAGCGTACGCGGGCGATGCGTGACCCACGCACGGAGATCCCGCGTCCTCCGGGCCCATCCGCCCGGACGGATCCGAAGAACGCGGGATCTCCGGTGCCGGCGTCGCTACGCCGCGCGCACCTCGGCCGCGGTCGCCCTGATGGTGTCGGCCGAGGCGTGCAGGAGGCCCAGCTCGGCGTCGGAGAAGCGGGTCTCGTGGATCGGCGACGCCCCCGAGGATCCGACGATCGACGGCACCGACAGCGCCACATCCGAGAGGCCGTGGAAGTCGGTCAGCACGGTCGAGACCGGCAGCACGGCGCGCTCGTCGCGCAGCACCGCCTCGGCGATGCGGCTGGCCGAGAGGCCGATGGCGTAGTTCGTCGCGCCCTTTCCCTCGATGACCTTGTATGCGGCGGTCCGCACCTCGTGGGCGACGTCGTCGAGCTCGTCGCGGGTGAGGGGGTCGCGCCCCTCGGGCTTCCACTCCAGCAGGGGGACGGGGCCGATGGTCGCGGTCGACCAGAGCGGGAACTCGGTGTCGCCGTGCTCCCCGACGATGTGCGCGTGGATCGAGCTGGCCGCGACCCCGGCGCGCTGGGCGAGCTGCCACCGCAGCCGTGACGTGTCGAGCACGGTTCCGGAGGCGAAGAGACGCTCGGGCGGCAGGCTCGTCTGCTCCTGCGCGAGCAGGGTGAGCACGTCGCACGGGTTGGACACGATCACGAACACCGCCTGCGGCGACGCCTCGACGAGCTGCGGGATCATCGAGCGGAAGATCCGTGCGTTCGTGCCGACGAGCTCGAGCCGGGTCTGCCCGGGCTGCTGCGCCGCGCCGGCCGTCACGATGACCACGTGCGAGCCCTCGGTCACGGCGATGTCGCTCGACCCCTCGATCTGGCTCGACCCCGTGAACAGGGAGCCGTGCGCGAGATCGAGCGTCTCGGCCTCGACCTTCGCGGCGTTGATGTCGTACAGGGCGACGTGGCGGGCGACGCCGCGGATGAGGGAGGCGTAGGCGGTGGCGGCCCCCACCGCCCCGGCGCCGACGACGGTGATCTTCGCGTTCTCGATGACGGCCATGCCTCGAGTCTGCCGTGCCGGGGCGCGGGACGGGAGGGGCTGTCGCCGTGCGTCACGGCGCCGGCCGAGCCCCGGAGGCGCGGCCGCGCTCGCCGCCTGGTGATCCGCTGAGCGACCCCGCCGCCGATTTCGCATCCGGGGTGAACCTCCCGTAAACTCGATCCCGGTGACGTGTCCGAGCGGCCGAAGGTGCAACTCTCGAAAAGTTGTGTAGGGTAACCCCCTACCGTGGGTTCAAATCCCACCGTCACCGCCACCGAAACCCCCGCAGAACCCGTGGAAACACAGGGATCGCGGGGGTTTCGTCATTCCCGCGTCAAGCCGTGGCGCGGCGGCGCCGGGGCGCCGGGGCCTCGGCCGGGAGGCGCCCCTCGAGCAGGGGGAGGGACTCGATCGCGGCGCGCTCGACGTGAGCGGCCATGAGCATCGTCGCCAGGTCGTGCTGGCCGGCGACGATGGCGCTCACGATGTCGCTGTGCTCCTGCCACATCGACGGCGTGTCCCGCTCGGGTGTGAGCCGGAAGAGCCAGCGCACGCGTCCGCTGAGAAGACCCGACATGCGCTGCAGCAGCGCATGTCCCGAGAGCGTCATGATCTCGTCGTGCAGGTCGGAGTTGCGGGTCGAGGGCGGCAGGTCCGCGGCCACCTCGGCCGCGCTCTCGAGGGCCTCGCGCACGCCCGTCGTGTCCGCTCCCGCCGCGGCGCGCTTCGCCGCGAAGCCCGCCGCGAGAGGTTCGAGCTGCCTGCGCAGGTCGAACACCTCTCGGGCGTCGGCGAGGGTGAAGGTGTGGACGACCGATCCGCGTCGGGGTCGGGAGGTCGCGAATCCCTCGGCCTCGAGGATCGGAAGGGCTTCGCGCACCGGCACGCGGGAGACCTGAAGCTGCTCGGCGATGTCACGCTCGTTGAGCCTGCTGCCCATCGGGATCTCGCCGGTGATGATCTGCTCTCGCAGGTGATGCGCGATGCGCGCGGGGAGGCCGGGTGCGCTCTCGGTCGTCATGTCGTCATCCTGACAGACGGGCGCGAAACCCCGGTTTGGAATGCCAAATATCTCGTAAGCGAGACCTTGATCGCCGTAACCGCCGTTTTGGTATTCAAAAATGTCATGGACGTAAGGCTTGCGTGACGAACGGATTACATGGCCGGATCGCGGCCAGGCCGTCCCCTAACGTCCCTGACGTGACCGTCTTCTTCCTCCGCCGCCTCGGGCTGGCGCTCGTGACGCTGTTCCTCGTCGTCACGGTCGCCTTCGTCCTCGGCCGTGCGACGGGCGAGCCCGGAGCGCTGCTCCTGCCCGACAACGCGAACGCCGACGACGTCGCCGCCCTCAACGCCGCCCTCGGGTTCGACCGTCCGATCCTCGTGCAGTACCTCGCGTATCTCGGCGGTCTCTTCGTCGGCGACTTCGGCGACTCGTACCGTCTGCGCGAGCCCGCGATCGGCCTCGTGCTCGAGCGGATCCCCGCGACGTTCGAGCTCGCCGTGTGGTCATTCCTGGGGGGCTTCGCGCTCGCGCTCGGTGTCGCGCTGCTCATCCAGATCACGGGAAGCCGCGTGCTCAGGGCGATCGCGAACTGGTGCGGAGCGCTCCGCCAGTCGATCCCGGACTTCTTCTTCGGCCTGCTGCTCGTGCTCGTCTTCGCGGTGACGCTCGGGCTGCTGCCCTCGCTCGGGCGAACCAGCCCGGAGAGCCTCGTCCTGCCGGTGATCACCCTGACGACCGGGCAGTTCGTGATGTACCTGCGGCTCCTGGACGTGGCCCTCAGCGAGCAGGCCGGGCAGGACTACGTGCGCACCGCCTTCGCGCAGGGCCAACGGCGCGTGGCGATCCTGTTCACGCAGATGCTGCCCAACGCCCTGCTGCCGGTGCTGGGGATGGCCGGGCTCAACCTGGGAGGACTGCTCGGCGGCACCGTCGTCGTCGAGGTCGTCTTCGCCTGGCCGGGGCTCGGCCAGCTCCTCACCGACGCGGTGAGCCAGCGAGACTTCCCGATCGTCCAGGCCGGGCTGCTCTTCGTGGCTCTCATGTTCGTCGTCGTGAACACCCTCGTCGACCTCCTGGTACACCGCATCGACCCGAGGACGGCCACCGCATGACCGCACAGCCGCTCGCCGCCGAGACCGTCGTCGTCGCCCCGACGCGGCGTCCGAGGTTCCGCCTGACCGGTACAGCCGTGATCGGTGCCGCCATGATCGCCGTGGTCCTGCTGATCGCGGCCGTCCCGCCCCTGCTCCCGGGGTTCGCGCCCATGCGACAGGATCTCGGCTCGGCGCTGCTGGCCCCCTTCGCCCACCCCGCTCACCCGCTCGGCACCGACTCGCTGGGACGCGATCTGCTGGATCGCCTCTCGCTCGCGACGAGCGTCACGCTCGGCATCACACTCGCGATCGTCGCCCTCAACGCCGTGATCGGCACGACGATCGGGATCGTCGGAGGCTACGTCGGAGGCCGCGTGGAGTCGGTGGTCTCCGTGATGAGCAACGTCACCCTGGCGATGCCGGTCGTGCTGCTGCTCATCGCGATCTGTGCCGTCCTGCGACCGAGCGCCGGTCTCACCATCGCCGTCCTGGGCTGCACCTGGTGGGTCGGATATGCACGGGTGACGCGCAACGTCGCCGCCTCCCTGCGCCGCCAGGACTTCGTGGTCTCGCCTCTCACACAGGGCGGCGACACGGCATGGGTGCTGACGCGGCACGTCGTGCCGAACGTCTGGCCGCACACGTTGATCATCGCCGTCACCGACATCTCGACGATCGTTCTGCTCGAGTCGTCGCTGGAGTACCTCGGGCTCGGCGTGCAGCCGCCCATCCCCAGCTGGGGCGGCATGATCTTCGACGGTCAGAAATACCTCGGCACGAGCCCCTGGACGGTCGTCGCCCCCGGCCTCGTGATGTTCCTCGCGGTCGCCGGTGCGCAGTTCCTGAGCCACCAGTTCACCGCGGAAGGGCGCGGCGCCCTGCTGCGCAAGGGAGGGATGTCATGACCAGCGTGCTCACGATCGACGACCTCGTCCTCGAGGCCTTCGGCGACGGCGAGCCGAGAACCGTGGTGTCGGGCGTCTCGCTCGAGGTGGCGCCCGGCGAGTCGCTCGGCATCGTGGGGGAGTCGGGGTCGGGAAAGAGCCTCACCATGCTGTCGGCCATGGGCCTGCTGCCGGCCGGGGTGCGCCGCGTGTCGGGCGGCGTCGCGCTCGACGGACGGGACATCGTCGGGCTGGGCGAGCGCGAGATGCGAACGATCCGCGGTCGCACGGTCGGCATGGTCTTCCAAGACCCCATGTCGGCGCTCAACCCGCTGCGCGCGGTCGGCGCCCAGGTCGCCACCGCCGTGCGGGTCCACGCCCCCGGGCTGACGCGTCGGCAGGCCCGCTCCCGGGCCGTCGAGCTGCTTCAGGCCGTCGGGGTTCGAGACGCGGCGGAGCGCGCGGCCACGAGACCTCACCAGTGGTCGGGAGGGATGCGGCAGCGGGCGGTGATCGCGATGGCGATGGCGCACGACCCGCTGCTGATCATCGCCGACGAGCCCACCACGGCGCTCGACGTCACCGTGCAGGCGCAGGTCATGACCTTGCTCGACGAAGTGCGCGAACGCACGCGCAGCGCCCTGGTGCTCATCACCCACGACCTCGGCCTGGTCTCCGAGAACACCGACCGCATCGCCGTCATGAACCGGGGGCGCGTCGTCGAGCACGGCGACACGGCGCGGGTGCTCCTGGCGCCCGAGCACGCGTACACCGAGCGTCTGCTGGCGGCCCGGCCCGAGGCGATGGAACCGAACCGGGCCGGAGTCGACGCAGGCGAGTTCGCGCTCCGCGCCGATGACGTGGTCGTGGAGTACCGCGGGGCAGGTCGAGGCACGGTGCGGGCCGTCGACGGGGTCACGGTGCACGTGCGCCCGGGGGAGACCGTCGCCGTCGTCGGCGAGTCCGGGTGCGGCAAGTCGTCGCTGGCGCGGGCGATCCTCGGCATCCAGCCCGCGACCTCCGGCACCATCGAGCTCGCGGGGGAGCCCGTGCCCGCCTCCCTGGCGAATCGCGCGGCCCGTCAACGAGAGGATGCGCAGCTCGTCTTCCAGGACCCGTACTCGGCGCTCGACCCACGGCTCACGGTCGAGGAGATCGTCGCCGAGCCGCTGCGCATCAGACGGGCCTACCGGAGCGATCGCGTGCAGCAGCTCCTGACGGACGTGGGCCTCGACGCGAGCTTCGCTCGACGCACCCCGTCGCAGCTGTCCGGCGGTCAACGTCAGCGAGTGGGCATCGCCCGGGCGCTCGCGCTGCGTCCGAAGCTGCTCGTGCTCGACGAACCCGTCTCCGCGCTCGACGTGTCGATCCAGGCGCAGGTGCTCGAGCTGCTCGAGCGGATCCAGCGCGAGCACCGTCTCGGCTACCTGTTCATCTCCCACGACCTCGGCGTCGTGCGCAACATCTCCGACCGCGTCGTGGTGATGCAGCAGGGGCGGGTCGTCGAGGAGGCCGCGACCGAGGACATCTTCGCGGCTCCGCAGCACCCCTACACCCGCACCCTGCTCGACGCCGTCCCCCGCATCGCTCATCCCCGCTGACCGATGCGCAGCGCGCACCGGTTCCGCCTCCCTCCGGAAAGAGGTCATATGAACACCATCCGCCGCCGGCGCGTCATCGCGGCCGGAACCCTCACCGCTCTCGGCGGCCTGACGCTGTCGGGCTGCGCCGGCGCGTTCGACGACACGGAGCCGGGCGCCGACGACGCGTCGACGTCGATCGTCGCGGCGCTGCCCACGGACCCCACGTCCATGGATCCGATCCGATCGGGCGCGCTCGTCGTGCTCTCGGTCTTCTTCCACACCTTCGATCAGCTGGTCGCCATCACGGCCGACGGGAGCCTCGAGCCCAAGCTCGCCCGGGAGTGGACGTCGAACGACGATGTCACCCAGTGGGACTTCACGCTGAACCCGGGCGTGCTCGCGAGCAACGGCGAGGAGATCACCGCGGAGGACGTGGTGTTCTCGTACGAGGCGATCCTCGCCGATCCGACGAGCGAGAACTACGCGTACCTGAGCTCGGTCGACTCGGTCGAGGCCCTCGACGACCAGACGGTCCGGTTCCACCTCGACGCGCCGTTCTCGGCCTTCCCGCGCAACACCTCGCTCATCTCGATCGTGCCCGCTGACACCTACCAGGAGATGGGGGCGGACGCCTTCGCGCAGGACCCGGTCGGCTCGGGGCCGTACACGTTCGAGAGCATCCAGAAGGGGGTCGCGTACGACCTCGTGCGCAACGAGGACTACTGGGGCGACGCCCCGGCCGTCGAGTCGATCTCCCTGCAGCCGGTCTCATCCGACGAGTCCCGGGTCAACGGCGTGCTCTCGGGCAGCCTCGACGTGGCGCAGGTGGGGCCGACGCAGGTGGGCGCGTTGGAGGACCAGGCGCAGGCGCAGGTGTTCTCGGAGCTGTCGAACGGCGTGGTGTTCCTCGGAGTGAACTCCACGTCCGGCGTGCTGACCGATCCGAGGATCCGCGAGGCGATCGGCCTCGCCATCGACAAGTCGGCGATAGCGGACGCGCTGCTCATGGGGCTCGCCGAGCCGGCCGCCGCGATGCTCGCGCCCGCGGTCGACGGGTACTCCGACGAGGTCACCGATGGCGGATACGACCCGGAGCGTGCGACGCAGCTGCTGGCCGAAGCCGGGTACACGGGCGAGGCGATCGCGTTCGACTACGCCACCGACGGCCGCATCCCGCTCTCGTCGGAGGTCGCGCAGACGATCCAGGGCTACCTGGAGGAGGTCGGGATCTCGGTGCAGATGAACGGCGCCGACCAGGAGAGCCACACGCTCAAGGTGCGCAACAAGGAGTTCACCGGCATCTACCTCAACACCTGGGCGCCGTCCACCGTCGACGGCGACCTCCCCCTCACCGACTTCTACGAGCCCGACGGCAACAACAACTACGCGCAGGACCCCCGCACGGCCGAGCTGGCGGTCGAGCAGCGTGGAGTGGTCGGCGAGGAGCGTCAGGCCGTCTTCCGCGAACTGCTGCAGTACAGCAACGACAACGGCTACTTCGTGCCCCTCTACGTGCCGATGAACAACTTCGCGGCCGACACGTCGCTCGACTTCGTGCCGCGCGCCGACGGCCTCTTCGACCTCAGCGAGACGAGCTTCGAGTGACCCGCACCGTCCTGACCCGTGTCCGGCCCTGGGGCGGACCTGCCTCCGACGTCGTCATCGACGGAGGCAGGATCTCCGAGGTCCGCCCCCTGGGCGCATCGATCGCCCAAGACGAGACCGTCGTCGACGGCCGCGATCGCATCCTCCTGCCGTCCTTCAGCGACGTCCACGTGCATCTCGACTCCAGCCGGATCGGCCTGCCGTTCCGGCCGCACACGGGCCGGCCCGGCGTCTGGAACATGATGCTGAACGATCGCGACAACTGGCGAGAGGCCGAAGAGGGCGTCGCCTGGCGAGCGACCGAGACTCTCGGGCGCATGATCGCGCGCGGGGCGACCACCGTGCGCACCTATGCGCAGGTCGATGTGGACTGCGGGCTCGAGAAGCTCGACGGCGTGCTGGCGGCGAGGGAGGCGCACGCCGGTCGGGCCGACGTGTCGATCATGGCCTTCCCGCAGGCGGGCCTGCTGCGGGAGGACGGCTCGGGCGAGCTCATCGCGCGAGCGCTCGAGCGCGGCGCCGACGTGGTGGGGGGCATCGATCCGTGCGCCCTCGATCGTGACCCGGTGCGCCACCTCGATGTGGTGTTCGACCTGGCCGAGCGCTTCGACGCTCCCATCGACATCCACCTGCACGAGCCGGAGCAGCTCGCGAAGTTCTCGAGCGAGCTCATCATCGAGCGCGTCAAGGCTCTCGACCTGCGCGGCCGGGTCACGATCTCGCACGGCTACGGGCTCGGACGCCTCCCCGAACCCGAGCTGCGCGAGCTGCTCGACGAGTTCCGCGAGTGGGACATCGCGATGGCGACCGTCGCACCGCCGTCGGCGCTCCCCACGCTCCTGCTCGCCGAGCACGGCATCCGTCTCGGGCTGGGACAGGACGGCCAGCGCGACTACTGGTCACCCTATGGAAACTGCGACATGCTCGACCGCACCTGGCAGCTCGCGTTCACCAACGGCTTCCGGCGGGACGACCACATCGAGCACGCCGTGGCCATCGCCACCATGGGCGGCCGCGCGGTGGTCGGGTCGGCGCCGACGCTCACCGGCATCGAGGACCGTCCCGGCCTCGCCGTGGGCGACCCGGCGAGCCTCGTGCTCGTCGCCGGTGACACGGTGACCGCCGCCGTGATGGACCGATCTCCCGACCGCACCGTGCTCCATCGCGGAGCGGTGGTCGCCGACGGCCTCGAGCCGACCGGGGACGCGGCATGACCCTCGTCCTGACGGCGTCGCAGCTCGAGACGCTCGTCGACCGCCCCGCGACCATCGACGCCGTCGCCCGTGTCTTCGCCGAGATCGCTCGCGGCGAGGCATCCCAGCCTGCGCCGACCTCGATGTACACGCCGTCGGACACGGGCCGGTATGTGCTCATGTCCGCGGTGTCGGACGAGACGGCGACGGCGGCGGTCAAGCTGCTCGCCGACGTGCCGGAGAACAGTGCGCGCGGGCTGCCTACGCAGCGGTCCACCATCCTGGTCGTCGGACGGCGCGACGGCGAGCCGCTGGCCGTGCTGCATGGCGGCGTCCCCACGCGCGTGCGCACCGCGGCGGCGAGCGCTGTCGCGACGCGCGTGCTCGCCCGCCCCGACAGTCGGGTGCTGGGGCTCGTGGGTGCAGGCAATCTCGCCCGCGAGCACCTGCTCGCCCTGCGTACCGTTCGCGACTTCGAGCGCATCGTCATCTCCTCTCGCACGCGCGAGCGGGCAGAGGCGCTGGCCGCCGAGTTCGCCGACGAGTCGATCGAGGTCGTCGACTCGGTGGAGGACGTCTTCGGCCTGGCAGACGTCGTGTGCACGCTCACGCCGTCCGTGCATCCCCTCGTGCGGGGAGAGTGGCTGCGCCCGGGACAGCACCTCAACGTGGTCGGAGCGCGCCCGCGTCCGGACGAGCGTGAGGTCGACGCCGCGACGATGGCCCGCTCCTCGGTGTGGGTGGACGACCGCGCCACCGCCGAGACCAAGTCCGGTGATCTGCTCCTCGCGGTCGCCGAGTCGGGCATGGCTCTGGCAGACGTCGTCGGGACGATCGGCGAAGTCATCGCCCATCGCGCGCGGGGGCGGGCGTCGGACGAGGAGATCACGCTCTTCGACTCGGTCGGCATCGGCGCGCAGGACCTCGCCATCGCAGACCTCCTGGTGGACGCCGCCCGCGCGCGGGGCATCGGACACGAGATCGACCTCGCGGCATGAGCGCCGTGCCCGCCGACACCTCCCGAGGGAAGGAACCGTTCATGACCCAGGCCGCCGGAGTACAGCACTCCTCTGCCGGATCTCTCTTCGCCGTGACGCAGTCCGCGGCGGATTCGATCGCGATCGTCGATCTCTCGACACGCTCGACGGGGTCGATCGTCCGGGCGACGATCCCGGTCGGGACGGCGCCGTGGGGCATCGCCGTCGACGGCCCGGCGCGGCGGGCCTATGTCGCGACCGCGCCCGGAGTGGCGATCGTCGACCTCCTCGAGCGGCGCACCGTCGCCCTGGTGCCCTATCGGGACGCGCCTGCCTCGCACGGCTTCGGCGAGTACCGCCCCGGAGGAACCGGAATCGTCGTCAGCGATGACGGCGAGCGTGTCTTCGTCGCCGTGCACCGCGACGGCAGATTCTCGACGGTCGAGGTGCTCGACACGTCGACGCAGTCGATGATCGCCAGCGTCGACGTCGGCGAAAGGCCCTTCGACGTGAAGCTCTCCGCCGACGGGTCGGAGGTGTACACGATCGACCACGACTCGTTCACGATGCATGCCGTCTCCGTGGACGGGTTCGCCGTCCGCTCGTACGAGATCGCGCCCTTCGGGACGGCGGGCGGGCACATGTCGCATTTCAAGCCGCACTATGCGGCGGTCGCCGCGGACGGCGTCGTCTACCTGCCCTACCAGGGCAGGGCCGTCGTCGTGCTCGATCCGGCGACGGGGGCGTACGAGACGCGTCCCCTGACCGGCGACACCCACCAGCACGGTACCGATCTGTCGGACGACGGACGCCTGCTCGTCGTGGGCGTCGGGGAGGTCGGCGGCGCGACACGCGGTCCCAGCCTGACGGTGTACGACGTCGAGACCGGCGGGGAGCAGCTCATCGAGCTCGACCGAGGGCACGAGAACGTCCTGTTCTGGCGAGAGCCGGGCTCGTCGCGTCCTCTCGCCATCCTCACCGGCGGCTCGACGAGCCGCGGCCCCTGGGACGGCTTGACGCTCGTCGACCTCGACACCCATGAGATCACGCACCTCCCTGTGCCCGAGAAGCCCCAGGCGATCGTCCGGATCGCCGACTGACGTCACCCGCGCCACGAATCAGGAGCCCGAATGAACGCCCGTCCTCTCGCCCTCGCAGTTCTCGTCGTCGGCGCGTCAGCGCTGACGGCCTGCGCCCCCTTCGACGCCGCCGACGGCACCGTCGGGGACGCCCCATCGGCGGTGACCATCGCGCTTCCGGCCGAGCCGCCCGGGACCGACCCGATCCTCACGCGGTCGATCGCGGCGTGGAACATCTACTACGCCCTGTACGACGGTCTCACCCGCATCGATCGCAGCGGCGAGGTCGTCCCCGGGCTGGCCACGGAATGGGAGGCCGACGAGACCCTGACCGAGTGGACCTTCCACCTGCGTGAGGGCGTCGTGTTCCACGACGGCTCCACGCTGACGCCCGCCGACGTCGTCGGCACCTACCGGGCCATCCTCGGCGACGAGTCGTCGACCAACCGCGCGGCGATCTCGATGCTCGAGGCGGTCGAAGAGGGCGCTGACGGCGCGAGCGTCGTGTTCACGCTCCGCAACCCCTACTCGGCCTGGGCCTCCATGGTCGCCACGATCGGCGTCGTGCCCGAGGCCGCGTACGCCGAGGCCGGGGGTTCGTTCGCCGATGCCCCCGTCGGCACGGGCCCCTACTCGTTCGTCTCGAGCACCTCTGGCGTCGACTACCGGCTCACGCGCAACGACGACTACTGGGGCGAGGCCCCGGCCGTGCAGGACGTCACGTTCTCGTACGTGTCGAGCGAGGACGCCCGTCTCACCGGGGTGCAGTCGGGAAGCCTCGACATCGCGCTGGTCCCGCCGAACCAGGTCGCGGGGCTCGAATCGTCGACGCGGGCGTCGGTGATCACCGAGGCCGGCAACCAGGTCGTCTTCCTCGGCACCACGCCCGCGGGGCCGCTGGCCGATCCCGCGCTTCGTCGAGCGATCTCGCTCGCGGTCGACCGGGAGGCGCTCGCTGACTCGCTGCTGTCCGGCCTGGCCGAGCCCGCCAATCAGCTCGTGGCACCGGGGGTGACCGGGTATGTCGACGACCTGTCGGCGCCGGAGACCGATGTGGACGAGGCGAAGGCGCTCGTCGCCGCCTCGGGCTACGACGGGTCGCCCATCACGCTCGAGTACGCCTCCACGGGCGGCGTTCCCATGGCGTCCGAGGTCGCGCAGGCCGTCGCCGGTGCGCTCGCCGAGGTCGGTCTCACCGTCGAGCTCGTCGGCTCGGACCAGCCGTCGTTCAGTCTGAAGCTCGCGAACTCCGAGATCGGCGGGCTGTACCTGAACGGGTGGTCTCCCTCGGTCATGGACGGCGACGTCGTGGTCAACCAGATCCTGGCGGGCGGTCCCGAGGACTACTACGACGATGCGGAGATGGCCGAGCTGTACCTGGAGCAGCAGGCGTCGGAGGGTGAGGAGCGGCTCGAGGTGTACGAGCGCATCTGGGAGCTGAACGACGAGCTCTCCTATCAGATCCCGCTCTACGTGAACTCGTCCTCTTATGCGGTCGACCCCGCCGTCGAGTGGGTTCCGGCCGTCGACGGCATCTTCCGCGCGGCCGACATCGTCATCGCCGAGTGACCTTGCCCGGCTCGGCGCCTAGCTGTACCCGGTCAGCACGTTGGTGACGCCCGGTTAGGGAGAAGGCCTCCACGATTGGTGGTGTCTAACGTCACCGAAGTGGAGGCCTTCTCTTGGTCCACCGTAATGCGCGGCTTACCGTCACGGGCC
>NZ_JAIJZW010000022.1 GCF_019753765.1 Microbacterium marinilacus
CCACAAAGCCGCACTGCCCCTGGCAGAACGGCAAGGCCGAGCGCTTCAACCGCACCATGCAGGAATACTGGGCCTACCGCGCGCCTTACGCCTCCAACCAGCACCGCGCCGACGCGCTCGCCCCCTGACTCGAGCACTACAACTACGCTCGACCACACACCGCCTGCGGCGGCCAACCCCCGATCAGCCGAGTGTCACCAACCTCATGACCGAGTACAACTAGCTGTTGCCGAGCCCCCACTCCCTCGGGCACTTCCCCGGCGTTCCGCGCGGCTCCTACGGCCGTCCCGATCGCGATGTGATCAGGGTGGCCGGTGAGCCCATCGGAACCAACAATGAGGACCGCGGCGACACGGGTGGCGCATGTGATGCGTCCCGATCTCGGGCGCTGTCGATCTGGTTAGCGCTGGCTGGCGCAGGACTGCACCTCTTCGAGAGCGTGCTGTGCGACAGTGGCGAACTCGACGGCGGCGTTCGATCGGCTCCAGCGCTCCAGCGCAATGCTCGAAGCGAGTGCGCCGAGTTCGGCCGCCACACGCGCGGTGAGTTCGGCGACTCCTCGTCGTTTGAGCGCTTCGACCATGGAAGTGGTCAGGCGAAGGTTTTTCAGTGCTTCACGCTCCTGGAGCTCGGGATTGGCGGTGATCACGGCCTGTCGTCGCGCGATGAATGACCGACGCGGAAGGGTGAAGAGCGCCGCACCGGCCGCGTCGAGCGCGCGTGCGATGGCCTCGAGCGGGGTGCTCCCTTCGGGGGCCTCGGCTATCGCGTCGGTGAGCCAATCATCTGTCTCGGCTCCGTGGAAGAGCACCTCCCGCTTGTCTTGGAAGTGCCGGAAGAAGGTCGTCTTTCCCAGGCCGGCCCGCTGCGCGATATCGATGACGCTGGTCTGCTCGTAACCTCTCTCGGCGAAGAGTTCGAGGGCGGCCTGAGAGAGCCGTTCCGCGGTGTTCGGTTCCCAACGGGCCATAACGCCAGCCTACGGGACTTAGTCCCGTAGGCTGATAAAGTGATGGAACCAAGTACCGTCACTTGTTCGGCGTTGTCTCGATGAAGAGGCCGCAAGTGACTAACCGAACGAAAGAGAACCGGGCATGAAACGCATCCAGTACAACGAGTACGGCGGCCCCGAGGTGATGACACTCGAACACTTCGAGCCAGCATCCCTCCGCGCCGACGAGGTTCTCATCCGCGTCCGCGCCGCCGCCGCCGCCAACCCGATGGACTTCGGTATCCGATCCGGGGCCATGAAGGTGGTGACCGGGCGTCAGTTCCCTCGTGCGACGGGATACGACTTCGCCGGAGTCGTCGAAGCGATCGGCGGCAGCGTCACCCGGTTCCACGTGGGGGACGAGGTCTTCGGCGGCACGCCCATCAAGTCGGCGGGCGCATTCGCCGATGTGGTGATCGCTCAGGAGAAAGGCATCGTCCACAAGCCGGCTGGGCTTTCCTTCGAGGACGCGTCCGCCCTCCCGACACCCGCTATCACCGCGCTTCAAGCGCTGTTCAAGGCGGGAAGGATGCAACCTGGGGACAGGGTGTTCGTGCATGGCTGCCTCGGCGCCGTCGGCCGTGCCGCAGCGCAGATCGCTGCCGCACACGGTTCCACTGTGGCAGGAAGCTGTCGCGCCAACTCCAGAGACGAAGCAGGCGAACTGGGTATCGACCCGATCGTCGCCTTCGACTTCGACCCTGCTCCGTTGCACGGAGAGTTCGACATCGTGTTCGACACGGCAGGAACGCTTCCTGTGCAGGACGCGCGCGCCATGCTCAAACGAGGCGGTCGCATCGTCAGTACCCAGCCGACCCCGGCGAACCTCATCAAGAGCTTCTTGCCCGGTCCGTACCACGCGGTCATCGCTCAGCCCATCACTAAAGACCTCGAACAGATCGCAGCGGACGCGCGCTCGGGGAAGCTCAGACTCCCTATCGCCCGCACCGTTCCGCTCTCGGAGGCGATACCCGCCCTGACGGATCTCGAACAGAACAGGCTGGGCAAGCGCGGCAAGCTCGTCATCGTCCCGGACTGAACGAACCAGCAATGCACCCGTCGACGGCGCGGCGCTTGGAGAAAAGGCATCGTTCTTGACGGTCGGTCGAGTCGCCGGCGGTACAGCCAGCCGACGCAGCGGGCCGCACACGCCCAGCCGGCCTGTGAGGAAGGACGGCGGGCGGTTCGATCATCCGGACCGCCCGCCGCAGGATGAGTTCTCAGCGCCCGGGGAGGTTGTTCAGCGCTTGGGAGCGGGCGGCGAGGAGCTCGGCGTAGGTGTCGTCATGTTCGGCCCAGCGGAGGGTCTTTGCACGCTCGACCACGATCTCGTTCGGGGTCGGGTTCTGGGTCAGCTGTCCGAGGACCTCGTCGAGGAAGTCGCCCATCGGCAGCGCGTTGGGGTTGAGCTTCTCCTGGCCGGCGTTGGCGACGGCCGGCGGGACCAGCTCGGTCACGGTGATGCCTGTGCCGGCGAGGTGCGCGCGCAGCGACTCCGTGTAAGAGTGCACCGCGGCCTTCGACGCGCCATAGGTGGCCATCAGCGGGAACGGCAGGAAGCCGATGCCGGAGGAGACGGTGATGATGTCACCGGTGGCACGGCCGAGCAGGTGCGGGGTGAACGCGTCGATCACGCGGATCGTGCCGAGCAGGTTCACCGCGATCGTGGTCTCGGCCTGGGCGATGTGGCCCGGGTCGCGCAGGTCCTCGGTGAGCATGACGCCCGACATCGTCACGATCACATCGAGCTCGGGATGCGTCGCCAGTACCTCATCGCGAGCGGTGAGGACCGATGCGGGGTCGGTCACATCGACGCGGACGGTCTCCAGGCTCTCGACCTGCTCGGTGTTGCGGCCTCCGACGATGACGGTGCTTCCGGCGTCCACGAAACGCTGCGCGAGGGCACGGCCGATTCCCGTGGTGCCCCCGACGATCAGGACGGTCCGTCCGCTGATGTCCATGTTTGCTTCCTTCTCGTCTGTTGTCCGGCCGTTGGCCGGGTCGTCTTCGTGCGGATCGATCACCGGCACATCTCGATGCTCGGCCGCACCGTAGATGGGAGGAAGGTCCCCGCTGATCCACGTAGTGACAGGGCACCTCTCGGTCGGCGAGGAATGGCTACCGTTGATCTCATGGACGGCGCCAACGACAATCGGCTCGGGGAGTACCTCGCCGCGCGCCGTGCGCTGGTGACACCCGAGCGGGCCGGCATCCCCGCCGGGTCGCGGCGCCGCGTCCCCGGCCTGCGGCGCGAGGAGGTCGCACTGCTGGCCGGTATCAGCGCCGACTACTACTTCCGCCTCGAGCGAGGCCGCGACAAGAACCCCTCCTCGCAGGTCCTGGAATCCCTCGCCCGCGTCCTGCAGCTCGACGAGGTGGAGGCCGAGTACCTGATCAGCCTCGGAAGCCCCCGACCGCGTCCCCGCCGCGCGCGGGCAGCACACCCCCCTGAGCGCGTGCCGGCCCGGCTGAAGGACCTGCTGGCGGCGCTTGACACCCCCGCGTTCATCGAGAACCGCTACTTCGACGTCCTCGCCGCCAACCCCCTCGCCACCGCGTTCAGCCCCCGGCTCGTGCCCGGGAACAACCGGTTACGGTCCCTGATGCTCGACCCCGCCGAACGCGACTTCCAGCAAGACTGGGACGGCGCCGTCGACGAGTTCATCGCCTCCTTCCGACGCTCCCTCGGCGATGACACCGCCGACCCTCGCGCGATCGAGCTCGTCGGCGAGCTCTCCCTCGGCAGTGCACGCTTCCGCGCACTCTGGGCCCGGCACGACGTCCGGCAGCTGCAAGGAGGAACCGCTGCGGTCAACCACCCGGCCCTCGGCGCGCTGCGCCTTCATCGCGAGAAGATGCCCGTCGGCGACCTCATTCTCGTGCTCTACTACCCCGCCGAAAACAGCGCCGACGCCGACAAGCTCAGCCTCCTCGCGTCCCTCGGCGCCGCGACCTGAGGGGCACGGCACGAGGCCCGCCACGACGATCTAGCAACACGCCCTAGGACACGTCGCGCAGTGCAGCGGCGAGTCGACGGCGAAGAACAGATGGGTACGGGACGTCATTCTGTGCAGATCGTTCTTATCGGACGCCGGTGGATCACGGGGTGGCAGTCGCGAACACTTGACCAACGCGCGCCTGGGTCACAAGAGAAACTCATCGCCCTCTGCCCAGGCTGCGATGGCCTTATCCAGCCGCCGACGGGTGACCCGTGTCTCCACCATCAGGTCGCCCTTCGTGTACAACGCCACTGTCATGCTGCTTGAATCTCCAGATTCCGGCGCATCCGTGAGCATGATGAAGCTGCCGCGGCTCCGACTCAGGACTTGAGCGTCCGGACGGAAGCCATCCATGCCTTCGCCGCTGGTGAGGTGGGTGATGGTGAGGTACTGCCGTCGACGACTCGGCCTGTAGTACTCGTGCACGTGCATCCGCGCGGGGTAGTCGCCCCCGTAGTCATCACCGCTCGCTGGGTCAGCCGTTGCAGTGCTCATGCCGTCCTATGCGTCGACGACCGGACGACGGACGGTCGCTCGACAGGACCTTCTAGCGGGCGAGCAATTGGTTCTCGCCATGGGCGGCGCACACGCCAGGGCGGACCGCGCATACACAGCCCATGTGGTCTCTCATCTCGCGCCCGCCGCGTCCGGGTCGCCGTTGTCTCCTGATCCCGCCGCCGCGCCAGGTCGACAGGTACTGCGCGACCGCCTCCCCGACTTCAGGGAAGAGGGGCGCCCATTACGCGATGTCCGCGAGCTGCGCGGCGGTCTCACCTCGAAACACGTCGCGTTCGACCCCGCCACAGGCAAGCGGGTCCGCTCCACCCTCACCGGCAGCGTCACCATCCCGCCACAAGTCGACATCGTCAAACACCTCCAACGCCACCCCTGGGGAAGCGAGGCCTGGGTGAAGGCCTACGGTCAGCGCAACCACGTCGAGTCCTCGAACAAGCACCTCAAGGACGGCCGGTTCACCGACCTCGGCGACCCTAAGAAGCGCGCCGGTCGCGGGTACGCTTTCCAGTTCCTCGCGAGCTCGATCGCCGTCGTCGCCAGCAGCATCCGCCGCATCGTCACAGCACTGCGACGCAAAGCACGCGAAGCACGCGAAGCAACGACACCGAAGACAAGGAAGCCACGCCGCCAGCTCGCACCGGTGAGAACTGCAGTCGTGGACCCCATCGACGCTGTCGGGACGCGCGGGGCACCGCCGGGCTGACAGCAGCGGCCGCGCAGCCGACACGAACCGAACAGACGAACGAGAACCCCGCAAGGGGCTACTCGTCGTTCACGGGGAAGGTGATCTGAGTAGCAGCGCGGGTGCTGACGAATACTCCGGGGAGCAGAACGAAGCGGCGGCCGCCTCGATGTCTCGAGACGAGCCGCCGCCCGTGTATTTCATGAAGTGCACCGGGGTGAAAACCTGAAACACCCCTGTGGGGTGATTCACGAAATCCCCGAGCCCTACTCCCCGCTGGCTTCGCATCGCGGTCTCCACATCTTTTTCCGCGCTAAGCGGTCGGTTTTTCCAGGGCCCGCTCTCGATCGGTGTTCTTGCGCGGTTTCTGCCCGTCCTGGCGGTGGCCCTTCCCCTCTATGCGTCGAGGCGCGCTGCCCCCGCCTCAGACCGACATGATCCTGCGTCAGCCGCAACCAGGTTCGGGCGATACGGGGGCTCCGGCGGGACGCCTGTATGTACCGTCACCCGGGCGCCGAAGCACGCGGTCAGGGCTCACGAGCTTCGCCCACGGCCAACCCCCGAAAGCAGTCGCGCTGGTTACTCACTACCGCCTTTGGTGGCGCAAGACTCGCCACGCCAAGAGCGAAGCAGACAGCAGCACGCCGGCAAGACCCACGCAGAGCCAGAGCGGGCTGGCTCCGCTCGACACCGCGCCGAGCTCGCGACCGACCGCGATCAGGCATACCAAGAGGACTGCGGCGACTCCCCACCAGGGACGGGCGAGGACGTCGAGAGAACGTCGAAGGCGCTCTCCGAACGTTGATTCGCGAGAGGACTCATGTTGAGGACCGCTGCCGGACCTCATCGAACGTTCCCTCCATCCTCGTGTCGTAGAGATCGCCGCGACCACTCCGAAGCCGGTAGAGGGCCAGAGGCCTCCCGATGAGATGTCGCGCGAGACCACCGGCCGGCATGCAAGGTTCCGCACCCCAGGCATGGGATAGCCGGCAGACTACTTATCTCCGCGCTCTTTCCTTCTCTTCGCGAAGGCCAAGATGCTGACAGCGACTCCGAGTGGTACGCCAAGCACTGCCCACGAACCGAGGCGCCCAACTTCTGGACTCGCGCCGAGAGATATGAAGATCATGGCTGCGATCGCGAAAGCGATCATGAAGAGTCCCAGCCCGAGGTAGGCCTTCCAGGACGACTGGTCACGCATGTTTGTCTCCGGGGTGCTCAAGGCGCGAACGGATGGAGCCGCCGTGTCGTGAGGTCCTAGATTCCACGCTCACCCACCGTGCAATCAGTCCTGCAGCAATCGCGTCGCGACTGGTCGAAGGCACCTGACTGACCCCAGGGCCGCACGCTCATGTGATGTCGCCGCGCCACCTGCGTCGAGCCTTTCGTGTGTTCGAGAGGATGAAGACTAAGACTGACAGGCAGATCACGACCACGCTCGCCACGATCAGGTTCCAGCCGGCGGACTCCAGACCAGAGGTTCTCAGCATGGAGAGCGCGTACAACAACCCCAGCACTCCCAAGACGAGGAAACCTCCCGGGACGACAAAGCGCAGCCAAACTTCAACGGCTTTCTCGAGTCGCGTACGCATCCAGCAGTCCTCCTGTTTCTTCGGTCGGGCGCTCATCCGCCGAGCAGATTGTCGACCGTGACGCCGACGAGCGTACAGAAGAGGCCGACCGCGATTCCGCCTGCGGCGCCGGTCGTGACCGAGGCCGCACCTGTAACTGCTGCTCCGGCGTAACAAAGCAACTCACCACCGAAGCCCCACCCGAGGGCCACTGCCCGCTCCGGAGTGATCGCCCCAGCGAGGGCGTCACCGAGATCACTACCGTCCATCCAGGCGTTGATAGCTACCAGCGCGAGGTCGAAGAGAACCCCCGCCGCAGACAGTCCTGAAGGGTCGCTGTAGTTGATGGGGTTCGAGATGGCGTAGGCGTACGGATTCGATTCCTGTCCGCTGGGGTCCATCTGCGTGAACCGGCCGAGCCCGGTGTCGTAGTAGCGCGCGCCTAGCTTGTAGACGCCTCGGAGCCTGACCCGCTTTTCCGGACGCCAGCTTTGAGGCGATGATCGTCTCGGAAGGAGTCCGTGAGATGCCTGCTGCCCACCCGCCGGAGTTCCGGCGTCGAGCCCTGGATCTTGTCGCCCAGGGC
>NZ_JAIJZW010000023.1 GCF_019753765.1 Microbacterium marinilacus
CGACGGCAAAGAAACACCGATCACGGTTGACGACAGGGCGCTGGCGCACCTGAAAGCGGTGATGCTGACGAAGCTGCGACGCAACGAGAGCTTCGCCGTGTCCTGGTCGAACGAAGACGGCCACGGCCGAAACACCATCTGGGTCAACCCCGCCGTCCCGCTCCGATTCAGCTTCGACACCCCCACCTCTCCCGAGCTCGACCCCGAATGGCTCGTCCAACTCGCCGAGGAGGCAGTGCTCGGCGGCATCTCCTTCACCGCCAAGTCGGCCGGCTGACTCGCGCACCGGATCACGCAACGTATTCCGCTGTCAAGCCTCCGCGAGAACCAGTCGCAACCGGCATCAGCCTGGCAAGGTATGCGGGTGAACGCGACCTGGATCACCCACCGAGACACCACCGTCGCGGGACTGCGCGAGCTCATCACGAAGCTCGACGCCGCGTCTCTCGCACCAGACGACGAGGTGAGGATCCTCACCATCGAACCGTTGCGCGCGATCCTCGCCCCGACCAGCGCACTACTCGACGGCGAACCCGCCCCCGGCAGGATCTACACCTCAGCCAACCTTCCCGACGGCGGTGTGCTGCTCAAGGGACTGACCGGCTGATCCGACCGCCCCTCTCGGGTGAGCTTCGGCCCCCGCGTAGGGGCGGTTACGTCGTGTCGGTCAGTCTTCGCCCTCGGCCTGCCGGGCGAGGCGTTGCTTGCGGGCGTTCTCCTCCGCACGGAGCTTCTGGGGGTCTGCCAACGCTGCGAGGTAACCGTGTTTCACGGCGGCTCGCCCAGCGATGTAGATCACCAGCCAAGCGACCGGTGCAGCGAACGCGAGGTGGAGGAAGTAGTCGATCCAGGGCACGGGGGCACTCCTCTTCGTCGATCCGTGCGACGTTACACCCGAGTACCAGGTGCGACCTCGCGCCCGGTCCCCGGGAGGGGTGGTTTTCGTCGTGTCGGGGGCGGCGTCCTCTCCCGCCATGCCCCGTTCCCGGAACCTGCTGAGCGCTGAGACGCTGCGCGACATCCACCTGTCGGCGATCCACACCCGACACAAGTGGGACGCCGACCCGGTGCCGGTGATCGCGGAGCTACGGCGAGAGGCGGACGACCGGCTGGACATCCTCGCCGCGGCCGCGGGCCCGTGGGCTGGGTTCACGGAGCGGGACGAGGACGCGCAGGCGCTCGTCGGGGCGGTGATGCAGCTCGAGCTGCCGGGCCTCGACGAGGCGATCGAGCTCGGCCGATCCCGTGCTGCGCAGAGCGTGCACGCAACTCCACCGACGACGCACTAGGGCTGGTCGGTCGGATAATCGACATTGTGCCGGGTCGAAGCGAGTGGAGCGGGAAGAGGTACGGCGAGCACGGCGACCTGGTCACCGCGTTCCTGGACGAGGTGGCTGTCCGCAGCTTGGACGAGTGGCGCGCACTCGGATCGGGCGGTCTTGGGCGTTCGCTCGAGCGCACCGCGGCGATCGCAGTTCTCGTCGACGCGGATATCCCGGAGCCTGCCCGAGCTGCGGTGTCCAGGGCAGCCGACCGAGCTTACGGGGCGCTCGGGCTGCAGGAGAGCGACTTCGGAAGCCCGTATCCGCTCGGCCGGGTACGAACCGGAATCAGCACTGCCGCCATGGCGATAGCCGCAGGAGACCGGCTCGAGGCGAGATCTCGGGAGTTGCTGCTGCGGCCCTTCGCCGATGCGGGCTTCGTCTCGGCCGCAGCCGCTTTGGCGAAGCCTGCCATGCCATAGCCAGAAGCCGGCCAGCCCGGGCCCGCCGTCGACGGGGGGCGCCGGCTATGACTTCTTGCGATTGTCCATCGCGACTCCGAACGAGACGCCGATCGCTATGCCGACCCCAAGCCCGAGCGCGGGATTGTCGAAGACGAGCAACCCGAAGATCATTCCGAACGCAACGCCCAGCGCGATGCCGATCGCGAGCCAGTTCTGCGGGGCCTTCTCTTCCTTCTTCGGCGAGTTGTTGTCGGTCATGCCGCGACACTACGAGCTGCGCCGACCGTCACGCTTCCGTCGCAAGGTGGATATGTGGGCGGCGAGACCTCGTCGTCGATGGCTTGGGTGCCCCGCCAACCGGCCCTGTGCTCGAGGCTCAGACAGTCAAGTCGTTGTGTAACGCAAAGGTCACAAGGTCGGCGTTACTCTCGACCCGCGTTCCGTCGGGGAGTGTGAGCATATCTTCGAGACCGACGCGCGTCTGCAGCCCACGTTTCAGGGCGTCGGCGACCACCGTCCAGCCGGAGTCGTCCTCCGTGTGCTGCAGGCGGGGCGATCTGAGCTCGCATAGGTCCAGTGCTTGGTGCAGGTGCTCAATGGTGGCGAGGGCCGTCGTTCGCGACTGGTCGATCGGCTCGACGAGAATCCGAGTCAGGGCACCGTCAAGGCCCGAGAGCGCGAGCCGGCGGACGTCGGATACCGTCCACACGCCAGCCTCGACACCCATGCCTTGATCGAGAGCCCATCGCGCCAACTCGTCCCAACCCGCTTCGGCGACATTCACCGTGACATAGTCCGGCAGGGTAGACCACTGCCGAACGAGTTGCATCCGACGGGCCGGGCTACCTGCGATGGAAAGCTCGGTAGTAAGACCGATCGGCAGCGAGGTGCGACGCCGGATTGCTTTACAGACCTGCTCGACAACCGTGCCCTCGAGTGTCTCCCGTCCCGACACGTCTCGGGGATGAATGTGCAGGGCAGCGGCTCCTGCCTCGCTGCACGCTACAGCGTCCGCTGCGATGTCCTCGGCGCTCAGCGGAACCCTGTGATGATCAGCGCGAGTGCGAGACCCATTGACGGCGACCTGCACGAACATGCCTCAAGCATGCCGGTGCCATCCGACAGTCCTGTCGGATGGCGGGCACTGCTCTCCGACCTGCGGACGTGATCTGCCCGCGATTGGGGCCCGCCTAACTATCTTCGTCAGTTCTCGATGGGGATGTCGGTGAGTCTCCACGGGGTGGTGCCGAGGACGAAGGGTTGCTCGAGCGTGAGGGTCGTCGCGTCGGGGATGTCGCGGTACAGTGCGACGAATCGGAGGGTCGTCCCGCCGGCGGCGTAGTCCGATGCTGTGGGATCGGACGCGTTGCGCCACTCGACACTCCCCTCGATCGCGGACTCTCCCAGGAGGTAGTCCAGTGGGTACGTGGCTGTGGAGCCGACCAGGAGGCGCGGGGCGAAACCGGCGTTCTCGGAGGAGTATCCCGTGTCCATGCCTCGGAAGCTCCAGGCAGCCCCGCCAAGCCCCAGTGAAGTCTCGAGGTTCTCCGCGGGTCCTTCGTCCAGGCGCGTCGCCTCCACAGTGACAACGAGCATCCCGTCCACACGGCGTGCCGCAGGCGCCGACACATGGTAGTTGTACCCGTCACCCACCTCGCGGTCGAACCCCGTGGCTGCCTCCGCCTCTGCGCCGTCCTTCTGCGGTCCGTCCTCGAATGGGGGGAGGTCCCCGCTCGTGGGGATCTCCGTCTCGGTGGTCTTTTCCGAGGTGAGGGTGAGTGTGACGCGTCGGTTGAGCTGGCGGTTCTCGTCCGAGTCGTTCGTCACAAGCGGCTCGGTCTCGCCCTTGCCGGACGGCTCGATGTCGTAAGCGTCCGTGTCGACTCGCGCGGTCAGCGCCTCTGCAACCGCCGTGGCGCGACGCTCGGACAGTCCTTGGTTGGAGGCATCGTCTCCCACGTCGTCGGTGTGCCCCACGACGTCGATGACGCCACTGTCGTAACTCTCGATCGTCGCTACGGCAGCGGAAATGGCATCTGCGCCGCCCTCGCCGAGATCGTGCGATCCGGTGGCGAAGAGGACATCGCCGCTCAAGCGGATCTCGACCTTCTCCGTCGACTCGATCACCTCGACCGCACCCTCGAGCTGTCGGCTGTAACCCTCCAATGCGAGCACAGGCGCCTCAGCGATCGTCCCTACGGCGGACGTGATGTCGTAGTCCTCGTACTGGTCCGCACCGTCCTCGTCGCCCTCGGCATAGGGGGCGGGAACATCGCCGTGCACAACGGGCAACTCATCGATATACGTGCCCGGCAGCAACAGGCCGAGCGTCGCGTCATCACTCTCCGGGGCGGCGTACACCCGTTGCACACGGATGCCTGACTCCGGGACGTAGAACCCGCTCATGCCCGACGCCGTCCCCACGGCGTGCGCCTCATCGTCGGTTGCTGCCAGGTGGATCCTCTGTGTCCCCGGCTCGATCAGGCGCAGCGCGGCTGCCTCTTCGACGAGAAAACTCGAGCCGTTGAGGGTCGCATCGCCCTCGAAGCGTGAGGTGGGCACTCCCCACTCGGCGCCTTCCGGCACACTGGTCGCGTGCAGATCCACCGTCAGCACCAGATAGTCATCCACCGCCACCAGGGGATACACCTCCGCAGCGACCTCACCACCGCCGGTGACAAGGTTCACTTCCTCCACGGCGCTCAACGGATCGAGGGTCTCAGCGCCCGCACCGGTCGTTTCCGCCGGTTCAGAGGCCCGTTGCTCGGCCGGCACATCCGTGCACGCAGTCAACATCCCCAACCCCGTCAGCAGGACGAAGCAAGATGCACTGGTCAGACGCATGGAGCGCTTCATTCGCGGCCTCTCAATCGTTCGCACGCTAGGCACATACGAAACTCACAGTATCGCCATGACCTATCCCGCGGTGAGGGTCACTCAGTTAGCAACTAGCTAGTAGGAGATGGCCTCGACCAGCGTCGCGTCGGTGCGGTCGAGCCCGCGGATGCTGTTCACGCGGCGGTCGACGATGTGCGTGCGCAGGGTCGCGGCGACTTGCTCGGAGACGTCGGTGAGCAGCTGCTGCAGCCCTTCATCGGCGGGCTCGGGGTCGAGCCAGTCGTCCCAGGTTGCGGCCGGCAGGAAGGCGGGCATCCGGTCGTGGACTTCTCCGGACGCGTCGCGGGCTTCGCGGGTGATGACGACGAACCGGCGCTCCCCGTCGACGGACCATGTCAGTCCGGCCGCGGCGAGCAGCGCGTCACCGTGGATGAAGTGCGGGGTCTTGTCGCCCTTCTCGCCGGTCCATTCGAAGTATCCGGTCGTGGGGACGATGCATCGGGCGCGGGTGAACGCGGTGCGCCAGAACGACGTCGTGAGCTTCTCGATCCGTGCGTCGATGATCGGCGGCCCCGACGGGCGGTTCGCGGGCTTCGGCCAGTCCCACTTCGCCAGCTGCACCTCGCGTTCATCGTGCTCGCGCACGATCGGTGCCCGGTCGGTCGGCGCCACACTGTACGACGGCGCCCAGTCCTCCGCGCGGCCACCCTGCGCGACGAACTCCCGGATCAGCTCGTCCGTGGTCGTATCCATCGCGAATCGACCGCACATGGCGGCAGCGTAGCCGGGCCACCCCAGCTCGTCGATGGTCGCTGTCGGCTTCGGCGAGCTTCGCTGTGGCTCACATGGCGTTCCACGAGTCCGGCCACACCTCTGCGCTTTCGGGAACCAAGACATAGGCATCGCCGTCGACAGCAAAGAAGGCTTTGACGACGCCGAAACCGTCCTCGTCGCTGTACCTCGTCGGATCGCCCGCGCTCCACGCGTAGTAGGTCTCTGACTGCACACCCGGAACTCCGTCGACGACGGCGAAGAAGGGGGCCGAACCTCCGTCTGCGACTTCGAACGACCAGTTCTTGCCGGTGGGCGCACACGTGTAGGCCACACCGTCGATACCACCCACACCTCGCTGCCATCGTCCTCGCAACGATCCAGCACGCCCTGGGCGACCGTCTTGAGCTCGCCGTCAGCGAGCAGTGCAGCAGCGGCCTCCTCGCCCTCCGCAGACAGGTTCAGTGAGTAGGTGCCCGCGCCGCCGAGCATGGCGACGACCGTTTCAGACCCCGTCTCGAGAAGGGTGCTTTCGCGCGCGAGGGCGCCGGGCTCGTAAAGCCCTGGGTACAGTGCGGTGGAGGCCTGTCCGTCCTCGGTTGTGAAGGTCGCGAACGGCGGAGCGCTGTTCTCCGGACTTGCGAGCACCAGATAGTCGTCACC
>NZ_JAIJZW010000024.1 GCF_019753765.1 Microbacterium marinilacus
GCGCGAGGGCGCCGGGCTCGTAAAGCCCTGGGTACAGTGCGGTGGAGGCCTGTCCGTCCTCGGTTGTGAAGGTCGCGAACGGCGGAGCGCTGTTCTCCGGACTTGCGAGCACCAGATAGTCGTCACCGTCACGGGTCACCTCGAGCATGCCGTTCAGGTCCTCGCCGCCGAGCGCATAGGACACCGGGACCGCCACGCTGTCGCCGTCGACGAGGTCGGCCTCCACCCAGCCCGTGTCCGCTTCCTGGCCGGCGGCCACGTCAGTGATGTGCTCAGCAGCGTCGGTGAGCAGGTCGGCACCATCCGGCTCCACATCGATCAGTGCGGCGGCGGCTTCAATATCGCCCGTCGCGAGCGCGTCGAGGTATGCCGCGGCGGTGTCGGCAACGGGGCTGGCGGTGTCCGTGGGGGCGCGGCTGCATCGGCCTCACTGTTCGGAGAGCACCCCGTCGTGACCAGGGCGACGGATGAGACGGTGACGGCGAGGAGCATTGCGCGGCGGCATCATGCACATCTCGCGGGGTGATCGTGTCCATGTGCCGGGGCTTTCCCGCAACGCAAGCATTCGGGGTATCGCCAACACTGGCGATACCCCGAATGCTGTGGTGTTAGAGCTGGTCGTCGGTGAGGGCTTCGTGCTCGCCGGCGTGGTGCACGGGTTTCGGAATGAACACCGCGATCATCGTGCAGATCGCGGCGGCGGCGAGACCGAACAGGAATGCGGTCTGGAATCCGTCTGTGCTGGGCATGGATACCCCGCCGACTGTGGTGGTGGAGTTCGCGAGGACCGCCGCGATGACCGCGGAGGCGGAGGCGGTGCCTAGGGCGCGCATGAGGGTGTTGAGGCCGTTCGCGGCCCCGGTCTCGGTATCGGGGACAGCGCGCATGATGAGGGTGGGCATGGCCGCGTACCCCAGGCCGATGCCGATGCCGATGAGGAGGTTGATGGTGAGGATGTGCCAGGCGCCGAGTTGCATGAGCACCGCGACCAGGTAGCCGGCGGCGATGATGGTGCCGCCGATGATGAACAACGGCTTCGGCCCCCACCGGCGTTCCAGGCGCCCGGCGATCGGAGACATGGCGAGCATCGCGAGCCCGGAGGGCATGAGGATGAAACTCGCCTGCAAGAGCGTGAGCCCGATACCGCCGGCTTGGGCGGGCATCTCGAGCAGTTGCGGGAACGCGATCTGGGAGGAGAACAGGGCGAATCCCATCGCGATCGAGGCGAGGTTCGTGACGAGTACCGGTCCACGGGCACTCACCCGCAGATCCACGAGCGGCGCGGACGTCCGCAGCTCCCACCATCCCCACGCCAGCAGCACGACCACACCACCGGCGAGGAGACCGAGGGTGAGGGGTGAGGCCCATCCCCATTCGTTGCCTCGGGAGACGGCGAGGAGGATTCCGGTGAGTCCGATCGCGAGGCCGATCACGCCGACGACGTCAACGCGGCCGCCCGTGCGGGTGGGGCTTTCGGGAACGACGAGTGCGATGAGGGCTAGGACGATCGCGCCGAGGGCGGCGGCGAGCCAGAACAGCATGTGCCAGTCGGCGTTCTGCGTCACGAACGCGCTGAGCGGAAGCCCGAGCGCCCCGCCCACGCCCAGCGTCGCACTGACGAGCGCGATCGCCGATCCCAGCCGGTGGCTGGGGAGCACGTCGCGGAGGATCGTGATCCCCAGCGGGATCACCCCCATCCCGAGGCCCTGCAGGCCGCGGCCGATGATCAGCGGCACCACTGTCGGCGAGAGCGCTGCGACGATGGATCCGGCGACAAGGAGGGAAAGGAGGATGAGGGCGATGCGGCGTTTGCCGAACATGTCGCCCAGCTTCCCCGTGATCGGGGTGCAGATCGCCGACACCAGCAGGGTGATGGTGATCACCCACGCCGTGTCTTCGCGCGACGCGTTCAGCAGTTCCGGGAGCTCGCCCTGAATGGGGATCAGGATCGTCTGCATGAACGACCCCACCATGCCCGCCAACGCGAGCACCGCGATCACCGGACCCGGACGCACCCGACTCCGACCTCCCGTGTTTGGTGGGACGACGATCTCTCCAGTATTTGACAACAACAACACCTCGCGTGAGACTCCGTATCAAGACCGCGATAGGCTATCAGAAGCGAATGGCCGTCTCGTTTCGGGTACACTACGCATATGACCATGAATGTGCGCGAGCGGGCGCGGGATGCGATGCGCACGGAGATCGCGGAAGCGATGAGCGCGATCTTCGCCGAGCGAGGCTTCGACACGGTGACCGTGGACGAAGCGGCGAGCGAGGTGGGGATCTCCCGGGCGACGTTCTTTCGCTACTTCGGATCGAAAGAAGACGCCGTCCTCACCCTCGTCGATGGCCGCACCCTCGATTTCGGGGCCATCCTCACAGGACTCCCGACCGTGCCGGGTGAGAACGCGTGGGGGCTGCTGCACCGCACGTTCCAGGAGGCGCTGGCCTCGATCGACGCAGCCTCGGAAGCGGAACGCGCCCGGGTACGGATGATCCAGACGACCCCCTCGCTTCGTTCCCGGCTCGCCGATCGGCGCTACGGGCACGAAGAAGCCCTCGCTCACGCGCTCACACCGCACATTGACCCTGGCGAGGCGGCGAGACCAATCGTTCTCGCTGCCCTCGCGGTGCTCGATCTTGCCTGGCGACGATGGGCAGCAGGCGAGACCCCCATCCTCCGCGACGCGCTCGATGACACCTTCACCGCCCTCGACACGGGAAGCACCCCCATCCACTGACACCACCAGGACAAGGGCGCTCCACCACGTCAACGATCACACAGATGCCGTGAGCTCTATAGCTTCAGCGAGCGGAACCGGCACGGGGACGGCGGTGAGGAAACGCTGCATCGGATCCTCCACCGCGGACTCAGCGGGCCGCGAATACGGGGTCACATAGATCGGGGTGCCCGGCTGCGACCTCCTCCCCTCAGCGAGCGGTCCTAGATCGAGCGCATCGAACCCAATCGCATCGAGAAACGCTGTCACTTCTGCCTTCGCGGCCGGATCATCGCCGGCGATCGGGAGTGCACTCCGCTCCGCCGAACCCGCGGGGCGCCCGAGCTGCGGCAAGCGAACGAAGTCGATGTTGTTCAGGCCCTTCACTAGTCGCGCGTCAGGCAGCAGCGACGCGACATGCTCACTCGAGGTGACAGTCCCCTCATCCAACGCAGCGATATGCCCGTCGCGGTCCGGGTAGTAGTTCGTCGCATCCACCACCGTTTTGCCCACCAGCACCCCGGCCGGGAGATCCCCGCCTGCACCAAAGGGGATCGCCAGTACGACCACGTCCGCGCGCAAAATCGTCTGCTCGACAGTGTCGGCCGCGGCATGCTCTCCCAGATCAGCCACTGCCTCGACCAGGGAGGCCGGACCTCGCGAGTTCGCCATCACCGTCTCTAGCCCCGCCACGGTCGACAGCTTCGCGACACCCTTACCGATGTTCCCCGACCCGATCACACCGACCACCAGTGCACCCATACGCTCCTCCTTCAACACGCACAGGCGGAACCAAAAAACCGCTGCGTTCGCCTGACATCTGACTTGTACACCGATGCGCTTCTCTTTTGGAAGCGCCAGCGGTGTTGATAGTGTATCGGTATGACGACAGCGACGGAACGCGCACGCCAAATGAGCGTGTTCGATCCAGAGTGCACCTCTCGTGAAGTACTCGAGCACGCCACGGGCCGGTGGGGTGCACTCGTGCTCGCATCCCTCGCCGACAAGCCGTTGCGATTCGCGGAAGTGCGCCGACAGGTGACTGGGATCGGCGACCGAATGCTGTCCCAGACCCTGCAACGCCTCCACGCCGACGGCCTCGTCTCCCGTACGGAACATTCCGCCATCCCACCTCACGTCACCTACGCACTCACCGGCATCGGGGCACCGATCGCCGACCGCATCTGCGAGCTCATCGACACCATCTACCAACAGCTCCCCGCGATCGTCGCCCACCACTACGCCTGCACGGACACCGGGAGCTCGAGCGTTGCCCCGGACGCAGACGCAGCGACGGCCCAAGCGGCTGTGAAGTAGACGGCCTCTTCCGTCGCGGGGCACCCCGGCGGAGACATCCCCATCGCTCAGAACAAAGGAGTACTGATGACCACTGTTGGAATCGCGACCGGGGCCTGTCGCGGCATGGGATATCAATGCGCGCGCATTCTCAGGCGCTAAGGTCTACTGGCCGCGACCGTTCTTGATTCTGCGCCCCAGAAGAGGACGCGGCCGACGCCCCGCCGCCGAGGTTCGATCCGGGGTCCTGGCCGCCGACGGGCACCTCCTCATCGAGGAGGGCGTTCAGGCCGCCACCGGTTCGCCCTGGGGCAGGGCGTTCGCCACACGGCTGAGGTCGGGGGTCTGCGCCGTGACCATGAACACGGCCTAGGATGTGTTGCCAGGGGGCTCCTGGCAGGTCAGGCGGCGGCTGCGTTCGCGGACGAGCGACACTCGCTTGGTGGCCGTCCCGCGACTGACTCGGCCGCGATGCTCGACCACGTCGACGCGGAGAACGATCGCACTCAACGCCAGATCGGTGGTGCTTCATGAGTGAGTCGCGCGTGACGAACGCTCTGGTGGGTGTTTTGTCGATCCTCTTCGCGGCGAGTGTGGTGCTACTCGTCGTGCAGCTGACCACCTCAAGCGCGGCGCCGGGAAACTGGTTCTCGCGCATCATGGTGTCTGGGTCCGGGGCGTTCTTCGTCACAGCGGTCCTGTGGCGATTGCTTGAGAAGAACAAGTGACCAGTGGGCATGAATCGGCCTGGTTTTCGTTCCTATCCGGTTGTCTGTCCGGCGGTGGCCGGGTTGGCTGATTCAAGGGCAGCGTAGTACTCGGTCTCGGTCTCGATCGGGGTGCGCATGTCGAGTTCGCCGTGGAG
>NZ_JAIJZW010000025.1 GCF_019753765.1 Microbacterium marinilacus
GCGCGAGGGCGCCGGGCTCGTAAAGCCCTGGGTACAGTGCGGTGGAGGCCTGTCCGTCCTCGGTTGTGAAGGTCGCGAACGGCGGAGCGCTGTTCTCCGGACTTGCGAGCACCAGATAGTCGTCACCCTCACGGGTCACCTCGAGCACGCCGTTCAGGTCCTCGCCGCCGAGCGCATAGGAGACCGGGACTGCCGCACTGTCCCCATCGACCAGGTCGGTCTCCGCCCAGCTCGCGTCCACCTCCTGGCCGGCGGCCACGTCAGTGATGTGCTCAGCAGCGTCGGTGAGGAGGCCGGCACCATCCGGCTCCACATCGATCAGTGCGGCGGCGGCTTCCATATCGCCCGTCGCGAGCGCGTCGAGGTATGCCGCGGCGGTGTCGGCAACGGGGCTGGCGGTGCCCGTGGGGGGCGCGGCTGCATCGGCCTCACTGTTCGGAGAGCACCCCGTCGTGACCAGGGCGACGGATGAGACGGTGACGGCGAGGAGCATTGCGCGATTCATGTGCGCGCGTGCAGGGCGGGGGCGGGTGCTGTTCACGTGCGAAGTCCTTGTCCGAGGGAAGCGTGGGGTGCTGAGCGCCGGAAGGCATCCAACTATTCGTGACCCTAGCAAAATGTCCCGGTATAGTTGGTCGCGCGTTCGAAAGGACCGTCGTTCGATCGATGTGTGCCCTGGAACCGAGAGAGTGCGCGAGCATTCGGCGAACGAGTGCGCACTGCGCGGCACGAGCGCGGCATCTCGCAAGAGGCACTTGCGCACGATGCCGGTATCACGAAGAACGCTGTGCAGCTGATCGAGGCCGGACGCGCTACGGGGAGTGAGACCGGTCGAGCCTCCAACCCGCGGCTGTCGACGGTCTACGGAATCGCGGATGCGCTGGGTGTGGAAGCGCAGGTACTGCTGGGTCCGAGCGCTGAGATCTGAGTCAACTTAGATAGGCAGGGTGAGCGCTCGCCACGGTGCCGCCTAACGGCTCTCCAGGCGGCCGTCGGGCTCCAGTCCCTTCAACAGCGCGTGAGTGCGGTACGCCTCGGGCTCGCTGAGGCCCGAGATGTAGTCGAGGAGGGCGCGGTAGCCGCGCTGCTTTGCGTCGTACTTGCTCGTCTGGCGTATCGCCATTCGCAGGCATCGCTGAAGCGAGCATGGGAGGCGGTGCATGTCTCGGGTGGGCGGTCCCGTCGGGTCCCAGTCCGCTTCTTCACGGACGCATGCATGTGCGAGGCACCGGGCATCGAGCCGTTGGTCAGCTGGTCGAGTCGCTGGCTGGCGACGGAATGCGCGGCGACCTCGTCGAGATGGATGTGCGGACGCTCGAGGTCACTGATGTTGTAATGCCCGACCCGGGATAATCCGCCGGGGGCACGGTAAACCCGAACTCAACGTCGCGCCGGTCTGCACGCCACCGCCCAGCTTCGATGCGCAGCAACGACGGGCATCGGCACGCCGCCGAAACCGGGCGGACGTTTGAGGCGCGAAGGTCGGGCGAAGCGCGGCGGGGTGAGGCGATGTGTCACTTCATGATTGATTTTCAGATAGCGCGCGCCTCCAGCGGCCCAGACCCGCTTCTGTGTCCTTCACTGCGCATCTCGTCGCGTTGGCGCGCTAAGTATGCTCAAACTCATGAAGCCGGTGGTGGTACTCGATAGCAATGCGCTCCACGGGCTCAAAGCGCTCAGCGGGTCCGACTTCAAGAAAGCGCTGGCACTCGCGCACGCTGGACGCATTCGGCTCGTTGTCCCGGATGTTGTCGTCAGAGAGCTTTCGAGGCAGGCGGCGAAGGAGGTCTCGGACAAGTACGCGGCCAACCGGAACACAGCCAACAATCTGAGAACCGTGGCGGAGGAGGCGCGAGCTGTTGGCATAAGCGTCGGCCAACTGCCCGACCCGATGAAGGCGCCGCGCACGGAGCGAGCGGACTTCCACGCCGCTATCTCGAAGTACCTTCACTCGTGGGACGTTGAGACGCCCGACTATCCGGACCTGTCCGTGGAAGACGTGCTTGAGCGTGACCTGGATGGCCGAAAGCCGTTCGCTCCCAGCGGGAAAGGCCTCCGGGACACGTTGATCTGGGAGACCATTCGCCAACTGTGCGCTGCGCTAGTTGTAGTGCCCAGCCAGGTTGTTTGAAATGCGGCTGATGGGTGGGAGCTTTCCGATGGCGGTGTGGGGTCTGTGGTGATTGTAGAAGTGCAGCCAGGCCGGGAGAGCTGCTCGCCGAGCTGACTCGGA
>NZ_JAIJZW010000026.1 GCF_019753765.1 Microbacterium marinilacus
AACCCGACCCGCCGGCACACCGCGCTCGGCAACCTCAGCCCCGTGGAGTTCGAACGACTTCACATCCCCGCCGCAACCGCGGCATGATCAACACAGAGAAACCGTCCGGGAAACCGGGTCACGCTCCGACCTCGATGCCGACGGCAGCGCTGCACGCAGATGGTGTGGCACGAACGTCAACGTCGCCGAAGTGCAGCCAGGCACGAGCCCACAGCGGCGTGCGTTCCGCCGTGACCGAGACGACGTGCGAGCGGAGGGCGAGTTGTTCGGTGCTGAGCGACCGCAGCCGCCCGCGCGCTCGCGCCTCGCATAGCTCGCACTCCTGGGCGAGCTGGCCCGCGTGGTCCGGCCTGCTACGTCGACGTCGAGCCGGCGTCCGCCGAGCTGCTGCGAGCTGCCGGCGTGCAGCAGCTCCCGTACGTGCAGCTCTCCGACGGCGACTCCTGGACGGGGCTGCGCATCGACAGGATCATCGAGCTGCGGCGCTCTCGCCTCGCGGCCGCGTAGCGACCGAGGCGGCGTCACGCGGACTTTGCCGGCGAGCCGCGTATATCGTGGTTATGGACACCACGAACACCCCGGAACCTCGTCAGCCCGACAAGCGCGGAGGGCGCCTAACGGCGGCGCTCCGCGCCGTCTGGCGCTCCCTCCCACAGCTGACACGCCTAGTGCGCCTGGTGGCCGCGGTAATCGAGCTGCTGAGCCCCTAAGGGGCGGTCCCGGCCCTTCGTCCCGGGAAAAGCTGTAGCCCCGGCGATGTGCCCAATCTTTCAGAGCAGGGATCGTTCCGGGGCTTTCACTAGGATCATACCCGGAACTAAAGGGGGTGTCCAGATGGCTTACTCACCAGACGAGCAGCTCTTGGAGCAGTGGGTGAGTCGCGAACGGCTCACCCGGTACCGATCAGCCCGAGAGGACACCGTAGCTCTCTACCTGTGGAACGCTGCTCTGTCAGCGCAGTTGCTAGAGATGATCGGGCACGTCGAAGTGCTGCTGCGGAACGCCGTTCACGCCAAGCTCGCCCCGCACTCGCCGGATCAGAAGTGGTACCTGGACAGCCACTACAACTTCTCGTCTGTGGCCAACCGCAGCATCGATACCGCGCGCAATGCGGCCAAACGGGGTGGCCAAGTCGAGATCCCGGGCAAGGTGGTGGCAGAGCTGATGTTCGGCTTCTGGCGCTTCCTCTTTAGCGCGCGCTATCAGTCAACTATCTGGCCCCGAGTGAAGACCGCTTTCCAGGGTGTGCCGGCGCACGCGCGGGATCGCGCGAAGCTCGAAGAGGTCGTGATTCGGGTTCATGACCTGCGGAACCGCGTCGCGCACCATGAGCCGGTATTCCATCAGCCCGTGCACCAGCATGTCGCGGACCTCATCTTCATCGCCGGATACGTCGACGACAGAGCGGCGCGCATGCTGGCAGATCAGACCACGATCTTCGACCTCCTGTCGAGGCGGCCACCAATCGCCTAGCTGTACTCGGTCATGAGGTTGGTGACACTCGGCTGATCGGGGGTTGGCCACCGCAGGCGGTGTGTGGTCGAGCGTAGTTGTAGTGCTCGAGCCAGGGGGCGAGCGCGTCGGCGCGGTGCTGGTTGGAGGCGTAAGGCGCGCGGTAGGCCCAGTATTCCTGCATGGTGCGGTTGAAGCGCTCGGCCTTGCCGTTCTGCCAGGGGCAGTGCGGCTTTGTGG
>NZ_JAIJZW010000027.1 GCF_019753765.1 Microbacterium marinilacus
TGAATCGGCCTGGTTTTCGTTCCTATCCGGTTGTCTGTCCGGCGGTGGCCGGGTTGGCTGATTCAAGGGCAGCGTAGTACTCGGTCTCGGTCTCGATCGGGGTGCGCATGTCGAGTTCGCCGTGGAGGCGGGCGTTGTTCCACCACCAGACGTATTCGAGGGTGGCGAGCTCAACCTGTTCGACAGTGCGCCATGGTCCTCGCTGTCGGATCAGCTCGGTCTTGTAGAGGCCGTTGACGGCCTCGGCGAGCGCATTGTCGTAGGAGTCGCCGACGCTGCCAGTCGACGGCTTCGCGCCGAGCTCGGCGATCCGGTCGGTATAGACCAGCGCCAGGTAGTTCGACCCATGATCGGCGTGGTGAACAAGGCCGTCGAGTCGGCCTCCCGCATCCCAGGCGGCCATGTCGAGAGCCTGCAACGGGAGGATGTCGGCCTTCAACGTCGCCGCGACGTTCCAGCCCACGATCCGTCGTGAGTAGACGTCGGTCACGAACGCGACATAGGCGAACCCCGACCACGTCGCGACATAGGTGATGTCGGCGACCCAGAGCCGCCGCGGGGCATCTGCGGTGAATCGGCGCTGGACCAGATCAGCCGGCAGCCTGGCGGCCGGGTCACGCCGGGTGGTCTGCATCCGCTTGGAGCGTTTCACCCCGCGAACGCCGGCCAGACGCATCAGCCGCTCGGTCTGGTCGCGGCCGACATCCCACCCCTGCCGACGCATCAACGCATGCATCTTCCGGCGCCCATAGACGCCGTAGTTCTCCGCGTGCAACCGTGCGGCCTCAGGCACCAGCAGATCATCCTTCAGTTGCCGCGCCGATCGCGGGCGAGTCTTCGCAGCTCGATAGCCCCGCGAGGTGATGAAGCCACGCACCGCCGGGCGCAGAACCCGGCAGATGAGCTCGACCCCGAACTGATCACGGTGTTCGTCGATGAACCGGATCATCTCGTCGTGGGCCGGTCGAGCTCCTTGGCGAAAAACACGCTCGCGGCCTTCAGGACGTCGTTGGCCTTGCGGAGCTCGGCCACTTCTCGACGAAGCCGCCGGTTCTCCTCGACCACATCGGTCGGGACCCCTGGGACACGGCCCTGATCGACCTCGACCCGCCGAGACCAGGTCCGCAGTGTCTCCGGACTCATCCCCAACAGCCCCGCGACGTGACGCGCGGCCTCGGACTTACTCTTGTGCTCCGGCAGCGCCTCAGCGAGCATCCGCAACGCCCGCTCACGCATCTCCGGTTCGAACTTCTTCGGCATCGTCATCCCATCCTGGATTAGAGGACGGAACGAAAGCCAGGCCGATTC
>NZ_JAIJZW010000028.1 GCF_019753765.1 Microbacterium marinilacus
GGAGCGTGACCCGGTTTCCCGGACGGTTTCTCTGTGTTGATCATGCCGCGGTTGCGGCGGGGATGTGAAGTCGTTCGAACTCCACGGGGCTGAGGTTGCCGAGCGCGGTGTGCCGGCGGGTCGGGTTGTAGAACGCCTCGATCCACTCGAACATCGCCGACGCGAGCTGCGTCTTCGACGCCCAGCTGGTGCGGTCGAGAAGCTCGCGTTGCATCGTTGACCAGAAGCTTTCGATGAGCGCGTTGTCGACGGATGACGCGACTCGTCCCATCGATCCGAGCAGTCCCGCTTCGCGGAGCCGATGCCCGAAGAGCCAGCTGGTGTATTGCGCTCCTCGGTCCGCATGGACCACGGTGCCGGGTGCTGGTCTGCGCCGCCAGCGAGCCATCTCGAGCGCATCGACGACGATCTCTGCGGTGATCCGGTCACTGATCGACCACCCAACGATCCGGCGCGAGAAGGCGTCGATCACGGCGGCGCAGTAGACCCACCCATCTTTCGCGCGGTGCTGTGTGATGTCGCAGAACCAGAGCCGGTTCGGCGCGTCAGCGCGGAACTGCCGCCTCACGAGGTCCTCGTGGGTGGCCGTGTCCGGCTTCCAGCCTCGTCGCTTCCGTCGATGCGAGACCCCGACCAGGCCGTTCAACCGCATCAGCCGGGCGACCCGTTTCCGGCCGACGTGAACACCGAGCCCGAGCCGGAGCCCGGCGAGCACCCTCGGTGCTCCGTACGTCTCTCTCGAGTCGGCGTGGATCCGACGGATCGTCGAGGTGAGCTCCGCATCCGCGACCGCACGCCGCGACGGCGGCCGACCGATCCACTCGTAGTAACCGGAGGTCGAGATGTTCAGGGACCGGCAGGCCACCGCGACGGGGATCCCGTCGGCGGCGAGCTCCTGGACCAGCCGGAACCCTATTTTGGGAGCATGTTCTCCCTGGCGAAGTAGGCCGACGCGCGCTTGAGGATCTCGATCTCCATCTCCAGCACTCGGTTCCGGCGTCGCAGTTCGACGAGCTCCTTGTGCTCATCGGTCGTGACACCGGCCTTGCGGCCAGAATCGACCGCGTCACGGTTCATCCAGTTCCGCAGGCACGACTCGCTGATCCCCAGATCACGCGCGGTCTGCGCGACGGGGTTGCCCTGGGCGACAAGATCCAGGGCTCGACGCCGGAACTCCGGCGGGTGGGCAGCAGGCATCTCACGGACTCCTTCCGAGACGATCATCGCCTCAAAGCTGGCGTCCGGAAAAGCGGGTCAGGCTCC
>NZ_JAIJZW010000029.1 GCF_019753765.1 Microbacterium marinilacus
GGCCCGTGACGGTAAGCCGCGCATTACGGTGGACCAAGAGAAGGCCTCCACTTCGGTGACGTTAGACACCACCAATCGTGGAGGCCTTCTCCCTAACCGGGCGTCACCAACGTGCTGACCGGGTACACCTAGCGCTGGGCCTAATCACCAGGCGGCGTCGCGGCTGTCGATCCTCGTTGCCGCGCCCTGCCAGACCCAGCAGCACAGCACGTCGCCGTCTAGGTGTGATGTCCAGGGGTGTTGTTTCGGTGATACGGCTCTGGGCTGTTGAGAGGCGAAGACCTCCAGTTGTGAAGTGGAGCCGTTGAGTTCAACCGCTTAACGAACCTGGAGGTCTTCGTGTCCCTCTGTGGCGGCGAAGATGTCCATGGTCTCGACGGTCACGGCCCGGAAGTGAGCGGCTCGTTTGCATGCTGAGGGCGTCGCGGGAATGCAGGACCGGTCAAGTCGTCCGCGCTCGATGCCGGCCAAGACGCCCGTTTCGGTGGTCAAGCAGATCGTAAAGGCGAGGTGGCGGCACAGGCTTGGGCCGGTCCAGATCGCCGACGAGCTCGGCCTGGCGCCCTCGACTGTCCACGCCGTTCTGTGCGCTGCAGGATCAACCGGCTGTCGCGGATCGACCGGGTCACCGGGGAACCGATCCGCCGCTACGAGCACGACCACCCCGGCTCGCTGATCCACGTCGACGTCACGAGGTTCGGCAACATTCCCGACGGCGGTGGGCATTGTTTCCTCGGCCGCGCAGGGCACCAGGAACCGGCATGCCATGGCCGAGGTGAACCGCTCCACACCGTCGTCGACGACCACTCCCGGGTCGCCTACGTCGAGATGCACGCAGACGAACGACCAGAGACCGCGATCGGTGTCCTGCGCCGCGCGACAACCTGGTTTGCCGACCACGGCGTCACCATCGAGCGAGTGCTCTCGGATAACGGCGCCTGCTACCGCTCTTATGCCTGGCGCGATACCGAATCCGCCACAAACGGACCCGCCCCTACTGGCCCCAGACCAACGGGAAGATCGAGCGTTTGGAGCCTGACCCGCTTTTCCGGACGCCAGCTTTGAGGCGATGATCGTCTCGGAAGGAGTCCGTGAGATGCCTGCTGCCCACCCGCCGGAGTTCCGGCGTCGAGCCCTGGATCTTGTCGCCCAGGGCA
>NZ_JAIJZW010000003.1 GCF_019753765.1 Microbacterium marinilacus
TACTCTTGTGCTCCGGCAGCGCCTCAGCGAGCATCCGCAACGCCCGCTCACGCATCTCCGGTTCGAACTTCTTCGGCATCGTCATCCCATCCTGGATTAGAGGACGGAACGAAAGCCAGGCCGATTCGGTCAGGTCTTCCCAGCCCGTTGAACCGTTCGCGAGCCTGGGCAGCGGCGGGCATCTTGGCGTCGGTCGGGTCGTTCGTGTTTCTGCTGGTCTTCTGGGCGTGGGTGATCGGCGAGGACGGGTTCGCCCGGGCGCAGCTGAGCGAGTGGCTGCTCTACGGGACCGGCGCGGTCGTCTACAGCGTCATCCCTGTCCTCATCATCTTTCACGCGGTCCGTGATTGGCCGGGCGCCGGTGGACGTACCCAGTTCCGTCTCGACCGATTCGCGAGGGCGAACGGCATGACCTACCGTCCGGTGCGGCACAACGCGCGGCCGGGGCTGCCGGGGATGATCTTCGACGCGGCGTGGCAGCCCGGCGATGTCGATGTGCTGACCCGGTATGACGCGACCGGGTTGATCGTGGGCAACGCCCGCTTCACGACCGGCACGGGCAAGGGCCGCACCGTGCACAAGTGGGGGTATGCGAGCGTGCAGCTCGGCACCCGCCTGCCTCATATCGTGCTCGATGCTCGCGGCAACAACTCCCTCGCCGGTCACACGAATCTCCCACGCGACCTCGATCCACGTCAGCGGCTGCGGCTCGAGGGAGATTTCGATCGGTACTTCACGCTGTACTGTCCTCGCGACTACGAACGGGACGCGCTGTACTTGTTCACCCCGGACATCATGGCCCGCTTTGTGGATCATGCCGCAGAGTTCGATGTCGAGATCGTCGACGACCGGCTGTTCCTGTATGCGAAGCGCCCGTTGGCGACTCTTGATCCCGAGACGTGGGAGTGGCTGCGTGCGACTCTCGCGGTCCTCACGGAGAAGGTCGAGCAGTGGCGTCGCTGGCGCGACGACCGCCTGGGGACGACACGCGTCGATCGTCGCGGGAGGATGCCGATCGTGACGCGTCCGCCCAAGGGTGTCGCCGCTCCGGGCCGCCGACTGACCGACCGCACCTCGTGGTGGGGCGTGCTCGCCATCGTGCTGGCGACGGCCGTGCTCTGGGCGATCGGCACCGACGTCTTCGGCCTGTTCGGCTGATGTCGCATCCGTCGTCGGTATGCACGGCGACGGATGCGACGGGGGTCGTATCGACGCGAGCCGGCGAGGAGGCCTGCTGCCTGTTTGGTTACGCGTCGCGGGAAGGAGCGGTTACGGAGTCGGCACCGGCGTTCCGGCATGAGCACGCGCATCCGATCGCCGGCTCCGCACGATCCCCGCGATGGCGACACCGAGAGCGAGCAGCCAACCCGCAGCAGCGACCGTGACGACGACCGTGGTGACGGCCATCGAGGTGCCGGATCCGATACCGGTGAGCACCTGCAACGGTGACGGGTACGGGTGCGCGTCGCTGCTGTCCGGGGCGGTGAGCGAGAACGCGAAGAGCGCCACCCAGATGGCGACGGTAGCCCACGCGTAAGCGACCCGCACACTGCCCAGCCGCCTCGCCTCGCGGTCGAAGAGGGCGACGAGGGGCGGCACGAGGAGAAGGATCGCGCCGATCGGGCTGAAGAGGAGGCCGATGACGCCCAGCCAGCCGAGTTCGCCCGTGAACAGCACTCGCCCGAACACCGCGAAGAACGGCATGATCACGGCGAGGAACCACTGCAGCACAGCGACGACACGCCCCGATCGACTGAAATGCATGCGTCCACGCTAGTGCAGGCCGTTCCTGCATCCCCGGGACCGGTTGACTGCCAACGCTCGTGGCGACGCCGAGGTTGTCGCAGGTCAACGCTCCCGACTCGGTGCCCCTCGTCCCGACCAGCTGGACAGCAGGGTCAGCGCGTCGTGGGAGGCCGTTCTGGGCTCGGCGGTGTAGACGTACAGCACTTGGTGGTCGTCCCCGGGCAGCGCGAGCGTCTCGAACTGCACCTCGAGTGCGCCGACGACGGGGTGGCGGAGGCGCTTGGTGCCGTGGGTGCGCAGGTGGACGCGGTGGTCGGACCACCAGCGCTGGAAGTCGGCGCTGGCGAGGGAGAGCTCGCCGATGAGCCGCTGGGTGTCAGCGTCTGCCGCAGCGGCGGAGTCGAGCCGGAGCGCCTCGACGGCGTTGCGGGCCTGCTGCTCCCAATCCACGAAAAGGGTGCGCGCCTCCTCGTCCAGCAGCATCCACCGCGCGTAGTTGCGATGCCGGGCGGGCAGGGCGTCGAAGTCGGCGAACAGTGCCCTCGCCAGCGGGTTGGTCGCGAGGATGTCGGTGCGGTGGCCGAGGACGAGCGCGGGCTGCGAGGTGAGCGATTCCAGCAGCTGATGCATCGCGGGCCGCACCCGCTGCGCGGTCGTGCGCGCGCGGGGCGGGAGCACCTGTCGCGTCGATGAGGGTGCGCAGGTAGCTCTGCCCGGCCGCATCGAGATCGAGTGCTCTGATCAGCGCGTCGACGACCTGGACGGAGGGGACGATGCGCCTGCCCTGTTCGAGCCGCGTGTAGTAGTCGGTGGACACGCCCGCCAGCAGCGCGACCTCCTCGCGGCGGAGACCCGGCACGCGGCGCGCGCGGCCATCGGGCAGCAGCCCGGTCTGCTGGGGGTCGCGGTTCGCGCGGGCGTGGCGGAGGAACTCCCCGAGCTCGCGGTGCGGATCGCTCATGGACATATTCTCCCCACGCCCCGTGCGGACACGACGCGCGAGACGGGAAGCCGTGCGGGGACGGACGGTCCGGAACGCGCCGTGCAGGTGCTCCGGACCATCCGTCGGCGGATGCGCCCTCAGCGCACGTAGTCGGTGCGGTGGGCGAGCTCCCGGCCGGCCAGGATCTCGGCCTTCAGCGCGTCGGCCTTCCCCTCGGCGAGACCGGACGAGTCAGAGCCGAGCTGCTGACGCAGCGGCCCGCTGCCCTGCCGGGCGATCGCCACGAGCGCCTCGGCGGCCCGGGACGGATCGCCGGGCTGGCTGCCGGGCATCGCCTTATGCGTCCGGATCATCTCGCGGATGCCGGGGTAGGCGTCCGAGACGTCGCTCGCGAGGGCGAGGGAGTGATCGGTGAGGAAGTCGGTGTCGAAGTAGCCGGGCTCGACGATCGACACGCGGATGCCGAAGTCGGCGACCTCGGCGGCCAGCGACTCCGACAGTCCCTCCACGGCGAACTTCGCCGCGCAGTACAGACCCCAGCCGGGGAAGGACAGCACGCCCAGAATCGACGAGATGTTCATCACGTGCCCGCTGCGCGCGGCCCGCAGCTGCGGCAGCACGGCGCGGATCACGTTCCACGTGCCGGCGACCTGCACGTCGAGCATCGCCCGCACGTCGGCGTCGCTCGTCTCCTCGACGGCGCCGAGGTAGCCGTAGCCGGCGTTGTTGACCACCACGTCGATGCGGCCGAACCGGTCGGTGGCGGCCGCGATGGCGCGCCTGACCTCGGTCTCTTCGGTGAGGGACACCTCCAGCGGAAGCAGGTTCGACGTGTCGGCATCGCTCAGCGCGGCGAGAAGACGTTCGACGGAGCGCGTCGTGGCCGCGACGTGGTCGCCGCGGTTCAGCAGGTGGGTGACGAGCGCGAGGCCCAGGCCTCGGGACGTGCCGGTGACGAACCACACGGCCGGGCGATCGGTGGGATAGGGCATGGAAGCGTTCCTCTCTGCATTGAACAACTCCAACCTCTCGCCCCATCCGTCCGTGAGGACACGGATAGCAGGCCCGCTCGTGACGAGGAATCACAGACCCCCCTTCGCGCCATCGCGGCTTCGCACGACGGCGGGCGGGGGATACGGCCGCTGAGCGCTCGGCCCCGCCGACCGGGACGGCCGGGGAACGCCTTCGGCTATCGTGTCCGCGTGGGGGCTACGAGGTTGGGTGCGATCGTCTGGACCCTTCAGTGGCCGCTGGCCGTCCTGCTTCCCGTCTTCGTGTTCTTCGGGAGGGCTCTCCTCGGCGCCGAGATCGGGTGGATGGGGGCCGTCGGCCTCCTGATAGGCCCGATCCTCCTGATCCTTCTGCTGATCCCACCCATCCTGAGCGTCTTCGATCTCGAGGCACGCCGCGCCGCCGCCGCTCCGCGGAACTATGCGGTGGCCTCGGTCGTGCTCTGGATGGCGATGATCGTCGCTGGTCTGGCGCTGTCGGACGGCGGCGACGTCCGCCCGTTTCCGTCGTCGCTCGAGAGCTGGACGGGCATGGGCCCGGATGCCGCGGCGGCGATCGTGGGCGCCGCGGTGGTGATCGGGACCGCCGCGTGGATCGGCATGCTGATCACCGCCATCAGGGGCATCGTCCGCTCTCGCCCCGGGCTTCTCAGCGGTCCGTGAGGACGATCTTTCCCGCGACGCCGCCCCTTTCGAACCGGGTGTGCGCCTCGGCGATGCGTTCCAGCGGATACACCTCGTCGACGACCGGTCGGAGCGATCCCTCCTCCGCAAGCGTCGTCAGCTCTTTCAGGAGCTCGGTGCGGGGCGTGCCGAAGAACAGCCGGACCCTCGTCGAGCCGTGGAGCGTCGACAGGGCGATGTAGCCGAGGCTCGCAAAGGGCCGGTCGATGTCGAAGGCGATGGTCACCAGACGACCGCCGCGACCCAGGAGGCGCCGAAGGCGGGCATGCTCGGTGCCGCGGGTGTCGAACACCACGTCGTACTTCCCGAGACTGCTCAGGGGCGTGCGGTAGTCGATGACCTCGTCGGCGCCGAGCCCGGTCACGAAGTCGGATGTCCGCGGGCTCGCGAGCCCCGTGACGTGCGCGCCCAGCATCTTGCCGATCTGCACGGCGACGCTGCCGACGCCGCCGGCTGCCCCACGCACCAGGAGCCGTTCTCCGGGTCGCAGATCAGCGATGTCCCGGAGACCGCGGAGGCCCGTCGTCCCCCCGGCCAGCAGCGACACCGCGTCGGCCGGGGCCAGGTTCCGTGGGGCGACCACGATCCGGTCGGCTGTGGTCGTGACGTACCCGGAGTGGCTTCCGGTCGCGCCGCGTTCGTCCAGCACGCCCCATACGTCGGCGTCGAGCAACGTGTCGTCGACGCCCGGGCCTGCGGCGGCGACCGTTCCTGCGAAGTCGATGCCGGTCCGCTTCGGGAACTTCCTCCCCGTCAGCAGGCGCAGCGCGCCGCGGCGTGCCGCGACCTCGCCGCCGTTCACGCTCGATGCGGCGACCCGGACCAGAACCTCATCCGGCTGGGGCGTGGGAACCGGGAGGTCTCGGAGGCGCAGCACCTCGGCTGGGCCATACCTGTCGAAGAGTGCGGCCTGCATCGTGGCCGGCTGGTCTGCCCTGGTAGCGGTCATGAGATGAACCGTAGGATCGAAATGAGAGCAGGTGTACGTTTCCGGCGGAAGTGAGAGCAGCCAGTGTCGAGATCGTCTCGCGTCGGCCGAGCCGACGCCGCGCGCAACCGTGATCTGCTTCTCACGGCAGCGCGTGTGTCCGTCGCAGAGGCGGGGGCGGACGTGCCGCTGCGCGTCATCGCCCAACGGGCCGGACTGTCCTCGGCCAGCCTGTATCGGCACTTTCCCTCCCGAGCCCACCTGCTCGCATCCGTCTACGAAGCGGAGACCGAGCGCTGTCGGCAGCTCCTCGACGACGCGCTGGCGGCAGAGGACGCGTTCGCCGGGCTCCTGCAGGCGCTGCGCGTGTTCGCCGCCCTCGAGCAGGACAGCCCGGGCTTCACCGTCACGCTCGTCGAACCCGCGCCCGGAACGACCCGCACGAGCGCTGACGCCTCCGCCGCCATGGCCGATCTGCGCGATCTCGTCGACAGGGCCCGTCGACGACCCGAAGTCCGGAACGATCTCACCCTGGACGATGTCGGCCTGGTCATCGCATCCATCCGCACCGTGGCGGCCCTGGATCCGGTCAGAGCGCCCGCGCGGTGCGCACGCGTCATCGAGCTCTTCCGCCGCGCGATGACGACGTGACCGGGCCGGCGAGCCCGGCTCGTCGGACGGTCACCTCCGCCGATGCCCCCGAGCGGCATGGCGCACGGTCGCGAGAATCGACGCCAGCGCGTTCTGAGGTGTGAGAAGCCGCGCACCGTCGCGGACGACGGCGAACCACGTGGCCTCGATGACGCCCGCCGCCGACTCCGGTGAGAGACCCTGGTCGCGCGCGACGCACCACATCGGCGGGGTGGCGAGCCGGATCAGGTCATCCATGGCGACGGCATCGCCCTCCGCCCATCGGCGGAACGCCGCCGCGAACTCGTCCGCGAGTCTCCTCTGTTCCACGTGCCGTCCCCCACCGACGTTCTGCCGCCTTCCCCTTCGGGGATAGGACGGCCCAGTGGGTGGGAGTGTCACAAACGCGGGCGATCCCAGGCCGCCCGCCACGTGTCTGCGGGGCGCTCGGATCGACGAGAGTGACTTCGGGAGCTGACCGCTGGTCAGCCCCCTGCGCCGCGGATCGCGGAGGTGACGAGCCGCTCGACGTCCAGGTCCCCGAGCGGAACCTTGAGGACCAGCAGTCGGTGGTAGCAGGCGCCCCAGAGCTGGTCGATGACGATGTCGAGGTCGGCGTCCGGAGGAAGCTCGTCGTGGCGCTGGGCGGCGCGGAGCCGCGCGCGTGCGAGCTCTCTCCGGGGGAGGGCGTAGGTGCGCGACCAGGCGTCGGCAAGGTCGGGGTCCGTCTGGGCGGCGCCGATGAGCTCGGCGATCGGCCTTCCGGCGCCGCCACGCGTGAGCAGCCCGATGAAGGAGGTGATCTGCGCCACGAGGTCGGCGTGGAGGTCTCCGGTGTCGGGGAACTCCAGCTCGGGCTCGCTCTCCAAGAAGTACGCCTCGGCGGCCAGGGCTCCCGGGGATGCCCACCACTTGTAGAGCGTCGTCTTGCTCGCGCCCGCCTCTTTGGCGATCCGTTCGAAGGTGACGGCCTGAATGCCCTCCTCGATGAGGAGGCGCCCGGCGGCGGCCAGGACCCCGGACCGGACCTCGGTGGCGGGGCGTCGGCCGCGTCCTCTTCTGGGCACCTGCGTCTCACTCATCGATCTCCCCTTTTGTGGACGACTCGTTCATTATAGTGCTACGCTTCTTTATGAACGACTCGTTCACATCCAATCGTGGGAGAGATCATGACCAGCAGCACGGACCGCGTCGCCATCGTCACGGGAGGCTCTGGCGGCATCGGCCGGGTGAGCGTCGAGCGACTCGCGAGAGACGGGCTGGCGGTCGTCGTCCACTACGCCGGCAACAAGGACCGCGCCGACGAGACCGTCGCGAGCGTCGTCGACGCGGGCGGTCGCGCCATCGCCGTCGGCGGAGACGTCGCCGACGAGCACCGGATGGGCGCGGTGTTCGATGCCGCGGAGCAGGAGTTCGGCGGCGTCGACGTGCTCGTGCACACGGCGGGCATCATGCCGCTGTCGCCCATCGCGCAGCTCGACCTCGACACGTTCGACCGCGTGCAGCGCACGAACGTGCGCGGCACGTTCGTGGTCGACCAGCTCGCGGCGAAGCGGATGCGCGCCGGCGGCGCGATCGTCAACTTCTCTACCTCCGTCACGCGTCTGCAGATCCCCGGCTACGGTGCGTACGCCGCATCCAAGGGCGCGGTCGAGGCGCTCACCCTCATCCTCGCCCGCGAGCTGCGGGGCCGCGACATCACCGTCAACGCCGTCTCGCCCGGCCCCACGGCCACGCCGCTGTTCTTCGAGGGGAAGACCCCCGAGCAGATCGACGGCATCGCCGGCGCCAACCCGATGGGGCGTCTCGGCACCCCGGAAGACATCGCGGAGATGGTGTCGTTCCTCGCCGGTCCGGCCCGCTGGGTCAACGGTCAGGTGCTGTACGTCAACGGCGGCGCCGCGTGAGCGACGCCGCCGCCTCGACGAGGACGGCGCTGATCACCGGCACCTCCACCGGCATCGGCCGCGCCACGGCGGAGACGCTTCTGTCGCAGGGTCACACCGTGTACGCGACCATGCGCGACCCCGAAGGACGCAACGCCCGGGCCGCGTCCGAGCTCGAGAGCTTCGCGCGCGCGCAACCGGGAACCGTGCGTGTGGCGGACCTCGACGTCACCTCGCAGGCGTCGGCGGATGCCGCCGTCCAGCGCGTGATCGACGAGGCAGGCCGGCTCGACGCCGTCGTCCACAACGCCGGCCACTTGTTCGTCGGATACACAGAGGCGTTCACCGAGGACGATCTCACCCACCTCCTCGACGTGAACGCCGTCGGGGCGCATCGCGTGAACCGTGCAGCGCTCCCGCACCTCCGCGCGCAGCGCTTCGGGACGCTGCTGTACGTGGGGAGCACGATCCTCGTCACGACCCCGCCGTTCCTCGGACCCTATGTGGCGTCGAAAGCCGCCTTCGACGCCCTGGCTGTCGTCACCTCGTACGAGGTATCCCAGTTCGGGATCGAGACGTCGATCGTCATGCCCGGGGCGATCACCCAAGGCACCAACCATTTCCCAGGAGCAAGCCACGCCAGCGACACGGCGGTGACGACCCAGTACGCCGACCTCGACGCGCTCGTGGCACGCACCGACGAGGCCCACGACGGGCTTTTCGACCCCGAGCATCCGGCGGACCCGCAGAGCGTTGCCGACGAAGTCGCACGGATCCTCGCGCTCCCGGCGGGACGCAAGCCCTTCCGTTCCGTGGTGGACGCCGCTCAGGCGGGGGTGGACCACGTCATGGCTTTCAGCGACCTCACCCGAGAGGCGTTCGTCCGCCGACTCGGCTTCGGGGAGACGCTGGAGCTCAAGCGATGATCCGTTCCGTCGCGGGTCCCACAGACGGGAGGCGGTGCGGTGCGACGGGCGGGAGCCGCCGGATCCGTCAGCCGATCCTTCGCGATCGTCCGAGCGGTGGCCGCTCGTGCGGTGTCAGGATGGTGCGGTGACCGAACCTGCATCCGGGCTGCAGGACCATCCAGGGGCTCGTCCTGACATGTCGTCCGTGCGGCTCTTCGACGGACGACTGCACATCGATCCCGTCCGCGCCATCCGGGGCGCCCTTCAGATCGAGGACGGCGTGATCTCTTACGTCGGGCCGGAACGGGCCGGCGGCGAGACGTCGGCTCCGCCTCGTGTCGACCTCCGCGGGGCGTCGGTCGTGCCCCTTCAGGTCCGCGGTGCTGTGGGGGCCAGACGTGACTCAGATCCCGAGGCGTACGACCTCGTGCCGGGGAACCCCGCGACCTTCGCGATCGTGTCGCGACGCGTCAGCGCCGCCGAGGTCCGAGGAACGCTGATGATCCGTCCCGCCGACCTCGTCGCCATCGTCGTGGCAGGTGAGCTCGTCGCGTGGGAGGGCGAGCCCGTCGCCGGCGTCACCGTCGATGTCGCCGCGGATTGGGAGGGGGCGTGGGAGGACCCCTCCCACGCCCTCGAGCAACACCTTCTGCCCGGAGGGCGGTACAGCGAGACCCGCAGCGGTCGGACCGACGCGTACACCGGTCGGTACTGGACGCGCGGCGACTGCATCGTGTACCTCGATGACAGCGGCTTCTGGGCGTTCGGCGTCCAGCATCGCGGCACGCTTTTCCACGCGGACTTCGTCATGCGACGGGCTTAGCCCGCGCGCGGTCTGAGCCCGTCGCGGGCTCTCCGTGCCACCGGTGGGTCACGTGCTTCCTCGAACGATGCCGGCGTCATCGTCTGCATCGACGACGACGACGTCGCCGGCGGCGAGGAGCCGTGTCATCGGCCACTCGGGGCGGAGGACGTCGAGGTCAGCGAGGAAGTCGACGTGAGCGACCGCCGCGCCCCCGGGCGTGCCGGCCATGTCAGATGTCCCGTTCGAGGACGACGTCGCGGACCGTACGGTGACGGATCTCGTCCCAGCTCAGCAGCACGTCTCCCGTGAGGACGAGGCCGATGTTCCCGTCGGCGCACTCGTGAAGCCTGCTGCGCAGCGCGCCGGCGTCCTCGCAGCCGGTGGCATCGAGGAACACCACGTCGGTCGAGTAGCCGCGCCGCCGTTCGAGGTCGTGGTTCGCGACCTTCGCCAGCCGAGCGGCAGCTCGCGCGAGGCGCGTGGAGCGTCCGCTTCGCGCTCGCACGTAGACGACGACGATGCGGCGCAGGTCGAGCATGGTCGACGCCAGTCGCGTCACCGCGTGAGTCGCGCGCGCGAGCTGCTTGGCCGCTGCCGTCTCGGTGACCTCGCGGAGGTCCGTCGCCCACACGATCGCCGTGTCCGCGCCGTCGGCTCGGCGATCCAAGCTCGTGAGATCGAACGGGAAACGCTCGTCTCCTAGGACGATGGTGCGTCCCATGTCAGCGATCACGTCCCGTTGCTGCGCCTCGGCGGATGTCGCGCCGGGTGAACAGGCCCGCACACGGGACGGCGACCACGTCTCCGGCGGTGACGTCGGCCGGCACAAGGGAGGTGGCTCGCAGCCCATCGACGACGATGGCGTTCGTCACGCTCGCCGTCGAAGCGCGTCCGATGAGACGGAGGTCGGTCCAGGACGGATCCGCGTGCGTGAGGTCGGCGTCGAGTCGGAGCGCCAGGCCGTCGGCGAGTCGCTCGACATGCACCACGCGGGTGAGGACCACCGTGATGTCGTCTCGGACGGTGCGTCCATCACGGGCGTGACCGACCGTGTGCTCGCCGGTGTGGACGCAAGGGGTGTCGCAGAGCCGGGCGAGGCCGTCGAGAGATATCGCGTCGATGATGACATCGACGGTCGTGGCTTCGGTGTGGTCCGGCCAACGGGTCGCCCGCAAGGGGTCGGGCAGGCTTCGCCGAAGCGTCGGAAGAAGCGTGGTCAAGGTCATGACACCGGTCTACGGCACTGCGGCGGGCGTAGCGCACATCCGTACGAGACCCATACGCGACCCGCGTGCCGGTGCCGTGTCGGCGGGGCCGTGCGCATGGATTCCATGAGGGGCACTTCCCCGCTTTCGCTGCGCTGCAGATGGTTATGGGCATGATCCACGATCCGCGTAGGGCTCCGACCTTCACTTCTCGCGACTCCGACGGGGTCCTCCCGCGTTCGCTGCGATTGCATGTGTCGGCCCGGTGGGGCCGATTCACCCGGTCGGTGTCCCGCGGCGGGATCCTCGTGGAGGAGCTCACAGTGCTCCCCCCGGGCGCGACCTCCCATGATCGGGCGTTGCTGCGCCTGTTCGCGTTCGCTCCGATGCTCGGTGTCGGGGCGGGCGTCCTGCTCGGTCTGCTCTGGCTGGGTCAGACGCCGTGGGTGGTGACGGTCGCGCTCGCAGGCGGAGCGCTGATGCTGACCGTCACCGCGCGCGCGACACGACGGTTGCGTTCGCAGAGCCGCCGCCTCGTTCACGTCGTCGACCTTCTGTCTTCAGAGCCGCCGGCGGACGGCGAGAGCCGGCGAGTCATCGCGTCGTGCGTGAGCAGGTTGCGTGATCTCGACACTCGCGCGGGGGAGCTGTCGCCGGTCGAGTACGAACTCGGATGGGCCAGGATCTACGCCGCCCTTCCCAGCTCGTGTGCTCGACGGTGACGGAGGTACGGTTCATCGCTGCTCCGATCGACGTGCTCGCGTGCAGGAGTGGGCTGCCGCCTAGAGCGACTCGATGATGGCGGCCGCCGCTTCGACGCCCCGCTCCGCCGACATGACGGCCGCGGCGTCGGCGACGGCTCCGCGCCGACCCGCGGCGTCGTCGAGGGCGTTGCCGACGTTCTTCGTCGTCAGCCCGTTTCTCGGAAGCGGTCTCCCCGCGAGGCCGGCGCGATGGAGACGGTCTGCCCAGAAGGGCTGGTCGGCGAGGAACGGCACGACGACGGACGGCGCGCCCGCACGGGTCGCGGCATGGACCGTTCCCGCGCCTCCGTGGTGGACGGCGACCTGCGCACCCGGCAGGACCGCATCGTGCGGCACCGCTCTGCGGACGAGGACGTCGTCGCCGCCCGCTCGAGCGGGCACGGCGAGACCGCCCCACCCCGTCGACACGAGAACGCGCAACCCGCGTCGGCGGGCGCTCTCGACGATCGCCGCGCCGCGCACGGCCGCGTCGCCGCCCGTCATCGAGCCGAACCCCGCGTAGACGAACGGGGCGTCGTCTGCCAGGAACGTCTCGAGCTCGTCGTCCACTCGGATCGGGGTGCCCGCTGCGCCCCAGTCGCCGGTGAGCGACGTGTGCGGCGGCCAGTCGTCGGGACGGGGAAGCAGCGCCGGGCTGATCGGCACCAGGGTTCGCGCCGGTGCCGGGAGGGCGGGTGCTCTCCCAAGACCAAGCCGCCGAGCAGCCATCGCGACATCGTCGCGGAACATGCGCGCCGACAGGGCGACCAGCCGGTACGTCATGCGGTTCAACGTCGGTCCGAGATCGCGGGTCGTCGTGCCGGCAGCGGGGAACGCGCCCGTGGCGGTCACCACCGGCGTCAGCTCGACCAGGACGTGTGGGATCTCAAGACGAGAGGCGACCGCCGGCACGGTGAGGAGCTTCGGGTGAGAGACGATCACATCGGGCTGCCACCGCATGGCCTCCGCCACGACCGAGGCGAGCGCCCGGCTCATCGCGGGCTTGATGCGCTCCCGGAACACGCGCATCGCTTGTCGAACGTCCTGCGCGACAGCCAGGTCTTCCACGCGCAGCCCCAGGCCGACGACATCGAGACCCTCTGCCTCCGCATCGACGTCGTCCGGGGCGATCACTCGAACCTCGTGTGCTCGCCGCTGCAGGGCGTGCGCGAGCCGCAGGAACGGCTCGACGTCTCCGCGGCTCCCGAGGGTCGTCAGCAGTATGCGCATCGCCTCATCCCTCAGTCGTCGCCGATGCGCGCGGTGTCGGTGTCGACGGCGCCGTCCTCGTTCATGTCCGCCGCACGGGCCTTGCGAGCGTCCCAGCGCAGCAGCGCTGCGGCCAGGCTGGCCGCGAGCATCGTGCCGATGAGGACGGCGATCTTCGCGCCGTCCGTGTGCTCGGTGTCGGGGAAGGAGAGCTCGGAGATCAGTAGCGACACGGTGAAGCCGATTCCCGTCAGCAGTCCGACGGGCAGCAGGTCGCGCAGGCCGATCGCGTCGGGCAGCCGCAGCGGCGTGAACCGCGTCACCAGCGCGGTGAAGCCGAGCACGCCGATGACCTTTCCCAGCACCAGGCCCGCGACGATCGCGAGCACCACCGGCTGCAGCAGCACGCCACCCGGTCCCTCGCCGTCGATCAGCGTGACGCCGGCGGAGAAGAAGGCGAACACGGGAAGCGCGATGCCCGACGAGAACGGGCGCACGGCCTCGTCGAAGCGGTGGGTGCGTGGCTCGCGGTCGAAGCGGATAGGACGTGCGGGGACGGTGAACCCCAGCAGTACGCCCGCGATGGTCGCATGCACGCCCGAGGCATGCATGAACCCCCACGCGATCGCGGCGACCGGCAGCAGCAGCCACCAGCGCGGGGTGCGCGTGCGGACCAGCACCGCGAACACGGCGACGCCCGCCAGCGCGATACCCAGCGCGACCATGTCGATCCCGCTGCTGTAGAACACCGCGATGACGATGATCGCGAGGAGGTCGTCGACGACGGCCAGCGTGAGGAGGAAGGTCCGCAGGGCGCGCGGCAGTCCGCGCCCGAAGATCGCCAGCACGGCGAGGGCGAAGGCGATGTCCGTCGCCGTCGGGATGGCCCACCCGTGGGCAGCGGTCCGATCGCCGCTGAGTCCCACGACGAGGACGAAGATGATCGCCGGGACGGCCATGCCGCCGACGGCGGCGAGCACCGGCACGGCCGCCTGTCGCGGATTGCGGAGGCTGCCCGCGACGATCTCGTGCTTCAGCTCCACCCCGACGACGAAGAAGAACACCGCGAGCAGACCGTCGGCCGCCCACGTCGCCAGGCTCAGATCGAGGTGCAGGGCCTCCGGCCCGATGGTGAACGCCGACAGCGAGGAGTACGCCTCTCGCCAGGGCGAGTTCGCCCAGATCAGTGCCGCCGCCGCCGCGGCGATCAGGATCAGGCCGCTGGTGGTCTCCGCCGTCACCCACCTGCGGACGCGAGCTCGGGTGTGTGCAATCCGGGAAGGTGCGCTCAAGAGTGTCCTCTCTGATCGGTCGCTGCCGACCGGGATCGGTCGACGTCGACGTCGACCAGACTTCCCGACACTCCACCGACGATCTTACCGGAGCGGCTCGTCGCATGGAGAACGTGAGGAGATCCGCGTTTCTGCGGCCCGAGCCGTATGGGTGTCGTGAGGGGGGCTCCCCCGAGCGAGCCGCAAGCGCGACGATGCGGGGATGAAGAGCAGTCTGATGGATCAGCCGCGCGCGGCGAGATCGACGTCTCGCACACCGTCGGCGCGGTGGGGATACGTGTCGCGTTCAGTCGGTCGGTACGGCGCGGTCTCGGTGCGGCTCGTCGTGTATCCGCCCGACTCGGATCCGCGCGACCTGCTGTCCGCCGACCTCTTCCGTTTCTTCGTCCCCTGCGCCGTGGTGCTCGGCCTCACCGGAGCGCTGGCACTCTGCGCCGCCGGCGTTCCCGTCGGTTCTGCGGCCGCCATCGTTCTGGCTGTTCTGGTGCCCGTCGGCGTCTTCATGGGCTTCCGAGCGGCGCCGGTGAACCGTCGTGCGGTCTCGTTGTGGTCTTGCAGGTCCGCCTTCCACGTCGATCGCGCAGCCCTCGCCGCTGAGCAGCGGGCCGAGTCGCTCGCGCATGTGCTCCAGAGCGCCGCCGAGGATTACCGGCAGGGTCGAAGCCCGCACGCCGTTCTCCAGAGTGAGTGGCAGGCGGCGTTCGACGACATCACGAGCGGTCAGGCCCGCCGGGGCTGACCGCTACTCAGCGGCGAGGCCCTCGATGCGGTATCCCATTCCCGGCGCTGTCAGGATGTGGACCGGGTTGGAAGGATCGGACTCGAGCTTCTTCCTCAGCTGTGAGACGTAGAGGCGGAGATACCCGGTGTCCTCCGCGTGTTCCGTGCCCCAGATCGTGGTGAGAAGCGTCTGACGGGTCACCAGCCTCCCCGCATTGCGGATCAGGATGTCGATGACCTGCCACTCGGTGGGTGTCAGCCTGATCTGCCGCACGCCGTCGGCGGTGCTGCGGGTGACGCTGCGCGCCGCGAGGTCGATGATCACGTCGCCGAGCCTCACGACGGCGGCCGTCTCCTCCTGCGGCACGCGCCGGGTCAGCGCCCGGATGCGCGCGAGGAGCTCCTCCACGGCGAACGGCTTGGTGATGTAGTCGTCTGCCCCCGCATCGAGAGCCTCGACCTTGTCGGAGGCCCCTGAGCGCCCCGACACGACGAGGATCGGGGCCGTGGACCAGCCACGGATGCCGTGGATGACCTCGATGCCGTTGAGCTCAGGCATCCCGAGGTCGAGGAGGAAGATGTCGGGGTGGTGGTCGATCGCCGCGGCGATCGCCTGCGCGCCGTCGGCAGCGGTGACGATGCTGTACCCCTTCGCGGTGAGGGTGATGCGAAGCGCGCGCAGGATCTGAGGGTCGTCGTCCGCGATGAGGATCTTCATCTGCGTTCCTCCGTGTTGTCATGGCCGGCCGAGAAGATGGGCAGGGAGATCACCATCGTGAGTCCGCCTCCGGGGGTGTCCTCGGGCGTGAGCACTCCTCGCATGGCCTCGACGAAACCACGAGAGAGCGCGAGCCCCAGTCCCAGCCCGGACGAGTTGTCCGTGTCGCCCAGCCGCTGGAACGGCAGGAAGATGTCGTCCCGCTTGTCGGCGGGGACGCCCGGGCCGTGGTCGATGATGCGGATCTCGAGCTGGTCCCCGAAGGTGCTCGTGGAGACGTGCACCGGGACACCCGTCGGAGAGTGCCGATGGGCGTTGGTCAGCAGGTTGACCAGGACACGCTGGAGGAGAACCGGGTCCGCATGCGCGATCGCGTCGTCATGATTGAGGGCCAGCGTGACGTCGGTCGGGCCGAGATGAAGCTCGTCGAGAGCCGGCGCGATGGCCTCGGCGGGGTCGGTGGGGAGCGCGGCGATGGTCAGCACGCCCGTCTGCAGGCGACTGACGTCGAGGAGGTCGGTCACGAGCGTCGCGAGAGCGGTGAGGCTCTCGTCGGCTGTGTCGAGAAGCTCCTGCTTGTCCTTGCGCCCCAGATTCGGCCCGGCAGCGCGGAGCCCTCCTACGGCGGCGGCAGCGGCGGCCAGCGGGCGGCGAAGGTCGTGGCTCAGGGCGGAGAGCAGCGCCCCTCGCACGCGGTCGGAGGCGGCGATCGGCTCGATCTCCTTCGCCGTCTTCTCGAGGCGCTGATGCTCGAGGGCGGCCGCGAGCTGCGACGTCACGACGGTGAGCAGGCGACGTTCTGAGGCTGCGAGATCCGCACCGTGCAGCTCGAGCACGGCCTCGTCCGTGATCCTGACGGTGGTGTGGCGGCTGTCGGGCAGCGGCTCTCCCGAGCGCGCGACGACGGTCTCGCCAGCCATCAGGCGCACCCCCGGGAGCTGGAACGCCTCGCGGGTGCGGTCGATGAGCGCTTGTATCGCGTTGTCTCCGCGCAGGACGCTGCCGGCGATGGTCTGGATCATCTCCGACTCTGCCGCGGAGCGACGTGCGGCCCTCGTGTATCGCGCGGCCCGGTCGACGATGAAGCTGACCATGCTCGCGATGATGACGTACAGGATGATCGCGAGCAGGTGGTGAGGCTCGTGGATGTGCACCGTGTAGAGGGGCTCGATGAACAGGAAGTCCAGCGTGATCCCGGACAGCACCGCGGCGAACAGAGCGGGCCAGATTCCGCCGACCAGGGCCACCGCGACGACCAGCAGCTGATAGCTCAGAACATCGGTGGTGATCGAGTCGGGGCTGCGGAAGAGGGTGAGCAGGGCCGTGAGCGCGGGGCCGCCGACGAGGGCGAGGACGAGACCGAGTACCCGTCGCTTCCGAGTGAGCGCTCCGGTCAGAGGCGGAAGCGCGAATCGCCGGCCCGCAGCCGCATGGTTGACCATGTGGACGTCGATGTCCCCCGACTCGCGGACGACGGTTGCGCCGATGCCTGGTCCGGTGAACGCACCCGCGAAACGGCCTCGCCGGCTTGCGCCGAGAACGAGCTGCGTGGCGTTGACGGACCGGGCGAACTCGACGAGCGCGGTCGGGATGTCTTCGCCGATGACCTGATGGTAGGTGCCGTTCAGCTTCTCGACGAGTGCGCGCTGGTCTGTGAGGACCGCGGGATTGGCGGCCCGCAGTCCGTCCTGGCTGGTGACATGGACCGCGATGAGCTCGCCGCCCGCGGACCGCGCGGCGATTCGTGACCCGCGACGCAGCAGCGTCTCGCCCTCCGGGCCGCCGGTGAGGGCGACGACGACGCGTTCTCGTGCCTCCCAGGTGCTGTCTATCCCGTGCTCGGCCCGGTAGCCCTTGAGCGCCTGGTCCACCTCGTCGGCGAGCCAGATGAGAGCGAGCTCGCGCAGCGCCGTGAGGTTGCCGAGCCGGAAGTAGTTCGACAGAGCGGCGTCGATCCGTTCGGCGGGATAGACGAAGCCTCCGGCGAGCCGGTCGCGCAGCGCCTGCGGTGCGAGGTCGACGACCTCGATCTGATCTGCGCTCCGCAGCACGTTGTCAGGTACCGTCTCGCGCTGAGGAACGCCGGTGATCTGCTCCACGACGTCGTTGAGGGACTCGATGTGCTGGATGTTGAGCGTCGAGATCACATCGATCCCCGCGGCGAGCAGCTCCTGCACGTCCTGCCAGCGCTTGTCATTGCGTGAACCCGGTGCATTCGTGTGCGCGAGCTCGTCGACCAGCGCGACGGAGGGTGCTCTGGTCAGCAGCGCGCCGAGGTCCATCTCGTCGAGCTCCACGCCGCGGTGGGCCACGCGTGTCCGTTCGACGACGGGGATCCCATCGGTCATCGCCGCGGTCGCGCTGCGTCCGTGCGTTTCGACGATGCCGATGACCACGTCCTTGCCCTCGGCGAGCAGGCGCCGCCCTTCCTCGAGCATCGCGAACGTCTTGCCGACGCCGGGGGCGGCGCCGAGCAACACCCGCAGCCGCCCCCGTGTCGTCATGATCAGCCCTCCAGCTCGTCCAGGGCCAGGTTCAACTGCACGACGTTCACAACCCGCTCGCCGACATAGCCCAGGTCCGGTCCCTTGGTCCATTCAGCCACGAGGTCCTCGATCTCGTCCTGCGGCAGGCCGCGCTCCTCAGCTACGCGCTGTACCTGGATCTGCGCGTAGGCCGTGCTGATGTGGGGGTCCAGGCCGGAGCTGGAGGCGGTGACCGCATCGGCGGGCACGTCCGCTTCGCTCACACCGTTGAACTCCGCGATCTGCGTCTTGCGTTCGGCGATCGCCGCGATGAGGTCCTCGTTCTCCGGACCCTGGTTGGTGCCGGAGGAGGACGTTCCGTCGTATCCGTCACCGGCGGCGGAGGGCCGGCTCTGGAAGTACTCCGGCAGAGGATCGCCCTCCTCGTCGGTGAATGACTGCCCGATCAGTGAGGAGCCGACGACGTCTCCGTTCTCGTCGGCCAGGGCCGCGCCGTTCGCCTGCGAGGGGAAGACGAGCTGTCCGATGCCGGTGATCAACAGGGTGTAGCCGATTCCGAGGACGACGGTGAACATGAGCAGGGTGCGAGTGGCGACCCAAAAGGTCCGTCCGCCGCTGCGGGTGGCAGCGTTCATGATGTGTGTTCCTTTTCGAGGGTCAGAAGCCGGGGATCAGGCGCACGAGCAGGTCGATGAGCCAGATGCCGATGAAGGGGGTGATGATGCCGCCCAGGCCGTAGACGGCGAGGTTGCGGCCGAGGATCTTCGATGCGTTCAGCGGGCGGTACTTCACGCCGCGAAGGGCGAGAGGCACCAGGAAGACGATCACGATGGCGTTGAAGATCACCGCTGACAGCACGGCGGATGCCGGGGAGTGCAGGCCCATGATGTTCAGCACCGCGAGCTGCGGGAAGACTCCCATGAAGATCGCGGGGATGATCGCGAAGTACTTCGCGATGTCGTTGGCGATCGAGAACGTGGTGAGCGCTCCTCGCGTGATCAGCAGCTGCTTGCCGATGGCGACGATGTCGATCAGCTTGGTCGGGTCGGAGTCGAGGTCGACCATGTTGCCCGCCTCCTTGGCCGCCGACGTTCCCGTGTTCATCGCCACACCGACGTCCGCCTGCGCCAGGGCGGGGGCGTCGTTGGTGCCGTCGCCGGTCATCGCGACGAGGTTGCCTCCGTCCTGCTCCTTCCGGATGTAGGCGAGCTTCTGCTCGGGAGTCGCCTCGGCGAGGAAGTCGTCGACGCCGGCCTCCTTGGCGATCGCGGCGGCGGTGAGGGGGTTGTCGCCGGTGACCATCACGGTGCGGATGCCCATCGAGCGCAGTTCCGCAAAGCGCTCCGTCAGGCCCTCCTTCACGATGTCCTTGAGGTGGACCACGCCCAGGACCCGTCGGCTGCCGTCCGCGGACTTCACCGCGACGACCAGCGGGGTCCCACCGGACTGGGAGATGCGCTCGACATGCTCGTCGAGTTCTGCCAGCTCGCTGCTGGGCAGCCGCGCGCCGTCCTCCTCGAGCCAACCGGTGATCGCGCTGCCGGCGCCCTTGCGGATCTGCGCCCCGTCGGCGAGGTCAAGGCCGGACATGCGCGTCTGCGCCGTGAACGGGACGATCTCGCCGCGAGGGTCGGCTTCCACATCAACGCCCTCGGAGTGCGCGAGGTCGACGATGGACTTGCCTTCCGGGGTCGGGTCGGCGAGCGAGGAAAGCGCTGCCGCCTTGACGAGCTCTTGCATCTCGACGGTGCCGAGGGGCACGAAGGCGCTTGCTCGACGGTTTCCGTAGGTGATCGTGCCCGTCTTGTCGAGCAGCAGCGTGGTCACGTCACCGGCGGCCTCGACCGCGCGCCCCGACATCGCGAGGACGTTGCGCTGCACCAACCGGTCCATGCCGGCGATCCCGATCGCGGAGAGCAGCGCGCCGATCGTCGTCGGGATGAGGCAGACGAGCAGCGCCACGAGGACGGTGATGCTCGCCGGGCTCGCCGGGTACGACGCGATCGGGTTCAGGGTGAGCGCGACGACGACGAACACGATCGACAAGGAGGCGAGGAGGATGTTCAACGCGATCTCGTTCGGGGTGCGCTGACGGGCTGCGCCCTCGACGAGCGCGATCATCCGGTCGACGAACGTCTCGCCCGGCTTGGACGTGATCCGGACCACGATCCGGTCGGAGAGCACGCGCGTGCCTCCAGTGACCGCGGAGCGGTCGCCCCCCGACTCGCGCACCACCGGCGCAGACTCGCCGGTGATGGCCGACTCGTCCACGCTCGCGATGCCCCAGACGATGTCGCCGTCGCCCGGGATGAGCTCTCCAGCGGATACGACCACCATGTCGCCGAGGCGCAGGTCTGCCGAGGAGACGTCCGTGATGAGCGCCTCATCTGCGGCCGCATCCGTCTCCGGGTGATAGCTGACGACGCGATGAGCGGTCGTGCTGGTCCGCGTCTTGCGCAACGTGTCGGCCTGCGCCTTGCCTCGGCCCTCGGCGATCGACTCGGCGAGGTTGGCGAAGACCACGGTCAGCCACAGCCAGACGGCGATGATCCAGGTGAAGGACCACGGAACGCTGGTGCCGCCGGACTCCGCCGGGCCACCGAGGAACGGCTCGGCGACAGCGAGCATCGTGGTGAGTGCGGCGCCGACCCACACGATGAACATGACCGGGTTGCGCCACTGGGCGCGGGGATCGAGCTTCCGGAACGCGCCCGGGAGAGCGGTTCGGATCTGCGCCCAGGTGAGCGTCTGCCGGGGGGCCCGCGAGGTCGCCCTCGGAGCGTCGGATGTGGGGCTCTCGGTGATGATGGACATGGTTTACAGCAGCCCTTCCGCCAGGGGACCCAGCGTGAGAACGGGGAAGAAGACGAGTGCGGTCACCAGGACCGCGGTGCCGACGGTGAGGCCGACGAACAGCGGACGATGCGTCGGCAGGGTGCCGGCCGTCGCGGGGATCTTGTCCTGCGAGGCGAGCGACCCAGCCAGCGCGAGCACCAGCGCGATCGGGATGAACCGGCCGAGCAGCATCGCGACGCCGAGGGCGGCGGTCAGCCATGGCGTGCTGGCGGTCAGGCCGGCGAACGCGGAGCCGTTGTTGTTGGCGGCCGACGCGAAGGCGTAGATCACCTCTGACAGGCCGTGCGATCCGGAGTTCGCCAGGGACTCGTCGATGATGCTGCCTCGCAACGCCGGGATGGCGAAGCTGAGCGCGATGCCGCCGAGCACGAGGATCGGCATGACGAGGATGTACATGCTCGCGAGCTTCATCTCGCGCGGACCGATCTTCTTGCCCAGATACTCCGGCGTACGGCCCACGAGAAGCCCCGCGACGAAGACGGCGATGACCGCGATGATCAGCATTCCGTAGAGGCCCGCACCCACACCGCCGGGAGCGATCTCGCCCAACAGCATGTTGACCATGGGCATCATGCCGCCGAGCGCGGTGTACGAGTCGTGCATCGAGTTCACGGAGCCCGTCGACGTCAAGGTGGTGGTCGAGGCGTAGAGGACGGACTGCACGAGCCCGAAGCGCGCTTCCTTGCCCTCCATCGCCGCGCCCGCGAGCTCGGGGGCGGTTCCGCGGCCGGCGAACTCGAACGCGGCGAGCGCGAAGGTCGACGCGAGGAAGAGCGTGCCCATGACGGCGAGGATCGCGTATCCCTGGCGGTTGTCGCCCACCATCTTGCCGAAGGTGCGGGGCAGCGAGAACGGGATGAGAAGGATCAGGAACACCTGGAAGAGGCTGGTCCACCCCGTCGGGTTCTCGAACGGGTGCGAGGCGTTGGCGTTGTAGAAGCCACCACCGTTGGTGCCGATCTCCTTGATGGCCTCCTGGGAGGCGACCGGGCCGCCCGGAATCGTCTGCGTGCCGCCGGTGATGGTGGTGACGTCGACGTATCCGTTGAAGTTCTGCACGACGCCGCCGGCGATCAGGACCACCGCGGCCACGATCGACAGCGGCAGAAGGATCCGGAACGTGCCGCGGATGAGGTCCACCCAGAAGTTCCCGATCGTCCCGCTGCGGCGGTACGCGAAGCCGCGGACCAGGGCGATCGCCACAGCGATGCCGGTTGCCGCCGATACGAAGTTCTGCACGGCGAGCCCGGCGAACTGGACCGTGTAGGAGAGCGCCTCACCCGAGTACGCCTGCCAGTTGGTGTTGGTCACGAACGAGATCGCGGTGTTGAAGGCGACGCCCGGCTCGACGTTCTCGTTGCCCAGGGAGTAGGGCAGCCACTGCTGCGTGCGCTGCAGCAGGTAGAGCAGCAGGACGCCGACGATCGAGAAGTACAGGACCGAACGCAGGTACGCCTGCCAGGACTGCTCCTGCTTGGGGTTGACGCCGATGACCTTGTAGACGCCGCGTTCGACCTTCCAGTCCTTCCGGCTTGTGAAGGTCCATGCCATGTAGTCGCCGACCGGGCGATAGGTCAGGCCGAGCGCGAGGACGATCGTCGCGACGCTCGCGATGAGCAGCAGCCACTCCATCAGAAACGCTCCGGCTTGACGAGGGCGAACACCAGATAGAAGACCGCCGCGACGCCGAGCACGGTGGCAAGAAGCTCGAAGACGATCACAGCTTCTCCACCGCCTTCCCGATCAGTCCGACAGCCACGAACAGGACGATCACGCCCAGCACGTAGACGACGTCAAGCACAACAAGCTCCATTCACCTCGCAGCGACCGCAGGACAGTGGGTCGCGCGTCCGAAGCGGACGCAACTCCCGATCAAACACCGCCCTCGTCGCGCTGATGGGGGCCCTAACAGAACGCATACGACGAATCGTCGAACTCTCACGAGATGCTCACGAGGCAGCGCTCGGAGCGGGTGCGCACAGGGTTCACAGGCCCGCCGCTCATCGGCCGCGGCGGGTGCGGTGAGCATCCGTCAGCAGGCGGGTCGCCGCCGCCGTCGTGCGCATCGCGGGCGAGCGTCGGCAGCGCATGGTCCACGATGGGGAGGTGAACGGTGAACTCGCGTCTCTCGTCTCTCTCTGCCTGCACGGCAGCGCGTGGCTGGCCTCGACGGGCGACGTGCCCCCGCCGACGGAGGCCTTGGCCCCCGCTTTCCGGTACGTCGGGTCGCTGCGCATCCAGTGGACCGAGAAGACCCTCCTGCGCACCCGCGTGCGCCGGAGCGACGGCGTCGCCGAGTGGTTGGGCGCTCTGCGCGCGGGCGGGTGCACGCGTCTTCTCCTGCTCACGGCGCGCGGCATCACGGGCGATCTGCCCGCCCACATCGCCGCCTCGTTCTCGAACGGCGGCTCGTGGGCGATCGTGACCGACGGCCGCCGGCCGCGGGTCTGGCTCAGTCGCTGGAGCGTCGCGCACCCGCAGGCGGCAGACAGCCGGATCTGGGCGGTGGACATGCTCGGACGGCCCTTCGACGCGGCGTCGCCAGTGTCCGTCGAACCGGCATCCGCCGCGGCACGCCTCCGCGAGACCCTCGCCGAGATCTCGTGGTTCGCCGCGACACACGAGCTCGAGCACTGGCGGACGGTCTTCGACACGTCGTCGTCCGCGCTCGACGATCCGACGCCGACGATCGCGTACGGACTCGACCTGGCCCCCGAGACGCTGTCGCTGCCCCGGCGGCAGCTGCTGGCCGCGGCGACGCTCGCGTGGGTCTTCGGCGGCATGGGGTCGTGGAACGACCTCGGATTCCGCGACGATGCACAGATGGAGGAGTACAACGCGCTGACGAGTCGTCTGTACGACGCGGTTCTCGGGGCGGTCGTGGCAGCCGTCAACGCTCCCGACTGACGCGGGGAGCGGATCTCGCCGCCGGGCGGGGAACGGAGTCAGCCTGCCAGTCCGCGGGCGACCATGCTGCGGCCGGCGGCGACGATCGCCTCGCGGGCAGGCCGTGGCGTCACCCCGAGGACGGCACGGGTCTTGGTCTCGGAGACGCGCTTGACGTAGCCCAGGTCGGCGGCGACCGACCTGAAATCGTCCCGGAACAGCGCGGCGAGGCGGACGACGAGGTCCGGGATCGACCGGGTCGGGACCCTGCCGGCCCTCTCGCCGAGCTCAGCCCTGAGGACGGCGCCGATCTCCTTCATCGCGACCGCCGGCTCGCCCGTGCCGACGAGGAATCGCTCGCCGGCCGCGCCGGGGGCCGTCATCGCGGCGATATGCGCGGCGGCGACGTCCCGCACATCCACGATGGGCACGAACATGTTCGGAACGCCGGGCATCTCACCCTTCAGCATGTTCTGCACGATGTGGTTCGCGCCGGAGACGTCCTCGCCCATCACCGGGCCCATCACCGCGACGGGCAGGATCGTGGTCAGCTCGAGCTGCATGCCCGGCTGCTCGACGAAGTCCCAGGCCGCCTTCTCCGCGAGGATCTTGCTGCGCCCGTACACGTCGACGCCGGGACCGTCCACCGGCGACCAGTCGTCCTCAGTGAAGACGTGATCGATGCGGCCGTGGCCGAATCCGACGGCGTGGAACGCAGAGGTGAGCACCACACGTCTGACGCCGGCGTCGCGGGCGGCGCGCAGGACCCGCAGGGCGCCGTCGCGTGCAGGGGCGATGACCTCCTCCTCGTCCTTCACCCTGCCGGTGTGGATCGGAGAGGCGAGGTGGAGGACGTAGTCCGCCCCGCGGACGGCGTCCGCCCACCCCGCGTCCTTCATCAGATCCGCTTCCACGAAGGTCAGCTCCGCGTCGCGGGCGACCCCCGCGTCGCGGAGCACCGCGCGGACGGCGTCCTCCTTGCGGAGCGAGCGAATGGTGGACCGGACGACGTGCCCCTGATCCAGCAGTTGAGCGATGACATGACCGGCGATGAAGCCGGACCCGCCCGTGACGAGAACCTCGGACATGGGAGAGACCTTTCGTGATGCGTTCCTCAAGCGACATCACGATCCTGATCGCGCCCGGCACGGTCGCCCAGGCCCCTGGTGACACTGGTAGTGACAGGGCATACGCTCCACCGGGCGGCGCTCGTTACCGTAGGCGACATGACGGACGCGCCGAACACCCTGGGCGAGTATCTGAGAGCCCGGCGCGAGCTCGTCACCCCCGAGCAGGTCGGCATCCCCGTCCTCGGCGTCCGCCGGGTGCCCGGCCTCCGTCGTGAGGAGGTCGCGATGCTCTCCGGCATCAGCGCCGAGTACTACCTCCGCCTCGAGCAGGGACGCGATCGGCACCCGTCCGCGCAGGTCCTCGAGGCGATCGCCCGCGTGCTGCGACTCGACGACGACGCGTACCTGCTCAGCCTCGTGGACGGCCGCCAGCGCCGTGGCCGGCCCAAGCCCCGTCGGGAGACGCTCCCCGCCAGCACCGCCCGGCTCATCGACCAGCTCCCGTTCCCCGCGTTCGCGGAGGGCCGCCACCTCGACGTCCTGGCCGCAAACGCGCTCGCCGCGGCCGTCTCGCCCCGGCTCGTCGCCGGGCGCAACCGACTCCGGGACGTGTTCCTCGACGAGGCCGAACAGGATCTCTTCGAGGACTGGGAACGGGCAGCCGCCGCGCTCCTCGCCGGATTCCGCAGGACCGTCGGGCGCAGCGTCGACGACCCGCGCGTCGTCGAGCTCGTCGGGGAGCTGTCACTCGCCAGCCCGGAGTTCCGTCGCTTGTGGGCGCGGCACGACATCGCCGAGCGCACCGGCGCCAGCGTCCTGCTCGACCATCCCGCCGTCGGGCGGCTCCGCCTCGAACGGGAGAAGCTCGCTGTCGCCGGCACCGACGGGATCATGCTCGTCGTCTATCACGCGCAGCCCGGCAGCGGATCGGCCGAGCGGCTCGCGCTCCTGGGGTCCATGGCCGCGCGGACCACGCCAGGAGATCGCGCGGCGCCGACCCGACCCTCGCGCCCGCGCTCCTGAGCGTGAGGGACTCGTCCCTCACGCGGTGAGGAGGTCGTCCAGCAGCGCGGCGAGCTGAGTGGGCATCTGGATGTGCATGTCGTGGGGCGCCCCGGGGAGCGTCCGCACGTCCCACCCGAGATCGCCGAACTCCCGCGCCCGTTCCGGCGAGACGACGACGCTGTCCTCGGCCAGCACGATGGTCGACGGGACGGCCGGCGGCCGTGGCGTGTACTCCGTGCGACGCCCGGTGGTGGCGAGGTAGGGGACCATGCGCGAGTCCCAGGCATCCCAGTTCGCCATCTGCCGGTCGATCGACCCGGCACCCGTGCGCTTGATGCCCGCCCTTCGGATCGCGGCACGGGACATCAACGGACGCACCCGGTTCATGAGCCGCATCGCCATCCCGAAGCGCCACGACACGGCGAAGCCCGGGTCGATGCCGATGAACCGCCTCGGTGCGAGGGCCGGCGCGGCCTCTGCAGCGACCCGTCCGCCGAGTGACTGCCCGATGAGCAGGTCGAGGCCGACGGGCAGGGTGTCGATCAGGTCCTGCGTGAACGTCTCGAGGGTGTAGCTGTCGGAGCGCGGGCTCTCGCCGTGTCCGCGCTGGTCCACGAGGATGAGGGACAGGTCGTGCTTCTCCACGAGAATGCTCGCGAAGTCGTGCCACGCCGTAGAGCTCTCGGAGGCGCCATGGACGAGGGCAGCGGTGCGCGGACCGCTGCCGAGCTCGCGGGTGAACAGTCTCATCGGTCTCTCCTCAGAGGCTCGGGTGCCGTGCGGTAGGCGGCGGCGAGCCGAGCGGCGTGACGACGGTTCCACTCCCGCGCCCCGGCGAACTGCGCCGTCAGGCCCAGCGACGCGTGCAGATGTCCCTCGCCGACGACGACGGTCACGGGCACGCCGGCGTCCGCCAGCCGGTCGGCGAAGCGCAGGCCGGCATCGCGCAGCGGGTCGAGCTCCGCGAGCATGAGCAGCGTCGGCGGCAGCCCGACGAGACTCGGTGCGTCGAGCACCGCGCCATAGGCGTCTGCGGGGCCGTCCGGTCCGAAGTAGACCTCCGCCAGAGAGGACAGGCCATCCAGCCCGAAGCCCTCCGCGAACTCCTCCGCCGAATCGCCGACCGGCGGAAGCGCCGCGGGGATCACCTCGGCATCGAGATGGATCAGCTCGACCACGGCGGAGTCGCGGAGGTGCAGCGCGGTGCTGGCGGCGATGGCCGCCCCCGCGGAGTTGCCGCCGATCCCGAGGCGACGCGGGTCGACGCCGAGGAGGCCGGGGGTCGAGACGAGGGCGTCCAGGGCGGAGATGGCGTCGTGGACGGCCGCGGGATAGCGGTGCTCCGGTGCGAGGCGGTAGTCGAGCGAGACGAGCTGGACGCCGCTCGCCCGCGCCAACGCCGCGCAGACTCTGTCATTGAGGATCTCGTGGACGTCGCCGGCGAAGAAGCCTCCGCCGTGCATCCAGAGCTGGGTCGGGGCGAGATCGGGGACCGAGTCGGGGCGGTAGCGACGAACGCGAAGAGGACCGTGCGGCCCATCCAGGAGGAAGTCGTCGATCGAGACGCCAGGGGGAACGGGCGCGGTGAACTCCGCCGCGACGAGGTCGGAGATCCGTCGCGCCGCGGCGCGGCTGACCGCCGGGTCGGGATCTCCGAGGCCCGGCACCGTCGACGAGAGCTCGCCGTACCGTGCGATCCACCGCAGGATCGCGGGGTCGACGTGCGCATCGGTGAGTCTCGCCATCGATCCTCTGCCTCCCTGCGCGCTCGAGTGCGCCTCGGGACATTGTGTGAGGATCGAAGAACTTCGATGACAGCGATCCGGTGAGGCGGTGGCGCATGCGGCAACCCGGTCGCCGGGTCACGATCTACGACGTCGCGGAGCGCGCCGGCGTCAGCATCTCCACGGTGTCGCTCGCGGTCAACTCGCCCCATCGCGTCCGCGAGTCGACCCGGGCGCAGGTGCTCGCCGCCGCGGGCGCTCTGGGCTACCGCACCGAACAGGCGCCGCCGCAGCGACGAGCCGGCACCCGGATCGCCGTCGCGGCGCCGTTCAGCAGCTACCCGACGTATCTCCGTCGCCTCACGGGCATGCTCACGCGCACACGGAACACCGCCATCGAGATCGTCGCCCATGATCTCGAGTCGGCGGCCCGGTCCGTCGCGCCACTGCTCGACGCCCTTCCCGCGCGTCGTGGCATGGACGGACTGATCGTGATGGGCGTGCCGCTCTCGGGCGCCGCGCTGCGCGCCAGCCGGGAGTCGAGGCTGCCGGTCGTCCTGATCGACGTCCGAGGCGCCGATCGCCCCTCGTCGGCGCCTTCCGCCGTGCTCGTCGACGACCTGGCCGGCGGTCGAGCGATCGGGCGTCACCTGTGCGAACGGGGCCATCGGCGGGCGATCTTCCTTCACGAGCCGCAGATGTCCGGCGACTACCTGTCCGCGGCGATGGTGCGGGTCGCGGGCATCCAGGAGTTCGTCGACGTCGTCGACACGGTCTGCCCGCCGTCGGCCGCGCCCGGCGACGTCGCCTCCGCCGCGCTTCGCGCCCATCCGTCCGCAACCGCCGTGGTCGCTCACCACGACGGGCTCGCCGCACGGGTCTGGCAGCACTTTCGTGCGTCCGGCCGGAGCCGAGAAGAAGGGGTGGCGCTGGTGGGATATGACGACGGCACCGTGGCGGAGACGATCGGGCTGACGACGGTGCGGCAGCCGTTCGAGGAGTCCGGCGCCGCCGCCCTGAGGCTGATGATCGATGAGATCGCGGTCGGCGGAGGGACGCCTCAGACGGTGACCCTGGAGCCCGAGCTCATCATCCGGGCGAGCACGTAGACGCGATCGGTCGGCCGAGGATCTGCGCCGCCTGCGGAACGCCCTCTCGGACGCGTCGCGAGGCGGGTCCGAGAGGGCGTCGCCCCAGTGCGCGGCCGGTGGCGGCTGAGGAGTCCTTCCCCCGAAGGCAGCCAGGTCGCGAGCGACACGACCACCGACGCCAGACCCAGCGTGCTCTCGTCCGGTCGCGGCCGCCAAGGAGAAGGCCGTGCTGTATATCGGCGACTCACGGAGCGTGCCTTCCCGCATAGGGACTCTTGTAGGTTCCGTGACGCCGGCGCCGTCCCGCGCCGCGCCTCCTTGTGCGAGAGGAGGACACGTTCCCCGGCGCCCCGCCGCACGGCCGATATATTCCCCACGCCGGTCACGCGACCGGCGTGGGGAGGCAACAGATGAAGGTGTGGGTCGACGGGACGCCACCGCCGCGGAAGAAGTCGCTGGGCGAGGACGCGTTCCACCGGATCGCGCGGGCGATCGCCCGCGGCCAGCTGCGTCCCGGAGAGCGCTTGCAGGACGTGGAGCTCGCCGAGCGGCTGCACATGTCGCGCACGCCGGTGCGGGAGGCGCTGCAGCGCCTGGAGCGGGTCGGGCTGGTGGAGATCCTTCCCAGTCGCCTCACGCGCGTGACCGAGGTGACCCCGGCGTCGCAGCGGATGTCGCGGCTGCACGCCGGCTATCAGGCGGGGGTCGCCGCGCACATGGCGATCCCGAGGCTCACCCTGCAGGAGCGCCAGGAGGCGGCGCATCTGGTCGAGGAGATGGAGGCGGCGATCGGCGCGCCGCACGCGTCGGAGGCCCGCCGCAGCCTGTACAGCTACCTGTCCTCACGGTCGGGGAACGTCCTGCATCACGACCACATGAGCGACATGGAGGCGACGCTGGAGCGCAACCTCACCGGGATGCGGTTCCCGCCGGAGCTGCTCGAGCAGATGCGCGTGCTGCACGCCGACCTCCGGGACGCCATCCTCGCCGGCGACGCCGCGGGCGCCGAGCGGCTGATCCGTGCCCAGCACGGGATCTTCGACACGCAGGAAGCGGCGCTCGCGCAGGACCCGTCGATCGAGCCCGCCGAGGGCGGCTCGGCGGCGTGAGCACCGGTCGGGGCTGCCGCCCGAGCGGTCTCTCGCACCCGTCAGGCGAGCTCGGCCCGGACGATGTCCGCGCCCGCCGCGAGCGCGGACATCTTGTCTCGCGCGACCTGCCGGGCCAAGGGCGCCATGCCGCAGTTCGTGCTCGGGCAGAGCCGGTCCGCATCGACGAAGCGGAGTGCGTCGCGCAGCGTGGCCGCCACCTCATCGGGGGTCTCGATCTGATCGCTCGCCACGTCGATGGCCCCGAGCATCACGTTCTTCCCCCGCAGCAGCTCGATCAGGTCGACCGGCACGCGGGAGTTGTGGGACTCCAGGGAGACGGTGTCGATCGTCGATCGCTGGAGCAGCGGGAACGTCTGCTCGTACTGGCGCCACTCCGGGCCGAGAGTCGCCTTCCAGTCGGTGTTCGCCTTGATGCCGTAGCCGTAGCAGATGTGCACGACGGTCTCGCTGCGCAGGCCCTCGGCCGCCCGCTCCAGCGCGGCCACGCCCCAGTCGCCCACCTCGTCGAAGAACACGTTGAAGGCCGGCTCGTCGAACTGGATGATGTCGACGCCCGCCGCCTCCAGCTCCTTGGCCTCCTGGTTGAGGATCTTCGCGAACTCCCAGGCGAGCTTCTCGCGGCTCCGATAGTGCCTGTCCGACAGCGTGTCGATCATCGTCATCGGACCGGGCAGCGCCCACTTGATGCGCCGGTCGGTCTGCGCACGGAGAGCCCTCGCGTCGTCGGCGAAGACCGGCCTCTCACGCCCCACCGCGCCGATGACCGTCGGGACGCTCGCGTCGTAGCGGTCGCGGATACGCACCGTCTCGCGTCGTTCGAAGTCCACCCCGCTGAGGTGCTCGATGAACGTGGTGACGAAGTGCTGGCGGGTCTGCTCGCCGTCGCTGACGACGTCCAGCCCCGCCAGGCGCTGCTCGTCGACCGCCAACGACAGCGCGTCCCTCTTGCCTTCGAGCAGCTCGTCGCCCTCCAGCTTCCAGGGCGACCAGAGGGTCTCCGGCTGGGCGAGCCAGGAGGGCTTCGGCAGGCTCCCCACGATCGAGGTCGGCAGCAGTGCGTTCATGGGTGGACTCCTCGTGTCTCGTCCGGTCAGACGGCGTGGCTGAAGGCCCAGCGCTCCAGCGCGGCCCCGTGCGGCTTCACGAAGTTCTCCTCGGTGAACCGCCCTTGCGTGAGGGCCAGGCGGCTGCGCTCCTCGCGATCGTAGGAGACCTGCGTCACCGAGTAGTCGCGATTCTCCAGGCTCGGCCGGTACAGCTCTGCGGCGGCTGCGTTCGCGTTGTAGATCTCCGGGCGGTAGATCTTCTGGAACGTCTCCATCGTGCTGATGAGGCCGATCAGCGCCAGATCGGAGTAGTCGCCCAGGAGGTCCCCCCGGAAGTAGAACGCCAGGGGTGCGACGGCGCCGCGCGGCATGAAGTAGCGGACTCGGAGTCCCATCCGGTCGAAGTACCGGTCGGTCAGGGAGGGCTCGTCCTGGCGGTACTCGACCCCGAGGATCGGGTGCCGGTTCCCGATCCGCCGGTACGTCTTCGAGCTCGAGACGCTGATGCAGATCACCGGAGGCAGCGAGAACCGCTCCCTGTAGGCGTCGGACTCGAGGAAGTGCCGGAAGAGCCTTCCGTGCAGCTCGCCGAAGTCGTCCGGCACGTCGAGTCCCGTCTGCCTCGCCTTGTGCTCCGGCAGCAGCACGCTGAAGTCGTAGTCGCGGACGTACGAAGAGAAGTTGTTCCCCACGATCCCGTCGATCCGCCTGCCGGTGAGCGTGTCGACGATGTGCGTGTCGAGCATCTCGATCAACGGGAAGACGGTCTCGCCGTCGTCGGCGGGGAAGCGCAGGTCCACGGAGACGATGTCCGTGTCGACGGTGTAACGGTCCCCGGTCGGGTTGTCCCAGTGCGCCAGGTCGTTGAAGCGGTTGTCGATCATCGTCAGGGCGTTGCGGAGGTTCTGCCGCCGGTCCTCGCCCCGGGCCAGATTCGCGAAGTTGGTCGTGCCGCGAGAGCTGGACGACGGGGAGTAGTCCTCGTCGAAGCGCGTCGTGCTGATGCGGAACGTGAAGTCGTTCGTCATGGTGATCGGATGCCTCGATACCTCGCGGTGGGGCACGGGCGCCGCGCCCGCGTCAGGGCATTCAGGCTATGCAGCACCGGTCTCCATAGCCCCATCAGCATGCTTAGTACGTGGCTATAGGTGCTGGCTATGTGAGGAGCTCGACCCCGAAGCCCGAGACGACCTGGCGCATCTCGTCGACGAAGCGCCGCGCCTGGTCGGTGAGCGAGATCGAGGCGTGCCCGATCCAGCCGATCTCGATGCGCTCGTCGACGTCGAGCGGGACGGCGACGATCGACGGGTCGAGGTCGTCCGAGATGATGCCGGTCGAGATGGTGTAGCCGCCGAGCCCGATCATGAGGTTGAAGATGGTGGCCCGGTCGCTCACCCGGATGTCCTGCTTCGACGACCGCGTGGACAGGATCTCCTCGGCGAGGTAGAACGAGTTGTTCGCGCCCTGGTCGAACGTGAGCCGCGGCAGGCCCTCGAGGTCGTCGAGGGTGACGCGCCCGCGCTCGGCCAGAGGGTTCGTTCGGGCGACGAAGATGTGCGGGTCGGCGAGGAACAGCGGGGTGAAGGTCAGGCCGGAGTCGCGAAGCAGCTTGTCGATGACGTTCCGGTTGAACTCGTTCCGATAGAGCACCCCGATCTCGCTGCGCAGCGTGCGGACGTCCTCGATGATGTCCCACGTGCGCGTCTCGCGCAGCGCGAACGCGTACTCCGACGCGTCCGCCGCCTTCACCAGGCGGACGAAGGCGTCGACGACGAACGAGTAGTGCTGCGTGGACACGGCGAGGAGGCGGCGCGACGGCGGGCGCCCGAGGTAGCGCTGCTCGAGCAGCTCCGCCTGCTCGACCACCTGGCGCGCGTACCCGAGGAACTCGGCACCTGCCTCCGTCAGGGTCACCCCTCGGACGGACCGCGTGAGCAGCGTGCTGCCGACGCGGTGCTCCAGGTCCTTCATCGCGGCGGACATCGTCGGCTGCGAGACGTAGAGCAGGTCTGCCGCGGCGCTGATGGACCCCTCTGCGGCGACCTCGACGAAGTACTTCAGCTGCTGCAGGGTGATGCCGCTCGCCGTGCCCAGACCGTCTCGCACCATAGGCACAGGCTATCCGGATGGCGCGTGACCGCTCCGGACCCGATAGGCGGCGAGACCGGGTCCGGAGCGTCGGGGGCGGCCGCTACCGCTCGGGCGGGATGGTGAAGCTGCGGATGAGCGCGGCGTCCAGGACGAAGACGCCGGTCGACTCGCCGTTGAACACGCGGCTCCGCCAGTCGAAGCGGATGGTCGTGGTGTCGCCGTCGGTCGACGCCGACAGCACCTTCATGCGCGCCCCGGCGCCGATCGCGTCGGAGCCTGCCCACTGTCGTATCCGCTCATGCCCGCGATACTCGGTGCCCCAGTCGTCCACGAGCCCGTCCTGCGCGAAGAGCGCGACGAACGCGTCGGTGTCGGCGGCGTTGATCGCCTCGACGAACGCCGTGACGGGCGTGGGGGTGCTCTGCGTGTCGGTCATGTCGTGATCCTCTCTCGATGGCCGCTCGATCAGCGGGTGGTGTAGCCGCCGTTGGCGAAGATCGTCTGGCCGGTGATCCACCAGCCCTCCGTGGCCAGGAAGGTCACGATGGGGGCGATGTCCTCGATCTTCGTCAGCTGGCCGCCCATGGCCTGCGACTTGTGGAACTCGACGCGCTCCGGGGTCTCCTGCCCATAGAAGAACGGCGTGTCCATGGGCCCGGGCGCCACGGCTGTCACCGAGACCCCGCGCGGCGCGAACTCCTTCGCCGCCGCGCGGGTGAAGTGCTCGACCGGGCTCTTGCCGCCGGCGTACGTGGAGTAGCCGTCGGTGAACGCCGCGAGCAGGCTCGTGACGATCGTGATGACCTTGCCGCCGTCGGCGACATGCCTGCCGGCCTCTTTCAGGAAGAAGTACGCGGCCTTGCTGTTGATGTCGAACATCGAGTCGTACTCGTCTTCGGAGGTCTCGAGGATCGGCTTGCGCAGCACCTTCCCGACGGTGTTCACCGCCACGTCGATGCGCCCGATCGTCGCCTCCGCCTCGGCGAACAGCGTCGCGACGTTGTCGGGCCGCGTCAGATCGCCGGTGAGGATCACGCCTCTGCCCCCGGCGGCCTCCACGGCGGCCAGGGTCTGCTCGGCCTCCGGGCGGGCCGAGGTCGAGTTGTAGTGGATCGCGACGTTGGCCCCGTGGTCGGCGGCGCGCCGGCTGATCAGGCCGCCGAGGTTCTTGGCTCCCGCGGCGACGAGGACGTTCTTTCCCTGGAGTGTGTGCTCGGTCATGTCAATGCCTCCTGTCTGTATCGACGATATTGAAAGCTATCACACCGATACATGGCGCTACTATAGCGATGTGACAGAAGCAGCACATCCCGATACGCGGACACGGCTGCTGAACGCCGCCGCCGAGCGGATCGCGGCCGCGCCGGGAGGAGAGATCTCGCTCCGGGCGGTCTGCGACGCCGCCGGCGTGAAGATGCCGACGCTGTACCACTTCTTCGGCAGCAAGCAGGGGCTGCTCGACGCGGTGATCGAGCGCGGCTTCGACCTCTACCTCGCGGAGAAGGCGGCCCACGAGTCGTCCGGCGACCCCGTCCAGGACATCCGCGACGGCTGGGACGCGCACGTCGCGTTCGGGATCGAGAACCCCGGCTTCTACACGCTGATGTACGGCATGGTGCGCCCCGGCCACTCGCCTGCGGCGCAGGACCGACCGAGCCGGCTGCTGTCGGCGCTCACCCATGCCGCTGCCCGCGAGGGCCGCCTGATCGTCGACCCGGAGCAGGCGGCCGCGCACATCCTCGTCGCCAACATCGGCGTGACCCTGCGGCAGATCGTGCTCGCCGCGCCGGACCCGCAGCTCTCCGCCGCGGTGCGCGAGGGCGCCATCGCCGCGATCACGGGGACCGGGAAGGCGACGTCGCCCGCCTCCGACCGGCGTGCCGAGATCCATCGCGTGCTCGAGCACGCCGCCGCGCACGCCGAGGTGCTCGGAGCCGCCGAGACGCAGCTCCTCATCCAGTGGCTGCGCAAGCTGGGGTCGGACGGATGACGAGACGCCCCGGCCCGCCGCGTGCCGCTAGCGCAGCAGGCCCGCCTGCTCGAGATGACGCCGCACGACCGCGACCTCCGCGTCGTCCAGCGGGATGTACGGGTCGGCGGTGCGCGCGTCGTCGATCACGCCGAGCAGGTGCAGTGCCGCCTTGAACGCGCCGAGGGCCGACGAGCCCCGGCCCATGCGCTCGGCGGGGGCGGCGTCGACGAGCCCGAACAGCGCGAACAGCCGATCCTGCTCGGAGCGCGCGGCGGCCCAGTCGCCGGCTCGCGCGGCCGTGTAGAGACGCACGTATGCGTGGGGGTCGACGTTTCCCAGCCCGGGGACGCAGCCGGCGGCTCCGAACGCGAGCGCCGAGTCGACCGTGAGCTCCGAGCCGGTGAGCACCGCGAAGCGGTCGAGCCCTCGCTCGCGAGCGCCCAGGATCACCCGCCTCAGGCCGGCGTCGTCCCCGCTCGAGTCCTTGAGCGCGACGATCGTCCCGTCGGCGGCGAGGTCGAGCACCGTGGACGTGTCGAGCTTCGTCCCGACGGCGACGGGGATGTCGTACGCGACCTGCGGGACGGGCGAGCTCTCCGCCACGAGCCGGAAGTGCCGGGCGATCTCCGCCGGATGGGTCCGCGTGTAGAAGGGCGCGGTGACGACCGCCGCGTCCGCCCCTGCCGCGGCCGCCGCGGCGACCTGACGTCGCACGCGCGGCGTGGTCATGTCGATCGCGCCGGCCAGGACGGGCACGCGGCCGTCGGCGACCGAGACGACGGTCTCGGTCACGCGCACCCGCTGCTCATCGGTGAGGAAGGCGACCTCGCCGGTCGACCCGAGCACGAACAGCCCGGCCGCGCCGGCGTCGACGATCCGCGCCGCCAGACGCTCGAGCGAGCGCACGTCGACCTCGCCGTCGGGCGTGAGCGGCGTCGCCAGTGGCGGGATGATGCCGTGCAGTGACAGTTCTGCGGTCATCTGAGAGATCCTCCTCGATCGGGATGGACAAGCGGGCGCAGGGGGCGGCGTCCGATCTCACCGCCGCCCCCTGCTCTCAGCGTCGCCTCGCGCTGTCGCCGACGCCCTCGGCGTCCGGGGCCGATGCGTCCTCGTCGATGCCGAGCAGACCGTCGCGGGCGAAGTCCGACGGGAGCGACGCGTCCGGGTGGACGAGGCGCTGGACGTGCGCGGGCACGTTGAAGCCGATCAGCAGGATCACCACGGTGGTCAGCGAGAACGACAGCAGCGGCAGGGCGAAGCCGAGCGAGAAGTTGCTGGCGATCGACGCGCCGAGCACCGGCGCGATCGCGCCGCCGAGGGCGCCCACGTTGTAGGTGAACCCCAGGCTGGCAGCGCGCTGCTCGGTCGGGAAGAAGCCGCTGATCCACTTGGGGTGCAGCCCCGAGATGCCCTGCCCGAAGAGCTGTTGGAGGAACAGCAGCGCGCCCAGCACGATGAGCTGCGTCCCGCCGATGAGGAACACGGGGAAGATCAGCAGCTGTGACAGCAGCAGGCTCCCCACGTACGCCCAGCGCGTGCCGAACCTGTCGCCGATGAAGCCCGCGACCACGCATCCGATCGCGTTGCCGAAGCCCGCGAAGAAGACCACCGTGGCGACGTCCGTGGGGTCGTAGTTCAGCTCGGTGGACGCGTACGTGGGCAGCAGCGCCTGGATCGGCCAGGAGTAGAGGAAGGCGCACAGCACGGTGAAGGTGACCATCACGATGAGCGGCCAGCGCCTTCCGCCGAACTGCACCATGTAGGAGATGAACACGGCGGCCGTGACCACGCCCGCCGCGGCCGTGCCGAGACCGTTCAGCTGGCCGGTGAAGATCAGCAGCAGCAGCGCCATGGCGATCACGGCGGTGATGGTGTTGACGACGCGCAGCCGACCCTTGAACAGCATCGCGAAGACGTTCGGCGCCGCCTTCGCGCCCGGGGCCTCGTCGCGGCGGCGCGACTTCTCCCAGTCCTCCGGCTCCGGCAGGCTGCGGCGCAGCCACAGGGTGAGGACGATCGGCACCAGGCCGATGGCGAACAGGGCCCGCCAGCCGAACTCGGGCACGACGAAGCGGTACACCTGGCCGGCGAGGACGGTGCCGACGGCGGCGCCGGAGATGAGGAAGCCGCTGGCCTTGTTCTTCAGCCGGGGCGGCCATGCCTCGATCACGTACGTCGAGCTCGCGCCGTACTCGCCGGCCATGCCGAGGCCGATCACGATGCGGGCGATGAACAGCACGGCGTAGGAGGGGGCGACGGCGCAGGCGAGCGAGCCGAGCGAGAACAGCAGGATGCTTGTGATCATCGCGACCCGACGCCCGAAGCGGTCGCCGACCGCGCCGATCGCGAGGCCGCCGAACCAGCGGCTGACGAAGGCCGCGGAGACCAGGCTCGCCGCCTGCACCCCCGAGAGGCCGAACTCGTCGCTGATGTGGGTCAGCACCAGGGTGATGAGCACGAAGTCGAAGCCGTCGAGCAGGTAGCCGAGCCACGAGGCGGCGAACATCTTCCATTGACGCCTGGACACCTGCCGGTACCAGGGAGCGGTGGTCGGGGATGTGTGGATCACGGTTCTCTCACTTCATCGTGTGAACGGGTCGGGGTGATGCAGGGTCGGCGGTGCGGCGGGGAGCGCCGCCCGGGGGTCAGCGGTTGACGGCGGTCGGGAGCGCGGTGCCGCGCGCGAAGGCGAGGACGTTGCCGACGGCCAGGTCGGCCATCGCCTCGCGTGTCTCTCGCGTGGCCGAGCCGAGGTGCGGGGCGAGGACGACGTTGTCGAGCGAGGCGAGACCCGCGGCGAGGCGGGGCTCGTTCTCGTAGACGTCCAGGCCCGCCGCGGCGATCGTGCCGTCGCGCAGCGCGGCGACCAGCGCGGCCTCGTCCACCACCGCTCCGCGAGCGGTGTTGACCAGCACGGCGGTCGGCTTCATCGAGCGCAATCTGTCGGCGTCGACGAGATGGCGGGTCTCGTCGGTCAGAGGGCAGTGCAGCGACACCGCGTCCGAGGTGGCGAACAGCTCGTCGAGCGGCATCCATTCGACGTCGTCCTCGGGACGGGGACGACGCGAGGACGACGCGACCGTCATGCCGAACGCGCGGGCGCGGTGCGCGACCGCCTCGCCGACGCGTCCGTAGCCGACGATGCCCAGCCGCTTGCCGGCGAGCGATCGGCCCCACATGAAGTCGAAGCCCCACGACCACGCGGCGCCGGAGCGCACGAGGCGGTCTCCCTCGCTCACGCGCCGTGTCGCATCCAGCAGCAGGGACATGGTGATGTCGGCCGTGGCCTCCGTGAGCACGTCGGGGGTGTTCGTCACGGCGATGCCCGCCGTCGTGGCGGCGGCGACGTCGATGTTGTCGTAGCCGGCGCCCACGTTGGCGATCAGCCGCGCGCCGTGGGCGGCGAGCTCGGCGATGGCCGTCGCGTCGAGCGCGTCGGTGATCGTCACGACGACGGCGTCGAGACGCTCGACGCCGAGGAGGGCCTCGACGTGCTCGGCGTGGAGCAGCTCGCCCCCGACCTCGGCGAGTGCCTGCGACGACGGCGCCGGCAGGGGGACGGTCGTGGCGACGCGGATGCTCACGGCAGCACCGCGGCGGTGGGCTCCGCCTCGACGAGCAGCTCACGGGCCTCGGTCCCGAGCTGCTTCCAGCCGAAGTAGAGCATCTCGAGGTCGATGCCGAGCGAGAAGTGACGGAAGCCCTGCGCGGTCAGGTCGCTGAACTCGTCCAGGCTGCCCAGCTCGATGCGCGCCGGCACGCCGTGCCGGCGGCATGCGTCGAAGACGCGCTGCCGCACCGCGTCGATCTCGGCGGTCGAGCCTCCCGAGCTCATCCGGAAGTCGGTGGGCCCCCACTGCACGAAGTCGATGCCGGGAACGGAGAGCAGCGCGTCCAGGTCGTCGAAGCTCTCGCGCTTCTCGACCATCACGCCGACGACGGTCTCGGCGACCCTGGCGATGTACTGTTCGCCGCCGCCGTAGGTCGGCCGCGCGTTGCGGCGGGCGGCGGCGCCGTACGTGCCCCCGTGCTCGGGGGTGTCGGGACGCACCGAGGCGACGGCGCGCTCGACGTCGTCGCGCGTGCGCATGTCGGCGAAGAGCACCCCGTGGAAGCCCGACCCGACGGCCCGTTGCGCGAGGTAGTGGTTCTGCTCGTAGTCGAGCTTGATCATCGTGCCGAGCCCGTAGAGCTCGCCGGCGCGGCCGATGGCGTCGAGGTCGTGCAGCGTGAAGGCGTTGTACTCGGCGAGGAACTCGACGTAGTCGAACACCCCGGTCTGGCCGACGGCCTCGATGACGGCGGGGTCGGGAAGCAGCACACGGGTCGCGATCGTCGGCTGCCCTGCCGAGAGCTTCTCGCGAATGGGGTTCGGGCGCACGGGTCGAGTCCTTTCATCGGTGACGGCGCAGCGCGGAGGGCGCGGCGACCGGCGACGCGGCCCGGCCGGGTGCGCGGGCGCGTCGAGGGCGAGGCGTCCGCCTCGCGTTCGGGGGCCGCCCGCTGCTCCCCTGCTGCGATGCGGGGGACGTGCTGCGGCTCTCAGAAGGAGACTAGGAATCGCTGACGGAGGCCGAAACGGCTGCGCCGACTTTCGCGCTCACTTTCGCAACTCCGCGGCCGAGCCCGGGCGGAGGCCCTTCTCCACGGCAGCGGGGAGGTCAGTGCGTCTGCATGGTCGAGCCGCGCACGACGAGCTGCGACTCGACGGTGTGCCGCCCGGGCGCGGGGGCACCGTCGATGGCACGCAGCAGCAGGTCGGCCGAGACGCGGCCGATCTCCTCCAGGTGCATGTCGATCGACGTCAGGCCCGGACGGGTCGCCTCGGCCATCGAGATCCAGTTGTCGTGACCGATGACCCGGGCGCGGGAGGGGACGTCCCATCCCTCCTCGCGAAGCACCTCGAGCACGCCGCGGGCGATCTGGTCGTTGCCGCAGAGGAACCCGTCGACGTCGGGGTCGCGCGCGATCATCGCGCGGGCGGCGGCCCGGCCCCACTGCTCCGAGTACTCACCCGCGTAGACCGTCGAGCCGACGAGCGGGACGTCGGCCGCCATCAGGACGTCGCGCGCACCCGCCGAGCGCTCGACGGATGCGCGCACCCGTGGATTCCCCGCGATGACGCCGACGCGGGTCGCTCCCGCCTGCACGAGATGCTCCGCCGCGATGCGACCCGATCGCTCGTGCGACGAGTCGACCGAGGTGTCGCCGGGCGCGGAGGAGGGCGCGTAGGCGTAGACGAGCGGCACGTCGAACATGCTGCTGAGGCTCGCCCGCTCGTTCGACACGCTGCCGAGCACGATGATGCCGTCGACCTTGCGCTCGACGAGCGCGCGCAGGTGGTGACGCTCGCGGATCGTGTCGCCGCGCGCGTCGCACATCAGCAGCGACACGGCCCCGAGCCCGAACGCGTCCTCCGCGCCCATCATGATCGGCAGGGCGAAGCGGCCCGACAGGTCGCTCGCGATGATGCCGACCGTTCCGCCCAGCTTGAACCGGCTCGCCCCCTGCCGCGGCACGTAGCCGAGGCGTTCGGCGGCTGCCACGACCCGCCTGCGGGTCGCCGCGCTCACGCGCGGACGGTCGTTGAGCGCCTTCGACGCGGTGCTCAGGGACACCCCGGCCGCAGCGGCGACCGCGGTCAGCGAGGCGTCCTGACCCATCCGCGACCTCCTGCCCGTCGCGCGAAACGGCGCGAAACCCGTTCCATTGTGCCGCTCGACGGTGCGTCGTGGCGTCGGCCGCTGCGACCGCGGTCACTCCCGGCGCTCGGGTGAGCGTTCGGCGGGAGTCTTCGAACCGCGAAGCAGCAGGGCGCCGACGACGAGCTGCCAGAGCATGAAGGTGTAGACGGCGCCGCGCTCCCAGACACCGTCGGGCAGCGCGACGTGGGCGACGAGCAGCGCGGCCGACGCGAAGCCGATCGCTCCCAGCACCGGCCCGATGCGCCGGGCCGCGCCGAGGAAGCGCAACGGTCCGACCGAGACGATGCTGAGCGCGTTGCCGGCGGCGATCGCCGCGACCGCGCCCGCCGCGTGGAAGACGATCAGGCCGTTGTCGACGTTGCTCGGCGAGCCCGGGACGAGCCCGACGAAGGTGATGCCGGCGGTGTAGAGGGCGCCGAGCACGAGCATCGGGACGCGCAGCCTGCTGGCGCTGAGCTGCGGCACGAGCAGCGCCAGCCCGACGAAGAACAGCAGCCCGGCGCCGATGAACCCGGCGTTCATGACCTGGGGGATCTGCGACTCCAGCACGCGGCCCTGCAGTTCGGCGTGCTCCGCGACTCCGAGGTCGCTGATGTAGAACGTCGCGTAGTCGTAGCCGGGGAAGACCGAGGCCGTGATCGCCTCGCACAGCAGATACCAGACCGTCGCCGCGATCCAGAGGAGGCCGGTGGCGTTCACGCGTCCCCCGCTCCTCGTCTGGTGGCTGATGCCACCCTACGTCTCGCGGTCGGGTGCGCGGCCCGGCCGGCTGGGCGTGCCGGCCGGCCGGGCGAGCGCGCTCGCCGCGTCAGACCAGCTCGGGACGGCGGATGGCCTCAGCGCCGCCGTCGATGAAGACGACCTGCCCGGTCACGTATGCGTTGTCGGCGCTCGTGAGCCAGTCGAGCAGCGCGGCGGGAGCCGTCGGCGGCGCGGCGGGGCCGTTGAAGGGGGCGGGGGCGCCTTCGTCGAGCGCCTTCCTGCCCTCCTCCGTCTCGAGCGCCGCCTTCGTCATCGGGGTCTCGATCACGCCGGGGGCGATGGCGTTGAGCGCGATGCCGTCGCCCGCCCACGGCGCGGTCGGCGCGGCGCGCCTGACCCACCTCGCGACGGCCAGCTTCGACGTCGTGTACAGCACCGACGATCCCGCGGCGTTGGCCGTCGCCCCGAGAGCGTCCGCATGCGCGAGCGCCGCGGCCTCGTCGCCGGCCTCGAGCAGCTGCAGGAGGCGGTCGTCGACGTCCTCGAGTGCGGCCAGCGACGCCACGACGGCGGCGCGGGGCGCGGTGGAGGCCGCGAGCAGCGGGCGGAGCCCCTCGAGCGTGGCGACCGCGCCGAAGTAGTTCACCGCGACCGTGACGGGCTTCGGTGCGACCAGTCCCGCCACCGCGATGACGCCGTCCAGCACGCCGTCGCTGAGAGCGGTGGCCTGCGCGACGAGCTCCGCGCGCCCCTCGGCGGTGCTCAGATCGGCATTGATCTCGGCGCCGGCGATGTCGACGCCGATCACGGTGTGACCCTCTTCGCGGAGACGGCTGGCCGTCGCCAGCCCGATTCCGGAGGCGCTGCCGGTCACCAGGTACTTACGTGTCATTCGTGTCGTCCTTCTCATCGTGGAGCATCCACATGGGCAGGAGTGACACGAGCTGTGCCCTCAGCCGGTCGGGGTGCAGGGGGGAGTCGTCGAGCGCCCAGTCGGCGAGGACGGTCAGGGTCCCGGCCGCCACGTAGCGGGCAGCGGCCGTCGGGTCGACCTCCGTGGGCGCGGCGATGCGCATCGTCTCCTCGGCCTGCTGCGCGAACGTGCGGCGCAGGGCGGCCAGGACCTCTGGGCCGGCGTCGGACGCGAACACGGCCCGGCACAGGGGGCGGTTCGCCTCGAACGCGGACACGAGCGCGGACGTCGTCGCCTCGGCGGTGTCGCGCAGGCTCTGCCGATCGCGCAGCGCGAGGTCGAGACTGCCGATGTCGCCGAAGATCGCCGTCATCGTCTCGGTGAGCACGGCACCGAGCCCGTCGTGGGCGGCGTAGAAGGTCGATCGGCTGACCCCCGCCTCGGCGACGACGGCGGCGACGGTGAGCGGCTCCGCCCGGCGGCTGAGCGCGTCCACCGCCGCCGCTATCGAGGCCTTCGTGCGCTGCCTGCGCGGGTCGGCCCCGTCGCGCTCCAGGCGACCCTGCTCGGTGGACGGCATGCGGTCAGACTACTACTTCTCGGACTCCTGTCCGAGAAGTCTCCGTGCGAGCGCGGTCCGGATCAGGTCCGCTCCGCGCGGGCGTCGAGGAAGGCGCTCACCTGGCGATGCGTGTCGGTGAGCCTCTCGATGCGCTCCGCCATCTCGGACCGGACCCGCTCGAGCTGTCCGGCGAGCACGTCGTGCGAGGTGTCGGCGCTGTCGCCCGTGCATGCGAGGACCGAGCGCACGACATCGCGCGGGAAGTCCATGCCGAAGAGCATGTGGATGGTCTCCGCCCGCTCGACCGTCGCGTCGTCGTACTCGCGGTAGCCGTTCGCCTCCCGGCTCGCGGAGAGCAGGCCGTGCTGCTCGTAGTAGCGCAGCGATCTCGGGCTCACGCCGCTACGGCGGCTCAGCTCACCGATCCTCATCGCCGAATTGACCTTGACATGATGTCAAAGTATAGCGTCGCGCGAAGGCCGGGCGAGACGCGCCCGAGCCGTCGGAGGAGATCTGATGGGTGCAACTGTCTCTGTCGCGGGCCGGACCCGCTCGTTCACGGTGGTCGGCGATGCGGGGGCCCCGAGAATCGGGCGCTCGTGCTGGTGTTCCACGGCTCGAAGCAGGACGGACGGTCGTACCGTCGCTTCACGGGAGGCGCCCTGGACGCGCTCGCCGAAGACGGGCGCGCGGTCGTCGCGTACCTCGACGGCCACCGAGGCAACTGGAACGACGCGCGCGCGGAGAGCGCCTTCCCCGCGCGGACGGAGCAGGTCGACGACGTCGCCTTCGCTCGGGCGGTCGTCGACGCGGTCGAGCGCACCCACGGCATCGACAGGGAGGCGGTGACCGCCGTGGGCTACTCCAACGGCGGTCAGATGGTGTTCCGCCTCCTCCACGAGGCGCCCGAGCTGCTGTCCGGCGCGGTGATCGTCGCCGCTGCCATGCCCGACCGCGCCGGCTTCCTGGCGGGCTTCTCGGAGGAGTCGGACCGCTCCGTCCCGATCGCGCTCGTCAACGGCACCGCCGACCGGATCGTGCCGTTCGCGGGCGGTCGGATGTCCTGGTGGGCGCGAGCGATGTTCAAGGTCGGCGGCGTGACGCTCTCCGCCGCCGAGACCGCGCGTTACTTCGCCCGCCGCAACGGCGTCACGGCTGAGCCGACCACGGCGCTCCTGCCCGAGCGCTCCCCGGGCCGCCGCAACGCCCGCATCCGCGAGACGGCCTACCGGCAGGCCGGCAGCGCCCCCGTGACGTCGTATGCCGTGCTGGGCGGCGGCCACACCGTGCCCGGCGCCCGGCCGGCGCCGAGGGTGCTCGGCCGCACCGGTCGCGATCGGGGCATCGAGGAGATCGTCGCCGAGGTGATCGCGGCGGCCGATCGCACGAGTCGGCGCTGAGTGCCCCGCCCGAGCGCGAGATCCGGTGCCGAACCGCCCTTACGGCGTCCCATAAGGGCGGTTCGGCACCTGCTCGTGCGGCGGGAGGCCCGCGAGAGCGGAGAGCAGGTCGGCGCGCCAGGACGCCCAGTCGTGCCCCGCCGTGAGGGCGGCGAGGTGCACCGACCGCGAGGCGAGGCGCGGGTCGGCGCGCAAGCGCGCCTCGAGAGCGCGCGCGTCGTCCAGCATGTGGCCCTCGCGGCTGCCGGCCGAGAGGGAGAGCGATCGCCAGGCGGGCTCGGCCAGCAGTGCCTCGGCCACGTCGAAGCGCCACAGCGACGGCGACTGCGCGATCGCGTGCTGCACCTCTCCCTGCGCCAGCGCGATCGTCCAGGCCGCCGCGATGCCGCCGAGGCTCTGGCCGGCCACGATCGTCGCCTCGCCACGGGGATCGACGTCGTACCGCGCGCGTGCCGCCGGCAGGATCCGGTCGAGCACCACGTCGACCTGGCCGCCGGGCACCCCGAGCCGGTCCCACCTCGTGTCGGTGTCGTGCGAGTCGAGCAGCACCACGTGCAGAGGCTCGACATGACGCCGGGCGACGGCCTCGTCGAGCAGCGCAGGCAGCCCGACGCCGTCCAGCCAGACCTGGCCGTCGAAGAGCACGAGCAGGCGAGTGGGCCCCGCGTGATGCTCCGGCACGATGGTCCACGCCCGTTCGCCGGCGCCGAGCTCGAGCGGCTCGACACGTGAGGCCGCCGGGCGGTGCCGTGGCCCCTCCCGCCACGGCTCGGCCGGTGCAGCGGGGCCCGCGGCCACCGAGGACGTCTCTCCTCGGGAGCCGCCCACGACGTCGGCGCCACGAGGGTCGAGCCCGGCGGCGCCCATGGCGGCGAGGATGACCGGGCGGCGCCCGGTCGCGCGGCGCCATGGCGGGTCGTCGGCGTCCCGCCAGGCGGCGATCCGGTACGACGTGCGCAGTTCGGCGGGCAGCCGCAGCGAGATCGTCCACAGGTCGGATCCGGCCAGCCGGGTGAGCTCGGCGGCCGCGACGTCATCGTGGGGGAAGTCGGCGTTCAGCCACAGCAGCACCGCCCTCGCGTCCGGCTCCGGCACCACCCAGGTCCACACGGCGCCGTCGGCATCGGTGGCCACGAGCGGGTTCGGGCGGGACAGCGCCTCCTCGGCGAGCTTCGCACGGTCGGCGGGCACGGACCAGGCCGTCTCGAGGGGGCCGGCGACGCGCTCCCAGACCGGCTCTCCGCCTCGCCGGGTCGGGCGGCTCTCGGCGTGCTCTCGACCGAGCCTGTCGCGCCACGTGTCGACCGGGCGATCGTCTCCGGGCAGCTCCGGCTGCCGCGCGGTGTCCGTCGTCGTCGCGTCATCCGTCATGGTCGTCTCCTCCGGGTCGCGTCTCGGCCCCGCGCCCCTCGTCGCGCGGGTCCGCGGCCTCCTGCGCGGCGAGGAGGGCGTCGGAGGTCTCGGTGAAGAACTCCGCGAGCGCGCCGCCCGCCGCGAGCTGCTCGTCCACGAAGCGCGCTCGGGTGGTCGTGTCGTCGGCCGACGACTCGGTGTCGCGCCACGCCTCGTACAGCGGTCCGGCCGCGTCGAGGTGCGGCTGCAGGGAGAGGGCGTGCCGCACGCCGGACGGATCAGGGCCGGTCATGCCGAGCGCGACGAGCAGCGCTCCCGCGTCCGTCACGGTGGCGGGGTCGGCACTCTCGCGTTCGACGAGGAAGCCCCACACCGCGTCCGCCACCGCCGCCTGGGCTTCGGCGGGCGCGTCGGGGGCGACCTCCGGGAAGGCCCAGCCGAGCACGTCCCGCCGCTGCTCGGCGGGCAGGTCGCTCAGCACGCACTCCAGAGCCCGGGTGTCCGAGAGGGCGTCGCGCTCCTCGTCCCGGCTCCACGTGCCCATCCGGGACAGGTCCACCCCGGCGTCGCGCAGGCACGCGGTGAACGGTGTGCCGGCGTGCGCCGACAACCCGCCGCCGCAGCCGGCGAGGGCGAGCGTGGCGGACACGGCTGCCGCCGCGAGCGCGAGCCGCGCGATACGGCGGGCGGCGATCCTCATGGGACCATCGTCCGCATCGTCAGGCGGGACGGCAAACCGAGGCGCCCGGCTCCCCGATTTGTCCACCGAATGGGGGACAAAAGGTCGTGATGTCCGATACTCTGTCGGTGACGTCCCCCCTAACGGTCGTCCGGCCCTCACTGAATCCCCCCTTCGGTGAGGGCCGCTTCCGTTCGTCGTCGACGATGTACAACGGTTACGTCACGAGATGCTGCACCCTATCCCTTTGCAGGGGACTCCGTTACCGTGGGGAGCGTCGGCGCATTGTTCGCGTCGGCTCCATACAGATAGAACGGCAGTAAATGGCTACGCAGGGCACCGTCAAGTGGTTCAACTCGGAGAAGGGCTTCGGCTTCATCTCTCCCGACGAGGGCGGCTCTGACGTCTTCGCGCACTACACCGCAATCGAGGCTTCGGGCTACCGCTCGCTGGAGGAGAACCAGCGCGTCGAGTTCGAGATCGCCCAGGGCCCCAAGGGCCTTCAGGCTGAGAACATCCGCCCCATCTGAGCGGATCTCTCCCTCTTAGGGCCCGGTGACATTCGTCGCCGGGCCCTTCTCGTCCCCGCGGGCCCGCCTGACGGGGCGAGTGGTCAGGGCGCCTCGTCGTGCCCGCTCTCGAGGCGGCGGTAGTCGGCGAGCGCCTTCGCGTCCTCCGCGTGGCGGATGGCTCGCCGTGCGGCGTCCAGCGCCTCGACCGGATCCTGCGTCTGCCGCGCCGACGCGAGCTCGTGCCGTGCCGCGTCGAGGCGCACGCGCGCGTTGAGCCCAGCGGCGCGCGGCGGCACCGCCGCCTCCGCCCGGCTCACCGCGCTGCGCGCCGCGGCGATCGTGCCGGGCAGCGCGCTGCGCGCCCCGCGAAGCCTCTGCTGCGCCGTGCGCGCGTCGGCCAGCGCCATGTCCAGCCGATCGCGCAGCCGGGCGATCGCCTCGTTCGTCGACACCGGTCGGCGCGCGGCGTCCGCCTCGATGCGGACGAGCTCGCCGTCGGCCCGGCGGATCTCCTCGCCCAGACGATCGGCCTCGTCTGCCGGCAGCGCCGCACGGATCGCGGTCGCCGAGCGGATCGCGGTGCGGGCGGCGGCGAGCTCGTCGGGCACCGCGAGACCGGCCTGCGTCACCAGCCGATGCGTCTCCTCGAGCGTCCGCGACGCGGCATCCGCTCGATGCAGGGCGCGCTCCGCGTGGGCGAGCTGGTCGAGCGCCGACCGAGAGGGGTCGCCGGCCGACTCCCGCGCCTCGCCGATCCAGCGCTGGGCCTCGTCGAGCGCGGTCCGCACGTCGTCCGCCGCCCTCGCCGCCTCGGACCACTCGTCGCGGTCGGCGCGCTCCGCGAGTTCCCGCAGCAGCGCGGACGGGTCACCCGTCCGCGCGCGGACGTCGGCCAGGCGTCGCTCGGCCGAGGCGACCTGGTCCGTCGCGCCGACGTGGGACTCGATCCACTCCCGGTGGTCTCGCCGGGCGGCCTCGATCGTAGCGAGCGTGCGATCGATGCGCCGCGCCAGGTCGTGCGCGGCGCGTTCGGCCACCGCGGGGATGACATCGGCGCCCGAGGCGTCGCGGTAGTCGGCGAAGGCCGAGTCGCGGTCGTGCTGCGCGGTCATCCGAGCCCGGCGCAGGGAAGCGGGGGCGCCGCCTCCGTACAGCGCTCCCGAGAGCCCGACCTCGAGATCGAGCTCGGCCGCGGCGTCGTCGAGGCGCACCAGCGCGGTGCCGGCGCGGTCGAGGGCGGTCGTCGCCCGGCGGCGCGCCCGCGGCCCGCGGCGGGCGTGCCGCACGGCGAAAGCGACCGCCACGACCAGCACCGCGGCCGAGCTGAACACGACCAACGCCGGAAGCGCCCAGGTCATCGGGTCGAACTCGGTCACGTCCTGGCCCCTCAGTCGTCGTCGGCGAGCAGCAGCTCGCGCAGCTGTGCGGCATCGTCGACCACCGCGACGGCGCCCTCCTCCTCGCCCGGCGTGCCGAAGCCCCAGCGGACGAAGACCACGGGCACGCCGAGGCCGGCGGCGCCGTCGACGTCGTGGTGCCGGTCGCCGATCAGGACGGGCCGGCTCGTGTCGACGCCGGCGGCGGTCAGTCCCTCGAGCGCGCGCCCCAGCACGTCCGCCTTCGTGTCGAGCACGTCGGCCTCGGAGCGCGCGCCCACGATCGCCGTGAACGCGTCGTCGAGCCCGTAGTGCTCGAGGATCGCCCGCACCTGGTTCTGCGGCTTGGTGCTGGCGGTCGCCTGCGGCACGCCCGCCGCCTGCACGTCGCGGATCAGCTCGGCCACGCCGGGGTAGAGCGCGACCGACGCCGCGTAGCCGTCGCGCGACGCGAGCGCGCGGTAGGCCTCCACCGCGCCGACGGCCTCGGCGGGCGTCAGCAGCGCCCGCCGCTCGAAGGACTCGAGCATCGGCGGTCCGATCCAGTGCCGCAGCTCGTCCGGTGCCGGGGGAGTGCGGCCCATCGCCGTGAGCACCTCGGTGATGCGCGGGAGGATGCCGGCCGACGCGTCCGCCACGGTCCCGTCCACGTCCCAGAGGATGCAGGACCAGGGCGAGGACGTCATACCGCTCAGCCTACCGAGGCCGCGGGCTCCTCCTGCGCGGCGTCAGGGCGACGCGATGGGTTTCGTCTCGGTCGCTTCGCTCTCTCGCTCAACCTCGCCGTCTGTCAGAACAGGCGCGGCGCCCCCGAGTCGATGCCCTTCATCTCGTCGTAGTCGAGGGTGAGGCAGCGGATGCCGCGGTCGCGGGCGAGCACGCGCGCCTGCGGCTTGATCTCCTGAGCGGCGAACACCCCCTGGATGCCGCTGAGCAGGGGGTCACGACCCAGCAGGTCGAGGTAGCGGGTCAGCTGCTCGACGCCGTCGATGTCGCCGCGGCGCTTGACCTCCACCGCGATGGGCATGCCGCCCGCGTCGCGCACCAGCAGGTCCACCGGGCCGATCGCCGTCGGATACTCGCGGCGGACGAGCTTCGCGCCCTCCGCGATCAGGTCCACCTGCTCGGACAGCAGGCGCTGCAGGTCGGCCTCCACACCGTCCTTGATGAGGCCCGGGTCGATGCCGAGGTCGTGCTTCGAGTCGTGCAGCACCTCGTAGATGTGCACCGTCAGCGCGTCGCCGGTCTTCTGGTGGGTGACCTTCCACATCTCGGTCACGCCGGTCTCCGCGAGCTCCTCGCTCGGCGCCACCACGTCGAGGCGGCAGGGCGGGCTCATCCAGTTGAGCGGCTTGTACGACCCGCCGTCGGAGTGCACGAGCAGGCTGCCGTCGCCCTTGTGCATCAGCACCCGGGTCGCGAGCGGCAGATGCGCGTTGAGGCGGCCGGTGTAATCGACGGAGCAGCGGGCGATGACGAGGCGCACCGACCGAGTTTATCCATCCGCGTGCCCTGGCCAGGCGACCCGCCCGGCTCGGCCCGGGTTCGGTGAGGTCAGGACGGGTCGGCGGGGCGGAGCGGCCGTGCGGCGCCCGATGCGAGGCCGGAGGCGACGGTGAGGCCGACGATGATCCACAGCGTGTTCAGCAGGCCGATCGTCTCGCTGATCGCGCCCAGCACGGGAGGGCCCGCCAGGAACGCGACGTAGCCGATCGTCGCGGCGGCGCTGACGCGAGCGGCCGCGCGGGCCGGGTCGTCGGCCGCCGCCGACATGCCGAGGGGGAAGCCCAGCGAGGCGCCGACACCCCACAGGGCCGCGCCCAGCAGCACCAGCGGCAGGGTCGGCGCGAGGATGAACAGGGTCAGCCCGCCGGCGGCCGACACGGCCAGCAGACGCAGCATCGCGACGCGCCCGAAGCGGTCGACCAGCGGGCCGCCGAGCACCCGCATCGTCGTCATCGCGACGGAGAACACCGTGAGACCCACGGCGCCGAGGGTCTCCTCGCCGCCGTGGCCCTCGACCACCCCGAGCGCGAGCCAGTCGTTGGCGGCGCCCTCGGCGAACGACATGCCGAGCATGACGACGCCGATCAGATAGGTGCGCGGCTCCGCCCATGCCGACAGCGACACGCGCAGCCGGTCACGCCAGGCCGTGCCGGGCTCGGCCGTGCCGGGCTCGACGGCCTGACGGCGCGGCACGTTCGCGATCGCCAGGACCGCGATCACGGCGATCGCGACAGCGACCGCCACCGCGTGGCCGAGGACGCCGACGCCCCACGACACCGCGAGGATGCCGGCGCCCGCGCCGAGCACCGTGCCGAGGCTGAAGAACGCGTGGAACAGCGGCATGAGCGTCTTGCCCGCCAGCTGCTCGATCTCGGTCGCCTCGACGTTCATGATCACGTCGGTGCAGCCGCTGCCGAGCCCGAACAGCACGAGACCCGCGATCACGAGCGGATACGACGCCAGCACCTCCGTCCCGACGCCGATCACGGCGACGCCGGCGGCATACGCCAGCATCAGGGTCAGCATCGAGCGACGCGCGCCGAATCGGGCGAGCACGGGCGTCGCCAGCGAGAGGCCGACGATCGACGCGATGCCCGCCGCCGCCAGCATGGCGCCGACGTGGCTGTTGTCGATCCCGAGCGCCGCCTTGATCGCCGGCATGCGCGAGGCCCAGGTCGCCAGCGCGAGCCCGGTGACGGCGAACACCGCGAAGATCGCGATGCGCCACCGCATCGCCTGCGACGGCGTGAGGGAGAGCGACGGCGCGACGGGCGTCGCGCCGTGACTCACGGTGCGTCCTCGGCAGCCGGCTGGCCCGGGGCGAGGCGATCGGCGGGATCCGCGGGGCGCAGCAGGTCGGCGACCGAGTCGAGCACCTCGTTCGGGCGGAACGGATAGCGCTCGATCTCGCGCTGGTCGCTGATGCCCGTCATCACGAGCACGGTGTGGAGGCCGGCCTCGATGCCCGCGACGATGTCGGTGTCCATCCGGTCGCCGATCATGCCGGTGTTCTCGGAGTGCGCGCCGATGCGGTTGAGCGCCGAGCGGAACATCATCGGGTTCGGCTTGCCGACGACGTAGGGGTCGCGGCCGGTGGCCTTCGTGATGAGCGCGGCGATGGCGCCGGTGGCGGGCAGAGGGCCCTCGGCGCTCGGCCCGGTGGCGTCGGGGTTGGTGGCGATGAAGCGCGCGCCCCGGCCGATCAGGCGGATCGCCTTGGTGATGGCCTCGAACGAGTAGTTGCGGGTCTCGCCGACCACGACGTAGTCAGGGTCGGTCTCGGTCATGATGAACCCGGCCTCGTGCATCGCGGTCAGGATGCCCGCCTCGCCGATCACGAAAGCGGATCCGCCCGGCGCCTGCGACTTCAGGAAGTCCGCGGTCGCGAGCGCGCTCGTCCAGATCCGCTCCTCGGGCACCTCGATGCCCGACGCGCGCAGCCGGGCGCTGAGGTCGCGGGGCGTGAAGATCGAGTTGTTGGTCAGCACCAGGAACTCGGTGCCGTCGTCACGCCACTTCGCCAGCAGCTCGCGGGCCCCGGGGATCGGCACGTTCTCGTGCACGAGCACGCCGTCCATGTCGGTGAGCCAGCACTCGATCTCGTCGCGTCGCTCCATGCCCCCAGCGTAGGACCGGGAGCGCTTCCGCGCCGCGCCGCGACACAACGCAGGACGACACATCGCCCGGCGGGGGCCGTCCCGCGGGATCCCGCGGCAGGATCGACGTGCACGGGAAACCGTTCCTGCGTTGTGTCGGGGTGAGCGGCGGCCCGCGGCGGGATATCGTTCCCGTGTGATCGACCGAGGCGAGCCCTCCTGGGATCCGGCCTCGCTGCCGGACCTGTCAGGCCGCATGTATCTCGTCACCGGGGCCAACGCGGGCCTCGGATACTTCGCGAGCGAGCAGCTCGCGGCGGCCGGCGCGCACGTGGTGATGAGCGGCCGCAGCCCCAACCGGCTCGCCGCAGCGCACGACGCGATCGAGGCCCGCGTGCCCGACGCGTCGGTCGAGACGCTGCTGCTCGACGTGAGCAACCCCGGCTCGATCCGCGCGGCCGCCGCGTCGGTGCGCGGCGGGCTGTTCTCACGCTCGCGCCTCGACGGGGTGCTGCTCAACGCCGGCATGGTGCACACGCCGCGCACGCGCGAGCTGACGCGCGACGGCCGCGAGCTGGTGTTCGCGACCAACGCCCTCGGCCACTTCGTGCTGGCGGCCGAGCTGCTGACCACCCTCGCCAAGTCGTCCGACCGCCGCCGCAACAGCCGGCTCGTGTGGCTGGGCAGCGCCTCCACGCACCTCGGAGTCGCCGAGCCGACCGACATCCAACTCGAGAACCGCTACGAGGCCTGGCACGCATACGTGCAGTCGAAGCTGGTGGTGCACGCGCTGGGCATCGAGGCCGACGCGCGGCTGCGCGAGGCCGGCGTCCCGATCGACAGCGTCGTGGCGCACCCCGGGTACTCCATCGGCGGACGCACGCCGCGCGTGCAGGGCGTCAACGAGCCGAGCCGCTGGAAGCGTCTGCGCGACGGGCTGCAGGCGCCGGTGGCGCAGAGCAAGGAGCGCGGCGCGAACTCGCTCGTGCGCGCGCTGGTGGATCCGGACGTGCGCGGCGGGGAGTACTGGGGCCCGCGCTTCTGGACGCGCGGTCTGCCGGTGCGGCAGACGCCGTCGCGGTGGGCCACCGACCAGGACGTGCGCACCCGCATCTGGCAGGAGTGCGAGCGGCTGACCGGCACCGAGTGGCCGCTCGCCCGAGCCGCCCGCGCGGCCCGCTGACCGGGCGCTCCCCGACTCGGACGCGGTCAGCGCCCGGCGACGCCCGCCTCGTAGGCGAGGATCACCAGCTGGACGCGGTCGCGGGCGCCGAGCTTCTGCAGCATCCGGCCGATATGGGTCTTCACGGTGGACGGCGCGAGCAAGAAGCGCTCCGCGAGCTCCTCGTTCGTGAGGCCCTCCGCGATCGCCGCGAAGATCTCGTGCTCCCGAGGCGTGAGCGTCGCGAGCCGGGGGTCGGGGCGTCGCTCCGGCGCCGCGGGGGCCGCGAACTGCTCGATCATGCGGCGCGTGACGCTGGGGGCGAGCGCCGCATCGCCGGCGTGCACGGCGCGGATCGCGCCGAGCAGGTCGGCCGGCCGGGCGTCCTTGAGCAGGAAGCCGCTCGCGCCCGCGCGCAGGGCGGCGAACGCGTACTCGTCGAGGTCGAACGTGGTCAGCACGAGGATGCGCGGCAGGTCGCCGTCGCGCGCGATCCGCTCGGTCGCGGCGATCCCGTCGACGCCCGGCATCCTGACGTCCATCAGCATGACGTCGAGCCCGCCGCGCCCGGCGAGGTCGATCGCCTCGGCGCCGTCGGTGGCCTCGGCGACGACCTCGATGTCGGGCTGCGCGTCCAGCACCATCCGCAGGCCGAGCCGCACCAGGTGCTGGTCGTCGACGATCGCGACCCGCACCGGCGCCTCCGTCGTCGCGCCGGGGTCGCCGGTCGTGGGATCGGTCATGTCTCCTCCTTCAGCTGCGCGCGCAGGCGCCATCCGCCCCCGGGCGCCGGCCCGGCCTCGACCTCGCCGTCGTGGACGGCCACACGCTCCCGGATGCCCACGATGCCGCTGCCGCGGCCCGCGGGCGACACCGCGGGGCGCGTGCCGGGGCCGTTGGTCACCTCGACCACCACCCCGTCGGCGTCGTGAGCGACCCGCGCCGTGACGTCCGCCGCACCGGGGGCGTGGCGCAGCGCGTTCGTGAGGCCCTCCTGCATGATCCGGAAGACCGCCAGCTGCAGCGCGCGGTCGTCGACCGGCGGCCCCCTGCGCACCAGCCGCACCGGCATGCCCGCCTCGCGGAAACGTTCGACGAGCTCGTCGAGGTCGGCGGCGCCGGGCTGCGGCGTGCGGCCCGCCTCCTCGCCGGGGGCGCGCAGCACTCCCAGCAGGCGGCGCATCTCGGCCAGCGACGACCGGCCGGTCTCGGCGACCGTGCGCATCGCATCCGGCGCGCCCGGTCGCCCCGCCTCCGCCTGGGCGGCCGCGCCCTCCGACAGCGTGACGATCACGGTGAGGCTGTGCGAGACGATGTCGTGCATCTCGCGGGCGATGCGGGCGCGCTCGTCGGCGACGGCGAGCCGTGCGCGCTGGTCCCGCTCCCGGGCGAGGTCTGAGGCGCGGGCGATGATCGCCTCGACGTAGCGCCGCCGGTTGCCGATCGTGACGCCCATGAGCGTCGGCACCAGGTAGACGACGATGTTGGGCAGCGCCACGGACGCCTCGCCGAACAGCCCCCGGATCGGCTCGCTGTCGTTCAGCGCTGCCGCGAGCCCGATCGTGGCGGCCGCGGCGACCGTGAAGGCGGACGCGATGCCGTAGCCGAGCCAGGTGCGCCGCATGGTGCTGTAGACGCCGAGCGAGTACAGCGCGACGAACACCGCGATCCCGCCGCCGAGGTTGTAGGGGGAGGGCAGCACCGCGAGGAGGCCACACACGATCGCGGCGAGCAGGGGCCTGCGGCGGCGCAGCATCAGCACGACGCCACCGGCCGTGACGCTCGCGGCCGTGCCGGCCACGTGCCATCCGTTGAACGGCACGTCGCTCAGCGGCGCGGTCGCGGCGATCAGCACGAGCAGCCCGGGCGCCACCTGGGCGAAGAACACGACGGCCGCGTCGACCACGACCGGATGGCGGCCGAGCCAGCGCCGGATGGCGCTCGGCGGGCGCGGCAGCGCGAGGTCGCCCTCGTCGGGCCCGGCGGGCGCCGCGGCGGCGGACGGCTCGAGCGCGCTCACGCTCACGACCCTACGCGGCGGGGCCGCACCCGAGCGGATGCGGCCCCGCCGGCGCCGAGACGAGGGTCGGACGACGGGCGTCCGTCACGCGTCTCGCCGCGAGACGGCGACGGCTCCGGCGGCGACCGCGGCGGCCGGCCACGCGAAGGCGAGGACGATGTCGCGCACGACGGTGCCGTCGATCGCGTCGTGCGGCGTGTGGAGCGCCGCGCCGGCGGGGCCCATCAGCAGCTCGGCGATCCGCGGCGCCCACTCGAACGGCAGCGACATCAGGACGCTCGGCAGCAGCAGGAGGAACAGCAGCACGAGCGTCACGGACCAAGTCTCCGAGCGCAGCAGGGCGGCCACGCCGAGGCCGAGCACGCCGCACAGCGCGGCGAGCAGGGCACCGCCGAGCAGGGGCAGCACGAGGATCCGCAGCGCGTCGTCGAGCGAGGCGTCCAGCCCGAACCCGCTGTACACCGCCACGACGCCGGCGGTGGCGACGAGGAGCGTGAGCAGACCCCACAGGAACACCGTGATCGAGACGACCACGGCCTTCGCGCCCACGACGGCCACGCGGCGGGGCGCGACGGACAGGTGGGTGCGCAGAGCGCCGGTGGAGTGCTCCTTGGCGAAGATGCTCACGCCGAGGAGGACCGCGACGGTCTGCAGCACGGCGATCCCGTTGAGGACCATGCCCGACATCGGCGGCACGGCGTCGGCGGGCAGGGGCTCGTCGGGTCGCGCGGTGGCGAACCCGAACATGAGCGAGACGCCGACGGTCAGCAGGACGGTGAAGGCCGTGCCGACGATGAGGGTGACGGCCGTGCCGCGGAGGCTCCGCAGACCGATGGCCTCGGCGCGGACGAGGTGGCCGAACGTCAGGGCGGCGGTGCTGCCGGAGGCCGCGCGTCGCGGCGTCGTGTGGTCCGGTGTGGTGGTGAGGGTGGTCATCTCGATGCTCCGATCGGGCTCAGGCCGCGGCGGCGGCGGGGTTGCTGCGGTACTCGACGGCGTCGCCGGTGAGGGCGAGGTACGCCTCCTCGAGCGACCCGCGCTGGGGGAGCAGCTCGTGCAGATCGATGCCGGCCTCGACGGCGACCCGCGCGATCCGGGCCGCGGGCACCCCCTCGACCTCGATCACGTCGCCCGACGCCGCGGTGATCGCGACGCCCTCGGACGCCAGCAGCACGCCGAGCTCGCGAGAGTCGGAGGAGCGCACGCGGGTGCGCTCGCGCTGCGAGCCGCGCAGGAACTCGTCCACGGGGGCGTCGGCGAGCACCCGCCCCTTGCCGAGCACGATGATGTGATCGGCCGTCTGCGCCATCTCGCTCATCAGGTGCGAGGACAGGAAGACCGAGCGGCCCTCCGCCGCGAGGGACCGCACGAAGCCGCGCACCCAGTGCACGCCCTCGGGGTCGAGGCCGTTGACGGGCTCGTCGAGGATGAGGGTGTGGGGGTCGCCGAGCATGGTGGCCGCGATGCCGAGCCGCTGATGCATGCCGAGCGAGAAGCCGCCGACGCGCTTGCGGGCCACCGACTCGATGCCCGTGAGCTCCATCACCTCGCCGACCCGGTCGCGGCCGATGCCGTGGGTCGCGGCGAGCATCCGCAGGTGCGCCTCCGCGGTGCGGCCGGGATGGACGGCCTTCGCGTCGAGCAGGGCGCCCACCTCGGTGATGGGCGCGGCGTGGGCGGCGAAGGGGCGGCCGCCCACGGTGACCGAGCCGCCGTCCGGACGGTCCAGCCCTACGATCATCCGCATCGTGGTGGACTTGCCGGCGCCGTTGGGCCCGAGGAAGCCGGTGACCTGCCCGGGACGCACCTCGAACGAGATGTCGTCGACAGCGGTCGTCGCGCCGAAGCGCTTCGTGAGGTTCTGTGCCGTGATCATGCCTCGACGCTACGAACCGGCGGGTGCGCGGCGCGTCGGGCCCGGGTCGGACATCCGGCCGTCCCCGTCCCCCCGCGGTACTACGCCGCGCGCCGCGACTCGCGCGCTGGCCGAGACGGCGCTCCCCGGGCGAGACAGACATCGCCGGGCGAGACAGGCGCCGCCGGGCACGGTGTCGCCCGGGGAATGCGGTCTCGCCGGCCGGGCGCGGTGTCGCGGGCGGGTCAGTCGGTGAGCCAGATGACGTCGGCGGCGCCGTCGGGGAGGGCGGTGGGCTCGCCGCCGATCTCGAGGCCGGGGCGGGCGACCTCCACCTCGAGGCCGACCGCGATGCCCGCGCGCTCGATGAGCCGCAGCAGGCCCGGGTCGCGGTCGCTGACGCGCAGCACGCGGCCGACGTGCCCCGCGGGCGCCTCGGCCAGCAGCACGAACCGCTCCCGCGCGACGCGCCCGTCGGCGTCCGGGATGGGATCGCCGTGCGGGTCGGAGCGCGGGCGTCCGAGCCGCTCGTCGATCTTCTCGAGCAGACGGTCGCTGATGGTGTGCTCGAGCACCTCGGCCTCTTCGTGCACCTCGTCCCACGCGTAGCCGTACTCCTCGACCAGCCAGGTCTCGATCAGCCGATGCCGCCGGACGGTCTCGAGCGCGCGACGCTCGCCCTCGGGGGTGAGACGGACGGCGCGATACGGCTCGTGCGCCACGAGGCCCTGCGCGCCGAGCTTCTTGACCATCTCGGTCACGCTCGACGGCGCGATGCCCAGCTTGGCGGCCAGCACCGACGGCGTGATGGGCGCGTCCTGCCACTCGGTGTGGGCATAGACGGTCTTGAGGTAGTCGTCGATCGCGGGCGAGGGCACGCCTCGATGGTACGGGGATAGCCTTTCGACGTGACGGATGAGCCCACCGATGCCCCCGCCGAGACGCACCCGATCCGCGGCCACGGCGTCGGGCCGTGGCCCGGCGACTGGCCGGACGACGCGCGAGACCCCGGCTCGGTCTGGGACGTGGAGCTGCTCGCGCAGGGCGACGCGCGCAACGTGATCGATCGCTACCGGTACTGGCGGATGGAGGCGATCGTCGCGGATCTCGACACCCGCCGCCACCCGTTCCACGTGGCGATCGAGAACTGGCAGCACGACATGAACATCGGGTCTATCGTCCGCAGCGCGAACGCGTTCCTGGCCGACACCGTGCACATCATCGGCCGTCGGCGCTGGAACCGCCGCGGGGCGATGGTGACCGACCGGTACCAGCACGTCGTGCACCATCCGGACCTCGCCTCGTTCACCGCGTGGGCGCGGGACGAGGGCATGCCGATCCTCGCGATCGACAACGTCGGCGAGGCCGTGCCGGTGGACCGCGCCGACCTGCCCGCGCGCTGCGTGCTGCTCTTCGGCCAGGAGGGCCCCGGTCTGTCGGACGAGGCGCTCGCCGCGGCCTCGGGGCACATCGAGATCACGCAGTACGGGTCGACGCGTTCGATCAACGCCTCGGCGGCGGCCGCCATCGTCATGTACGACTGGTGTCGGCGCCATGCGGCACCGGGCCCCGGAGGGGGCCCATAGGCTCCGTGCCCCCGGTGCGGCGCCCTGCCCCGCCTTGCCCTCAGGCCGCCGGTGCGGAGGCGGTGCCGGTGGGCACCGGCTCAGGCGTGGTCGACGTCTTCGTGCTGGGCGACGGCGCGGGGGTGCTCGGTGCAGGCGCCGGAGTGCTCGGGGCCGGTGCCGGTGTGCTCGGGGCCGGTGCCGGCTTCGTGGGCTCCGGCTCCGTCGGCGCGGGCTCGGTCGGCGTCGGCTCGGTCGGCGTGGGCTTGGGAGTCGCCGGCGGCGTGGTCGGCGTCGGGGTGGGCGTGGCCGGCGGGGTCGTCGGCGTCGGCGTGCCCGTCGGGGCAGGTGTCGGCGTGCCGGTCGGCGTCGGCGTCGGGCTCGGCGTCTTCGTGGGCGTCGGCGTCTTGGTGGGCGTCGGCGTGGGGGAGGGGCTCGGCTTCGCCGGCTCCTGCGTCCCGGCGGGCACCGGCGCGGGCGCGACGGGCGCGACGGAGCCGGTCGGCAGGTCGGGGATCTTCACCGAGCCGTTCAGGTAGGCCAGCGGATCGCGGGCGACGCCGCCCACGCGCACCTCGAAGTGGAGGTGGTTGCCGAAGCTGCGTCCCGTGTTGCCGACGCCGCCGAGCACGTCGCCCGCCTCGACCCAGTCGCCCACCTTCACCTGGCGGGTGCCGTTGGTCATGTGCCCGTAGAGGGTCTGCACGCCGTCGAGGTGCTGCACGATCACCGCCACCCCGTAGCCGTAGTAGCTCTCGCTCGAGAGGACGACGATGCCCGGAGCGGCCGAGCCGATCGGCGTGCCGGCGCCGGCGGCGAGGTCGAGACCCATGTGGCGGCCGCCGCGCGCGCCGAAGACGTCGGTGATGGAGATCTGCGCGAGGGGCCAGCTCAGGCCGCCGAGCGAAGCGAGGTACGCGGCGTCGGCGGGGGCGAACCGCGAGAGGTCCACGTCGATGCCCGCCGCGATGGCGGCCTCGATGAGCTCGCGGCCGTCGTCGCGACGGATCTCGGCGAGCTCGTCCACCGTGGTCGCCGCATAGGCGCTCGGCGACAGGTTCGCCTGGCGCATCGCGAGCTCGGCCTCGAGACGTTCGGCCTCGGCGGACACGTGCGCGCCCGCCGGCGCGAGGTCGGTGGGCGCCAGCCGGCCGTCCCACTCGCCGTCCTCGGCGGCGCTCGCGAAGGCGGCCTCCACGGCGATCGAACGCGGCTGCGCCTCGTCCGACACCGACGGCACGGCCGCCGCGACCAGTCCGGTGGGAAGGGTCAGCAGCCCCAGCAGCGCGATCGCCACGCCCGGGCGCACGACGGCTACCGCGCGCGGCGAGCCGGCCGGCGCGGGGCGCTTCTGCGCGTTCGATTCAGGCTGCATGATTTCCCCCCGGCCCATCATGCCCTGCCGGCGCCGGGAAGGAAAGCCCAGGTCATGGGCATCACCCGCCGCTTCATCCCGGGTCACTCCCGGCCGGACGACACCCAGGTGGGCTCGAAGGAGCGGTGGCCCGCGACGCGCGCGGCCAGTGCATCGAGACGCGCGACGTGATCCGCCGACAGCTCGACGTCGACGGCGGCGAGGTTCTCGGCGACCCTCGCCGGCGAGCGCGTGCCCGGGATCGGCACGACGGGCAGGCCCAGCGCGCGCCCCTTGTCGTACAGCCAGGCGAGGGACACCTGGGCGGCGCTGACGCCCGCCTCCGCGGCTACCCGGAGGACCTCGTCGAGCACCGGCCGGTTGGCCGCGAGCGCGTCGGGAGCGAAGCGCGGAAACCGCGGTCGGCCCTCGCTCTCGGTCAGCGCGTCCGGGTCGAACAGGCCGGTCAGCCACTGCCTGCCCAGAGGCGAGTAGGGCACGAAGCCGATGCCGAGCTCCCGCGCCGCGGGCACGACGTGCGCCTCGACGTCGCGGCTGATGATGCTCCACTCGGTCTGGACGGCCGCGATCGGGTGCACCCTCGCCGCGCGCCGCAGCTCGTCGCCGGTCGCCTCGGACAACCCGATGTGCAGGATCTTGCCCTCCGCCACCAGCTCCGACAGCGCGCCGACGGTGTCCTCGATCGGCACCTCGGGGTCCACGCGGTGCTGGTAGTAGAGGTCGAGGCGGTCGGTGCCCAGGCGTGCGAGGCTCAGCTCGATCTGCTCTCGGACGTACGCGCGGTCTCCGCGGATGCCACGCCGGCCGATGCCGCCGCCGGCCAGGATGCCGAACTTCGACGCCAGCTGCACCTCGTCGCGGCGGGTGCGCAGCAGCCGGGAGATGATCTCCTCGCTCCGCCCCCGGCCGTAGATGTTCGCGGTGTCGACGAACGTGACGCCCGAGTCGACGGCGTGGGTGAGGGTGCGCAGCGCCTCGTCGTCGCCGACGGGGCCGTAGACGTCGCTGAGCGACATGCCGCCGTATCCCTGGCGGGGGACGCGCAGTCCGTCGCCCAGTTCGATCAGGTGCGTCTCGAGGGGGGTGTCCGTGCTCACCCGAGCCACCCTAGGGCGCCGTGGGCGCGGGGCGCTCGCCCGCCGTCATCCACCGACTCCCGCGCACCCGCACGCCGAGCGTGAGCGCCCGTGCCGCCATGAAGACGCCGAAGAAGCCGACGGTCAGCCAGGCGAGGCCGGCGGCGCCGCTCGGGGCGGCAGCGGCGATCAGCGCCAGCGCCGGCAGGAAGGGCACGAGGTTCAGCGCGCCGGCCAGCGCCAGGTAGCGCGCGTCGCCCGCCCCCATCAGCACCCCGTCCAGCACGTACACGACGCCCGCCAGCGGCTGCCCGACCGCCATCAGGATCAGCGCCGGCTGGATGAGCGTCGCGAGCCCCGCGTCGCCCGTGAACGCGAGGCCGAGCACGCCCGACAGCGCCGCGACCACGGCGCCCAGCGCGACGCCGAACCAGGCGCCCCACGCCAGCGTGCGCCGCAGCACGAGGCGGACGGCAGCGCGGTCGCCGGCGCCGAGGCTCTTGCCGATCAGCGCCTGCGCCGCGATCGCGAGGGCGTCGAGCGCGTAGGCGACGGTGGACGAGACCGTGAAGACGACCTGCCATCCCGCCAGCTCTCGCGTGCCGAGTCCGGTCGCGACGGCGACCGTGAGCAGCAGCGACAGGCGCAGGCTGACCGTCCTCAGGAACAGCCAGCCGCCCGATCGCGCCGAGCCGCGGATCCCGTCGCGCTCCGGGCGCAGCCGCGCCTCGTGCCGCCGCGCGAGCCGGCCGATCACGACCGCATAGGCGATGACCATGCCCCACTGCGCCACGACCGTGCCCGTCGCGGATCCGGCCACGCCCCAGCCGAACCCGTAGATGAACAGGGCGTTGAGCGCCGCGTTCGCGACGAACCCGACGCCGGCGATGCGCAGCGGGGTCATCGTGTCCTGCAGCCCGCGCAGGAGACCGGTCGCGGCGAAGACGATCAGCATCGCCGGCAGGCCGGCCATCGAGATGCCGAGGTATGCCACGGCGTGCTCGGCGACGTCGGCGGCCGGGCCGAAGGCCGCCACGAGGGCGGGTGTCGCGAACGCGCCCGCGATCGCCAGCACCGCCCCGATGCCTAGTGCCAGCCACATGCCGTCGATGCCGACCGACACCGCGCCGCGGACGTCGCCGGCGCCGAACCGGCGCGCTACGGCGGGCGTGGTCGCGTAGGCGAGGAACACCATCAGGCCGACGATCGTCGTCAGCACCGCCGACGCGATGCCGAGGCCCGCGAGCGGTGCCACGCCCAGGTGCCCCACGAGCGCGGCGTCGACCATGAGGAAGAGCGGCTCGACGATCAGCGATCCCAGTGCCGGGACGGCGAGCCGGAGGATGTCGCGGTTCACCGCGCCGGCCGGGGGCGGCGGTGTCGGGCGGCTCACCTTCCCACGGTAGGCCACGGCTCGACCGAGCGTGCCGCGCCGACGGCGCGGCTCAGCGGCTGACGGGGTCGGCGTCGCCCGCGCGGAGCCGACCGATCGCCGCGCGGGTCGGCGCCGCCTCCCAGTCGCCCTCGGCGGTGCACGCGAGCGCGCCGCACGCGATCGCCGTGTCGAGACGCTGCTCGGCGGTGGCGCCCCGCGCGAGCTCCGTCAGCCACCCCGCCACGAACGCGTCGCCGGCTCCGACCGTGTCGACGACCGGCACGCGCAGGGCGTCCCGCCGCAGCCTGAGCCCGTCGGCGGAGGCGGCGAGAGCGCCGCGATGGCCCAGCTTGACGACGGCGTGCGAGGCGCCCAGGGCGAGGATCGCCTCCGCTTGGGCCTCGGGCTCGGTCGCGCCCGTCAGCAGCTCGGCCTCGTCGTCGCCGGCGAAGACGATGTCCGCGCGGCGCGCGAGCCCGCGGTAGGCGTCGGCGGCCGCAGCTGCGTCGTCCCAGAGCCGGCTGCGGTGGTTGACGTCGAACGAGACCAGGGCGCCCGCCGCGGACGCGTGGTCGATCGCCGCGTGCACGGCGGCCAGCGGCCCGCCGCCGAGCCCCGCCGAGATCCCCGTCACGTGCAGCACCCGCGCTCGGGCGACGACCTCGGCGCTGACATCGTCGGGCGTGAGCCGGCTGCCGGCCTGGTCGCGGCGGTAGTAGCTGATGCGGCTCGTCCCCGGCTGCGGGCGCTCCTTGAGCATCAGGGCGGTGGCGGCGCCCTCGTCGCGGGCGGCGTGCACCTCGACCGACTCGGCCCGCAGCTCGCGCAGGATCAGGTCGCCGACCGCATCGGCGCCGACGCGTCCGATCCATCCCGAGGCGCCCCCGAGGCGGGCGACGCCGATCGCGACGTTGCTCTCGGCCCCGCCGAATCCCAGCCGCATGTCGCGCACGTGGCTGAGCAGGCCCGGCCGGGTCGCGGTGACGAGGCCCAGGCTCTCGCCGACGACCACGACGTCGAGCCGGCTCACGACGTCAGCTCCACCACGTGCCGTGCCGCCTCGGCGACCGCGGCGGCGCCCTGCGACGCGCCGGCGACCACCCAGCTGCCGCTCGCCGCGAAGACGGCGGGGTGCGACAGGTGCTCGGCGAGGTTGGCGGGGCCGATGCCGCCGGACGGCATGAACAGCACGTCGCGGTAGACGTCGGCGTAGGCCCCGAGCAGCGCGAGTCCGTCGAACACGCCGGCGGGGAAGAGCTTCAGGCGGGACAGGCCGAGCCCGATCGCCGCCTGCACCTCGGTGGGGGTGAGCACGCCGGGCACGATCGGCACGCCGGCATCCGCGGCGGCGCCCACCACCTCCGCGTCGAGGCCGGGCGTGACGAGGAAGGAGGCCCCGGCTTCGATCGCCTCGTGCGCCTGGGTCACGCTGAGGACCGTCCCCGCGCCGACGAGCAGGTCGCCGCGTCCGGCGAGGCGCCGCAGAGCGGGCAGGCCGTGCTCACCGCGCAGGGCGACCTCGACGACGGGCAGCCCGCCTGCCGCCAGCCCGTCGCCGATCGCGTCGACATGGCGCGGGTCGCGCACCGACGCGAGCGGGACGACGCGGTGGCGGAACAGCGGGTGGTCCAGCGGCGTGCTCATCGGCGCACCGATGCGCCGGTGGTCGGGAGGGGGAGGGCGGTCGTCATTGCTGCTCCTTCGCCGGTCTCGTCAGGTTCCGTTAGGCGGAACTCGGGTCCACCAGATAGGATAGACCATCGTCCTGGGTCGCCGGGAAGCGGGGAGTCGAAGAGCATGGTCGAGGACCACGCGCCGGTCGCGGGCGCGAGCCACAAGACGCTGCGCGTGCTCGAGGCCGCGCTGCTCGCAGAGCGGTTCACGGACATCGTCGAGGGGTCCGGGCTGCCGAAGTCGACCGTCCACCGCATCCTCGCGACGCTGGTCGACGAGGGCTTCGTCGCGGGGGACGCCGAGGGCGGCTACCGCGCGGGACCGCGGTTCATGACCCTCGCGGGACGCGCGCTGTCGGGTCTGGACATCTCCCGGCTCGCGCAGCCCGTCGTCGACCGGCTGGTCGCCGACGTCGACTGCACGGTGCACGTGGGCGTCGTCTCGGGGGACGAGATGGTCTACATCATCCGCACCGACTCGTCCAAGCCGTACCGCATGCGCTCGCGCGTCGGACTGGCGATCCCGATGCACTCGACGGGGATGGGCAAGGCCGCGCTCGCGTCGTGGTCCGACGACGCGGTCGCCGGCTACGCGCGCCGCACGGGGCTGCCCGCGCGCACCCCGGCGACGCTCACCGACCCGGACGCGCTGCGGGCGGCGCTCGCCGGCGTGCGCGAGGCCGGGTACGCCCTCGACCTCGGCGAGAACGAGCAGGGAACGGTGTGCGTCGCGGCGCCCATCCGCGACCACACCGGTCGCGTCACCCACGGCCTCTCGGTGTCGTCGATCGCGCTGGAGCACCCCGGCCGCTCGATCGAGCGACTGGCCCCGCCGGCGATCGCGGCGGCGGCGGAGATCTCCGCCCTGCTCGGCGCTCCGGCCTGAGCCGTCCCGGGCGCACCTGCGGAGATTCCAGGGTGCGTGCCGGGCGCACCTGCGGAGATTCCAGGGTGCGTGCCGGACGCATCCGCGGAGATTCCAGGGTGCGTCCCGGGCGCACCCGCGGAGATCTAGGGTGGACGCATGACGGACGCCTCCACCATCCGATCCGGGATCGCGCTCGACGAGCTGAGCGACACGATCCGCCCGCAGGACGACCTCTACCGCCACGTCAACGGCTCGTGGATCGAGCGCACCGAGATCCCCGGCGACAAGGCGCGCTGGGGCTCGTTCCACCTGCTCGCCGAGCAGGCCGAGAAGCACGTGCACGAGATCGTGGTCGAGTCGCAGGACGCCGAGCCCGGCACGGATGCCCGCAAGGTGGGCGACGCGTACGCGAGCTTCATGGACGAGGAGCGGATCGCGCGGCTCGGCACGGCGCCGTTGGAGGCGCCGCTCGCGCAGGCCGACGCGGTCGTCGACGTGCCGTCGTTCCTGCGGACCGTGGGCGAGTTCGATCGCGCCGGCGTGACATCGGTGATCGGGGTGTTCGTCGAGCCCGACCCGGGCGACCCGACGCGCTACGTGCCGTTCCTGGTGCAGTCGGGCATCTCCCTCCCCGACGAGAGCTACTACCGGCTCGACGGCTTCGCCGCGACGCGGGACGCCTTCCGCGCGCACGTCGAGCGCATGCTCGGGCTGGCCGGCGTCGAGGACGCCGCGGCGCAGGCCGACCGCGTCGTCGCGCTCGAGACCGAGATCGCCTCGCACCACTGGGACAAGGTGCGCAGCCGCGATGCCGTGGCGACCTACAACCTGAAGACCTGGGACGAGGTGCAGGAGCTCGTCGGGCTCGACCTGACGCCGTGGCTCGAGGGCGTCGCGCCCGGCGACCCGGCGGCGTTCGCCGAGGTCGTCGCGTACCAGCCCTCCTTCCTCGAGGGCGTCGGCACGCTGCTGACCGAGGAGCGCATCGACGACTGGAAGGCCTGGCTGCGGTTCAAGGTCGTGCGGGCCTCGGCCCCGTACCTGCCCGACGCCTTCGTGCAGGAGAACTTCGCGTTCAACGGCACCGAGCTCACGGGCGTCCCCGAGATCCGCGAGCGGTGGAAGCGCGGCGTCGCGCTCGCCGAGGGGGCCCTCGGCGAGGCGGTCGGCAGGGTCTACGTCGAGCGTCACTTCCCGCCGGCCGCGAAGGCCGCGATGGACGACCTCGTCGCGAACCTCCTCGAGGCCTACCGGCGCAGCATCACGACGCTCGAGTGGATGGGTCCGGAGACCCGCGAGCGGGCGCTGCGCAAGCTCGACTCCTTCACGCCGAAGATCGGCTATCCGGTGAAGTGGAAGGACTACGGCGCGCTCGAGATCGACGCGACCGACCTCCTCGGCAACGTGCGTCGCGCGAGCGCCTTCGAGCACGACCGCCAGATCGGCAAGGTCGGCGGGCCGATCGATCGCGACGAGTGGTTCATGACGCCGCAGACAGTGAACGCGTACTACAACCCGCTGATGAACGAGATCGTGTTCCCGGCGGCCATCCTGCAGTACCCGTTCTTCGATCCGGAGCGCGATGACGCCGCGAACTACGGCGGGATCGGCGCGGTGATCGGCCACGAGGTCGGCCACGGTTTCGACGACCAGGGCAGCCGGTACGACGCCGACGGGGCGCTCAGCGACTGGTGGACCGAGGCCGATCGCGGCGCGTTCGAGGAGCGCACGAAGGCCCTGATCGCGCAGTACGACGCGCTCACCCCGGTGGGCCTGGACGAGACGCACAAGGTCAACGGCGCCCTCACGATCGGCGAGAACATCGGCGACCTGGGCGGTCTCGGCATCGCGCTGAAGGCGTACGAGCTCTCGCTCGGCGGCGAGCCCGCGCCCGTGGTCGACGGTTACACGGGCGTCCAGCGCCTGCTGCTGTCGTGGGCGCAGGTGTGGCAGCAGAAGGGTCGCGAGGCCGAGACGATCCGCCTCCTGACGATCGATCCGCACTCGCCGAACGAGTTCCGCTGCAACCAGATCGTGCGCAACATCGACGCCTTCTACGACGCGTTCGGGGTGACCGAGTCGGACGCCCTGTGGCTGCCGCCGGAGCAGCGCGTCACGATCTGGTGACCTGAGCCCTCCGCCGCGAGAATCCGTTCCTGCGCCGAGAATGCGTGTGGCCGCTGCATTATCGGCGCGCGGACGGATTCTCGGCGGGACGGGGACGGGGGTGGGGGCGGGACGGGGACGGTCAGGGGCGGGCGAGCAGCGCCCGGATGCCGCGCACCGAGGCCGGGCGGAAACCGGCGTCCGCGAGGCGGGCGACGATCGCCGGCTCCTGCCGCGCGAGACGCACGCCCCGGCGGACGAGGACGGGCAGCGGCTTGCGGTGTTCGCGGACGTCCCGCACGAAGCGCAGCACGAGGCTGAGCCAGCGGGAGCGCCGCACGCACACGGCGTCCGCGAGGAGGCCGCGCCGCCGCGCCTCGGCGATGACCTCGGCGACGAACACGCCCTCGGCGACGAAGCGCGTCGCGCCCCCGAGCTCGAGCAGGCGCGTGCCGACGGGGCCGTTCGCGGCGATGTCGTAGACCGGCACCTCGGTGCGACCCGTGTGCGAGAGCTCGTCGAGCGCGGCGAGGGCGCGATCCGCGTGCCACGAGCCGGGGTGGTCCCAGTCGACCTCGCCGGAGTCGAGGCGCGGGAGCGCGGGGTCGTCGCCCGAGCGATAGAAGTCGTCGAGGCGCAGCAGCGGCAGGCCGGACCGCTCAGCCAGACGCGACTTGCCCGATCCGCTCGCGCCGCCGATCAGGACGACCTGGGCGCGGGGCGGGGCATCGGTGGGCACGAGAGACGATTCTCGCGCAGTCGTGCTGGGACGACGGTGAGGGCGGCGCGGCCCGTGTCGCCGACCGCGCCTAGGCTCGAAGGATGCCGCTCGTGCTGACCCCCGGTGACCTGCCGCGGATCCTGCCCGCGTGGATGATCCAGCACGGCTCGCACCTGGCCGACCAGGGTGTCGCGCGCATCGTCGACCGGTTCGACCTGCGCGGGACGACGTCCTACGAGGCGCGCGTCGGCCGCTGGGCGGTGTACATCGACCTGGACGACCGCACGGGCGTGCGCGTCGAGTGCGAGGAGTGCGGCGCCGAGGGCTGCGTGCACGCCGCCGCCGTGCTGCACCTGATCGCGCACGGTGCGACGGGCGTCGTGCCTGACCCGCTCGCGTCGCGCCCCGGGGCGGAGCCGTCGGGCATGGTCGAGCCATGGCGTCGGGCCTTGGCACGGGCGTTCGGCGACGAGCCGGGCGGCGAGCCCGTCGACGTGGCACTGCTGATCGGCATCGACGAGCCGCGCGGCGAGAGCGCCGCGGTGCACGTGCGCCCGGCGGTCCGCGGCACGCGCGGCACGTGGATCCGCACGGGCATCGGCTGGCGTGACCTCGACGGCCCCGGTCTCACGGGTCCGCAGCGCCGCACGCTCGGGGAGCTCGAGGCGCTGTACGAGGCGCGCGAGCACTTCCCCGCCGCCGGGCCCGCGGCGGGCCGCGGGTCGCGCAGCCGGTGGGGGTCGTACGATCGCGCGCCGCAGTGGATCCGGCTCGACGAGCTGCCCAGCCGGGGGCTGTGGCAGGTGCTCGCCGAGCTGCGCGACGCCGGCGTGCAGCTGGTCGCCGACACCAAGGCCCAGCCGGAGGTGACGCTGCGTGCCGAGCCGGCCGGGCACCACGTCGCCCTGGACCGCCATGACGGCGAGCTGCACGTGCGCCCGGTGATCGACCTGGACGCGGCCGCCCCCGGCGCGGCGGACGGGCCCGGCGGCGCGCTGCCGGACGGGTGGCGCACGTTCCCGGTCGGATCGCCCGTCGCCGCGATGGCGCTGGCGGACGCCGAGCGGGTGCACGAGCTGGTGCCGCTGCGCGAGCCGCTCGCCGACGCTTTCACCCGGCTGGCGCAGGGCGCCGCGTTCACCGTTCCCGACGACGCGCTGGCCGACTTCGAGCGCGAGTACCTGCCCCGGCTGCGGCGGGTGGCGCCGCTGCGCTCGCCCACGGCGACGTACGACATCCCGGCGCCTGCGCGCCCGGTGCTCGTGCTGACCATCGCCCTGGCGGACGGCCGCGCGCGGCTGGTCTGGCGCTGGGAGTATCCGGACGGGGCGCGCGCGGGCGGCGTGGTGCGGATGGTCGCGGACGAGCGGACGATCGGCGACGCCGTGGAGTCGGCCGCCGGCGAGCACGCCGGGCTGCTCGGCGTGCGACAGGGCACCGGCTTCGGCGACGCCAGCCTCACGCGGGACGAGACCGTCGACCTGCTCGGCCGGGTGCTGCCGGCGCTGCGCGGAGTGGACGGCGTGCGGGTCGACGAGACGGACGAGCTGCCCGAGTACCGCTTCGCGGCCGATCCCCCGGTCGTGCACGTCGCCGCGACCCCGAACGGCACCGACTGGTTCGACCTCGAGGTGAGCGTCGACGTCGGCGGTGAGCCGGTGCCGCTCGGCATGCTGCTGACGGCGCTCGTCGCCCGCGACCGCTACGTCGTGCTGCCCAGCGGCACGGTGTTCGCGCTCGACACCACGCGGTTCGATCCTCTGCGAGAGCTGCTCGAGGAGGCGCGTTCGCTGCAGGACCGCACGACCGGTCCCCTGCGGATCAGCCGTTGGCAGAGCGACCTCTGGGAGGAGCTGGTCGGCACCGGCGTCGTGGAGGCGCAGGCGAACGAGTGGCTCGAGCGGCTGCGGGCCCTCTCGGACGCCGACCGGATCGAGCCCGTCGACGCGCCGCCGGGCTTCGGCGCCACGCTGCGCGACTATCAGCGGATCGGGCTGTCGTGGCTCGACTTCCTGCGCGCCCACCGGCTGGGCGGCATCCTCGCCGATGACATGGGGCTCGGCAAGACCGTGCAGGTGCTCGCGGCGCTGGAGCGCGCGAGGCATCAGGACGAGGCGGAGCGCGACGGGGCCGACCCGGCCGGGCCGCCCGCCAGGTTCCTCGTGGTCACGCCGACCAGCGTCGTGTCGCACTGGGTGGCGGAGGCGGCCCGGTTCGCGCCGGGGCTCGCGGCGACCGGCGTCGAGGAGACGAGCGGCAAGCGCGGCACGCGCCTGAGCGAGGCGATCGGCGACGCGCGACTGGTCGTCACCAGCTACGCGCTGTTCCGGCTCGACTTCGAGGAGTACCAGGCGCTCGGATTCCGGGTGCTCGTGCTCGACGAGGCGCAGCAGATCAAGAACCACCGCTCGCAGGGCTACCGCTGCGCCCGTCTGCTCGACGTCCCCTCGAAGTTCGCGATCACCGGCACGCCGCTCGAGAACAACCTGCTCGAGCTGTGGGCGCTCGCCTCGCTCGTCGCGCCCGGCCTGCTGGGCGGCGAGCGCTCGTTCACCGACCAGTACCGCAAGCCGATCGAGCGAGAGCGCAGCGGTGAGCGCCTCGGGCGGCTGCGGCGCCGGCTGCGGCCCTTCATGCTGCGCCGCACCAAGGAGGAGGTCGCGTCCGACCTGCCGGAGAAGACCGAGCAGGTGCTCGAGGTCGAGCTGCATCCCGCGCATCAGCGCATGTATCAGGCGCGGCTGCAGCGGGAGCGCCAGAAGGTGCTGGGGCTGCTCGACGACGTGGACGCGAACCGGATGGAGATCCTGCGCTCGCTGACCACGCTGCGGATGCTCGCGCTCGACCCGGAGCTGGTGGGGGACGAGCGCGCGCCCTCGGCGAAGCTCGAGATGCTCGGCGAGCTGCTCGACGAGATCGTCGCCGACGGGCACCGCGTGCTCGTCTTCAGCCAGTTCACGCAGTTCCTGGGGCGCGCGGCGGGCGTGGCGGAGCGGCACGGCATCCCGTTCGCCTACCTCGACGGCTCGGTGTCGATGGCGGCCCGCGCCCGGATGATCGAGCGGTTCACCGCGGGCGAGGTGCCCGCGTTCTTCATCTCGCTCAAGGCCGGCGGCTTCGGTCTCAACCTGACGCAGGCCGACTACTGCATCCTGCTCGACCCGTGGTGGAACCCCGCCGCGGAGGCGCAGGCGACCGACCGCGCCCACCGCATCGGCCAGACGCGCCCGGTCATGGTCTACCGGCTGATCTCGCGGGGGACGATCGAGGCGAAGGTGGTCGCGATGCAGGAGAAGAAGTCGCGCCTGTTCCGCGACGTCCTCGGCGGGGGAGACGCGACCACCGTCGGCGCGCTGGGCGCGGCCGACTTCCGCGGGCTCATCGAGGAGTGATCCGCGGCGGACGGAGGGCGTCGTCCCACTCAGTGGCGTACCGTACCGCGCCGGCCCGGTTCGTCCCGCGGTCCGGGCCGCGGATGACCGGACACTTCACCGGATCGACTTCTGGGCGACGCGCGGATGACGTGTGAGAGGACGCACAATGGACGGCGGGGGCGAGATCGAAGGGGCGACGTGGGCGCTGATCCCCGAGGTGAGATGAAGGTGCGGCACGGCACGCGACGTGACGCGAGACGCGGACGCGGGCGTCAGACGCGCACGTTCCGGGCGACGACGAGAGCCCTCGAGGAGCTCTCGCTCGCGGGCGCGCAGGTGGCGGTGCACGTCGCCGAGCTGGACCGCGGCGAGGTGGTGCTGGAGGGCGACGACCACGTGCCCCTGCCGGTCGGCGGTCTCGGCACGGTCCCGCTGCTCGTGGAGGCCGCGGCGTTGATCGAGGACGGCGCGCTCGACCCGCTCGAGCTCGTCGACCGCCCCGACGGCGAGACGCTCGCCCCGGCCGGTCCCTGGCGCGGGATGGCCGCGCCGACGCTGCCGTTGATCGACCTGGCCCTCCTGGCGGGGGCCTACGGCGACTCCGCCGCCGCGAACACACTGCTCGAGCGCGTCGGCCACGAGGCGGTGACCCGGCGCTACGTCGACCTCGGGATGCCCCGCTCGGCCCTGCTGGACGGGTTCCGCGCGGAGCGCGGGCCCGACGACGCCCCGTATGTCGCGCTGGGCACGGCGCGCGAGTTCGCCGCCCTGTTCGCGGCGCTCGCCGCGGGCGAGGTCGTGAGCACGCCCGTGAGCGAGCGGGTGGTGGGGTGGCTCAGCCCGGTGGGCGACGTGGGGCTCGTCGGAGCGACGGTCGGCGGTGACCCCTTCTCGCATACGCCGGACGGACATGGGTTGGTGCACTTCGCCAAGACGGGGCGCGAGCGGGGCGTGCGCGCCGACGCGGGCGTCGTGGCCGGGCGGCGAGGGGCGTTCGCGTACGCGTTAATCGTCGCGTTCGACGACCTGTCGCTGCTGCATCGCCATCGCGCGCACGCGGCGTTCCACGCGCTCGGCGGCGACCTGCTGGAGTACGCGACCTGAGCGGTGTGACACCGTACTGAGCAAGTGCTACACTTGCGCAGTGCCCACCGCTCTCCCTCGCTATGCGATCACCAGGACGCCCGCTGTCGCGCGTTCCCTCGCTGCAGCGGCGAAGCGCTGGCCGGAGGACGCCGATCGTCCGAGTCGTCTGATCCTCCGCCTCCTGGAGGCGGGCGAGCAGGCTCTCGAATCGGATGCCGACCGGCGGCGGGCGGCTCGGCGCGCCGCTCTCGACGCCCTGGCGGATGAGTTCGACGGCTTGTACGAGCCGGGGTATCTCGAGGAGCTCCGCAAGGACTGGCCCGAATGATCGTGCTCGACGCCGGCGTCATCATCGCGGCAGCGACCCGCTCCGACGCCCATCATCGGCGTGCGATCGAGTTGTTCGACGACGTGGGCGACGACGACGTCACGGTGAACACGGTCACGCTTGCCGAAGTGCTGGTGCGCCCCGCGCGCGATGGCCGTGAGAGCGCGATGCTCGCCCGTCTCGATTCGCTGGGCGTGGCGGTCACCGAGATGGATCCGTCGGCCGCGCTCCGGTTGGCGCGTCTGCGCGCGACGACCGGGCTGAAGCTACCGGACTGCTGCGTGCTGCTGACCGCCGAGCAGATCGACGGGAGGATCGCGACCTTCGACGACCGTCTCGCGGCCGTGGCGCGGGAGCATGGACGGGAATTCGTCGCGTCCTGATGGCCGCCTCCCGCGCTGAGCGGACATCGGGCCGTGCAGCGCACATGCGCCGGATGCGACGCCGGGGGCGAGCTCGGAGCGGGCCAGCCGTGCAGGCGGGGACGCCTGTCATGGCATACGCAGCTCACGGGCCGGTTGTCGGGTACTCGAGTAGACCGCGGGCACGACGGCCGCGAGGGCCGCGACGGCGAGGGTGATCACCGCCAGCGCCGTGAGGAACGCCGGTGGTGGGACGCTGGCACCGGTGGCGAAGCTGATGCTCAGCGAGCAGGCCGCGCCGAGAAGCACCCCAAGCACGCCCGAGAGCGCGGAAGTCGTCATGGCGAGAATGACGATCTGCCAGCGGCGCGCGCCGAGGGCGCGGCGCAGACCGGCGAAACGGCGACGGGTGCGAGCGGCTGAGTACTCTGCGAGGGCGAGCATGATCCCGGCAATGCCGAGCACGAGGACAGCCTGTGCTCGGCTGGACTGCAGCAGCGTGGAATCAACGAGCCGACCTGCCTCGACCAGGTCCAGCCGGTGCTCGACGGTGTAGTGAGTGGGATCCACCCCCGACAGGGTGCTGCTCACGACGCCCAACAAGGTCGGCACCGCCGTACGCGAACTGGCGACGAGCACTGCCTGTGAGACTGTCAGGTCCCGAGCATCGGCTGCGCCGGCCGTGGGTACGACGCCGATGGCCTGGTGGGCGAACTGCCCGCCCACGGACAACAACGGGGCGTCGTCAGCGCGAAGCACGTAGCTCATGTTGCCGTCGGACAGCACGCCGGTGTCGCCGGTGAAGCCCAGCTTCTTCAGAACTTCGCGGCTAGCGAATGCCTGTGGGAGCGCCGTGTCCTCGGGGCATATCCGGATGTCCGATCCCGGGTGGCAGTCACGTATTCCGATTCGTGGATCGCCGGTGATGTGGTTGCTGGCATTCCGAATCGGGCCCAGCAACAGCAACGTATCCACGGAAGACAGTCGACCGAATGCCTGCAGCTTCGATACCGGCGTCTCGGCTGCGTCGTCGAAGCGCACCGTGATCGTCCGCGCAGCGGTCGAGTCCATGATCCGCACGGCATCCTGCGCGGCGGTGACCGCGCGCCCGTAGGAGAGCGAGACCACCACCACGACGGCGGCGGTGAGTGCGACGGCGACGAGCGCCATGGTGAGGTTGGCGCGCAGTTCCCTGAACGCCTCCATGAGCAGGGGGCGCAGGGGCGTCACGAGCCGCCCTTCGTGCCGATCGCAATCGTGCGGTCGCAGAGCTCCTCGACCTCGCGACTGTGGGTGACCACGAGCACCGCGGATCCGTCCTCGGCATGCTTCCGCAAGCGGGCGATGACGACGTCGGCGGAGTCATGGTCGAGGTTGCCCGTCGGCTCATCAGCGAGGATGATCGCAGGATCCGCCAGCAGAGCCCGGCAGAGTGCGATCCGTTGCGCCTGACCGCCGGAGACCTCGCCCGGGCGGCGGTCGTGAGGCACCTCGACGCCCAGGTCGTCGAGCATCGTACAAGCACGTTCGCGCCACGGCTCCGCGCTCTCCCCGCGGAAAGCGAGTGGCTGCAACACGTTGTCGATGACGCTGCGGCGGGGGTCGAGCCCGGCATCCTGGAAGACGAAGCCGTACATCTCCGCGCGCAGACGGGAGCGCTCGGCATCGGAGGTCGAGGAGGCGGGTCGCCCGTCAACGAGGACCGTGCCGCTGGTGGGGGTGAGCATGAGGCCCATCAAGAACAACAGAGAGGACTTCCCCGAGCCGCTCGGTCCCACGAGTGCCGACATGCTGCCGCGCTCAAAGCTCTCGGTGAAACCCGAGATCAACGGGCGCGTGCCTGCACGGTAGGCGAAGCCGACGTCGTCGGCCGCCAGCAACGGGGGGTGCTCGAGACTCATTGTGCCTCGCCGCGATCGGGTATCCGCACGGTGTCTCCGGCGGCGACCCCCTCCCCCGAGATCACGGCTATCCCGTCGGCAGAGGCAAGGACGTCGACCTGCACGTTCTGTCCGTCTTCGCGCTCGAGGAATGCGGCTCCTGAGGCGTCGATGCTGATGGCGGAAGCGGGCACGGTGAGCCCTGACACCGGCTCGATCTGATGGATGCTCACCAGCAACGTGCCGGCGCCACCCAGCTGGGCACACTCTGACCCGCACAGCGGAGCCTCGGCGTCGTCGATGAGTTCGACCTGGACCCCTCCCTGCTGGCTGGCTGGCAGCGTCTGCCCGACGGAACCCTCCCAGGTGCCCTGTCCATCGGGGCGCGGGGCGCTCACCCGCATGCCTGCTGCGACGAGCGTCTGCTGGCTCTCCGTAAGGCTCAGCGCCACCCGGGGCACGTCCGATAGCTGGGTCAGGACGGCCTCACCGCCGGAAAGCTGGTCGCCGACACGGCGCTCCTCGGCGGCGGTGACCGTCGCACGACCGCCGGGAAGGAAGACGACATCACCGGCGCGCACGATGCCGTCATCTTCGAGACCGAGGCTGTCCTGCCATAGCCGGATCGCTCTCGCGGTGTCGGCTCCGAGCACCCCGTCGCTCGCGCCGCTGTAGTACCCGAGGCGAGAGAGCATGGACTGCAACTGGGTGACGTCCTGGCCGCGGGCATCGGCCCCGAGGTCGCGGAACATCGGAATCTCGCCATCGCCCAGCACGACGGGCCGCAAGCTCACGGTGTAGAGCACGTCCCCCTCGGCGACCTGCACGGGTTCGGCGGGGAGATCGGTGAGGATCCCGGCCGCCTGGCTGGCGGGCAATGGGGCCTCGTCCCATTGGACCGACGCCCCGAGGGTGATGGTCGAACCCACGCGACCCTCCTCGATCTGAGTGAGCGTCGGAGCGACTTCCGTCTCCGTGGCGACCGGTCGGGCAATCTCGTGCGCAGCCCAACCGACGGCGAAGCCTCCGCCCAAGAGCAGGGCGCCGACGCCGAGCCAGCCGAGCAACGCGCGCAGCCGGGAGCGCTGTTGCCGGCTCACGCAACGCTCACCGTGGCGTGAGCCGCATCACCGCGTGCGGAGAGACGCGCCGACGGCGGCAGGATCAGCGACGAGCAGTGCTCATCCGGTGCCGTGATGTCGCCACCGCGACGCAGACTGAACCTCACCCGTAGAGCCCCTCGGGTAGTTGCGGGCAGATCTTGATGAGCTCGATCGATTCCTGGCTCGAGAGTGCTGCGGTGGCGTCATCGATCGGACTCCAGGAGCGACCTTGCGGGTACTGATCTCGAAACACCTCGAAGGCCGGCGGGTTTGAGATGACGTGGCCTTGGGCCTCCAGGCAGTCGGTCAGTGGTCCTACCGAATAGTCGTAGATCATCCGGATCTGGGCCTCGGTCAATGGCTCAAGAAACCTCGGATCGACCGGGAACTGGGTCTTGCACGTGTACTCAGCCAACGCCAGCGCTTCCGCCTGGGCGGCGTCACCGGCCTGGGTGCTGTAGCCCTCTCCGTCCGCGGTGAGGGCTACGTCCGGGAAGCCTGCCTCATTGAGACAGTCGACCATGACCTTGCCGAAGTCCGCGATCTCGATGTAGCGAACCATCTCCACCACGGGTCTGTCGGTATCTTGCAGACTGGGCGCACGCCGCAATGCCTGCGCCCACGCCTGGTCCTCCTCATTGGCCCCATCCTCCGAACCGCTGGAGGATGGGACCGAGGCGGCGGGCGGTGACGGCGATTCGGCATCTGTCGGTGTCGTGCTCGTGCATGCCGATAGGGAGAGCAGGGCGACTCCGGCGATTCCTAGACGGAGAAGCGCGGGGAAATCTGTGCTGGTGCTCACGGTCAGCATGGCCTCAGACGTCGCACCCAATTGTGTAACTCTGAGACTCAGGGAAGGCCATGCTGAAGTAACCGCTCTTGATGTGCGCGGACCATCTCTGGACGAACGCGGATCCGTGTTCCCAGTTGTGGTTGTAGCTGCCTTGTGACGTGGAAACGTGCGTGTGTGTGGTTCGCCCATTGGACTTCGAGTAAAGCTCGACCATGTAGGTTCCACCGCAGCTGTAGTTGTTCCACTCGGGATATTCCCAAGCATTCGCCGCCGTTGTGGTGCCGAACGTAAGAAGGGCGGCGAAAACCCCCGCGAGGGTAACTCTTGCCCATTTCGCCGGCCGCGGCTGGGTGCCGTGCTTCTGCGTGACGCTCATGGCGTAGTCCTTTCGCAGCGATATGAAAGCGTACGTGCAAGGCAACCGGCACACCAACGTCGCCTATCGTGGTCGCCCGATCGCTGCACTCATCGGTCTTGACGTCGAGTGCAGCGTGGGAGGATCAATCGCAGTAGGCGCGAGCCGTACTGAGGTACGCATCAGTCTCTACCTCGGTTGCCGTCACCTCGGTGAACAGGGTGGAGATCCGCCGTGTGATGGCGCTGCCATTCTGCCACTGGAAATCAGGCTCGTAAGCGCCCACGATGTGTCGATGAATGGTGTACCCAGTGGTCTGGGAGTCGATGACCACCGCTGTGCCTCCACAGTCACGCCATCCACCTCGCCATGTCGTACTGTCCGCCGCGTGAGCGGCGGCTGCTGATCCTGCAAAAATAAGGAGGGCCAGCATCGTAGCGAGAAAGCCGTACGTTGCGGTAGGGAACAGGATTCTTTTCCTTACCGCCGTGGTTGATTCGATGAAGGCGACAATACTTTTCATGGCAACCCCCGGTCGATTTGGACTGAGGTTATCACCAGGGCGTGGTGAGTGTCGGATGTGTTCACCAACGGTTCATTTAGATGGCCGCGCCGTGCTCCAAGACAGCCTCTGCGGCCGACGAACCGTGTGCTCAGGCGGCGAAGCTCCGAATGCCGCATCCACGTCTCAGCGGGTCAGGCGTGCCCGGCGGTGCCGTTCTCGGGGCCGTACAGCTCGTCGATGAGGGCGAGTCCGCGCTCGGCCCAGTCGATCTCGGAGCGGGCGCGGTCGACGAGGCCTTCGTAGCCGAAGCGCTTGAACGCCACCGTGCGGTCGTGGTCGCGCTGGTCGATCGACTCGAGGCGCCGCATCAGCATCGGGTTGGCGCGCGCGTCGATGCGGGCGAGCTCCGCCTCCCACTGCTCGACCTCTCCGCTCCAGTGCCGGATGTGCTCGTGCAGGAACGCGCGAGCGGCGTCGGGAGACGCGGCCTCGAGGTAGGCGGCTTTCAGGTTCGCGGGCTCGCGCACCCGCGCGTAGGACAGCGGCGACTCCATCCAGCGGACGTAGTCCTGCTCGCCCTCGTCGGTGAGGTGGTACACGCGCCGCGTGCCGCGCTCGCCGCGGGTCTGGTCCTCGCCGACCACGAGGCCGTCGTTCTCCATCTTGCGCAGCTCGGGGTAGATCTGGCTGTCGGGCGCGTGCCACAGGTGGCCCACCGAGACCTGGAACTGCTTCTGCAGGTCGTATCCCGACAGCGGGCCGACGCGCAGCAGCGCCAGCAGCGCGTAGCGAAGACTCATCGATGCATCACCTCTGATACGTGGACCGGTCATCCATGTGTATACGACCACGGGCCCGGGCGGCGAACCGACCGGGCCCGTGGTGCGACAGCATCAGGCCGTGTAGCCCGTGCGCCATCCGCCCTGGTACGTCTGACGGGCGACCGTCGAGTAGGGCACGGGGCTGACGACCACGCGCACCTCGAACTGCTCGTGCGGCTCGACCGACGCCTTGCTGGAGCCGCCGTCGGGCTCGCCCCAGACGACCTTCAGCTCGGTTCCCTCGGGCACGTCGGGGTCGACGGTGCCGAGCGAGAGGCCGCGCTTCTCGTTGGCGCTGTAGCCCGTGAACATCGAGAACCCGACGGTCGTGCCGTCCGCGTCGACGACCTTGTCGTAGTTGGCCGAGCCGTAGTTGGCCAGCGGCAGGTCGAAGAACTTGTACTGGGGGCCGTCGACGTCGAGCAGCGACGCCCAGACCTTCGCGAGGTCCTCGGGGTTCCAGGCGAGCGTGACCTTCTTGCGCTGCGAGGCGGGGTCGACCTTCTCGAGCGCGTCGCGACCGATGAAGTCGTGGTCGAACTTCACGAACGAGCCGTAGCCGAGCTCCCACGGTGTGAGCTCGTAGTCGGCGATGCTGTCGGAGACGAAGGACCCGGCGAGGGTGCCCGTGGCCTCGTAGCTGTCGGCGGGCAGCCACTCGCGGTAGGCGCGCTCGGCCTCGCCCGAGTAGATGGCCGGCAGCGGCGACGGGATCCAGCCCGACTCGAGCGTGTTGGACGGATACGCGCGCGAGCCGACCGGGACGAGGCCGAACTCGGCGCCCGCCTCGACGATCGCGTCGCGGACCTCGTCGTGCTCGGCGTAGGGGCCCCAGATCTCGAGGCCGGGGGCGCCCGCCATGCCGTGGCGCAGGGTGCGCACGGTCTTGCCGGCGATGGTCATCGTGGACATGTTGAAGAACTTCAGCTGCTCCAGCGGGCCGCCGTTGAGCTTCTCGATGACGTTCCAGGCCTGCGGGCCCTGGATCTGGAAGCGGTAGTACTTGCGCTGCACGGCGTGGCCGTAGGGGCGCGACGGCGAGCGGCGGTCGACCTCGATCTCGAGGTTCTGGTAGCCGCCCGTCTCGCCGTGGAACAGCAGCCAGTTGGCGGCGGGCGCGCGGCCCACGTAGACGTACTCGTCCTCGGCCTCGCGGAAGAGGATGCCGTCGCCGATGACGCCGCCGGTGGAGCTGGTCGGCACGTACTGCTTGGCCTTGTCGACGGGGAAGTTCGCGACCGAGTTGATGGCCGTGTCGCCGATCAGCTTGATGGCGTCGGATCCGCGCAGGAACAGGTTGTCCATGTGGTGCGACTGGTCGTACAGGACGGCCGTCTCGCGCCAGGCGCGCTGCTCCTTGATCCAGTTCTGGAAGTCCGCCGGCACGACGGGGTAGATGTAGGAGCCGATCTGGGAGTTGCGCAGCAGCTCGACGGCCGATCCCTTGGCGTCGAGCACCTCCTGCAGGTTGTTGTGTCCCACGGTGAAACCTCTCTGTCTGGGGTGGGTGGTGTTCGGTTGATCTCTGAGGTTTCGACTTCCTCGCTTCGCTCGGTCGCTCAACCAGCAGGGATCTGTTCGTTGAGCGAGTGAAGCGAGTCGAAACGGTCGAAGCCCCGTGCGGCTAGAAGACGATGGTGTGGTTGCCGTGACGGATCACGCGGTCCTCGGCGTGCCAGGCGACGGCGCGCGAGAGCACGGCGCGCTCGACGTCGGCGCCGCGGCGCTGCAGGTCCTCGGCGCTGTGCGCGTGGGTGGCCCGCACGACGTCCTGCTCGATGATCGGGCCCTCGTCGAGGTCCTCGGTGACGTAGTGGGCGGTCGCGCCGATCAGCTTCACGCCGCGTTCCTTGGCCTTGCGGTACGGCCCCGCGCCGATGAAGGCGGGCAGGAACGAGTGGTGGATGTTGATGACGGGCACGCCGACCTTCTGCAGGAAGTCGCCCGAGATCACCTGCATGTAGCGGGCGAGCACGACGAAGTCGACGTTGCCGTCCAGCAGCTTCAGGATCTGCGCCTCCGACTCGCTCTTGTCGGGGCCGGCCTGCGACGGGACGTGGAAGAACGGCACGCCGAACGTGCGGACGTCCTCGGCCGTGTCGGTGTGGTTCGAGATCACCATCGGGATCGTCACGGGCAGCTCGCCCCGGCGGTGGCGCCACAGCAGGTCGAGCAGGCAGTGGTCGCTCTTGGAGGCGAGCACCACCATGCGCTTGGGCACCGACTGGTCGGTGAGCGTCCAGTTCATGCCGAACGGCTCGAGGGTCTGGGCCAGGTCGGCCTCGAGGTCGCCCATCGCGGCCACGAGACCGGGGCGGTGGAACACCACGCGCTGGAAGAAGTCGCCCCCCTCCGGGTCGGAGGAGTACTGGTCGAGCGACATGATGTTGCCCTTGTTGCGGGTCAGCAGCGCGGCGATCGCGGCGACCACGCCCGGCTGGTCCGGGCCGTGCACGATGAGGCAGGCGCGGTCGACCAGCGCCTGGTTGTGCAGCGTCATGACGAGACCTTCGCCTGGTAGCCGCGGGCCCACTCGGCCGTGGCGCGCAGCCCGCCGAACGCGTACATGTGCAGCTTCACGTCGCCCGACCGCTCGCCCCGCGCCAGCAGGTCGGCGAGCTCGGTGACGAAGGTGTCGGGGCCGGCGGTGCCGAGCAGGTTGGTGAGCGAGAAGCCGTACTTCTTCACGATCATCGCGTTGGCGCCGACGCCGAAGCGGCGTGCGAAGTTCAGCAGGCGCTTGATGCCGGCAGGTCCCGGGGTGCCGATGCGGATGGTCGCGTCGATGCCGCGCGAGCGCACGCCGTCGATCCAGCTGGTGACCGGGTCGGTGTCGAAGGCGAACTGCGTCAGCACCACCGCGCCGAGATCCTGCTCCTTCAGCGACGCTGCCTTCTTCTCCAGGTGGTCCCAGAGCACGTCGGTCGCGATGTCGGGGTGGCCCTCGGGGTAGCCGGAGATCGAGACCTCCGTCACGCCGTACTTCTGCAGCACGCCGGAGCGGATCACGTCGTACGCGCTGTCGTAGGGACCCTCGGGGGTGGTCGGGTCGCCGCCCACGGCGAACACGTGCTCGGTGGCGTCGACCTGCTGCAGGCGGTCGAGGAACTCCTCGAGCTGCGCCTGGGACGACAGGCGGCGGGCGGAGATGTGCGGGACGGGGATGAACCCTGCCTCTTTGACGGCCTTCGCGGCGGCGACGCGCATCTCGAGGTCCTCGTTGCCGAGGAAGGTCACGTTCACGCGTGTTCCGGTGGGGATGACGTCCTGTGCCTCGTGAAGTCCCGGCACGTCCTTGCCGGTCATCTCGAGCGAGTAGTCGGCGGCGAGCTGCGCCTGCGGCGAGGTGTTGTCTGCCACGGGAGATCCTTCCGGTCTGCTGCGCTTCGTTGCGCATCCGTGAGGGACGTTACCTATGGCGATAGGGAATGTCCATAGGCAGTTCGAGAATCCTCGGCGGGTTTCCGCCGAGCGGAACGACCGGTCGTCTCCCGCGCCGGCCGTCTCCGTCAGGCGCCGCGGGCGACGACGAGCGCGCGGGCCGTGTCGAGCGCGCCCGCGGCGGCCTCGGGGGCGACGCGGACGAGCGCGAACGCCGACACGACGAGGCCGGTGCACGCGTCGGCGAGGACGTCGAGCTCGGCGGCGCGGAGGTGCGGCAGGCGGGCCTCGACGCCGCGTCCCAGCGCGTGGCGGAGCTCGGCGCGGTAGTCGGCGATCACGTGCGCGACGGAGTCGTCGTGCGCGATCGGGGCGGACGCGGCGTTGACCAGCAGGCAGCCGCTCGAGGCGGGCAGCGTGCCCGCGCGAAGGAGCGCTGCGCGCAGGCCGGTCAGGTACTCCTCGAGTGCGTCGGGCGACACGTCCGGTGCGGTCAGCGGCCGCAGGCGCGGGCGGATCACCTCGTCCAGGTAGCTCTCGACGGCGGCGTCGAACAGGCCGCGCTTGGAGCCGAAGGCGTGGTAGATGCTCGAGCGGCTCAGGCCCGTCGCGCGCTCGAGCTCGGGCAGTGGGGCGCCGTCAAAGCCCTGCTCCCAGAAGACGCCGCGCGCGGCCCTGACGACCTCCGTCGTGTCGAACGTCTGTGTGCGTCCCATGGCGATCTCCCGTGGCCCTTTTGTGTACCGGTCGATTCAGTATATATTGAATCGGTCGGTACAGTATTCGCGGCGGAGGCCGCGCGAAGGGAGTCCCCATGGTCATCGCGGGTCTTGCGCTCACGGGCGTCGCGGCGCTGCTGCACGTGTTCATCTTCTATCTCGAGTCGATCGCCTGGACCGGCGAGCGCGCACGGCGCACGTTCGGCACCGGCACGGCCGAGCAGGCCGCGGTGCAGAAGGAGCTCGCCTTCAACCAGGGCTTCTACAACCTGTTCCTCGCCATCGCGGTGGCTCTCGGCATCGTGCTCTACGCCACCGGCGCGACGGCCGTCGGCGCGACGCTCGTCTTCACCGGGGCCGGCTCGATGGTCGCCGCCAGCCTCGTCCTGCTGCTGTCGAGCCCCGACAAGGCCGCCGCGGCGCTGAAGCAGGGAGTGATCCCCGCCCTCGGCGTGGTCGCCTTGGCCGTCGGCCTCGCCGTCTGAGGTCCGCCCGGCAGGAGGCCGCGGCGGGCGCCGCCCGATCCCCTCACACCATCCCTACGAAGGAGCCCCTATGACGCATGCCACGAGCACGCAGATCCACCTCGCCCGCTGACCCGACGGGTGGCCGACCCACGACGACTTCCGCACGGTCGCCGTCGAGCTCGCAGACCTCGCGCCCGGGGAGGTGCGCGTGGCCAACGAGTTCGTCTCTGTCGACCCGTACATGCGCGGCCGGATGAACGACGTGCGCAGCTACGTCGCGCCGTACGCGCTCGGCGAGGTGATCGCCGGCGGCGCCGTGGGACGCGTCGTCGAGTCCGCCGCCGACGCGCTGCCCGTCGGCGCGGTCGTGCTGCACCAGCACGGCTGGAGCGACGTCGTGCAGGCCGACGCGTCGACGTTCCGCGCGGTGCCGGAGATCCCGGGCGTCCCGCTCTCGGTGCGCCTGCACATCCTCGGGATGACGGGTCTCACGGCCTACGTCGGGCTGACGGCGATCGCGGGGCTGAAGGAGTGCGACACGGTGTTCGTCTCGGGCGCCGCCGGCGCCGTCGGCACGGCCGTGGGCCAGATCGCCAAGCTGCTCGGCGCAGGCCGCGTGATCGGATCCGCCGGCACGGCCGAGAAGGTCGCGCTGCTGACCGAGAAGTACGGCTACGACGCGGCGTTCGACTACAAGGACGGGCCGGTGCGCGCGCAGCTCGCCGCCGCGGCGCCCGAGGGCGTCGACGTGTTCTTCGACAACGTCGGGGGCGACCACCTCGAGGCCGCGCTCGACGTCATGAACGACGGCGGGCGTCTCGCGCTGTGCGGAGCCATCGCGGGGTACAACACGACCGAGCGCGTACCGGGGCCCGACAACCTGGCCAACGTCATCACGCGCGGCCTGACCCTGACGGGCTTCACGATCGGCAACCACCTGCACCTCTCGCCCGAGTTCGGCGAGCGGATGGCCGGCTGGTTCGCGGAGGGCCGCGTCGCCTACGACGAGACGATCGTCGACGGCATCGAGAACACGGTCGACGCGTTCCTCGACATGATGCGCGGCGCCAACACCGGCAAGATGCTCGTGCGCATCGCGCGGCCCTCGGCCTGACCGTGGCATCCGGGGGACGGCCGAAGCGGAACGGCCGTCCCCCGGACGCGGGTCAATAGCCCGCGAACGCGTCGGTGGTCACCGAACGCGCGGAGCGCAGCGCCGGCGAGAGCCCCGCGATCAGCGCGGGCGGGCCCGACACGTAGGCGTGCCGGGAGCCGATGTCCCGCACGGCGCCCGCCAGCCCCGCGGCGTCGAGCCGCCCCGTCTCCGTCTGCCAACCGTCCGGCGTCCCCTCGATCGGGTCGCGGCTCCACACGAGCACGCGGATCCCGGTGCGGGCGAGCAGGTCGCGGTAGGCCAGCTCCTCGCCCGTGGACACGACGTAGACCAGCACGATGTCCCGCGCCCGGTCGGTGAGCTCGAGGTGGCGCAGCTGCGACACGAACGGAGTGATGCCGATGCCCGCGGCGACCCACAGCAGCGGCGCGCCCTCGTCGCGCGGAAGCGTGAAGTCGCCCCAGACGCCCGTGACCCGCAGCGGGGCGCCGCCCTCGAGCGACGTGAGCGCGCGCTTGTAGGTGCTCGTCCCGTCGCGGTAGCTGACGCGCACGGTGGGCAGCTCCTCGGGCGCCGAGACGATGCTGAACTCGCGGCGCGTGCCGCGGCCGTCCGGACGCCGGTGGGGCACCTCCAGCTCGAGGTACTGGCCCGGCTGGAACGAGATCGGCCGGGCGCTCTCCAGCACGACCTCGTGCGAGGTCGGCGTGGGAGCCGAGCGGCCGAGCAGCCTCAGCGCGGCGCCCGGACGCGAGCCGATCGCGAGAGCGAACGCGACCAGGTTGCCGATCAGCAGGGCGCGTTCCTGACCGAGGCTGATGCCGCCGATCAGGGGCGACCAGCCGGCGAGCACCGCGACGACCACCGCGACGAGGTACTGCTGGCGTCGACGCGGCGGCAGCGTCAGCGGCTCGGTGAGCATGAACGCGCCCAGGAACAGGAACGGGCCGGACAGCAGGCCGGACGACAGCACCGAGCCGAGGTCGACCGCGAGGTCGAACTGCACGAGCTGCACGACCGTGCGGACCGTGTAGACCGCGGTGGCGACGACGACGAACAGCGCCGCCAGCCGCACCTTCTCCGTGCGCAGCAGCACCGCGAGCCCCGTCAGGATCACGGCCGGCGCGAGCACCGGCGATCCGACCCACCAGGCCGAGAGCGAGAGTCCCGCATCGGGCAGGAGCGCGCCGACGACGGTCACGACGGTCGCGCCCACGGCGGCCGGGTTGAGGATGTGCCGGCCGCGCCAGGCGATCAGGTGCTTGGACAGCGCGGCGGCCGCCGCGGCCAGCGCGACGCCGAGCAGCCCCGCGGGCTCGACGGAGGGGCGCAGCACGAACAGCAGGATGAGCGCCGTGATGAGCGTCGACTCGAGCCGCACGGGTCGCTGCCGCACGAGCTGTGCGGCGACGTCGACGCCGCACCCCACGGCGATCAGGACGACCGCCGTCGCGAGCAGCTCGATCGCGGTAGGCACGACCAGCTCGAACAGCGACAGGACGAGCGCCACCGCGGCCAGGAGGCCGAGCGCGCCCAGGATCAGCCGATACATCGACAGGCGGCCGAGCAGACCGCGGACGCGCAGGCCGCCCGCCCTCAGCGCCGCGATCACGCGAACACCTCCGCGCTTCCGTCGTCGATGCGCGACCCGAGCGACCATTCCAGCCGCCCGTCGCTCAGCATCCGCACCCAGTGGACGCCCCAGCCCGCGGCCAGCTCGGGGCCTCCGTCGAAGAACAGTGCCGTCGCCGTGGCGTCGGCACGCATCGCGGTCTTCGCGATAGCCCAGGTGGCGACGATCGTGCGCACGGGCAGGCCGGTGCGCGCGTCGAGCACGTGGTGCAGCCCGTCGCCCCATGCGCGCCGGTTGGCGGCGGAGGCGCACAGCGCCTCGTCGTGGATCGTGATCACGCCGATCGCGCGCCGCGTGTCGTAGGGGTGCTCGAGCGCCACGCGCTGGGTCGTGCCGCGGGCGAGGATGTCGCCGCCCGCGTCCACGACGCCGTCGCCCGGCAGCAGCCCGGCCACGATGTCGACGAGACGGCCCTTGCCGAGCGCGCCGACGTCGATCACGCCCGGCCCGCGCAGGGCGAGCAGGCCGCCGGACCACGTCAGGCGCTCGCGCCAGTCGGCCGGCGCGGGCATCGGCTCGCCCGCGCGCAGCGAGTACGAGGCGTCGTACCCGAGGCGCTCGAGCGAGCCGCCGATCAGCGGGTTGACGGCGCCGTCGGTGGCGTCGGAGAGCGACGCGTACGCGTCGAGCATCTCCTGGCCGTCTGTCGACAGGGCGATGGCGCCGCCGGAGGCGGCGAGCCCGGAGACGAGCGAGTCGTCCCGGAAGCGCGACCACTCCGCGTCGAACGCGTCGACGCGCCCCTGGACCCGGGAACGGGCCGCCGGATCCAGGGGCTGCGGGGTCTCGACGCTCCAGGCGGTGCCGATCGCGTCGAACTCCCAGCGGGAAGCCGGTGGCCCGGCGCTCACGGTCTCGGGCATGTCAGGCCGCCGCGTCCTGCTTGATCTGCTCGATCGCGCTGTTGAAGCCGCCGCTGGTCAGCGACGAGCCGGCGACGCGGTCGACCGACAGGTCGTCGATGTCGACGCCCACGACCTCGGCCGCGATGCCGTCGATGAACTGCGACTGGTACTGCTGGCTCTCGGAGGCCTGCGGATCGCCGCTCACCTCCACGTCCGTGACGATGTCGTCCTCGAGGGTGACCGTGACCGTCACCGTCTCGACCGACTGCGGGGTCTGGTACGAGCCGTCGGCGGTGTAGGTGCCGTCGGTGTAGTCGCTCGTGCCGTCGTCGGTCGACGTCTCGGTCGACGTGTCCGTGCTGTCGGTCGTGCTCGTGTCGGTGGACTGCTCGGTCGACGTGCCTGTGTCGGTCGACGTGCTGTCCTCGGCGGATTCCGCCGTCGCGGTCGTGCCGCATCCGGCCAGCACCAGGACTCCCATGACGCCCGCGAGGGCGGCGCCGCTGCGAATGGATCGGTTCATCTCGGTCTCCTCGGTCGGTGCCGCGCTCCTGCGGCCATGAGGTCACCGTACGGAACCTGCCCCGATGGATGGTCGGGATCGCCTATGCGGTTCCTATGAGGATGGGGCGGGATGGAGCTCCCGTTCAGCGGAGGAGCGACGCCGCGAGGTCGAGCGCCCCGTGCACCCCCGACAGGTCGCCGAGCGCCGGGGGCACGACGTAGTCGCCCTCCGGATCCTCGGCGGGGTGGGTCGAGCCGAGGTAGCCGCCCACGAGGGACGCCAGGCGTCGGCGCGCTGCGGGCAGCAGCCCAGGAGTCTTCGAGACGCCTCCGCCGACCACGATGCGGCGCGGCGCGACCGACAGCGTCAGCGTCAGGCACAGCTGCGCGACGTAGCCCGCGAGCAGCTCGATCTCGGCGGCATCGCGCGCGGGGCGTCCCCAGCGGTCCTGGACGGCGGGTCCGGAGACCAGACCCTCGAGGCAGTCGCCGTGGAACGGGCAGCGGCCGGCGAACGGATCGTCGGCGTCGCGCCGGACGAGGATGTGGCCGAGTTCGGGGGTGCCCTGGCCGGTGACGAGCTCGCCGTGCACCATCACCCCGGCCCCGACCCCGGTGCCGACGGTCACGTACGCGGCGTCGTCCAGCCCCTGCAACGCCCCGCGGGCCCGTTCGCCGAGGAGGGAGCCGGTCACATCGGTCACGAAGGACACCGGCACGGGGTCGAGCCCGGCGAGCGCTCGGCGCAGGTCGGTGAAGGCCCAGCCCGGCTTGGGCGTCGTCGTCACGCTGCCGTAGTGAGGCGATGCGGGATCGGTGTCGACGGGGCCGAAGGAGGCGACGCCGACCGCGCGGATCGGGGTGCGCATGTGGTGGCGGCCGAGGAAGTCGGCGATGTCGCCCAGGGTGGACTCGGGGTCGCGGGTGTCGACGCGCAGGCTGTCGACGATCTCGTGCGGGCTGTCGGCCGGGGACACGGCGCAGAAGACCTTCGTGCCGCCGGTCTCGATGCCTGCGACGGCGTCGGCGCCGCTGAGGAGGCCGGAGACGGGGGAGGAATCGGCGTTGCTCACGCCCAGACTCTAGCCCAGCGGACGCGCAGAGGCGTCCGGTTTTGCGCGAACTGCGCGAAAACGGGGGCGGTTGTCGAGAATTGTTCGCGCACTCTGCGCGGACTATGCAATACTCATACGCACTGGTGCGCGAACTGTGACGTTCTCCCGAGCGTCCAAGAGGTGCGACGTGGGTGTCGCGCCACTCGCAGGGGCCTGCGGTCGCTGCCCTCAGCGCGCCACCGAGTACAAGGGAGTATCAATGCGGACATCACGGGCCCTGCTGGGCATCGTCGGCGCCTCCGCTCTCGTCGTCGGTCTCGCCGGATGCACCGCGGGCGGCGGCGAGGAGGCGACGGGCGACGGCACCACCTTCAGCTACCGGATCCCCGACCGGTTCAAGAACTGGCTCGAGGACGACCTCTGGAACGAGCCGCTGCAGGAGGGCGCGGGTGTCGACGTCGAGGTCGTGGACGGCGGCCCCGAGGACAAGCACTATCAGCAGCTCGACCTGCTGCTGTCGTCCGGCGACCTCGAGGACGCCACGGTGGCGACGATGGCCCAGACCCAGGTCTACGGCCCCCAGGGCGCGTTCCTCGACCTGGCGCCGCTGATCGAGGAGCACGCCCCGAACCTCGCCGCATACATCGAGGACAACCCCGACTTCAAGGCGCTCGTGCAGAACGAGGACGGCAGCATCTACGGGCTCGTCAACGAGTACCCGAAGGTGTCGATCCTGTCGTTCTACCGCGAGGACATGCTGGCCGAGGCCGGAATCCCGGAGGCGCCGACGAGCGTCGAGGACTTCACCGAGGCGCTGCGCGCCCTGAAGGACACCTTCGGGTCCGACTCCGGCTACTACCCGCTCGGCGGCCGCGACACCTTCGTCAACTACCAGTACGCGTTCGCCGCCAACGACGGCATCGACGAGGCGGGCGACGTCCACGGCGTCTACGAGTCGGGCCGCGGGCTCGACATCCACGCGGACGGCGCGCGCGACATGGTCGAGTGGTACACGACCCTCTACTCCGAGGGCCTGATCGACCCCGAGTGGGTCAAGGGCGTCATCACCGAGGAGGACTGGCAGACGAAGATGCTCACCGGGAAGATCTCGGTGACGAACGACTTCTTCACGCGCCCGGCCTGGTTCCTCGCCAACGCGGACACGGACACGTATCCCGACTACAGCATCGGCACGATGCCCGCACTGACCAACGGCGGCGAGCAGATGATGCAGGCGGCGAACGAGCGGTACAACCTGAACCGCGTCTTCGTCGTCAACGCCAAGTCGCAGAACTCGCTCGCGGTGATCCAGTTCCTCGACCACCTCTACAGCGAAGAGGGCCAGGACACCTACCACTGGGGCGTCGAGGGCGAGTCGTACGAGGTCGTCGACGGCGAGAAGCAGTACACGGTGTCGTACGCCGACAACGCCGACCAGGAGGTCGGCAAGCCGGTGTGGAACTTCATGCAGGACCGCCTCACGTATCCCGCTCCGGTGAGCGACGAGGCCTTCTACGCGTGGTCCGACGACTTCACCAAGACCTTCTCGACCGACTACTTCGAGAACTACCTGGTCAGCAACCCGGTGCTGAAGTACAGCACCGAGCAGCAGGAGCGCCGCTCGAAGCTGCTGGCCTCGGTCGACCCGTTCATCGACGCCGAGATGGTGAAGTTCGTCACCGGCGAGCGCTCGATCGACGACTGGGACGCCTTCGTGGCCGAGGCGGACGAGCTCGGCTATGCCGAGATCACGGAGATCGACCAGGCGGCCTGGGACGCCATGAACTGACGGGCACCACAGGGGCCCGCGGCGATCGAGCCGCGGGCCCCTGCCCGCGACGAGGAAGAACATGAGCCAGACGACAGCCGACGTCAAGACCCCCGCCGTCCCCGCCGGGCGGCGCCCGCGAGCGAGGCGCGGCCCGTCCCTGTGGAGACGCATGGTGGCAGCCCGCTGGCTGTACCTCATGCTGCTGCCCGGGCTCATCCACCTGGCGCTGTTCAAGCTGGCGCCGGTGTCGGCGCTCGTCATCGCCTTCCAGGACTTCTCGAGCTTCCTCGGGATCGGCGGCAGCCCCTGGGTCGGCTTCCAGAACTTCGTCGACTTCTTCAACGACCCGGCCGTCGGGCGGCTCGTGGTCAACACCGTGATCCTCGCGGTGCTCGTGCTGTTCGTCAGCTTCCCCATCCCGATCGCCTTCGCGCTCCTGCTGAATGAGGTGCGCCTGCGCTGGTTCCGCAAGAGCGTGCAGACGCTCAGCTTCGTGCCCTACTTCGTCTCCTCGGCCGTGCTGGTCAGCATCATGTACACGCTGCTGTCGCCCAGCGGCGGCGTCGTGAACATCGTGATCGAGGCCTTCGGCGGATCCGCCGTGTCGTTCTTCACCGAGCCCGAGTGGTTCCGTCCGCTGTACACGACGATGCACGTGTGGCAGAACTTCGGCTACTCGGTGATCATCTACGTCGCCGCGATGTCGAGCATCGACCCCGCCCTCTACGAGGCGGCCGAGCTCGACGGCGCCGGCCGCTGGCGCAAGATGTTCAGCGTCACGCTGCCCGGCATCTCCACCATGATCGCCGTCATGCTCATCCTGAACGTGGGCCAGATCCTCACGGTCGACCTGGACAAGATCCTGCTCATGTACAACCCGAGCGTGTACGAGACCGCCGACGTCATCCAGACCTACGTCTACCGGCTCGCCTTCGCCTCGGACGGCTTCCCCGACTACAGCTACGCGGCCGCGGTCGGCCTCATCCAGGGCCTCATCGCGTTCGTGCTGGTGGTGGCGACGAACCGCGCCTCGCGGCGCTTCTCCGACTCGAGGGTGTTCTGACGATGACTGATCAGCAGCGTGCCACGACGGCGACCGAGCTCCTGTCGACCTCCGGCCCGGCTCGGAGGCGGCGTCAGCGCAAGCCCGAGCTGTTCGACGTCCTCAACGGACTGATCCTCGGGCTGATCGCGATCGCGTGCGTCTACCCGTTCCTGTACATCGTCGCCGTCGCGTTCTCGGACGGGCGGGCGGTGCTCCAGGACCGCGTGTTCCTGTGGCCGGTGGACGTCAACACCGAGACGTTCTCGTACATCCTCTCCAACGAGCGGCTCGGCGTCGTGCGGGCGCTGCTGAACTCGATCCTCTACACGGTCGTCGGCACCGCCGTCGCGGTGATCCTCACGTATCTCACGGCGTACGCGCTGTCGAAGAAGCGGCTGCCCGGCGCGCGGATCGTGATGCTGCTGTTCATCATCACGTGGATCTTCGACGCCGGCATCGTGCCCGCCTACATCGTCAACAGCGGCCTGGGCCTGGTCAACAACTGGCTGATCATGGTGCTGCCCCTGGCGATCAGCACGTTCCTCCTCATCGTGACGAAGTCCTTCATCGAGGCGATCCCGGACGAGCTCGAGGAGTCGGCGTTCATGGACGGCGCCAACGACTTCCAGATCCTGACCCGGATCTACATGCCGTTGTCGAAGCCCGTCGTCGCGACGATCTCGATCTTCTACGCGGTGCAGACGTGGAACTCGTTCCTGTGGCCGCTCATCTACCTGCGCGACGCGTCGCTGCAGCCGATCCAGGTGGTGCTGTACCGTCTGCTGCTGGGCAGCGACGACCAGGCGCTGAACTTCCAGCAGACCGTGAGCAACGGGTTCCTCGTGATCCCGGAGAACATCCGCGCGGCCACGATGCTCTTCGCGATCGTGCCCGTGCTGCTGTTCTATCCGTACGCGCAGCGGTACTTCAGCAAGGGGATCCTGGTCGGTGCGGTGAAGGGGTGACGCGATGACGTCGGTCACGGAGGGCATGCGCATCGGGTGCGTCTGGATCGCGCGCCTCGCCTGGCTCAACCTGCTCTGGCTGCTGTTCACCCTGGCGGGCCTGGTGGTGCTCGGGCTCTTCCCGTCGACCGTGGCCGGCTACCAGATCGCGCGTGACCTCGTGCACCGGCCGGAGAGCCGCGAGGAGCCGATGCTGCGCCGCTACGCCGCCCTCGTGCGCGCGAGCGCCGTGCGGGCCAACCTCGCCGGGGCGGTCGTCGTCGCCGTCGGGCTGCTGCTCGGCGTCGGCCTGCAGCTGGCCTGGACGGCTGACGGGGCCTCATGGCAGCTGCCCGTGCTCGGGGTCACGGTGGTCGCCGCCGTGGCGTTCGCGGGCGGGCTCGTGCACCTGCCGTTCTTCGCCGCGCACGTCGAGGCGCCCCCGCGGGCGATCGTCCGGGCCTCCTGGCTGTACGCGCTCTCGCACCCCGTCGGCACCGTGCTGATCTGCGGAGCGTGGATCGGGCTGTCGTTCCTGCTCGGGGCGTTCCCGGCGGCGGCGCCGTTCTTCTGCTTCGCACCGGTGGCCGTGCTCACCGCGCTTCTCGACGTGCGCGGCTTCCGCGTCCTCGAGCAGCGGCAGGCCGTCGCGGCCGCGCGCTGACGCACGGGACGTCCCGTCCGGCGACGAGCCGGGGCGCCCCGTCCGGACACGGATCGGGGCGCCCCGCGGCGGTCGTCAGGCGACCCGGGTCAGGCGACGCGGCGGGCGGCGGCCCCTCGGCTCATCGAGACGGCCTGCTGCACGGCGACCACGAGGCTCTCGTGCGACGCGGTGCCCGTGCCGGCGATGTCGAACGCGGTGCCGTGGTCGACGGAGGTCCGGATGACGGGCAGTCCGACGGTGACGTTGACGCCGGCCTCGATGCCGAGCACCTTCACCGGGCCGTGGCCCTGGTCGTGGTACATCGCGACGATGAGGTCGTAGTCGCCGCGCGAGGCGAGGAAGAACGCCGTGTCTGCGGGCAGGGGGCCGTGCACGTCGTGCCCCTCGGCGGCGACGCGCTCGACCGCGGGGGTGATCTTCTCGGCCTCCTCGCCGTAGCCGAACAGGCCGTTCTCGCCCGCATGGGGGTTGATCGCGCAGACGCCCACCCGCGGCGAGTCGATGCCGGCGTCCTGCATGGCCTTCAGGCCGCGACGGATGGTGCGCTCGACCAGGCCGGGCTCGATCCGGCGGATCGCGTCGATCAGGCCGACGTGGGTCGTCACGTGGATGACGCGCACGCGCGGCGTCGAGAGCAGCATCGAGACCTCCTCGACGCCGCACAGCGCCGCCAGCATCTCGGTGTGCCCGGGGTACAGGTGTCCCGCCGCGTGGAGCGCCTTCTTGTTCAGCGGGGCGGTGCAGATCGCGTCGACGCGGCCGGCGGTCGCGAACTCCGCCGCGGTCGCGACGTAGCGGTAGGCGGCGTCGCCGGCCACGGGGCTGAGCTCGCCCCACGGCAGATCGGCGGGGATCAGGCCCAGGTCGACCACGTCGATGCGGCCGGCGGCCGGCTCCGCCTCCTCCGGCGCGGCGATCGCGCGGATCTCGACGTCCACGCCCTGCAGCGCGGCGGCGGCGCGCAGGCGCCCGGCGTCGCCGACGACGAACGGCCGGCACGCGCTCGCGACCTCGGGGTCGAGCAGCGCGCGGACGATGATCTCGGGGCCGATCCCCGCGGCATCGCCCATGGTCACGGCGATGATCGGCAGCGTCGTCGCGGCGGTGTCGTCGGTCACTGAGGTCCTTCTTCCTGATGGTCGCCCCGGGGGATGTCCCCGAGGAGAGTCGTGATGATCCGGTCGAGCGAGTCGTCGTCGCCGAAGCTGCCGGGACGGGTGACGACCGGGCGGCCGCCGGAGGCGATGCCGAGCACGGCGCCGGGATGCACCTCGCCGGCGACGACGAGCGCGCGCTCGTCGAGGGACTGGAGCGTGCGGCGCGCCGTCTCGCCGCCGATGAGGGCGAGCGCCGCCGTCGGGCGGGCGCGGACGGCGGCGGCCACGGCGGCGCCGATGCGGCTCGCGACGCCGACGTCGTGCGCGCCGTCGACCGGGACGGTGGCGACGACCACGACGCGCGACGGCCCGTCGAGCGCCGCGGCGATCCGGGCGGCCAGGTCGGCCGGATCGTCCGCCGCGTCGGCGACCACGGTCTCGGCGGACCGTCGCAGGGCGGCCCGCTGCCTCCCCACCGCGGGCTCGAGGCTTCCGAGCACCAGGACGACCCGTTCGGCGCGCGCCGTGGAGGCCGCCGCCGGGGCGGCGGGCCGTCGCGGCGACACGGTCAGCAGGGCGTCCAGCAGTCCGGCGCTCCCGACGGGGGTCACGGGACCGCTCGCTGCGCACAGGGCGCGCGCGATCGCGTGCAGGTCGGCGGTGTCGACCGCGTCCGGGAGATGGACGACACCCTCGGCGGGGTCGCGGGCGAGGCGGTCGGCGAAGGCGCCGGAGCGCACGTCGTCGAGGCTCGCCGGCCGGACCTCGAGTCCCGCGGGCACCAGGTCCGAGAGACGCCGAGGCGCCGCGGACGCCTCCGTCCGCCAGGCCGACCCCTCCGCGACGGAGAGCGGCACGCCGTGCATCAGCGGGACGCCATCGCTCACGGTGCGCGCGAGGGCGGGCAGGGCGGGGGCGAGGACGACCGCCGCGCCCCGCGCGGCCGCCGCGATCAGCTCGGCGACGGGCCCGCGCAGCTGCGAGTCGATCTTGACGTAGTCGGGGCGCGGGCCCGCGCCCATCGCCCGGGAGATCCGCGCCGCGGCCTCGGCGCCGGCGTTGCGCACGTCGAGGTCCTCGATCGCGACGACGCCGTCCTCCGCCCGGCCGGTGAGCACCACCGCCGCCGCGTGCCCGTGCCGGTGCACCACTCCCGCCGCCTCCGCGGCCCCCGAGAGGTCGTCGGCGACGAGCCGGGCGAACGGCGCCGGCGTCACGCTGTGGCGACGGCGGGCGCGACGACGACGCTGATGCCGGCCGCGCGGAACTCGTCCAGCGCCGACTCCGGCGCCGCCTCGTCGGTCACGAGCGTCCAGGGCAGGTCGAGCCGGGCCCAGGCGTCGAAGGGGGCGTGGCCGAGCTTCGCCGCGTGCGCCAGCACGTACAGGGACCGGGTCCGTCGGGCGACGATCTCCTTGAAGCGGGTCTGCTCCAGCTCGGCCTCGCAGAGCCCCCGGTCGGCCGTCACGCCGTCGGCGCTGATGAAGGCGCGGTCGAAGCTCATGCGGTCGAGGGACGCCTCGGCCAGCGGGCCCACGAACGCGCCGCTGAGCGGGCGCAGCCGCCCGCCGAGGCACTGCACCGTCAGCGCGCTCGCCGACTGCAGCTGGCTGACGACGGGGAGGCTCGACGTGGTCACGGTGGCGGGCGTCTGCCTCGTGGTGAGCTCCCGCGCGAGGAGCGCGGTGGTCGACCCGGCGTCGAGGAAGATCGACTCGCCGCGCTCGACCTGGCCGGCGGCCCACGAGACGATCGACCGCTTCGCGTCGAGCGCCTCGGAGCGCCGCTGCAGCAGAGACGCCTCGGGCAGGTGGGACGTCGAGATGGCGCCGCCGTACGTGCGTGCCAGCCGCCCGTCGCTGCTGAGCGTCGCGAGGTCGCGGCGGATCGTCGACGCCGTCACGCCGAAGCGCTCGGCGAGGTCGTCGACGTTCGTCAGTCCCACGTCCGTCGCGAGCGCGAGGATCTCGTCGCGTCGTTGCTGGGTTCGGCGTTGCTTCATGGGCGCGCCCCCTCCCTTGGCCTGCGGGCGGCCCGGTGCCACCTCGACGATCCTATTATGAACTGCGCGATTCGTGCTAACGTTACTGCGCGAAAAGCGCAATCTTTCGAAGCCGAGGAGTGCTGTGCCGATGGCCGATGTTGTCCCCCCGATCGACGGCGTCCTCGTCCGGAGCCGTGATCGCGCCGAGGCGCTGATCCCCACGGACCGCGCCGAGAACCACGCCTCCTTCCTGCACCGCCTGCCGGACGGGTCTCTCGCAGCGGTCTGGTTCGCCGGCGAGCGCGAGGGCACGCCCGACGTGCGGATCCAGCTCTCCCGCCTCGACGAGGCCACCGGCCGCTGGAGCGCCGCGGAGGCGGTCTCGCCGCGCTCCGGGCAGTCGCACCAGAACCCCGTGCTCGCGACGCTGCCCGACGGCGCCGTCTGGCTGCTCTACACCGCGCAGGACTTCGGCGCGCAGGACACCGCGCTGCTGATGCGCCGCGTGTCGCAGGACGGCGGGCGGACGTGGGGCGAACCCGAGGCGCTGATCGAGGACCGCGGCGTCTTCATCCGGCAGGACCTCGTCGTGCTGGGCGACGGCACGCTGCTCCTGCCGATCTTCCGCTGCCACCCGCTGCCCGGCCGGCAGTGGTTCGGCGACGCCGACACGAGCGCCGTGCTGCGCAGCACCGACGGCGGCCGCTCCTGGACCGAGGTGCCCGTGCCCGGCAGCGTCGGCGCGGTGCACATGGACATCGTGCCCTTCGAGGACGGCGGGCTCGTCGCCTTCTTCCGCAGCCGGTGGGCCGACGCCGTCTACCGGAGCGAGTCGGCGGACTCCGGCCTCAGCTGGAGCGAGCCGCGCGCGATCGCGGTTCCGAACAACAACTCCTCGATCCAGATGCGCCGCGCCCCCGCGCTCGGAGCGGACAGCGTGCTGGCGGTGCTCAACCCGATCGCCGCCGCCCCCGGCAGCGAGCTCGGCGAGGCGGAGCGCGAGCACGACGAGGGCAAGGTGACCGCGCCCGGCGCCGCCGCCCCGCTCGACCGGCACGCGGTGTGGGGCGTCGAGCGCATCCCCCTGTCGCTGCTGCGCTCCGACGACCGCGGGCGCACCTGGCAGCGGGTGCTCGACCTGGAGACCGCCGACGCGGTCCCCGCCGCCGTGCTCGAGCGTGCGGGCGACCGCGCCATGGAGATGTCCTATCCGGTGCTCCTGACCGACCCGGACGGCGACGTCCACGTGACCTACTCCTACTGCCGGCTGGCGATCAAGCACGTGCTGGTGCCGCGCGAGGCGCTGGGAGAGGCGCGTTGAGCGCGACGGCCGCGGTGCTCGGCACCATGACGTTCGGCGACGGCCTCGACGAGCCCTCCTCGAGGCAGGTGCTGGACGAGGCGTTGGATCGCGGCCTGCGGGACGTGGACACGGCGAACGGCTACGCCGGCGGGGCGAGCGAGCAGATCCTCGGCCGTGCGCTCTCCGGGCGGCGGGACGAGGTGCGGCTCGCGAGCAAGGTCGGCATGCCCCACCCCGATGCGGAGGGCGCCGCGCCCCTGTCGCGCATCGCCATCGAGCGCTGCGTGGCCGGCTCTCTCCGGCGGCTGGCGACCGACCGCCTCGACCTCTACTACCTGCACCAGCCGGACCGCGCGACGCCCGTGGGCGAGACGCTGGACACGCTGGCCGGCCTGCTCGACGACGGCCGCATCCGCGCATGGGGCGTCTCCAACGTCGCTTCCTGGCAGCTCGCCGAGCTCGTCTTCGGCGCGCGCGAGCGCGGCATGGCCGGGCCCGTCGCGAGCCAGCAGCTCTACAACGCGCTGTGTCGCCGCATCGAGCCCGAGTACCGCGAGGCCGCCGAGCGGTTCGACGCCCCGGTGATCGCGTACAACCCGCTCGCCGGTGGTCTGCTCACGGGCCGGCACCGCTACGCGCAGGCGCCGGAGGGCGGACGGTTCGGCGGCGAGCGGCTCGGGCGGATGTACACCGACAGGTACTGGGACCCGCGGATGTTCGAGGCCATCGACCGCCTCCGGGAGGTGGCCGAGGACACCGGTGCGGAGATGCGCGAGCTCGCGCTGCGCTGGCTGGTCGGACGGCCGGGCGTCGCCGGCGTGCTGATCGGGGGCTCGCGCCCCGAGCACGTCCGCTCCAACCTGGATGTGCTGGAGCGCGGCGCCCTGGACCCCGCGCTCGCGGCGCGCATCGACGAGATCGGCGACTGGATCGACGGTCCCGTCCCCGCCTACAACCGGTGATCGAGAGGAAGACGATGAGCAGCACGGAGTTCGCCCGGCGGATGCGCGACCGGGAGAGGATCGTCGGCTACTGGTCGGTGCTCGACGCCCCCGTCGTGCTGGAGCGCCTCGGCCGCGTCGGCTACGACTACGTCGCGATCGACGGCCAGCACGGCCTGCTCGGCTACTCCGGCATCCTCGCCGGGCTGCTGGCGATCGACGCCGGGGCCGCCGCGGGCGGCACCGGCACGGTCGGCCTGGTCCGGGTGCAGAGCAAGGACCCGGCCGTGATCGGCCAGGCGCTCGACGCGGGGGCGCACGGCGTGATCGTCCCGCTCGTGAACCGGCCGGACGACGCCGCACAGGCCGTGGCCGCGGCGACCTACCCCCCGAACGGGGTGCGGTCGTACGGGCCGATGCGCTCGCAGCTGCGGATCGGCCCCACGCCGGCGGAGGCCGACGCGAGCGTCGTGGTCCTCGCCATGATCGAGACCGCCGAGGGGCTCGACCACGTCGAGGAGATCGCGGCGGTGCCCGGCCTGTCGGGCCTGTACATCGGGCCGTCCGACCTCGCGCTCGCCCTGGGGGCCCGCACCCCCGGCGACCCCGAGATCGCCGACCGGTTCTCCGCCGCCCTCGACCGCATCCGCGCGGCGGCCGACGCGCATGGCCTTCCGGTGCTCATCCACACCCCGGACGGCGAGACCGCGCGGCGCCGCCTCGCCGAGGGCTTCACCGGCGCGACGATCGCCAGCGACCTCGTGCACCTCGAGGCCGCCGCGCGCGGCCACCTCCAGACCGCCGTCGGCGACTGACCACCCCCGCGCCGCCGGTCCCCGCGGCCGGCGGCGCGCCCACGCGCCCCCAGGAGGGACCATGCGAGACGGCGTCCAGCTCATCGCCTACGCCGACCGGCTCGGCGGCACCATCCCCGCCGTCGCGGACGTCGTGCGACGGCGGTTCGGCGATGCCGTGACCGGCATCCACCTGCTGCCGTTCTTCACGCCGCACGACGGCGCCGACGCCGGCTTCGACCCCGTGGACCACACGACGCCCGACCCTCGTCTCGGCACGTGGCAGGACGTCCGCGACGTCGCGGCGACGCACGACCTGGTGGTGGACGTCATCGTCAACCACGTCTCGAGCGAGTCCGACGCGTTCCTCCGGTTCCTGGCCGAGGGGGAGCAGTCGCCCACGGCCGACCTCTTCCTCACCTACGACCGGGTGTTCCCCGACGGGGCGTCCGAGGCCGACCTGACCGCCATCTACCGGCCCCGGCCCGGGCTGCCGTTCACGGCGTACCGCGCGGGCGGCCGTCAGCGACTGCTGTGGACCACCTTCACGCCGCAGCAGATCGACATCGACGTGCGCTCGGGAGCGGGACACGCGTACCTCGTGTCGATCCTCGACCGGCTGGGCGAGGCGGGCGTGTCGATGATCCGCCTGGACGCCGCGGGCTACGCCGTCAAGCGCGCCGGCACCTCGTGCTTCATGACGCCCGAGACGTTCGACTTCATCGACGAGATCGCGGGCCTGGCCCGCGAGCGCGGCATGACAGTGCTCGTCGAGATCCACTCCCACTTCCGCACCCAGATCGAGATCGCCACCCGTGTCGACCGCGTCTACGACTTCGCGCTGCCGCCGCTCGTGCTCCACCTGCTCGCGACCGGCGACGTCGACCCGCTCCTGCGGTGGATCGACGTGCGGCCGCGGAACGCCGTGACCGTGCTCGACACGCACGACGGCATCGGGGTCATCGACGTCGGCGCCGACCCGGACGACCCGGCCCGCGACGGGCTGCTCGCGCCGGCGCAGATCGACGCGCTCGTCGAGGGCATCCATCGCAACACGGGGGGCGAGAGCCGGGAGGCGACCGGCGCCGCCGCGTCGAACCTCGACCTCTATCAGGTCAACGCGACGTTCTTCGCGGCCCTGGGGTCGGACGACGAGCGCTACCTGCTCGCCCGCGCCGTGCAGTTCCTGCTGCCGGGCGTGCCGCAGGTGTACTACGTCGGCGCGCTCGCCGGCGGCGACGACATGGAGCTGCTGGCGGAGACCGGTGTCGGGCGCGACATCAATCGGCATCGGTACGCCGAGGCCGAGGTCGACGCCGCCTTCGAGCGGCCGGTCGTGAGGGCGCTGCGGGCGCTCATGCGGCTGCGGAGCCTCCACCCGGCCTTCGGCGGCGAGTTCCGCAGCGAGGGCGGCGCCGGGCGGCTGGTGCTCGCCTGGGACTCGGGGGCCGACCGCCTGCGCCTGGACGCCATCCCCGGCGAGGGCCTCGTCACGCTGGAGTGGACCGAGGACGGCGCCGCGCACCGCGTCGACGCGCTGCTCGCCCTGGCGGAGCTCGACGCGGACCCCGCCTGAGCAGCGGGGCGAGGGAGGGGGCTCAGGGGTTCAGGGACGAGGAGCGGGCTCGAGCACGAACCGCTCGCGGCCGACCAGCAGCCCGAGGAGGCCCTGGACGACGAGCAGCGCCCCCGAGAACGCCAGGGGCAGCGCCCAGCCGCCGGTGACGGTGTGCAGCAGCCCGAACACCACCGGCGGCAGCGCCGCGAACGCGTACCCGACCGACTGGCCCATCCCCGACAGCGCGGAGGCGGTGTGGTGGTCGCGCGCACGCGAGGCCATGAGCGTCAGCGACATCGCGAGCGACGCTCCGCTCGTGAGGCCCGCCAGCATGCCCCACCACAGGATGCCGCCGGGCGCCGTCACCAGCCCCACGACGGCGACGATCGCGAGCAGCGGCAGCAGGGCCGGCACCCAGCGCTCGAGGCGCCCGCGCAGCACCAGGGGCAGCGCGAGGGAGCTGAGCACGCCGGTCAGCTGGAACATCATGGTGTCGACGCCCGACTGGGCCTCGCCGCGGCCGTACGACAGCGCCATCGGCGCGATCCAGGTGAGCAGCACGTAGAACAGCGACGCCTGCACGCCGAAGTACAGGCCCACCTGCCAGGCCACGGCGTCGCCCCACACGCCGGGCCCCCGCCGGGCCCCGGCGGGGCGGACGGGCCCGCGACCGGATCCCGCGCGACGGTGATGGATGGCCCAGAGGACGAGCGCGATCGGCAGCGTGGCGCACACCGCGACGAGGGCGGCCCGCCACCCCCACGGGCCGGAGCCCGTGTCGACGTGCGAGATCGGCACCACCAGGCCCGACGCGACGGCGCCGCAGCCCGCGAGCAGCGCCGTGTACAGGGCGGTGACCGCGGGGACCCTCGTGCCGAACGACTGCTTCACCACCGCGGGCAGCAGCACGTTCGCCGCGGCCAGGGTGGCGCCGATGACGGCCGTGCCGATCCAGACGCTCGCGACGGCGCCCGGCAGCGAGCGGATCAGCGTGCCGGCCGCCAGAAGGGCGAGAGAGACCGTGAGCACGCGGTTCAGCCCCCACCGCTGCGCGGCCGTGTGCGCGAGGGGCGAGCAGAGGGCCCACGCGATGAGCGGCACGGAGGTCAGGGCGCTGAGCGTCGTGAGCGCGGCTCCCGTGTCGGCCGTCATCTGCTCGAGGAGGGGCCCGATGCCGGTGATCGTCGCGCGCATGTTCACGGCGATCAGGCACAGCGTCAGGAGCAGGAAGCCGAGGTGCACGGCCCGCGGGCGGTCGGCCGAGCCGCGCGCGCCGGGTCCGGCGGCATCGGCCAGGGCGTCTTCGCTCACAGGGCGTGACTCTATCCCTCCGGGGCCGCGTGCCACCGAGGCGGGGTTCCCGTTGAGTGGGAGAGCTCCGCTTCCTGCGCCACGGGCGCCGGGGTGACGATCAGCGGCGCGCGGCCCATGGCGCGCGAGCCCGTGCGGCCGACGGCGTGGGATCGTGGTGCGTAGGCGTCGCGAGCAGCAAGGAGCAGCATGACCGTCACTCATCACGTCCGCGTCCACCGCAGCGAGGAGGGGCTCGCCCGGGAGGACCAGCTCGCCTGGAAGATCGCGCAGGTCGCCGTCGATCCCGTCGAGGTCCTGCCCGAGGTCGTCGACATGGTCGTCAACCGGATCATCGACAACGCCGCCGTCGCGGCCGCCTCCCTCACGCGCACGCCCCCGAGCGCCGCGCGCGCCCAGGCGCTCGACCACCCGGCGTCGCGGGGCGGCGCCGGGGCAGCGGTCTTCGGCGTGCGGGACGCCACCACGAGCCCCGAGTGGGCGGCCTGGGCGAACGGCGTGGCGGTCCGCGAGCTGGACTACCACGACACGTTCCTCGCGGCCGACTACTCGCACCCGGGCGACAACATCCCGCCGATCCTCGCCGTGGCGCAGCACGCCGGCGTGGACGGAGCGGCGCTCGTGCGGGGCATCGCGACCGGCTACGAGGTCCAGGTCGACCTGGTGCGCGCGATCTGCCTGCACCGGCACAAGATCGACCACGTCGCCCACCTCGGGCCGTCCGCCGCCGCCGGCATCGGCACGCTGCTGGGCCTCGACGCCGAGACGATCTACCAGGCCGTGGGCCAGGCGCTGCACACCACCACCGCCACGCGGCAGTCGCGCAAGGGCGAGATCTCGAGCTGGAAGGCGCACGCGCCGGCGTTCGCGGGCAAGCTCGCCGTCGAGGCGGTCGACCGGGCGATGCGCGGCGAGACCTCGCCCAGCCCCATCTACGAGGGCGAGGACGGCGTGATCGCCTGGCTGCTCGACGGCCCCGACGCCGCCTACGAGGTGCCGCTGCCCGGGCCGGGGGAGCCGAAGCGCGGCATCCTCGACACCTACACCAAGGAGCATTCCGCGGAGTACCAGGCCCAGGCGTGGATCGACCTCGCCCGCAGGCTGGGATCGGAGCGCCCCGAGCTGCGCGACCCGGCGAACGTGCGGTCGGTGGTGCTGCACACCTCGCACCACACGCACCACGTGATCGGGTCGGGCGCGGGTGATCCGCAGAAGTACGACCCCGCCGCGTCGCGGGAGACGCTGGACCACTCCATCCCGTACATCTTCGCGGTCGCCCTGCAGGACGGCGGATGGCATCACGTCGACTCGTACGCGCCCGCGCGGGCCGCCCGCCCCGACACGGTCGAGCTGTGGCGCAAGGTCACGACCGCCGAGGACGCGGAGTGGACGCGCCGCTACCACTCCGAGGATCCGGACGAGAAGGCGTTCGGCGGCCGCGTGGTCATCGAGCTGGCCGACGGCACCACCGTGGTCGACGAGATCGCCGTGGCGGACGCGCATCCGCTCGGCGCGCGTCCCTTCGCCCGCGAGGACTACGTCGCGAAGTTCCGCCTGCTCGCGGAGCCGGTGCTGGAGCCGGCCGAGATCGAGCGGTTCCTCGAGCTCGTGCAGCGGCTGCCGGAGCTCGACGCCGACGACGTGCGTCGGCTGAACATCGTCGCCGCGCCCGGCGTGCTGGAGGCGGCCCCCGCCCCGAAGGGACTGTTCTGATGCTGCACTCGACCGTGCCCGCCCACGTCAAGCGCCGGCTCTTCCGGGAGCGGCTGGCCACGGGCGAGCTGCTGCGGCTGCCCGGCGCGTTCAATCCGCTGTCCGCGCGGCTCATCGAGCGCAAGGGCTTCGAGGGGGTGTACATCTCGGGCGCCGTGCTGAGCGCCGACCTGGGCCTGCCCGACATCGGCCTCACGACGCTCACCGAGGTCGCCGCCCGGGGCGCGCAGATCGCCCGCACCACCGACCTGCCGGCGCTGATCGATGCCGACACCGGGTTCGGCGAGCCGATGAACGTGGCCCGGACCATCCAGATGCTGGAGGACGCGGGGGTCGCGGGCGCCCACATCGAGGACCAGGTCAACCCCAAGCGCTGCGGACACCTCGACGGCAAGGCGGTGGTGGACGACACGACGGCGCTGCGCCGCATCCGCGCGGCGGTCGACGCCCGCCGCGACGAGAACTTCCTGGTGATGGCGCGCACCGACATCCGCGCCGTCGAGGGGCTCGACGCGGCGGTGGACCGGGCGAAGGCGCTCGTCGACGCCGGAGCGGACGCCGTGTTCCCGGAGGCCATGCGCACGCTCGAGGAGTTCGCCGCGATCCGGGCGGCCGTCGACGTGCCGATCCTCGCCAACATGACCGAGTTCGGGAAGTCCGACCTGTTCTCCGTCGACCAGCTGCGCGACGTCGGCGTCAACATCGTGATCTGGCCGGTCTCGCTGCTGCGGATCGCGATGGGCGCGGCCGACCGCGCGCTGGACGCCCTGCTGTCGGAGGGGCGCCTGACCGAGCTGCTGCCCCAGATGCAGCATCGCGCCGAGCTCTACGATCTGATCGACTACGAGGGGTACAACCGGTTCGACTCGTCCGTGTTCGACTTCGACATCACGCGCTAGCGTCGCCACCAGAGGAGCTGACGATGACCGACATCAGGAAGGGGCTCGTGGGCGTCGTCGCCGACGAGACCGCGATCTCGAAGGTGAACCCCGAGACCAACTCGCTGCTCTACCGGGGCTACCCGGTGCAGCAGCTCGCCGACACGCAGCCCTTCGAGGCCGTGGCGCACCTGCTGTGGCACGGCGAGCTCCCGGACGACGCGGAGCTCGCCGCGCTGAGGGCGGCTGAGCGCGCCCACCGCGCCCTCGCCCCCGAGGTGCGGGCGGTCATCGACGCGCAGCCCGTGTCGGCGCACCCCATGGACGAGCTGCGCACCGCCGTCAGCGTGCTGGGGGCGGCCGCGACGGCGGGCACCGACAACGTGCTCGAGGCCGTCGGCACGCCTGAGCAGAACGTCGAGCGCAGCGTCCGGCTGTTCGCCGCGCTGCCCGCACTCGTGGCGTACGGACAGCGCCGCCGCCGGGGCCTCGAACCGGTCGAGCCGCGCGACGACCTCGACTACCCCGCCAACCTGCTCTGGATGACGTTCGGCGAGGAGCCGCACGGCACCGTGGTCGACGCCCTGAACCGGTCGCTGACCCTGTACGCCGAGCACTCGTTCAACGCGTCGACGTTCACCGCCCGCGTCATCGCGTCGACCCTCAGCGACCTGTACTCGGCGGTCGTCGGCGCGATCGGGGCGCTCAAGGGCCCGCTGCACGGCGGTGCCAACGAGGCGGTGATGCACGTGTTCGACGAGATCGGCGACGCGTCGCGCGTCGGCCCCTGGCTCGACGAGGCCCTCGCCGAGAAGCGCAAGATCATGGGCTTCGGGCACCGCGTCTACAAGCGCGGCGACTCCCGTGTGCCGACCATGAAGCGGGCGCTCGACGCGCTCGTCGAGCACTACGGGCGTCCCGAGGTGGCCGAGCTCACCGAGACGCTGGAGCGGGAGTTCGTGGACCGCAAGGGCATCTACCCCAACCTCGACTACCCGTCCGGGCCGGCCTACAGCCTGATGGGCTTCGACACCGTGACGTTCACCCCGCTGTTCGTCGCCGCCCGCGTGACGGGCTGGACTGCGCACATCCTGGAGCAGCAGGGCTCCAACGCGCTCATCCGGCCCCTGTCCGAGTACGTGGGGCCCGAGGAGCGGCACGTGCCCGGCTACACGCCCGACGAGACGGACGACGAGCTGCGCAGCCGCCCCGAGGAGGCCTCCTGACCGAGGCCTCGCTCCGCGGACGGTGATCTGGGACACTGGAGGCATGGTCACCGGGGTGCCACTCGACGGCGAAGCCATCGCTCGCGCCAGCGAGCGATTCGGTGTGCGTCGGCTTCGCGTGTTCGGGTCGGCGCTGACGGATCGGTTCGACTCGTCGCGCAGCGATGTGGACTTCCTCGTCGACTTCCATCCGGATCGCGATGATCGGCTGGAGGACTACCTGGGGCTCAAGGACGCGCTCACCGAGATCGTCGGGCGCGATGTCGACCTCGTCGTCGCCGACGCGGTGCGGAACCCCTTCTTCAAGAAGTCCGCCTTCGGGAGCGCTCAGGACGTGTATGCGGCTTGAGAGCGCGAAGCTGCTCTGGGATGCCGTCGAGGCCGCAAAGGCCGTGCGAACGTTCACCGACGGCGTGAAGAAGGAACGGTTCTTCGCCGATCTGCTCCTCCGCTCGGCAGTCGAACGGCAGCTCGAGATCCTCGGCGAGGCGCTGTCCCGCCTTCGCCGCGACGACCTTGAGACGGCGATGCGGATCCCGGAACTGAGCAAGATCATCGGGGTGCGCAACGTCATCGCACACGAGTACGGTGACGTCGACTATGAAACTGTGTGGGCCGTCGTCACGAGGTACATCGAACCGCTGATCGCTGATCTGGACCTCTTGCTGGCTGAAGCCGATCCCCTGTAGCGCAGCGGGTCGGCCGCCGGTCGCTCCGCCCTCCACGCGGCGCGTCAGAAGACGATGGTGTGGTTGCCGTGGCGGATCACGCGGTCCTGGGCGTGCCACAGCACGGCGCGCGACAGCACCGCCCGCTCGACGTCGGCGCCGCGCCGGCGCAGCTCCGGGGTCGAGTCGGCGTGGGTGACGCGGACGACGTCCTGCTCGATGATCGGGCCCTCGTCGAGGTCCTCGGTGACGTAGTGGGCGGTCGCGCCGATCAGCTTGACGCCCCTGTCCTTGGCCTTCTGGTACGGGTTCGCGCCGATGAAGGCGGGCAGGAACGAGTGGTGGATGTTGATGACGGGCACGCCGACCTTCTGCAGGAAGTCGCCCGAGAGGATCTGCATGTAGCGGGCGAGCACGACGACGTCGACCCGGCCGTCGAGGTGGCGCAGGATCTCGGCCTCGGCAGCGCTTTTGTCGGGGCCCGGCTGCGCGGGCACGTGCACGAACGGCACGCCGAACGACGCGACGTCCTCAGCGGTGCGGGTGTGGTTCGAGATCACCATCGGGACGTCCACCGGCAGGGAGCCGCGGCGGTGACGCCACAGCAGGTCGAGCAGGCAGTGGTCCTCGGTGGAGGCCAGGATCGCCATGCGCTTCGGCACCGACTGGTCGCGCAGCGTCCACGTCATGCCGAACGGCCCGAGCGTCGCCGCGAGGTCCTCCTCGAGCTGCGGGAAGGCGTCGGCGAGGCCGGTGCGGTGGAACACGACGCGCTGGAAGAAGTCGCCGCCGACGGGGTCGGTCGAGTGCTGGTCGAGCGAGACGATGTTGCCCTCGTGGCGCGCCACGAGGGCGGCGACCGCGGCGACCACGCCGGGCTGGTCCGGGCCGGAGACGATGAGGCAGGCATGGTCGGTGAGGCCGTCGATCCGCATCCGACAACCCTATCGGCGTCGGGGGACCGCCACTCAGTGGGACCGCTCTCATCCGCGTGATCCCGGCGTCCGAGATACCGGCTTGCGTTCATCGTGTCGATAGTCAAGGCCTTGCCTCGGCGTCCTCGCCCCTGGTTAGCCTGACCACATGACGACCGGAACGATTCGCGAGATCGATTCGGCCTCCGTGGATGCCGATGGAATGCTCTCGCGCACCATGCGGATCCTGGGCTGCTTCACGGCCGACGAGCCGGAGCTGTCCGCCTCTCGGCTGGGGGCCCTGACCGGGCTCTCCTCGTCGACGCTGCACCGGATCCTCGCCCAGATGCTCGACCTGGGGCTGCTCTCCCGCACGCCCGGGCGCCGCTACGCGGTGGGAGTGCGGCTGTGGGAGCTCGGAGAGCTGTCCCCCCTCGCGCTCAGGCTGCGCGAGACCGCGCTGCCCTATATGACGCGCCTGTACGAGGCGACGGGCGAGAACGTGCACCTGGCGGTGCTCGACGCCCCCGCGCCCGAGCGGGCGACCGCGCTGTACGTCGGACGGCTCACCGGCCGCGGGTCCATCCCGACCCTCAGCCGCATGGGCGGCCGGCAGCCGTTGCACACGACCGGTGTCGGCAAGGCGCTGCTGGCCATGCAGAGCGGCGACTGGATCGACCGCTTCCTGGCACAGCCGCTGGAGCGCGAGACGATGTACTCGATCACCGAGCCGGACGCGATCCGGATGGAGATCGACCGTGCCCGCGCACGCGGCTACGCGACCACCCGCGAGGAGATGACGCTCGGCAACGTGTCGGTCGCCGCGCCGGTCGGCTCGATCGCCGGCCTGCCGCCGGCCGCCCTCGGGGTGGTCACCCGCATCGACGGCGCCGACACCCGGCGTCTCGGGGCGCTGGTGACCCAGACGGCCGCCGACCTCGGTCGTGCGCTGCGCGCGCTCTGACGGGCCCGCTCAGATCCAGCCGCGCCGGCGGGCCTCCAGAACGGCCTGCTGCCGCGTGTCCAGGTGCAGCTTGCCGAGGATGGACGACACGTGGTTGCGCACGGTGCCGGGCGACAGGTGCAGCGACGCCGCGATCCGGACCGTGGTCTCACCGTGTGCGCCCGCCCGCAGCACGGCGAGCTCGCGGTCGGTGAGCGGGCTGCGCTCGTCCGACAGCGCGTCGGCCGCGATCTCCGGGTCGACGTAGCGCTGCCCCGCCGCCACCCGGCGGATGACCTCGGCGACGTCCTGCGCGCGACGCGACTTCGGCATGAAGCCCTGCACCCCCGCGGCGAGAGCGCGTCGCAGCACGCCCGGCCGCGCATGCCGCGTGACCGCGACCACGCGCGTGGGGACGGTGCGGCGCAGCCGCTCGGCGGCGTCGATGCCGTCGAGCCCGGGCATCTCCACGTCGAAGAGGCAGACGTCCGGCGTCAGGCGCGTGGCCTCGGCCACCGCCTGCTCGCCGTCGGCGCACTCCGCCACGATCTCGATGTCGGGCTCGAGACGCAGCAGCGCCGCGAGCGCGGTGCGGATCATCTCCTCGTCGTCGGCGATCAGCACGCGGATCATGCGAGCGCTCCCTGCGCCTGCCCGTGCGGCACCTCGGCGACGAGCTCGAACGTTCTGCCGCGGGCGGCCGCGCGCAGGCTGCCGCCCGCCTGAGCGACGCGCTCGGCCATCCCGCTCAGCCCTGAGCCGCTCGCCTCGGACCCGGCCGCCGCACCGCTCTCCGCCGCACCGCTCTCCGCTGCGCCGGCGTCCGCCGGGACGTCGTTCAGCGCCCGGAACAGCCAGGCGCCCTGGCGGTCGCCACGATCCAGTGAGAGCGTGGCCGAACGGCCGCCCCCGTGCTTGAGGATGTTGGTCGTGCTCTCGCGTACCACCGGGCCCAGCACCTCCTGCGGCGCGTCCGCGGCGTCCGGCGAGACGCGGAGCTCGACCCGCAGGCCCGCCGCGCGCAGCAGGTCGGCGGCGTTCGCGAGCTCGTCCGGCAGCGGCACGCCCCGGAAACGCGTGGCGAGCTCGCGCGTGCCGCTGCGGGCGTCGTCGACCGAGCGCTGCGCCGCCCGCAGGTGCGGCAGGGCCGCGCCGGGATCGTCGTGCAGCAGGCGCTCGGCGAGCTCGAGCTGCAGGGCGATCACCTGGAGGTGATGCCCCTGCAGGTCGTGGACGTCGCCCGCCAGCCGCAGGCGCTCCTGCGTCGCGGCCAGGCGCGCCTCCGCCGCGCGTGCGCGGTCCAGCTCGCGCACGATGTCCCACCACCACAGCATGCTGACCACGGTGAACGGCAGCACCACGGCGAACGCGAGCAGCATGAACCAGGCGGTGACCGCCTGGACGTCGTCGTCCTGCGGCGCCACCCGCCCGGCGTCGATCCAGGCGAGCGGCACGATGAGGATCGTGCAGAGCGCCGTGACGCGCGCCCGGATGCCCCGTGGCCACGGCAGCAGGCAGACGAGAACGAGCGACAGCGCGGCGAACGGCGTCAGCGCGCCCACGGCCATCGAGACGCCCCCGGCGGCCAGCGCTCCGATCGCGATCAGTCCGGCGCGGGTCCAGCCGATGCGCAGCTCGCGCAGACGCTCGGCGTGGCGGTAGGCGATGCCGAGCGCCACGAACGCGACCGTCCACACCAGCGCCGCCGCCGCGTAGGCGATCCGCGCCGGCCACGTGCCGACCGCGAGCACCGCCACGGCCCAGATGGACAGGTACATGGCGACGAACATCACGACCGAGCCGAAGGTGTACCACCACGTCGCGGCGACGCCGTGGCCCTGGACGGCGCGGGGCGCGCCCTCCGCCTGGGGTGTCATCGGCCGCACGGTCACGCTGAGAACCCTAGGCCCATGACAGAAGTCACGGGTGGGGCGCTCGATCCTCACGCTGCCCGGTGACGGGGCGGCACTGCCGGGACGACGGCCGCGGCGATCGGATGGAGATGTGCTCGCGGGCGCCGCCCGCATCGATCAAGGAGACGAACATGTCCAATCCCGTCGCAGACCTCATCCTCGGCTTCCAGGACCTGGTGAGCCAGGTCCCGGTGGTCCTGCAGCCCGTCGTGGTCGCGCTCGCGGGGGCGGTGCCGTTCATCGAGGGAGAGGGGGCCGCGGCGATCGGCATCATCGGCGGCATCCACCCCGTGCTGGCGGCGGTGTCGGCGGCCGTCGGCAACTTCGTCTGCGTGGCGCTGGTCGTCCTCCTCGGCGCGGGCGTGCGCTCGGCGATCGCCGCGCGCCGCGAGCAGCGCGCCCCCTCGCCGCGCCGCGAGAAGTTCCAGCGCGCGTTCGCCCGCTACGGCGTGCCCGGCGTGAGCCTGCTCGGCCCCCTGCTGCTGCCGACGCACTTCACGGCGGTCATGCTGGCCGGCGCCGGCGTCGCGAAGGGGCGCATCCTGATCTGGCAGGCCGCCGCCATCGTCCTGTGGACCACCGCTCTGACGCTCATCATCACCGGCGTGATCCGGGTCGCCGCGGGCTGAGCGCGAGCATCCCGGCGACTGCGCGGACCCGTATGGTGAGGGCGTGAGCGCCGTGCAGAGCCCGTACGAACGGGCGCTGGGTGCGCGGCTCGCGCTCCTGCACCCGGTGCTGCAGAGCTACTTCCGGGCCGTTCCCGCCGGATCGGTCGGCGTCGGCGAGGGCGTCTTCCGCGTCGCCGGCACGCGCAACCGTCTGCTGCGGCCGCTGCTGCGCGTCTTCGAGCGCGACGGGGTCGCGTTCGCGGGGTGGGAGCGCGACGTGCCGTTCCGCGTCGAGAACCGCACGGCCGGCGGGCGCACGGCGGCGCGACGGGAGTTCCGCCTGACCGGCCGCACGTGGACCATGACCGATGCGGTGGGGCTCTCCCCACGTGGCGCCCTCGTGGACACGCTCGGCCGAAGCGGGGCGGTGGCCGCGCGGTTCCGCGTCGACGTCGTGGACGGCGCGCTCGTGCTGACGAGCGAGCGGGTCGGCGTGCGCTTCGGGGGCCTGCGGCTGCGGATCCCGCGCCCGATCTCGCCGCGCATCCGGCTCGTCGAGCGGTTCGACGGCGTGCAGCACGTGGACGTCGAGATCGAGATGCCCGTGATCGGCCGGGTGTACGAATACTCGGGCTCGTTCACCTACGAGGTGCTTCCACTGGACGAGAGCTGAGGCGCCTGTATTCCCACTGAGTGGGAGAAACTCGGGATCCGGCGAAAACGCGGTGTCAGCCTGGGGGCACCCGAATCGTCGAAGGAGACGTCATGACCGACACCGCGTCCCAGGCGGCTGCGCCGGAGTCGCTGCTGCGTTCCGCGGACTTCCCTCCCCAGTCGCAGATCACGGCCGAGATCCAGGAGCGCCACGCGGAGGCGGCGGCGCAGGTCGCGGCGGGGGAGACGCTGAACAGGTCGCTGCGCGACTTCGCGCCGTACCGCTCGAGCCTGCTGCGCCACCCCACGAAGAACCCGCGACTGGTCGACCCCGAGACGATCGAGCTGTTCTCGCCCGCCTTCGGCCAGCGCGACGTCGCGGCCATCGAGTCGGACCTCACGTTGCAGCACCGCGGCGAGCCCCAGGGCGAGCGCATCACCGTCACCGGGCGCCTGCTCGACAGCTGGGGCCGTCCCGTCCGCAACCAGCTGATCGAGGTGTGGCAGGCCAACGCCGCCGGTCGCTACATCCACCAGCGCGACCAGCACCCGGCCCCCCTCGACCCCCACTTCACCGGCGCCGGCCGCACCGTCACCGACGACGAGGGCACGTACCACTTCACGACCATCAAGCCCGGGCCGTACCCGTGGAAGAACCACCTCAACGCCTGGCGGCCCGCGCACATCCACTTCTCGGTGTTCGGCTCGGGCTTCACGCAGCGGATCATCACGCAGATGTACTTCCCGGGCGACCCCCTGTTCGCGCTCGACCCGATCTACAACACGATCCACGACCAGAAGGACCGCGACCGCCTGATCGCGACGTACGACCACGACCTGACCGTGCCGGAGTTCTCGATGGGCTACCGCTGGGACATCGTCGTCGACGGCCCCGACGCCACCTGGTTCGAGCCCGAGCCGGACTCTCACGGAAACGGAGCGGAGCACTGATCATGTCGCGCGAGAGGATCCTCGAGCCCACCGCGGGCCAGACCATCGGGCCGTTCTTCAAGTTCGGCCTGGAGTACGACCGGATGAGCGAGGTCGCCTTCCCGCACAGCCCGGGCGCGATCGTGCTCTCCGGCACCGTGTACGACGGTGCGGGCGCCCCGATCCCGGACTCCGTCGTGGAGATCTTCGGCGCCGACAGCGACGGGACCGTGCCGACCGCGCGCGGCTCGCTGCACCGTGACGGCCACACGTTCACCGGATTCGGCCGCACGATGACGACCGACGACGGCGTCTACCACTTCTGGACCCGCGACCCCGGCCCCGTCGAGGGCCCCGACGGGAGGACGGGCGCGCCGTTCATCGCGGCCGTCATCTACGCCCGCGGCCTGCCGGACAAGCTGCACACGCGCATCTACCTGCCCGAGCACGAGGACCTGCGCGCCGCCGACCCGTTCCTGAGCGGTCTGACCGAGGAGGAGCGCGCGTCGCTCATCGCGACACGCACGCCGGAGGGGTACCTTCGCCACGACATCCACCTGCAGGGCGACAAGGAGACTGCCTTCATTGCATTCCGATAGGAGCGCGTCGCCGTCCGACGCATCCTCGTTCGACGACGGGCTCATCTCGCCCGTCACCGCCGGGCACGAGGCCGCGGTCGCGGACCGCGCGCTGCTCGAGGCGCTCGTCGCCACGGAGCGGGCGCTGATCGAGGCGTACGCGGCCGTCGGCGCGTTCGACCAGCTGCCCCCGGCCCAGCGGACCGCCGTGCTGGACGAGGCCCGCGAGCTGCGCGCGGACGACGTGCGCGGCATCGCCCTCGACGGCGTGGCGGGCGGCAACCCCGTCATCCCGCTCGTGAAGCGCCTGCGCGCGGACGCCGGGCTGATCGTGCGCCCGTGGGTGCATCGCGGGGCGACGAGCCAGGACATCCTCGACACGGCGCTGATGGTGGTGGCGAAGGCCGCGGCCGGCACGGTGATCGGGCGGCTCGACGAGACGCTCGACGCCCTCGACCGCTTCGCGCGCGGACACCGCGACCAGGTCGCCGCCGCGCGCACGCTCACCCAGCACGCCGTCCCGACCACGAGCGGCCTGCGCGCGGCGAACTGGGCACGCGCCGTCCGCCGTGCGCGCCTGCGCCTCGCAGCCGCCCGCGACGCGCTGCCCGCCCAGCTCGGCGGCGCCGGCGGCACGCTCGCGTCCTTCGTCGAGCTGATCGGCGAGGACCGGGCGTCGCGCCTGCCCGCGGCGCTCGCGGAGGCGACGGGGCTCGCCGCCCCCGACGCGCCCTGGCACACCGCGCGCTGGCCCGTGACCGAGCTCGGCGACGCCCTCGTGCAGGCGCTCGACGCCCTCGGCGTCCTCGCCGCGGACGTCGCCACGCTCTCCCGCACCGAGATCGGCGAGCTCGCGGAGGCGACGGGCGGCGGGTCGTCGGCGATGCCGCAGAAGCAGAACCCCGCGCGGTCGGTGCTGATCCGGTCGGCGGCGCTGCGCGCGCCCCATCTCGCCGCGACGCTGCACACCGCCGCGGCGCTGGCGGTCGACGAGCGCCCCGACGGCGCGTGGCACGTCGAGTGGCCCACGCTGCGCGAGCTGCTGCGCCTCGCGCTCGGCGCCGCCGCGCACGCCGCGGACCTCGCCGAGGGCCTGCGCGCCGACTCCGCGGCGGCGGCGCGCAACCTCGACGCGACCCGGGGGCTGATCGTCTCGGAGAGGCTCTCGATCGTGCTGGGGCCGATCCTCGGTGCCGACAAGGTCGCCGAGATCGTCCGGAGCGCGGGCCTCGGCGGCGACCTCGGCCTGCTCGTGCACAACGCGCTCGCGGCCGCCAACACCGCGGTGCCCGCGGGCATCGACGACCTGCTCGACCCGGCCGCCTACACAGGCCTCGCCGGTCGCCTCGTGGACGGCGACCTCGGCGACGCGCCGCACGTGGAGATCGTCGATCCGACCGCGCCCGCCGCCGACGAGCGGCCGGGGCCGTACGATCCGTTCGACGACGGCTCGCGCCTTCCCGAGCCCGCGCCGCGCCGCGCCGGCTTCGACCCCTTCGGCGATCCGTTCCAGGCGGATCCGCCCCGCACCCCGGCCTCCCGCCGAGAGGACGACCGATGACGCAGCCCGCCCTCACGTTCACCGCCCCGGTCGGGGCCGACGGCGCGCCCCTGCTGGTGCTCGGCCCGTCGCTCGGCACGTCGAGCATCCTTTGGGAGGACGTGGTGCCGCTCCTCGCGGGATCCTTCCGCGTCGCGTCCTGGGACCTGCCGGGGCACGGCGCGTCGGCTCCGGCGACGGCGGCGTTCACGATCGGCGAGCTGGCCGACGCGGTCGCCGAGGGCATCCGCGAGCTGGGCGCACCGGCCCTGTACGCCGGCGTCTCGCTGGGCGGCGCGACCGGGCTCGAGCTGCTGCTGCGCCATCCGGAGGTCGTCGCTCGGGCCGCCATCGTCTGCGCGTCGCCGAGGTTCGGCGACCCGGAGGCCTGGTCGCAGCGGGCCGCACAGGTGCGCACCCAGGGCACCGGTTCGCTCATCGTCGGGTCGGCGCAGCGCTGGTTCGCCCCCGGATCCATCGAGCGACGTCCCGTGCTGACCGGCCGCCTGCTGCACACCCTGCGCGACGCCGACGACGCCAGCTACGCGCTGTGCTGCGACGCCCTCGCGCGGTACGACGTGACCGCGCGCCTCGGCGAGATCGCGACGCCGCTGCTGGCGGTGTACGGCGAGCACGACGGGGTCTCGCCCGAGGAGCACGCCCGCGCGATCGCCGACGGCGTGCGCGACGGACGCCTCGCGCGCATCGACGACGCGTCGCACCTCGCGCCCGCCGAGCGCCCGGACGAGGTCGCGGCGGTGCTGCGCGACTTCTTCGGGGGTGCGCGATGAGCCGTCCGCAGGGCTCCGGGCTCTCCGACGAGGAGCGCTACGACCAGGGCATGGCGGTGCGCCGCGAGGTGCTGTCCGCCGAGCACGTCGACCGCGCGACCGCGAACCAGACCGAGCTGAGCGCCGACTTCCAGGACTTCATCACCCGCGTCGCCTGGGGCGACGTCTGGTCGCGTCCCGGGCTCGACCGTCGCGCACGCTCGGTCGCCGTGCTGTCGTCGCTGATCGCCCACGGACACCACGAGGAGCTCGCGATGCACCTGCGGGCCGCGATCCGCAACGGCCTGACGGTCGACGAGATCCGCGAGGTCATCCTGCAGTCGGCGATCTACTCCGGCGTCCCGGCGGCCAACACCGCCTTCCGCATCGCCAACGAGGTCTTCGGCGACGACGCCTGAGCGCGCGGGCCGCGGTCGCGGCCCCTGCTCGTCCGCCTTCCGCCGCCCGCCCCGTCGGGGATGTCCACGCCGTAGGAGCGGACGCGCGGGATCGCTCCTACGGGGTGGATCTCTCCGATTCCGTGGTGGTGCGCGTCGAGGAGGCCCGGATCAGGCGATGGGCGGGACGGTGGCCCAGGCGGCCCGTTCGTCCGCCGTGGGGGCCACCGGGATGCGGCCCGCGCCGTCGGGCTCCGGGACGGCCGCGAGCAGCGCGCGGGTGTACGGATGCCGCGGGGCGCGCCAGAGCTCGGCCGTGTCGCCGTGCTCGAGCACCGCGCCCGCGTACATCACGTGCGTGCGGTGGGCGATGCGGCGCACCACGGCGAGGTCGTGCGAGATGAAGAGCATGCCGGCCCCCAGCTCGGCCACGAGGTCGCGCATCAGGCGGGCGACGCTCGACTGCGTGGACGCATCGAGCGCGGAGATCGGCTCGTCGGCGACCAGCAGGCGCGGCCGCGCCGCGAGGGCGCGGGCGATCGCGACGCGCTGCTTCTGCCCGCCCGAGAGCTGGTGCGGCCAGCGGGACACCCAGGCGGGGTCGAGGCCGACGCGCTCCAGCCACTCCGCCGGCCGCGACGCCTGCGCGCCGCGCGCCGCGGCGGCGCGCACCCCGTCCGCGATCTGATCGCCGACGCGACGTCGCGGGTTGAGCGAGGTCGACGGGTCCTGGAACACCATCTGGATGCCCGTCAGCTGCGGCGCCCGGCGACGCAGGCCGAGCCGCGCGACCGGCCGGCCGTCGAAGAGCACGGACCCCTCGGCGGCGCGCTCGATGCCGACCACCGCGCGGGCGAAGCTCGACTTGCCGCTGCCGCTCTCGCCCACCAGCGCGACGGTCTCGCCCGGCGCGACCCGCAGCGACACCCCGTCGACGCCGACGACGGGCGGCGACCCGGGGTAGCGCACCACCACGTCCCGTGCGTCCAGCACGAACTCACTCATCTGCGACGTCCTCCTCCCGCAGCGCCGCGCCCGGGAGGGCGGCGAGCAGCCGGCGCGTGTACGGATCGCTGGGGTGCGCGAAGAGCGTCGCGCGGTCGGCCGCCTCGACGATCCTGCCGTCGCGCATCACCGCGATGTCGTCGGCGATCGCGCTCATCACCCCCAGGTCGTGGGTGACGAGCAGCACCGCCAGCTGGCGCTCGACGGTCAGGTCGCGCAGCAGCCCGAGGATGCCCGCCTGCACCGTGACGTCGAGCGCCGTGGTCGGCTCGTCGGCGAGCAGCACGTCCGGGTCGCACGCGAGGGCGCACGCGATCGCGATGCGCTGGCGCTGACCGCCCGAGAACTGGTGCGGGTAGCGGCCCAGCGACTCCTCGGCCCGCGGCACCTGCACGCGCTCCAGCAGCTCGATCGCGCGCGTGCGCGCCGCCCGCCGGTCGAGTCCGAGGTGCGTGCGGACGTGATCGGTCAGCTGCTGCTCGATGGTCAGCTGCGGGTGCAGCGACGCCGACGGATCCTGGAACACCATGGCGATCCGCGATCCCCGCACCCGGTTCAGCTGCCGGCGCGTCATGCCGAGCAGCTCCTGCCCCTCGAGGGTGACCGAGCCGCCGGTGCGGGCCTGGCGCGGGAGCAGGCCGAGCACCGCGAGCGAGGTCAGCGTCTTGCCCGAGCCCGACTCGCCCGCGAGGCCCTGCACGCGGCCCGCCTCGAGCTCGAGCGAGACGCCGTGCACGAGCGGACGGCCGATCTCGATCGTCAGATCGCGGATGCTCAGCACGCTCATGCGACCGCCTCCGTCTTCGGCTCGGCGCCGCGCTCGGACTGCTTGTCGTGCACGATCTCGGCGGTCGGGTCGAGGATGTCCCGCAGCGCGTCGCCCAGGAAGTTGAACGCCATGACGACCGTCAGGATCGCCAGGCCGGGGAAGACCCCCAGCCACCACGCGTCGAAGTTCTGGATCGCCGCGGAGATCATCGACCCCCACTCCGCCGTCGGCGGCTGTGCGCCCAGCCCGAGGAAAGACAGCCCGGACAGCAGCAGGATCGCGGCGCCCAGGTCGAGGGTCGCCAGCACCAGCATGGGGCCGGCGATGTTCGGCAGGATGTCGATCGCGAGGCTGCGCAGCGGCGAGTGCCCGAGCAGGCGGCCGGCCACGACGTAGTTCTGCGAGCGCAGGCCCAGCACGAGGCTCCTCGTGACGCGCGCGTACTGCGGCCACGAGACCACGATCGCCGCGATCACGGCGTTGAACAGCGACGGGCCGAGCGACGCGGCGACCACCATCGCGAGGATCACGGTCGGGAACGCCATCACCAGGTCGGTGATGCGCATCAGCGTCTCGTCGACCCACCGGCCGAAGTAGCCGGCCACGGCGCCGACGACGGTTCCGACCACCATCGCGGCGGCGACCAGCATGAGCGCCAGCGGGATCGTCACGGTGGCGCCGGCCATCAGCCGCGAGAAGACGTCGCGGCCCGTGCCGTCGGTGCCGAGCAGCGTCTCGCCGCCGGGCGGCTGCAGGCGCGGCAGGCCCTGCGCGATCGGGTCGAACGGCACCCACCACTGCGCGGTGAACGCCACCACCACCCAGGCGGCGGCGATCACGGTGCCGATGACGCCGAGCGGGGTGCGCCAGGCGCGCGGCCAGCGGAAGCGGAACCTCATGCGAGCCTCACCCTCGGGTCGAGCACGCCGTAGAGCAGGTCGACGACGAAGTTGATGACGAGGTAGATCACGCCGACGACGAGGCCGACGCCCATCACCCCGGGCAGGTCGAGGTTCGCGGCCGAGTTGTAGGCGTAGGTGCCGAGACCCGGCCAGGCGAAGACCGACTCGACCAGCACCGTGCCGGACAGCAGCGACCCGAAGGCCACGCCCACCACCGTGAGGATCGGCAGCGAGGCGCCGCGCAGCACGTAGCCGAGCACGATGCGCGCGCCCCCGAGGCCCTTGGCGCGCGCCGCGCGCACGTAGTCGCTCGACAGCACCTCCAGCACGGACGTGCGGATGAAGCGCGTCAGCAGGCCGACCGTGACGAGCGACAGCACCAGCACCGGCAGCGCGAGGTGCGCGAGCGCGTCCATCAGTCCCACGCCGTCGCCGTCCAGGATGTAGTCGACCGTGTACAGCCCCGTGACCGTCGGCGGCGGGGTGATGGTCGCCGAGGTGCGGCCCGATCCGGGCGCGATGCGCAGCTGCAGGAAGAACACGTAGTAGCTCACCAGCGCGAGCCAGAACGTGGGGACGCTGAGGCCCACGAGGGTGACGACGCGCACGACCTGGTCGGCGACGAGGCCGCGCCGGTAGGCCGCGAGCGTGCCGAGGACGATGCTCACGACGAGGCTCAGGACGATCGCCGCGACCGCGATCTCGATCGTCGCCGGGACGGCCGACTGCAGGTCGGTGGTCACGGCGCGTCCGGTCACCAGGGAGCGGCCCAGGTCGCCGCGCAGCAGGCCCGACATGTACAGGAAGTACTGCACGATCAGGGGCTGGTCGAGTCCCCGCTCGCGGATGAACGCCTCTCGCGTCGCCGGGTTCTGCGAGGCGCCCTCGCCGAGCGCCGCCGAGACGGGGTCGCCCGGCACCAGGTTGGTGAGGAGGAACGTCACGACCGTGACGCCGATCAGCAGCAGCACCGAGGTGCCGAGACGGCGCAGCAGGTACCCGGCGAGGGGAGACCTCGCCGGGCGCCTGCGGGTGGGAGTGGCTGTCACCGCGGAGGATCAGCCCGCGGGGGCGATCTCGGCCAGGTCCACGTCCCAGACCGAGTTGTAGACCGCGCCGGTGACCTCGTCCGAGGTGGCGATGTTGCGGCCGGGCACGATGAGCGGCACGAACGGGCCGCGCTCCTGCATCGCCTCGGCGAACTCCGTGAACGTGGTGGCCCGCTCGTCCGTGTCGGTCGCGCTCGCCGCCTGGGCGGCGAGGTCGGCGATCTCGGTGTCGGCGTCGGCGTCCCAGCCGCTGCGCAGGCCCACCTTCAGGCCCGGGGCGAACGGCAGGAAGTTCGCCGAGTCCGCGTAGTCGGGGCCCCAGAACCAGAGGCCGAACGCCTCGGTCCCGCCGACGTACGCGTCGAGCTCGGTGGCGAACGGGGCGGGCGCGAGCTCCACCGTGAGGCCGATCTCGGCGAGCTGCGCCTGGATCCGCTCGGCGAGCGGGGTGAACTCCACGCCGCCGACCGGGTAGTCGTTCGGGAACTGCAGGCGCAGGGTCTGGCCGTCGTAGCCCGACTCGGCCAGGGCGGCCTCCGCGCGCTCCGTGTCGCGCTCGACGCCCTCGGACAGCGCGCCCTCGAAGCCGGCGGGGATGACGCCGGTCGCCTGCGTGGCGCCCGCGCCGGCGAGCTCGAGCAGCGCGTCGTAGTCGAGCCCGTAGCGCACGGCCTCCGCCAGCTCGACGTTCGCGAGGTCGCCGGCGACGTCGGACGACTGGTTCAGCAGCAGGAAGATCGTCTGTCCCGACGGCACGGAGTCGACCGTGAAGCCGTGGGCGAGTCCGGCGACCTGGTCGCCGTTGAGGTCCATGGCCACCATGGTGTCGCCGCCCTGCAGGTTGATCAGCTGCGTGGCGCTCTCGGTGACGTTGCGGATCACCACGCGGTCATAGGCGGCTTCCTCCTCGCCGCTGTACTCGGGGTTCTTCGTCAGCACGATCTGCGAGGTCAGGTCGAGGGTGTCGAGCACGAACGGGCCCGAGCCGGCCGACTCGCCGTCGAGGAACTCCTGCGCCGTGTCGGCGCCGTCGGTCGCTCCGCCGTTCTCCTGCACGACCTCGGCGTTGACGATGCCGAGCGCGGGGTTGGCGAGGATAGCGGGCAGCTGGAGCAGCGGGGTCTCGGTCGTGAAGCGGACGGTCGTGTCGTCGACCTTCTCGATCGTCACGCCGGCGAGCAGGAAGTTCGGCTTGGCCTCGGCCATGCCCTGGATGCGCTGCAGCGAGAAGACCACGTCGTCGGCGTCGACGGCGCTGCCGTCGGAGAAGACGCGGCCGTCCTCGAGCGTGAACGTGAACTCGGTGGCGTCGTCGTTCTGCTCCCACGTCGCGAGGCCGGGAACGGGCGTGGTGACGTCGGAGCCCTCGAAGTCCACGAGCGTCTCGTAGAGCGCCTTGGCGAGCATGTTACCCGTGGGGTCGTAGGTGTGGCCGGGGTCGGCCGTCTCGATCGAGAACGCGGTGTCGACGACCAGCGTGCCGCCGGCGCTCGACGACGCATCGTCGCTCGGGGCGGCCGAGTTGCCGCCGGAGCAGCCGGCAAGGGTCAGGGTCAGGGCGGCGATGGCGCCGAGGGCGATCGCCGCTGTGCGGTTTCGGGTGTGCACAGGTGCCTCCTGGGGGCGAAGGGGGAAGGGCGTCCGAGGTGGGGAACATGGACGACGGTGATTCAGATTGACACGCTCGCGGACTTTCTGTCCAACGTGGTAGGCAGTGGACGAGAGATCGTCCGCGGTGAAGGGGCTTGGTTCGACAATATGTCTACACAACGAGTGCGAGGTGCGTCTCCGGCTGGACAAAGTGCGCCGTCCGTCGACGAGGTCGGCTCGCGGATCCTCGACGTGCTGCGCGACGACGGGCGGATCCCGATCGCCGCGCTCGCCGAGAGGATCGGGATCTCGCGCGCCACGGCGTACTCCCGCGTGGAGGCCCTGCTGCAGGACGGCGTGATCACCGGCTTCTCGGCCCGCGTCGATCCGGCGAAGGTGGGGCTGTCGATCTGCGCCCTCGTGTTCGTCACCGTGCACCCGCAGTCGTGGGCGTCGTTCCGGGAGGCGCTCGTGGAGATGGCGGAGGTCGAGTACTGCGCGGTGACCACCGGCGAGCACGACGCGATGCTGCTGATCCGCGCGACGGACGTCGGCGGCGTGCACGACTTCGCCACGGGCGTCGTGGCCGGGCTGCCCGAGGTCAAGGCGGTCGTCAGCGTCGTCGTGCTCGACGAGGTGGTGCGCCGGCCGTACGTGCTGCCCGCCGACCTGCCGGAGCGCCCGAGCGTCGCGCGGCTCGGGATGACCCGGTGGACGCGCGCCGCCGAGGGACGCGACGCGCTGCCCGACCGCGGCTGAGAGATGCAGGGCGTTCCACGGCTCGAAGCAGACGACGACCACTACTGAGCATCGGCGCTGTCCTCGATGCACGTGATCACGGCCGTCTTGATGTCGACCGCTTCGTCTGAATCGTGGTTGATCAACAGGCTTCGCATTCCTGCGGAACGGGCGCCGCGGACATCATGCTCAGCACTATCGCCGATGAAAAGGCACTCGGCGACGTGGACATCCAGGTCCTTCGCCAGCGTGAGGAAGGCGCGTTCATCCGGCTTTTGGAACCCGATGCGTTCGGAGATGCAGATCACGTCGAATGCGTGCTCGAGACCGGTGCGAGCGAGCTTGTCGAGCTGCTGCTCCTCGGCCCCATTGGTGAGAAGGCCTAGACGGTATCCCCGTTCCCGAAGTTCATGCAGCAGGGCCGAACTGCCTGGAAACGCTCGCCAGGCCGATCGGTACAAGCGGAGGTAACGCTCGAAGAGCGAATCCACGTCGTCGTCGCTCGAGGGAAGTCGGTAACCAAGCGACGGGAGCACGGTGCGGAGACGTTGCCGTCGCTGATCGCGGAAGCTGATCTCTCCGGAACGCCAACGCTCGAACTGCGCGGCTTCGGCATCGAACCACGCGCTGAGCAGTGCCTCCGTGGGTGCCAGGCCCAAGCTTTCAAGGAAGCGGGTTGCCCCCACTCGGGCAGAGCCGTGGTGATCGAACAGGGTGCCGTCCAGGTCGAAGCACACGGCCCGTAAGGCTCCCATCTGCCCAGACTAGAACTCGCCCCGTCGCTCAGCGGCCCTTCATGGACTCGGACGACGAGCGCATCGAGGAATCGGTGGCTGGTGTCCCGGCCGCGTCGACGGCGCTAGCCAGCCGGGATCAGGCCGCGGGGACCTCGACGCAGACGCTGAGCTGCGGCGCTCCGTGCATCTCGTAGTGCTCGATCAGGCGCAGCACGCCGTCCTCGCTGACGACATCGCTCTCGCCCTCTCCCGTGACGACCGAGCCGTCGGCGACGAGCACGTGACCGAACCGGACGTGGATCCGGTCCCCTTCGCGCGAGCCCACGAAGCGGCCGATGGTCACGGTGTCGCCCGTGTACTCGCCCCACAGCAGGCCGTCGCGCTCGTGGTAGGTGAACACGCTCGGGGCGTCGGGGTCGACGGTCGAGGTGGTGGAGGAGACCATCTTGAAGACGCGGCCGTCGAGGGAGGGCAGAGAGGGGGAGTGCAGAGCGGGGGAGACCATGCCTGCGATTATGTCGTGCGCGCGGCGGCGCCCGCCCGCGGCCCCGCCCGCCCCCGGCCGTCGTGAGGCGCTCACGGTGCGCCCGCGCCGTAGGAGACATCCACGCCGTAGGAGCGGATGGGCGGGATGGGTCCTACGGCGTGGATCTCTCCGATTCCGGGGCGCCGGGGGTGTCGCCCGCCGGTGCCCGGGCGGCGGTGGGCGGGGTCGTCCGCAGCGGTCGTCGCCGTCACAGGGAGATCGCGCGGTCGCCCGCCCGCCGGTCGTCGGCGCGGTGCGAGACGAGCAGCACGACGCGGTCGGACGTCGCGCGACGGATGTCGGACATCATGGCGGCCGCGGTGGGGGCGTCGAGGTGCGCCGTCGGCTCGTCCAAGAGGATGACCTCGGCCTGGGTGAGCAGGGCACGGGCGATGGCGAGGCGCTGACGCTCGCCTCCCGAGAGGGCGGAGCCGCCCGGACCGACGCGGGTGTCGAGCCCGTCCGGCAGCCGGCTCAGCAGCGGTCCGAGACCCGCCCGACGCAGCACGGCGGACATCTCCTCGTCGCCGGGCGCGTCCCGACGCGACCGGGCCAGCAGCAGGTTTCCGCGCAGCGTCGAGTCGAACACGTACGCATCCTGCGGGCACCACGCCACGCGCGAGCGCCACGCGTCGGCGTCGATCTCGGTCAGCGGCACGCCGTCCACCCGCACGGCGCCGGACGCGGCGGGCAGAGCACCCATCACGACGGACAGCAGCGTGGACTTGCCCGAGCCGCTCGGGCCGGCGACCACGAGCCACTCGCCGGCGCGCGCCGTGCCCTCCACGCCGCCGAACACGTCCGTCTCCGTCCCCGGGTAGCGCGCGGCGAGCCCGTCGAGACGGAGCTCGCGGACGGGTCGCCGCGGGACGACGGCGCCGGCCTGGACGGACGGCGGGTCGGCGAGGAGCGGCGCGATGCGCGAGCGGATCTCGCGGAGCGCCGGGAGGCGGTGCGCGGCGGCGACGAGGTCGGCCAACGGCTCGAGCGCGGCGAGCGCCAGCAGGGCGATGACGCAGGCGAGCTCGGCGCGCGACCCGGGCGCGAGCACGGGCACCGCCACGGCCAGCAGCGTGGTCGCGAGCACGACGACCGCCGTGCCGAGGCCCGCCGCCCAGGCCACGCGACGCTCGGCCAGTGCCAGGCGGGTGTCGGCCTCCGCCAGCGTGTCCAGCGCGCGGTCGGCCACGCCGTTGCCGCGCAGATCCGCGGCGGCAGCGCTGAGCGCCGCGGTGCCGCGCACGATCGCCGAGCGGTTGGAGACACGCGCGTGCTGCGCGCCGCGGCCCGTGGCGATCGCGAGCGCGGCGGCCGCGCCGGTGGCGACGACCAGCGTCGCGAGGACCTGCCACGCGATGGCCGGCAGCACCAGGGCGGTCGTGAGGCCGATGCCGAGGACGGACAGCACGCCGACGACGAGCGGCGGGATCACGCGGGGCAGCAGGTCGCGCAGGCCGTCTGCCAGCACCACCAGGTAGTCGACCGGCGACCCGCCCTCGAGCAGCCGGCGCGACCCGGCGCCGCGGGCGGCGATGGCCCGCCACATCCGCAGGCGCAGCGCGTCGACCACCCGGAACGCCGCCTCGTGCGTGAACAGCCGTTCGGCGTATCGGGCGACCGATCGTCCGATGCCGAAGAACCGCACGCCGACGATCGCGACGAGCAGGTACATGATGTACTCCTCGACGCTCGCACGAACGATCAGCCACCCCGAGACGGCGCTCAGGGAGAGCCCCAGGCCGACGGCGGCGAAGGCCAGGAGCACGCCGACGATCCACGGGGCGAGGGCGCTGGCGGGTTTGGGGGGTCTCGACTCGGTCGCTTCGCTCCCTCGCTCGACCAGCAGAGGTCTGGAGGGGACAGCAGGGAAGGACGCCTTGTCCTCCCCCACCCCCACCTGGTCGTCGAGCGAGCGGAGCGAGTCGAAACCCTCCACGCCTCCGGTGACCTCCACCCGCTGCTCGGCCAGGGCGAGCGTCTCCGGCTCGTGGGTGGCCAGCACGATGGTCGCCCGGTCGGCGCGGCGCCGGATCGCGGCGCGGACCCGGTCGGCGGCGGAGGGATCCAGGTGTGCGGTCGGCTCGTCGAGCACCAGGAGCGTCGCGCCCCGGTCGACGCGCGCGAGGGCGCGGGCGACCGCGAGGCGGCGCAGCTCGCCCGGGCTCAGCTCGGCGATGCTCGCCTCCGCGACGTGTGCCAGGCCGAGCTCCTCGAGCGCGGCGAGGGGCTCGGCGCCGTAGAGCGCCAGCTCGTCGCGCGGGGTGGCGGCGAAGCCGTGCGGAGCCTGGGGCGCCCAGGCCGTCGCGTCGGCGTCGGCGCCGTGCATCGTCCCCGTGACCTCCGCGTCGCCGGGCAGCGTGCCGGTGAGCGCGGCGAGCAGGGTCGACTTGCCCGACCCGCTCGGCCCCGCGATCGCGACGATCCCGGAGAGGTCGGCGTCGACGGCCTCGATGGCCGGCTCGTCCCGCCCCGCGTAGCGCACGGTCAGCCCGCGCACCGCGATCGTCCGATCCTTGGCCGCCGCTCCCGCGGACCCCGCCGACACCTGGTCCGCCGGTCCGGCCGGTCGCGCGCCGAGGATCTCGCGCACGCGCTGCAGCGCCGACAGGCCGTCCTGCGAGGCGTGGAAGGCGGTGCCGACGTCGCGCAGGACGGTGAAGCATTCGGGTGCCAGGATCAGCACCAGCAGCGCGGCCTCGAGGCCGATGCCGCCCTGCATCAGGCGCAGGCCGAGGAACACGGCGACGACGGCGACGGAGATCGTGGCGATCAGCTCGAGCGCCAGAGCCGACAGGAACGCCTGTCGCAGCGTCTGCTGGGTGCGGGACCGGTAGGAGCGCTGGATGCCGTCGAGCGCGTCCGACTGCTCGGCGACGCGGCCGAGCCCGACCAGCACGGGCAGTCCGCGGGCGAGCTCGGTCAGGTGATCGGCGAGGCGCGTCAGCGCTCCGAGCGCCTCGTCGGTGCGGGCCTGCGTGTGCCGGCCGATGAGCGCCATGAAGAACGGGATCAGCGGCACGGTGAGCACGACGATGAGCGCGCTGACCCAGTCGGCGCCGAGGATGCGCAGGCCGACGATCGCCGGCACGACGACCGCCGCGATCATGGCGGGGAGGCTGCGGACGTAGTAGTCGTCGAGGTCCTCGAGGCCGTCGGTCGCGAGGACGGCCGCGTCGCCCTCGCCGGCGGCGGACGGTCCGTGGGCGATCCGCCGCCACAGGTCGCGTCGCAGCGAGGTCTTGACCGCGATCGCGATGCGTCGCGCGACGACGTCGGAGGCCCAGCCCGCGCCCGCCCGCAGCACCGCGCCGAGCGCGCCCGGCAGCAGGATCGCGCGCGGGTCGAGCTCTCCCCGCTGCAGCCCGGAGATGCCCGCCGCGATCGCCGTCGCGACCAGCACCAGGCCGAGCGCGCGCAGCGCCGCGAGCACGCCGAGCGCGAGCAGCGCGGGCGGCCGCACCGGTCCGAGCTCGGGGCGGGTCACGGGTCGCTTCGGTCGCGCCGCCTCGATCTCCCACGGGTCGTGGCTGGGCGTGCGCGGCACATCCTCCGTCGTCGCGGCGACCCGCTCTCCCACCATGGACCTCTGCTCACTCACCATGAATCCCTGCTCGCCGTCGGCGGCGCGTCCCGGCCGGCGCGGACGGCCGCCCGGCCGGAGGGGCGCCGCCCGACCAGTATGCGTCCCGACCGGTGCGCGGTCGGTGCGCGCCCGTTCTCGGGCGTCTCGGTGCGGCTATCGCCTCACTTCGCGCGCAGGATCGCCGGCACGAACGAGTGCGCGTCCGGGATCGCTCCGGGCGTCACGCGCTTGCGGAACACCCAGTACGACCAGGCCTGGTAGCCGATCACGATCGGCAGGCCCACGGCCGCCACGATCGTCATGACGGTGAGCGTGTACGTCCCGCTGGATGCGTTCCAGACGGTCAGGCTGTTGGCCGGGTCGAGGCTGGACGGCAGCACGTTCGGGAACATGGCGGCGAAGATCGCGCCCGCGCCGAACAGCATGAACGAGGCGTAGCCCGTGAACGCGAGGCCCTCGCGTCGTGCGCGAGCGTTCCACCAGCCGAACGCCGCGCCGGCGACGGCCAGCACTACGAGCGCCCAGGACAGGACGGAGCCGCCGTGCTGGAACTGCACCCACAGCGCCCACAGCGCCGCCGGGGCGAGGGCCACCGGGCCCCAGGTCGCGGCGAAGCGCGCGGCGCGCTCGCGCACGGGGCCGTCGCTCTTCAGCGCGAGGAATGTGGCGCCGTGGGTCAGCGCGAAGCCGACGACGCCGAGGCCGCCCAGCACCGCCGGCACGGTGAGCCACACGAAGGGGTGGCCGACGCGGTCGCCGTTGGCGTCGAGGGGCAGGCCCGTCGAGGTGATGGCGAGCGCGGCGCCGATGCAGAACGCGACGACCAGCGAGCCGAGGCCCAGCGCCCACGTCCAGAAGGTCGACCAGCGGGGGTCGGCCATCTTGCCGCGGTACTCGATGCTCACCGCGCGCAGGATCAGGGCGATCAGCGTGATGGTCAGGGGGATGTACAGGGCGGAGAACAGCGAGGCGTACCACATGGGGAACGCCGCGAAGATGGCCGCTCCCGCCGTGATCAGCCACACCTCGTTGCCGTCCCACACGGGCCCGATGGTGTTCAGCATGACGCGGCGGTCGTTCTCGCGGTGCGCCGGGTCCTTCCGGGCGCTGAAGATCATGTGCATGCCGACGCCGAGGTCGAAGCCCTCGAGCAGCAGGAAGCCGATCCAGAGCACGCCGATCGCGACGAACCAGACGATGGGGAGGGGTTCCATGTCAGACGTCCTTCTTCTTCTCAGATCTCAGTTCGGGTCTCGGCTCAGGCCGGATCAGTAGGCGAACGCGAGCACGTCGTCTCGTCGGTCGCCGTCGGGGCCGGACGGCCGGTCGTCGCCGTCTCCGGTGTCGTCGTGATGCGCCAGCTCGGGCATCGCGCCGACCGTGCCGCCGCGGATGTACTTCACGAGCAGGAACACCTCGATGACGAGCATCACGCCGTAGACGGCGGTGAGGGAGATCACCGAGAACAGCAGCTCGCCCACCGTGGTGCCGGGCGAGACCGCCGCCGCCGTGAACATGAACACCCCGTCGACGCCGCTCGGGTCGGGGTTCGGCGCCACCACGAAGGGCTGACGTCCCATCTCGGTGAAGATCCAGCCCGCGATGTTGGCGGCGAACGGCGCCGAGATGCCGAGCAGGGCGAGGCGCATGATCCATGCGGACGACGGCACGGTGCCCTTGCGGGTCATCCAGAGGGCGACGACGGCCGCGAAGGCGGGGATGGCGCCCAGGCCGATCATGAGACGGAAGCCCCAGTACGTGACCCACATCACGGGCACGTAGGTGATCTCCGACCCGGCGCGGTCGCCGTACAGCGCGTCGTCCGGGAGCGTCTCGCCGTACTTGTCGACGTACTGCGGCTGCAGCTCGTTGATGCCCGGCATCTCGGCGCCGAAGTCGCCCTTTCCGAGGAAGCCCAGGACGCCCGGGATCTCGATGAGGGTGATGACCGAGTCGCAGTCGGTCGAGCCGGGGTCGCCGAGCGACAGCACCGAGAACGACGATCCGCTGTGGCAGGCGGCCTCGGCCGCGGCCATCTTCATGGGCTGCTGCTCGTACATGAGCTTGCCCTGGATGTCGCCGGTGAGGGCGACGGCGCCGAAGCCGACGATCGCGACGACCGCGCCGATCCGCAGGGAGCGGATCCAGACCCCGTGGTCCTTCTCGTCGCGACCGGCGATCTCCGGGTGCGCGCCGATCACGACGCGGCCGTCCGCGTCGACGGTGTCGATGCCGTCGCGGCGCCGACGCCACAGGTGGTACCAGCTGATGCCGAGCAGGAACATGCCCGCGACCATGAGGGCGCCGGCGATCGTGTGTGAGAAGGCCGCGAGCGCGGTGTTGTTGGTCAGCACGGCCCAGATGTCCGTCATCACGGGCCGGCCGTCCTCGCCGAGCTCGACGCCGACGGGGTGCTGCATCCAGGAGTTTGCGACGATGATGAAGTACGCCGAGACCCAGGAGCCGATCGCCGCCAGCCAGATCGTGGCCAGGTGCACGCCCTTGCGCAGGCGGCCCCAGCCGAAGATCCAGGCGCCGAGGAACGTCGACTCGGCGAAGAAGGCGAGCAGACCCTCCAGCGCGAGCGGGGCGCCGAAGACGTCGCCGACGAAGCGGGAGTACTCGCTCCATGCCATGCCGAACTGGAACTCCTGCACGAGGCCGGTGGCGACGCCGACGATGAAGTTGATGAGGAAGAGCTTCCCCCAGAACTTCGTCATCCGGAGCCAGCGCTCGTCGCCTGTGCGCACCCACGCCGTCTGCAGGATGGCGACGGTGGCGCCGAGGCCCAGCGTGAGCGGGACCATGAGGAAGTGGTAGACGGTCGTGATGCCGAACTGCCAGCGGGCGATGTCGAGCGGATCCACGAGGACCTCCTAGTGCGAGGCCCGATGGGGGAGAGCCTCGATCTGACGCCGAAAGTACTCCGGCGAACTGATTCTACACACTGTAGAAGTAGTTCTACGACGGTGCGAAGAGGTTCGACATGGCATAGAAGTCAGGGGTAGAGTGGATCTTCAATAAATCGGGGAGGTGTCGCATGAGCAGCCTGGGTGAACTCGAGCGCGCAGTCATGGACGTGCTCTGGGATGCGAGCGGCGCCGCGCTCACCGCGTACGACGTGCAGGAGCACCTGGAGCGCGAGGCGGGCCGCCAGCTGGCGGCCACGACGCTGCTCACGGTGCTGTCGCGCCTGCAGAAGAAGGGCTTCGTCGCCTCCGATCGCTCGGCCAGGCCGCACCGCTACAGCGCCACGGGCAGCCGCGTCGACCACGTCGCCGAGCTGATGCACGAGGTCCTGGGCGACGCGGGAGACCGCGGCGCCGTCCTCGCGCGCTTCGTGGGCGGGGTGTCGGCCGAGGACGCCGAGGTGCTGCGCCGCCTGCTCGCCGGCGCGGTCTGAGCACGCTGCGGGCGCCGCACCCCCGATGACCCTGCTGGAGCTCGCCGCCGCCGGCGCGCTGATCCTCATCGCCGTGCTGCTCGCGTGGCCCGTGCCCATCCTGCTCTCCCGCGCCGCCTGGCCGGCGTTCGCGCCCGGCCGCGCCCTGGTGCTCTGGCAGGTCATCGCGGTCGCCGGTGGATTCTCGATGATCGGCGCGCTCTGGCTCGTCGGCCTCGCCGTGCTGCCGGAGGCCCCGATGCTCGCGGCCCTGCCGGCCGTCGCGCTCGCCGCGTACCTCCTCGTGCACCTCGCGATCACCGTCGTGCAGTTCGAGCGGCAGCGCCGGCGGCACCTCGAGCTGCTGCTGCTGCTCTCGGCCCCGCATCCCACGCAGGCGCGCACGCGCGTGCTCGACGACGCCGCGCCCGTGGCCTACTGCCTGCCGCGCGGCGTCGGATCGGTCACGGTGCTGTCGCAGGGGCTGCTCGACGAGCTGGCACCCGATGAGCTCGCCGCGGTGATCGCCCACGAACGCGCGCACGTCGAGCAGCGGCACGAGGTGCTGCTGGTCGCCTTCAAGGCCTGGCGCGAGGCGCTGCCGTGGTTCCCCATCGCCGCCCGCGCCGAGACCGAGGTGGCGGCGCTCGTGGAGATGCGCGCCGACGACAGCGCCCGCCGTTCGCTCGAGCACTCGGGGGCCGCGTCGGGCGAGGTGCTCGCCCGCGCGATCCTGCGCGTCGCCGGCCCGACCGGCCCCGCCGAGCACGCGTCGTCCCGCCGCGACCGTCACCGCGACCGCTTCCTGCGCCTCGGCCGCCGTCCCGCCTGACCGGGGGGGGGCGATGCACCGTGCTGGCTGCATCCCTATCCGGATAGGCGTCCGTGCGCAACGGGGCGTGAAACATCGGGTCACGCTTCTTCACGGTCTGAAACCGAACGTGTCCGGCGCCGCCCCGCCCCCTTAGATCGGATTCGACCGAGAGTCGAAGGGGCCCTCCATGACGCATGCCGTGACACCCGACGTCGCGCCGCCGGTGGTCGGCGTCTCGCTGAGCGACGACGTCGCGCTCGATGCGGTCCGAGACGACCCGCCCGCGGCGCTCGGCGACGTCGTCGGGTCCACCGCCGCCGGCATCCTGCATCTCGGAGGCGACCGCTTCCGTCCGCCGCGTGACGGCGCCGCGCGGCTCGACCCGCTGTTCGCGGCCCAGCGGCTGCTCGCCCGCCTGCCCGACGCCGCGGCGCTGATCGCCGCCGGCCCGGACGTCGAGCACCCCTACAACCTGGCCCGTCGGGCGGCGACGCTCGACCTGTTCACCGCCGGCCGGATCGGCATCGTCGTCGGCGCCCGCGACCGACGGGGCGCGCCCGGCGGGCGGCGGTCCACGCCGTGGTCGGATGCGCCGATCGGCCCGGAGCTCGCGGCCGAGTTCGCCGAGGTCCTCCGCGAGCTGTGGAACAGCTGGCCCCGTGATGCGATCGTCGCCGACAAGGAGGCGGGGGTGTTCTCCGACTCGTCGCGGATCCTTCGCGTGCACCACCGCGGCGCGTACGACGTCGCGGGCCCCCTGGGCACCCCGTCCAGCGTGCAGGGAGAGCCCGTGCTCGGCTGGCGCGCCGACTTCCACGACGGTGCGGACGAGCCGGTCGCGCCGGCGGCCGAGCTGCTGATCACGGAGGCGGGAGCGGACACGCACGCGGACGCGCACGCCGGCGGCGCCGGCGACGCCGTCCCGCGCATCGCCGAGGTCGGCGTCGACGACCTCGAGGCCTGGCGATCCACGCCGCCGGCGGGCTTCTCCGGCGCGCTCGTGCGGGTCGACGCCACCCAGCAGCTCCCCGCCGTCGTCGCGGCCCTGGCGGCGCACGGCGCGGCCGCCGCCCCCGTCGCGCGCGGCACGCTCCGCGAGCGCCTCGGGCTCGCACCGCGCAGCCTGCGCCTCGAGCGCTTCACCCCGGCATTCCCGAACAAGGCGCTCTCATGACGGACACCGACCGCACGCTCATCCTCAACGTCAACCTGCAGGGCTTCGGCCAGCGGCCGGCCGCCTGGCGCACCCAGGACGTCGACGGCACCGAGCTGACCACGCCCGGCTTCTGGGCCGAGCTGGGCCGCATCGCCGAGCGCGGCCGCCTCGACGCCGTGTTCTTCGCCGACCGCCCGGCAGCCGGAAACACCAACCTGCGCCCGCTGGGCCTGGTCGAGCCGTTCCTCGCGCTCGAGGCGATCGCCGAGGCCACCGAGCACCTCGGTCTCGTCGGCTCCGCCTCCACCACCTACAACGACCCGTACGACCTCGCCGAGCGGCTGCTCAGCCTCGACGTCATCACCGGAGGGCGCCTGGCCTGGAACGCGGTGACGACGTACGCCACCGAGGTGTCGCGCAACTTCGGCGTCGAGTCGAACCCCGACCGGCCCACGCGCTACCGGCGGGCCCGCGAGTTCGCGCACGTCGTGCGCAGCCTCTGGGAGTCGGCGGCCAGCGGCGAGGCCGTGCGTCACGACGGCGAGTTCTTCCAGCTGGAGGGACGCCTGGACGTCCCGCCGTCGGCACAGGGGCACCCCGGGGTCTTCCAGGCGGGCGGGTCCCCCGACGGCCGCGCGCTCGCCGGCGCGACGGCGGACGCCGTCTTCTCGGTCGAGCTGCTGCTGGACGTCGCGATAGAGAACTACCGCGCGGTCAAGGAGGAGGCGCGTCGACAGGGCCGGCACCCCGACGACGTCAAGATCATCCCGGGCCTGTCGTTCGTCCTGGGCTCCACCGAGGAGGAGGCCCGGCGCCGCTACGACGACCTCGAGGCGCTCGCGCCGGACGGGCTCACCCTCGACACGCTCGCCGAGTACCTCGGCCCCGAGATCAAGCACGTCGACCCGGACGCCCCGGTGCCCGACTCGATCCTCGACCGCGAGGTCGACCCGGTCACCTTCCCGCGCTCGCTGTCGTACCAGCAGGGCATCGTGCGGTGGGTGCGCCGCCACAACACCAGCCTGCGCGACGTGCTGCGCGGCTTCGGCGGCTACGGCGCCCGCATCATCGTCGGCACGCCCGAACAGGTGGCCGACTCGATCGAGGAGTGGTTCCGCGCCGGAGCCGCCGACGGCTTCAACCTGATGGCGGACGAGTTCCCGCGAGGGCTGGCGACCTTCGTCGACGAGGTCGTGCCGATCCTGCAGGAGCGCGGGCTGTTCCGCCGTGAGTACGCCGAGACGACGCTGCGGCAGCGGCTGCGCGACCACGGTCACCGGTGGTCCGATGCGCCGCGCCCCTGACCCACCCGACACCGCACGGCCGACGGCCGGACGAAAGGAACCGACATGACGAGAACACGCACCGCTCTCGCGCTCGCCGCGGCCTCCGTGCTGCTGCTGACCGGATGCGCCGCGGGCGCCGATCCCGACGCCGGCGGCGAGGCCGCCGCGGGGGAGGAGCCGCGCTCGGGAGGCGTCCTGCAGATCGCCATGAGCGCCGACTACAGCTGCCTCGACGGGCAGCAGGCGCGCGGCGGGGAGCTCAACATCGCCTCGCAGATCCTCGACGGTCTCACCGCGCAGGACCCGGAGACGGGCGAGATCGTGCCGCACCTCGCCGAGAGCTGGGACATCAGCGACGACGCGAGCGAGTTCACGTTCCACCTGCGCGATGGCGTCACGTTCCACGACGGCACCCCCTTCACCGCGCAGTCGGTGAAGGCCAACCTCGAGGGCATCGCCAACCTCGGCGCCCGCTCGAGCCTGGGGCAGACGTACGTCGACGGCCTGAAGGAGATCGAGGCGGTCGACGACCACACCGTGCGCATCGCGTTCGAGGGGCCGAACGCCCAGTTCCTGCAGGCGACGTCCACGACCACCCTCGGCTTCTACGCCGACGCCACCCTCGCGCTGAGCGCCGAGGAGCGCTGCCAGGGCGACGTCATCGGCACGGGGCCGTTCGCGTTCGAGGCGTACACCGGCAACACGACGGTCGAGCTGGTGCGCAACGACGACTACGACTGGGCGCCCGAGCAGATCACCGCCCACCAGGGCCCGGCGTACCTCGAGGGGCTCACGTTCGTGGTGATGCCCGAGGCGTCCGTGCGCAACGGCAGCCTGCAGTCCGGCCAGATCGACGTCAACTCCGGCGTCAGCGTGCAGGACCGCGCGACGCTCGACGCGCAGGGCTTCCCCGTGCACACGTACTCGAACCCCGGCGCGCCGACCAACCTCTGGATCAACGTGACCCAGGAGCCGCTCGACGACGTCCGCGTGCGCCAGGCGATCACCCACGCGCTCGATCGCGAGGAGCTCGCCTCCGTCGTGTTCGAGGAGCAGGAGCCCGCCACGAACACGGTGTCGAGCTCGACGCCCGGCTACCAGTCGCAGGAGGACCTGCTCGCCTACGACCCCGAGCTCGCGGGCGAGCTCCTCGACGAGGCGGGCTGGGAGCTCGGCGCGGACGGCGTCCGCGAGAAGGACGGCCAGCCGCTGAAGGTGCGGATCACCGACTACTACAAGTACAACTACACCGAGCTGATCCAGGCGCACCTCGCCCGCGTCGGCATCGACGCCGAGATCCAGACCGTGACGTTCTCGGAGCGCTCGGCGATCCTCGAGAACGGCGAGTACCAGATCATCACCGGCAACCTCACGCGCGCCGACGCGGACATCATCCGCACGATCCACTCGATCGACCAGCAGAACACCAACCAGCGCGAGGATTCGGTGCCCCTCGACCAGGAGCTGGCGGACACGCTGGCCGTCGTCGACGAGACCGCGCGCGCCGAGCTGCTCACGGGCGACGTGTCGCGCGCGCTGCTCGAGGAGGGCTACGCCATCCCGATGGTGGAGACGCTCGCCGTGATCGGCACGGGCAAGGACGTCGAGGGCTTCGCGTTCGACGCCACCGCGCGCCAGAAGTACTACGACACCTGGCTGACTGAATGACGGCTGCCGACACGCAGGCCGTGCGGGCTCCCCGCCGCGCCGACACCTCCGCCCTGGGCTACCTGACACGTCGCCTGGGGCAGGGGGTGCTGGTGCTGTGGGGGGCCTTCACGGTCAGCTTCATCATCACCTACCTGCTGCCCGGCGACGCGATCTCGATCCTCGTCGCCGGCGGCCCGGGCGGCGACGCCGGCAACGTCAGCGAGGAGGACATCGCCGCGCTGCGCGCCGAGTACAACCTCGACAAGCCCGTCCTCGTGCAGTACGCGCTGGCGCTGTGGGGCGCCGTGCGGCTCGACTTCGGCACGTCGATCATGACGGGGCAGGACGTCGTCGGCATGCTCGCCGCCGCCCTGCCGCAGACGCTGCAGCTGTCGCTGCTCGCCCTCGCGCTGAGCCTCGTCATCGGAACGGTCGTCGCCCTGAGCGCCGTCTACGCGCGCTCGCCGTGGCTCGCCACCGTGCTGGCGGGGCTGCCGGCGCTCGGCGTCGCGGTCCCCACGTTCTGGATCGGACTGCTGCTGCTGCAGACGTTCTCGTTCGGGCTCGGCTGGCTGCCCGCCATGGGCAACGGCGGCCTCGAGACGCTGATCCTGCCTGCCCTCACGCTGGCGGTGCCCAACAGCGCCCTCATCGCCCAGGTGCTGCTGCGCTCGCTCGAGGACATCTGGCGCCAACCGTTCGTCCTCGCCCTGCAGGGCAAGGGGCTGACCCGGCTCGGGCTGCTGCTGCGGCACGGCCTGCGCAACGCGGTGATCCCCGCGCTGTCGCTGGCCGGCGTCGTCGCCGGCAACTTCCTCTCCGGCACGGTCGTCGTCGAGACCGTGTTCACCCGCGAGGGGATCGGCCGGCTCGCGCAGATGGGCGTGCAGAACCAGGACCTGCCGCTCGTGCAGGTCATCGTGGTGTTCGCCGCCGCGGTCTTCGTGCTCACGAGCCTCGCGGTCGACCTGCTCTATCCCGTCATCGACCCGCGCATGCGCCGTGCCCGCTCGCGAGCGCCCCGACCGGCGGAGGAGGCCGCATGACCGCGACGGAACAGCTCGGAGCGGGGGCCGCTGCAGCGCCGCAGGAGCGCCGTGCCGCCCGCCGGCTGCGCCTGCCGGGCGGCGTGGCCACGGCGATCGCGGCGATCGTGCTGGGAACGGCCGTGCTCTGGGCGCTCTTCCCGGGCCTGTTCACGGCGGTCGACCCGATCCTGCCCGACACCCCCAACATGCTGCAGCCGCCGTCGGCGGCTCATCCCTTCGGCACCGATCACCTGGGGCGGGACGTCCTGGCCCGCACGATCCACGGCTCGGCGCTGTCGCTGTACGCGACGCTGCTGGCGGTGCTCATCGCGTTCGCGGCGGGCTCGGCCATCGGCGTGGGCGCCGGCTTCGTCGGCGGGGTCGTCGACGCGGTGCTGATGCGGGTCGTCGACATCGTCATGTCGATCCCCGGCCTGCTGCTCGCGATGGGCGTCGTCACGGCGCTCGGCTTCGGGACCACCAACATCGCCATCGCCGTCGGGATCGCGGCCACCGCGTCGTTCGCCCGCCTGGCGCGGGGCGAGGTGATCCGGTGGCGCACGTCCGTCTTCGCCGAGGCGGCGCGGTGGGTGGGCGTGAGCCCGTGGCGGATCCTCTGGCGCTACCTGCTGCCCCTCGCCCTGAAGCCCGTCGTCGCGTTGGGCGTTCTCGAGTTCGGCTCGGCGGTGATCGCCGTCTCGACGCTGAGCTTCCTCGGCTTCGGTCAGCCGCCGCCCGCGCCCGAGTGGGGGCTGCTCGTCGCCGAGGGGCGCGACTACCTCGCGACCGCCTGGTGGCTCACGACGTTCCCCGGCCTGGTGATCGTCGCCGTCGTCCTGAGCGCCAACCAGCTCTCCCGCGCGATCCAAGGAGGACGCCGATGACCACGCTGCTGACCCTCGAGAGCCTCGACGTGACCTACAGCGCGCGGCACGGCGAGGTGCCGGCGAACCGCGACGTGTCGCTCGAGGTGCGCCCCGGCGAGACCGTCGCGATCGTGGGCGAGTCCGGCTCGGGCAAGTCCACGCTGGTCGCGCGGCTGCTGGGCCTGCTCGGGCCGGAGGCGAAGGTGCGCCAGGACGCGTACCGGCTGCAGGGACAGGACGTGTCGCGCCTCGGCGACCGGGCATGGTCCCGCATCCGCGGTCGCCGCATCGGCTTCATCCCCCAGGACCCGGCGGGCTCGCTCGACCCGGTCCAGACCATCGGCGCGCAGGTGCAGGAGGCACTGGGGCTCAACGGCGTGCCCCGCCGGGAGCGCGCCCCGCGCGCCGAGGAGCTGCTGCGCACCGCCGGCATCGAGCAGCCCGAGCGCTACCTGTCGCTCTACCCGCACCAGCTGTCGGGCGGCACGTGCCAGCGGGTGCTCATCGCGATCGCGATCGCCGGCGACCCCGGCCTGATCATCGCCGACGAGCCGACCAGCGCGCTCGACGTCACGACCCAGAAGCACGTGCTCGACCACCTCGCCGGGCTCGTGCGGGACTCGGGCGCGAGCCTCGTCCTGATCACCCACGACCTCGGCGTCGCGCTCGACCGTTCCGACCGGATCGTCGTCATGCGCGGCGGCCGGGTCGTCGAGACCGGCGAGACGCTCGAGGTCTTCCGCGATCCGCAGGAGGAGTACACGCGGCGGCTCGTGCGCTCGGCGCCCAGCCTCGTCGAGCCGAGGCCACGGGCGTCGGTGACGGAGCGCCGGGCTGCGACCAGCGCCGAACCCGCCCCGATCGTGGAGGTGCGGGGCGTCCGGAAGGTGTTCGAAGGACACGGGCGCGGCGGCGACACCGTGGCGGTCGCGGACGCGAGCCTCGACCTCGCGCGCGGCACCACGTTGAGCGTGGTCGGCCAGTCGGGGTCGGGCAAGTCGACGCTGGCGCGGCTGGTGCTGGGGCTCGAGCGTCCGACGACCGGCGCCGTCGCGATCCGATCCGGTGCCGGCGAGACGATCGACCCGCACGCGCTCGGCCGCGGCGGCCTCAAGAGGCTGAGCCGCGTCGCGCAGATGGTGTACCAGAACCCGTACGCGTCGCTGCATCCGCAGTTCCGCATCGCGGACATCGTGGCCGAGCCCCTGAGAGCCCACGGCGTCGGCACGTCGGCCGAGCGACGCGGCGCCGTCTCCGATCTGCTCGAGGCCGTCGGGCTCGACCCGCACCTCGCCGATCGCACGCCGCGGGAGCTCTCCGGCGGCCAGCGGCAGCGGGTGGCGATCGCGCGGGCGCTGGCGCTGGGCCCCGAGCTGGTGGTGCTCGACGAGCCGGTGTCGGCGCTGGACGTGAGCGTGCAGGAGCAGATCCTCGAGCTGCTGATCCAGCTGCAGGACGAGCGCGGACTCGCCTACCTGTTCATCTCGCACGACCTCGCGGTGGTGCGGCAGATCTCCGACGAGGTGATCGTGATGCACCGCGGCGAGTTCGTCGAGCGCGGCCCGGCGTCGCGGGTGCTCCAGACCCCCGAGCACCCGTACACGCGCGCCCTGCTGGCCGCGAGCCCAGGGCGCCGCCTCCGCGAGAACGCGTGAGCCGGACCCGAACGTCAGCGGGACGGAGCAGCCGCGTGGAACGCGGCGAGCTCGGTACGGGTGCGGGCGCCATGCTTCCGCAGGAGGTTCGCCACGTGGTACTTCACCGTGTTGAGGCTGATGCCGAGCCCCTCGGCGATCTCGCGATTGCCGATCCCCGTGGACAGCAGTCGCAGCACGTCGAGCTCGCGCGGGGTGAGATCGGAGTCGTCGCCGGCCGCGGCGGCCCCCGGAGGGGGATCGAGCGGGATCGTGATGTCGAGCACCGATCCCCAACCCGATGTCGACTCCACGCCCAGGCTGCCGTCCAGCGCCACGACCCGTTCGGCGATGGGGCGTAACGCGTCGTCATGCGCGTCGAGCGTGCCCGCACCGTCATCGCGCAACTGCATGAGCAGGTTACGGCCGTCGCAGTCCCACTGGATCCGGACCCGTCGCGCGGCGCCCGCATCGACGAGCGCGAGCACTGCGGCGCGGACGATCGCACGAGCGCTGCGCGCGATCGCTCCCGGCAGCGCTCGACCGGTGGCGGGCGGCTCGACGAACTGCACGTCGATGTCACCGAACCGGACGAGCGGTCGGAGGTCGGCGCGCAGGCGCGAGAACGCTCCGGAGACCGGCTCGAGCAGCGCGACGCGGTGCTGATCCGTCGCCGTCCGCAGATGGACCAGTGCTGCGGAGGCGACGTCGACGGCCTCGGCGCGAGCGGCGGTGTCGCTCAGTCGGGGGGAACGCAGCACGGCGAGTATCGACTCCAGCGTGAGCGCATGGCGGTCAGCCTGGTCGCCGAGGGCGCGGGAGAGATCGGCCAACGCGAGGCGCCCGGCCGGATCGTCCGGTGCGCCTGCTGCCTCGGCCTCGGCGTCCTTCGCGGTCTGCGCCACGAGATCCATCGTACGGTCGAGCCCCCGATCGGGTGGGATCATCCGATCGGGTGGGAAGCCCGCCGTGTCGGGTAGCGGCGCGCACGAGGCGCACGCGTCACGATCGAGGACATGCCCCTCACGACTCTCGCCGACGCCGTCGACCTCGTCGTCCGCGAGGCGGGCGACCTGCCGGGCCGCGTCGCGCGCGACGGCGCGGCTTTCCTCGACCTGCTCGACCGGGCCGACCGCGTCTTCGTGCACGGCGCCGGCCGGTCGGGGCTCGCACTGCGGATGACCGCCATGCGCCTCATGCACCTGGGACTCGACGTCCACGTCGTCGGCGAGGTCACCGCCCCGGCGATCCGAGCCGGCGACGCGCTGCTCGTCGCCAGCGGGTCGGGCACGACCACCGGCGTGGTGCAGGCCGCGCGTACCGCGTCCGACGCCGGAGCCCACGTGCTGGCGGTGTCCACGACCGACGAGTCGCCGCTCAGCGAGCTGGCCGTCGTCACCCTCGTCATCCCCGCGGCGACCAAGACCGATCGCTCGGGCGGCGCCTCCGCGCAGTACGCCGGCAGCAGGTTCGAGCAGGCCCTCGTCCTGCTCGGCGACGCCGTCTTCCACGCGCTCTGGACGCGGAGCGGACGCTCCGCCGACGACCTGTGGTCCCGCCACGCCAACCTCGAATGAAAGGCACCCCCATGCAGCTCCAGTTCGCCATCGACACCCTCACCATCGAGGCAGCGCTCGGGCTCGCGGCGAAGGCCGCGCCGCACGTCGACATCCTCGAGCTGGGGACGCCGCTGATCAAGAGCGCCGGCGTCGCCGCCGTCTCCGCCATCAAGGAGGCCCATCCCGACAAGACGGTGTTCGCCGACCTGAAGACGATGGACGCCGGAGAGCTCGAGGCCGAGCTGGCCTTCGCCGCCGGCGCCGACCTGGTGACCGTCCTCGGCGTCGCCGGGGACTCCACCATCGTCGGCTCCGTCGCCGCGGCCCGACGGCACGGCAAGGGCGTGGTCGTCGACCTGATCGGCGTGACCGACAAGGCCGCGCGCGCCCGCGAGGTCGTCGCGCTCGGCGCGGACTTCGTCGAGGTCCACGCCGGCCTCGACGAGCAGGCCGAGGAGGGCTTCACCTTCTCGACGCTGCTCGAGGCGGGCGAGGCCTCCGGGGTGCCGTTCTCCATCGCCGGCGGGGTGAACGCGGCCTCGATCGCCGCTGTGCAGAGCGCGGGTGCGATCGTCGCGGTCGCCGGCAGCGCGATCTACAGCGCCCCCGACGTCGCCGCCGCTGCCGCCGAGCTGCGTGCCGCGATCGCGGAGCCCGCCACGGCCTGAAAGCCGAGAGCCGGCCTCGCGGGCGGTCCATCGTCGCCGTGCGCGCGGCGGGCGGCGACGATGGAGACCGCGGAACCCGACGTCGCCGCCGAGGGTCGCTCCTGGGCACTCACCGCCAGTCGTCGTGGGCGTCGAGCGTCTCCGCGGTCCCGCCGTCCCGACGCGCCTGAGCGAGGACCGCGACGCTCCCGGTCCGGTCGAGGGCGTGCAGCCGGCACGGTCCGACCTCGCGCCGCCAATCGTCGGCGAACGCGCGGACGTCGTCGCCTCGCCGACCGATCGCCGTCGGCACCGCGAGGTACTGGCGGGACCGCGCCCGTCCGAACGCCGCCGATCCCGCGCGGCGCTCGATCCGCGGCCGTCCGTCGACACCCAGCTCGAGCACGTACCGGGGAACACCGATCGGACCGAACAGCTCCGTCATCGCCTGCGCGAGCACCCGTTGGTCTGCGAGCCCTGCCCCGGGGAACGTCACCGTGACGCGTTCCTCTCCCGGCGAGCTTCCCGGCGTCGTCGAGACCGCGACCCCCACGTCTCGCCCCGTCACCCTGCCCGACCGCCGCAAGCCCGCCACGATCACCCCGCCGATCCGGCGGTACAGACCATCGGGGCGGGACTGGTATCGCCGCTCGCGCCACCAGGCGCGCGCCGACGGCAGCCCCCAGACGAGCGCCGCGACGACGAGGGCCGCGCCGGCGGCGGCCGCCACGACCGCCCCCGTCGCCAGGAGGGCGATGCCCCCGATCGCGACGGATGCCGCCCCGGCGGCGCGCGCCCCGGAGAGGAGCCGCGAGCGAGCGGACGTCCGGAACACGGGCTCCCCGGCACGTCTTCGGGCGAGCACGCTGACCTCCTCGGTGTCGAGGTAGTCGTCGCCGATCCGCCACTGTGCCCGCGTGGTCGCGCGCGGCACGGTCGCCGTCAGGCCGTTGAGCCGTTCCGCGGTGGCCTCCGGCGCCGTCAGCAGCCGTCGCTGTTCGTCCGTGAACGTCGCGGACAGCCCGCGCACCACCCGGTCGGAGTCCTCGCGCTGCAGCCCCCAGAGCCTCGCGTGCTTGCGCCGCAGCCGTGCGAGATCGGGCGCGGCATCCAGGGGGAAGCCGGGAGGGAGCAGGGCGGTGATCGTCCAGTTGTGCGCGGTCTTCTCGGGCCACGCCGGATCGAGGCGCAGCGTCCGCCCCCGCAGCTGCTGGGTCGCGGACGGCGTCGCCACCGCGGTCAGGTCGATCAGGGTGTTCACGGCGGGGCAGCCCCAGCCCTCCCCGAAGAGACCGCGGGTGCCGACCACGACGTCGATGTGGCCGCGGGTGAGCAGCTCGGCCGCCGCTCGCACATGCGCCGACGTTCCCGTTCCGGGTGCACGGATCTCGAGGACGGCCGGGTCTTCGGGAGTCGGCTCGGCGGCGACCGCCACTCCGAGCGCCGCACGCCAGTGCGGCAGCGATGCCTGCGCGTCTCGGGCCGCGATGCGCGTTCCCGCGCCGGTGACGAGCGCGACGCGCAGATCGGCCGTCGCGACATCCGCGGCGAGGACCGAGAAGGCCCGGAGCGCGCCCGCCCCGTTGATCAGTCCGCCATGACGGTTGCCGTGCTCCGTGAAGTCCGTGACCACCAGCGCGCGCAGGCGGTCGCCGAGCTCGGCGCGTTCGCTGCGGAGGATGTCGCAGACGGCGTAGTCCTTCGCCAGCGACGACGCGAGCATGGTGTCGATCGGATCGCGTGTGCGCCGCAGGCCGCGATCCGTGAGCGAGTAGCCGAAGTCGGCGAGGGACCGACGGATGCGCTCCCAGCGGTCGGCGGCGGCCGGGTCGGGCAGCACGTCATGGAGCGCATAGCGGCCGAGCAGGCGCAGCGCCTCGTCGGTGGTCGGAGGGCGTCGCGACGGGGCGGGCAGCCGAGCGACGACGGGATGGTCCGGCGCGACGGTGGCGAGCATCGCCGCGGCGGCCTCGGCGCCGGCGAAGTCGTCGGCGAACGCCTTCGACAGCCGGGCGTCCATGTCGGACACCGGGTCCACGGCCCGCGGCGGCACGAGCGGCGACCGCTCGTCCGCGTCGGCCGCGTCCGGCTGCAGCGCCCGCACCACGAAGTCCGCTCCGCGTCCCTGCGCGAACGTGCGGTGGATGAGGACCGAGAGGCCCGTCGCCTGGCCGCGCAGGAAGGCGAGCTCGTCCGTGGTGGGCTCGACGAATCGCACGAGCTCCCGATACGGCGCGAGATTGCCTTCGCGCACGACCGCCGGCACCGGCACCTCGTAGTCGACGTCCCCGAGCAGCGCCGTGTAGTTGTCGTACGCGTCGCCGTCGTCGGGCGACGGCAGGGTGGCGGTGAGCCCGATGACGAGCGGGTGTCGCCCCCGCGCCCTCAGCCGGGCGAGCAGCGCCGCGACGACGAGGGCCCAGTGGTCGAGCAGATGGTGGCACTCGTCGAGGACGATCGTCTCGACGCCGTGTGCGACGAGGCGGTCGATCAACACCCGGGCGTTGGGGTGCAGGGCGCGGGCGAGAGTCTCCGGATCCTCCCGTGCCATCCGGCGGCGCAGCGTGCGCGATCGGCGGGCGATGCCGGAGGCATGCGCCCGGGCGTTGCCGGATCGCAGCCGGTCGAGCCAGGCGGCCGCGGCGTCCGGAGCGTGCCCCTCCGCCTCGAGCTCGTTCCGCCAGCGCTCCTCGGCGAGCTGGGCGAGCGGATTCCGGGCGTCGAGCACGCTCAGCGCCTGATAGGTCAGCGCGGTGAGCTCGCCCGGCTGCTGCGGGTCACGCGACACGTGACGTTCGTCCGGGGCGAGACCCCGGGCGGCGGCCGTCCACTGGTCGCGGATGGTGACGGTCGGCGCGAGGACCAGCGTCCGGCTCCCCCGCCGTGCGGCGAGGAGCAGGCCGAGCAGCGTCTTGCCCGAGCCCGGCGGAGCGACGATGTGAAGCGGTTCGTCGCCGTCGACGTCGACGCGGTCGAGCACGTCCGCCTGGTAGTGCCGCAGCTCGCCCTCGAAGCGCCAGCGAGAGAGCGGGCGCGTCGGGGGCGGCTGCATACCCGTAGTGTACGGAGGCCCGTCTGGCGCGGTCCGAGCTGCGCGGGGACCGGTGCTTCTCACGGCGTCCGCCGACGTGCCCCGCGCGCGGAGGATAGGGTGGCGTGACGATGGGGATCTCGCGACGCACCTTCCTCGTCGGCGCCGGCGCCGGCGCCGTCGCCGTCCTGCTCGCTTCGTGCACGGGTGAGCAGCCCACGCCGCCCGGGCCGACGACCACGGCGCCCGATCCGTCGCCGTCGACGCCTCCCCCCACGGCCTCCGCCATCGTGCCGGCGGCGTTCGCGCGCAGCGCGTGGGCGGAGGACCCGTTCGCGCGCGGCGCTGTCAGCTTCACGCCTCCGACGGCCTCGCCCGCCGACCGGGAGGCGCTCGCGCAGCCCGTGGACGGCCGGCTCTTCTTCGCCGGCGAGGCCACCGACACCGAGGCGCCCGGCACGATGCGCGGCGCGTACGACAGCGGCCGTCGCGTCGCCGACGAGGTGATCGACGTGGCGGCCGACGGCGAGCGGGTCGCCGTGGTCGGCGCCGGCATCGCCGGGGCGATCGCGGCTCGGCGCCTCGTGGAGGCCGGCTACGACGTGGTGGTGATCGAGGCGCGCGACCGGGTGGGCGGGCGCGTGCACTCGTCAGACGAGACCTGGGCGCCCGAGGGCGCCGAGCCGGGCGAGGGCGTCGTCCCCCAGCTCGGCGCGTGGCTGCTCACCGAGGACGACGTGCGCAGCGACGTCGGTCAGCGCCTGACCGTCCTGGGCCTGCGCACGGCATCGCTCGACGACGAGCTCGCCGTGTCGCCCGACGGCGAGGTCGAGGTGCCGTCCTCCGACGCCGTCACGGTGGCCCTCGAACAGGCGGGCACCGCCGCGTCGGACGAGTCGCTCGCCGACGCGCTCGAGGCGGCCGGCGCCGATCTCGACGACCCCGCCCTGGCGTCGCTGCTGGCCGACCTGGCGGCGACGTCGGGCGCCGACGCCGCCGAGCTGTCGAGCTGGTATCCGCCGGTCCTGCCCGCCCCCGCGCTCGACGCGGTCGTCGAGGACATGGCCCCCCTGGCCGAGATGCCGCTCACCGACCTGCAGGTGATGCGTCAGACCGCGGTCGTCGGGGTCGTGCACGACGACACCGGCGTCAGCCTCCGGCTCGGCACCGGCGAGGCGCTGTCGGTCGACCGCGTGGTCCTGACCGTGCCGCTCGGAGTGCTGAAGGACGAGGGCATCGAGTTCGAGCCGCCGCTGCCGTTTGCGCACCGCGGCGCGATCGCGGCGCTCGGCATGGGCGACGTCGAGACCGTGTGGCTGCGCTTCGACGACGACTTCTGGCAGACCGACGCCGCCGTCTGGCACGTCGTCGGCGGCGACGCGACGATCCGTACGTGGATCAACCTGCGGCCGGCGACCGGCGAGAACGTGCTGGTCGGGCGCGTGGGCGGCGAGGCCGCCCGCGAGCTCGCCGCGCTCTCGGACGACGAGGTCGTCGCCCGCGCCGTCGCCTCACTGAGCGCGTTCGCCCCCGCCGCCGGCTGACGATCGCTGCCTGCGCCTCGTGCGCCTCGTGCGCCGCGCGAATCGGCGGCGGCTGAGCAGCACGAGCGTGACCGAGACGATCGCGAACACCCCGAGCGCCAGGGCGCTCGTGAGCAGGAACTCTCCCGGCCCGCTCACCTGCCGCAGGTCGAGGAAGTAGTAGGGGTACCAGCCGATCAGCGAGCCCCGCCACATCGTGATCCCGCCCCACAGCACGGGGTATGCGAGCACGATGCCCACCACCCGCCAGGGCGCGGGTCGCCGCCCGGCGGCGAACGCCCAGTCGACCAGGGCCAGCACCGGCACCCAGAAGTGCAGCAGCTGATCCGACCAGGGCACGTCGATGCGGATCGCCCGTTCCCCCGCCTGCCAGACGAGGAACCCGAACACGATGCCGGCCGTCGTCGTCCAGCTCAGTGCGATCGTGCGCGCCATCGTGAGCCAGCGCGGGTCGGTCATGCGGTGCAGCGCGTCGAAGCCCGAGATCGCCCAGACGCACGTGAACAGGATGTTCGACTGCATGGTCAGGTACGCCAGGAAGTTCGCACCGGCGATGGTGTTCGAGCTGAGACCCCACAGCAGGCGGTGCACGAGCGCCACGACGCACACGACCGCGATGGCCAGGCGGATCCAGCCGGTCACGGCGGGATGCCACCAGTCGAGCGCGGCGAGGCGCTGCCATCTGAGGCTCGGGCGTGATGTCACCGTCTGGGCGCTCTCCGATCCGGCGCTCGGGTGCGCCATTCGATCGAGTCTAGGAAAGCTCGGGCCCCGGCGCGGACGGCTTGACGCCCGCGCGTCGGCCGTCCTCGGTGCGGCGGCCCCTCATCGGTCCCGATCCGGGCGCGCGCGGAGCGGGGGCGGAGGGCCGTCTCAGCGGGACGGGTCGATCATCGTCATGCCGGCGCTGGCCGAGCGGTCCATCCCCGGCAGCAGCGCCGCGGCGTCGTCCAGCCCGACGAGGCGCTCTATCAGCCGCTGCGGCTCGAGGGTGCCCGCCTCGATGAGCGCGAGCATCCCGGGATAGTCGGCGGCGGCCATGCCGTGGCTGCCGAGGAGATCCAGCTCCCAGCCGATGACCCGGTCCATCGGCAGGCGCGGGTGACCCTCGCTCGCCGGCAGCAGGCCGATCTGCACGTGGCGGCCGCGCCGGCGCAGGCTGCGGATCGCGTCGGACGCGGTCTGCTCGAGACCCACCGCGTCCACCGAGACGTGGCCGCCGCCCCGGGTGATCCCGTGCACGGCCTCGGGGACGTCTCGCCCGTCGGACAGCACGGTGTGGTCGGCGCCGAGGCGACGGGCGAGGTCGAGGGCCGGGGGGTTGCGGTCGACGGCGACGACGTGGGCGCCGAGCGCGTGCGCGATCATCACCGCGCTGAGACCGACCCCGCCGGCGCCGACCACGGTGACCCACTCGCCCGCCTGCACCCGTGCCCGTGCCGCGAGGCCGCGATAGGCGGTGGCGAAGCGGCAGCCGAGGCTCGCCGCCGCCTCGTACGAGATCCCCTCGGGGATCGCGACGAGGTTGGTGTCGGCGGCGTGCAGCGCGACGAGCTCCGCGAACGATCCCCAGTGGGTGAACCCGGGCTGCTGCTGGTCCGGGCATACCTGCGCGTCGCCCCGCAGACACCATTCGCAGGCGCCGCAGCCGCACACGAACGGCACGGTGACCCGGTCGCCGACCCGCCACGACGCGACGTCCTCGCCGACGGCCGTGACCACGCCGGCCAGCTCGTGTCCGGGCACGTGCGGCAGCGCGATCTCGTCGTGCCCCGCCCAGGCGTGCCAGTCGCTGCGGCACAGCCCCGTGGCGTGCACGCGCACGACGACGCCGCCCGCCGGGGCGACGGGGTCGGCCACGTCGCGCACCTCCGGGGCGGCGCCGATCTCGTCGAAGACCACGGCTCGCATGGCGACCTCCCTCTCGGCTCTCCGTTCCATTCTGCGCGTCGCGCGGGCGTGAGCATGACGCGGGGCGTCCGGTGTCCGCCACCCGTGTCAGCTGCGTCATCCCGCCGACCGCGGTCAGCCGGATCCTGCGTCGTGCCCGGTGACGGACGTCCGGGGGGACGCGCGCCGGTGGATGGACGCCGACAGGGCGGCGCGCGGGCGGGTCAGGGGATGTGCACGCGGCGCTCGCCGAAGGCGCGGGAGAGCGCCGCGCGCGCCTCCGTCACGGACGGCGAGCCGGTCGTCGACGCACGCACGGACGTGAAGATCTCGCGGTGAGGCGACCCGGGGAGGTCGACCAGGCGCACGTCGGCCGCGTCGTCGGCCAGGGCGAGGTCGGGCACGAGGCCCACCGCGTGACCGGCCGAGATCAGCCGGATGTGCGCGAGCAGATCCGCGGCGGCGAAACGCACGTCCGGCTCGAAGCCGGCCGCACGGCACTGCTGCATGGCCCACGCGCGGGCGGCCGTCCCCTCCGGCTCCATCACCCACGCCGCGTGGCGGGCGTCGGCCAGCGCCGCGATGCCGCTGCCGGGCGCCGCGGCCAGGCGGATCGGGTCGACGCCGAGCAGCTCGCGGTCGAGCCCGTCGCGATGCGGCCGCGTGTGACCGGGGTACTGCTCGGCGATCGCGAGGTCATAGCCGCGCGCCTCCACCTCGAACAGCCCGGTCTCGGGCGGCACGACCGACACCTCCACGCGCAGGCCCGGCCGGGACTCGGCGAGGATCTCGAGCACGCGCGGCACGAGCGCCCGTGCCGCGGTCTGCAGCGCGGCGATCCGGACCGGTCCGATGCTCGGTGCGAGGACGTCCAGGCCTCCCCGCACCTCCTCCTCGAGCGCCAGCACGCGTGCCGCATGCGCGGCGACCACCTCGCCCTGCGCCGTCAGGCGCACCCGCCGCCCGTCTGCCTGGAGCAGCGGCACCCCGACCTCGCGTTCCAGCTGCGAGAGCTGCTGCGAGACCGTCGACGGGCTGTAGCTGAGGGCCGCGGCGACCTCGGTGATGGTGCCGCGCAGCTGCAGCTCGCGCAGCAGCTGCAGACGCCTGGTGCTCCACGCCTCCGCCATTGTTCGAGGATAGCGAAAGCTATCGTGCGGAACTGCACGCTTTTCCTGAACGTTCACCGGTCGCACACTGGAGCGGTCCCCTCTGAGAAAGGCCCTCCCATGAGCACCGAGTCGCCCCTCGGACCCCCTGCCGTCCAAGACGAGGACGCCGCCCGCCCCGGCATCGACGCCGGCCTCGCCGAGGACGCGATCGCCCAGGTGCGCACGTGGCTCGCCGCCGCGCGCGACGAGAAGGTCGACGCCGCCGCCAAGAACCTCGCCGGCGTGCTGCGGGACCCGAACGGCCTCGCCTTCACTGTCGGCTTCGTCGACGGCGTGGTGCGCCCCGAGGACCCTCGCGTCGCCGCCCGCAACCTCACGACGCTGGTGCCGCTGATCCCGTCGTTCCTGCCCGCCCCGCTGCGCGGCCTCATCCGCGTCGGCGCGTTCTTCGCCCCGATCCTGCCGCGCATCGTCGTGCCCGCCAGCCGCGCCGTGCTGCGCGGCATGGTGCGCCACCTCATCGTCGACGCGCGCGACGAGAAGCTCGGCGGCGCCCTGTCGGAGATCACCGGCGACGGCATCCGCCTCAACGTCAACCTGCTGGGCGAGGCCATCCTCGGTCGCCGCGAGGCCGAGCGCCGCCTGGCGGGCACGCGTCGGCTCCTCGAGCGCGCCGACGTCGACTACGTCTCGATCAAGGTGTCGTCGACCGTCGCCCCGCACAGCCCGTGGGCCTTCGACGAGGCCGTCCACGACGCCGTCGAGGCGCTCGCGCCGCTCTACGACGTCGCCCGCGGGGGCGGCAAGTTCATCAACCTCGACATGGAGGAGTACAAGGACCTCGACCTCACGCTCGCGGTCTTCACGACGATCCTCTCTCGCCCCGAGAACCACGGGCTGGAGGCCGGCATCGTGCTGCAGGCGTACCTGCCCGACGCCCTCGGCGCCATGGTGCGCCTGCAGGAGTGGGCGGCCGACCGCGTCGCCCGCGGCGGCGCCCCGATCAAGGTGCGCGTGGTCAAGGGCGCGAACCTGCCGATGGAGCAGGTCGACGCCGAGACGCACGGCTGGCCCCTCGCGACGTGGCACAGCAAGCAGCACAGCGACGCCTCGTACAAGGCGGTGCTCGACTACGCCCTCACCGCCGACCGGGTGGGCAACGTGCGCATCGGCGTCGCCGGCCACAACCTGTTCGACATCGCGCTCGCGTGGCTGCTGGCGCGCCGTCGCGGCGCCGAGGGCGGCATCGAGTTCGAGATGCTGCTCGGCATGGCGACGGCGCAGGCGGCGGTCGTCCGCCGCGAGGTCGGCTCGCTGCTGCTCTACACCCCGGTGGTGCACCCGGACGAGTTCGACGTGGCTATCGCGTACCTGATCCGCCGTCTCGAGGAGGGGGCGAGCCCCGAGAACTTCATGTCGGCGGTGTTCGACCTCGACACCGACCCGGCGCTCTTCGAGCGCGAGAAGGACCGCTTCCTCGAGTCGATCGCGCTGATGCCCGCGGGGGTGCCGTCGCCGAACCGCGTGCAGGACCGCCGTGAGCCGCAGGCCGACGGTGCGCGCGACGGCTTCCGCAACGCGCCCGACACCGACCCCAGCCTCGCCGGCAACCGCGAGTGGGCCGACGGGATCCGCTCGCGGATGGAGCGCTCCACGCTTGGCGTCGACACCGTCGAGGCGCACACCGTCTCGGACGGCGAGGCGCTCGAGGATATCGTCGACCGCGCGGTCACGGCGGGAGAGGCCTGGCGCGCGCTCGGCGCCGCCGGCCGCGCCGAGATCCTGCACCGCGCGGGCGACGTGCTCGAGGCCCGCCGCGCGGAGCTGCTCGAGGTCATGGGCTCGGAGGCCGGGAAGGTCATCGAGCAGGGCGACCCGGAGGTGTCGGAGGCGATCGACTTCGCGCACTACTACGCCGTCAGCGCCGAGCAGCTCGACCAGGTCGACGGCGCGACGTTCGAGCCCGCCCGCCTGACCGTGGTGACCCCGCCCTGGAACTTCCCCGTCGCGATCCCCGCCGGCTCCACGCTGGCGGCGCTCGCCGCGGGCTCGCCCGTGATCCTGAAGCCCGCTCGCGCCGCGCGCCGCTGCGGCGCCGTGCTCGCCGAGGCGCTGTGGGAGGCCGGCGTGCCGCGCGACGTGCTGCACTTCCTGCAGGTCGAGGGTCGCGAGCTGAGCGGCCGGCTGGTCTCGCACGAGAAGGTCGAGCGCGTGATCCTCACCGGCGGCTACGAGACGGCCGAGCTGTTCCGCTCGCTGCGCCGCGACCTGCCGCTGCTGGCGGAGACGAGCGGCAAGAACGCGATCATCGTGACCCCGAGCGCCGATCTCGACCTCGCGGCCAAGGACGTCGCGTACTCGGCCTTCGGCCATGCGGGCCAGAAGTGCTCGGCGGCGTCGCTCGTCGTGCTCGTCGGGTCGGTCGCCGAGAGCGAGCGGTTCCGCCGCCAGCTGCTCGACGCCGTCGAGGGCTACGAGGTGGGCATGCCGTGGCAGGACGGATCGCGGATCGGGCCCCTCATCGGGCCCGCAGAGGGCAAGCTCGCCCGCGCGCTCACGACGCTCGAGCCCGGTCAGACCTGGCTGCGTCAGCCGGAGAGGCTGGACGACGCCGGTGCGCTGTGGCGGCCGGGCATCCGCGACGGCGTGCGGGCGGGGTCGGAGTTCCACCTGACCGAGTACTTCGGCCCGGTGCTCGGCATCATGACCGCGGCGACACTCGACGAGGCGATCGACCTCGTGAACGCCATCGAGTACGGCCTGACCTCGGGCCTGCACGCGCTGGACGATGCCGAGATCGCCCGGTGGCTCGAGCGGGTCGAGGCCGGCAACGCGTACGTCAACCGCGGCACCACCGGCGCGATCGTGCAGCGCCAGCCCTTCGGAGGCTGGAAGAAGTCGGCCGTCGGCGCGGGGACCAAGGCCGGAGGCCCGAGCTACCTGTACGGCCTCGGCACGTGGCGAGACGTCGCGGTGCGCGAGGGCGCGGACGCGCTCGACGTGCTCGGCCGCCGGGCGACCACGGCGCTGGAGGACCAGGCCGACGCCGGATGGCTCACGGCGGCGCTCCGCACCGACGTGTCCGCGTGGCGCGACGAGTTCGGTGTCGCGCGCGACGTGCAGGCGCTGGAGCTGGAGCAGAACGTGCTGCGGTACGCGCCGGTGCCGGTGACCGTGCGCTTCGAGGGCGACCGGATCGCGCATCTGATCCGCGTGGTCGCCGCCGGTGCGCGCACCGGCGCCCCGCTCGCGGTGAGCGCCGCCGGCGCGCTGCCGACCGCCGTGCGCCACTACCTGGCCGAGACGGGCGCCGAGCTCGCCGTCGAGGACGACGCCGCCTGGGCGCGGCGTGCCGCGGCGCTCACCGCGTCCGGCGGCCGCATCCGCCTGATCGGCGGATCGTCCGCGGCCGTGTACGACGCCACGGGCGGCGCGCCCAACGTCGCGGTGTACGACGGCCCGGTCGTCTCCGCCGGCCGCGTCGAGCTGCTCCCGTTCCTGCGCGAGCAGGCCGTGTCGATCACAGCCCACCGCTTCGGGAACCCGCGCCGGTACGAGGTGCCCGCGCTGAAGGGAGCCTGACCGGCGGATGTGCGGGCCCGTGGTCATGGTGCCGCGGGCCCGCACGCCGTGGGGCGTCGGTCAGACGCGGCGCCAGTCGTCCGAGCGCATGCTCGCTCCGGCCATCGGGCCCATCTGCAGCACGCCGCCGTCCACGGGCCAGCTGGCGCCCGTGACATAGGACGCGGCGGGCGATCCCAGGAAGGCGACCACCGCGGCGATCTCCTCCGGCACGCCGGGCCGGCCCATCGGGATGCCCGGCCGCTCGGTCGCTGACGCGTCGGCGGGATCGATGCCGGTCATCGGCGTGGCGATCATCCCGGGGGCGACGGCGTTGACCGTGATGCCGTGCTCGGCGAGCTCGATGGCCATGGTCTTCAGCAGGCCGCCGAGGCCGTGCTTGGCGGCGTCGTAGGCGCTCGAGCCGATCTTGGGCTGATGCTCGTGCACGCTCGTCACGCCGATGATGCGTCCCCCGCGCCCGGCGGCGACCATCCGTCGCGCCGCGCGCTGCATGACGATGAAAGCGCCGTCGAGGTTCGTGCCGACGACCTTCCGCCAGCCGTCGAGCTCCGCGTCGAGGAACGGCACGCTGTCGCCGGTGCCCGCGTTGTTGACGAAGACGTCCACCCCGCCGAGCTCGTCGGCGATCCGGTCGATCACGTCGCCGCAGTCGGGGACGTCGCTGACGTCCAAGCGGGCGACGACCGCGCGGCGCCCCTCCGCCTCGACGAGCCGCGCGGTCTCCTGTGCGCCCTCCTCGTCGCTGTGCCAGGTCACGCCGACGTCGAGGCCGGCGCGCGCGAAGGCGACGGCGGTCGCCCTCCCGATGCCCGAGTCGGATGCGGTGACGATCGCGGTGGAGGGCTGGAAGCTCAGCGGTTCGGTGCTCATGCGGCCAGTCCACCGGCCGAGGCCCGCCGGGGGAACGCCCTTGACAGGCCGCCCGGCCCGTATGGCGCCGGCCGTGTCCATCGCCGCGGCGCGTCGCCGCCGTCCGGCCGGCGTTGTGCGCGGATCGGACGACGCGATACGGTATTCGCAGAACGCACAGATGTTCGCACAGCGAACGGGCGGATCAGCGAGGAGGCCGGATGATCGACAAGACCGTCGCGAGCGTCGAGGACGCCGTGGCAGGGATCGAGGACGGGGCCACCGTCATGATCGGCGGGTTCGGACGGGCGGGACAGCCGGTCGAGCTGATCGACGCGCTCATCGCGCACGGCGCGGCCGACCTCACGATCGTCAACAACAACGCGGGCAACGGCGACACCGGCCTCGCCGCACTGCTCGCGGCGCGGCGGGTGCGGAAGATCATCTGCTCCTTCCCGCGTCAGAGCGACTCGTGGGTGTTCGACGGGCTCTACCGCGCGGGCGACATCGAGCTGGAGCTCGTCCCGCAGGGCAATCTCGCCGAGCGCATCCGCGCGGCCGGCGCCGGCGTGGGCGCGTTCTTCTCGCCGACGGGCGTCGGCACCCAGCTCGCCGAGGGCAAGGAGGAGCGGGAGATCGACGGGCGCCGCTACGTGCTGGAGTACCCCATCAAGGCCGACGTCGCCCTGATCAGCGCCCTCAAGGGCGACAGGTGGGGCAACCTCGTCTATCGCGAGACGGCGCGCAACTTCGGGCCCATCATGGCGACCGCCGCCGCCACGACGATCGTGCAGGTCGACGAGACGGTGGAGCTCGGCGCGCTCGACCCGGAGGCCGTCGTGACGCCCGGTATCTTCGTCGACCGGGTCGTGGCCGTGGGCGCCCGCCGCTGGCTGCGCGACGGCGGATTCGTCGGGGGCGTCGACATCGAGGGCCGCCCGCTGGCGGCCGAGGAGGCAGCGAAGTGACCGAGTCGACATCCGCCACCACCGGCGCACGCGTCTCCCGCGACGAGCTCGCGGCGCGGATCGCCGCCGACATCCCCGAGGGCTCCTACGTCAACCTGGGCATCGGGGCTCCGACCCTCGTGGCCAACTACCTTCCGGCCGACCAGGAGATCATCCTGCACACCGAGAACGGCCTCCTCGGCATGGGGGAGGCCCCGGACGCCGCGCGGGTCGATCCCGACCTCATCAACGCCGGGAAGCAGCCCGTCACCGCCCGGCCGGGGGCCGCGTACTTCCACCACGCCGACTCGTTCGCGATGATGCGCGGCGGCCACCTCGACGTGTGCGTGCTGGGCGCCTTCCAGGTGTCCCAGACCGGAGACCTCGCGAACTGGTCCACCGGCGCCCCGGGGGCGATCCCCGCCGTCGGGGGAGCGATGGACCTGGCGATCGGCGCCAAGTCCGTGTACGTGATGACCGACCTGCTCACCAAGCAGGGCGAGCCGAAGCTCGTCGCGGCGTGCGGCTATCCGCTCACGGGCGTCGGATGCGTCACCCGGGTCTACACCGATCACGCGGTGTTCGACGTGACGCCGGACGGCTTCCGCGTGCGCGAGCTGTTCGGCGACAACACCGTCGAGGGCCTCGAGGAGCTCACGGGACTGTCCCTGGGCGCCCCGCGCTGACCGGGCGCGGCGCCCCCACACGCACCAAAGACCCAGAAGGAGGAGGCATGACCTCGACATTCGTCTACGACGCCGTCCGCACCCCGTTCGGCCGTGCGGGCGGAGCGCTCTCGGGCGTCCGCCCCGACGACCTCGCGGCGGTGGCCATGCGGGCCGCCGTCGAACGCACGGGGCTCGATCCCGCGCGCATCCGGGACGTGATCTTCGGCGCCGCGAACCAGGCGGGCGAGGACAACCGCAACGTCGCGCGCATGGGCGCCCTGCTCGCCGGCTTCCCGACCTCGGTGTCGGGGGTCACCGTCAACCGCCTGTGCGCCTCGAGCGTCGAGGCGGTGATCCAGGGCGCGCGTGCGATCGAGACGGGCGACGCCGACGTGATCCTCGCCGGCGGGGTCGAGTCGATGAGCCGCGCCCCCTTCATCGTCGAGAAGTCGCCGAAGGCCTGGCCCGCCGTCGGCAACCAGACGCTGTGGAACACCTCGATCGGCTGGAGGATGACCAACCGGGCGATGCCGACGCACTGGACGATCTCGAACGGCGAGTCGGCCGAGAAGGTCGCTCAGCTGAAGGGCATCACGCGGGACGAGCAGGACGCCTTCGCCGCGCGCAGCCACCGTCTCGCCGCCGAGGCGTGGGCCGCGGGGGTCTACGACGACGAGGTCGTTCAGGTGCCGGGCGCCGAGCTGGCCCGCGACGAGGGCATCCGCGACGACTCGACCGTCGAGAAGCTCGCGGGGCTCAAGCCGCTGTTCGCCAAGGAGGACGGCACCGTCACGGCGGGCAACTCGTCTCCCATCAACGACGGGGCCTCGGCGGTGCTGCTGGGCGCCGAAGGAGTGCTCGAGGCCGAGCCGCTCGCCCGGATCGCGGGTCGCGGCGTGCACGGCAACGATCCCGACCTGTTCCCGCTCGCGCCCATCGAGGCCGCGAACAAGGCGCTCGCGGCGGCGGGTCGCACCTGGGCGGACGTCGACCTCGTCGAGCTGAACGAGGCGTTCGCGGCCCAGGCCCTGTCGAACCTGCAGGGCTGGCCCGAGCTCGACCCGGACAGGCTCAACATCCACGGCGGCGCGCTGGCGATCGGCCACCCGCTCGGAGCCTCGGGCGGCCGGATCGTCGGCCACGCCGCGCACGAGCTGAAGCGGCGCGGGGGCGGTGTCGCGGTCGTCGCCATCTGCATCGGGGTGGGCCAGGGCCTCGCGCTCGTGCTCGAGCGCTGATCCGGCGGCGTGCGAGGCCACGGCGATCCTCGTTCTCGTGTCCCACTTCGTGCCGTTACCCGTCCGTCCGTGTCCCACTTCGTGCCGCTACCCGTCCATCCGTGTCCCACTTCGTGCCGCTTTCGCATCGGCGTTCCGGCGCCATGTGGGACACGCTCCGCATGAGAGGCTGATCGGATGACCGAGGCGGATCCGACTGACGCCGGCTCCCGCGAGTACGTGCAGTCGTTCGCGCGGGGGCTGGCGGTCATCCGCGCGTTCGACGCCGAGCACCCGCGCCTCACGCTCAGCGAGGTCGCGGTGCGCGCCGGCCTCACGCGCGCGGCCGCACGGCGGTTCCTCCTCACGCTCGAGCAGCTCGGGTACGTGCGCAGCGCGGGCCGCGACTTCGCGCTGACGCCGCGCGTGCTCGAGCTCGGCTTCAGCTACCTCTCCGCGCTGTCGCTCCCGGAGCTGGCGCAGCCCCACCTCGAGCGCCTGTCGCGCGAGGTCGACGAGAGCGTCTCGGCCGCCGTGCTCGACGGCGACGACATCGTCTACGTCGCCCGGGTCCCCACGCGACGGATCATGAGCGTCGGCATCACCATCGGCACACGCTTCCCCGCCCGGCGCACGAGCATGGGCCGCGTCCTGCTCGCGGGACTGCCCGCGGCCGACCGCCCCGCTCGCGACGCGGCGCTCGGCGCCGAGCTCGACGAGGTCGCCGCGCAGGGCTGGGCGATCGTCGATGCGGGCCTCGAGCCGGGGCTCCGCTCGGTCGCCGCTCCGCTGCACGGCCGCGACGGCCGCGTGGTCGCCGCCGTCAACGTCTCGACCACCGCCGGTCGTGTCACGCTCGAGCGCCTGCGCGAGGTGCACCTGCCGGTGCTGCTGCGCACCGCAGCCGCGATCGACGCGGAGCTGCGGCTCGTCTGAGGCGCGCCGCCCGGCCCCAGGGTTGCGCCGGCACCCCGGGGTACAGTCGACGCGACGTCGCGGGGGCGCCCTCGGGACGACGCGTCGACGAGAGGGCCCCATGTCGCATCCCACCGATCCTGATCCGCGGCTGCTCGCAGAGCTGGACCGCCTCGACGCCGAGCGCACGGCTGCGCCGAGCCAGGACGCCGAGATCGCGTTCTGGAAGGCGGCGGCGAAGCTCGGCACCTGGTTCTTCGTCAACCGCGGCACGGACGAGAGCCCGCGCCCGTATGCGCTGCAGCTGGACGGCGTCGGCCCCGTCGTCAGCGCCTACAGCAGCGCCGGCCGCGCCCGCGAGGCGGCGGTCGAGCTGGGCCTGGTCGGAGACGGCGACGCCGTACCCCTGTTCGCCCTCCCGATGCCCGGCGCGCTGGACTGGGTCTCGTCGCTGTCGGCGGCGGGCGTGGGCGGGGTGGCGATCAACCATCCGCGGATCGGCGCGTGGATCCCGCTCCCGAACCTCGCCATCCTGAAGTCGTGGACGGCCGAGGAGCCCCCGCCGCCGGCACCGTGAGTGCCATGTGGCACTCGTGAGGGCCGCCGGGGTGCCATATGGCACTCCGGAAGCGCCCGCGCATCGCGCGGCGTCCGGAACGAGGGCTTTGCGGCCTCGCTCAGGCGCCGCGCACCGCGACGGTGCCGTCGCCCGGCAGCTCGACCTCGAGCGGAGCGTCCGCCGGGAACGCCGACAGGCCGTCGACGAGGATCGCCGGCACGCCCAGCGCGACGAGCCCCACGGCGAGCTTCGAGTTGACCTTCGAGGTCACGATCGCGCGCGGCGCCGTGCCCATCGTGCGGGTCAGGTGGAACTGGCCCGACCACCCCGACGAGCCCTTCGCGCCGGGGATCACGAGGATGCGATCGGCGAACGCCTCGCCGCGCTGCGGATGCGTGACCTCGGTGATGACGCCGCGGCGAGGGTCGACGCCGCCCCACCCCGAGATGGCGGCGGTGCACACGAGCGCGTCGCCGCGCGCGGATCCGGCGACGAGCGTCCGGCCCGGCAGGACCACCAGGGCGGTCATGGCAGCCGGCCCTCGATCGCCGCGGCGACGCAGTCGGCGGTGGTCGCGAACGCGCCCTCGACGCCCATGATCGCCGGCAGGTAGTGCGCCTGCTTGGCCGAGTCGGTGGCGAAGCGTCGCGTGCCGGGCGGCAGGAACTGCCCGATCGCGGGACACGTGTCGGAAAGCATGCGCGCGCCCGAGCCCTCGATGGCGTCGAGCAGACCCTCGTCCCGCGCCCGCTCCCGCAGCGCGCTCGGCGTGAACAGCCACAGGGCGACGTCGGACGACACGCGCCGTCCGTCGAGAAGCGACGCCACCTGCTGGATCTGCTCGTACGACGCGTGCGGGCACCCGATCATCACGAAGTCGACCTCGTCGCCCGTCCGCGTCGCGTTCAGGCGCGCGATCGCGGTGTCGAGCTCGGCACGGCCGAAGACCAGCTCCTCCGCGCCGTCGGCCAGGACCTGCTCCACCGACGAGCACTCGGCGGTGACCCCCGGGATGTGGAACAGCTCGACGTCGCCCGAGCTGGCGGCTGCGGCCCCGAGCTGCTTCAGCTGCACCAGGTCGGGGCGCGTCGTGAGGCCGTCGATCGCGGGCACGCGGTCCTCGACGGCGTAGCCCAGCCAGTATCCGAGCGCGTTCCAGCCGAACGTGCCGGGGATGTCCGTCTCCACGCGCACGCGCACGTCCGCGCGACGGTTCGCGTCCAGGTGCAGCCCCGCCTCTGGGGTGAGGCCCGTGAGCATCGACGCGGCCGCCGACTCGCGTCCCTCCGTGTTGGTGCGGGCGCCGATCACCGAGTTGATGAAGACGACCGCCGACGACTCCATCCACGCCACGTGGTCGCCGAACTCGGGCAGGAACCCCACCTGGTAGGGCGTGCAGGTGCTCAGCAGGCTCACGCCGAGGCCCTCGAGGTACGCCTGGCTCTCGGCCACCTTCGCCACGGCCTGGGGCGGCATGTTCTGCACCTCGCCGGCGTGCACGCGGTCGATCGGCCCGATCAGCTGGCACGACGGCACCCGCACCGGCGGGGCGTCGACCGCGCGGTCCGAGTTCAGCGAGTACTCGCTGAACAGCCGCACGGGGTCGTCGCTGCCGAGAGGGCGCGAATGCCGCGGGCCGTACAGGTTTGCGCCGGCCGCGCTGGAGACGCCGATGAGCCGCTCGGCGTCCATGATCTCGCCGTACTCGACGAGCACGCGCATCGCGGCCGCGATGGCGTCGCCCTCGTCGCCGTCCGCCATCGCGCGCTGTCGCGCCGTGAGCTGCATGGATCCCTCGTTCCACGGGCCGACGGCGGGTGCGCCGATGAGCCCGTGCGGGGCACGCTAGCCGCGCGCGCCGTCGCGGGGCGCGCGGCCTTCCGGAGAGCGAAAAGGCCGCACAGGGTCAGGGCCTGTCGGGCACGGCGGCGTGCTCGGCGTAGTGCGGGTGCTTGGGGATGAAGAACGACAGGATGCACGCCCCGAGGGCCGCGACGGCGCCGAGCCAGAAGCAGGTGTCGAAGGCCGCGTGCGTCGGCACGGGCGTGCCCTGGAAGTCGACGGTGAGCGCCGCGAGCACCGCGGCCATCGTCGCCGAGGCGGCGGAGGTGCCGAGCGACCGGAACAGCGCGTTGATGCCGTTCGAGGCCCCCGTCTCGTGCGACGGCACCGAGCGCATGATGAGCATCGGCATGGCGGCGAAGCTGAAGCCCACGCCCACCCCGACCAGGATGTTCGCCACCAGCAGGTGCCACACCTCGCTCGACCAGATCAGCAGGAACGCGTACGCGACCGCGACCGCGCCGGTGCCGAACGCGAGCATGAAGCGCGCCCCCATGCGCCGTTCCAGCCAGCCCGACAGCGGGGAGATGACCATCATGACGATGCCCGACGGCATCACGACGAGCGCCGCCGCGAACAGGGACAGGCCGAGGCCCGCCTCGGACTCGACCGGGAGCTCCAGCATCTGCGGCAGCGTGACGCTCGTGCCGAACAGCGCGAAGCCCATGCCGATCGCCGCGAGGTTCGTGTAGAGCACCGCGGGTCGCGCCGCCACGCGCAGGTCGAGCAACGGCTCGGCGACGCGCAGCTGGTACCAGCCCCACAGCAGCAGGACGGCCACACCCCCGAGACCTGCGCCGAGGGTCGCCGGCGAGAGCCAGCCCCAGTCGGCCCCGCGCGACACGGCGAGCAGCACGCCCACGAGGCCGGCGGCGAGGCCCGCGGCGCCCACGAAGTCGAAGCGGCCGGGCGTGCGCAGCGTGCTCGGCGGCACGAACAGCGCCACCAGCAGCAGCGCGAGCACCCCGAGCGCTGCCGCGACCCAGAACAGCATGTGCCAGTCGAGGTGCTCGACGATCAGGGCGCTGATCGGCATGCCGAGCGCGCTGCCCACGCCCATGGTCGCGCTCATCAGCGCGACGGCCGTGCCGAGCCGCGCAGGGGGCAGCACGTCGCGCATGATCGCGATGCCGAGCGGGATCACGCCGGTCGTGGCGCCCTGCATCGCCCGGCCCAGGATGAGCCCGCCGATGCCGCCGGACAGCGCGGCCACGGCCGATCCCGCGATGAGCAGCCCGATCAGCACCAGCACGATGCGTCGCTTGCCGTACATGTCGCCGAGGCGACCCGAGATGGGGGTGGCGCAGGCGGCGACGAGAAGCGTGATGGTGACGACCCACGCGGTGTCGCTGCGCTGCGCGTCGAGCAGCTGCGGAAGCTCGGCCTGGATCGGCACGACGAGCGTGAACATGTACGCCGAGCACAGGCCGGTGAACGCCAGCACCGCGACGGTGAGACCCTTCGGAGTCGACCTGGTCAATCCCGCTCTGTCGTCTCGTCCGCTCACTTCGTCAGGCTATCGGCGACCGACGACCCCGGGATCGGCGGTCCCGCTTCCCGGAAGGCGGGCGGCGCGGGTTCGTGCGCGGAGCCCGGCGCGTGCAGACTGATGCCATGCGAACCATCCGCGATCTCGACACGGTAGAACTCATCATCGAGGCGCAGAGCCTGCTCGACGCCCTCCGCCGGTCGGAGCGCACGATCGACGCGGGCACGCTGCGCGCGTTGCAGCAGTCGGGCAACTACGTGGTCGGCGTGTTCGACGGCGAGGACGGCTCGGAGCGGATGGTCGGGGCGTCCATCGCGTTCTTCGGCGCGCCCGGCAGGCGCACGATGCACTCGCACATCACGGCGCTGCTGCCGGAGTACCGCGGGCGCGGCTGGGGTCGCGAGCTCAAGGAGCATCAGCGGCAGTGGGCCTTCTCGCGCGAGGTCGGCAACATCACGTGGACCTTCGACCCTCTCGTGGCGCGCAACGCGCACTTCTTCCTCACGGTGCTCGGCGCGCGCGTGACCGGATACTCGGTGAACCGCTACGGCATCTTCGGCGGGGGCGACGCGGGCGCCGAGAGCGACCGTCTCGACGTCGAGTGGGCGCTGGCCGACATCGCCAAGACCCCGGCCGACGACGCGGTGGTCGAGACGCTCGCGATCCCGTCCGACGTCGAGGGCATGCGCGTCTCCGACCCCGCCGCCGCCCAGGAGTGGCGCACGACGCTGCGCGGTCAGATGGAGGAGCTGCTCGGGCGGGGCCTCCGCGTCGGCGGCTTCGACGCGGAGCGCGGCTACCTCTTCACGGCGGACTGAGCGGCGCCGCCATGCAGCCCGACTGGATCCCGCACCGCCGGGGCTCCGATCGCGAGCTCATCGGGTGGATCCGGCCCGAGGCCGACGCGTGGGTGGCGGTGTCGCTGTTCGGCGCCGACGTCAGCGGCCCGCTCGACTGGGTGGAGGCCGAGGAGGCGCTCGAGGCCGTCGGGCTGTCGTGGCTGGCGGAGCCGTGGGTGCTGGAGCGCGACGGCCGGCCGATCCGGGTGAGGATCGTCGAGGTCTCGCCGGGTGACGCGCCGGGCCGGGGCCGCGTGCTGGTCAAGACCGACGACTTCGGCGCCATCGACATGCCCTACGAGCTGTTCGAGCTGCCCTGGCCGCCGCCCGCGACCCTCCGCCCCATGCGTGCGGGCGAGGGGCTCTCGCCCTGGGGCTGACGGCCTGGCCTCGCCGGGCGCGGTGCACGACCTCGGGACGGGCGGATGAGCCGCTGCGTGTTCGCTGCGAGGTCGTACGGGAAGGATCCGGGGCGTGCAGGATGACACCATGGCAGCTCGTGAGCGCCCCGGATGGGGAGAGGCGTTCGGCTTCGCCACGGTCGTGATCCTCGCGCCCTGGATCTTGCTCATCGCCGGGGCTGGGCTGCTGCCCCGTCTCGGACAGATCCTCTGGGCGTATATCTGGCTGTCGTTCCCGAGCGGGCTCGTCGGGGCGCTCGTGCTCGCCGTGCTGGTGCGACGCACGTGCCGCATCGGGACGGCGCCGCTTGCGGGTCTGGTCGGTCTGGTGCTCGTCGTGGCGGGCCTGGGCGCCGCCATCGTGCTCGTCGCGGTCACCCCGCAGGCCGGGCTGATGATGGTGGTCCTGCAGCCCTTGGCGGCGGTGGGTCTCGCCGCCGCGGTGATCCTCTTCCCCGGATGGATGGCCGCGGCCCGCTTCTCCGCGCCTCTGCTCGGCGGGAAGGCCATGTTGTGGCGTCGGCCGCGTCTCGGAGCGCTGCTGACCGTCGGCGGCATCGTCGCCGTCGGTTTGGCGCTGCTCTGGCTCGGCGTCGGAGCCGGCGATCGACCAGGTCTGCACCTGACCCGCGCGTTGGCTCTTCTCGGCTGCGGGCTCACGACGCTTCTGCTGGGACTCTCGTATGCCCTGAGCGGCGACGTCCGGCGAGCGGAGCCGAGGCGTGCCGCGTCGGGGCGCATCGCCGTCTGATCCGTGGAGGCAGGGGTTGAGGGCACGTCGGTCGGCGACGATCCTCGGCCCCGTCGTGATCTGCGGGCTCGCACTCGCCGCCCTCGGTGCCGCGATGGCCGTCCGATCGCGCGAGCCCCGGCCGCCGACGATCCGCGTGCCCCTCGAACGGTGGGACGCCGCGGAGAATCCCTGGGCCTGACGGTTCGCCGCCTCTCCGCGGGATGATCCCGCGTCAGGACAGGACGTCGAGGAACGGGCGGGGGTCGGGAGAAGACGCCGTGCCGTGGAACGCGACGGCGTCGGCGCCCGCCGCGGCCAGCTCGTCGGTACGGCGCAGGACCGCGTCGCGCAGGTCGGAGCGGCCCGGATCGAGCGCCGTGTAGACGATGACGCGCGCACGGCCCGCGCGCCCGGCCGCCGCGCGGGCCTCGTCGACGATCGCCCGCGCGGCGCGCAGCGCCTCGACATCGGTGTCGCCCGTGAGCAGCACGCCGTCGCCGAGCTCGCCGGCGAGCGCGAGCGTCTTCGGCCGGGTCGCGCCGAGCACCAGCTCGGGCGGGGCGGCGGGCGGCCAGTCGAGCGCCACCCGGTCGAGCGCGACGTAGCGGCCGGCCGCGTCGACGGTCTCGCCGGCGAGCAGCGCCCGCACGGCCGTGGCGTACTCCCGCAGCAGGGTCAGCGGCGACTCGACGCGCGCCCCGACCTGGCCCATCCAGTCGAGCACGCCGTGCCCGAGCCCGGCGATCACGCGCCCGGGTGCGAGGCGCTCCAGCGTCGCGAGCTCCATCGCCGCGAGCGCGGCGTTGCGCAGGGGCACCGGCAGCAGGCCGATGCCGACCCGCACCCGCGAGGACCAGGCGAGCGCCGCGGCCGCGGTCGAGACGCCGCCCTCGAGGAAGCAGTCCTCCCACAGCCAGAGCTCGGCGGCCGGTGACGCGTCCACCGCCTCGACGATCTCGCGCAGCGCCTCCGGGGGCGACTGCGGGCGGAACACGACACCGAGGGTGGGCTGGGCTGCATCGCTCATGGCCCCATCGTGCCACCGGGGACGGACACGCGAGGAAGGGGGCATGCCATGCCATCACGATGGTAACGTGATGGCATGAGAACGACCATGGACAAGGCTGGGCGTATCGTCGTGCCCGCCGAACTGCGAGCGCGGCTCGGCCTGGTTCCCGGACCGGTCGACATGGTCATGGACGGCGCTGCCATCCGCATCGAGTTCCCTGTGACCGACGCGGTGGTCGAGCGGGACGGCATCCTGATGGTGCCGGACGGAGGCCGCGAGCTCACGCCGGACGACGTTCGCGAGCTGCGCCTTGCCGACCAGCGCTGAGCTGCTGCTGGATACGAGTGCGGCCGTCGCGCTCGTCCAGCCGACGCACGTGCACCATCGCGACGTCCTCGACCACGTCCGCGGGCGCGCGCTGGGCCTTGCGGGGCACGCGGCGATCGAGACCTACTCGGTGCTCACCCGGCTTCCCGGCGCCCAGCGGGTCTCTGCGGCGGTCGCCGCGCGGATGATCGAGGTGAACTTTCCGCGGAGCCATGCGCTGAGCGCGGCGGGGGGACGCCGCGCTCCGTCGAGGTTCGCGGCCGCCGGCATCGCCGGCGGTGCCGTCTACGACGGACTCGTCGCGCTGGCGGCAGAGGAGGCGCGCATCGCGCTCCTCACGTGCGATCGCCGTGCGGTCGACACCTACGCGCGGCTGGGGGTGGACGTCACGATCGTGTGAGTCGCGATTCAGAGGCCCGCGGCCGAGAAGGCCCGTGCGTAGATCTGCCGGACGGCGGCCTCCTTGCGCTCGTTGTACCGCGTCACCGTCTCGCCGTGCGCGTTGGCAGCGGCGGCGGCCTCCCTCTTGACGGCGGCGTACAGCTCCCGGTCCGCGGCGTCGCGGCGCAGGTGGTCGCGGAAGACCCGGTGCCGCCACGGCTCGCTCGCGTCGGGCCCGAACACGTGCAGGTTGCACGCCGGATCCCACCGCTTCAGCAGGCGGTGCCGCTGCCACCACGGCTCGCGCACGCGCAGCTCGAAGCCCGCGGCCAGAAGGGGCGGCAGCCAGCCCGCCTCGGCGTCCGGATCGGCCACGATCAGGTCGACGTCGACGACGGGTTTCGCCGGTAGGCCCGCCACGGACGTGGACCCCACGTGCTCGATCTGAAGCGCGCGGGCGCCGAGCGCGTCGTGGACGATCCCCGCGATCAGCGCGAACGCCTTCGGCCAGCGCGGATCCGGCTCGGCGATCGCGACGTCGCCGTGGCGGTCCTCGCTCCCGGACACCCACGGGCTGAGCCCGTCGGGCGGCGGGGTGTCGTCGAAGGCGGCGATCTCACGACGGGTGGGCATGCGGCCACTCTGCCGCAGGGGACGAGGCTCACAGCGGAGGCAGGCCCCCGCACGAACTAGGATCGAGGTATCCGCGCGCCGCCCCCGGGGCGGTCTCGCGCGTCCTTCCCGTTCCTCCCGACCATTGGAGCCACCGTGGCCGAGCCCTCCCGCCTCGACAAGGTCATCAGCCTCGCCCGCCATCGCGGGTTCGTCTTCCAGGCGGGCGAGATCTACGGCGGGTCCCGCTCGGCGTGGGACTACGGCCCCCTCGGCACGGAGCTCAAGGAGAACATCCGCCGGCAGTGGTGGCAGACGTTCGTGCGCGGCCGTGGCGACATGGTCGGCCTGGACTCGTCGATCATCCTGCCGTCCAAGGTGTGGGAGGCCTCGGGTCACGTCGCGACCTTCAGCGACCCCCTGGTCGAGTGCCTGCAGTGCCACAGGCGCCACCGCGAGGACCACCTCGTCGAGGCGTTCGTCGACAAGAAGGGCCGCCAGCCCGAGAACGGCATGGCGGACATCGTCTGCCCCGACTGCGGCACGCGCGGCCAGTGGACCGAGCCGAAGTCGTTCTCGGGGCTCGTGAAGACCTATCTCGGCGTGGTGGACGACGAGTCGGGCCTGTACTACCTGCGGCCGGAGACGGCGCAGGGCATCTTCGTGAACTTCGCGAACGTGCTCACCGCGTCGCGCAAGAAGCCGCCGTTCGGCGTCGGCCAGGTCGGCAAGGCCTTCCGCAACGAGATCACGCCCGGCAACTTCATCTTCCGCACCCGCGAGTTCGAGCAGATGGAGATCGAGTTCTTCGTGCCGCCGGCCGAGGCCGCCACGTGGTTCGACCACTGGGTCGAGGCCTGCTGGAACTGGTTCCTCGACCTCGGCATCGACGCGCAGAACATGCGCCGCCTGGACATCCCGGACGGGGAGCGCGCCCACTACTCGGACCGCACCATCGACGTGGAGTACGACTTCGGCTTCCCCGGCAAGGGCTGGGGCGAGCTCATGGGCATCGCCAACCGGACCGACTTCGACCTGACGAACCACATCAAGGCGTCGGGCAGCAAGCTGGAGTACTTCGACCAGGCCTCGGGCGAGAAGTACGTGCCCTACGTGATCGAGCCCTCGTTCGGTCTGACGCGGTCGATGATGGCGTTCCTGATCGACGCCTACACCGAGGAGGAGGTGCCGAACGCCAAGGGCGGCACCGACACCCGCACGGTGTTGAAGCTCGACCCGCGCCTGGCGCCGGTCAAGGTCGCGGTGCTGCCGCTGTCGCGCAACGAGCGGCTCTCGCCGCTGGCACGCGAGGTGGCCGACGACCTGCGCGGCACGTGGAACGTCGACTTCGACGACGCGGGCGCCATCGGTCGTCGCTACCGCCGGCAGGACGAGATCGGCACGCCCCTGTGCGTGACGATCGACTTCGACTCGCTCGACGACCGCGCCGTGACGGTGCGCGACCGCGACACGATGTCGCAGGAGCGCGTGCCGCTCGAGGGCCTGCGGGCGTACCTCTCGGAGCGCCTGCGCGGCGCCTGAGCCAAGGGTTCCGCGCGTCGCGGAGTCCCAGCCCGCGGGATCCGTCCTCGCTCCGCTCCCACGTGGCGGGAGTGGTCGATCAGCGCTGTCCTCGGGTGCCTACAGTGAGCTTGGGGGGGACGTTTGCCGCGCCCTGAGGATGCCCGATGCCCCCGCTCTCCGCCCCGCTGACCAATCGCGGACCGCGCCTGTCCGACCTCGCCTTCGACCGGCTCGCGGAGGCGATCGTCGACGGCACGCTGCCGCCCGGCGAGCTGCTGCGTGACCGCGTGCTGGCGACGCAGCTCGGCGTCTCGCGCATGCCGATCCGAGAGGCGCTGCAGCGTCTGGAGCGGTGCCACCTCGTCGAGACCGCCGCCAGCCGGTTCACGCGCGTCACGGTGTTCACGCCGGAGCTGGTGGCTGCGGGCATCGAGTACGCCGGCTTCCTGTTCGCGTCGTCGATGCGCATGTCGGTGATCCGGATGACGGACGAGCAGCATGCGCGGGCGGTCACCCTGCTCGACGAGCTGGTGGCCGCCGAGACCGAGCACCAGTATCTGTCCGCGACGGGCGCCGTCTACCGCTTCGCGATGGCGACGGCGGGGAACGAGGTCCTCGGTCGCCGCAGCGATGTCTGGTACATGTTCTCGTGCGCGGCGCGGGCGCTGCCCGCCGGCGAGCTCGTGGATCGCATCGGGCGGGACGCGGGGCGGCTGCGCGATGCGGTCGCGGCGCGGGACGCCGACGCCGCCGAGGCGGCGCTGCGCCGCATGCACGGCATCGTCTGACGCCCGCCCCGCCCGGACCGGCCCGGCCCGGCCGCGAAAATCCGTTCCTGCGCCGACAATGCGTGCAGCGCCTGCATTCTCGGCGCAGGGACGGATTCTCGGCGTGGAGGGGCCGGCGGGGTGGGGGTCGGGGTCAGGCCCGGGGCCAGGTCACGGGTACCGGCAGCCGGAGGGTCTCCGGATCGGACCCCGGCCGGGCCAGTCGCCCGATGAGCAGCTCGACGGCCGTGCGGCCCAGGGCCACGCCGTCGACGTCGATCGCGGGGGTGTCGACCAGGCCGAGGGCGTCGACGATCTCGTTCTCGGAGCTCACGACGGGGAGGGGCTCCCCGGCCGACAGGAGCGCGTACTGCACTCCCAGGCCGATCGCGGTCGCGTACGGGATCAACGCGGTGGGCGTCAGGCGGCGCACGTCGTCGGCGGCGCCGACGCCGGCCGCGAACGTCGAGGGATAGGGCCCCACGACGTCCACGAGTGCCCCGGCCCGCTCGGCGGCCGCGCGCACCGCGGCGCTGCGCTGCCGGTCCTGCCACGAGCCCTCCGGCCCGCCGATGTACAGGATGCGGCGGTGCCCGTCGCCGGCGAGGCGCGACGCGAGCTCGCCGAACGCGTGCGCCGTGTCGGCGGCGACCGAGGCGATCCCCGCGATCTCGCGATCGACCAGCACGGCGGGCTTGGCGCGCGTCGCGGCCGTCACGAGGTCGTCGCTGCCGCGCGGGGCGACCACGATGTAGCCGTCGACCTGCCGCGACAGCCGCTCGAAGGCCACGAGCTCGTCGGCATGCTCCAAGGGATGCACGACGACCGTCAGCTGCATGCCCTCGGCGCCGGCGCGCTCCTGGGCGCCGCCGATGATCGGAGTGAAGAAGCTGTTGGCGAGCGTGGGGACGACGAGGGCGACGATGCCGGTCCGCCCTCCGGCGAGCTGCCGTGCGGCGCTGTTGGCGACGAAGCCGAGCTTCTCCGCGGCCTCGTGCACGCGCCGAGCCGTCGCCGGCGACACGACCTCCGGTCGGGAGAAGGCCCGCGAGGCGGTGGCCTTGGAGACGCCGGCGAGAGCCGCGACGTCCGCGATCGTGGCCATGCTCACCCCCTCTGCTCCGCACATCATAGGCACAGCCGCGTAACCGGTTGCAGCATCTCGTAACACGATATTTACACAGGCGATTTCGCACCTTGAGGAAGATGATCCTACGGTGGAATGCAACCGGTTACATTTGCCGGTGATCCCGTTTCTGCCGCGATGGAGGCCGCGATGAGAACCCGTCTCACGCCCGCGCTCATGCTGCTGCCGGGCCTCGCGTTCCTGCTCATCGGCTTCCTCGTGCCGTCGCTGGCGATGCTGTTCTCGCCCCCGGGCACGGCGACGGCCGACATCTTCGTGCGACTCGGCGAGATGCTCACCGATCCGTACGACCTGCGCATCATCGGCCGCACCCTGCTGATCGGCCTCGTCGTCACGGCCATCTGCGTCGTCCTCGGCTTCCCGATCGCGTACCTGCTCGCGCGCTCCACGTCGCGCTGGTCGGGCGTGTTCCTCGCCCTCGCGATCTTCCCGCTGCTGCTCAGCAACGTGGTGCGCACCTTCGGGTGGCTGGTGGTGCTGGGATCGAACGGCGCGATCGGGCAGCTGCTCACCGGGCTGGGCATCGTGGACGAGGCGCCGCAGCTGCTCTACACGCCGCTGGCGGTCGTGCTCGGTCTGACCCAGCTGTTCCTGCCGCTGGCGATCATCACCTGCTACTCGGCGGTGTCGCAGGTCGACGCGGGCCTCGACGACGCAGCGCGGGGCCTCGGGGCGAGCCGTACGCGCACCTTCTGGGACGTGGTGCTGCCGCTGTCGCTGCCCGGCATCGTCGTGGCCGCGACGCTCGTGTTCGCCGGCTCGGTGACCGCCTACACCACCCCCTACCTGCTCGGCGGGTCGTCCAACCGCATGCTGTCGACCCAGCTGTTCACCTACTCCAGCGTCTCGATCGACTGGGCGAGCGCGTCGGCGACCGCCGTGATCATGACGGTCCTGGTGTTCGCGGTCTCCGCGCTGTCGTCCCTCGCCGGGCGGAAGGGAGCCGTCTCGTGAGCGAGCGCCGCCCGGTCGCCACCGCCCTCGCGGTCGCGGGCTACGTGATCATGATCGTCCCGATCCTGTTCGTCGTGGCGACCGCCTTCACCGCCGGCAACACCCTGCGGTTCCCGCCCGAGGGGCTCTCGCTGCATTGGTTCGGCGAGGCGCTCGGCTACCGGCCGTTCGTCGGCGCCCTCGTCAGCAGCGTGCAGATCGCGGTGCTCGCCACGCTCATCGCGCTGCTGGTCGGGGTGCCCGCGACCCTCGCGATCCACCGCGGACGCATCCCCGGCAAGGCCGTGGTCGAGAACCTGTTCCTCTCGCCCCTGATCGTGCCCGAGCTCGTGGTCGGGCTGGCGCTGTTCCAGCAGCTCGTCGTGACGTTCCGGATCGACAACTGGCCGGTGCTGCTCATCGGGCACACCGCGCTGCTGCTGCCGTACGCGGTGCGCGTCACGGGCGCGTCGCTGGCGGGCGCCGACCCGGGGCTCGAGGAGGCGGCACGCGGCCTGGGCGCCTCGCCGATGCGCACCTTCTGGACCATCACGCTGCCCGTGCTGCGGCCCGGGATCTTCTCGGCCGCGCTGCTGAGCTTCATCACCTCGTTCAACAACGTGCCGCTGTCGTTGCTGCTGCAGAGCCGCCAGACCCAGACCCTGCCGATCACGATGCTCGACTACGTGCAGCAGAGCTACGACCCCATGGTCGCCGCGACCTCGACGCTCATCCTCGCCGCGACCGTCGTCGTCGCCGTCATCGCCGAGCGCACGGTCGGCTTCGCCAAGATCTTCGGAGGCATCAACCGATGAAAGCCGCTGCCCAGTTCGTCTCCGTCAGCCAGGTGTTCGGCGACGTCACCGCCGTCGACGACATCGACCTGTCGATCCCCGCCGGCCGGCTCACCACGCTGCTCGGCCCGTCCGGATGCGGCAAGACCACGTCGCTGCGGATGCTCGCGGGGTACACCCGGCCCACGAGCGGGCGGATCCTCATCGACGGCGTCGACGCCACCCGCACGCCGCCGGAGAAGCGCGGCCTCGGCATGGTGTTCCAGTCGTACGCGCTGTTCCCGCACATGACGGTCGCCGACAACGTCGGATACGGCCTCAAGCTGCGGGGCGTCGGGCGCACCGAGCGGAGCGCCCGGGTCGCCGAGAGCCTCGACATGGTCGGCCTCGGCCACCTCGCCGACCGGCGTCCGCGGGCGCTGTCGGGCGGCCAGCAGCAGCGCGTCGCCCTGGCGCGGGCGATCGCCATCCGTCCCAAGCTGCTGCTGCTCGACGAGCCCCTGTCCAACCTCGACGCCCGCCTGCGGGTGCAGATGCGCGCCGAGATCCGGCGCATCCAGTCGGAGACCGGGCTCACGGTCGTGCTCGTCACCCACGACCAGGACGAGGCGCTCGAGATGAGCGACGAGATGGTGCTGATGCGCGCCGGCCGCATCATGCAGCAGGGCGCCCCGAGCGAGGTCTTCGGGGCGCCTGCCGGCCGGTTCGTCGCCGACTTCCTCGGGTACGAGAACTTCGTCGCCACGGCCGAGGGCACGCTGACCGTGCGCCCCGAGCACCTCGCGGTGCTGCCCGCGTCCGTGCCCGCCGACGGCCTCGCCCTGCCCGCCGTCGTCACCGACGTCGCCTACCGGGGCGTCGACCTGCTCGTCACGGTCATCGCCCGCGACGCGAACGGCGAGGTCACGCTGCGCGCCGACATGCGCGCCGACGGCGACGCTCCGCGCCTCGTGCCCGGAGACAGCGTGACGGTCGCGGCTCCCGAGTCGCGGCTCGTCCGTCTTCCCGACTGATCCCCACCCCCAGGGCGGCGGGTCCGCCCCACCCCACCGGCGGCGGCCGCCGCCATCCTTCTCCCCGAAAGGACGCGCACATGCAGCGCCACACCCTTCACCGCTCGCTCGGGATCGCCTCGGGCGTCGTCATCGGCGCCGTCGCGCTCGCCGGATGCTCCGCACCCTCCTCCGACGAGGCGTCCGACACGATCGTCGTCAGCACGTTCCCGTTCGGCGTCGAGCAGTTCCAGGAGGCGATCGTCGACCCGTTCACCGAGGCCACCGGGATCCAGGTCGAGGTCGAGACCGGCTCGAACTCCGACCGTCTGTCGCAGCTCGAGCTGTCGGCCGGCGACCCGGGCGTGGACGTGATGCTCCTGTCCGACACGTACGTCGCCCTCGGCCAGGACAGCGATCTGTTCGAGTGGATCGACGCCGAGGACGTGCCGACCATCGACGACGTCACCGAGCTCGTCCCGGAGGGCGCCTACGCGGGCCCGGCCTACACGTACCAGCTCAACGGCACGCTGTACGACACCGAGGCGCTCAGCGCCGAGGAGGCCGCCGACTGGAGCCTCTACGGCGACCCGGGGCTCGCCGGCCGCGTCGCGCTGCCGGACATCTCGGCCTCGTCGGGCCAGCTGCTCGTGGCGGGCGTCGGCTCCACCTACGGCGACGGCCCGTACGACGTCGACGCCGCCCTCGAGCAGCTCGCCGGCTGGGCGCCGGGCGTGCTGCAGTTCTACACCTCCTCCACCGAGGTGACGAACCTGCTGACGCAGGGCGAGATCGTGGCCGCCAACTCGCTGAGCGGGTTCGCGATCACCCTCGCCGAGAACGACGACCGGTACGCGTTCGCTCAGCCCGCGAGCGGTGCGTACATGACCACGAACCACGCCGTCATCCCCGAGGGCGCGCCCAACGAGGACGCCGCCAAGCAGTTCATCGACTACCTGCTGGGCGTCGAGGCGCAGACCGCCGCGGGCGAGCTCGTCGGCGACCTGCCCGTCAACCCGGACGCCGCCGTGCCCGAGCGCGCGACGGCGGTGCTGGGGGACGTGCCCGCCGACCCGATCGGCGCCGGCTATCAGACGCTCGACCCGGCGGAGGTCGTCGCGATCCGCGACGACCTGGTCGAGCGCTTCGCGCGCGAGGTCACGGGAGGCTGACGCGACGCCCGGACCCGCCGGGCGTCCCCGCCGACGCGGGCTGCCGGTCCCCCCGGCCGGCAGCCCGTCCCCCTCGATCGAACGAAGGCACATGAGCACCACGTCCCTGCACGACTACATCGACCGCATGCCGAAGGCCGATCTGCACTGCCACCTCATCGGCACTGTGCGCGCGTCCACCTTCGCCGAGCTCGCTCGCCGCGAGCGCCTCGAGCTGCCCGCGGATCCCGAGCGCGTCTACGCCGACATCAACTCGCTGCCGCCGGACCCCGCCCTCTACCGGGACACGCGCATCCCCGTCCCGCTCGGGCGTTCCGCCGACGAGCCGGAGGTGTCGTACTCGCTCTTCCAGGCGTCGAAGTGGGTCGTGGACGTGCTGCGCAGCCCCGAGGACCTGACGCGGATCGTCTACGAGGCATTCGAGGCTGCGCACCGCACGAGCGCCACCCGGCACCTGGAGATCTCGTTCGACGAGCTCTCCGAGCACCTGCGCCCGATCGGGTATGCGGGCGTCGTCGAGGCGTACGCCGAGGGCATCCGGATGGCCGAGCGCGACTTCGGCATGACCGGTCTGCTGATGGCGGCCGTCGACCGCAGCCGCACCGGCGACGAGGCGCTCGCCTGGGTGCGCACGGTCGTCGACAACCCGCACGAGTACGTCGCGGGCATCGGCCTCGACAACCTCGAGACCGTCGGCCCCCCCGAGCGCTTCGAGGCGGCGTACCGGCTCGCGGGCGAGGCGGGGCTGCACCGCACCGCGCACTCGTCCGAGCACGCGCCGATCGCCGCGAACACGATCACCTGCCTCGACGTGCTCGGGTGCGACCGCATCGACCACGGCTACTTCGTGCTCGAGGACGACGCCGTGGTGGAGCGCCTGCGCGACGAGCAGGTGCCGTTCAGCGTCATCTCGACCACGTCGCGGCGGTCCTGGCGCCCGTGGCGCCGCGCCTCCATCCGCGCCATGCTGGACGCCGGCCTCAACGTGATCCCCGCCTCGGACGACCCGGGGATGTTCCCGACGACGCTCGCCGCGGAGTACCGGATCCTCGCCGACGACCTGCAGGTCCCGCGCGAGCGCCTGCGGGAGATGGCCCTCGCCGGCGTCGACGCGAGCTGGCTGCCGGCCGCGCGCAAGGCGGAGGTCCGCGCCCGGTTCGAGCGGGAGCTGGCGGCGCTCGACGCCGAGCTCGGGGCGGCCGGGGCGTGAGCATGCGCATGGAGGCGATCAGCCTCGATGTGCGCGACATCCCGGGGGAGCCGCTCCGCGGCAGGTTCACGCTCGCCGCTGTCGGAGACCTGATCTACCTGCGTCCGATGGCCCGCACGCTCGCGGCGCAGCAGCCCGAGCTCGTCGCCGCGCTGCGCGGCGCCGACGTGACGTTCGGCAACCTGGAGACGGCGATCATCGACGTCGACGCGTTCGCCGGGTCGCCGCAGGCGGAGTCCGGCGGCACCTGGATGCACGCCGACCCGCGCGTGGCCGACGACCTCCGCGAGCTCGGCTTCGACGCGGTGGCGCTGGCGAACAACCACGCGACCGACTGGGGCGTCGAGGGTCTGCGGGAGACGGCCGCGCGGCTGCGGCGGGCCGGGATCGTGCACGCCGGCGGGGGAGGCACGATGAGCGCCGCTCGCGCGGCGGGCTCCCTCGACGTGGCGCAGGGGAGGGTCAGCGTGATCGCCGCCTCCGCGACGTTCACGCCCATGTCGCCCGCCGCCGACCCGTTCGGACGCGTGCCCGGGCGCGGCGGCATCAGCGTGCTGCGCACCGGCGAGGTCGGTGCGGTCCATCCGGACGACCACGCCGTGCTGCGCCGCCTCGCCACGGCGCCCAGCTACTCCAACGCGGTGCGGGACGACTCCGTGCGGCTGATGGGCGGCGAGTTCGTCGCCGACGACTCGGTGCCCCGGGGCGAGGCGCGGATCGACCGCGTGGTGGACGAGGGCGACGCGTCCGAGATCCTGACCGCGATCCGGCAGGCGCGCCAGAACGGCAACCTCGTGCTGTTCTCGCTGCACAGCCACGAGCCCGACAACGGCGACGTGCCCGCGCCGTTCGCCGCCGACTTCGCGCGCCGCGCCGTCGACGCGGGCGCGCACGTCGTGGTGGGACATGGCCCGCACCGGCTGCGCGGCATCGAGCTGTACCGGGGTGCGCCGATCCTGCACTCGCTGGGCAACTTCGCGATGATGAGCAACAGCCTCGACGTCGTGACCCGCGACACCTACCGCCTGTACGGGGCGGACCCCGCGCACGTGACGGTGCCCGAGCTGCTCGGCGCCCGCAACGCCGCCCTGTTCGGCGACCGTGCGCTCGACGAGTCGGCCGTCGTCCTGCTGGGCTACGACGACGGCGCGCTCGCCGACGTCGAGATCCTGCCCGTCGACCTCGCCGGCGCCGGCGGCGGCGCCTCGCACGGGGTCCCCGCCCTGGCCGGCCCGGACGAGTCGGCGGCGCTGCTGTCCCGCCTGGCCGACCTCTCGCGTCCGTTCGGCACCGAGCTGCGGATCGACGGCGCGCGGGCGCGCGTGCGGCTCCCGGGCTGACCCCCCGACCGCCCGCCTCGCCCCTCCCCGCCCGCGACAATCCTTTCCTGCGCTGAGAATGCAGGCGCTGCACGCATTGTCGGCGCAGGATGGGATTCTCGGCGCGGATGGATGCACGCGGTCGGGTGACTACTGTGATCAGGGCGTCCAGACGGCTCGGGGAGGAAACATGGCGGGAGCGAACGACGAGTTCATCGCGGTGATCCAGGCGGCGGTCCAGACGGATCCGGACAACGTCGCGTTGCGGATCGACCTCGTCGAGCTGATGCTGCAGTCGGACCCTCCCGGCGCGCTGGCGCAGATCGCCGAGCTCGAGCGGCTCGGCGCGAACACCCAGACCGTGCAGGTGCTGCGCGCACGCGCGGCCGCCGCGCAGCTGCGCTCCGGCGCGGCGGCACCGGCGGACGTCGTCCCGCCCGCGTCCGCGGCCGAGGCCGGACCCGAGGCCGGACCCGCCGAGGCCAGGCCCGCCGAGCGCGAGCCGGGGCCCGCCGAGCGCGAGCCGGAGCCCAGGCCCGCCTCCGTCCAGGACGTGGCGCCGCGGGGCGTCCCGGCGGGCCCGGCCGCGCCGACCGAGGCGCAGGATCCGCCCTCCGACGCCGAGCGCGCGCCCGTCGGCGTCTCGGGCGAGGAGGAGTTGCCGGTGTGGGACGTCGAGCGGCCCGCCGTGACGCTCGCGGACGTCGCGGGCCTGGCGGAGGTCAAGGGACACCTCGAGGCGGCGTTCCTCGCCCCGCTTCGCAACCCCGAGCTGGCGCGCATGTTCGGGAAGTCCGCGGGGGGCAGCCTGCTGATGTACGGCCCGCCCGGATGCGGCAAGACGTTCATCGCGCGGGCGATCGCCGGCGAGCTGGGCGCGGGCTTCGTCCACGCGACGCTGGCCGACCTGATGGGGCAGTACTTCGGCCAGAGCGAGAAGGCCCTGCACCAGCTGTTCGAGACCGCCCGCGCCTCACGTCCGTGCGTGATCTTCCTCGACGAGTTCGACGCCATCGGCGGACGGCGCTCATCCGGCGGCGCGAGCGCGCAGTCGCTCAGGATGGTCACGAGCCAGCTGCTGGAGGAGCTCGACGGGGTGCGCGCGGCCAACGACGGCATCTACGTGCTGGCGGCCACGAACCGGCCGTGGGACATCGACCCCGCGCTGCGGCGTCCCGGACGGCTCGACCGGACCGTGCTGATCCTGCCGCCGGACGAGCCGGCGCGCGCGGCCATCGTGCGCGGCCGGCTGCGCGACAAGCCGGCGGCCGCGGTCGACGCCGACGCGATCGCCGCGCGCACCGCCGAGTTCTCCGGCGCCGACCTGACCTACGTGGTCGACACCGCCGTGCAGCAGGCCTTCGTCGACTCGATGCGCGACGGCGTGCCGCGGATGATCGACACGAACGACCTCCTGCGCGCCACGGGGGCCGTCGTGCCGTCCACCCGCAGCTGGTTCGAACAGGTCGCTCCCGTGCTCGAGTACGGCGTCGACGACGGCACCTTCGCCCAGCTCAAGGCCTACCTCCGGAAGCACCGCATCCGATGAGTGAGGAGGGACTGGCCCGGGCGGGGGAGCTCGCCCAGGTCGGGGAGGTCGCCCGCGCCCAGCAGCTGGTGCGCTCCCACCTGGCCGAGCATCCGGACGACGCCCGCGGGGTGTTCCTGCACGCGCACCTCAGCCTGATGGCGGGGGACGCCGCGGAGGCCGAGCGCGCGGCGCTGCTGGTCGCCGGAACCGAGCTGCGCGAGGGCGCTGCGCGCATCCTGACGGGGGCTCTCCTGGCGCAGGGGCGCCCCGACGAGGCGGCCGAATGGGCGCGGGTCGCCCTCGCCCTCGCTCCCGAGGACTGGTCCACCTACCTCATGTACGCGTCCGTGCAGGAGGCGCAGGGCGATCGTCAGGGCGCGCAGGTGAGCGCCCACGAGGGCGTCGAGGTCGCCACGCGCAGCGGGGACCCCGCCGACCGCGCCCGGGCGCTGGTGGGCTACGCGCGCATCCTGCTCTCGACGAGGGGCCGCCCGCAGCTCGCGCTCCAGGCGGCCGAGGAGGCGCTGTCGACCGAGCCGAGCGACCTCGAGGCGGCGTCCGTGCTCGCGCTGGCCCAGCTCGCCTCGCGCCGAGCGGGGCCTGCCCTCGCCACGTCCCTGTCGGTGCTGCGGCAGACGCCGCTGGACGCGGGGCTGCCCGTCGTCGCGCGGTACGCCGTGCACATCCTCCTCGGACGTTTCGTCGGCCGCCTGCTGCTGCTGTCGATCCCGCTGGTGTACGTGCTCCTCGGCGGGGGCGAGGCGCTCGACGCCGTGTGGCCGTCCGACGCGACGAACTCGGGGTTCGACCTCTCGCCCGGGGTGGCGGTGGCGTCGCGGGTCGCCGGCGCGCTCGGTCTCGGCGTCGTGGCGCTCGTCGGGAGGTGGACGTTCGGGCCGCTCATCGACCCGGCGGTGAGGACGCCGGTGCTGCGGTACGCGCGACGGCGGGTATCCGCGTGGATCCAGGCGGTGCTCGTCGGCCTCGCCGTGCTGCTGTACCTCGTGGCGCTCGTCCTCGGGTTCCCCTTCGCGATCCCGATGGTGCCGATGCTGATGCTCTTCGCCTGGATCCTGCAGGGATACGCGGCGTGGGGCCTGCCGCGGTGACGGCGGCGCGCCCGGCGCGCCGGGCCTCCGGTCAGCCCTTCTGCTTGGCGGCGGCCTTCGCCGCCCGCTTGTGCTCGCGCACCTTCGCGAGCGTTTCGGGGCTCGTGATGTCGGCGACCGACCGGAAGGACCCGTCCTCGCCGTAGGCGCCGGCAGCCTCGCGCCAGCCATCGCCCGCGAAGCCGTACTGCTTGCCGAGCAGGGCCAGGAAGATCCGCGCCTTCTGCTCGCCGAAGCCGGGCAGCGCCTTGAGGCGCCGCAGCACCTCCGCGCCGGTGGGCGCGCCCTGCGTCCAGATCGCGGCGGCGTCGCCGTCCCAGTCGTCGACCAGGGTCTGGCACAGCGTGCGCACCCGCTCGGCCATAGACCCGGGGAAGCGGTGCACCGCGGGGCTCTGGCGGAACGCCTCGAGGAAGGCGTCGGGGTCGTACCCGGCGATCGTCTCCGCGTCGACCGCTCCGATCCGCTGCCGGATCTTCTCGGGCCCGGTGAAGGCGGTCTCCATCGCGATCTGCTGGTCCAGCAGCATCCCGATGAGCAGCGCGAGCGGGTTGTCGGTGAGCAGCGCGTCGGCGGACTCGTCGCCGGTGATCGTCAGGGCCATGCGCCCATTCTCCCGCCCCACCCCCTCGCCCCGACAATCCCTCTTCGCGTCGAGAATGCACCCGCCACACGCATTCTCGGCGCGGGGACGGATTCTCGACCGGTGGCGGTCCGGCGGGCGGATCCGCCGCACGGGGGATGCGGGCGGCGTCGGGCGATTCCTAGGCTGGAGCGATGCAGCGCCGACGAACCCGCCCCGCCGCCGCCCTCGCGCTCGTCGTGATCGCGCTGGCCCCGACCGCGGTGCTCGCGACCGCGGGCGCCGCCCACGCCGATGTCGACGACTTCTCCTACTCGTCCTACGACGTGGAGATGCGCCTCGGCCTCACCGACGACGGACGCGCGCGCCTCGACGTGACCGAGACGTGGGTCGCGCAGTTCCCCGAGGCCGACCAGAACCGCGGCATCGTGCGCGGCATCCCGCTGCGGTACGAGGGCGCGTCCACGGAGATCTCCGACATCTCCGTGACCGACGAGAACGGCGACCCGGTCGTGTTCGAGACGGACGAGGACGAGGTCGACGACGAGGACTACACGGTGCTCTCGATCGACGACGACACGTACAAGCACGGCGCCACCACGTACGCCGTCTCGTACACCGTCGAGAACGTCGCGTTCGCCCCGGACGGCGGGGAGGGAACGCCCGACGAGTTCTACTGGGACCTGCTGCCGGGCGCCACGGCGCAGCCGATCGCGGAGGCCACCGCGACCATCGTCGTCGACCCGGCGATCGCCGGGGCCCTCACCGGCGAGACGCGCTGCTTCACGGGCGCGTACGGCTCGGAGGAGCAGTGCGAGCTGCAGCGCGACGGCGACGTGTTCAGCACCGCGCTCACCGAGCGCGCGCCCGACCAGGAATGGACCGTCGCGCTGCAGTTCGAGCCCGGCACCTTCGCGCGGCCCTACATCGGCAGCGAGACGCCGTTCGCGGGCGCCGTCGGGTGGATCTCCGGCGCGGTGGCCGCGATCGGGATCGCCATCCCGGCCCTGCTGCGTCGCCGCTGGCGCCACGCGCCGGGCCGGGGCATCGTCGTGGCGCAGTACGAGGCCGATCCCCGCGTCCCTCCCCGCATCGCGGCCGCGCTGCTCGGCGGCGGAGCGGGCTCCCGCGTGTTCCCCGCCGAGGTGCTCGCGCTGGCCGTCGACGGCTCCCTGCGACTCGTGGCGAAGGGCGAGGACGAGTTCGTCGTCGAGCGCACGGGCGAACCGCCCGCCGGGGACGACGCCACATCGGTCACGCTGCGCGGAGCCTTCGCGGCGCTCTTCCCGAAGGACCGCACGGTCAACGAGCTCAGCGACGAGGACGAGAAGCTGCACAAGCGCATCGAGCGGCTCGGCAAGGGCGACAAGAAGCGCCTCGCGCCCTACCTGACGCAGCCGGAGGACAGGGTGCCGAGCATCGCCGGCCGCGTGTCGGCGGCGGTGGGCGCCGTGATCGGCCTCGGCCTTCTGATCGCGTGCCTCGTCCTGGACGTCGGACCGATCGCGGTGCTCGTGCTCGTCGCGACGATCGCCCACGTCGTGCTGTCCCTGGCGCTCAGCGCACGGCCACGGCTGCGCACGGCGGCGGGCAGCGAGGCCCGCGAGCACCTCGAGGGCCTGCGCGAGTTCATCGAGCTGGCCGAGGCCGACCGCCTGCGCGTGCTGCAGTCCGTGTCGGGTGCCGAGCGCGTCGACGTCGGCGACGACCGCGCCGTCGTGCGGCTCTACGAGCGTCTGCTGCCGTGGGCCGTGCTGTTCGGCCAGGAGAAGTCGTGGTCGGACGCCCTGGCCGTGCGCTACGAGGCGCTGGGCGCCCCCGGGTGGTGGACGGGCGGCGACGGGTTCAGCACGGGCCTGTTCATCGGGTCGCTCTCGCACGTGAACCAGAGGCTGGAGCCGTCGAGGTTCGCTCCGGCGGGCACGTCGTCTGGTTCGAGCGCGTTCTCGTCCGGCGGCGGGTTCGCGGGAGGCGGCGGCGGAGGCGGGTTCTCCGGCGGCCGCTGACGGCCCGCTCCGGAACGCCCTGCGTCCCTCGCCGGGTCAGACGGCGGCGTCGAAGGGGCAGGACGCGCTGTGCCCGGCGGTGACCGGGGCGTAGGCGAGGACCTCCTCAGCGGGCTCCTCGGCCTCCTGCTCGGCCGCGGGCCGCGCGTCGACCCCGAACAGGGTCTCGATCGCGGCGAAGACCTCGTCGGCGCGGCCCTGCATCGCGTAGTCGGAGGCGCGCACGGTCGGCGTGTGCAGCAGAGCCCCCACCATGTGGCGCAGGGCGGCCTCGCTCTCGGGGCGCCGGGCGATCTCGGCCTCGAGCAGCTCGAACACGTGTCGGCGCAGCGCCACGATGGCGGGCTGAGCGCTGCGGCTGCGGCGCACATCGGCGAAGCGCGCTGCGGCGTCCTTGACCATGGCGCGGGCGGCGTCGGTGGCCTGGAGCTCCTCGAGCGGGGCGTGCAGCCGGATCGTCTCGAGGTCGAGCAGCGTGACCCCCCACACGTCGGCGATCGCCGGGTCGACGTTGCGGGGCATGCCCAGGTCGACCACGAACAGCGGCTTCGCGAGCCCCTCGATGGTCTCGGGCGTGACGACGGGCTCGTCGGCGTTCGTGCAGGTGATGACGATGTCGCTGGCGGTCGCCGTCTCGACCAGCTCGGCGCGCGTGACGTGGGCGATGCCGTACTTGGCGCCGAACTTCGCGCCGCGACCCGAGGGGGAGAACACCGTGATGTCGGTGACGCCGCGGTCGCGCAGCGCCGCGATCGTCGCCGCCGCGTACATGCCCGTGCCCACGAGCAGCACGCGCTGCGTCGTCCAGTCGGCGAGGCGGCTGTCGGTGAGCTCGAGCGCCAGGCGCACCAGCGACCGACCGGCGCGACCGAGCGCCGTGGCGTTCTTGATGGCCTTCTGCGTCTCGGTGGCGCGCTGGAACATCCGCTCCAGGTCGCTCGTCGTGGTCCCGTGGTGGCGGGCCTCGGTGAGGGCGCGGCGCACCTGGCCGCCGATCTCGCCCTCACCGATCACGACCGACTCCAGGCCGGCGGCCACGGCGAACAGGTGCTCGGCGGCCTTCGCATCGGTCTTGATCGAGTAGGCGCCGGCGAACTCCTCGGCCGTGAGGCCGGATGCGGCGCGCAGGGCGTCGGCGACGAGCTCGGCCGAGTCGTCGCTGTCGGTGTCGACGTAGGCCTCCACCCGGTTGCAGGTGGACAGCACGACGACGCCGTCGACCGAGGGGGCGATCAGCGGGGTGATCGTGTCGGCGCCGGGCGCGGAGAGCTGCTCGAGCACGTCGAAGGGCGCGGTCTTATGACTCGCGGTGACACAGAGCAGCACGCACAGGATTCTACGCCGTGTCGAAACCGGGGGCTGAAACCCGGCTGGACGCGGCCCCGGAATGGTTCGACGTCGAGAGAACTACGGCGCCGTCGGCGGCGGCCTCGGCGTTCTCTCGACATCGCACGCGGCAAGATGGACCCATGCCCGATGCCTCCGCGTCCCTGCTTCGTGCGCCCCTCCTCCGCGCCCTCAGCGGAGACCGTCCCGAGACCGCCCCGATCTGGTTCATGCGCCAGGCCGGACGATCGCTGCCGGAGTACCGCGAGCTGCGCGTCGGCACGCGCATGCTCGACGCGTGCCTGACCCCCGACCTGGCCGCCGAGATCACCCTGCAGCCCGTCCGCCGGCACGGCGTCGACGCGGGCATCTTCTTCAGCGACATCGTCGTGCCGCTGCGGCTCGCGGGCATCGAGGTCGAGATCGAGCCCGGACGCGGCCCGGTGTTCGCGTCTCCCGTGCGCACCGCCGAGGACGTCGCACGGATCACGGCGATCGACCCGGCGGAGGTCGCGGCGGCGGCCGAGCCGGTGCGCGAGGCCGTCCGCCTCACGGTCGCCGAGCTGAGCGGCGCGGGCACGCCCCTCATCGGCTTCGCCGGCGCGCCCTTCACCCTCGCCGCCTACCTGGTCGAGGGCGGCCCGTCCAAGGAGCACCTCCGGGCCCGGGCGATGATGCAGGCCGATCCCGAGTCGTGGCACCGCCTGGCCGGGTGGCTCTCCGGCGTCTCGCGGGCGTTCCTGCAGGCGCAGATCGACGCGGGGGCCTCGGCCGTGCAGCTGTTCGACTCGTGGGCGGGATCGCTCGCGCCCGATGTGTTCCGGTCGTTCGTCGCGCCGCACTCGCTGGCGGCGGTGCGGGACCTGCCGGTGCCGGTGATCCACTTCGGCGTGGGCACGGGGGCGTTCCTCGAGGACATGCGGCTGGGCGGCACGGCGGCGGCGGTGGGGGTCGACTGGCGTCTGCCGCTCGACGAGGCCGCCGCGATCGTGGGCGCGGACACGACGCTGCAGGGCAACATCGATCCCGCTCTGCTGGGCGCCCCCTGGGAGGTCCTGGAGGCGCACGTGCGCGACGTGGTGGCCCGCGGCCGTGCCGCGCGCGCCCACATCGTGAACCTCGGTCACGGCGTTCCGCCGGACACCGACCCGACCGTCCTGACGCGCGTCGTCGAGCTCGTCCACAGCCTCTGACCATGGTCGACCTCGAGCACCTCCACGAGCAGGCGAGCGCGACCCGTGTGGTCGTCGTCGGAGGCGGCATCGGCGGGCTCGTCGCCGCGCGGGAGTTCGCCAAGCTCGGGATGACGGTGACGGTGCTGGAGGCGACCGCCTCGCTCGGCGGCGCGATCCGCTCGGGCGAGGTCGCGGGCGTGCCGCTCGACCTCGGTGCCGAGAGCTTCGCGACCCGCGGCGGACACGTGCGGCGTCTCGTGGACGAGCTGGGCCTCGGCGATGCCGTCGTCGCCCCGAACCCCGCCGGCGCCTGGGTCGCCGGTCTGCCGGGGCGGGCGGGCGCCGCCCCGCTGCCCCGCGGCGGCGTGCTCGGCATCCCTGCGAACCCGTTCGCGGACGACGTGCGGCGCGTGATCGGCTGGCGAGGGGCCTGGCGCGCGTACCTCGACCGGCTGCGCCCGCCCCTCACGATCGGCCATGAGCACAGCCTCGGCCGACTGGTCAGGTCGCGGCTCGGTCCCGCCGTGCTCGAGCGCCTGGTGGCCCCGGTGACGACCGGCGTCTACTCGGCCAGGCCCGACGACATCGACGTGGACGTCGCCGCCCCGGGGCTGAACGCGGCCCTCACGAGGGCCGGCTCCCTCACCGGCGCGGTCGCGGAGCTCGCGGCCCCGCGGGAGGGCCGCAAGCCCGGCGCCGCGGTGCAGGGGCTCGACGGCGGCATGGGGCGGCTCGTCGACGCGCTCGCGTCGGCCGCGCGCGACCTCGGCGTCGACGTGCGCACCGACCTGCCGGTCGACGAGCTGCGCCGCGGGGACGACGGGTGGACCGCCGTCGCGGGCGACGAGAGCATCGACGCCGACGTCGTCCTGGTCGCGACCGAGGAGGGCCCGGCGCGACGCCTGCTCGCGCCGCACGTCGCCGGGCTGGCGGAGGAGCCGGAGCGCCCCGGGCCCGTCGTGCACATCGTCACGCTCGTGGTCGAGGCGCCCGCGCTCGACGCGGCACCCCGGGGAACCGGCGTGCTCACCGTGCCCGGGGCGTTCCGCGCCAAGGCGCTCACCCACGCGACGGCGAAGTGGTCCTGGGTCGCCGAGCGTGCGGCCGGCCGTCACGTGGTGCGTGTCTCGTTCGGCGCGCAGGACGAGGCTCCGGTCACCTCCGGGCTCGACCCCGAGCGCATCGCCGCCCTCGCCCTCGAGGAGGCGTCCGCGCTGCTGGGGGTGAGCCTGACGCCGGCGCAGCTGCAGGGGTACGCGATCGAGCGCTTCTCGCAGTCGCAGCCGGCGGCCACGATCGGCCTGCGCGAGGCGACCGACCGCACGCGCGCGGCGATCCGGTCCGTTCCGACCCTCGGGGCGGTCGGCGCGTGGCTCGCGGGCACGGGGCTGGCGCAGGTGGTGCCGGATGCGGTCGCCGAGGCCGACCGCCTGCGCGCCGCCGCGCTGTTCTGACCGCCGCCGCGCGGCGCGTCCCCTTTAGCGCGTAGTCCTGCCCACCGCAACCGGATGCCCTTCTCGGCATACGGGGATAGCCTGGCTTGCGACGCAGCATCCACGGATCAATCGCGGCGTCGCGCGGCGCGCGACCGGAGACACGTGAGGAGAACCCATGCGGGGGAAATTGGGACTCGTGATCGGACTCGGTGCGGGCTACGTGCTCGGAACCCGAGCGGGCCGCGAGCGGTACGAGCAGATCAAGACGCAGGCGCTGAAGGTCTGGAGCCTCGATCCGGTGCAGGAGCAGGTCGCGAAGGCCAAGAAGCTCGCCACCTCCAGCGCCCTCGCGTTGCCGCGAGCCGCGTGGAACGGGGTCGTCGGGGTCTCGAAGGCCGTGTCGAAGCAGGGCACGCCGGGCAGCAAGCTCGACGCGGCGCTCGACGCCACCAAGGACGCCGCCGACGACGTGAGGAAGGCGGCGGACGACCGATGACCGAGCCGCACCACGGGCCGTCCCCCGTGCGCGACCGCGCCGACGACGGGCTGTTCCGCCTCATCGGAGACGTGCCGCAGCTCGTCAAGAACCTCGTCGTCGCCGAGTTCAACGCGGTCAAGGGCTGGCTGGTCAAGACCGCGAAGGACGCAGGCATCGGCACGGGCCTGATGTTCGTGGCCCTGTTCTTCATCGCCTGGGTCATCCCGGTGTTCCTGACGTTCCTCATCGCGCTGCTCTCGCTGTGGCTGCCGGTGTGGGCGTCCGCCCTGATCGTGATGGGCGTGGGGGTCGTCCTGGCCATCGCGGCGGGCTTCGCCGGCCTCGTCTTCTACCGACGCATCGGCAAGCGCGAGGGGCCGATCCAGGCCGCCCACACCGACGGGAAGATCGTGAAGGATGTCGCCGATGAGTTCTGAGAGCCTCGCGTACACCACGCAGACCGCGCGAACGGTGGTGCCGAGCGGCATCAGCGACCCCGTGGAGCGCGCCCGCGCCGAGCTGTCGGCGGCGCTGGCCGCGATCGAGCACAAGGCGAACCTCCCCGCGCGTGCCGCGGAGAAGGTCGAGGACGGCGTCGCGGGCGTCCGGCGTCTCACCCGGCGCAACCCGGCCGCGGGCATCGCGGTCGTCGCCGGTGTGGCCGCCGCGCTGGGTGCCGCCGTCTGGGGCGTCGCCCGGCTCGTCGCGCGCTGACGGATCCGGGCGCCCGGGCGCTCGGGGCCTCCTTTCGGGGCGAACCCATTTGGCCGCGCGTGTCGGGAGGGGGAGGATGGACCCATGGCTGAGCTTCACCCTGGTTCCCCTGCGGCTGACGAGCCCGAGATCGTCGGCGACAACTACAGCCTCTTCGCCGTATGGCGCCGAGACCCCGCCCACCCGCTGGGCGACGCCGACGAGATCGAGCTCGAGAACATCGTCTCGTTCCTGTCGGACGGCGACGTCACGGTGCGGGGCTTCTACGACGTCAGCGGCCTGCGCGCCGACGCCGACCTGATGGTCTGGGTCCACGGCCCGGTGGCACAGGACCTGCAGCGCGCCGTCCGACGGCTGCGCCGCACCGAGCTGCTGCGCACGCTGCTGCCGACGTGGAACGCGATGTCCGTGCACCGGGACGCCGAGTTCAACAAGCGGCACGTTCCGGGGTACCTGCGCGGGATCGCCGCGAAGCAGTGGCTGACGGTCTACCCGTTCGTGCGCAGCTACGAGTGGTACCTCCTGCCGGAGGAGGAGCGGCGGCACATGCTGGTCGACCACGGCAAGAAGGGCGCGGCGTTCCGCGGCGTCACCGCGAACACGATGGCATCGTTCGCGCTGGGCGACTACGAGTGGATGCTGCCGATGGAGGCCGACGAGCTCACCGACCTCGTCGACATGATGCGCGAGCTGCGCTATACCGAGGCACGCCGCCACGTGCGCGAGGAGGTCCCGTTCTTCACGGGGCGCCGGATCGAGATCTCCGAGATCGCCGAGATCCTGCAGTGATGAGCCCCGCCGCCTCGTCGGCGAGCGCGCCGCCGATCCGCCTGGGGACGCGGCGCAGCGCGCTCGCGATGACCCAGTCCGGGCACGTGGCGCGGGCGCTCGAGGAGGTGTCGGGCCGTCGCGTCGAGCTCGTGCCGATCGTGTCGGAGGGCGACACCAACCGCGCGTCGCTGTCGCAGCTCGGCGGCACGGGCGTCTTCGCCACCCGCCTGCGCGAGGCGCTGCTGGCGGGGGAGTGCGACCTGCTCGTCCACTCGCTGAAAGACCTGCCGACGGCCCAGCCCGACGGCCTCGTGATCGCCGCCAACCCCGTGCGTGCCGACGCGCGTGACGTCGTCCTGACCCGCGAGGGCACGCCGCTCGCAGACCTCGCCCCGGGCGCCCGCATCGGCACGGGCTCGCCCCGGCGGATGGCTCAGGTCCTGCGCGCCAACGCCGACGTCGAGCTGCACGACCTCCGCGGCAACGTCGAGTCGCGCATGCAGCGCGTGATCGACGGAGAGCTCTCCGCGATCGTGCTGGCCGCCGCGGGCCTCGACCGGCTCGACGCCCGCACGCCTCTGCGCCTCGAGCACCGCGATCTCGACGCCTGGCCGACGGCCGCCGGCCAGGGCGCGCTGGCCGTCGAGACGCGCGCCGACGCCGACCCCGAGCTGGCTGCCGCGCTGCGTCAGCTGGACGACCCCCGTACGCGGTTCGCGGTGACGGTCGAGCGCACGGTGCTGGCCGGCATCGAGGCCGGATGCCACGCCCCCGTCGGCGTCCACGCCCGGATCGAGGACGACGAGCTGCGGGTGCAGGCGGTCGTCTACGGGCTGCGGGGCGAGCGCGTCGTCGAGTGGGAGTCCCGCGAGCGGGTGGACACACGCGTGACGGGCTGGGGGTATATTCGGGACACAGGCAGCGGCAACGGCGCGGATGCTGCCGATGGCGTGGATCAGATCGACCACGCGCGCGACATCGGATCCGATGTCGCACGTCGGCTGCTCGAACGTGGGGCGGCCGACCTCGTATCGCGAGAGTCCCCCTCATGAACACAACCCCCAGCCACCGACCGCACAAGCCCTTGACGGGCTGGCGCGTCCTCGTGCCCCGAGGCGGCCCGTGGGGCGACAGCGTCGCCGCCACGCTGCGCGGCCAGGGCGCGGTGCCGGTCATCGCGCCGCTCATCAACTTCGCGCCGACCGACGACTCCGCCACGCTCGAGCGTGCGCTCGGCGACCTCGCCGACGGCGGGTTCGACTGGCTCACCGTCACCAGCGCGACGACCGTCGACGTGCTGCACGCGTACGACGCGAAGATCCCGGAGTCGACGAAGGTCGCGGCCGTGGGCGAGACGACGGCGGCGGCCCTGACCGCCGTCGGCTACCGCGTGGATCTCGTGCCCGACAGCGACAACTCCGCGGCCGGCATGGCGCGGCAGATGAACGAGCTCGAGCCGCAGCCGCGGCGCGTCCTCACGCTGCGCAGCGAGATCGCCAAGCCCGTGCTGACGAACATGCTCATGGAGGCGGGGCACGACGTCCGCAGCGTCGTCGCCTACCGCACCGTGGGGCTGCCGGCCAAGGACTCCGTCGTGCGCGACGTGCTCTCGGGCCGCATCAACGCGATCCTGGTCACGAGCGGATCGGTCGCCCAGCAGGTGCGCGACCAGTTCCCCGAGATCCCCGACACGACCGTCATCGCCGCGATCGGCCCGCGCACCGCGCACGACGCCGATCTGCTCGGCCTACCGATCCACGTGATCGCACCCGAGCAGACCATCGACTCGCTCATCCGCGCGCTCGCCGACATCCCGGTGCCGGAGCTGACGCCCGAGGCGGCGGCGGTGCCCGACACCGGCCCGGTGCCGACCGGCACGATCCGCACGCTCGACGCCACGCCGACCGGAGCGATCGACACGATCGCCGCGGCACGCACGGAGACCGACCGATGAGCTTCCCGGTGCATCGCCCGCGCCGGCTGCGCCGGTCGCCCGCGGTGCGCCGCCTGATGCACGAGACGCACCTCGTGCCGTCGCAGCTCGTGCTGCCGGCGTTCGTGCGGGAGGGCATCGCCGAGGCCACGGCGATCTCGTCGATGCCGGGCGTCCAGCAGCACACGATCGACTCGCTCCGCCGCGCCGCCGTCGAGGCCGCCGAGGCGGGCGTGGGCGGGCTCATGCTGTTCGGCGTGCCGGCGGTCCGGGACGCGACGGGGTCCGGTGCCGACGACCCGAGAGGGATCCTCAACGTCGCGACAGAGGCGGTCGTCGCGGAGGTCGGCGACGCGCTGGTCGTGCAGACCGACCTCTGCCTCGACGAGTTCACCGACCACGGCCACTGCGGTGTGCTCGTGGCTGACGAGGAGGCGACCGCCGGCCGCCGACCCGATCAGGTCCGCGTGGACAACGACGCGACGCTGGAGCGCTACGCCGCGATGGGGTTGGCGCAGGCACGGGCCGGCTCCCACCTGCTCGGCCTGTCCGGGATGATGGACGGCCAGGTCGCCGCCGTGCGCGAGGCGCTGGACGCCGAGGGGTTCATCGACACGCTCATCCTCGCGTACTCGGCGAAGTACGCCGGTGCGTTCTACGGGCCCTTCCGGGAGGCCGTCGACTCGCAGCTCACGGGCGACCGTCGCACCTATCAGATGGATCCGGGCAACGGTCGCGAGGGCGTGAAGGAGGCGCTGCTCGATGTCGAGGAGGGTGCCGACGTCGTGATGGTCAAGCCCGCCCTGCCCTACCTCGACGTGCTGGCCGAGGTGCGCGCGTCCGTCGACGTGCCGGTGTGGGCCTATCAGGTGTCGGGCGAGTACTCGATGGTCGAGGCGGCCGCGGCGAACGGCTGGATCGACCGCCGCGGCGCGATCCTGGAGTCGCTCCTCGGCATCCGTCGTGCCGGCGCCGACGCGATCCTCACCTATTGGGCCGTCGAGGCGGCGGGCTGGCTCCGCGAGCAGCTCTAGGTTCTCCGGCCCTCAGGCGGGCGCGACGAGCGTGACGCCCGGGAAGTACGTCCGGTAGCGCCGTGCGTCGCGGGTGAGGAGCACGAGTCCCTGGTGCGCTGCGTGAGCGCCGATGTAGAAGTCGGGAAGCGGCGTCACGCGCGCTCCCCCGCGTCGGCGATACCGAGCGAACGCCTTGCCGGCCAGGAACCCGCCCCCGTACGGCAGCGGATCACGGCGGAAGACGCTCTCGGGTAGTGCGGCATCCGCGTCCGCTGGCGTCTTGAAGCGGACCGACACCTCGGCGAACACGATCGGGTTGATGACGAGCGGTCCTTCATCGGCCGCGTGGGCGAGGGCGGCGGACGACCACCCCTCCCACTCGGTGTCACCCGTCAACACGTCCAGGATCACGTTCGAGTCGACGAGCGTGCCCTCAGTCTCCACGCGTCAGCCTCATGACCTCGTCCGTGCTCATGCCGCGACTCGCGCTCCCGCGGACCAGGCGGATCCAGCGCTCCGCCGCGCTCAGACCAGGCTCGCTGCGGACGATGCGGAGGGTCGTGCCGTCCTCTACGACGTCGACCTCGTCGCCCTCTGCGAACCCGAGCTTGTGGCGCAGAGAGGCGGGGATCGTCACCTGCCCCTTGCTGTTGAGCTTCATGCGCCCTCCATGTATTACGTCTCGTGTCCTCGATGTAATACTAATCCAGCGATGGACGGAAGGCCTCGGTCACGCGCTTCGCTCGGCGCATCCGATAGTGCGCCGGTTCCGAGTTGTCGCATCTTGCCGACGATCCAGGTCGGGGATACGCGAGACAATGGATCCCATGGCAGATCGCAACGACTCACTGTTCGCCCACGCCCGTGAGGTCATCCCCGGCGGGGTCAACTCGCCGGTGCGGGCGTACGGGGCGGTGGGCGGGACGCCGCGCTTCCTCCAGTCCGCACGAGGGGCGTACGTCACCGACGCCGCCGGCCGCGAGTACGTCGACCTGGTGGCCTCGTGGGGCCCCGCGCTGCTCGGCCACGCGCATCCCGAGGTCGTGGAGGCCGTGCGCGACGCGGCGGGTCGGGGCCTGTCGTTCGGCGCGCCGACCGAGGGCGAGGTCGAGCTCGCCGACCTGGTGGCCGAGCGCGTGCAGGCGGGCGGACGTCGGCCGATCGACCGGGTGCGCCTGGTCTCGACCGGCACCGAGGCGACCATGACGGCCATCCGTCTGGCGCGCGGCGTGACCGGTCGAGATCTGCTGGTGAAGTTCGCGGGCAACTACCACGGCCACTCCGACGGGCTGCTCGCCGAGGCGGGGTCGGGCGTCGCGACGCTCGCCCTGCCGGGCTCGGCCGGGGTGCCGGCCCCGATCGCGGCGCAGACCCTCGTGCTGCCCTACGGGGACCTCGACGCCGTGCGCGAGGCGTTCGCCGATCGCGGTGACCGGATCGCCGCGATCATCGTCGAGGCGGCCCCGGCGAACATGGGCGTCGTCGCACCGGCACCCGGTTACAACGCCGCGCTCGTCGAGATCGCCCATGCCGCGGGCGCGCTCGTGATCCTGGACGAGGTGCTCACCGGCTTCCGGGTGCACCCCGCGGGTCACTGGGGACTCGAGGTGTCGCGCGGGGAGGCGTACGAGCCGGACATCTTCACGTTCGGCAAGGTCATCGGCGGGGGGATGCCGCTCGCGGCGCTCGGCGCCCGGGCGGAGATCATGGACCGGCTCGCCCCGGTCGGGCCGGTCTACCAGGCCGGCACCCTGTCGGGAAACCCGCTCTCGGTCGCGGCCGGGCTGGCGACCCTGCGGCTGGCGACGCCCGAGGTCTACGCGCGCGTCGACGCGGCGGCCGCGACGGTCGCCGATGCGCTGTCGGCGGCGCTGGCGGCGGAGGGCGTCGTGCACGCCGTCTCCCGGGCGGGCAGCCTGTTCTCTCCCGTCTTCGCGGCCGAGGCGCCGACGGACTACGCGTCCGCCCAGGCGCAGGAGGCCTGGCGCTACCGGCCGTTCTTCCACGCGATGCTGGACGCCGGGGTCTCCCTGCCGCCGAGCGTGTTCGAGGCCTGGTTCCTGACCGCCGCGCACGACGAGACGGCGCTCGGCCGTGTCGTCGACGCGCTGCCGGCCGCCGCGCGGGCAGCCGCCGCCGCCCGGCCCTGAGGCCCGCGGCCGGCCGGCCCTCCGGACGGCGGACCCGCACGCGGCGAGGGCCGCCGCATCGCGCGGATGCGACGGCCCCTGACGCGTCGGAGCGCTACCTCTTCGTCACGGACTTCACCGCCGAGCTCTTCGTCGCGGTGGTGTAGCCGGTCTTGGTGCCGGTGACCTTGACGGAGACCTTGTGGCCGGCGTCGGCGCTGCGGAGCTTGTAGGTGCTCGCGGTCGCTCCCGAGATGGCCTTGCCGTCGCGCAGCCACTGGTAGGTGAGCTTCGTGCCGGAGGTCCAGGTGCCGGGCTTGGCGGTGACGGTGGAGCCGACCTTGAGGCTGCCCGAGATCGTCGGGGTCTTCGTGGTCAGCGTGCCCTTCGCCACGGCCTTCGTCGCGGCCGAGGCCTTCGTCGCGGTGGTGTAGCCGGTCTTGGTGCCGGTGACCTTGACGGAGACCTTGTGGCCGGCGTCGGCGCTGCGGAGCTTGTAGGTGCTCGCGGTCGCTCCCGAGATGGCCTTGCCGTCGCGCAGCCACTGGTAGGTGAGCTTCGTGCCGGAGGTCCAGGTGCCGGGCTTGGCGGTGACGGTGGAGCCGACCTTGAGGCTGCCCGAGATCGTCGGGGTCTTCGTGGTCAGCGTGCCCTTCGCCACGGCCTTCGTCGCGGCCGAGCTCTTCGCCGCGGTGGTGTAGCCGGAGAGGGCTCCGGTCACCTTGACGGAGATGCGCTTGCCCGCGTCGGCGGCGACCAGCGTGTACGAGGCGGACGTCGCCTTGGCGATCGCCTTGCCGTCGCGCAGCCACTGATAGGTGAGCGCGGTGCCCTTCGTCCAGCTGCCGGCCGCGGCCTTCAGCGTCGATCCCATCTTGACGGTGCCGGTGACCTTCGGCGTCGCCGAGGCGAGCGTCCCCTTGGCGACCGTCGACGTCTCGGAGGTCTCCGAGGCGGAGGTGTGGCCGTCGAGCTCGCCCGTCACCGTGACGGAGAGCTTCTTGCCCGCCTGCGCGGCCGTCGGCGTGTAGCCGGCGGCCGTCGCCCCGGAGATCGCCTCGCCGTCGAGCAGCCACTGGTAGGACAGGCTCGCGCCCTCCTGCCAGTCGCCGGGGGCGACGGTGACCTTCTGGCCGACCTTCGCCGTCCCCTCGATCTCGGGCGCGGCCGAGGACACGACGGGCAGCGCCTTCACCGTCACGGTGGCGGCCGCGCTGGCGGTCTCGCCCGCCCGGTTGGCGAACACCGCGCGGTAGCGGTGCGCGCCGACGTCGAGACCCGAGAGCTCGACGGTCGTCGCCGTCGCCCCCTCGACATCCGTCCACGCGCCGTCCGTCTGGCGCTGCCAGCGCACCGTGGGGGTCGGTCGCCCGGTCGCCGCGGCGCTCAACGTGGCGGTCTCGCCGACCGTGACGCTGGTCGACTTCGGGCGCTCGCTCACGACGGGGGCGGCGTCGAGCGGCTCGACCGGATCGACCGGCTCGCCCTCGCCCGAGGCCGGGTCAACGGTGACGGCGAACGAGGCGGCCACCGGCAGGGGAGCCTTCTCCGGGTCGCGGCTGTTGCCGGTCGCGAGGAACCAGCCGCGGCTGCCCTCGTCGATCCAGTCGACGAGCGACGCGGGCCAGCTCGACGGGTAGACCGTCGAGTCGGCCAGCCCCGGCTTGACGTAGGTGCGTCCCTCCCACTCAGGGGTGCCCGCGAAGGCCGCGGTGCCGTCGGCGGCGATGCTGACCTCGGAGTCGGCGAACGTCGCGAGCACGACGCGCTTGAAGCCGTCGCTCTCGGAGGCGTCCCCCGTGCCGTACATGCCGCCGCCGTTGTTCCAGGCGACGTCGGCCGTGAGGCTCCCGCGTCCGTCGGCGGCGACCGCCAGGTACGGGTTGGCGATCGTGACGTGCAGGCCGTTCATGCCGCCGTACGGCTGGAAGATCGCCGCGCCGCTCCAGACCACCTGCGTGGCGCCGCCGGCCGGCTCGATCCACCCCGAGCCCGACGAGAACGAGAACCCGGTGGGATCGGCGACCGACACGTTCTCGCCCCATGCCGCGCGCAGCCACTCGTGCGCGTACTGCGACACGTCGTAGGCGAGCTCCGCGCCCGAGGCGACGACCGCGCCCTCCGGCGCGGCCCCGATGGCGGGCGCGTCGGCGCCGGTCACGCGGACGACGGCGGGCTGGGTCGTCGCCGTGCCGGCGTCGTTGGTGAACACCGCCCGGTAACGGGCGCCGTCCTCGTGCAGCCGGCCGGCGACCGTGAGCGTGGCGGAGGTCTGGTTGGCGATGGCCGCCCAGGTCTCCCCGCCGTCGAGGCTGCGCTCCCAGGCCACGGACGGCTCCGGCGTGCCGGTCGCCGCGGCCTCGAGCGTCACGGTCTTCGACTGTGCCACCGTGGCCGACACGGGATGCCGCGTGAGCTTCGGGGCGAGGCTCTCGGCCTCGTCGGCGATCGTGAGCGAGAACGGCGTGCTCGCCACCGACGCCAGCGGGTTGGTGACCCGCACCCGCCAGAGGCCGTCGTACGCGTAGTCGGCGACGGCGACGGAGGACTCGTAGGCGGAGTAGCTCGACGCCGCGTGCAGCTTCGACGGGTCGACCTCCGAGCGCAGCGCCGGCGCGACGCCGTCCAGAGGCTCGGGCAGGGCGGCGGGCTCGATGGCCTGGTCGCCCCGGTCGGCGACCGCGGTGTCCCACGACGCGCCTCGCTCGGCCCAGTGGGCGCCCCCGTCGAGGCTGTACTCCCAGGCCCGGCTCATCGATCCTGTGCCGCTCGCGGCGAACGACCACGACATGTTCGCCCCGCGAGTCGCGGGGTTCGAGACGTTCACCGACTGCGTGCCGTCGTACACGAAGATCGACGCTGCCTGCTGCAGGTCGGTGGTGTAGCGGTAGACCGATCCGCCGATCGCGGCGAGGAAGCGGCCGCCCCGGTCGCGGCTGAGGCTCTCGAGCGAGCCGTCCAGCACCGTGAGGTCGCCGAGTGCGATCGGGTCGAGCGCGGCGAGGTCGGAGGTGGAGAAGCGCTGGACGGAGTGGCCGTCCTCCGGCACGGCGAAGAGCTCGGACAGGTTCGACGCCACCGCGAGGGAGCGGACGCCGCCGTCGACGCGCGCCGTGCCGACGAGCTTGTGCGTGGCGCTGAAGTCGAGCTCGAACAGCGCCAGGTCGCCGTCGGCGTCCGCGACGGCCGCGGTGGTGCCGCTCAGGTCGATGACGTCGGCGACGCCGAGCCCCTCGGACTCGACCGTGTACACGGTCTCGGGCGCGTACCGCGAGATCACGTCGACGGCGCCGTCCCGGCTCGAGACGATGTTGCTGTAGGAGGAGTCGATCGCGAAGGAGCGCTCTTCCGCGTCCGGCAGGTCGAGCACGAACTCGGCGCCCACGGCGCCCGTCGCGGCGTAGTCGGTGCGCTGCGCGACATAGGCGCCGTCGTCCTCCTGCTGCACGACCAGCAGCCCGGAGCCCGCCTCGCCGAACGCGACCACCCGGGTCGGCTCGATGAGATCGGTCGACACCGCCTCGGCGGCGGCGCCGGTCAGCGTGCGCTTCTCGGGGGAGACGACGCGGACGAGCACTCCCGCGCCGTCCTTCGCGCCCCAGACGTAGGCCTTGAGGACGTTGCCCGCGTCCCAGTCGTTGAAGGGGAACCCGCCGTGCACCTCGTCGAGCAGCCCGGACAGGTCCACGCTCGAGTCGAGGGTGCCGTCCGCGTTCGTGGCCTGCAGCGCGACCGCGCCCGACCCGGGGTCGGCGACGGTCTGCATGTGCCGGTTCGAGTAGCCGAACTCGGACGACGCCGTGACCGGGAGCGACAGGGCGACCGTGCCGGGCGACAGGGGCGCCGAGGCGCGGGGGAGGGTGTCGAACGACGCGTAGGCGACGTCGCTCGCGTCGTCTCCCTCCTCGGCATATGCGGGGGCGGCGGCGAGGGGAGCCAGCAGGCTCGCCCCCAGGACGGATGCGATGGTGATCCCGGACAGGCTCGGCCTGTGCCGGCGTGGTGTGGAACGCACGGATTCCTCTCGGATGACGAGCATCCGCGACGCGCTCCGCGCTGGCCCCCCGCCCGCGGATTCGCGGCGTCACGGGCGCGATGGTTGGCGCTTCGACGTCGGGAGAGTCGAAGTAAGGCAAGCCTACCCATACTTGGCTCCCCTCTGGGAGACGCGGTCGTCCTCCGGAGGGGTGCGCGATGGACTGAGCAGAACGACCTGGTTCCGCGTGCCCCGAGGGCATAAGGCCCCGGGTAGGATGGAAGAACACCCCTTTCCGCCTGCCTGAGCCGCCGCTTTCGTCTGCTGCACTGACGAACCCGAGCCCGAGGAGACGCCCATGCTGCCTCTCCTGCTGTCGTTCGCCATCGGGTCCGTCCTGCTGATGCTCCTCGCGAAGCCGCTCGGCGCGCGGGTGTTCTACGTCGCCGCGGTGTTCCCGCTCGCCGCCCTGGTGCACGCCGCCTTCCTCGGCGGGCGCGTGCTGGAGGGGGACACCCCCTTCGCGGCATACGAATGGATCCGACCGCTGGGCATCGAGATCTCGATGCGCATGGACACGCTCAGCTGGGTCATGGCGCTCGTCGTCAGCGGTGTCGGCGCTCTCGTCATGATCTACTGCCGCTGGTACTTCCGCGGCAAGACGGACGGCCTCGGGCGGTTCTCCAGCGTCCTGCTCGCCTTCGCCGGTGCGATGTACGGGCTCGTCCTGACCGACGACATCGTGATGCTCGTGATGTTCTGGGAGATCACGAGCATCCTGTCCTACCTGCTGATCGGCCACTACCACCTGCGCGCCGCGAGCCGCCGCGCGGCCCTGCAGGCGCTGCTGGTGACCACGCTCGGCGGTCTGGTCATGCTGGTCGGCGTCGTGATGCTCGTCGCCGTGACCGGCACCACCAGCCTCAGCGAGATCCTGGAGCTCGCGCCCACGGGCGCTCTCGTGGACGTGGCGCTCGTGCTGCTGCTCGTCGGGGCGCTGAGCAAGTCGGCGATCTTCCCCTTCCACTTCTGGCTGCCGGGTGCGATGGCCGCCCCCACTCCCGTGAGCGCGTACCTCCACGCGGCGGCGATGGTGAAGGCCGGCATCTACCTGCTGGCGCGGTTCGCGCCGGTGTTCGGCGACGCCGACCCCTGGCGCCCCGTCATCGTGACGCTCGGTGTGTTCACCATGCTGCTCGGCGGCGTGCAGGCGCTGCGCGAGAGCGATCTCAAGCGCATCCTCGCCTTCGGCACCGTCAGCCAGCTCGGCTTCATCTCGGTGGTGATCGGCTACGGCACGCGCGACGCCGCGCTCGCCGGGCTCGCCCTGCTGCTGGGGCATGCCCTGTTCAAGTCGACGCTCTTCCTCGTCGTCGGCGTCATCGACCGCCAGCTGTCGACCCGCGACATCGACGAGCTGTCCGGGGTGGGACGACAGGCGCCCGTGATGGCCGTCATCTCGTTCGTGGCCGTGGCCTCGATGGCCGGCGTCCCGCCGACCCTGGGGTTCGTCGCCAAGGAGGGCGCGCTGGTCGCCCTGATCGATGCCGCCGGACAGGGCGAGGTGTGGGCGCTCGTGGCGCTGATCGGCGTGACGGCGGGATCGATGCTGACCGTCGCGTACGGCGCGCGCTTCCTGTGGGGAGCGTTCTGGACGAAGCGCGACGCGCACGGCGCCGTGCGCGGCCGCACCGAGTGGCCCGACCCGCCGATCGGGTTCCTCGGGGTGCCGCTGGTGCTCGCCACCCTCGGTCTCGCCGGCGGACTCGTCGCGCCGATGCTCGACACGCTGCTGACGCCCTACGCCGAGACCGCCGCGGCCATCGAGCCCGTCGCGGAGCACGTCTCGCACCTCGCGCTGTGGCACGGCCTCGGCCTGCCCGTGCTGCTGTCCGCGGTGACGCTGGTCGGCGGTGCCGTGATCCTCTGGCTCACCCGCGCCACCGGCTTCGACATGACCGGACGCGTGATGCGCTTCAGCGCGGCCGACGCCTACTACGCGCTCACGCGCGGCATCGACCGGGCGGCCGTCGCCGTCACCACGCTCACCCAGCGCGGCTCCCTGCCGATCTACGTCGCGACGATCTTCATCGTGCTGGTCGTCGGGGAGGGCGTGGTGCTGTTCGCGAGCCCCGAGTGGCGGGTCGAGCTGGACCTCTGGCAGCACCCCGCACAGCTCGCCGTCGCGCCCATCATGATCGCGGGCGGCGTGATCGCCGTCCGCTCCCGCAAGCGCTACACGGGCGTCGTGCTGGCGGCGATCACCGGTCTGGGCATGGTCACGCTCTTCGCGGTGATGGGCGCGCCCGACCTCGCCCTCACGCAGGTGCTGGTCGAGTCGGTGACGCTGATCGCGTTCGCGCTCGTGCTGCGGCGTCTGCCGTCGCGCATGGGCGCCCACAACGGCACGTCCGCGCCGATCCTGCGCGCGCTCCTGGGTGCCGCGGTCGGCATCACGATGGCGGCGCTCGTCGTGATCGCCACGAGCGCCCGCATCCACGAGCCGGTGTCGACCTCCTGGGAGCAGCTCGCCTACGAGATCGGGCACGGCCGGAACGTCGTGAACGTGGCGCTCGTCGACCTGCGCGGGTGGGACACCATGGGCGAGCTGTCGGTGCTCATCCTCGCCGCCACGGGCGTCGCGTCGCTCGTGTTCGTCACGGACCGCAGCGACACCCTGCAGCGGCTGACCCACGGGCTTCCGGGAGCGGTGCGTCCGCCGCGCGCCAAGCGCATCGCCGCCCGCCGCCGCGCCCGCGACGAGGCCGCCTCCGGGGCCGAGGCGTCCAGCTCGCCGCGCGCCTGGCTCGTGGGCGGGCAGAAGATGAGCGCGGAGTCGCGGTCGATCATCCTCGAGGTGATCGTCCGGATCCTGTTCCACACGATCATCGTCGTCTCCATCTACCTGCTGTTCGCGGGCCACAACCTTCCGGGCGGCGGCTTCGCCGGTGGCCTCGTCGCCGGCATGGCGCTCGTCATGCGCTACATCGCGGGCGGTCGGTACGAGCTGGGCGTGGCCGCGCCGACGGACGCCGGATGGCTGCTGGGGTCGGGCATGATCCTCGCGGTCGGCACCACGGTCGCCCCGCTGCTGTTCGGCGAGAACCCGCTCACGCGGGCCGTCTGGGAGGCCGACCTGCCGGTCGTCGGGCACATCGAGTTCGTCAGCTCCACGTTCTTCGACGTCGGCGTCTACCTCGTCGTGATCGGCCTGGTGCTCGACGTGCTGCGCAGCCTCGGCGCCGAGGTCGACCGCCAGATGAAGGGCATCGACACCCCCTGGCGCGCGAGCGCCCCGGCCGAGGCGGGGAGCGAGCGATGAGCGTCTCCCTCACCCTCGTGGTGATCATGGCCGTGCTGTACGCGGCCGGCGTCTACGCGATGCTCGAGCGCAGCCTCACGCGCGTCCTCATCGGCTTCCTGCTGCTCGGCAACGCGACGAACCTGCTGCTGCTCATCGTCATGGGCTTCCCCGGCATCGCGCCGTTCGCCGGCGACGAGGGCGAGCAGAGCGATCCGCTGCCTCAGGCCCTCATGCTGACGGCCATCGTCATCACGTTCGCCGTCAGCGCGTTCCTGCTCGCGCTCATCTACCGCTCCTGGCAGCTGGGCCAGGCCGACACCGTCGAGGACGACGCCGAGGACCTCGCCCTGCGCATGCGCGCCGCGGAGGCCGAGCGCGTGCTCGGCGCCGAGGGGGCGGGGGACGAGGCGACGACCGACTTCGTCGACGTGGTCGCGTCGCCGCTGCGGGCGATCGACGGGGCGGATGCCCTCGGCCTGCTGCCCGACGCGCCCGTGGATATTCCCACCAAGGCATACAGCGTGACCGGCCCCGACGATCCGTCGGCGCAGCCCGAAGACGCCGCCGAACAGGACGCACCCGGACAAGACGCCCGCGACAAGGACGAGGAGGACCGCTCATGAGCCCGAGCCACCTCGTGCCCCTGGTCGTCACCCTCCCGCTGCTGGGCGCGGCGATCACCCTGATCGCCGGCCGTCGCCGTCGCCTGCAGGTGGCCGTCTCGATCATCACGCTCACCGTGACGTTCGGCCTCGCCGTGGCGATGTTCGTGATCGTCGACGCCGGCACGCCGCTCGCCGTCTCGGTGGCCGGCTGGCCGCTCCCGTTCGGCATCGTCCTCTACGTCGACCGGCTGGCAGCGCTCCTCGTGGCGGTCTCGAGCATCGTGCTGCTCGCGGTCCTGCTCTTCTCCGTCGGCCAGGGCGCGGCCGACGGCGACGACGACACCCCGGTGTCGATCTTCCACCCGTCCTATCTGATCCTCGCGGCGGGCATCTTCGACGCGTTCATCGCGGGCGACCTGTTCAACCTCTACGTCGGCTTCGAGATGCTGCTCGTGGCCTCGTACGTGCTGATCACGCTCGGCAGCACCGAGTCGCGGATCCGCACCGGCGTCGTCTACATCGTCGTCTCCCTGGTGTCCTCCGTGCTGTTCCTCTCGGCGATCGCCGTGATCTACGGCGCGCTCGGCACGGTGAACATGGCGCAGATCTCCGAGCGGATGGGGGAGCTGCCCGACAACGTGCAGCTCGTCCTGCACCTGCTGCTGCTCGTGGCGTTCAGCGTGAAGGCCGCGGTGTTCCCGCTGTCGTTCTGGCTGCCCGACTCGTACCCCACGGCCCCGGCCCCGGTGACCGCCGTGTTCGCCGGGCTGCTGACCAAGGTCGGCGTGTACGCGCTGATCCGCACCGAGACCCAGCTGTTCCCCGACAGCGACGTGAACGTGCTGCTCCTCGTGGTGGCGCTCGCGACCATGATCGTCGGCGTGCTGGGAGCCGTGGCGCAGGCCGAGCTCAAACGCATCCTGTCGTTCACGCTGGTGAGCCACGTCGGCTACATGGTGTTCGGGCTCGCGATCGCGACCGAGGCGGCCATCGGGGCGACGATCTACTACATGGTCCACCACATCGTGGTGCAGACGACCCTGTTCCTCGCCGTGGGGCTCATCGAGCGCCGCGCCGGCAGCACGTCCATCCTCAAGGTCAAGGGGCTGTTCGGTGCCGCGCCGGTGATCGCGGCGCTCTACCTGATCCCGGCCCTGAACCTGGGCGGGCTGCCGCCCTTCTCCGGCTTCATCGGGAAGTTCGCGCTGTTCGACGCCGCCGCGGCGGTCGGCACGCCGCTGATGTACGCCCTGATCGTGGCCGGCATCGTCACGTCCCTGCTCACGCTGTACGCGCTGATGCGGGCCTGGAACCTGTCGTTCTGGCGCGAGGAGGACGACTCGGCCGAGACCGAGGCGCGCATCCAGCACCTGGGCACCGCGCCCGCCGCCGACCAGGTCGGCGAGCGCCGGGTGATCCCGCGCATCATGACGGCGGCGACGGCGGGCATGGTGGTCGTGTCCGTGGGCCTGACGGTGTTCGCCGGGCCGCTGTACGACATCTGCGAGCGGATCGGGTCCGGCCTGATCGAGCCCGTCACGCTGGTCGACCTCGGAGAGGTGGAGCAGTCGTCATGACGATGCGCGAGATGACGCCGTCCGGCTCGTGCCCGTGGCCCGCCGCCGGATTCCGCAGGGGTGCGATCGGATGAGCCCGACCTTCCGCCACGAGGCCCACCGTTTCTGGAACCAGCTGCCGTTCTTCGTCTGGCTGGTGCTGCTCTGGATGATGCTGTGGGGCCAGTTCACGGTGCTCGCGGCGCTCACCGGCATCGCCATCGCGGTCTTCGTCACCAAGGTGTTCCACCTCCCGACGGCCGAGCTGTCGGGGCGCCTGAACCTCTGGTACGGCCTGCTGTTCATCGTGCTGTTCCTGTTCGAGGTGGTGCGAGGCGCGATCACGGTCGCGTGGCAGGTGGTCCGGCCGAAGGAGACCACAGCCGGCATCATCGCCGTGCCCCTGCGCACCGATGCCGACCTGATCATGACCCACGTCGCGGTGACGTCGTCGCTGATCCCCGGCTCGCTGATCGTCGAGGCGGACCGCGAGCGGCGCATCCTCTACCTGCACGTGCTCGGCGTGAGCGACCGCGAGGACGCCGAGGCTCAGCGCCGGCACATCCTGCTCTGGGAGGAGCGCATCGTGCGGGCCGTGGGCTCGCGGGCCGACCTCGAGGCCGTGCGCGCCGCGTCCAAGGAGGTCGACGCATGAACCCCGAGACGGTGAGGGCCGTGCTGATGGCCGCGATCCTGCTCGTGTTCGCCGTGGCCGCCGCGCTGACGATCGTGCGGATCGTGAAGGGCCCGTCGATCCTCGACCGCGCGGTGGCGAGCGACGTGCTGCTCACCGAGGTGCTGTGCGTGCTGGGCACCGAGATGGTGGTGAACCAGCACACGCGCACCCTGCCGGTGATGCTGATCATCGCGGCGATCGGGGTGTTCGGCTCGATCGCCGTCGCGCGCTTCGTGGCGAGGAGGGACCAGTGACCGACACGATCCTCGACCTCGTCGCGCTGACGCTCGTGCTGCTCGGCGCGCTGCTGTGCCTCACCGCGGCGATCGGTCTGCTGCGCTTCCGCGACGTGCCGTCCCGGCTGCACGCGGCGACCAAGCCGCAGGTGCTGGGGCTCATGCTGATCGCGGTCGCCATCGCCCTGGACCTGCACTCGTGGACCGTCGTGTTCTCCCTGGTGCCCGTGGTGCTGATCCAGATGGCGACGGCACCGCTCAGCGCGCACATGGTGGGACGGCAGGCCTATCGCAACGGGGACGTGCGCCTGCGCGGTACCCCGGACGACCACGGCTCGAACCTCGTGATCGACGAGCTGCGCGAGCGCGACGACGACTGACGGTCAGGCGAGGGACGGCATGGCCAGCATCGCCGCCGTCATGATCGCCATGCTGATCCCCTCGGCGGCGTGGCGCGGCGTGAGCTCGCGGCGACGGCGCACCATCCACGTCACGAGCGCCCCCAGGTAGACGACGGCGGCCACGACGATCAGCGAGGCGGACGGGCCGTGCGCGTGGCCGGTCGTGGCGGTGCCGGCGGACATGCCCGCGATCAGGGCACCCGTCACCACGATGCCGATCGGCCGGTGCCAGTCGAACGCCTCGTGCGATCCGGCCGCGCCGCGGCCTCGCCGCACCCTGCGCGCCATCGCGGCGGCGAGGGCGAGGGCGATCAGCGCGGCCGTCCACGCGATCGGCGCCGCCAGCGCGCCGGCGCTCATCGCGACCATCGCCGCGAGCATCGCCGCGGCCCCGGCCACCGCGGTACGAGACGCCCGGGGGCGGGCGGCGGCCGCGCAGACCACGCACACCGCCCCCGGGACGATCATCGCGAGCGAGAGGATCAGTGGTGGCACGTGCAGGGGCCCTCGCCGGTGCTGCAGTGCGGGCACGGCGCCCCGGCGGGGGCGCCGCCGGCCGTCGGCGCGGCGCAGTGATCCGATGTGGAGGCGGGGGCGTCGAGCGCGGGGTTGCGGTCGAAGAAGCCCACCGGCTTGAGCGTGAAGCCGGTGCGGTCCACCGGCATCACCGGCCAGTCCTCGGTGCGGGGGAAGTGGGTCAGCCCGAACGTGTGCCACAGCACGATGTCCTCGCCGTCGATCGGGTCGTCGCCCGCGACGTACCGGGGCAGGCCGTGCGGCTCCCCGGACGCCGGGCTCTGGTTCACGACCTCGCCCTGCGGCCAGCGCTCGTCGTCCTCGTGCCGCGTCACCCACAGGTGCTTGGTGGCGTAGGCGCCGCGGTGCGCGATCGCGCTCGACGGGTCCGCCAGCAGCACGGGCTTGCCCTCCGGGTACAGCGCATAGCCCACGGGGCGCCCGAGACGGTTGGTGCTCTCGGTGCTCGTCACGAGCCAGTGCCGGTCGACCAGGTTGTCCGCCGTCCGCTGCGCGTCGCCCTCTGTGACCAGCCGGGTCCTGCGCTGGGCGAAGCCGTTGCCGATCGGGTTGTCGGGCCCGATCGGCACGCGGACGACGTCGACCTCGTCGACCGCGTTGGCGTGCCCGTCCACCGCCATGTCGAGCCGCGCCGAGAACAGGTGCTGGTGCACCGGCGCGCCCAGGCCGGGCGCCATCTCGGTGGCGTAGGGGTAGTCGTCGCCCGGGTACGCCGAGGTGAACACGATGCCGGTCGCCTTCGCCTCGAGCTCGATCTGACCGTCGAGGTACAGATACCAGTAGAACCCGTAGTCGTAGTTTCCGATCGTCACGAAGAACGAGATCACGAGGCGACGGTTGCGGCGCGTCTCGTTCATGCCGTTGAACATGTCGGAGTGCTTCCAGAGCACGCCGAAGTCCTCCTCGTGCAGACAGATCGCGTTCGGGATCGTGCGGGGTGCGCCCCGCTCGTCCGCGATCGTCGCGTCGAAGTAGGTGATGTCGCCGAGGCAGTCGCAGCCCAGCTCGAGCGAGTTCGTGTAGCGGCCGTAGATGTACTCGGCCGAGTCGAAGTAGTTGATCCAGTTGCGGGCGGGCTGCGGGTCGCCGTACGGCACGACCATGTCGGCGACCGACGCGCGGTGGATCACGGGGCGCACGCGGCCACCGTCCGAGAAGCCGAGCTGATGCAGGATGAGGCCCTCGCGCGGGTCGAAGCCGAACCGGAACTCCCAGTCGGCCCAGCGGATGAGGTTGCCCTCGACCGTGAAGCTCGGGCCGTCGGGCTGCACGATCTCGATCGGCTTCATGTCGGTGCGCGCGCGGCCGTCGCCGTGGGGAGCCGCGTCCCACTCGCTCCGCTCGGCCGGGACGGCGTACTCCTCCACGTCGACGACCTCGAAGACCTCGCCCGTGACGAGGTCGACGTGCGCGACCAGGCCGTCGATCGGATGGCCCCACATCAGGTCCTCCGCATCGAGCTGCAGGAATCCGAGCACGCGCGCCATCCGGCGCTGCGCCTCCTCCGGCCTGCCGAAGTTCCCGGGCGAAAGCGGCGCGGCGCGCACCATGCCCGGGTCGATCCCGCGCCGCTCCAGCGCCGCCCGCCACTCGGCGCTGGCGAGCAGCCAGCCCTCGATCCGCTCGAACTCCTCGTCGAGGATCGCGGGCTGCCCCTCCAGCGCCCGGTCGATCAGACGCGAGGTCAGCAGCACCCCGGCGGTCAGGTCGACGGTCGCGATCGTGCCGTCGCCGGTGGCGGTGTCGACGAGCGTGGCGGTGGCGCGGCGGGTGATCGCGTCGCCCGGCCGCCAGCCCAGCAGCTCGGCCTTCGGCGGCTCCTCGAACGTGACGTGCGCGAAGCGGGTCGTCTCCGACACGAGCCCGGCCTCGGCGAGGATCTCGCGAGCGGCGTCGATCTCGGCGGCGGTGAGCAGGTCGAGGGGATGCGTGACGGTCGTCGCGGGGGTGAGGTCGATGGTCATGGTGCTCCTTCGGGTGATGCGGGGAGAGGGAAGGGCGCGGGTCACGCGCCGGCGTCGGCGATGGTGTCGAGCACGCGCGCGTACCGGCTGGACCGGAACCGCTTGAGGTAGAGGGCCTGGCCGTAGCCGATCAGCGCGAACAGGGGGATGGACCCCACCAGCAGCGCGCTCACGACACCGAACACCGGCTCGCCCTCGGCGTCGACGTCGCCCACGAGGACGGGGAAGTAGACGGCCACGGCGGCGGCGAATCCGACGAGACCGAGGAAGCCGAGCACCGGCGCGATCCGGGTGCTCCAGAGCCGGCCCCGAGTGTGCGCCCGGACGAAGTAGGCGACGACCGCGACCGCGGTGACGGCCATCATCACGACGATCGCGAGGGTCGCGACGCCGGAGAACCAGGTGAACACCTGCAGCACGGGGTCGAGGCCCAGCACCGCGCAGATCGTCACCAGCACCGCGGCGGTGATCGTCTGCAGCAGCGACGAGCGATACGGCGACTGCTGCCTCTTGTGCACCCACGTCAGCTCGATCGGCAGCAGCCCTCCGCCGGCCATCGAGTGCTGGTAGCGCGTGAGGACGTTGTGGAACGACAGCACGCACGCGAACATGCTGGTCACCAGCAGGACGTTCGTGACGACGTAGCCGACCGGGCCGAGGTACTGGCCCATGGTGATGATGACGACGTTGGCGTAGTCGGCGGCGACCGTGTCGATCGCCTGAGAGGGGCCCCACGCCATGATGAGCGCCCAGGCCGAGACCGTGTAGAACAGCGCGACGCCGATCACGGCGACGTAGGTGGCGCGCGGCACCGTGACGTCGGGGTCCTTCGCCTCGGAGCGGTAGATCGCCGTCGACTCGAAGCCGATGAACGCGGCGATGGCCATCATCAGCCCGATCCCCGGGGCGCCCGACAGCACGTGCGACGGGGCGAACGGCTCGGCCGAGAGCCCCTCGGCGCCGCCCGTCGCCAGCACCGCGACGACGAGGGCGAGGACGATCAGGATCTCGCCGATCAGCAGCACGCCCAGCACCTTGGCGCTGAGATCGATGTGCACGTACCCGAGCACGCCGACGACGGCGACGACGGCGAGCGAGTAGACCCACCAGGGGATGCCGGCCACGCCGAGGCCCTCGAACGTCACGGCGAGGATCGCGCCGATGTAGCCGTACACGCACAGCTGCACGGCGGTGTACGTGAGCAGGGCGAGCCAGGCGCCCGCGACGCCGGTCGAGCGCCCGAGGCCGTGGCCGATGTACGTGAAGAACGCCCCCGGTCGCGGCACCGCGCGGGACATGGCGGACAGGCCGATCGTGAACAGCAGCAGCACGACGCCGGCGACGGCGTACATCGCGGGGAAGCCGATGCCGTTGCCGAGCAGCACGCCGAGCGGAGCGGCGCCGCCGATGACGGTGAGGGGCGACGCCGCGGCGACGACCATCAGCACGATGGCGCCGACGCCGAGGGTGCCCGACAGGGAGCGCGTCTGCTCGGGGCGGACGGGGGTGGCGGTCATGGGTCCTCCGAAGGGGGATCGGTGGAGCTCGGGTGGGTTGCGCCCACTGTGTCGTGCGGCGGTTGCCGCCCGATTGCCCGGTCGTGACGAGTCCTGCACCGCCTGTGAGACGGGTCGGTCTCATTTGCCGCGCGCTCCTCGACACACGCCGCGACACATGGCCGACACACGGCGGCGCTACCGTCTCGACAGGATCCGCCGGGCAGAGGAGGACGGATGCGCGGAGCGGGCGGCCGGATCGCGGCGGCGTCGCCGGTGCACGGCCTCGCCCGGCGCACGGTGGGCTTCTTCGACGTGCTCGGCCAGTCGGTCGCCGCTCTCGCGCCCTCGGCGGCCGCCACGACGATCCCGATGCTGACGTTCGCCGTCGCGGGCGCCGGCTCGGCCCTGGCGGTCACGATCGCGGCCCTCATCGCCCTCGGGGTCGCCGCGAGCATCAACGTGTTCGCGAAGCGGGTCGCCGCCGCCGGCTCCGTCTACACGTTCGTGTCGCTCGGGCTGGGCCCGCGCGCCTCCGTCGCGTCGGGGGCCGCCATGCTGGTGGGGTACGGCCTGATCGCGGTGTTCGAGCTCTTCGCCGCCGCGCACTTCGTCGGCCACGCGTTCGGCGCCGGACCGGGCGTGATGCTCGCGGCGGGCGCCGCGCTGGGCGTGCTGCTGCTCGCGGTCCTGCTGGGCGGCATACGCCTGTCGACCCGGCTGATGCTCGTGGTCGAGGTGGCGACGGTCGTCACCCTCGTCGCCGTCATCGCGGTGCTTCTCACCGTGCTGCCGTTCGACCCGGTCCACCTCGTGCCGCGCGTCGACGAGCCCGACCGCATCGTGCTGGGCGTGGTCGTCACCATGAGCGCGTTCGTGGGGTTCGAGAGCGCCGCCGCGCTCGGGGTCGAGGCCAAGCGGCCGTTCGCGACGATCCCGCGCGTGCTGCTCTGGACCGTCGCGGTGTCGGGCGCGGTGTTCGTCTTCGTCGCCGTCGCCGGCCTGGTCGCGGCCGGCACGCTGGGCTTCGACCGGCTCGTGAACGAGTCGCCGTTCGACACGATCGCGCAGGCCTACGGCGTGGGCTGGGCGGGGGTCGCCCTGGACGTGCTCATCGGCTTCTCGTTCTTCGCCGCCGCGGTGGCCGCATCGACGGCGTTCGTGCGCATCCTGTTCTCGATGTCGCGCGAGGGGACCCTTCCGCGGGCGTTCGGCCGCACTCATCGGCGAACGGGGGTGCCGATGGCGGCGACCCTCGCGTGCGTGCCGCTCGTGGTCGCGCCCGTGGCGCTGCGCGCGGCCGGGATGGGCCTGCGCGACGCGATGGACACGATCGTCGTGGCGGCGGTCGGCTCGTTCGTTCTCGGCTACGTCCTGGTCTGCGCGGCGGTCCCGCCGTTCCTGCGGCGCATCGGCGAGGCCACCGCCTGGCCGGTGGTGCGGGCGGTCGTCCTGACGGCGGTGCTCGGGGCGAGCCTGGTCGCCTTCCTCGTCGTCGCCGCGCTGTCCGGCCAGGTGAACGGCGTGCTCCTCTTCGGCATCGCGCTGCCCGCGGTCGTCGGTGTGCTCGCGGCGCTGCGATCGGCGGCCGGCCGCCCCACGCGCAGCGTGGCGCGCGACGTGCCGCTGCCGTCCGACGTCCTGGGCGGCGCACGCACGCTGGCCGGCACGAGCGGCGAGCCGCCGAGGCGTCGCGGAGGCACGCCGTGACGCAGTGGGACCTGCATCCGAAACAGCCGCGCGCGATCCACTCGGCGCTGCTGGTGCTGGAGGAGGTCGCGAGCGCGGGGCCCGGCGTCACGGTCCGCGAGCTGGTCGACAGGCTCGCGCTGCCGCGCGCCACCGTCTATCGGCTCGTCAACCTGCTGGTCGAGGAGGAGTACCTCGTACGCCTGGCGGACATCGCCGGTCTCGCGCTGGGGACGCGCGTCGCGCGCCTCACGGGTTCCTCCGGGTCGACGGCGGCCGGCGGCTGGACCCTGGACCGCCCGCCGCGCGCCGCGCGGGAGCTGCTCGCGCGGCTGCGCGATGCGGCCGGCGGCGTCGCGGTCCATCTCGTCGTCTACGACTCGGGCGCACCGGTGCCGTTCGACGTCGATCCCGCGTGGCCGTTGGCGGATCCGGTCGCCATGGAGCACGACCTCGACAGGTCGGCCGCCGGGCGGCTGCTGCTCGCGGAGCGCGACGGCGGCGCATCCGGCATGGCGGTGCAGTCCGATCTGCTGGCCCGCGGTCGTGCGTGCGTCGCCGTGCCTCTGCGGCGCGAGTCCGGCGCGCTCGCCGCGGCCCTGTGCGCCGGTGGCCCGAGCGACCGGATGGACCTGCTGCTCGCCGCCGCCCACCGCCATGCCGCATCCGCGGAGCGGCTCTCGTCGTTGCTGACGTGAGGCGCGCGCGAGGCGCCATCCGTGAGTGCCAAATGGCGCTCGCCCTCGGTTCGTGAGTGCCAGATGGCACTCGCCCTCGGTTCGTGAGTGCGAAATGGCACTCGCGGGGGTGGAGCGCCGGCACCGCGGCGGTGTCAGCCGACCGGCGCCGGCTGCGCGAAGGCGGCGGCGACGCCGTCGTTGACGATCGTCCCGCCCCGCACGTTCAAGCCCTTCGCCAGCGCCGGGTCGGCCGCGGACGCGGCATCCCATCCCTTGTCGGCGATCGCGGCGACGTAGGGCAGGGTGGCGTTCGTCAGGGCTCGGGTGGACGTCTCCGGCACCGCCCCGGGCATGTTCGCGACGCAGTAGTAGAGCGACCCGTGCACGGCGAACGTGGGGTCGTCGTGGGTGGTGGGGCGCGACCCCTCGAAGCAGCCGCCCTGGTCGATCGCGATGTCGACCAGCACCGCTCCGGGCTTCATCGCCTCGACCATGTCGAGCGTGACGAGCTTCGGCGCGGCGGCACCGGGGATCAGGACCGATCCGATCACGAGGTCGGCCGAGGCGACGGCCTCCGCGACGGCGAAACGCGTGGACGCGCGGGTCTGCAGCGCGCCGCCGTAGCGGCGCTCGAGCTCGCGCAGTCGCGGCAGCGACACGTCGAGCACCGTCACCTGCGCGCCGAGGCCGAGCGCGTTGGCTGCCGCGTGCTCTCCCGCGACGCCGCCGCCGATCACGACGACGTGCGCGCGCGGCGTGCCGGCGACGCCTCCGAGCAGCGTGCCGCGGCCGCCGTGCGCGCTCATCAGCGAGTGGGCTCCCACGGCGATCGACAGGCGGCCCGCGACCTCGCTCATCGGCACGAGCAGCGGCAGGGAGCGGTCCGGCAGCTGCACGGTCTCATAGGCGACGGCGGTGGTGCCCGCGTCGACCAGGGCACGGGTCAGGGGCAGATCGGCGGCCAGGTGCAGGTAGGCGAACAACGTGAGATCGTCGCGCAGGAGGCCGTACTCGGCGGCGACGGGCTCCTTCACCTTGACGAGGAGCTCGGAGCCGCCCCACACCTCCTCGGCGTCGGCGACGACGCGGGCCCCGGCAGCGGCGAAGTCGGCGTCCGCGATGCGCGAGCCGAGCCCCGCGCCTCTCTGCACGAGCACCTCGTGGCCACGGGCCACCAGCGCGTCGACGCCGGCCGGGGTGATGGCCACGCGGTTCTCGTTGTTCTTGATCTCGGTCGGGATCCCGATCCGCATGTCTTCGCTCCTCAGGGCGGGGGCAGGTCAGGGGAAAGGATCGCAGTCTGTTCGTTTCGAAGGGGTTACATGCGAAGATCATTCGGTGATGTGCCTCGAGTGCGAACGAGAACGACGATGATCGACGAAGAAGCCGGATCGACGCCGAAGAATCCACATCCCGCGCGTCTCGACGAGCTGGACGAGCGCATCGTCGCGATCCTGGAGCGCGACGGACGCATCACGAACGCCGACCTCGCGGCGGCGCTCGACGTGGCACCCTCGACCGCCCACGCGCGCACGCGCTCGCTCGTCGAGCGGGGCGTGATCCGCGGCTTCCACGCCAGCGTCGACCACAACCGGCTCGGCCGGGGGCTGCAGGCGATGATCGGGGTGACGTTGCGCCCCGGGGCGCGCCACGACGCCATCGTCCAGTTCGCCGACGAGGTGCGACGGCTGCCGCAGGTGCTGCAGCTGTTCTTCGTCGGCGGCGTCGACGACTTCCTCGTGCACATCGCCGTCGAGGGATCGAGTGACGTCCGGCGCTTCGTCGTCGACCACCTCTCCGCGCAGCAGTCGGTCGCCTCGACCCGCACGAGCATCATCTTCGAGTACCACCGCAACGCGGTCGGCGCACCGTTTCGCTGACCCCGCTGCGAGGTCTGTTTCGCGATGTGTCGGCCGGTTCGTGCGGCCGAGAGGGCGTCGCCTAGCGTGGGAGGACAGCACCGAAGGAGCACCACATGTCTCGCATCACCCGCGCGATCGTCCCCATCGCCGCCCTCAGCCTGCTCGCCCTCGCCGGGTGCGCCTCGGGCGACGACGGCGCCGGTTCGGACGAGCCCGCGCTCGGCACCGCCGACAACCCCGTCCAGCTCGGCGTCGTCGGAGCGAGCGACCCCTACTGGGACGTCTACAAGGAGGCGGTCGAGGCCGAGGACATCGCCATCGACATCGTCGACTTCACCGAGTACTCGCAGCCGAACCCCGCGCTGACCGAGGGCGACCTCGACATCAACCAGTTCCAGCACATCCTCTTCCTCGCGCAGTACAACGAGGAGAGCGGCGAGGACGTGCAGCCCATCGGCGCCACCGCGATCTACCCCCTCGGCCTGTACTCCGACAAGTACGACTCTCCGGACGACATCCCGGACGGCGAGACGGTGCTCGTGCCGGACGACGCGACCAACCTCGCGCGCGGCCTGCTCGTGCTGCAGGAGGCGGGTCTCATCGCGCTCGAGGACGGCGGCAGCGCCTACTCGACCCCCGAGGACATCATCGAGGACGAGTCGCGCGTCGAGGTCGAGACCGTCGCCGCCGACCTGACCCTCACCTCGCTGCCCGACGTCGCCGCCGCGATCGCGAACAACGACTACGTCACGAAGGCCGGCATCGACCCGGAGACCGCCATCGCGGCCGACAGCGCGTCGGACGAGTCGGCCCTGCCCTACGTCAACGTCTTCGCCGTGCGGTCGGAGGACGTCGACAACGAGGTGCTGAACAAGCTCGTCGAGATCTACCAGACCAACCAGGACGTGCAGGACGGCGTGCTGGAGGTCTCCGGCGGCACCGCGGTGCTCGCCCAGACCCCGGCCGACGAGCTGCAGGCCTCCCTCGCCGACACGCAGGAAGCCTTCGCCGCCAGCAAGTGACACCACGGGAGGCGCGTGCGCGAGAATCCCCCTGTCGGGTGCCGCAGTCCGGCCCCGCGGATTCCCGCACACGCGCCTCCTTCCGTTCTGCCGACCTGAGGATCCATGCCGCACATCCGCATCTCCGACGTCTTCAAGACGTATCCGCCGCAGCGCCGGGGCGGTGATCCGGTCGCCGCCGTCGAGGACGTCAGCCTCGAGATCGAACGCGGCGACGTCTTCGGCGTCATCGGATACTCCGGCGCCGGCAAGTCGACGCTGGTCCGACTGATCAACGGCCTCGAGCCCGTGACGTCCGGCTCCATCGAGATCGACGGCGTCGACGTCGCGCAGCTGCCCGAGCGCAAGCTGCGCGAGGTGCGGCAGGGCATCGGCATGATCTTCCAGCGCTTCAACCTGCTGCGCTCCCGCAACATCCGCCGCAACGTCGCCTATCCGCTCGAGGTGGCGGGGATGCCCCGGCAGCAGCGGGCGGCGCGCGTCGCCGAGCTGCTCGACTTCGTCGGCCTCGCCGACAAGGCCGACGCCTACCCGGAGCAGCTGTCGGGCGGCCAGCAGCAGCGCGTGGGCATCGCCCGCGCCCTCGCGGCCGAGCCCGGCATCCTGCTCGCCGACGAGGCCACCAGCGCCCTCGACCCGGAGACGACCGACGAGGTGCTCGACCTGCTCGCGCGGGTCAACCGCGAGCTCGGCGTCACGATCGTGGTGATCACCCACGAGATGGACGTCATCACCCGCATCGCCAACAAGGTCGCCATCATGGAGCGCGGCAGGGTGGTCGAGCAGGGGCCGACGTACGACGTCTTCACCGCCCCGCGCACCGACACGGCCAAGCGGTTCGTGCGCACGGTGGTCCGCGCGCTGCCGGAGGGCGAGGCGCTGGCGGCGCTGCGCGCCCAGCACGACGGACGCTTCTTCACGATCTCGTTCACCGACTCCGGTGCCTCCGAGGCGCGCGTGTTCGCCGCGCTCGCCCGCGCCGGAGTCGACTTCAACCTGGTGCACGGCGGCGTCGACGACATCCAGGGGCGCGTCTACGGCCTGCTGACGATCGCCGTGCGCGGAGACGAGGCCGCGGTGCGCTCGGCGCTCGCGGGCGTCGGGGCGGGCGTGACCGTCACGGAGGTGGCACTGTGAACGACCTGCTCGACCGCCTGTCGGAGCTCTCCCCGAAACTGCTGGAGCAGACCGGGATCACCCTGTGGATCGTGGTCGCGGCGCTCGTCTTCGGCGGCATCGCCGGTCTCGCCATCGGCACGACGATCACCGTCACGCGTCGCGGCGGCATCCTGCAGCAGCCCGTCGTCTACGGCGTGCTCAACGCGCTCGTGAACACGATCCGCCCGATCCCGTTCATCATCTTCCTGGTGGCGATGCAGCCCTTCACCCGGCTCGTGATCGGCAAGGGCATCGGCAACGAGGCCATCATCTTCTCGCTCTCGATCGCCGCGACGTTCGCGATCGCGCGCATCGTCGAGCAGAACCTGGTCACGGTGGACCCCGGAGTGATCGAGGCGGCGCGCGCCGCCGGGGCGAGCCCGTGGCGGATCATCCGCACGGTGATCCTGCCCGAGGGCGCGGGACCGCTCATCCTGGGCTACACGTTCGCGATCGTCGCGCTGATCGACATGTCGGCCGTGGCCGGCCTGGCCGGCGGCCAGGGTCTCGGCTACTACGCGGTGTCCTACGGTCTGCGCAACTTCGACGAGGTCGTCACCTGGTCGGCGCTCGTCATCATCATCATCGTCACGCAGATCGTGCAGGGCCTCGGCAACTGGCTGGCCCGGCGCATCCTGCGCCGCTGATCAGTCCGGCCGGCCGCTCGAGGCGTTGAGCATCCAGAACACCCCGAAGCGATCGGTGAGCATCCCGAAGTAGTCGCCCCACGGCGCCTGCGCGTACGGCTCGACCACGCTGCCGCCCTCTGCGAGCCGGTCGAAGAGCTCCGAGAGCTCCGGACCGTCGTCGCCGAACAGCGTCACGCTGACGCGCTGGCCGGCGTCGAACTCCATGTCCGACGGGGTGTCCGACGCCATCAGGACGAAGCCGTTCTCGAGGTCGAGCTGGCCGTGCATGACCTTGTCGCGGTCGCTCTCCGGGAGATCCGGGCTGGGCATGTCGCCCATCCGCGTGATGTCGAGCCGTCCGCCGAGCACCGACCGGTAGAAGTCCAGCGCCTCCGCCGCGCCGTCGCGGAAGGAGATGTACGGAGAGACCTTGTAGCCCATGGGGTTCCTCTCATCGCCGGGACGGACGCCCGGATCAAGATGAGGATCCCACCCGCCGCGCGCATCCGGTAGGCGTCGGCCTGCAGCCGTGCGAGACCGCATCCGCCGTGCGAGACCGCATCCGCTGTGCGAGACCGTCGCCGTCGGCTCAGGTCTCGCGCGAGACTTCAGGTCTCGCGCAGGATCTGCGGTCTCGCGGTGGGGGCGGGGCGGGGCGGCGGGTCAGTCGGTGCCGGCGTCGAAGGCGGCCGACTCGCTCGCGGCCTCCACGGCGTCGGCGAACTCCTCCTCGCCGAGGCCCGCGGGCGCGGCGGCGTGCGTGATCTCGACCGCCTCGCCCGACTCGAGCGCGCCGACGAGCTCTGCCGTCGGGCCTCCGATGAGCCCCAGCCCGGCGTACTGCTCGAGGCGGGTGCGCGAGTCGGCGATGTCCAGGTTGCGCATCGTGAGCTGTCCGATGCGGTCGGTGGGGCCGAAGGCGGCGTCGCCCACGCGCTCCATCGACAGCTTCTCGGCGGCGTAGGACAGCGCGGGGCCCGACGTGTCGAGGATCGTGTAGTCCTCGCCGCGCCGCAGGCGCAGGGTCACGGAGCCGCTGACCGCGGTGCCGACCCACTTCTGGATCGACTCGCGCAGCATGAACGACTGCGGCTCGAGCCAGCGGCCCTCGTACATCAGGCGGCCGAGGCGGCGGCCCTGCTCGTGGTACGTCGCGAGGGTGTCCTCGTTGAGGATGCCGTTGACGAGTCGCTCGTACGCGATGAACAGCAGCGCCATGCCGGGCGCCTCGTAGATGCCGCGCGACTTGGCCTCGATGATCCGGTTCTCGATCTGGTCGCTCATGCCCAGGCCGTGCCGACCGCCGATCGTGTTGGCCTCCTGCACCAGCGCGACCGCGTCGGCGAACTCGACGCCGTTGATCGCGACCGGGCGGCCGGCCTCGAAGGTCACGGTCACGTCCTCGGGCTGGATCTCCACGGACGGGTCCCAGAACCGCACGCCCATGATCGGGTCGACGATCTCGAGCGAGACGTCCAGCTCCTCCAGCGTCTTGGCCTCGTGCGTCGCGCCCCAGATGTTCGCGTCCGTCGAGTAGGCCTTCTCGGCCGAGTCGCGGTAGGGGAAGCCGTGCGCGACGAGCCACTCGCTCATCTCCTTGCGGCCGCCGAGCTCGGTCACGAACGTCGCGTCGAGCCACGGCTTGTAGATGCGCAGCCGGGGGTTGGCGAGCAGGCCGTAGCGGTAGAACCGCTCGATGTCGTTGCCCTTGTAGGTCGACCCGTCGCCCCAGATCTCGACGCCGTCCTCGCGCATGGCGCGCACGAGCAGCGTGCCGGTTACGGCCCGACCGAGGGGGGTGGTGTTGAAGTACGTCCGGCCGCCCGAGCGGATGTGGAAGGCGCCGCAGGCGAGCGCGCCGAACCCCTCCTCGACGAGCATCGGCTTGCAGTCGATCAGCCGCGAGGCCTCGGCGCCGTAGTTCAGCGCGCGGCCGGGGATCGAGGCGATGTCGTCCTCGTCGTACTGGCCCAGGTCGCCCGTGTAGGTGAACGGGACGGCGCCCTTGTCGCGCATCCACGCCACGGCGACGGAGGTGTCGAGACCCCCGGAGAAGGCGATGCCGACGCGCTCGCCGACGGGCAGGGACTCGAGGACCTTCGACATGGACCCAAGTCTAGGGTCTGGCCTCCGCCCCTCCGTCTCGGGGCATCGGCGCGAGCGTCTTGAAGGCGCGCCCCCCGATGTGGTGGACTGTCGTTGAATGAAATTCAATTCCATGACACGGAAGTTGGTGTGCGATGGCCGCCTGGCGTGACCTTCGTGAGTTCCTCACGGCCCTCGAGGATCGGGGGGACCTGGTGCGCATCTCGCGCGAGGTCGACTGGGAGTACGAGGCGGTCGCCCTCACGCGGCAGAGCTCGGCCCAGGACGGACCCGCCCTGATGTTCGAGTCGATGCGCGACAGCGCGTTCGGATGCGTCAGCGGCGTCTTCGGCGCCTCGCGCCGCGTCGCGCTCGCGCTCGGGCGCGACTACGACTGGCTGCTGCGCAACTTCGACCAGCTCGAGCGCAACCCGATCGACCCCGTCGCCTTCGGCGCGGACGCGCCCGTCCAGGAGGTCGTGGTCACCGGCGACGACGTCGACGTGCTGTCGCTGCCCCTACTGCGGCATTTCGAGCTCGACGGGGGCCGCTATCTGACGGCGGGCCTGCAGGTCGCTCGCGACCCCGACACGGGCGTCGCCAACGTCTCGATCCATCGGCAGCTGCCCCTCGACCGCGACCACCTGACGCTCTTCGCGCCTCCCGGACGCCACCTGCGCACGATCATCGAGCGCTGGAACGACAAGGGCAAGGGCGCCGAGGTCGCCGTCGTCCTGGGCGCGGATCCGGTCACCCAGCTCGCGAGCCAGGCCCGCGCGCCCTACGGGGTCGACGAGTTCGCCATCGCCGGCAGCATGCGCGGCGAGCCGGTCGAGATGGTCCGCTGCAAGACGATCGACGTCGACGTGCCGGCGCACGCCGAGATCGTCATCGAGGGCGTGATCGAGCCGGGGCGGCTCGAGTCGGACGGCCCGTTCGGCGAGTATCCCGGCACCTACAGCGAGGCGAAGCCCGCACCGGTCATGCGCGTGACCGCCATCACCCACCGTCGCGACGCGTTCTACCAGAACACCCTCACGGGCACGCCGATGACCGAGAACCACTGGATGATGCAGCCGGGGGCGACCGCGATGGCGTATCGCGAGGCGCTGCGCATCTCGCCGGACGTGCGCTCGGTGCACGTCACCCCCGGCGGCACGACGCGCCACCACGTCGTGGTCTCCATGAAGAAGCGGCACCCCGCGGAGCCGCGCAACCTGATGCTCGCGATGCTCGCCGGCAACCTCGGAGCGAAGCTCGTCACCGTGGTGGACGAGGACATCGACCCGTACGACATGCTGCAGGTGGAGTGGGCCGTCAACACCCGCGTCCAGCCCGACCAGGACGTGGTCATCGTGCCGAACCTCTACAGCCCCACGCTCGACCCGTCGGCGCCCGCCGCGCGCACGAGCGCCAAGATGGGCGTCGACGCGACGGCCCCGCTGGGGGAGGCGCGTCGGATGTACGAGGCGCCCGTCCCGGTCGGGTACGACGGCTACTCGCTGGCTGCCGAGTTGGAGCGTGCGGGGTGGCGGATGCCCGACGAGACCGTCTACCTCGCCGGCGGGGGTGCCGCTCGATGAGCGCTCCCTACGGCTCGCGCGGACGGCTGGGCCTGATCCTGCCGGCCGACAACGTCGTGATCGAGCCCGAGCTGGCGGAGTTCGCGCTCGAGGGCGTCAGCGTGCACGGGTTCCGGCTCACGGCGATCGAGCACGCGGCCATGCGCGAGCAGGCGGTCGAGCTGGCGGCGGCGATCGTCGAGTCGGGCGTGGACGCGGTCGTGTACGCCTGCGCCGAGACGAGCTTCTCGGGTGGGGAGGACTCGCGGCGGTCTCTGGCCGGTCTCATCGCCGAGCGGTGCGGGGTGCCGGTGGTGACGGCGACCAACGCGACCATCGCCGCGGCGCGGGCCGCCGGCATCGCCCGCCCCGTGCTGGTCGCTCCCTACACGGATCGCTCTCGCCGGCAGCTGGAGACGGTGCTCCGTGCCGAGGGCATCCCGCCCGTGGCCTCCGTGTCGCGCGACTTCCGCGTGGGCAGCGGCGATCCGCGCGAGTGGTTCGCGACCAACCGGCTCGCCGACGACTCCGCGAGCCTGCTGGCGCGGGGTTCGTTCGTCGCCGACGCCGACGGCGTCGTGATCGCCTCGACGAACTGGCCCACCCTGCGCCGCCTGCCCGAGCTGGAGGCGCAGCTGGGGGCGCCCGTCGTCTCGAGCAACCTCGCGATCCTGTGGTGGGCGGCACGCACGTTCGGCCTTGCGGAGGAGCTGTCACGCCCCGGCGCGCTGCTGGCGGGTGTCGCATCGCGAGTCGCGTCGTGATGCGGCTGGACGGCCGGGTCGCGATCGTCACGGGCGCCGACGGCGGACTCGGCACGGCGATCTCGCGCGGGCTCTCCGACGCGGGGGCGCGGCTGGTGCTGCACACGCGTCATGCCGGAGCCTCCGACGGGCTGGCGGCGGAGCTGAGCGCGCGCGGCGGCGAGGCGGTGTCGGTGAGCGGCGACGTCCGCGACCCCGAGACCGCTGCGCGCGCCGTCGACGCGGCCGACGCGGCCTTCGGCGGGCTGGACATCCTGGTCAACAACGCGGGGGTGACCAGCACCGACGCGTTCCTCGACACGAGCCTGGCGGAGTGGCGCCGCGTCCTCGAGACGAATGTCGACGGCTACTTCCTCTTCGGGCAGGCCGCGGCGCGGCGCATGGTCGTGGCGGGCGCCGGAAGCATCGTCAACGTCGCGTCGACGCGTCAGGTGCAGGCGGCCGTCGGCAGCTCGGCCTATGCCACCTCCAAGGGGGCGGTGGCGATGCTCACCCGCTCGATGGCGCTCGAGCTCGCCCCGCGCGGCGTGCGGGTCAACAGCATCGCCCCGGGCACCATCCCGACGGGGCTCAACGCCGGCTATGTGACGGATCCCGCGTTCGTCGCCGCGCGGACGGCGACGATCCCCCAGGGGCGGTTCGGCAGCCCGGAGGAGGTCGCGGGGGCCGTCGTCTACCTCTGCTCGGACGCCGCGGGCTTCACCGTCGGCGCGTCGATCGTGATCGACGGCGGTCAGACCCTCGCCTGAACGGGCGGTCTCGCGGGGCGACGGAGCGGCTCTGCGTAAATTCCATGTTTCGTTCGGCTGTGGGGGCCGCCCTGGGATTGCGATCCCCGGTCGGAAGTCTCTACTCTCGGGGAGTTCGCACCACGTAATTGAATTCCGTAACACGGAATTCTCGTCTCGTCGTCACCCAAGGAACCCCACATGAGCATGAAGCATCCCCACCGATTCCTCCGCGCGGGTCTCGTCGCGGCCGTTCTTCCCGCAGCTCTCGTGCTGGCGTCCTGCGGCGGCGGCGCGGAGGGCGCGGACCAGGAGGAGGGTCCCGTCACGGTCCGGGTCGCGACCTCGGTCTCGAACTCGTTCCCCTTCATCGCGATCCAGGCCATGGACGCGCTCGGCACCTTCGACGACACCGACCTCGAGGTGGAGGTCATCGAGGCCACCACGCCGACGATCGCCCAGGTGATGGCCGGGGGCGAGGCCGACATCGCGCTCGCCTCGGGCAACACGATGGCGTCGAGCATCGACCTCGGGCTCGACGCGACCATCGCCGCGAGCAACCTCTCCTACTGGGATCAGAAGATCATCGCCCGCCCGGGCTTCGACGCCGTCGAGGACCTCGAGGGCGCGAACTTCGGCGTCACCGGCGCCGGCTCGCCCGGCGAGTACTCGGTCGTGAAGCTGGCCGAGAGCATGGGCTGGGAGGACGGCGACTACTCGGTCACCGCGATCGGCGACCTGTCGTCGCTGACGGCCGCGCTGACCGCCGGTCAGATCGACGCCTTCGCCTGGAACAGCCAGGTCGCCTTCCGGATGGAGGAGGAGGGCACCGGGGTGATCGTCGGGGACGCCGCGGACTACGTCGGCGACAACGTGCAGCAGGCCTTCGCGGTCATGAACGACTTCGGCGACGCGCACCCCGCCGCGGTGAGGGAGTTCTTCGAGGCGTACTTCGCCGAGGTCGAGGCGCTGCAGGCCGACCCGCAGCCGTTCGTCGACGTCCTGGTCGACGAGTGGAGCGTGCCGGAGTCCGTCGCCGAGCGCGTCGCCGAGGAGACGCTGCCGCGCCTGTCGTCCGACGGCGTCATCACCGACAGCGAGCTGGCCGGGCTGAAGGAGAACGCGGAGTACACGCTCGGCGACGGGGAGACGATCGACGAGGTCGCCTACACCCTGTGGAGCGAGCTGTACCAGTGAGCAGCACCACCGCCCCCGCAACGCGGCAGCGCGCGACCCGCGCCGCCGCGTTGCGGCTCCGCCTCGCCGTCATCGCCGCGGGCCTCGTGCTCTGGGAGGTGCTCGCCCGCGTCGGCGTCATCGATCCGCGGTACGCCTCGAGCCCCAGCGGCGTCCTGGGCGGCGTGGCCCAGATCTTCACCGACGCGGACGCGCTGTCCGCGATCGGCATGACTCTGGCGTCCTTCGTGGTGGCGTTCGTCGTCGGGACGGCCCTCGGCATCGTCGCCGGCGTCGCGCTCGGGCTCAGCGCGCTGTTGCGCGAGGCGTACCTCCCCGTCGTGCAGCTGCTCATGAGCGTGCCCAAGTCGGTGTTCCTGCCCATCATCGTGCTGCTCGTCGGGCTCGGCGTCGAAGCCGGGACGGTGTTCGGCGCGATCCTCGCCTTCGTGCACGTGACGGTCAACGTCGTGGCGGGCCTCGATCTCATCGAGCCGCGCCACCTGCGCGTGGGGACCGCCTACCGGGCCGGCACCGTCCGGCTGTTCCTCGACGTCATCCTGCCCGGGGCGACGGCGGGCATCTTCGCCGGCATCTGGCACGGCATCCGCAACGGCTTCGTGGGCGTCGTCATCGCCCAGCTGTTCGTGTCGACGGTGGGCATCGGATACCTCGTGCGCCTGTACACGAACAACTTCCAGGTCGATGAGGCGATGGCCCTCATCGTCGTCACCGCCGTCGCCATCATCCTCGCGAGCAGCCTGTGGACGCGGCTCGAGAACCACCTCAGCCGCTGGCGCGGCGTCCGCGACGAGTTCTAGGAGCGAAGCGCATGAGCAACCTCACCATCTCGAACCTCTCGGTGGAGTACACCGCCGACGACGGCTCGGTCTTCACCGCGCTCGACGACATCAACCTCCGCACCGAGCCCGGCGAGTTCGTCACCGTCATCGGCCCGTCCGGATGCGGCAAGTCGACGCTCCTGCACTGCATCGGCGGGCTGCAGGAGTCGACCTCGGGCACCATCCGCTTCGGGGACGACGTCATCACCGCGCCGGACCCGCGCCGCGGCGCCTTCGTGTTCCAGGACTACAGCCTCTTCCCGTGGAAGACGGTGCGCGAGAACGCGGCCGCCGGGCTGCGGTTCCAGGGGGTGCCGAAGGCCGAGGCGCTGGACATGGCGCAGCGTCAGCTCGACTTCGTCGGCCTCGGCGATCTCGCCGACCGCTTTCCCGCCCAGCTGTCGGGCGGTCAGCAGCAGCGCGTGGCGATGGCGCGCGCGCTCGCCGTGGAGCCGCGGATGCTGCTCATGGACGAGCCCTTCGGCGCGCTCGACGAGCAGACCAGGCGCAAGCTCGGACACGACCTCGTCACCCTGCTCACGGAGGCCGAGCAGTCGGTCGTGATGATCACCCACAGCCTCGACGAGGCGATCTTCTGGGCAGATCGGATCGTCGTGATGAGCGCCCGCCCCGGCCGCATCGCGGAGGAGATCCGCGTCGACGCGCCCCGGCCGCGCGGCATGGAGTTCATGACCTCGCGCGCCTTCCAGGACATCCGGGTGCATCTGTTCGAGATGCTCGAGTCGCCGGTGCCCGCATGAGCGCCCGTACCTCGGCGCTCGTGCGGCGCAAGACGGCCGTCGTGCTCCTCCGGCTGCTGCTGGTCGTCGCGGTCCTCTTCGCGTGGTGGTACGCGACCGGTCCCGGCGGCGTGTCCGGGCTGATCCTGCCGGACATGTCGTCTTTCGCCGAGGCGTTCGTGGACGTCGTCACGACCCCCTCGATGTGGGGCCAGATGCTCGTGACGCTCGGCGAGATGGCCGCCGCGTTCGTCATCGCCGCGGGTGCCGGTCTCGCCGCCGGCTTCCTGCTGTCCCGCTCGCGGGTGAGCGCGATGGCGTTCGAGCCCATGTTCGCGTGGGGATACATGCTGCCGTTCGCGCTGCTGTACCCCCTGTTCCTGCTCTGGCTGGGCGCGGGCGTCGAGTCGAAGATCTTCTACGCCGCCGCCGGGGCGTTCTTCCCCATCGCCTTCAACACGATGCGCGGCCTCCGGACGGTCGACGCGCGCTTCGTGACGGTCGGCCGTGCCTTCCGCGCGTCGCCGATGCAGATGGACTTCTTCATCAAGGCGGGGGCGGCGCAGCCCATGATCCTCGCGGGCCTGCGCATCGGCCTCTCCGTGGTGTCCATCTCGGTGGTCCTCGCCGAGCTGCTCGGGTCGACCATGGGCCTCGGGCACGAGATCCACGCCTCGCAGAGTCGGCTGCGATCCGCCGACACCTATGCGCTCGTCGCGGTCCTGCTGCTCGTCACCGGCACGCTGCAGGTGCTCGTGGAGCGCCTGCTGCGACCCCGGCAGCGTTGACCCGGCACCGTTGACAGGACACTTGGGAGCACACGTGGACGATCTCCTCACCGCCCTCCTGCGTCGCGACACCGACGTGTTCCAGGACCTGCCTCAGCGCAGGCGGGAGCTGTCGCGCGACCTCATCGCGGCGTCCCTCTTCACCGACCGGCACGGTGAGCCCGGCGCGGCCGACGGGCTGTGGTTTGAGCCCGCGCTGTTCATGACGCGCCCCACGGTGCTGCGTCGTCTCGTCGGGGTGCTGGGACTGCTCATCCCGACGGGCATCGATCGGCTCGTGGGCACGGAGCCCGGCTCGCTCGCCATCGTGTCGGGTCTCGCGCTGGAGACCGGCCTGCCGTTCGTCGCGCTGCGCGAGATCGACGGCGCCTGGCATGCCCATGGCGAGCTCCACCCGGGTGAGCGCGTCATGGTCATCGAGGACGTGACGAACACCGGGGCGCGCCTCCTCTCCGCGGCGCGGGCGCTGACCGGGAGCGGCGCGACCGTGGTCGAGGCGCGCAGCGTCATCGACAACGACCGCGGGGCGCGCGACGCGCTCGCGGCGGCGGGCGTCGTGTTCGAGCCCCTCTTCGACCTGCAGGACCTCCTCGCGCAGCACGAGAACGGCGGCGCGCGATGAACGCCGCCGACGCGCGGGCGGTCGGGGAGCTGCTCGACGACTTCGCCCGGCTCACGGAGCCCGGCCCGGGCGTGACCCGCCTGGCGTACAGCCCGCTCGAACGCGAGGCGCACGCCCGCTTCGCCGAGCGGATGCAGGCGTTGGGCTGCGCGATCCGCGTCGACGAGGCCGGCAACACGATCGCCGAGCTGCCCGGGACCGACCCGGATGCCCGCGCGATCGGGACCGGGAGCCACCTCGACTCGGTCTACGAGGGCGGGCGCTTCGACGGCGTCGCCGGCGTCGTGGCGGGGATGGAGCTCGTCCGGCTTCTCGTCGAGGGCGGTGAGCCGCTCACGCATCCCGTGCGCGTGGTGGCCTTCGCCGGCGAGGAGGGTGCGCGCTTCGGGCAGGCCTGCCTCGGGTCGCGCTTCGCCGCGGGCCTCACGCCGCGGCCTCTCGTCGACGAGCTCGTCGACCGCGACGGCATCCCGCTCGCGGACGCCATGCGCGCGCTGGGCTTCGACGCCGACCGCGCGGCGACCGCGCGCTGGGACCCGTCGGAGTGGGCGGTCTTCCTCGAGCTGCACATCGAGCAGGGGCGGGTGCTGCAGGACTCCGGGGCCGCGCTCGGGCCCGTCGACTCGATCTCCGGCTCCACGAGGCTGTCGTTCACCCTGCACGGGCGGCCGTCGCACACGGGTGGGACGCCCATGGCGGGCCGCGCGGACGCCCTGGCCGCCGCTGCGGAGGCGGTGCTGACCGCCGAGCAGCTCGCGACCGACCATGCCCACCGCGGCACCCGTGCGACGGTCGGCCGTCTCGAGGTGTCGCCCAACTCGATCACGACCATCCCCGGGCGCGTGACGTTCAGCCTCGACGTGCGCGACGTCGACGCCGACCGGCAGCGCAGCGCGACGACCGAGATCGTCTCGCGGGTGATGGCGACGGCCAGACGACGCGGCGTGGGCGTGGATGTGCGGCTCATCGCCGACACCTCGCCCGTGATCCTTCCGCTGTGGGTCCGCAACGCGCTCGTCCAGGCCGCCGTGTCCGGCGGCTCCTCATATCGCGTGCTCAGCTCCGGCGCGAGCCACGACGCGCAGATGATCAACACGATCGTGCCGACGGGGATGCTCTTCGTCCCCAGCAGGGACGGGCTCTCGCACGTTCCGGAGGAGTGGACCGACGCCTCGGAGATCGCCGTCGGGGTCGACGCCCTGGTCGCGGCGGTCCGCGCCCTCGACGCGCAGCTGGCGGCGGCGCGCGACGAACGCGTGGCCGCCGGGCGCTGAGCCGTGCTGCACAGGCCGAGACGCCGATGACAGAAGGAGAGACCATGACCGATTCCCCCACCTCGCACCTGGACGCGCTGCGGGAGCACGGGCGCATCGACCTGGGCATCGCGCCCCATCGTGCGGAGGCCCTGGGCGCCGCCGCGGCCGCACTGGCCGCCTCCGTCGCCCCGACGGCCGTCGTGCACTGGAGCGGCGACGCCGATGCGATCCTCGCGCACCTCGTGGCGTCCGCGCTCGACGTCCCCCGCTTCGCTGTCGCGGTCGACGAGGGGCTCATGAGCCTCTCTCGGGCGCTTCCGGCGTCGAGCCGGGTGCTGCTCGTCGGCGTGACCTTCGACGCCTACCGCTCCGTCGGGCCGGTGGCGGTCTTCCTCGCGGCGGACGGCCACGAGGTCGTCCTCGCGATCGCCGTCGACGACGCGACGCCCGCGTCGGAGGTGGGCGAGACGCCCCTCGCGCGGACGTGACGGCGACTCGCCGGGCGGGCGCCGGTCGGGCTCAGGCCTGCATGCCCGCCCAGCGGGTGGTGTCGTCGAGGAAGACCCCCGCCTGCTCCAGCGCGCGTCGCGCGGCGGTGTCGACCACGTCCGCGATGGTCTGCGGCTCGTTGTAGAAGGCCGGGACCGGCGGGAAGATCACCGCGCCCGACTCCGCCGCGAGCGACATCAGCCGCAGGTGTCCTCGATGCAGGGGCGTCTCGCGGACCATGAGCACGAGCGGGCGGCGCTCCTTGAGCGTCACGTCCGCGGCGCGCGACAGCAGGGTGTCGGCGTGGCTGTTGGCGATGGCCGAGAGCGTCTTGATCGAGCAGGGAGCGACGATCATGCCGGCCGTGCGGAAGGACCCGCTCGCGATCGTCGCTCCGAGGTTGCCGTCCGCGTGGACGACGTCCGCCCGCGCCGCGACGTCCGCCGGCGACATGCCGAGCTCCGACGTGATGGTCGCCCGCGCGCCGCGGCTCACGACCAGGTGGGTCTCGTAGCCGGCCCCGCGCGCGAGCTCGAGGACGCGCACCCCGAGCGCTGCTCCGGACGCCCCCGAGATCCCGACCACGATGCGCCGCGCAGCCGCCGTCACGACGGGTCTCCGTGTGTGATCCTGCCGGCGAGCACGGTCTGCGAGACCCGGTGGCGGAAACGTCTCCCCGCGAAGGGCGTGTTGCCCGAGGCGCTGTGGCGATCGTCCGGATCGACGGTCCACGGCGTCTCCTCGACGACGCAGACGCTGGCGGGCTCCCCGACCGCGAGGTCGACGGGGACCAGGCCGGCGATGCCGCCGATGGCCGCGGGGGTGGTCGACATCACGCGCGCGACCCCCCGCCAGTCGACGTCGTCGCCGTCGGCGAAGACCTCCGCCACGATCGGCAGGGCGGTCTCGAGCGCCGTCAGGCCGAACGCCGCCTCGTGCCATCCGCCGCGCTTGGTGTGGGCGGGGTGGGGCGCGTGATCCGTGGCGACGACGTCGATCACGCCGTCGCGCAGGGCGCTGCGCAGGGCGGCGACATCGTCGGCGCTCCGCAGGGGCGGGTTGACCTTCAGCGCGGCCCCGCGGTCGAGGGCGTCGTGGTCGGTCAGGAGGAGGTGGTGCGGTGTGACCTCGCCCGTCACCGGTGCGCCGAGCGACCGCCCGGCTCGCAGCAGGTCGACCGTGTGGGCGGTCGACAGGTGGCAGACGTGCAGGCGCCCGCCGGTGCGCAGCGAGAGCGCGATGTCGCGCGCCACGATCGCCTCCTCGCCGGCGGGCGGCCATCCGGCGCAGCCGGCGGCGTCGGCGACGGGCTCGTTGATGACGCCGTCGCCGACGATCGAGGGGCTCTGCGCGTGCTGCGCGAACACCGTGCCGGTCGCGGCGACGCGCTGCAGCAGGGCGTAGGCGAGCCCGTCGTCGGCGACGCACCGGCCGTCGTCGGTGAAGACGCGCACGCCCGCGGCGGCGAGACCCTCGACGTCGACGAGCGCCTGACCTGCCAGGTCGAGGGTGGCGGCCGCGTTCACGTGGACGCGCGCCGAGGCGCCCGCCGCGAGCTCCCTGGCGGCGAGCACGCGCTCCAGGCGGTCGGTGGCGGGGACGGTGTTCGCCATCGCGAAGACGTCGGTGTAGCCGCCCGCCGCCGCCGCTCGGGTGCCGGATGCGATGGTCTCGCCGCTGCCGCCGGGCTCGCGGAGGTGGGTGTGCAGGTCGACGAGACCCGGCAGCAGCACCCGGCGGCCGTCCGTCGACGTCGACGGGCGGATCCGTGCGATCCGCCCGTCCTCCACCAGGACGTCGACGGGGCGGCCCTCGCCGTACAGGCGGACGGCGTGGATCTCGAGGCTGTCGTCGGTCATGCGCGTCCCCTCCGTCACGCGTTCCCGAGAGCGTCGGACACGCTCTTGGCCGCGCTCTGCACGTCCGCGATGATCGAGGCGCGGAGCGTGTCGTCGATCCTGTCTCCCGGGCCGCCGACGGTCACCGAGCCGAGCACCGTGCCGCGTGCGTCGAGGATCGGGGAGGCCGCGGCCCACACCCCGCTGTCGAGCTCGTCGTCGCAGATGTCGTAGCCGCGCAGCCGCACGTTCTTCAGGTGCTCGCGCACGTCGTCCGCCGACTGCGGGGTGTTGAACGTGAAGCGGCTGAACCCGCTCGCGTCCAGGAGCGGCGTCGCGGCGTTCTCGGGGAGGTAGGCCAGCAGGGATCGCGCTGAGGCCGCGGCGTGCCACGGCAGCACCTGGCCCACGTGCACCGTCAGGCGCAGGGGGCGGGTGGAGACCAGCGCCGACGTCGCGACCGCGTCGTCTCCCTCCTTCTGCGTCAGGAACACGGTCTCGTCGTACCGGCCGTGGAGGTCGGCGAGCACGGGCTCGGCCAGCTTGCCGATGCGGGCGAGCGAGCTGCGCCGCGTGATGGCGTCCAGCTCCGGGCCGGTGGCGTAGCGGCGCGTCAGATCGTCCTTGGTGACGTAGCCGGCCTCGGTGAGCACGGCCAGGAACCGGTGCACCGTCGGCGCGGGCAGGTCGAGGAGGGCGCTGGTCTCGGCCAGGGACAGCGGCGCCTCGGACATCGCGATGGTCTTGAGCACGTCGAGTGCTCGGGTGACGACCTGCATGCGTCGTGCTCCTTCGTCTGTATGGGCGGTCGGGGTGGGGATGCGGGACGGGAGGGGGCTCAGAGCGCCACGTCGATGCCGAGGCCCTCGGCTCGGGCCCTGGCGACGAGCTCGCGGGCGGCGACGAGGTCCAGCGCGGCGAAGCCGATGCTCTTGAACACCGTGATCCCGTCGTGCGCGGCGCGTCCGGGCACCGCGCCCGTGACGAGCTCGCCGAGCTCGGCGACGTCGTCGCGGCGGAGAGCCCCGAGCCCGATCGCCTGGGCGATGTCGCCGGCGCCGTCGATCGACCCCCTGCGGGTGTCGACGGCCACACGGGCGGCGCGGGCGACGGTGGCCGCCTCGATCTCGGCGTGCTCGGGGCTGTGCGCGCCGATGCCGATGACGCAGGCGTGCGCGGCCAGCGCGTCGTCGGGCACCACGGGCCGGCGCGCGGTCGTGGCCGAGATCACGATGTCGGCGCCCGCCACCGCGCTCGCGGCATCGGCGGTCACCTCCACCGCGATGCCGCCTGCCGATGCCGCGGCCGCGGTGGCGTGCGCTCGTTCCCTCGTGCGGCTGGTGATGCGGACGCGCTCCAGCGGGAAGCGGCGCGCGAACGCCTCGATGTGGGACAGCGCCTGGCCTCCCGCGCCGATGACGGCCAGCGACGTCGGGCGGTCCACGGCCAGGTGCTCGGCCGCGACGACGGACATGGCGGCCGTGCGGGCGAGGGTGAGCGAGGTGCCGTCGAGGAACGCCTCGGGCAGTCCCGTCTCAGGATCGAACAGCAGGACGGTCGCCGGCGCGGTGGGGACTCCCGCGGCGGCGTTCCGGGGGAACTCGCCGACGGTCTTCACGCCGAGGGCGCCGATGCCGGGCAGGCTCCCCGGCATCACGAGCAGCTCGGTGTGGTCGACCGGGAGCCGCATCTGCACGCGCGCGGGGATGTCCGCTTCGCCCGAGGAGAACTGGCGGGCGGCCGAGCGGACCGTCTCCCGCGCGAGGTCGTCGGTGAAGAGGGTGCGGACCTCGGAGTCGCTCAGGACCAGCATGCGGGGGCCTTCCGGACGTGCGGGATGTCGTGTCGGATAATTCCGCTACACGATATCGCATTCCACGACACGCGATAACTGTCTCTCGCCGGAGCTCGGGTGGCCGTGTGCGTCGCTCGCTCAACGCCTCGTCGCCACGCTCTCAGCGCCTCGTCGCCCCGTCCGCCCGTCTGATCACCACACGATCCCGCCGCCTGCCGAGATGCCTCCCCACGTCAGCGCGACGAAGATGCCCGCGAACACCACCGGCGCAATCCCCTTGCCCTGTCGGCTCAGCCCCTTCAGGAGAGCGATCACGACGAGCACCGCGGCGACCAGCGACAGGCCGCCGCCCAGGATCAGCCCGATGAAGAGGGGGATCGGCATCAGCACGAGCCCCGCCAGGGCCACCCAGAATGCCGCCCAGGCGGTGCGATTGGTCATGCGTGCAGGATTCGTGGACATGGATCCATCATGCTGCCGCGGATCGTGAGAGTGTGAGCCCGTGCTGGAGAGTCTGCTGTGGGGCGCGGTCGCGGCCGCGCCGCTCGTGCTCGGGGCGGTGCTCGCCGGGATCCGCGCCTGGCCCGACCGCCTGCTCGGCATCGTGCTCGGGTTCGGCGCGGGCGCGCTCATCGCGAGCATCGCGTTCGAGCTGTGGCAGGACGGCCTCGAGCAGGGCGGGCCGGTGCCGCTCGCGATCGGCGTGGCCCTGGGCGCGGCCGTCTACTTCACCGCCGACCGCCTGGTGGAGCGCTGGGCGAAGCGCGCGGGCGGAGGCGCCGCCGCGGGCGTGCCGCTCGCTCTCGGCGCGCTGCTCGATGGCATCCCCGAGCAGCTGGTGCTCGGCTTCGGCCTCGCCGACGGCGCCGGCGTCAGCGTCGCGCTCGTGGTGGCGATCTTCGTGTCCAACCTGCCCGAGTCCATCGGATCGTCGTCCGACCTGCTCGACGGCGGCGTGAAGCGGCCGGCCGTGCTGGGCATCTGGTCCGCCGTGGCCGCGCTGTGCGCGCTCTCGACGGTCGCGGGGTGGGCCCTCGCCGATGTGGCGTCGGCGTCGATCCGCACCGGGCTGAACGGGTTCGCGGCTGGGGCGCTGCTCGTGATGATGGTCGACTCGATGATCCCCGAGGCGCAGAAGCGCGCCAAGGACCTGGCCGGGGTCGCGACCGTCTTCGGCTTCGCGCTCGCCGCGGGGCTGTCCGCTCTGGGCGGCTGATCCGTCGCGGCGAGCGCCGGCCGGCGTCAGAGCACCTTGGAGAGGAAGTCGCGCAGGCGCTCGTTCTTCGGCGCTCCGAAGAGCTCGGCCGGCGGGGCCTGCTCGACGACCACGCCGCCGTCCATGAACACCACGCGGCTCGACACCTCGCGGGCGAAGCCCATCTCGTGGGTGACGAGGACCATGGTCATCCCGCCCTCCGCGAGGTCGCGGATGACCTGCAGCACCTCGCCGACCATCTCGGGATCGAGGGCGCTGGTGGCCTCGTCGAACAGCATCACCTCGGGCTCCATGGCGAGCGCGCGGGCGATGGCCACGCGCTGCTTCTGGCCGCCCGAGAGAGACGCGGGCTTGGCATCGGCCTTCTCGCTCAGCCCCACGCGGTCGAGCAGGGCGAGCGCGCGCTCGCGCGCGTCCGCCTTCGAGAGCTTGCCGAGCTCGATGGGAGCGAGGGTGATGTTCTCGAGCACGGTCATGTGGGGGAAGAGGTTGAAGTGCTGGAACACCATGCCGATCCGCTGGCGCACGTCGTCGAGCTTGACCGACTTGTCGGTCAGGTCCACGCCGTCGACGATCACCTGACCGGCGGTGGGCTCCTCGAGCTTGTTCAGGCAGCGCAGCAGCGTCGACTTGCCCGAGCCGGACGGCCCGATCACGGCGACGACCTCGCCCTGGGCCACCTCGAGGTCGATGCCCTTGAGTACCTGGTTGGAGCCGAAGGACTTGTGCAGGTCCTTCACCACGATCTTGCTCACGAGTTGAACTTCCTCTCCAGGCGGTCGGCGAGCACGGTCAGCAGGGTGATGACGACGAAGTACATCACCGCGACCACGGTCAGGATCTGCGCCGACATGTAGGTCGACGCGATGATCTGGCGCGACTGGAACGTGAGCTCGGCGAGGCCGATCGCGCTCAGCAGCGAGGTGTCCTTCAGCGTGATGATGCTCTGGTTCACGAAGGACGGGATCATGATGCGGAACGCCTGCGGGAGGACGACCTTCTGCATCGTCTTCCAGTGACCGAGGCCCAGCGAGCGCGACGCCTCGTTCTGGCCGGGGTCGACGGCGAGGATGCCGCCGCGGATGATCTCGGTCATGTACGCGCCCGTGTTGAGCGCGAGCGTGATGGCGCCCGCGACGAACGGGCTGAACTTGATGTCCGATCCGGCGAGCAGCTGCGGCACCGCGAAGAACACGAAGAACGCCTGGATCAGGATCGGGGTGCCGCGGAACACGTACACGTACGCCGTGGAGATCCAGCGGAACGGCAGGATCCGAGACAGGCGCCCGAAGCCGAAGATCACGCCGAGCACGAAGGCGGCGGCGAGCGCGACGACGGTGGAGAGGATCGTCCAGCCGAGGCCCTGCATCAGCGTCGGCCAGTACTTCGCGGTGATGGAGAAGATGTCGCTCGGGGCGGCGGACGAGGCGCCGTCGCCGCCGTCCTCCGACCCGCTCGTGCCGACGTAGGTCTCGATGATCTCGTCGTAGTCCCCGCTGGCCTTGAGGTTCGCCAGTCCCGCGTTGAACATCTCGATGAGCTCGGGGTTCTCGCCCTTGTTCACGGCGAAGCCGTACTCGCCGCCGAGCTCGGGCTCGCCGATCAGCCGGAAGCCGGAGCCCTGGGTGATGCCGTACGCGAGCACCGGGTAGTCCTCGGCGTAGGCGACGGCCTGCCCGGCCTTGACCGCGTCGACCATGTCGGTGGTCTCGTTGTACGGGGTGATCCTCAGGTCGAGCTCGTCCTGGAGCGACTCGGCGTAGGTCTGGCCCTGGGTGCCGGTCTTCACGGCGACGGCCTGCCCCTGCAGGTCCTCGAGACCTTCGATCTCGCTCTCGTCGAGGACGCCGAACTGGATGCCGCCGGTGAAGTAGCCGTCGCCGAAGTCGAAGGTCTGCTTGCGCTCGTCGGTGATGGACATGCCGGCCATGACCCCGTCGACCTGGTTGGCCTGCAGCGCCTGCAGCGCCGCGTCGAAGCCGAGCTGCTGCCACTCGACCGTGAAGTTCTGGTTCTCGGCGATCGCGTCGAGCAGGTCGATGTCGATGCCCCGGAGGCCGCCGTCGTTGAACTCGAAGGGGGCGTAGGTCGTGTCGGTGCCGATGACGAAGTTCTGGCCGTCGCCGAGCGGCGGGGTCTGCTCGCCGCCGCCCGACCCCGCGTCCGATCCGGACCCGATGTAGGTCTCGATGATCTCGTCGTACTCGCCGCTGGCCTTGAGGTTGGCCAGTCCCGCGTTGAACTTCTCGATGAGCTCGGGGTTCTGGCCCTTGTTGACCGCGAAGCCGTAGTCGCCGCCGAGCGCCGGCTCGCCGATCAGGCGGAAGCCCGAGCCCTGCGTGATGCCGTAGCCGATGACGGGGTAGTCCTCGGCGTACGCGACCGCCTGCCCGGCCTTCACGGCGTCGACCATGTCGGTCGTCTCGTTGTAGGGCGTGATCGAGAGGTCGAGCTCGTCCTCGAGCGACTCGGCGTAGGTCTGGCCCTGGGTGCCGGTCTTCACGGCGACGGTCTGGCCCTGCAGGTCCTCGAGGTCCTGGATGTCGCTGCCGTCGAGGACGCCGAACTGGATGCCGCCGGTGAAGTAGCCGTCACCGAAGTCGAACGTCTGCTCGCGCTCGTCCGTGATGGACATGCCCGCCATCACGCCGTCGACCTGGTTCGACTGCAGCGCCTGCACGGCCGCGTCGAAGCCGAGCTGCTGCCACTCGACCGTGAACCCCTGGTCCTCGGCGATCGCGTCGAGCAGGTCGATGTCGATGCCCTTGAGCGACGTGCCGTCGTTGAACTCGAACGGCGCGTACGTGGTGTCGGTGCCGATGACGTACGTCTCGTCGGTCGCCGCGGAGGCAGGGGAGACGGGGACGAGGCCGCCGAGCAGCGAGCCGGCGGCGATGCCGGCTGCGGTCAGCAGCGCGCCGAACCGGGGGAGGACGGACGTCCTCGCATTCCGCGGCTCGGGCGTGGGCGGGGTGATCTTCGCCATGTTCGGGAGATTCCTCCACGGTCGTGTGAGTGCGGCCGGATGGCCCCGTTCACCCTAACCGGGCGTCGTCGGGCCGCGCGACGGCGCGGATCGGCCACGGCCGGCTGAGCCGCGGCCGGCGGCGGGACGGCGGCGCGCCTCAGCCGTCGAACTCCGCCATCCGCCGCTCGAACTCGTCGCGGTCGGCCTCGCTGAGCAGGCGCTCGGCGTAGAACCGGATCTGCAGGCCCTCCAGGGGCTCGCCGGTGCGCCGGCTGTCCGCCTCGCGGTCGGCACGCCATTCGCCGGTCGTGTCGCGGGAGAGGTCGGTGATCGTGGCGTACACGACGATCTCGTTCGACGGGTCGGACGTGTACCACTCCCAGGCCACCTGCTCGTCGATGTCGTCGCCGCCGTAGAGGTCCTCCAGGATCGACGGGTCGAGCCCCGACGCGGGGTCGTTGAACGACCACATGGCCCACCACCCGCTGCGGGCGAGCACGTCCTCGATGGAGCGCATCACCGGCGTCTTCAGCGCCGTGCCGGACACGGGCTCGTTGGTCGACCACGTGGGAGACATGTACCGCACGAGCATCGACTCGCCGCCGTGGCCGTTGCGCTCGGGGCGGACGTCCTCTCCGGGCGCCTCCGTCCAGGTCAGCCCGTACTCGTCCGACAGCGCCTCGCGGATCTCGGCCGACAGGGCGTCGCTCAGCTCGCGCACCTCCTCGAGGGACGGCCGGGCGAGCGCCGTCGACGCGTCCTCGCCCGCGATGCCCGGATACGACTCGTAGCGACGCTCCTCGTCGGTCTTGGCGCCCGCGTCCGCGCTCGCCGCGGTGGTCTGCATGGCGCTCACGGCGCCGATCGTGCCCACGTTGAGAAGCAGCGTCAGCGAGAGGGCGACGGCGGCGAGCGACCGCGCCCTCCGGATGGCCAGCGCCGCCACGACGACGGCGAGGACCACCAGCTGCAGGGCGATCACGGTCGTGCCGTAGATCACGTCGGCCCCGGCGAAAGCCAGGATCGACAGCAGCACGAGCGCGAACGCCGCGCTGACGCCCAGAGAGGTCCAGCCCAGCGCGCCCGGCCCGTTCCGGGACGGCGCCGAGGCCTCGGGCGCCTCCCGCTGGGGCGGCGCGACCGGCGCCGCCGTCGGCACCCGTCGCGCCCCCCGGTAGCCGCCCGGCGGCGGCAGCGGCGGCGCACCGTCCGATCGAGTCACGTAGCGGCGTCCGGTGTGCGCGTCCCGCCGCGCCTCGGGGCGCTCCTCGGGCGTCACCATGGCCGATCCGTCCCCGAGCCGCTCTGCCCGTCCTCGTCCTGCAGCTGCTGACGCTCTCCCTCGCCCTGGGTCAGCCTGTCCTCGAGCTCGCCGAGCTGATCCTCCGAGGGCTGCGGCTCCTCCTGGGGCTCCTCCTCCTGCTCCTCGGGATCCGGCTGTTCCTGCTCCGGCGGCGGCTGCTGCTTCTCCTTGAGCCGCTCCTCGAGGTCGTCCAGGCTCTCTTCGAGGCTGCGCTCAGGATCGGGCGACTGCGCGTCGGCCTCCTCGGAGCGGCACTCGCGCGGCGTCTCGGCCACCACCGCCAGGGCCTCCCCGAACAGCTGCGTCGCGCCGGCGGGATCGCCGTCGCGCAGCGCCTGGTCGCCCTGCCGCTCGATCGTGAGCGCGAGGTTGACGCGCACGGCGCACGACTCGAGGCCCTGCGCCAGCGGCAGGGCCCGCTCGAACTCCGATCGGCCGCCCGCCAGGTCGCCCGCCTCCGTCAGGCCGGTGCCGGCGTTGTACGGGGACGCGTACGGCTGGAACGGGTTGAACGCGCCCTGCGCCCGTGCCGCCGCCGTGGCGCCGGCGTAGTCGCCCGCGACGTACGCGATGATCGCGTCGTGCGCGAACGCGTACATCGACACGATCCGGGCGGGCAGCAGAAGGGCGACGAGGCCCACCGGCACCACGATCCAGAGCAGGATGCGCCGCAGCCGCGCGCGCCGCCGGTTGGCGGTCAGCAGCGCCGCGCCCGCGTGGGCGGGCGTCTGTGCCGGGGGCGGGGCGGTCATCCGCGCTCTCCGTGCTGATCCGGGTCCTGAGCCGAGTCCGCGGCCGGGCCCCGAGCCGAGCCGCGAGCCGGCCGTCGCGGCGGCCGCGCGACCGCGAGCGCGGCGGGAAGACCGCCCGCGACGACGGCCGCATCGATCGCGAGCAGCGCGGCGATCGCGATCGCGACCATCCACCCGAGCTCCACGACGTCGCCCACCTCGCCCGCCGCCGGCGCGACCGTCGAGGTCGGGGCCTCCGGCAGAGCGACCGGCTCCGCCGCCGTGCGGTGCTGGTACCCGACGCCGAGCTCTGCCGCGACGCCCTCCAGCGCCGCCTCGTCGACGATCGACAGGGCTCGCTCCGACCCGTCCAGGATGTACTCGTCGCCGCCTTCGCCGGGGACGCCGCCGCGCTGCGTCTTCATCGGCCCTCCCTCGTGGGTGCCGTAGCCGAGCACCGCGCCGTCGTCGATCAGCGCGGCGCTGTCGTCGAACGACTCCGGCGGGCTCTCGGCGGTCTGCTCCCCGTCGCCGAGGTAGAAGACCATCCGCGATCGGTCCGGCGACGCGCTCGCGGCGGCCTCGAGCGTCTCGGCGAGCGTCTGGTGGGCGACGCCGATAGAGCTGCCGCGCGACTGCTGCGTGACCTCCGGCGTCAGCACCTCGAGCGCCGAACGGAGCGCCGACGTGTCGGTGGTGAGGGGCAGGCGGACCTCGGCGGCCGAGTCGAAGGTGATCAGCGCGAACCGCGCCCCGGGGTACGCCTCGACGATGGCCTCGACGTCCTCGCGCACCCCCTCGAGGCGCGGGCGCCCGTCGCCCCAGTCCTCCGCGACGATGCTCGCCGTCGTGTCGACGAGCAGCACCACGTCGGTCTCGGTCGCGAGCGTCCGGGTCTCGCCGCCGGGAAGGCCGGGTCGCAGGGCGAGGACGGCGCACGCGATCACCACGGCGAGCCGCAGCGCCCACGACAGGCGCTCCCCGCCGCGGCGCGCTCGCCGCAGCCGGAGCACGGCGAGGCAGGCGACAGGCGCGCACAGCGCGAGCAGCAGCAGGGGGTGGAGAACGGGCTGCAGGATCACGGCCTCACCCGCCAGAGCAGCACGATCCCGGACGACGCGAGCACGAGCAGCACGACGATCCAGAGGTCGGGGGAGTCGCGCCAGACGATCCGCGCCTCCCCCTCGAGCGCGGTCGCCTCCTGCTCGCGGACATCGTCGACGATGTCCGCTACCGTCGTGTCGCCGCGCAGGGCGTAGGCGCGGCCCCCGGTCGTCTCCGCGGCGGCGGTCAGCTCGGCGGTGACGCCGCCGTCCTTGCCATCCACCGGGTTCAGGGCGAAGACGCGGACGCCCGCGTCGCGCGCGTACGTCGCCGCCTCCTCGAGCGAGACGATCCCCGATCCGTTCACCTCGTTGTCGGTGGCCAGCACGATGGACCGCGACCGCTCCGAGTCGAGGTGGTCGAAGCGCAGCGCGCAGGCCGTGAGCCCGTCTCCGACGAGCGAGGAGCCCGTGCCGTTCAGGGTGCCGACCCAGTGCTCGGGCACGTCGCTGGAGTAGTCGTCGAACGCGTCGCGGATCGACGCGAGGTGCGTGCGGACGAACTCGTAGTCGTCGGTGAGGGGGAAGACCTGCACGGGGGAGCTGTTGAAGATCGTCAGCCCGATGCGCTCGCCCTCGAAGCCGTCGAGCAGCTCGTCGAACACCTCGAGCACCTCGATGTCGACCTCGCTCATGGAGCCCGACACGTCGAGGCACAGCATGATGTCGCGGCTGGTGTCGACGGGACGGATCGTCTGCGCGGCCATCGGGCGCGCGGCCACCACCCCGGCGACGAGGGCCGCCGCGACGAGCAGCGCGACGGAGGCGGCGATCGCGACCACGCGGCGCCGTGCCGCCCGTGCGACCGACGGCAAGGCGCGCACGTGCTCCGCCCGGGCGATGGGCGCCGCCTCGCCGGCGCCGCGCCGGGGCCGGCGCGCGAGCAGCCACCCCGCCGCGACCGCGACGGCGGTCGCCAGCGCGGCGATCACGAGCACCCAGGGGTTCGCGAGGTCCGTCAGCGCCATTCGCCCACCACCCTGCGCGCGGCGTGGGCGCCGGCGATCGGATCGATGGCCGGACCACGGCCGAAGATGCTCGGATAGTAGTGACGGTGCAGCGCGTCGATCAGGCTCGGATGCACGCCGCGCGCGACGAGGTCGTCGAGCGTGAGCACGGGCGCCTCGAGGCCGCTGTGCTCGTTCACGAAGGCGCGGGCCGTGCGGCTGAGCTCCAGGTTGGCGCGCCGCGCGTCGATGCGTCCGGCGCGGTAGTCGTCCTCGATCCGCTGGATGCCGTCGAGGTACTCGTGGCGCAGCATCGTGACGGCGTCGGCGACGACGGGCGGGGGCGGGGCGACGCCGCCCGCTCGGGGACGCGTGAGCAGCAGCACCAGCCACACGGCCGCGAGCACCAGCGCGATCACGCCGAGCGCGAGCAGCAGCCAACCGGGCGCGTACTGGACGGGCGGATACAGGTCGTCAGACGCCGGCATGGGCCCTCCGGCGCAGCATGCGCAGCAGCTCGGGCACCGCCTGCTCACGGGCGCCGATCTCGGCGTGGCTGATCTCCAGCGCCGAGAGCAGCGCGTCGCGATGCGCCCGCTCGGCCGTCCGCTGCTCGATCACCTCGCGCACCACGGCCTCGTCGCCGTGCAGGAAGCCGGGCACCTCCCAGCCGCTGTCGACGTCCCGGCGGGCGGCACCCGGCGCCTGCGCCGTCGGCAGCACCGGCAGCGCGTCGCGCAGCGTGACCCACAGCAGGTCGTGCTGCGCGCGCAGCCGCCGCAGCAGGCGCTCGGTGTCCGGGCCGACCGGGGCCTCGTCGGTGACGACGACCACGATCATCCTGCGCGAGATCGTCCTGGCCACATGGTCGAGGAGCCGCTCGCGGGCGCTCGCCGGCGAGCGGGGCGTCGCGGCGCCGTCGATCGCGCGCAGGGCCTGCTCCAGCGCGCCCTCCGATCGCCGCGGCGGAAGCCGCCGCACGCGCTCGGCGTCGCCCATCACGACCGAGAAGTCGTCGTCGTGCCGCAGCGCGAGCATCCCCAGCACCCCCACCGTCATCACCGCGAGGTCGCGCTTGGGCTCGTCGCCGGCCGCGAGCGCCGCCATCGACCGGCCCGTGTCCACGACGAACAGCACCGTGTGCATCCGGGTCGCCCGCATCCGCTTGATCATCGGCGTGCGCAGCCGCGCCGTGGCACGCCAGTCGATGTCGCGCACCTCGTCGCCGTGCTCGTACTCGCGCAGGTCCTCGAAGTCGTTGCTGCGTCCGCGCGCCGCCGACGCGTAGGCGCCGTCGAGGGCGTGCATCGACGTGAGGGACGAGCGGATGAAGAGCTTCGCTCGCACGCGGGTGAGGAGAGAGGTCATCGGCTGAGGGGCGGTCGCGAGCGGCGGGCCGGGATCAGGGCGTCGGGACCGCGGCGAAGATCGCGTCGATGATCTCCTCGCTGCGCACGCCGTCGGCCTCGGCCTCGAAGTTGAGCAGCACCCGGTGGCGCAGCACGAGGTGGCGCAGCGCGCGCACGTCCTCGGGCAGCACGTGGGCCCGCCCGTTCAGCAGCGCGAGGGCGCGCGAGGCCTGCAGGAACGCGATCGACCCGCGCGGGCTCGCGCCGTAGGCGATGTAGCGCGCCTGCTGCTCGCCGATGTAGGGCGCCGCGTTGCGGGTGACGTAGCCGATGCCCACGATGTAGTTGCGGATCGCGGGGGACACGTGGATGCGCCGGGCGACGTCCTGTAGCAGGTGCACGTCGTCCAGCGTGACCGACGTGTGCACGTGGTTCTCGGGGTCCAGCGCGCCCGAGTCGATCCGCTCGAGGACCTCGAGCTCCTCCTGAGGGCTGGGGTAGTCGACGATCTCCTTGATGAGGAAGCGGTCCATCTGCGCCTCGGGCAGCTCGTACGTGCCCTCCTGCTCGATGGGGTTCTGCGTCGCGATCACGAGGAACGGCTTGGGCAGGCGGTGCACCTCGCCGCCGATCGTGGTCTGGCGCTCCTGCATCGCCTCGAGCATCGCGCTCTGCGTCTTCGCGCTCGACCGGTTGATCTCGTCGAGCAGTACGAAGTTGGCGTGCACGGGGCCGAGGACGGTGCGGAACGACCCGGTGCTCGCGTCGTAGATCTGGGTGCCCGTGATGTCGCTCGGCAGCAGGTCGGGCGTGCACTGGATGCGCTTGAACTCCGCGGCGACGGTGTCGGCGAGCGTCCAGGCGGCGGTCGTCTTCGCCAGCCCCGGCACGCTCTCGAGCAGCACGTGCCCGCCCGCGATCAGGCTGATCAGCAGGCTGGTGCGCAGGCGCTCCTGCCCGACCATCTTCGACGAGTACGACTCGGACACGACCCGCAGCACCTCGGCGGCGCGGGTCATCTCGCCCGCGCTCGGCGCGGCGGCTGGCTGATTCATGCGTCCCTCCCCGGCGCCAGCCTAGCCGCGGGCATCCGACGTCCGAGGGGCGCCGTAGGCTCGTTCCGTGATCACGGGCGAGCTGAAGAGCAGGATCGATCGCGTCTGGGACGCCTTCTGGTCGGGCGGCATCTCCAACCCGCTCGAGGTGATCGAGCAGATCACGTACCTGCTGTTCCTGCGTCGTCTCGACGACCAGCACACCGATGCAGAGCGCGAACTGCGCCTGACCGGACGCACCGAGCGACCGATGCCGTTCGGGCAGGATCAGGACCACCTGCGCTGGTCGCGGCTGATGGCGAATGGCGACAGCGAGCAGGTCTTCCGGACCGTCGCGGACGAGGTGTTCCCCTTCCTGCGGCGGGTCGGCGCAGAGGTCGCGGGAGAGGAGACCACGTACTCGGGTCACATGCGCGACGCGCGCTTCACGATCCCGTCGGCGGCGCTCCTGAGCAAGGTCATGGACATGCTCGACGGCATCCCGATGAGGGATCGCGACACCAACGGAGACCTCTACGAGTACCTGCTGTCGAAGATCGCTTCGGCGGGCGTGAACGGCCAGTTCCGCACACCCCGGCACATCATCCAGCTGATGGTCGACATGATGGCGCCGGCGCCCGGCATGGAGATCGTGGATCCCGCCTGCGGCACCGCAGGCTTCCTGATGGCCGCGTCGGAGTACATCCGCGACAAGCACCCCGAGGCCCTCGTCGACGCGGCACAGGCGAGGCACTTCCACCACTCGGCGTTCCACGGCTTCGACTTCGACTCGACCATGCTGCGCATCGGGTCGATGAACATGCTGATGCACGGCGTGAACGCTCCCGATATCCGCTACCGCGACTCGTTGTCGGAGGGGGCGGCGGGGGACGCCGGGGAGTTCGATCTGATCCTCGCGAACCCACCGTTCGCCGGATCGCTCGATTACGAGGCGACCAGCAAGGATCTGCAACGGGTCGTGAAGACGAAGAAGACCGAGCTGCTGTTCCTCGCGCTGTTCCTGCGGCTGCTCAAGACGGGCGGGCGAGCGGCGGTCATCGTGCCCGACGGCGTGCTGTTCGGCTCGAGCAAGGCGCACAAGGACCTGCGCCGGATGCTCGTCGACGAACACCGGCTCGACGCTATCGTGAAGCTGCCGTCGGGTGTCTTCAAGCCCTACGCGGGTGTCTCCACGGCGATCCTGTTCTTCACCAAGACGGGCGCGGGCGGCACTGAGGACGTCTGGTTCTACGACGTGCGCAGCGACGGCTTCTCGCTCGACGACAAGCGCACGCAGCTGGGCTCGTCCGATCTCGATGACGTGCGCAAACGATGGCAGAACCTCGCCGGCGAAACCGATCGTGCGCGCACCGACCAGTCGTTCCTCGTGCCGGTCGACGACATTCGCGCGCAGGGCTACGACCTCTCGATCAACCGCTACAAGGAGGTCGTGCACGAGGAGGTCGAGCACCGCCCTGTGGCCGACATCCTCGGTGACGTTGAGCGGCTCAACGCGGAAATCGCTGACGGCGTGAAGGAACTGCGGGGGCTGCTCACGTGAGGACGGTTGGGTTCGGCGATGCCTTTGTGGATGTTTCAGGGGGCAACCGTAAGATTCCACTTTCTGAACTCATGCCGGATGGTGCTCTGCCAGTGGTTGATCAGGGCAAGTCAGTGATCGCGGGATACACGGATGACTATGCCGCGGCTGTTTCCACTCCTGGGCCGCTGATTGTTTTCGGCGATCACACCCGGGCTGTGAAGTACGTCGACTTCCCGTTTGCGATGGGTGCCGACGGAACGAAGCTCCTACAGGCGCGCGAGGATTTCGACGCGAGGTTCTTGTTCCATTTCTTGCGTGGGCTCGACATCCCGAGTGCCGGTTACTCGAGGCACTTCAAGTTCCTCAAGGACTCGCAAGTACCGCAACCCGCTGTCCCGGAGCAGCGCCGCATCGCGGCGATCCTCGACGCGTCTGATGAGGTCCGCGCGAAGCGCCGCGCCCAGCTCGCCCACCTCGACGAGCTTCCACAGGCGCTGTTCCACGAGATGTTCGATGGTGTGCAGGCGGAGCACCAGCTGGAGGAGGTGGCGCAGGTTCAGGGTGGGTTGCAAGTATCAGCGAAGCGTAAGGCTTTGCCGGAGTGCGTGGCGTACCTCCGGGTAGCCAACGTTCACCGCGGGCGTCTTCGCCTAGATGAGGTAAAGACGATGCGAGCGACACGCGTTGAAATCGAGCGTACGAGGCTGACGTCGGGTGATCTGCTGTTCGTTGAAGGGCATGCAAACCCGCATGAGGTTGGACGGGTCGCGGTCTGGCCCGGCGCGGACGGCGTCTTCGTGCACCAGAACCATCTCATTAGGGCTCGTCTTGACCGCGGGAAATGTCTCCCGGTCTTCGCGGCACACTGGCTCAACTCTTCGCAGGGCGCTGGGCACTTTCAACGGTATGGAAAGACAACGTCGGGACTCAACACAATCAGCACGGGTGTCGTAAAGTCTGCGCCGATCCCCCTCCCGTCCCTCTCGCTCCAGCAGGAGTTCGCGGCCAAGGTCGAGGCGATTCATGCGGAGCGGGCCCGCGTCGCCCACGCGCTCGAAACGGACGACGAGCTGTTCGCCGCGCTCCAGCACCGCGCCTTCCGCGGAGAACTCTGATGGAGGAGCCGTCGGCGCGACCCACCGTGGCTGTGTACGTCGATGGCTTCAATCTGTATCGCCGCCTACTCGAAGGTCAGCCACAGGACAAGTGGCTCGACCTCGAAGCCCTTGCCGAACGCGTGCTGCCCGAGTTCGACGTGATCGCGGTTCGGTATTTCACCGCGGTCATCAAGCCCCTCCCGGGCAAGGACCGAAGCGCGCCTCAGCGTCAACAGGCGTATTTGCGAGCGCTCCGCACACGGCCGCGTACGAGCATCTTCGAGGGCAAGTTCCGGATCGATACGCGGGTGATGCCGGTGCACCCCGTTGAGTTGCGGTCGGACGGCACCGCGAAGACGGTGAAAGTGAAGAAGACCGAGGAGAAGGGCTCCGACGTCGCCCTGGCGAGCATGCTCCTCATCGACGCGATGCGCGGCATCGCCGATTGCTTCGTCGTGATCAGCAACGACTCGGACCTCGTGATGCCGATCCGCATGGTCAAGGAAGAACTCGGGCGGCAGATCGGACTGCTCTCCCCGGTCGATGAGAAGCGTTCGAGCAACGAGCTGCGCCAGCTCGACCTCGACCTGTTCCGTCGCGTGCCTGTGGAAGCGCTCGCTGAGTGTCAGCTCCCTGACGAGTTGCAGGACGAACACGGCGTCGTGCGGCGGCCCGAGAAGTGGAGCATAAATTCCGAAGGCCCCGCCGAAGCGAGGCCTTCTAACCAGTAGCCGAAGCATCTGGGGGTGTACGCACCACACTAGCCGATACCGGCTCGTGAGGTAACTAGCTATCCCGAAGGAAGACATCCCCTGGACGTCTTTTCGCTGGCCACCTACCGGCCAGGCGTAGCACCGGCTGCAGACATTCCCCAGGCCCGACGCATCGTACGACGTCACCACCCGCCGATACGCTGATCCTGCGCTGCGGATGATCGGGGGACGGGTGAGCAACTTCGCGTTCATTCGGGCCGAGTGGCCCGAGCTGTATGAGTCGTGCCAGCGGGCGGAGTCGTACGTCGTCTCCGATCCGCAGGCGGCGGGCAAGTATGCGCGCAGCGCGGTCGAGGCCCTCGTCGACTATCTGTTCGTCGACGTGTTCGGCCTGCCAGAGCCGTATCGCAGCGACCTCAATGCGCGCATGAACGACAACGCGTTCAAGGTGCGCACGTCGGTCATCAACGCCAAGCTCAACCTCATCCGACGGGTCGGCAACGACGCCGTGCACGAGAAGCGCCGGATCTCGCAGCAGGAGGCGCTGGGCATCCTGCGCCACCTGTTCGACGTGCTGGTCTGGACGGTCAAGCACCACTCGACCTTCCCGCAGGCCGCACCCCTCGGCTCCGCGTTCGACGAGGCGATCGTGCAGCGCAGGGCGCCCATGACGTCTGCCGAGCGCGTCGCGCTGGCCCGGCTGTTCCGGGACGAGCAAGAGGCAGCGCACAAGGCGATCGCCGAGCGCGACGCGCGGCTCGCCGCGCACGAGGCGGAGATCGCGACGCTGCGGGCCCAGATCGCCGCGGCCCAGAACGCCGACACCACCGCCGACACGCACGACTACCGCGAGGACGACACGCGTGCGCAGCTGATCGACCTTCTCCTGCGCGAAGCCGGATGGGCGCTCGACCAGCCCCGGGACCGCGAGTACCGCGTCGACGGCATGCCCGTGATCCCGGGCGTGAACGACTCCGGCATCGGATTCGTCGACTACGTGCTGTGGGGATCCGACGGACTGCCGCTCGCGATCGTCGAGGCCAAGCGCACCAGCACGGATCCCTCGGCAGGAGCACCTCAGGCCGCGCTCTACGCCGACCGGCTCGAAGCGGCGACGGGGCGCCGGCCCGTGATCTTCCTCAGCAACGGCGACCGGCACCAGGTCTGGGACGACGCGTCCGGCTATCCGCGCCGCTCCGTCGCAGGCTTCTTCACCCGAGACGAGCTCGAGCTGATGGTGCAGCGTCGCGCGCTGCGGCGTCCGCTCACCGCGGCGCCGGTCGACACCGCGATCGCGGGGCGCCCGTACCAGTTGCGCGCCGTCGCGAAGGTCGGAGAGCACTTCGACGCGCGCCAGCGTCGCGCGCTGCTCGTGATGGCCACGGGCACCGGCAAGACCCGCACGACGGTTGCGCTGGTCAAGCAGCTCATGGCGCAGGGGTGGGTGAGGCGTGTGCTGTTCCTCGCCGATCGCACCGCTCTCGTGACGCAGGCGGGCCGCGCGTTCTCGGAGCACCTGCCGGAGGTCGCGAGCGTGGATCTCACGGCGGACCGGCTCACGGAGGGACGGGTCTACCTGTCCACCTACCCGACCATGATGAATCTCATCGACACGGCGCGCGGTCCCGCCGGCGAGCGCCGCTTCGGCCCGGGGTTCTTCGACCTGATCGTCATCGACGAGGCGCACCGTTCGGTCTATCGGAAATACGGAGCACTGTTCGACTGGTTCGACGGGTTGCTGCTGGGGCTGACCGCCACACCAGTCGACGACATCGCCCGCAGCACGTACCGCCTGTTCGGGCTCGAGCCAGGGGTGCCGACCGACTCGTATCCGCTCGAGGAGGCGATCGCCGACGGCTACCTGGTTCGCCCGGACGGTCACGCGTACGACCTCGGCTTCCATCGTCGCGGCGTCCACTACGACGAGCTCTCCGAGGAAGAGCGCGAGGAATGGGACGCGATCGACTGGGACGAGGAGGCCGACACCCCGCAGGATCCGCCGACCGACGTCGAGGCCGCCCGGGTGTTCCGCACGCTGTTCAATGCCGACACCGTCGACAAGGCGCTCGCGGAACTGATGCGGCACGGACACCACGTGGCGGGCGGGGACCGGCTCGGCAAGACGATCGTCTTCGCGAAGAACCAGCGGCACGCCGACTTCATCAGGGAGCGTTTCGACGCGCAGTATCCCCACCTCGGCGGAGGTTTCGCGCAGGTCATCACGCATGCCTCGTCCTACGCGCAGAGCCTGATCGACGACTTCTCACAGCCGGCGAAGGCGCCGCACATCGCGATCAGCGTCGACATGCTCGACACCGGAATCGATGTGCCCGAGGTGCTGAACCTGGTGCTGTTCAAGGACGTGCACTCGACCACCAAGTTCTGGCAGATGATCGGCCGTGGCACCCGGCTCGCGCCGGACGTGTTCGGCGACAGCGGCGATCCGGCCCATGATGACAAGTCCGATTTCCGGGTGTTCGACTTCTGCGGCAACCTCGACTACTTCCGCCTCGACCCCGCCGACCGCGCCGCCTCCGTGTCGGTCTCCCTGGGGCAACGCCTGTTCGCGACGCGCGTCGCGCTCGTCAGCCGGATCGCGCCGGGAGACGATCGGGGCGAGGCGCGGGCGAGCGCCGCGGCGTGGCTGCGCGACTTCGTCGCCGGCATCCCGATCGACTCGTTCCTCGCGCGGCCCCACCGCCAGCTGATCCGGCGATACGGTGACCTGGCTGCATGGCAGGAGTCGCTCGGCATGATCGAGGCGGGCGACCTCGCCGCCTCGCTCGGGCCGCTGCCGACGGCGGTGACCGACGATGACGAGCAGGCCAAGCGCTTCGATCTCATCGTGCTGCGCCGCGAGCTCGCCCAGCTCGAGGGCGACGACGCCACCGCCGCGCGCACGCGTGCGGCGGTGCAGCAGGTCGCTCGCCTGTTGCTCGAGAAGCAGACGATCCCTCAGGTGCGGGACCAGACGGAGCTGCTCGAGGAGCTGATCGGCGATGACTGGTGGGACGGCGTCACGCTCGCGATGCTCGAGCACGCCCGCCGGGCGCTGCGCGGGCTCGCACAGTTCCTGGACAAGAGGACGCGCAGGGTGGTCGTCGTCGACTGGGAGGACGAGGTCGGCGCGGGCCGTGCCGTGGACCTGCCCCTGGTCGCGGTCGGCGTCGACCAGGCGCGCTTCCGCGAGAAGGTGACCGCGTACATCCGCTCGCACCTCGATCACCTCGCCATCCAGCGCCTGCGTCGCAACCAGCCCCTGACGCACACCGATCTCAGTGAGCTGGAGCGCATCCTCATCGAGCAGGGCGAGGGGACGCCGGAGGCGCTGGCGAGGGTCACCGGCGAACGCGGCCTCGGGATCTTCATCCGCTCCCTCGTCGGTCTTGACCGGTCCGCCGCCGAGGCGGCGTTCGCCGCGCGCCTTGCGTTCGGCGGGCTCACCGCCACGCAGATGGATTTTCTGCGCATGGTGGTCGACGAGCTGACCCGCCGTGGCGAGATGGATCCGAGGCGATTGTTCGACAGCCCCTACACCGATCGGCAGACGACCCGTATCGACTACGCGTTCCCCGACGAGAAGCACCAACAGGTCATTGTGGACGTGTTGCGAGCTATCGAGGATACGGCGCGACCGGCGGCCTGACCCCGGGGGCATAGCGCGGCGCGTCCCGCCCGGCGCCACGATCGGGCTCCGAGACGCGGGGAAGACCTGCCCGGCGTCCAACGCGGGGAGAACCGCCGCGCGTGCCGGATGATGTTCGCATGGAGTTCGCGCTCGAGTTCACCCCGGACCTGCTGGTCGTCTTCCTGACGCTGTTCGTCCTCGAGGTGGTGCTCGGCGTCGACAACGTCATCTTCATCTCGATCCTCGCCGGCAAGCTGCCCCAGGAGCAGCAGGCGCGGGCACGCACCCTCGGGCTCACCCTCGCGATGCTGATGCGGATCGTGCTGGTGCTCTTCGCCGGCTGGATCATCACGCTGCAGGACGACCTGTTCCACGTCTTCGGCCTCGGCTTCTCGGGCCGCGACCTCATCCTGATCGCCGGCGGGCTCTTCCTGCTCTACAAGGCCGTGCACGAGATCCATCAGCGGCTCGAGGGCGAGGACGACCACGGCTCCGCGGCCGGGGCGAAGGCGACGTTCGGCGCGGTCATCGCCCAGATCCTCGCGCTCGACCTCGTGTTCTCGCTCGACTCGGTGATCACCGCCGTCGGGATGACCTCCAACCTGGTCGTGATCATCTCGGTCGTCGTGCTGTCGTTCGCGCTCATGCTGTTCGCCGCCCGCCACATCTTCACGTTCGTCAACAAGCACCCCACGGTGAAGATGCTCGCGCTGGCGTTCCTGGTGCTGATCGGCGTGTTCCTCATCGCCGACGGCTTCGGCGTGCACATCGACAAGGCGCTCATCTACGGCCCCATGGCGTTCGCCATCTTCGTCGAGGCGCTCAACCTCATCGCGGCCGCGCGCCGTCGTCGCCGCGGCGGCACGACCACCGACACCGTGCAGCTGCACAGCGGCTACACGAAGGAGGAGGAGGCCGAGGCGGTGCGCCGCTCCGGCTCCTGAGCGCCGCCCGTCCCTCGGGGCGCCCGACCGGCCGCCGATAGGATGACACGGGAGGGCGGCGCGCGAGCCGGATCCTCCGCCGGGAGCCGTGCGGGCGTCCGGGCCCACCGACCCATCAGGGGGTAATCCATGCCAGGCATCGTGATCGTCGGAGTGCAGTGGGGCGACGAGGGCAAGGGCAAGGCCACCGACCTGCTCGGTGAGCGCACGGACTGGGTGGTCAAGTTCAACGGCGGCAACAACGCCGGCCACACCGTCGTCGTCGGCGGCGAGAAGTACGCCCTGCATCTGCTGCCGTCGGGCATCCTCTCGCCCGGCGTGAACGCGGTCATCGGGAACGGCGTGGTCATCGACCTCGAGGTGCTGTTCGCCGAGCTCGACGCGCTGTCGGCGCGCGGCATCGACGTGTCGCGCCTGCGCGTCAGCGCGAACGCGCACGTCATCACGCACTACCACCGCACCCTCGACAAGGTGACCGAGCGCTTCCTCGGCAAGCGGCAGATCGGCACCACGGGCCGCGGCATCGGGCCGGCCTACGCCGACAAGATCAACCGCGTCGGCATCCGGGTGCAGGACCTCTTCGACGAGTCGATCCTGCGCCAGAAGATCGAGGCGGCGCTCGACCAGAAGAACCACCTTCTGGTGAAGATCTTCAACCGGCGGGCGATCACGGTCGACGAGATCCTCGAGGACCTGCTGTCGTACGCCGACCGCCTGCGGCCGATCGTGGCCGACACGGGCCTGCTGCTGAACGACGCGCTGAACGCCGGCGACGTGGTCGTCTTCGAGGGCGGCCAGGCGACCATGCTGGACGTCGATCACGGCACCTACCCGTTCGTGACCTCGTCGTCGGCGACCGCGGGCGGCGCCGCGACCGGCTCGGGCGTCGGACCGGGTCGGCTGGACCGCATCGTGGGCATCGTGAAGGCCTACACCACGCGCGTCGGCGCGGGCCCCTTCCCGACCGAGCTGTTCGACGAGAAGGGCGAGTGGCTGCGCAAGACCGGGTTCGAGTACGGCACGACCACCGGTCGCCTGCGCCGCACCGGCTGGTACGACGCCCCGATCACCCGGTACGCGACGCGCGTGAACGGCATCACCGACCTCGTGCTGACGAAGCTCGACGTGCTGACCGGCCTCGACGAGATCCCGGTGTGCGTCGCGTACGACGTCGACGGCGTGCGCTTCGAGGAGGTGCCGGTGAACCAGACCGACTTCCACCACGCCAAGCCGGTGTACGAGACCTTCCCCGGTTGGAGCGAGGACATCTCGTCGGCCCGCACGTTCGAGGAGCTGCCGCAGAACGCGCAGGACTACGTCCTCGCGCTCGAGGGCATGAGCGGCACGCGCATCTCGGTGATCGGCGTCGGCCCCGCCCGCGACGCGGTGATCGTGCGTCACGACCTCGTCGACTGACCCGCATCCGCGACAATCCCTCTTTGCGCCGACAATCCGCGTGCTGCCCGGATTGTCGGCGTACAAATGAATTCTCGGCGCGACAGCGACCGGTGAGGAAGGCGGAACGTTGAGGTTCTGGATCGGGGCGCGCGGCGCCGACATGGGGTCGGAGGCGCGCGGGATCATGGCCGCTACCGCCGGCGACGCCGCATCGCCGCTGGCCGGCGGTCCGCTGGCGCTCACGGGCGACGCCGTGCCGGCGCTCTCGCCCACGTGGCTCGCCGCGCATCCGTCGCTCGACGTCGTCTACGCCGCCCTGGAGGGTGAGGGGCGCGTCGCCGCGTTCCGGCGTACCGGCGAGGCCACCCTGGCGCCGCTCGGCGCGACGGTCGACGCCGGCGAGACGACCTGCCACGTCACGGTCGCCCCGGACGGCTCGCACCTGATCGCCGCCGCCTGGGGTGACGGCGTGGTGACGCACGTCGCGCTCGACGCCGCGGGTCGCCTGGGCGCGCGCACCGAGGCGGAGCCCGCCGAGGACCCCTACGACGCGCCGCGACCCGCCCCCGACGCGACGGGCCTGCTGGACGAGCAGGGCGGCGTCGCCGAGCTGCGCGACCTCGTCGACCGCGGAGCCGACGCCTCGCAGCTCGCCGCGATGCTCGCCGGCTCGACGCCGACGCCCGCCATCGGCGCGGACGCGGGGCTGGACGAGGTGCTCGCCATCCTCGGCCAGTCCAAGAACCCGTTCGACGACCCCGCCGTCCGCGACATCCTGCGCGGCGGCCCGTCGGGCGGGGCGGCGGAGGGCGGCGCGTCCCCGCTCGCGGGTGCCGTCGACCTGGGCGGGTCGGCCCCCGCGGCCCCCGCCGATCCGCGCACCCCGCGGGCGCACTGCAGCGTGTTCTTGCCGCGCGGCCTGGTCGCCACGACCGATCTGGGCTTCGACCTCGTGCGTTTCTGGCGCTCGTCCTCGCGCGGCATCGTGCTCGACCACGAGGTCGCCCTGCCTCGGGGCGCCGGGCCCCGGCACCTGGCGCTGCATCCCAGCGGCCACCTCTACGTCGTGACCGAGCACACGTGCGAGGTGTTCGTGCTGGCCGCGGGGCCGGACGGGCGTTGGGCGCTGCGCTCGGGCGTCGCCGCCGCGCCGGGGTCGCTGCCGACCGACACCGCGGCCGAGCTCACGCGCTCGCGTGACGGTCAGTTCCTCTACGCGGGCCTGCGGGGGAGCGACACGATCGCCGTTCTGCGCGTCCGCGGTGCGGGGGAGCGTCTCGAGCAGGTGGCGCTCGTCGACTCGGGGATCCGCAAGCCGCGGCATCACGTGGTGCTGCGCGACGCGCTGCTCGTCGCGGGCCAGGACTCGGACGAGGTGGCGTCGCTGTCCGTCGACCAGCGCACGGGCGTCCCCGGCCGCGTCCGCCATCGCCTGGCGGTCCCGTCGCCGCAGCACATCCTCCCCGTCCGCTGATCCCCGGTCCCCGTCCCGCCCGGTCCCGGCCCCGCGCTTCGCCGTGCACGCGAGGACGGCGACCCGCCGCCGGCCGCGCCCGCCGGTAATCTCGAAGCATGCGGGTCGCCGCCCGCGACCAGATCGAGCGAAGGAACGAAGTGACCGAGTCGACATCCGACGCCGCGCCGACCGAGAGCCCCGAGGACACCCTGGCGCGCCTTCGCGCCAGCATCGACAACATCGACGCGGCGCTGGTCTATCTGCTCGCCGAGCGGTTCCGCGCCACCCAGCAGGTCGGTCTGCTCAAGGCGCGTCACGAGATGCCGGCGTCCGACCCGCGGCGCGAGGAGCAGCAGGTCGCCCGGCTGCGGGCGCTCGCCGAGTCGGCGCACCTGGATCCGGAGTTCGCCGAGAAGTGGTTCAACTTCGTGGTGGCGGAGGTCATCCGCCACCACGTCGAGGCGGGCGCCGAGGCGAACCCGCGCCCCTGACGTCAGGCCGGCAGGCGGCGCAGGGTCAGGTAGGAGCCGCCCGCCAGCACGGCCGTCAGCAGCAGCCCCCACAGGGTCAGGCCGAGCGCGCCGGTGTCGAGGATCCACTGCCAGACCTGCGGCCACGCCTCCTGCAGCGTCACCAGCGCGACGAACCCGAGAAGGACCACGACGATCCCGAGGATCACGACCGTGAGGCCGAGCGGGCCCAGCCGCCGGTTCACCGTCGCGAACCAGAAGCCCACCACGAAGAACAGCATCGTGGTCGTGAAGAACGTCAGCCACGCGGCGGCGATGCCGGCCTCCCACAGCCAGGGGATGTAGGCGAAGTAGCCGTTCAGCCCGTAGCCGTCGTTCGCCTGCTCGAGCAGCCCGATCAGGATGAACACGGTGGCCATGGCGGCGGCGCTGATGGCGGCGGCGATCAGGGTGCCGAGGTAGAACTCGCGCCTCGTCACGCTCATCGCCTGCGAGAACGGGAACGTCAGGGTCATGGCATAGATGCCGACCACCAGGTAGTACCAGAGCGGCGCCTGCGTGCCGCCCGCGATCATCACGGTCTCGCCGCCGACGGTGTTGACGAGCCAGTAGATGAGCAGGGTGATGCCCCACGCCCCGCCCAGCACGATGAGCGGGATCCAGATGAAGGTCTGCCGGTTCACGTACTGCAGGCGCACGACGCCGAGCACCCGGCTGTGCGGCCTGCGCGCGGTGGCGGGACGGGCGGTGGCGACGGCGGTCATCGGAGTTCTCCTTCGCGGTCGGCGGCGTGGTCGTCCACGGCCGCGGGCGCCCCGGGTGCGGGCCGCTGGGTGGTGCGGACGATGAGCTGCTGGAGCGAGACGGGCGCGAGCTCGAGGCCCGCGGCGGCGGCCTCGGCCCGCTCGGACGGCGAGAGCGCGCCGAGGAACGTCACGGACGCGACGCGGCCGAGGCTCTCGCGGTGGATCACCTCGCGGTCGCCGACGAGGGCGTCCACGGCGGCGCCGTCGCCCACGAGGTTCGTGGCGTGCTCGCGGGCGTCCTCGGTGGACTCGTCCATGATGATCCGGCCCTGGTCGATGACGAGCACGCGCTCGATGAGGTTGGCGACCTCGTCGATCAGGTGGCTGGACAGCAGGACGGTGCGCGGGTGCTCGGCGTAGTCGGACAGCAGGCGGTCGTAGAAGATCTGCCGCGCGACCGCGTCGAGGCCGAGGTACGGCTCGTCGAAGAAGGTGATCTCGGCGCGGGAGGCGAGGCCGATGATCACGCCGACGGCGGACAGCTGACCGCGGGACAGCTTCTTGATCGTGGTCTTCATCGGCAGCTGGAAGTCGTCGATCAGGCGCGCGGCGAGGTCGTCGTCCCAGTTGGGGAAGAACAGCCGGGCCGATGCGAACGCGTGCGTCGGGGTCGCGTCGTCGGGGTACTTCTGGCTCTCGCGGACGAAGCACATCCGGCTCAGCACCCGGGCGTTCTCGTACGGGCTCTCGCCGAAGACGCGCACGGATCCCGACGTGGCCGAGTTCTGCGCGGTCAGGATCGACATCGCGGTGGTCTTGCCGGCGCCGTTGCGGCCGAGGAAGCCGTAGATGGTGTCCTTCTCGACGTCGAAGCTGACGTCGTCGAGGGCGAGCTTGTCCTTGTAGCGCTTGGTGAGGTTCCTCACCTCGATGACGGCGGTCATGCGCGGCTCCGTTCCGTGTGGTCGCGGTCGGTCGTGGCGCCGTGCTCGCGGACGAGCGCGGCGAGGTCTTCGGGGCCGAGGCCGATCTTCCGTGCCTCGGCGAGCAGCGGGGCGACGTAGCGCTCGGCGAACGCGCCGCGTCGCTCCTGCAGCAGCAGCTCGCGGGCGCCTTCGGCGACGAACATGCCGATCCCGCGGCGCTTGTGCAGCACGCCCTTGTCGACGAGCATCGCGACTCCCTTCGCGGCCGTGGCCGGGTTGATCCGGTAGAAGGCCGCGAGCTCGTTCGTGGACGGTGCCTGCGTGTGGTCGGCGAGGCTTCCGTCGACGATCGAGTCCTCGATCTGCTCGGCGATCTGCACGAACAGCGGCTTTCCCTCTTCGATCACACCGTTCCTCCGGTTAGGTGGTTAGTTACTTGACTAAGTAACCCATGAACAGCGCCGGATGTCAACCGTCGCCCCGCGCGGCGTTACCCTTCTGGCATGGCCTCCGTCAGCGCCCCTCCCGCCAGGGGGCCGGTGCGCGCATGACCGACACGTCGCCGATCCCCCTTCCGCTCCCGTTCCAGGACTGGCCCGGGTCGGCGGCGCTCGCCGCCGACCTGACGATCGCGGAGGCGGCCGGCGACGCGGGGCGCTTCACCGACTACAGCGTGCCCGACGCGGGAATCCGCGCCCTCTACACGACCGAGAGCATCTGGCAGTCGTGGCTCGACGTCGAGGTCGCTCTCGCTCGGGCCGAGGCCGAGGCCGGCATCGTGCCGGAGGACGCGGCGCGGCGCATCGCTCAGGTGGGCCGGCTCTCGGCGCTGGACCGCGAGAAGGTGATCGCCGGGATGCGGGTCCAGGGACACCCGCTCGTGCCGCTGATCGAGGAGCTCGCGGAGGCGGCGGGCGAGGGCGCCGGCGGCTGGGTGCACTGGGGCGCGACGAGCCAGAACATCATGCAGTCCGGGCATGCGATCCTGATCGGGCGCGCCCACGCGATCGTCCACGACCTGCTGGTCGACTGCCTCGCCGCGCTCGCCGATCTGGCGGAGCGGTCCGCGACGATGATCATGCCCGGGCGCACGCACGGCCAGCACGCCGTGCCGATCACCTTCGGGCTGAAGGTCGCGACCTGGATCGACGACCTGTTGCGCGGCCTCGACCGCGTGGAGCACGGCGTGCGGCCCTGCCTGCGCGTCATGATGGCGGGCGCCGTCGGCAGCTTCGCCTCGCTGGGCGAGGTCGGGCCGAGGGTGCAGCGTCGCGTCGCCGACCTGCTCGGCCTCGAGCCGATGCCCGTGCCGTCGCGGGCGCTGCTCTCCCCGCAGTCGGGCTACATCTCCGACCTGGCGCTGCTGGCGGCCTCCTGCGCGCGCATCGCGATCGAGGTCGAGACCATGATGCAGACGGAGTTCGGCGAGGTGTCCGAGCCCGTGCCGGAGGGGTCGGTGGGCAGCTCGACCATGCCCCACAAGCGCAACCCCAAGCTGTCGTCCGACGTGCTCGACCTGGCCGCGCTCGTCCGCGCGACGGCGCCCGAGGCGGTGGCGTCCACGATCCACGCGCACGAGGCGGACGGGGGAGCCACCGGCAAGCTCGACGCGGCGATGCAGACGAGCCTCGTCGCGATGGGCGACCTGCTGATGCGGCTCAAGGTCATCCTCGAGGGGCTCGAGCTCTTCCCGAAGCGGATGCGGCGCAACCTCGAGCTCAGCGGCAGCCTGATCGGCTCCGAAGCCGTCATGCTGGCGCTCGGCGAGGAGATCGGCCGCGACGAGGCGCACCGCATCGTCTACGAGGCGGCCATGCGCTGTGCCACCGAGGGCGAGGACTTCGAGGGACTGCTGGTCTCCGACCCGCGGATCACCGTCGCGCTGCCGCCCGTCCGCATCCGTCAGCTGCTCGACCCGAGCGGCCACGTGGGCCTCGCCCCGCAGATCGCGCGGGAGGCCGCCCGACGCGCGCGACAGGCGGTCCTCGGCGACGACGACTGAGCCGCCGCCGGCCGCGACCGGTCGGGTCCGGGCCTCCTCCCGGTTCCGTAGTACGGTGAAGGTTCTGTTCTGCGCTGCCAGAGGTGGAAGGGGATGCGTCGCATGTCTCTCGCGAGCGATCCGCTGTGGATGACGTCGGAGGCGCTCACGAGCCTCCAGGACGAGCTGTCGGAGCTGACCCGCCCGGGTCACGAGCAGTCGTCCGAGGAGACGGCCCGAGCCGTGCGGCTGCGCGAGCTGATCCGGCGCGCCGAGGTCGGCACGAAGCCGGACGACGGTCTCGTCGAGCCCGGCATGACCGTGACGGTGCGCTTCGAGGCCGACGGCTCGACGGAGACCTTCCTGCTCGGCGACCGCGAGCTGCTGGGCGGACGCGAGGACGTCGACGTGTCGTCCCCGTCGTCTCCCCTCGGCTCGGCGCTGAACGGCCGCCACGTCGGCGACCGCCTCTCGTACAGCGCGCCGAGCGGTAGCCTCATCGAGGTCACGGTCGTCTCGGCCGTCCCCTTCGTCTGACGCGATCGCGTCAGCACCGGCCGACGTCGCCCGGTATCCACCCCCTGCACGCGGGTACGTCCCCACCGACCCGCGCCCCGATGCTGATGGAGAGCCCCATGCCGCAGCTGCACGTTCACCTTGTCCCGATCTTCGACGAGATCGTCCGCCGCAATCCCGGAGAGTCCGAGTTCCACCAGGCCGCCCACGAGGTGCTCGAGAGCCTCGGCCCGGTGGTGCAGAAGCACCCCGAGTACGCCGACGCCGAGGTCATCCGGCGTCTGTGCGAGCCGGAGCGGCAGATCATCTTCCGGGTGCCGTGGGTGGACGACGCGGGGCGCACGCAGGTGAACCGCGGCTTCCGGGTGGAGTTCAACTCGGCACTCGGCCCGTACAAGGGCGGCCTGCGCTTCCACCCGTCGGTGAACCTCGGCATCGTGAAGTTCCTCGGGTTCGAGCAGATCTTCAAGAACGCGCTCACCGGCATGCCGATCGGCGGCGGGAAGGGCGGCAGCGACTTCGACCCGAAGGGCAAGTCGGACGCGGAGGTCATGCGCTTCTGCCAGTCCTTCATGACCGAGCTGTATCGCCACATCGGCGAGTACACGGACGTCCCCGCGGGCGACATCGGCGTGGGCGGCCGCGAGATCGGTTACCTGTTCGGCCAGTACAAGCGCATCACGAACCGCTACGAGTCGGGTGTGCTGACCGGCAAGGGCATCAGCTGGGGCGGCTCGCTCGTGCGCACCGAGTCGACCGGCTACGGGACCGTGTTCTTCGTCGACGAGATGCTCCGCGACCACGGCGACTCGTTCGACGGCAAGCGCGTCGTCGTGTCGGGATCCGGCAACGTCGCCACCTTCGCGATCGAGAAGGTCCACCAGCTCGGCGGGCGCGTCGTCGCCTGCTCGGACTCGGCGGGCTACGTCGTGGACGAGGACGGCATCGACCTCGACCTCGTCAAGGACATCAAGAACGGCCGCCGCGGCCGGATCAGCGAGTACGTCAACGAGCGCACCGGCGCGCACTACGTCGACGGCGGGTCGATCTGGGACGTGCCGTGCGACATCGCGCTGCCGTCGGCCACGCAGAACGAGCTGGGCGCGGACGGCGCGGCGGCGCTCGTGCGCGGCGGGGTGAAGATCGTCGCCGAGGGAGCGAACATGCCCACCACCCCCGACGCGATCCGGGTGCTGCGCGAGGCGGGCGTGATGTTCGCGCCCGGCAAGGCGGTCAACGCCGGCGGCGTCGCGACCAGCGCGCTGGAGATGCAGCAGAACGCCTCGCGCGACTCGTGGACGTTCGAGCACACCGAGGAGCGCCTGTCCGAGACCATGCGCGCGATCCACGACCGCTGCCTCGAGACCGCCGACGGCTACGGCACCCCGGGCGACTACGTGGTCGGCGCGAACATCGCCGGCTTCACGAGGGTCGCCGACGCGATGCTCGCCCTCGGCGTCATCTGACGGCCGTCGCGGGGAGGGCCACGCCGCTTCCGCGAGTGCCGTATGGCACTCCCGCGTCCCGGCGCGATCGGCGGCGACCGCCCTCTCTCTGCGAGACTGCCGTCGGGCGACGAGAGGGGTGACCGAGCTGGATGACACGATGCGCGTCGTGATCGTCGTTCGCGGCGTTCCTTCCGGGCGGGGGCTGATGGGCCTGCACCGTGCTCTCGGCATGGGCCTGTCGGAGGTCCGGGCGCGGATCCAGACCGGGCGGCCGCTTCTCGACGCCGAGTTGTTCCGCGACGATCACGACGAGGTGTCGCGCGTCGTGGAAGCAGTTCTCGAGCAGCTGGCAGAAACCGACCACTCGATCCACGAGTGCGCCGGTCGTGAATCGCCGTCACCGACGAACGAGGTCACGATAGAGGTGTTGCGACAGACCCTCTCCGGTCTTGCTCCCGAGGCGGCCGGTTCCGCACCCGGCGAGCCCGACCCCGCGCTGACGGCTTCGATCGCCGATGCCACGAGGAAGGCGATCACGCGACTGCGCTCGCAGGCGTCGGGGCCCTTCTGCGTGTACGCGCTCCTCACCTCCGGAGAGGCGCTGCGCCCCTATCTGTCCGTGACGCTTCACGGTCCCGGCCGGTGGGACCTCGCCGACAGCCCGTTCGCGCTCGCCGGGGACGAGTTCTTCGCGCCGTTGGCTCAGGTCTACGACGCACGAGGCGACCTGTTCGACATGGCACCCGCGGACGCCGACGCAGAGTACTGGCGACGTCTCGCCTCTATGGAAGCCGCCCTGCACGCGCTGGACGACGAGGGCTTCTTCGGCGTCGGTGCAGAACGGGCCCAGACACTGCTGCTGGTGTCTCCGATGCCGCCCGACCACTCCGACGCAGGATTCGCGCGCAGACTCAATCCTCCCGGCGAACTCCTCAGCGCCTGGCTGGATGAGGCCGCCGAGGGGTATCCGCGCGCTTCGACACGGTGACAACGCCGGTGACAACGCCGGCGACCACATGGTGTCCTCCCCGTCGCGGCTTCGAAGAGGATCGCCGAGCAGGCGAACGCGCGCGGCTCGTCCGCGCCGGGAGAGAGACCGTGGCGGTGCCGGCTCACTCCTCCCAGGGAAGGGGGACGACCGGCAGGATGAAGACCTTGCCGAGCAGGGCGCTGGGGTGCTTCGCCATGTACCTCGCGGCCTCGCCGATCGTCTCGGCCTCGAGCACGTCGTAGCCGGCGAACCACTCCTTGAACTCGGGGAAGGGGCCGTCGGCGATCAGCGTCTCGCCCCCGCGCACCGCGACCGACTTGGCCCGCTCGGGGCCGGCGACGGGAGACCCGTCGCCGAGGCGCCCGTCGGCTCTGCCCTCCTCCAGCCAGTCGTCCAGCATCCGCTGGTCGTCGGCCTGCGGCAGCGGCGAGGCGGACGAGTCGGTCATGTGGATGACGAGGTACTTGTTCACGAGTGTTCTCCTTCGGTCGGCGTCGGCGCCGTCGTCGCCGACAGGTCGCGGCGGCCGGTCAGGTGGACGACCTCGGCGCTGTTCTGCGCGAGGGCGATGGCGCGGTCGTAGGCCGACCGGGCCTCGGACGCGCGGCCGAGCAGGCGCAGCAGCTCCGCGCGGGTGGCGTGGAACGCGTGGTGCCCGGCGAGCCGTTCTCCGAGCGCGTCGACGATGGCCAGGCCGGCGCGGGGAGAGCGCAGCTCGGCGACCGCGATCGCCCGGTTGAGCGTCACGACCGGGCTCGGATCGAGACGCTCCAGCTGCTCGTAGAGGGCGACGATCCGTGCCCAGTCGGTGTCCCGCGGGTGCCGTGCGGAGACGTGCACGGCGTTGATCCGGGCGAGCAGCTGGTGGCGCCCCGCACGGCCGGTGCCGCGTCGCGCGATGTCGGCTCCCTCGCCCACGAGCGCCAGGCCCTCGTCGATCAGGGCGCGATCCCACGCCCGTCGGTCCTGCTCGTCCAGCCGTACGAGCTCGCCGTCCGGCGACAGCCGCGCCGGGGCGCGGGCCTGCGTCAGCAGCATGAGCGCGAGAAGGCCCGTGACCTCCCCGTCTTCCGGACGCAGCTCGCGCAGCAGGCGGGTCAGGCGGATCGCCTCGCCCGTGAGGTCGTGGCGGAGGGGCGCGGAGCCCGGGCCCGAGGTGAGGTACCCCTCGTTGAAGATCAGGTACAGGACGGTCAGCACGCCCCCGGTGCGCTCCGGCAGGTCGGCCGCGCGCGGCATGCGGTACGGCACCCCGGCGGCCTTGATCCTGGCCTTCGCGCGGGTGATGCGCTGCCCCATCGTCGTCTCCTGCACGAGGAAGGCGTGGGCGATCTCGGCCACGGTCAGCCCCCCGACGATGCGCAGGGTCAGGGCCGCGCGCGCATCGAGGGACAGCACAGGATGGCAGCACGTGAACAGCAGACGGAGCCGGTCGTCCTCCACGGCGCCGACCTCCTCGGCCGGCGAGTCGTCGCGCAGTCTGAGCGCCTCGCGCTGCTTCTCGTCGCGCCGCGTCTCCCGGCGGAGCCGGTCGATCGCCCGGCGGTGCGCCGTGGTGGTCAGCCACGCGCCGGGATTGGGCGGCACCCCGTCCTGCGGCCAGCGCTCCACCGCCGTGGCGAAAGCGTCCGCCGCCGTCTCCTCGGCGATGGACAGGTCGCCATAGCGGCGGGCGAGCCCCGCGACGATGCGAGCCCATTCCTCTCGGTGGACGCGCGCGATCGCGTCCGCGACACCCTCGCGTCCTGCCGTCGCACGGAGCGTCTCGTTCGCCATGATCGCTCCTCGGGGTGTCCGGCGGTCCGGCGACCGCGCCTGACAGTGCCACGAACGGCACCGCTCCGATTCGACACGTCCGTCGTCCCCGATTCAAGGGGTGCGGGCGTCCGCTCGTCGTCGGAACGCGCCATCCGCGTTCGTGGTGGGCGTGAGGGGGCCGCTGGGGCCGCCCGATGAGAGCAGGCGAGCAGCATGATCCAGAACGTCACCGTCACGACGGAAAGCACCGTGCGTCCGTCGTCGTCCGTCGATCGACCGCAGCGCGAGGACGGGGACGAGGAGGGCGCGCGTGGCCCTCGCGGCTTCTGGCTGCGCGTGGCCGACGGGCTCCTGGAGCTGCCGGCCGCGGTGTTCCTTCTCGCCCGTCCGTGAGTGCCGTATGGCACTCGCCGACGTTCCGTGAGTGCCGTATGGCACTCGCCGGCGTTCCGTGAGTGCCACATGGCACTCACGGGCGGCGGGGACGCCTATCCGTCGCGGCGGCGGCGCTCGATCTCGGGCGCGACGCGCTTCTCGAGGCTCTCGATCGCGGCGTCGGACAGCGCGATGAGCCCGTCGAGCTCGTCGCGCACTCGGCGATAGGCGACCTGCCGCTCCGCCGCCGTCGCCGACTGGTCCACCGCCACCTGCAGCAGCTGGTGGGCGCGGTCGAGCCGCTTGCGCTCGGCGTCGGTGAAGCCGCTGTCGCGGACGCGACGCGCCTCCTGCTCCGCGACGTCGAAGGCGACCTCGTAGTCGTGCACGGCGTCGCGGTACTCCGACAGGGCCTCGGCGTCGAGCCTCGTCTCGACCGAGGCGGGCCGCAGGCCGTCCGCGGCCTTCTTGGCCCGCAGGAAGGCGGCGGTGAGCGGCTCGCGACCGTCGCTCATGGTCGGGAACGCGATGAGCTTGCCGACGTCGAGCTCGTACTCCAGCCAGCGCCGGGTGACGTCGTCGTGCGCCGCCATCAGCCGCTTCAGCCGGTCGGCCCGGCTGCGGACGTCCGACTCCTCGACGCCGGAGGGCAGCGGCCGGCTCGACGCCTTCGCGCGCAGGAGCTCCATGCGCCGCTTGTGGCGTCGCTTCGCCGCGCGCTCGGACCACGCGGCGATCCCGCGCACGCCGGCGACGATCGATCCGCCGAAGACGAACCAGAGCCACCAGTAGCTGCCGAGGAATCCGAAGAGCTGCTCCACGGGTCGACTCTAGGCGCCGACGCGCTCGTCCGCCGTCGCCGGTCGAGGCCGACCGGGCGAGCCCGCCACTTTCCGTCGAGTCGGCAGGCGTTTCGATGCCGGGTCGACGATGTCGTGCGGGTTCGTGGGATGCCCGGCGCTACGCGCCGTCGAGCCAGGCTCCGAGCGCGGTCAGCTCGGCGGGCGTCAGCACCGCGGAGAGGAACACCGCGGCATCGTGACCGGTGGCCTGAGCGAGCAGCCAGGACGAGGGGGCGGCGCCGTCCGAGAGCGGTGCGAGCGCGGAGCTCGGCGACGGCGCGTCGGCTCGGAAGAGGAACGCGAGGGGCTCTCCGCGGAGGGTCTCGAGGATCGTCGCGCGGCCTTGGACGGCGTCCCGCACGTCATCGACGAGGAACGCCGACCCGTCCTCGAAGCGCACGCAGCCGACCTGCCGCCGTCCGAACACGCCCGGCAGCTCGACGCTCTCCGCGCGCGCCGTCGTCTCCGCGCCGGTCCACGGCTCCGCGGGGAGCGGGGTCTGCGCTCGTCGCCCGGCCACGGCGGTCAGCCGAACAGGAGCGCGAACAGCGTCGCGCCTCCGCCGGTGACGAGCAAGGCCCCGATGACGATCCACGCCACCGCGCGGATCCGCCGGTTGCGGCGCTCCAGCGGGTAGTCGGAGGCCTCGCCGTCGGGCTCGAGCTCGGAGTGGTTGATCATCGTCATCAGGCCACGGGCTCCTCGACGGTCGCCCCGAACGCCGCGGGCAGCGTGCCGGTCGACAGGGCGCGCAGCTCGGCGACGGGCACCTCGAAGAGCTCCTGGACGTCGAGCGACGGACCCTCCTCGGGGGAGCCCGCGTCGGTCACGCCGATCCGAAGCACCGGGTACCCGCGGCCCTCGCACAGCCCGCGGAACTTCACGTCCTCCTCGCGCGGCACCGTCACGATGACGCGGCCGGTCGACTCCGAGAACAGCGCGGTCGCGGCGTCCACGCCGTCGCGCTCCATGATCTCGCGCAGCCAGACGCGGGCGCCGACGCCGAACCGCAGCACGCCGTCGACCAGCGCCTGGGCGAGACCGCCCTCGGACAGGTCGTGCGCGCTCGAGACGAGCATCTCGTCCTTCGCGCCCTGGATCAGGCCCGCCAGGCGACGCTCGGCCGCCAGGTCGACCCGGGGCGGACGTCCGCCGAGGTGGCCGTGGATCGTGCCGGCCCAGGCCGACCCGTCCAGCTCGGTCGCCGTGGTGCCGAGCAGGTAGATGTTCTCGCCCGCGTCCTGCCATCCGCTCGGGATGCGGCGCGCGACGTCGTCGATGATGCCGAGCACGCCGACCACGGGGGTCGGGTGGATCGGGGTGTCACCGGTCTGGTTGTAGAACGACACGTTGCCGCCCGTGACCGGCACGCCGAGCTCGAGGCACGCGTCGGAGAGGCCGTCGACGGCCTGCGAGAACTGCCACATCACCTCGGGGTTCTCCGGCGAGCCGAAGTTGAGGCAGTCGGTGACGGCGGTCGGCATCGCGCCGGTGACGGCGACGTTGCGGTAGGCCTCCGCCAGCGCGAGCTGCGCCCCCGCGTACGGGTCGAGCTGGCAGTAGCGGCCGTTCGCGTCGGTGGCGATCGAGACGCCCAGGCCCGACTCCTCGTCGACGCGGATCATGCCGGCGTCGTCGGGGAAGGCCAGCGCCGTGTTGCCGAGCACGTAGTAGTCGTACTGGTTCGTGATCCAGCCGGCGTCCGCCAGGTTCGGCGACGCCACCAGCCTCTTCACCTGATCCAGGATCTCCCCGCCGTCGGTCGGGCGGGGGAGCACGGCGGCCGAGTCGGCCTGCAGCGCGTCGATCCATCCGGGGTACGCCACGGGCCGCTCGTACACCGGGCCGTCGACCGCGACGGTGGACGGGTCGACGTCGACGATGGTCTCGCCGTCCCAGGTGATGACGAGGCGTCCGTCACCGGTGACCTCGCCGAGCACGCTGGTCTCGACGTCCCACTTCTGCACGACGGCCAGGAAGGCGTCGAGCTTCTCCGGGGCGACGATCGCCATCATGCGCTCCTGCGACTCGCTCATGAGGATCTCCTCGGCGGTCAGCGTGGGGTCGCGCAGCAGCACGTTCGTGAGCTCGACGTTCATGCCCGAGCCGCCGTTGGCGGCCAGCTCGCTCGTGGCGCACGAGATCCCGGCGGCGCCGAGGTCCTGGATCGCCTCGACGAGATCGCCCGCGTACAGCTCCAGGCAGCACTCGATGAGCACCTTCTCGGCGAACGGGTCGCCGACCTGCACGGCCGGGCGCTTGGTGGGGCCGCCGTCGGCGAAGGTGTCGGACGCGAGGATGGACGCGCCGCCGATGCCGTCGCCGCCGGTGCGGGCGCCGAACAGCACGACCTTGTTGCCCGCGCCGGTGGCGTTGGCGAGGCGGATGTCCTCGTGGCGCATCACGCCGACCGCGAGCGCGTTGACGAGCGGGTTGGCCTGGTAGACGCCGTCGAACACGGTCTCTCCGCCGATGTTGGGCAGGCCGAGGCAGTTGCCGTAGGACGAGATGCCCGACACGACGCCGTGCACCACGCGCGCGGTGTCCGGGTGGTCGATCGCGCCGAAGCGCAGCTGGTCCATGACGGCGACGGGGCGGGCGCCCATCGAGATGATGTCGCGGACGATGCCGCCGACGCCGGTCGCGGCGCCCTGGAACGGCTCGATGTAGGAGGGGTGGTTGTGCGACTCGACCTTGAAGGTCACCGCCCAGCCCTCGCCGACGTCGACGACGCCGGCGTTCTGGCCCATGCCCACCATGAGTCGCTGCTTCATCTCTTCCGAGACCTTGTCGCCGAAGCGGCGCAGGTAGATCTTGCTCGACTTGTACGAGCAGTGCTCCGACCACATGACCGAGTACATCGCCAGCTCGCCCGAGGTGGGGCGACGGCCCAGGATCTCGCGGATCCTGGCGTACTCGTCTGGCTTGAGGCCGAGGGCCTCGTAAGGCTGCTCGCGCTCGGGCGTGGCGGCGGCGTGGGCGACGGTGTCGATGGGGGCGTTGGTCACGCGGGAGGCTCCTCGGCGGGCAGCGGGCCGGACGCCACGATTCTAGTCGGCGCTTCTGGGGGCCGCGGCGCCGCCCACTAGGGTGGCCGTAGATCGAGACTCTCCGGGGGATGGTGCGGATGCGCGCGCGGGTTGGGACGGCGGCGGCGATCGCGGCCGTGATGCTGCTGACGGGATGCACGGGAACGCCGGCGCCCGCGCCCGAGACGGAGGAGCCTGCGGCCCAGACGTCCGCCGCCGACGTCGACGAGGTCGTGGAGACGCGCACGGTCACGACCGACGGCGGCGAGATCGAGGTCGGCGTCCACCCGTTGGTCCGCGTCGGCGAGTACGTGGTGCTCACCGCGGACCTCGTGGCGACGCAGCTGCCGGACGGCGAGACCACGGTCTCGGGATCCGTCTTCGGGCTCGACGCGGCGCAGGGTGCGTACGTGCCGGCAGGGATGCTGCGCCTCATCGACGCCGAGGGCCTCCGCATCCACCTGCCGGGCCTCGACGACGCCGAGGAGCCGGTGGGCACGAGCGGCGGATCGTTCACGGTCGACGCGGACGGCCTGCGCGTGCAGCAGGTCTACGCCGCGCCGGAGGACGGCGTGCCGCTGGGGCTGCTTCTGCCCGGCGACTACATCGACGAGCTGCCCGTGGTCGAGGGGGAGCCCCCGGCCCCGACGCTGTCGGACGACGACGCGGCCGATCCGCTCGACGTGGCCGAGGTCGCGTCGGCGACGGTGACGTCGCTGGACAGCATCACCCGCCAGCTCGACGGCGCCGTGCAGGTGGTCGAGTCGACCGAGGAGGTGCGGATCGACCTCAGCGGCGACGTGCTGTTCGAGTTCGGGTCGGCCGAGCTTGGGCCCGACGCGGACGCGGTGGTCGACGCCGCCGTCGCCACGCTCGAGGCCCGCGGGGCGGGCGAGGTCGACGTCGTGGGGCACACCGACGACGTTGGCGACGACGCGTCGAACCAGACGCTCTCCGAGGAGCGCGCCGACTCGGTGGCGCAGGCCCTGTCGGAGCGCGTCGACACCGACGCGTTCGACATCCGGGCGTCCGGTCGCGGCGAGTCGGAGCCGCTCGTCGCGAACGACTCCGAGGAGAACCGCCAGCTCAACCGCCGGGTGACGCTGACGCTCACGACCCAGGAGATCACCCGCTCGGAGATCCCCACGACGGGCGAGCTGCCCCCGTTCGAGGACGGCCCCGTCGCGACCGGTGCGGAGGGCTTCGACCTCGAGGAGTCGCGGGCGGGCGAGTTCCACGTCTCCGCTCCGTCGGCCCGCCGCGTGGGCGGGCTGATCGCCGTCACCGTCGAGGCGACCCGCACCGACGAGGGCGCGTACGACAGCGGGTGGGCGGTCAACCTCTCGGCCAGCGCGTTCGGCTACCGCGGCGAGGGCACGTCGATGGACCTGTACCCGTTCTCGCCGCGGCTGCTCGTCGGGGACACGGCCGTGTACCCGCTCGACTACGCGATCGGCGCGCAGGAGAGCGGCACCGAGGAGTACCGCCTCGCCGGCGACAACGACGCGCAGCAGGGAGCCGGTGGCGGCCAGACGCTGAGCTTCGTCGCGCTCTACCCCGACGTGGCCGGCGCGGACGAGATCACGATCGAGAACCTCGGGGGCGCCGCGAGCACGAACTACCGCCTCACGGACATCCCCGTGGAGTGAGGCGCAGCGCCGCTTGCGCCCGTGCGGTCAGGGTCTCGCCGACGAGCCGCGATGAAGGCGCTCGCGCCTCGGGCGGCGACGCGAGGCTGCGGCGTCCTCCGCTCAGGCGATGCGGGGGAAGGACGCGCTCATCGCGGGGCATGCGCTGAGCCTGGGGGCCGGTGATCACCCGCGACCGGGGATTCTCGCGGTTCACGTCGCTGACGGTCATGATCGTCGAGTGATCCGACCCGTCGCGTTCCGTCGGCCGGCCCGCTCGGCGAACCGGTCCAACGCCGCGAGGATCTCGTCGCTGCGCCAGAACGGGCCCAGGCGATGCTCGGCCTTGGGCTTCAGGATTCCGGCGTCCACCAGTGCTTGAAGCGGCGGGTAGATGTTCGGGCGTTGCGCGCCGATCTCGGAGGCGGCGGTCTCGGCGTCGATCACCGGTCGCCGGACGATCACGTCGAGCAGGCGCCACGCGTTGCTTGAGCGGCGCACGGTGAGCTGCGTCTCCCACCGGCCGCGGGTCGCGTCGATCTCCGCGACGAGCTGCCGGGCATTGGCGATCGCGCGGAGCGCCGCGTGCGCGAACGCGGATACGATCGCCGCCGGGTCGCCCGCGCGGTAGGACGTGAGTGCTTGGTGGTAGCCGTCGACGTCCGCGAGCAGCCCGGCGGATACGGGAACGGCGACGTTGCGGGTCACACCGCGTCCGCGCAGCATCGCCTGCGCCAGCGCGCGCCCGGTGCGGCCGTTGCCGTCGCTGAACGGGTGGATGGTCTCGAACTGCGCATGGGCGATCGCCACCGCGACCAGTGGTGGGAGGTCGGGTCGCCGGGCGAACGCGGTGAGGTCCTCGATCAGTGCCGGGATCCGCGCGTGGTGCGGGGCGACGTAGTCGGCCCCGATCGGCGAGTCGGATCGCGTGCCGATCCAGACGGGCTCGCCGCGCCACGCGCCGGGCGTGTGGCGCGGCTGATCCTGCATCAGCACGGCGTGCATCCGCAGGATCGTGTCGGCATCGATCCTGTCGGCCAGGTCGAGTGCCGCCGTCATCGTGCGGGTGTTGGCCGCGATCAGCTCGGCGTTGCGGCTGCGGCTCGCGCCCAACTCGGCCGAGAAGATCGCCCGTGCGCTCGCGGTGAGGTTCTCGATCTGCGACGACGAGGCGGCTTCGGACCGCAGCAGCAGCGGTGCGAAGCCCTGGATCCGGCTGCCCAGTTCTGCGTCGAAGCGCGCGAGCTCGCTCGTGGCGGCGCCTGCCTCGGCGACGAGGGGGGCAGACAGGTCGGGGATGCGCGCCGCAATGAACGCGGGAGCGGCAGCGTCGTACAGCCCACGCCCGTCGGCTCCCGCGGCGAGTCCCCACGCGGACGCGGGTACCCACTCGAGCGTCTCGTGCTCGAGAGCCGGCCAGGCGCGGTGATCTGCGGAAGTCATACGCCCCACTCATGTCTGTATGGGTAATTCAGTTACTCATAATACGTGCGGCGATCTGTATGATTAAGCCCTCCGCGAGGATTCGCGCGGCTCGCCCGGTGGCGGTCGGATCGTCACGTGACCTAAGCCGTTCCTCGGCGCTCTGCTCAGCGCAGACACTGGCCCGCGCTGAGCATCCTGCCCGAAGCGATCCTTGACACCAAGCCTGGACATGTGGCGGTGTTCTGTTCCGGGGCCGGACGGGGGAGTCTCCGCTGTTTCACCGCCGTCGGCACCGGACGTCGCGCGCGCCCGTCAGGCGATGCGCGTGCCGCGCGCCAGCCGCCCGGCGGGGGTGCGGGTGCGCCACCAGGCCCACCACAGCGCTCCGGCGGCGAGCACGAGGTGGATGCCCATGCCGACGAACCAGCTCGGCGTGGTGGACGCGATGATCTCCTCGCCGGTCGGATACAGCTCCTCTTCCGACTGCTCGCATTCGTCGTAGACGCGCTCGAGCTCGGGGGTCTGCTGCGCGTAGCGGATCCCGAGCTTGATCTGCCCGAACAGGTCGACCGGATACCCGTTGCCGTCGAAGGTCGTGGGCGTCGCATCCGCGAGGATCACGTACGGGTTCGCCGCGAGGAAGCCCCACACCCTGTCGTAGCGGGGGGAGTCGTACGTGGACGTCTGCCACTCCTCGCAGTCGTACGTGCTGTCGTCGCCGTAGGAGAGGTAGCGGCTGGTCTCGACGACCTCGCTGCGCACGGCCGCGCCGCCGAGCCCGAACGCGATCAAGGTGCCGATGCTCAGTGCGGCGACGACGAGGTAGGTCACGGCGACCGAGAACAGGGGCCGGGCGAGCACGCCCGACAGGCCCACGCCCACGGCCGCGACGACGCCCACCTCGAACACGAGGACCAGGAGCGACACCGCGACCACGCCCGGCTCGACGCCGCCCGCGAGCGTCGCCACCAGCAGGAACGGCACCGCCACCGCCAGGAACGCGAGCCCTGTGACCCACGCCGCGAGGAGCTTCCCGAGGATGATCTGGCCGGTGGTCGCGAGCGTCACCTGCACCGGGGCGAGCGTCGCGGCGTCCCGGTCGCCGTTGATCGCGTTGCCGCTCAGCGCGGGGGAGACGAGCGTGGCGAGCAGCAGCACGAAGAAGACGACGATCGAATAGACGGTGTCGCCCGTCGAGTCCCAGCTGCTGGACACGGCGAAGGCGAGACCGGTGACCGCCAGCAGCAGCGCCGCGAACACCCCCAGCAGCACGTACCAGGCCACGCTCCGCACCCGCTGGCGCAGCTCGAGGCCGACGATGGTCCCGATGCCGCGCAGGTAGCCGGCGCCGCTCTGATGCGTGCTCACGATGCGTGGCCCTCCGGTGCGCTCAGACCCAGGAACGTCTGTTCGAGCCGCCCCGCGACCGGGGCGAACTCGGTGATCCGCAGACCCGCCGTCACCATCGCCGAGAGGGCCGCGGCCGCCGCCTCGTCCGAGGGGAACGGCGCCACGAGATCGCCGCGGTCACGGCGGAGCGCCGCCGTGTTCACGCCGGCTGTCGCGAGCAGGACGACGATCTCGCGGTTGCCGGCTGGATCGCCCTGGCCCGGCAGCAGCCGGATCCGCCAGTCGCGCTCGCCGGCGCTGGCACGGGCGACGTCGCCCTCCGACACGACCGTGCCCCTCACCATGAAGACGGCGTCGTCGGCGATCTCCTCGAGCTCCGAGAGCACGTGGCTCGAGACCAGGACCGTGCGGCCGCCCGCCGCGAGGCTGCGCAGCAGCGATCGCAGCTCGATGCGGGCCTGCGGATCGAGGCCCGAGGCCGGCTCGTCGAGCAGCAGCACCGCCGGGTCGTGCACGAGCGCTCGGGCCAGGCCGAGGCGCTGCTTCTGCCCACGAGAGAGGACACGGGCGGGCCGATCCGCCAGGTCCGTCAGGCCGACGACGGCGAGCAGCTCGGCGGCCCGGGCGGCCGCGCGCTGCGCCGACAGCCGATATAGACGGCCCGTCACGGCGAGGGTCTCGCGCGCCGTGAGCGAGGGCCACGCGCCGAGCGCGTCGGGCATCCAGCCGACGCGGGACCGCACGACCGCCGGGCTCGACACGGGGTCGGCCCCCGCGATCGCGATCGAGCCGGCGTCGGGGCGCAGCAGCGAGGCGAGCATGAGCAGGAGCGTCGTCTTGCCGGAGCCGTTCGGCCCGACCAGCGCGGTGACGCGGCCGGCGGGGGCCTCGAACGTCGCGTCCGACACGGCGTTCACGTCTCCGAACGAGCGACGGACGCCGCGGACGGCGATGCCGGGATTGTCTGCCACGTCTCGACCCTATGCCCCGCCGCCCGGCCGGCAGCGGCGCCTCACGGCGGACGAGCGCCCCCAGCCCGGATAGCCTCGGACCATGGCCCGGCGCGACCTCGACCTCATCCGCAACGTCGACGAGGCACTGCGAGGAGACGCGTTCGACCTGGTCTCCTACGCCGGACGCGTGCTCGAGATGCTGCGCCGGCCCCTCGATCCGAACGGCGCCCCCGTGGCGGGCATGCCCACGCTCGGCGAGATGGTGGACCGCACGCTCGCGGACGCGGTGCGCCAGAGCGACGCGCTGCTGCTCGCGATGGCTCCGCTGCTCGACGGCGCGGGGGCGGCCGACTCGGCCCTCGCCGGGCGGATCCGCGCCGAGGCGGCCGGGCGCTGGCGCAGCCTGCCGCAATGGCTCGCGACGCATGCGCGAGCGGCCGTGCCCGGGGCGCGCGGCGACGGCAGCCCCACGATCACCGGCGTCGCCGCGTTCGGCCACGTCCTCGGCGCCGACGCGACGATCATCGTCGGCGCCGAGCTGGCCGACGGGACGCCCGCCACCGCCACGGTGTTCATCGACCGCGACGCCGGGGCCGTCGTCGGCGACGCGTTCATCGCGCCGGAGACGTTCGAGGCGGCCCTCGCGGCAGGAGCGAAGGGGGTCGACGCCGACGAGTTCCCGCGGCAGGAGATCTCACCGGCCGACGCCCGCGTGCGGATCGAGCGTGCCGTCGCCGAGGATCTCGCCGTCGACCCGCCGCTCGTCACCGAGACCTGGCCGGCTTGCCGTCCGATGCTGGCCTGGATCCTGCGCGCGCTCCCGGAGGGCGGCACCGGCTTCGCGCGGACCGAGGAGGACCCGGCCACGGACGACGCGCTGGTCGCCGACGTCGCCCGACGGTCGGCAGGCGGCGACTCCCACGTGCGAGCCCTCATCGCGCTGAACCGCGCCCACAGCGGGTCGGGCGACCCCCGTCTGTGGAGCGACACCTTCGTCGAGGACCTGCTGCTCGACCTGCTGCCGTTCGACGACGCGGCCGCCGCCGACCCGGACGGCGCCCTCGCCGCGCTGCGCGCGCTCGTCGAGGCCGGCCACGACGCGGCGGGGGTCGCGGAGCGGCTCACCCGCCACACGCTCGACGCGATCGACGAGCTCGCGCGCGACTTCCTCGACCTCGCGACGGCCGAGGAGGCCGAGAGCCCCGACGACGACCCCGTCGCGCACGAGCTCGCGCTGCTCGCCCTGCGCGTCGGAGGTCGGCGCCGGCTCGACGCTCTCGACCGCCTCCCCATCACGCGCGTGGTGCCCGACCTGCGGGGCGTGGACGATCGCTCGCGCGCCGGGCTCGAGACCGTCCACGGGCTGATCGAGCGCGCGGCGGGGGCGGTCTTCGACGACGCCGAGCTCGCGATCGCGGCGGCGCGCGTCGCCGACCTGCTCGCCGAGGCCGCGCCGCGGGTGTTCGTCGCCGGCAAGCCGCAGCTGGCGGCCGCCGCCGTGTGCTGGATCGCCGGGCGCGCGAACGACGCCCTGGGCGTCGACGACGCCGACCGCGAGGTCGCGCTGATGCGTGCGCTCGGCCTTCGCGGGCGATCGCCGCAGACGCGCGCCGAGGCCTACCTCGGCCTGCTCGGCGTCCCCGACCCCGCCGAGTGGGCGGCCGATCCCGCCCTCGACGATCCGTCTCTGCTGACCGCGGCCGCGCGGGCCCGCATCATCGCGCGCCGCGACGAGCTGCGGGAGCGACTCGCCCGCCCCTGAAAGGCGGGCCGTCCCCAGGCGGGCGCGGCCCGTGCCGCTGCGCGTAGAGTCCGATCAGGCGCCCGCAGCGTGGCGGGGCCATCCGGCACAGGAGGTACGGGATGAAGGTCAAGGCTGCCGTCGCGGAAGAGCTGGGAAGCCCGCTCGAGATCCGCGAGCTCGCGCTCGACGAGCCGCGCGCGAACGAGGTGCAGGTGCGGATGACGGCCACGGGCGTGTGCCACACGGACGCCGTGGTCAGGGACGGCTGGATCCCGACCACGCTGCCGCTCGTGCTGGGCCACGAGGGAGCGGGCGTGGTCGAACGGGTGGGCGCCGCCGTGACCCACCTGCAGCCGGGGGACCACGTGGTGCTCAGCGTGAACAGCTGCGGAGCCTGCCGCTCGTGCCTCGCCGGACACCCCGCGTACTGCGAGGACAGCTATGCGCACAACTTCGCCGGCGGGCGGATCGACGGGTCCAGCGCGTTCTCCGCGGACGACGGCAGCGTCGTCCGCTCGCACTTCTTCGGGCAGTCCTCCTTCGCCGAGGTCGTCAACGCGTCGGTGCGCAGCGTCGTGAAGATCCCCGACGACTTCCCCCTCGAGCTCGCGGGCCCGCTCGGCTGCGGCATCCAGACCGGCGCCGGCGCCGTGCTGAACGTGCTGCGTCCGGCGCCGGGCGGCAGCTTCGTGGTGTTCGGGGCCGGGGCGGTCGGGATGTCCGCGCTGCTCGCAGCGGTCGCCGGCCGCGTCGGCACGATCGTCGCGGTCGACGTCAACGACGGGCGCCTGGCGCTCGCGCGCGAGCTGGGCGCCACCCACACGATCAACGGCTCCTCCGAGGACGCGGTGGCCCGGATCCTGGAGATCACCGGCGGCGGCGTGCAGACGGCCCTCGACACGACGGGCAACGCGGCGGTCTTCCGGCAGATGGTCGCCGCGCTCGGGGTCGCGGGGCACGCCGCGGCGCTCGGGGCGGCGTCGGCCGGCAGCGAGGGCGTGATCGACCTGCCGACCGCGCTGTCCCGCGGCATCCGGATCACGTGGGTGGTCGAGGGCGACGCCGTGCCGCAGCTGTTCATCCCCGAGCTGATCGCGCTCCACCGCGCCGGGCAGTTCCCCTACGACAGGCTCGTGAAGACGTACCCCTTCGACGACATCGCGACGGCGTTCGCCGACTCCGAGTCGGGTGAGGTGCTCAAGCCGGTCGTCGTGTTCTGAGCGCGCGGACGCGCCGCGGCGATACGAAGCGTCACACCGGCTCGACATCCCGCACCCGACGTGCTGTGCTTGACGACCTGATCGATCGATCCCTTCCCGATCCCACGAGGTCCAGTCACATGCGCATCACCCGAACCGCCCCTGCCCGCATCGCCGCCGGCGCCACGGCCGCCGTCGCCCTGCTCGCGCTCGCCGGGTGCTCGCAGCCCGCCGAGGAGACGGCTGACGGCGACGGCCCGGCCGCCCTCTCGGACGGCACGCTGGTCGTCGCCACCGAGGGCACCTACCCTCCGTTCAGCTACCACGAGGACGGATCGGGCGACCTCACCGGCTACGACGTGGAGGTCGCACGCGCCGTCGCCGAGAAGCTGGGCGTCGAGATCGAGTTCCAGGAGACGCAGTGGGACGCGATCTTCGCCGGGCTGGACGCCGGGCGCTTCGAGACCATCGCCAACCAGGTGACGATCAACGAGGAACGCCAGGAGAAGTACACGTTCTCGGCGCCGTACACCGTGTCGCCGGGAGTCATCGTGGTTCCCGAGGACAACACCGACATCGCGTCGTTCGACGACCTCGACGGCAAGACCACGGCGCAGTCGCTGTCCAGCAACTGGGGCGCCCTGGCCGAGGAGTCGGGCGCGAACGTGGAGAGCGTCGAGGGATGGGCGCAGGCGGTCGCGCTGCTCGAGCAGGGTCGCATCGACGCGACCATCAACGACAAGCTGACGGTGCTCGACTACCAGCAGCAGAACCCCGACGCGCCGATCAAGATCGCGGCCGAGACGCCCGAGGCCGGCGAGGCGGCGTTCGTCTTCACGAACGACAACGCCGACCTTGCCGAGGCGGTCGACGGCGCGCTGGCCGAGCTGGCCGAGGACGGCACGCTGGCCGAGCTCGGCGAGCAGTTCTTCGGCACCGACGTCTCGCAGTAGGCCCCCGCTCTCGACGAGTGTGTCCCACTTCGTGCCGCTCTGCATCCGCATTCCGGCGCGAAGTGGGACACACTCGTCGTGAGAGCGGCGCGAAGTGGGACATGACCGGAGGAGGGGAGGAGCCGGATGGACTGGGAGCTGATCGGTCAGTCGTTCTGGCCGCTGCTGGTCGGCGGGCTGACGGCGACGATCCCGCTGGCGCTGGCGTCGTTCGCGATCGGCCTCGTCATCGCGATCGGGATCGCGCTGCTGCGGCTGTCGCCCAACCGGGTGCTGTCGTGGATCGGGCGGGCGTACGTCTCCGCGATCCGCGGCACGCCGATGCTCGTCCAGCTCTTCGTGATCTTCTACGGCCTGCCGTCGATCGGCGTCACGCTGGAGCCGTGGCCCAGCGCGATCATCGCGCTCTCGCTGAACGTGGGCGGGTACGCCGCCGAGGTGGTGCGCGCGGCGATCCTCTCGGTTCCCAAGGGGCAGTGGGAGGCCGGGTACACGATCGGCATGAGCAACGCCACGACCCTGCGGCGCATCATCCTGCCGCAGGCGGCCCGGGTGAGCGTGCCGCCGCTGTCCAACACGTTCATCTCGCTCGTGAAGGACACCTCCCTGACGTCGATGATCCTCGTCACCGAATGTTCAAGGAGGCGCAGCGGATCGCGTCGGTCACCTTCGAGTTCATGACGCTCTACATCGAGGCGGCGTTCATCTACTGGCTGTTCTGCACGGTGCTGGCCGCCGCTCAGGACCGGCTCGAGAAGAGGCTGGACCGCTATGTCGCCCACTGACCCCTCGGCGCAGAAGACGCCCCTCCTGCGCGCCACCGGGCTCCGCAAGGCCTTCGGCGATCACGAGGTGCTGCGCGGCATCGACCTGGAGGTGCGTCGGGGCCAGGTCATCGCGCTGATCGGGCCGAGCGGCTCGGGCAAGACCACCGTGCTGCGCTCGCTCAACGGGCTCGAGACGCCCGACGCCGGAGTGCTGGCGTTCGACGGCGGTCCCGAGGTGGACTTCGCCCGCGGCGTCGCGAAGCAGCAGCGCTTCGCCGTGCGGGACCGCTCGGCGATGGTGTTCCAGCACCACAACCTCTTCCCGCACCGCACCGTGATCCAGAACGTGATCGAGGGGCCCGTCACGGTGCAGCGCGAGCCGCGCGCCGACGCCGTGCTGCGCGCGGAGGCGCTGCTCGAGCGCGTCGGGCTGGCCGAGAAGCGCGACGCCTACCCCCACGAGCTGTCGGGCGGTCAGCAGCAGCGCGTCGGCATCGTGCGGGCGCTCGCGCTGCGGCCCGACCTGCTGCTGTTCGACGAGCCGACGTCGGCGCTCGATCCCGAGCTCGTCGGCGAGGTGCTGGTCGTGATGAAGGAGCTCGCCGACGAGGGATGGACGATGGTCGTCGTCACCCACGAGCTCCAGTTCGCGCGCGAGGTGGCCGACGAGGTGCTGTTCCTCGACGGGGGAGTGGTCGCCGAGCGCGGCGCCCCCGAGCAGATCTTCCGTGCCCCGCGCGAGGAGCGCACGCGGCGCTTCCTCGATCGCATCCTGCGCCCCTTCGACTGACCGGCACCGGATCGCCGGGCGCGCGGATCAGCGGAACAGCAGAAGGCTGAGCGGGCCCAGCAGCATCGGGACGGCGATGAAGCCGAGTGCCACCACGATGATGACCACCGCTGCCCAGGGGATGCCGCTGCGGAGGCGGCGACCGGGCTGGGCGACGCCCTTCGGGCCGAGCCATGCCGTCGGCGTCGGGGGCGCCACGGCGGACGGCGCCTGCGCGTGCGGCTGCAGCGGCATCGGCATCCCGGCCGCCACCGGAGATCCCGGGGGCGCGGCGGCCGTCGCGGGGAGCGCCGCCGCCTGCGCGAGTCGCGCGTGCTCGGCGGCGAGGCGCTCGTCGCGCCACCGGGCCCACTGAGCGAGCTTGTCCATGAGCGCGGAGACGGCCGAGAACAGCCAGGCCCAGGTGGCGGGATCGGTCGTCGAGACCGGGCGCCCCGCGTAGAGGAACAGCCAGTCGTCGACGATCTCGACGTCGAGCTGCGCCAGGTTGTCCATGAACCGCACCATGATGTCGGGCGTGAAGAGGTAGAGCGCGTCGGCCTCGTATCCCTGCGGGCAGTACAGCGTGAAGTACTGGTCGAAGTCGCCCTCGAGGCTCAGCCGTTGCTGCTTCGAGAAGGACGCCGGCAGGTTCGACCCGAACAGGCCGTTGTTGCCGACGGCGTCGAGCACGATGTGGGGCAGCGGGGTGTCGAGGTGGATCGCGACGTATCCCCAGCGGTGCGTCGTCTGGTTCTTGCCCGATCCCGTCGTGTACTGGTAGTTCGCGAACTCGGCGAACCGAGGCTGCTCGCCGCGCAGCAGGTCGGTGGCCAGCCGGCTGCTGCCGCGGTCAAAGATCATCCCGGGCAGCGGGGGCGTGGCGAGGCGGGGCATGTACTGCATCGCGTTGGCGCGGGCGAAGCCGTCGAGGCGGTAGCGGCGCTCCTTGGCGGAGCCGCCGAAGTGGCGCACCGCCAGCCAGATCAGGACGCCGACGACGGCGATCACGCCCAGCACGGCGGGGACGACGAGCAGGCCGAGCCCACCCACGGCGACGACGCTGATGAACGCGGTGACGGCGCCCAGCATCCCGAGCATCAGCGGCACCGTCACCGCCAGCACCACGACCAGCGCGACCACGTTCATGCCGGTGCCGGGGAACCGCCGTGTGAGCTCCGTGTGGAAGCGCTTGACCGCCTGTGGATCGACCGGGTCGGTCAGCGGGCGCGCGTCGAACGGGTACGTGCGCGGGGCGGGATGGGGCGTCGTCACGTCCGCCACGTTAGCGCGGCCGTTCGCGCTCGAGTCGGAATGGGGCCGTGAGCATGAATCCCCATCCGTTGCTCACGGCCCCGGTGGCGGCGGGCGCCCGACTGTCGGCCCGCCGCCGGTCTCAGCCGGCCCGCGAGGGGGCCGTGGCTCCGAGGGAACCGGTCGCGAAGAGCGTGCCGCCCACCGCTCCGGCCAGGGTCAGCATGCCCAGCGCGCCGATCAGCGCGAGGGCCGCCAGGGCTCGTCGATCCGCCGCGCCGCCGTCGCCGACGATCGGCGCCGCCTGTCGCTGCATCACGACCACCTGCTCTGCGGCGGGCACGGGGGCCGCGGCTCCCGCCACGGCGACCGCCTGCGCCTCGGGCGCCGTGAGCGCGCGCGGCGGCGTGGGCGCCCCCGGGGGCTGGATCGCCTGCTGCACGATGTCGATCGAGGCGGGCCCGGACGTCGCCGCCTGCGAGGTCACCGAGCAGTCGGCGGTGGCGCACACGGTCAGCGGCAGCGGAACCTTGCGGGGCTGGATCGTGCCCGCGCTGCCCTCGGTCGTGTACCAGTACGACGACTGGCCGGTCTCGGTCTGGAACCTCACGAAATCGGCCGGGAACGCGCCCCACCACGACTCGTTCTCGCTGGTGCGCTGCGCCTGCGCGTTGCGACCGGCGACGTCCTCGGGAACCGAGACGCCGAGGTAGTCGGGGGTGACGGTGAGGCCCTTCTCCGTCACCTTCACACCGCTCAGCGTCGCGATCACGACCTCGCGCTCGGCGAGCCGGCTCCACTTCGACATGTCGTCCATGTCGGCCCCATAGCCGGACAGCGTCGCCGTGACCGTCCCCGAGCCGTCGGCCTCGACGACGACCTTCGGGTCGGACGCCGACCAGTACGTCATCCCGCCGTAGTAGGCCACCGTGAAGGACCCCTCCCACGACAGCTCCGCGGTGTTGGCCTCGGCGTCGAGCGAGCCGGTGCCGCCGGCGATGCGCACGCGCGTCTGCGTGTACGTGTCGGCCGCCGCTGTCGTCTTGCCGTTCACGGTCGATCCGGTCGGGGTGTCGCACTTGCTGTCCCAGTCGGGCTGGACGAGGCTCTCGCCGTCGGCGCCGGGCTGGACGATGGTGGTGTTGCCGTCGCGCGTCTTGTAGAAGCCGTCGGCCTCGGTCCACAGCCGGGCGGAGCCGGTGTCCCCGGCGATGCCGGCGGAGAGGAAGTTGCACCCGCCGAAGTACGCGCCGCCGTTGGACTCGTTGTTGAGCCCCCAGTCGAACAGCGCGCCCGACGCGTCGACCGTCTCGTCGTCCTCGTCGTCCTTCTTTCCCTCATCGGGCTTCTCGACGGGCTCGTCGTCACCGGGCACCGTGCCCTGATCATCCGTGTCCGCCGGGACGACGGTCAGGCTCGCCGGGTCGGACTCGGCGTCGCCCAGCTCGTTGCTCACCCGCACGCGGTAGCTCGTGCCGTCGAGATCGGCGTCGGCCGTGACGCGGTACGCGGACTCGGTCGCCCCGGCCACGTCCTCCCAGTTCTCGCCGTCGGTGCTCGACGACCACTGGTACTCGAGGTCGGCGCCCGTCGCCGTCACGGAGAAGACCACGTCGGTGCCCTCCGTCGCGGTGCGGTCCTGCGGCTGCCGTGCGATCTCCGGGGCGCGCGGGGCCGGCTCGGCGCTCGCGATCTCGACGGTCAGCGGCAGGGTGACCTTGCGCGGCTGGATCGTGTTCGCCCCGCCGTCGGTCGTGAACCAGTACGAGTTCTGGCCGGTCAGCTGCTGGAAGCGCAGGAATTCGGCGGGGAACGCGCCCCACCACGACTCGTTCGTCGAGGTGCGCGCGGCCTGGTCGTTGCGTCCGGCGATGTCGTCCGGGATCGACACGCCCAGGTAGTCGGGGGTGACGACGAAGCCCTCGGCCGTGACGTCCACGTCCGTGAGGGTGGCGATCACGACCTCGCGCGGCGGGATCTGCGTCCAGATCGACATGTCGTCCATGTCGGTCCCGTAGCCGGAGAGCGTCGCGGTGACGGTGCCCTTCCCGTCCTCCACGACCAGGCGCGGGTCGGTGACCGACCAATAGGTCATGCCGCCGTAGTAGGCGACGGTGAACGACCCGTCCCAGGAGATGTCCGCGTCCTCTGCGGCGGGGTCGACGATGCCGGATCCCTCGGAGATCTGCACCCGGGTCTGGGTGGACGTCGCCGGGTCGGATCCGTCGGTCTTGCCGTTCACGGTCGTCCCGGCCGGGTTCTCGCACTTCGTCGCCCAGGTCGGCTGCGTCAGATCCGCGCCGTCGGCCGTCGGCCGAACGAGCGCGGTGTTGCCGTCCTCGGTCCTGTAGAAGCCGTCGCCCTCCGCCCACAGCCGCGCCGAGCCGGTGTTCCCGGCGACGCCGGCGGAGAGGAAGTTGCAGCCGCCGAAGTAGGCGCCGCCGTTGGACTCGTCGTTCAGCCCCCAGTCGAACACGACTCCCGAGGCCAGCAGCGGGCCGTCGTCGGATGTCGACGGATCCGCGTCGTCCGGGTCCGCGTCGTCGTCGGGCGTGGGCGTCGGGGTCGGCGTCGGCGTCTGGGTCGGGGTCGACGTGGGGGTCGGCGTCGGCGTGGGCGACGGCGACGGCGTCTCCACGGCGACGTTCAGCGTCGCCGCCCGCGAGAGCACGCCGTCGGGGGCGACCGGGTTGGACACCCGCACGCGATACTGGCTGCCGTCGGCATCCGCGGCGGCGGTGAGCGAGTAGGAGGCCGATGTGGCGCCGGCGATGTCGGTCCAGGTCGTGCCGTCGAGGGTCCGCTGCCACTGATAGGCGAGATCGGTGCCCGTGGCGCGCACCTGGAACGCGGCCGTGGCGCCTTCTGCGACCGTCTGCGTCGCCGGGTGGCCGGTGATGGTCGGCGCGTCCCCGACGAGGTCGCCGAGCGCGTACCCCACGGTGACCGGCTGGGTCACCTTGCGGGGCTGGATGGTGTTCGCGCCGCCGTCGGTGGTGAACCAGTAGGAGTTCTGACCGGTGTCGACCTGGAAGCGGAGGAAGTCGGCGGGGAAGGACCCCCACCACGCCGCGTTGTCCGAGGTGCGCGCCGCCTGCGGGTTGCGCCCCGCCACGTCGGAGGGGATCGAGACCCCGAGGTAGTCGGGGGTGACGACGAGGCCCTCCGCGGTGACGTCGACGCCGGTGAGGGTCGCGATCGTCACCTCGCGCGGCGTCAGCTTCTTCCAGATCGACATGTCGTCCATGTCGGTGCCGTAGCCGGACAGCGTCGCCGTGATCGTGCCCACGCCGCCCTCGACCGTCAGCACGGGGTCGGACGCCGACCAGTAGGTCATGCCGCCGTAGTAGGCGACGGTGAACGACCCCTCCCAGGAGATCTGCGCCGTGTCGGCGTCCGCGTCCGCGACGCCGGTGCCGTTCGCGATCTGCACGCGCGTCTGCGTGTAGCTGTCGGCCGCGTTGGTCGTCTTCCCGTTCACGCTCGCGCCGCTCGGCGTCTGGCACTTCGTCGCCCAGCTGGGCTGGGCGACGCCCTGGCCGTTGGCGGTCGGCCGCACGATGGTCGTGTTGCCGTCGCGCGTCTTGTAGAAGCCGTCACCCTGCGCCCAGAGCCGGGCCGAGCCGGTGTCCCCGGCGATGCCGGCGGAGAGGAAGTTGCAGCCGCCGAAGTACGCGCCGCCGTTGGTCTCGTTGTTGAGGCCCCAGTCGAACACCGCACCGGAGACCGTCCGCGTGCCGCCCGCGTCGGCGGCCGCCGAGGCGGGCGCGGCGGCCGCGAGGGGAGCGGCGACCAGGGCGACGACGGCCGCCGCTGCAGCCAGCAGCCGGCCGGGACGGCGGGCCGCGCGGATCACGAGGCGCCCCCGCCCGTCGTGGCGCCCGCCGGCCGGCGGCGTCGCGACGACAGCACGGCCCAGACGAGGAAGACGATCGATCCCACGGCGAGCACCCCGACGCCCAGGGCGGCCCACAGCAGCACCTGCAGCAGCGGGTCCTCCTCGTCGTCCGCGACGGCGACCGGAGCCGCGGCCTCCTCGACGATGTACGTGGTCTGTGCGGGCTGCGGGACGGCGGCGGCCGTCTCCGACGGCTCGGGCGCGGCGGTCTCCTCCACGGCCTCCGCCGCGGCGGGCGCCTCGCCCTCGCTGTAGAGATCGCGGAAGTCGATCGGCGTGAACGTCTCGTTGTTGGCGTTCTTCACGCCGTGGGCGCCCATCGTGATGATGCCGCACTGCATCTCGAGGCAGTTCACCTCGCTCGGGTTGCCCTCGCGATCGAGGGCCGTGAACGTCGAGCCCGGCACGCTCAGGACGGTCGACCAGCTTCCATCGGCGGCGAGCTCGCCGCCGTTCGCCGCGTACGCGGTCGAGCTGCCCGGGAACGTCACGAAGGCGATGTAACCGGTCGGGTTGGTCTCGTCGTCCGGCACGTAGCGGTAGTTCGCCCCGGTGGATCCGCCCTGGCTCGGCTGCCAGCCGTCGCCGGACACCCAGCCGAACATCACGTAGATCCCGCCGAAGCCGCTCTGGATCGACTGGAACCCCGATCCGCTCAGCCGCAGCTGGGTGAGGTACGTCGGGTCGGCGACGTTGGTCAGCTCGGGGCTGCCCTCGACGGAGACGGACACGGCGGCCGCCGCGTGGGCGGGCGAGGCCGGCCCCGTCACGGCGAGCGCGCCGCCCGCGATCGCGGCGACGGTCAGCGCCGCGGCCAGTCGGGAGCGCAGGCGGGCGAAGGCAGCGGGTCGTGATGTGGCTGCTGCGGTCATGGCTGCTTCCTTCGGTGCGTTCGAGTGCCGTCCGGCACTCACGGGTATCGGGCGAGTGTCAGGTGGCACTCGCGGGTGCGGAGGGATCGGGCGAGGGGCCGGCGTCTCGGACGGGCAGGATCACGGTGGCCCCCGACACGGGGTGCGTCAGGATCTCGACGCGCTGGCGGTACACCTGCTCGATGCGCTCGGGCGTCAGGACCTCCCCGGGGGCCCCGGTCGCGACGACCCGGCCGTCCGAGAGCAGCGCGATCCGGTCGGCGTACGCGCCCGCGAGGTTGAGGTCGTGCAGCACCACGGCGACCGCGTCGCCGCGCGCCGCGCGCTCCCGGGCGAGACGCAGCACGTCCTCCTGATGGCGCAGGTCGAGCGCGGCCGTGGGCTCGTCGAGCAGCAGGATGCCGGTGCGCTGCGCGAGCACGCGGGCGAGACCTGCCCGGGCGCGCTCGCCGCCGGAGAGGGAGGGGACGTGTCGCGGCCGGAAGCGCTCGATGTCGGTCTGCCGGAGGGCGTCGTCGACGGCGGCCTCGTCGTCGTCCTCGCGCTCCGTGCGCCTCCAGGGCGCCCTGCCCATCTCGACGACCTGCTCGACCGTGAACGGGAACGAGACCCGCTGCTCCTGCAGCAGGACGGCGCGCCGACGCGAGAGGTCGCGCAGATTCCATTCCCCGAGCGGCATGCCGGCGAAGCGCACGGTGCCGGCCGTCATCCGCTGGTCGCCGGCGATCGCGGCGAGCAGCGTCGACTTGCCGGCGCCGTTCGGCCCGATCAGCGCGACCACCTCGCCCGACCGCACGGTCAGGTCGACGTCGTGCAGAATGCGCTTGCCGTCGATCTCGACGCCGACGCCCTCCGCCTCGATCGCCGGCTCGCCCGGCGCCAGGGCCCGCGGCAGCTCGGCCGCCCGTGCGGCGAACAGGACGCTCATCCCCAGCCTCCCGCCTGGCTGCGGGTGCGGCGCAGCAGCCAGAAGAAGAACGGCCCGCCGACGAGCGAGGTGAGCATGCCGATCGGCAGGTCGGCCATCGGCACCGCGGTGCGCGCCACGAGGTCGGCGGCCAGCAGCAGCACCGATCCTCCGAGCGTGCTGGTGATCAGCAGGGGAAGGTGCGCGGGGCCGATGATCATGCGCATCAGGTGCGGGATCACGAGCCCCACGAACGCGATGATGCCCGCGAACGCGACGGCGGCGCCGACCAGCAGCGCGGTGACGACGATCGCGACGATGCGCAGCGCCTCGACGTTGACGCCCAGGTGGCGCGCGCTCTTCTCGCCCAGCGCGAGCAGATCGAGTCGCCGTGCGAGCGCGAAGGCCGCGACGACGCCGACGATCACGATCGGCGCGACGATCCCGAACTGCTCCCACCGCGAGCCGTTGAGGCTGCCGAGCTGCCAGAACACGATCTGCTCGCGGGCCTGCTGGTCGCCGAGGAACGTCATGAAGGCCAGCCCGGCGCCGGTGAACGCGTTGACGGCGATGCCGGTGAGCACCAGCGTGACCACCTCGGTGCGCCCGTTCGCGCGGCTCATGGCGTACACGAGCAGCGTCGCGGCCAGGCCGGTCGCGAACGCCACGGCGGCCGTCGTCCACTCGCCGAGGAAGGTCCAGCCGAAGACGATCGTGGCGGCGGCGCCCAGCGCCGCGCCGGACGAGACGCCGACGACGCCGGGCTCGGCCAGGGGGTTGCCGAAGATCGCCTGCATCAGCAGGCCCGCGGCGGCCAACGCCGCGCCGATGAACACGGCCATCGCGACGCGGGGGAACCGGATGGTCCAGAGAGCGCTGTAGCCGTTCGGGTGCTCCGGCAGGGGGAGCGCGTCGATGCCGACGGCGTGGAGGATCGACCCCAGCACCTCGAGCGGTGCGACGTAGAGCTGCCCGGTGCCCGCGGAGAACAGGACGAGGACCGCGAGCGCGGCGACGAGCCCGACGATCAGCGCGACGCGTCGCCCGGCCGGAGGCCGCCCCGCGGGGGCGGTGCGGTCGCGGGACCTCGCGGGCAGCGTCGCGGTCATTCCACGGGCCCGCTCTGCTCCGGGGCGTAGATCGCGCGGGCGAGCGCCTCGATCACGGCGGCCGTGCGCGGTCCGAAGCTCAGCACCTCGTAGTCGCTCATGTCGACGATCCGTCGGTGCTGACCGGCGGGCGTCTCGGCGATCGCGGGCACGGTCTCGAGAAGCCCGTCCACGCCGTCGACCGACTCGAGCCCCTTGGTCATCATCAGGATCACGTCCGGCGCCGCGTCCACGAGCGCCTCCGCCGTCATCGGGCGCATGCCCTGCCAGCCGATCTCGGTCGCGACGTCCACGCCGCCGAGGCTCGTGATGAGCGAGTCCGTGCCCGAGCCGGCGCCGAAGATGTAATAGATGCCCGCGTTGCCGCGCACGTAGAAGAACATGATGCGCGGGCGGTCGGCGACGTCCTCGGGCGCGATGCCCGCCACCTGCGCCACCACGTCGTCGATCTCGGCCTGCACGCGCTCGGCCAGCTCGACGCCGGCGTCGTGCACGCCGAGGGCGTCGGCGACGGCCATGATGACCTCGCCGGTGTTCTCGATGCTGCGCTCGGGGGTGACGACGACGACGGGAACGCCCGCGTCGCGCATCTGCAGCACGACGTCCCACGGGCCGATGGACGAGTCGGTGATGATGACCGTCGGCTGCAGGTCGAGGATCGCCTCGCCGTTCAGCTCGTGCCCGTTCTGCGTGACCAGCGGGAGGTCGGCGGCCTCGGGGAAGCCTGTCGACGTGTCCCGCCCCACGACGCTGTCGCCGAGGCCCAGCCCGAACACCGTCGCGGCGAGCGAGCCGTAGATGTCGAGCGCCAGGATCCGACTGGTGTCGGTCACGGTGACCTCGGTGCCCTGGTTGTCGGTCACGGTCGCCGGCAGGCTCGGCGTGACGTCGTCGGCGACGGGCTCGATCGAGGTCGTGGGCAGGCACGCCGTGGACTCGCCGACGTGCTCGCGGGGCGCCTCGAGGATCGCGAGGTCGGCGAGCGCCACATCGCTGTCGCGGCAGCCGGTGGCGTCCTCACCCGCTGCCTGTGAGGCCGCGGGAGCGCAGGCGGTGAGGGCGAACGCGGCGGCGATCAGGAGCGCGGCGAGACGAGGGGTTCTGTTCATGGGCCTCAGCCGCCGTGCGCGGGAGCGCGTCTCGGCGGCGACTGTCGGGAGCGGGTGAGGTTAGGCTACGCTAACCGCGAACGGTCAGGCCAGCTAAGCCTAACCTAAGCAAATCGCGACGTCTCGTCGCTCTTCTCCGGTCCGCGGCTGTCCCGCGCCGACGGATCGTCCTTTCCCGAAGGAGTCACCCGTGAGTCATGCATCATCACCGCGGCGCGTGAGGCGCGCGCTCGCGGCCGGCATAGCCGGCCTCTTGGGCCTCGGCGGCGCCGTCGCCCTGCCCACCGCGGCGACCGCCGCCACCGCCACCGAGGTGTCGGACGTCGTGTTCGACTGGGGCATCAACAACGAGTCGAACGGCGGCGCCTATTTCGGCGGCTGCAACTTCCTCTCCGCGGGCATCGCCGGCGACACCGGCGCATCCCGCCTCTGGTCCGAGGCCGACGGGTTCTACTCGACCTCCGAAGGCAACACGACGATCGTGAAGCCGACCGCCGACGGCACTGGCCTGACGCAGCCGACCTGGTCGACGAAGTGCCGTCTCCCCGATGGCGGCACGCTGGTGCAGCCCACCTCGAACAACCCCCAGAGCTACACGCAGACGCGTGTTCAGATCGCGAACGGCTCGGGGGTCGTCGACGTCGAGGCCAACACCGCCGAGATCCAGTGGGACGGCGACTTCACCGTCGTCTACTACGGCGGCATGACGTACTGGTCGGCCTCGGACCCCAAGCTCACGGTCAACGCCGACGGCACGGGCGAGGTCACCGCGACGCTGTCGGGCTACGGCGCCGACATGGACGACGCCTCGATCTGGAACACGCTCGAGCCGGTGACTGTGCCGATCGTCACCCTCACCGACGTCGAGGTCACGGCGGAGGGCATCGAGGTGACGCCCGACTACCTCGGCGTCGCGGTTCCCGAGGACGTGAACGGCCGCAACGCGCAGGATCTGACCGAGGAGTGGTCGGGCGCCTTCCCGGCCGACTTCCAGCGGTTCCAGCAGCTCACCGGCCAGTCGTCGTACTGGTACTCCACGGCGGGCGGCGCGAACAGCATCCAGCCGCGCAAGGTGCCGCTGCCGCTGACCGTCTCGTACGAGGTGCAGGACGCCCCGGCAGAGCGTACGACCGCGGTGTCGGTGACCGGCGCGGATGCGGAGTCGGGGCTCACGGTCAACGTGACCGGTTCGGGCTACGTCGACCTGCCGGCGACCTCGTCGGGCGGCTCTGCCGTCGGCGTGTACGCCGCGCTCGTGGACGCCTCGATCGCCGATCTCGACGTCACGAGCTCGAACGTGACGGCCGTGAAGTGGATCTCGCCGTACGCGCCCGTATCGACGGACGCTCTGGGAGTGTTCCACGCGGACGGGTCCTTCGACGAAGACCTGACCGCTGCGGCGGACGAGCTGAGCGCCGAGAGCGACTATAAGGTCGTCGTCTGGGTCGCACACGGCAACGTGACGGAGAGCACACTGCTGCACTCCGAGCCGGTGACCCTCACCGACGAGCAGCTCGGCGCGCTCTTCCCCGCCGAGCCGACGGAGCCGACGGAGCCGACGGAGCCGACGGAGCCGACGGAGCCGACGGAGCCGACTGAGCCGACCGAGCCGACGGAGCCGGCCGAGCCCACGACCCCGAGCGAGCCGACCACTCCGTCGGAGCCGAGCGAGCCGGCGACCCCGACCACGCCCACCACTCCGACCACCCCCACCACACCGACCACCCCCACCACACCGAGCGAGCCCTCGACGCCGACGGAGCCGACCGACTCCACGCCGACGCCGTCGACCCCGTCCGAGCCGGCGACGCCGACGCCGACCGAGGACGACGAGCCGGAGGACAGCACGCCGGCCGTGACCGACGACGAGGGGACCTCGGACGACGGCACGTCGGGCGATGACGAGTCGGAGGACGGCGCGTCCGGCGGCGACACCGCGACCGACACCGAGCCGTCGTTCACGCCGGCGGCGCCTGCGGCCACGGGCGACGAGCTGCCCGCCGACGCCGAGGGCGGCATCGAGGTCGCCGTCGACGGCCGCACGGTGACGATCTCCGGCCTCACGCCGAACGCGTGGTACCACCTCTACGCGTACTCGACGCCGACCGCGCTGGGCTGGTTCCAGGCGGACGCGGACGGCACAGTGACGGCGACGCTGCCCGACTCCCTCGCGGCGGGATCGCACCGCATCGCGGCTCAGGACGTCGAGGGCAACCTCGTCGGCTGGGCGGCCGTCACGATCGCGGCGGACGAGTCGGGGGAGGGCACGAGCCCGCTCGCCGCGACGGGTGCCGACCAGGCCGCGCTGGAGGTGGCCGGGGCGTCTGCTCTGCTGCTGATCGCCGCCGGCGTGGTGCTGATCGCCCGCCGTCGTCCTGTCCGGTCCTGAGGGCCACAGCGGACACACCGGGTGCCGGAGCGGGGCCGAAAGGCCTCCGCCCCGGCACCCACCCTTCTCCCACTTCCCATCCCGAAAGCCGTCCCATGTCGCAGCCTCTCCTCGCGTCCTCCCCACGCTCTCTCCGGGCGCTTCCCGCCGCCGTGGGCGCTCTGGCCCTCGCCGGCGCCCTGCTCACCGTCCCGAGTCCCGCCCAGGCCGCAGAGACCGAGGTCTCGGGCATCGTGTTCGACTGGGGCGTCAACAACGAGTCGAACGGCGGCGCCTACTTCGGCGGCTGCAACTTCCTCTCCGCGGGCGTCGCCGGCGACACGGGCCAGTCGCGGCTCTGGTCCGAGGCCGACGGCTTCTACTCGACGTCCGAGGGCAACACGAGGATCGTCAAGCCGGGCGCGGACGGCACCGGACTGCAGCAGCCCACGTGGTCGACGAAGTGCCGCCTGCCCGACGGCGGCTCCCTCGTGCAGCCGACCTCGAGCAACGCGCGGTCGTACACGCAGAGCCGCGTGCAGATCGCGGACGGCCAGGGCACGCTGGACGCCGACGCCGACAACGCGGAGATCCAGTGGTCCGGCTCCTTCACCGTCGCCTACTACGGCGGCATGACGTACTGGTCGGTGACGGATCCGAAGCTCGTGGTCGAGGACGGCGTCGGCACGCTCACCGCCCTCGTCACCGGCTACGGCGCCGACATGGACGACGCGTCGGTGTGGAGCCGGCTGCCCGACCAGCCCGACCTCACCCTCGCGACCCTCTCCGACGTCGACGTCACCGACACCGGCATCGTCGCGACCCCCGACTATCTGGGCGTCGCGGTGCCGGACGACATCAGCGGGCGCAACCCGTACGTCTCCGACCAGCCCTGGTCGGGCGCGTTCCCCTCGGACTTCCTCGAGTTCCAGATGCTGACCGGGCAGTCCTCGTACTGGTACACGACCGCCGGCACCGAGACCTCGATCCAGCCCCGCAAGGTGCCGACGCGCTTCGCGGCCGTCCTCGACGCCGAGGCGCCGACGGTCACCACGCAGCCCGTCGACCAGCGAGTGGCGGTCGGCGCGACCGCGACCTTCGCGGCGGCGGGGGCTGCCGAAGGGCCCGTCGCCTACCAGTGGCAGTCCTCCGCCGACGGACAGGCCTGGACGGACATCGAGGGCGCGACCTCGGCGTCCTACGAGGTCACGGGCTCCGCGGCGGCCGTGCAGAGCTACCGAGCGCTGATCTCGAACGCGATCGGGGTGTCGGCGACCGACCCCGCCGCGCTCACCGTCGAGCTGCCGCTCGAGTCGGTGTCGATCACCGGCTCGCCCAAGGTCGGCTCGGCGCTGACCGCACAGGCGCAGGCGGCGGACGGCGCTACGCTCACCTACCAGTGGAAGGCCACGGGCGCGGCGATCGCCGGCGCGACGTCGAGGACGTTCACGCCCACGGCGGCGCAGGACGGCAAGGCCGTCACGGTCGCGGTCACCGCTGTGAGCGACGCCGGCGAGGCGACGCTCGAGTCGGATCCGGTCACGGTCGGCAAGGGCGCGCTCACGGCGGGCACGCCGACCCTGAGCGGGACGACGACGGTCGGGAAGACGCTGACGGCCAAGCCGGGCACCTGGACGACCGGTACGAAGCTCTCGTACCAGTGGCTGCGCGACGGCAAGGCCATCTCGGGCGCCACGAAGAGCGCCTACAAGCTCGTCGCGGCCGACGCCGGGAAGCAGATCTCGGTGCGGGTCACCGGCAAGCTCTCCGGGTACAGCGACGCGTCGAAGAGCTCCGCCAAGACGAAGGCGGTCGCCAAGGCCACGCTGAAGAGCGCGACGCCGGCGATCAGCGGGACGGCCAAGGTGGGCCAGAAGCTCACCGCGAAGCCCGGCACCTGGACGACCGGCACGAAGCTGACCTACCAGTGGCTGCGCGACGGCAAGGCCATCTCGGGCGCCACCAAGAGCACCTACACGGCGGTCGCGGCCGACGCCGGGAAGCAGATCTCGGTGCGGGTCACCGGCAAGCTCTCCGGGTACAGCGACGTGTCGAAGACCTCCTCCAAGACCAAGGCGGTCGCCAAGGGCACGCTGACCGCGCCCACCCCGTCGATCTCGGGCACCGTCAAGGTCGGCAGCACCGTGTCGGCCAAGGTCGGCACCTGGACGTACGGCGTCACGCGCAGCTACCAGTGGTACGCGAACGGCAAGCCCATCGCGGGCGCCACCAAGTGGAGCTACAAGGTCACGTCGGCGCAGGCGGGGAAGAAGCTCACCGTGAAGGTGACGGGCAAGAAGGCCGGCTACTCGACGGTGTCGAAGACGAGCGCCGGCAAGACCGTCGCCAAGTGACCCGTCCGCTGCCGTTCGGGTCTGCGACGACCCGGCCGGCCGAGCTCGAGGAAGCGGACGTACGAGCGGAGATCGGGTAAGTAAGGTTTGCCTTGCCTAACCCACGGTGCCTCGATACGCTCCACCTAAGGCTCGCTCGCCGGGCCGATCGACTTGAGCCGCGCTCCCCGCTCGTGCGGGCGGGGCGCCGGGGTGAGGTCCTGCAAGATTGCTCACCCCGGCTGGCCGCGCGGCATGAGGGGCGCGCAGAAGCGCACTCGAACCGGGATGCCGCACGGCGTCCGCTCACCCTACCGAAGGGAAGCAGGATGAACATGAAGAAGAAGACCGCCGCGGTCTGCTCGGCGCTGGCCGCCGGAGCCCTCGTCCTCACGGCGCCGCTCAGCGCCTCGGCCGCGGTCACGACGAGCGTCTCGGTCGACAACTCGACCAAGACGTGGTCGGTCGACCCCGTGATCGCGAACCTCGCGGGCTCCACGCGGATCCCCGTCTCCGGCAGCGGCTTCAACGGCTTCACGCTTCCGTACGGCAACGGCGTCTACGTCGCCTTCGGCGGCGAGAACTTCACGTCGCAGGACGCCGGCTACTACGAGGACGCGGTCTGGGCCTCGCCGACTGCCACGTCCACGACCGAGACGCGGGTGCTGCTCTCGGGCGGTGCGTTCTCGAACGCGTACATCGACGTCGTCCAGGCCTACGACGACATCGACTGCCTCGTCGACGAGAACGACACCGTCGGCGAGCAGTGCTACATCTACACCTTCTCCGGTCACGGGGCGTTCCCTGACGCCGCCGGCGACCCGAACTACTCGGAGGTCCCGGTCTACTTCGAGTGATCGGTCGCGGTGGGAGGGAGCCGCGCGGCGCCCTCCCACCGCTGTGTCACCACAGCCGCGCGCATCCCTTACCCGAAGGTCCCGCCATGCCCGTCTCGTCACCCCGTCGCCGCTCGTCCTCACGGCGCTCGTCCTCTCGCGCGCTCGCCCTCCTGCTCGGCCTCGTCCTCGCCATGTCCGGCGCGGTCGTGGCGGGCGCGCCGCCCGCGACCGCCGCGGAGGAAGGCGTCTACGACGTGACCGGCGGCACGTTCGACTGGGGCTTCAGCAAGGTCTATCGCGACTACGTCCCCGGCGACATCGCCCACGGCGAGATCATCCCGGGGGACGGGCTGATCGTGAACGAGGACGGCACGTTCCGCTGGACGGTGACGAGCGGCACGTTCGCCCCCGCGACGGGGGCCCTCGACCTTGCGCTCGCCGGCAGCGTGCGCTTCACCGGGCACAGCGGCGTGATGGACCTCACGCTCAGCGACCTGCACGTCGTGGCCGACGGCTACGGCTCGGCCACGGTCCGCGCCGACTACCGCAGCTTCATCGACGGCGAGTGGCTGACCGGCGACGACGTCGCGCTGGCGGATCTCAGCGCCCGGCTCGGCGGCGCCGTCACGATCGACGAGGGCACGGGCGAGTGGGCGGGCATCGGCGCGACCCTCGCCACCGGCGCGGGCAGCGCCGCACCCGCCTTCGGCTCCTACGCGTCGCTGATCGCGAGCCTGGACCCGGCGACGTGGAGCATCGCGGGCGGCTGGCCCGCCGCGCAGGCGGAGGACTGGGCTGAGCCCGGCACGGCCACGGTCGCGGTCGAGACCATCGACCCGCCGAGCGGGCTGACCTACGCGTCCGTCGCGATCGACACGGCGCGCGGCCTCGCGTTCGCCGGCGCGAACAAGACCAGAAGCAACACCCCGCAGATCGTCGTCATCGACCTGGAGACGCGTGAGCAGGTCCAGGTGATCCCGGCCTCCGGGACGACCACGGTGCGCGCCCGCGGCGTGATCGAGTCCACGGGCGAGGTGCTCGTGGTCGCCGGGGCGGACTTCTCGCTGCTCGTGCCGCAGAGCGACGGCAGCTATGCCTGGGGGCAGACCTTCGCCGGCGCGGTCGGGGCCACCTACCAGCCGGTGATCGACCAGCGCACGGGCGACATCGTGTTCCCCGGAGGGAACGGCACGGTGGCCGTGGCGACGCGCGGCGAGGACGGCACGTACACCGTCGAGTCGTCCTCCGATCGGGTCGCGACGGACGCCGTGATCAACGAGAAGAGCGGCCTGCTCTACGCGATCGGCAGCTTCAACGGAGTGGGCGCCGGGAAGACCTCGCTGTACACCCGGGAGGAAGGCACGCTGACGCTCGTCAGAGCAGACCAGTCCGATCAGTCCGAGGTCGCTCTGGCGGCCTCCGCGCGAGGCGATGTGTACGTCGCATCGTCGGGATACGACGTCGGCACCTTCTCTGCCGTCCCGCCGCGCATCTCGATCTACCGGGACGACGCGCTCACCGATCAGCGGATCGACATCGACACCGCTGCGCAGCGGCTCGCATACGACGACGCGCACGACCGGCTCGTGGCCGTCACGTCCGGCCGCAGCGTCCGCTTCTACGACGCGGCCGACCCCGGCGCGGCGCCGTCGCTCATCGCCTCCGGCGCGATCGACAGGGCCGTGGCCAGCACGACCGCGGTCGAGATCGACGATCGAGGTCGCCTGTGGATCGCCGGCAGCTCGCAGATGCTCGTCGTCTCCCTGCAGACCACAGCGGCCTTCACCACGGATCCCGCGGACACGACGGTCGTGGTCCCCGCTGACGCGGACGCGGCGACCGCGGAGCTGACCGCCGTCGTCGAGGGCGAGGACGTCGGCCTGCAGTGGCAGGCGAAGACACCCGGCGACATCGCGTTCCGCGACGTCGCCGGCGCCACGACCGGCACGCTGGCCGTCACCGCCGGGGAGGACGTCGACGGCACGCAGTACCGCGTCGTCGCGACGAACCCGGCCGGATCCGTCGTGTCGAAGACCGCGACGCTGACCGTGCAGACCGCGCCGCGCGTGGCCGAGCAGCCGAAGGCCACCTCGGTCAAGGAGAGCGGCACGGCATCGTTCGCGGTCGAGGTCGCCGGGAGCCCCGCCCCGGTCGTGTCCTGGCAGGTCGCGGACGGTGACGCCTGGGTGGACCTCGCCGCCGGGGACGACGTCGTGATCGACGGCAGCACGCTGACGCTGAAGAAGGTCTCCGTGCAGCGCGACGGCGCCCGCTACCGGGCTGTGCTCACCAGCGAGGCCGGCGTCGCCTACAGCGACCCCGCGGTGCTCACGGTGACCGCGCCCGCCGCGCTGCCCGCGACCGAGACCGCGTACACGGGCATCGAGCTGGAATGGACCGGCAGCGGCGAGATGCAGGCCGCGCCGCCCTTCGGCGGGTCGAACTTCTTCTCGGCCGGCGAGTCCGACGGCACCGAGGCGACGTACTCGGCGGACGCGGACGGCGCGCGGATCCTGCAGCTCGCCGAGACCGGCGCCGAGACCCCGGCGACGTGGGCCACCCGCGCAGCGCACATCTCAGGCGGCGGCACCCAGCTCGTCCGCCTCTCCGACGGCACCGCCACGGTGCGGCCGGACGGCTCGGCCGTGATCGAGTGGGACGCCTCCTGGTCGGTGAACTTCTACGGCGGCCTGGTGCCGTTCACGATCGCGGACCCGCTGCTCACCGTGGACGCGGACGGCACGGGCACGCTCGTCGCCGATCTGACCGGCTACGCCAGCAGCCAGGAGAACGCGACCGAGAAGGTCAGGCTCGAAGGGGTCTACGAGGACGTCGTGATCGCGACGTTCCGCGATGTCGACGTCGACGTGGAGGGCGCTGTCACCATCAGCCCCGACTACGCGGGCGTCGAGGTCGCGGTGCCGGAGAGCGTCAGTGCGCAGAACCGCACGGTGGACGGCTGGGGTGCCTGGCCGCAGTCGTTCGTCGACTTCCAGCTCGACACAGGGCTGTCCTCGTACTGGTACTCGTCGGGCGGCGTGGCCGACGGCAAGAAGGCGCCGACCGCGTTCACGGTGGACCTGACAGGAGCGACCGCGCTCGAGCCCGGCGGCACGGATCCCGGTGAGGAGCCTGGCGGCACCGACCCCGGGGAGGAGCCCGGCGAAACGGAGCCGGGTGAGGAACCCGGCGGCACGGAGCCGGGCGAGGAGCCCGGCGGTACGGGTCCCGGGGAGGAGCCCGGCGGCACGGATCCGGGGACGACCGAGCCCGGTGGCGCGGATCCCGGCGCGACCGACCCGGGCGCCACGGATCCCGGAACGACGGAGCCGGGCGCGACGGATCCCGGAACGACGGAACCGGGCGTGACCGAGCCCGGAACGACGGACCCCGGGACCACGGAGCCCGGCACGACGGACCCCGGAACGACGGACCCCGGCACCACGGAGCCGGGGGCGACGGAGCCCGGGGCGACCGATCCCGGCGCAGCCGACCCGGACCCGGGGGCGATCGAGCCCGCCGGGACGACCGGAGCGCCGTCGTTCACGCCGGAGCCTCCGGCGGCGACGGGCGAGGGACTGCCCGAGGCGCTGCGCGACGCGATCCAGGTCGCGGTGGACGGCCACACGGTGACGATTTCCGGGCTCGAGGCCGAGGCGTGGCACTTCGGGTACGTGTACTCGACGCCCGTCGCCCTGGGCTGGTTCCAGGCGAGCGCCGACGGCGTTGGTACCACGACGCTGCCGGAGAGCCTCGAGCCGGGCGTGCACCGCATCGCGGTGCTCGACGCCGACGGCGAGCTGGTCGGCTGGGCCGAGGTGACGATCGCCGACGAGGCCGCTCCGGCGGGCGCCGGCCCGCTCGCCGCGACCGGGTCCGGCGTCGTCGCGCCCGGCATCGCGGCCCTGACGCTGCTGCTGGCGGGGCTCGTCCTCGTGCTGGCCCAGCGGCGCCGGGCGCGTCAGGAGGCCGCCGACTGAGACGGGCCATCCCCGCGGAGAAGCGGTGCCGTTCTGCCCTTACGCGACGCGATAAGGGCAGAACGACACCGATCGGTGTGGGCGCGAACGGCTCGCGGTCAGCCGCGGCTGGGAGGATGACGCCGTGAAGCGCTGGTGGCTGGTCCCGATCGCGATCGGCGTCGCCGGTGTGCTGATCGTGGCCGCCCTCGCCTTCTCCGTGCTGCGCGTGCTGTCGGAGCGCGAGGCGGAGCCGAGCGTGCCTTCCGGGCCGCGGGCCGGCGCCGCCGAGGTCGCGCCGTCAGCGGCGCCGTCGCCCTCGACCGGAGGCATCGCGTCGCGCGTCGACCCGGAATGGGTCGCGCGGGTCGCCGACGAGGCGGGCATCCCGCAGCGCGCGCTCGCCGCCTACGCGGGTGCGGCGCTCGCGCTCGCCGCCGAGTCGGCCGGCTGCGGCGTGGGCTGGAACACGCTCGCCGGCATCGGCTACGTCGAGAGCCTGCACGGGACCATCCACGGCTCGTCCATCGACGCCGACGGCGTCGCCCGTCCCGGCATCCTCGGCATCCCGCTCGACGGCTCCCCGCTGTCCGACGGGTCGCCGACCACGCAGGTGCCCGATACGGACGGCGGAGCGCTCGACGGCGACGCCACCTGGGATCGCGCCGTCGGCCCGATGCAGTTCATCCCCTCGACGTGGGAGATCTACGGCAGGGACGGCAACGGCGACGGGGTGGCGGACCCGCATCAGATCGACGACGCGGCGCTCGCCGCCGCGACCTATCTGTGCGCGGCAGGGGGAGACCTGCGCGTCCCGCAGAACTGGATCGCCGCGGTCGCCGCGTACAACGCCGACGTCGCCTACAACAACCGCGTGGCCGCGGCGGCGGACGGATACGCGCTCGCCGGCTGAACTCCGCGGTGTCCTCGCGTGGCGGCCGGGCACCTGATGAGGTTAGCCTTACCTCATGGCCCACGAGTTCGCTCCCGACGTCGTCGCCGCCGTGCTGCGGCACATGAACACCGACCACACCGCGGACAACCCCCTCATCGTCCGCGCCTTCGCGGGCATCGACGCGGTGTCGGCGGAGATGACCGGCTTCGACGGAGACGGCGGCGAGTGGACCGCCCAGCTGCCCGACGGGGCGGAGGATGCCGTGCGCATCTCCTGGCCCGGCGGGTCCATCGCTGACCGCGCGGCCGTGCGCCGCGAGATCGTCGCCCTGTACGACACTGCCTGCGAGCGCCTCGGCGTCACGCCGCGACCCCATTGACCCCACCCCAGGAGATCCCCCCGTGAACGTCATCCCCCTCTCCACCGCCCTCCGCGAGCGCACCCGCGACGCGCACTCCACCAGCGAGGGCGCCGGGTTCATGTCGGCCCTGCTGAAGGGGGAGCGCTCCCGCGACGACTACATCTCGCTGGTCGCGCAGCACTACTTCGTCTACGCCGCTCTCGAGGCGGCGACCGAGCGGATGCGGCAGGACCCGGTCGCCTCGCGCTTCATCAGCGACAAGCTCACGCGGCTTCCCGCGCTCGAGGCCGACCTCGAGTTCCTGCTGGGCGCCGACTGGCGCGAGCGGATCTCGCCTCTCCCCGCCACCGCCGAGTACGTCGCGCGGATCGAGCAGGTCGGCAGCACGTGGGCGGGCGGTTTCGTGGCGCACCACTACACGCGCTACCTCGGCGACCTGTCGGGCGGCCAGCACATCGGCCGGGTGATGAAGCGGCAGTTCGGCTTCGACACCAACGGCATCGGGTTCTACATCTTCGCCGACATCGCCGATCCGACCGCGTTCAAGGACGTCTACCGCGACGAGCTCGACGCCGTCCCGTGGGACGACGCCGAGAAGGAGCGCGTGATCGCCGAGGTGCTGCTCGCGTACGACTTCAACACCCGCCTGTTCGACGACCTCGCCCGGGGCACGGAGCACGCGGTCGCCTGATAGACTGACGCGGTTGTGTGGAGCGCGCGCACTCGCGCGTGCCTGCACGACGTGCAACACACCCTCCTGCTGTCGGGAAATGCCCGGCAGCCGATCAAGTCCGAAGGAGGTGGGTAAGTGACGCACCAGTACGAGCTCATGGCCATCCTGCAGCCGGAGATCGACGAGCGCCAGGTTCCCACGATCGTCGACAAGTTCCTGACCGTGATCACCGAGTCCGGTGGCACCATCGAGAACATCGACATCTGGGGCAAGCGCCGTCTGGCCTACGAGATCCAGAAGAAGAACGAGGGCATCTACGCCGTCGTGAACTTCACCGCGACCAGCGAGGCCACCCAGGAGCTGGACCGCCAGCTCGGCCTGAACGAGCAGATCATGCGCACCAAGGTGCTGCGCGCCGAGGAGGCCATCGCGATGGTCGCTTCCGAGGCGAAGCGCGCCGAGGAGCGTGCGGCCCGCAAGACGGCGGCGAAGGCCTAAGTCCCATGGCCGGCGAAACCGTCATCACCGTCGTGGGCAACCTCACGGCCGACCCCGAGCTGCGTTACACGAACAACGGCATCCCCGTGGCGAACTTCACGATCGCCTCGACGCCGCGCACGTTCGACCGCGCCTCGGGCGAGTGGAAGGACGGCGAGGCTCTCTTCCTGCGTGCCAGCGTCTGGCGCGAGTTCGCCGAGAACGTGGCGGGGTCGCTGACGAAGGGCATGCGCGTCATCGCGCAGGGCCGCCTCAGCCAGCGCTCCTACCAGGACCGCGAGGGCAACCAGCGCACCGCGATCGAGCTGGAGGTCGACGAGATCGGCCCCTCGCTGCGCTTCGCGACCGCCCAGGTCACCCGCGCGGCGCGCGGATCCGGCGGCGGCGGAGGCCAGGGCCAGTTCGGTGGCGGCGGACAGCCGCGCCAGCAGGTCTCGGAGGAGCCGTGGTCGACCCCCGGGTCGCAGACGAGCGCCGACGCATGGAGCACCCCGGGGTCGTTCGGAGACGACACCCCGTTCTGATTCTCTGGATGCCGTCCCGCGGCATCCGAACCACATTTCTAAGGACTGACAATGGCTGGAAAGTCGAGCGGCGACCGCCGCAAGCCGCGGAAGGGCGCGAAGAACGCCGCTCCCGCGAAGTCGATCCGGGTCGGCCTCATCGATTACAAGGATGTCGCCACCCTTCGCAAGTTCATCTCGGAGCGCGGCAAGATCCGCGCCCGTCGTATCACCGGTGTCTCGGTGCAGGAGCAGCGTCTGATCGCCAAGGCGATCAAGAACGCGCGCGAGATGGCGCTCCTGCCCTACGCCGGCGCCGGCCGCTAAGGAGCAACCATGGCAAAGCTGATTCTCACTTCTGAGGTCGACGGCCTGGGCAGCGCCGGCGACGTCGTCGAGGTCAAGGACGGGTACGCCCGCAACTACCTCATCCCCCAGGGCTTCGCCACCGCGTGGACGCGCGGCGGCGAGAAGCAGGTCGCGTCGATCCGTGCCGCGCGCGAGGCTCGCGCCATCGCGACGCACGACGAGGCGGTCGCCCTGAAGAACACGCTCGAGGGCACCAAGGTGAAGCTGGCCGTCAAGGCCGGCGCCGAGGGCCGCCTGTTCGGCTCGGTCAAGACCGCCGACATCGCCGACGCGGTGTCGGAGGCCGGTCTCGGCTCGGTCGACAAGCGCAAGATCACGATCCCCGCCGCCATCAAGTCGGTGGGCGACCACGAGGCCGTCGTGCGTCTGCACGACGACGTCACCGCGGTCATCGCGCTGCAGGTCGTCGCGCTCAAGAAGTAGGTCCGCACGGACCGCTGAGGCGGGGGGGGGGGGGGGGGGGGGGGCGCCCCGCCGCGGGGGGGGGGCCCGGGCCCCCCGCCCCCCCCCCCCCCGTGCCCCCCCGCCCCCCCCGCCCCCCCGCGGGGGGGCCGCCCCCCCCCCCCCACGGCTCACTGCGGGGCGTCCCACCACGCCCGCAGGCGACGCTCGACCTCGTCGGGCCCCAGCACGCCCTCGTCCAGGCGCAGGTCGAGCAGGAAGCGGTAGGCCTTGCCGACCTCCGGCCCGGGCGGGATGCCGAGGATCTGCTGGATGCGGTTCCCGTCGAGCTCGGGGCGGATCGCGTCGAGCTCCTCCTGGTCCCGCAGCTGCGCGATGCGCTCCTCGATGTCGTCGTAGGCGCTTGCCAGCCGCGCGGCCTTGCGGCGGTTTCGCGTGGTGACGTCGGCCCGGGTCAGGATGTGCAGCCGCTCGAGCTGAGCGCCCGCGTCCCTGACGTACCGGCGCACCGCCGAATCGGTCCACGTCCCCTCGGCGTAGCCGAAGAAGCGCAGATGCAGCTCGATCAGCCTGCTGACGGCGTCGATCGTGTCGCCGTCGTAGCGCAGCGCCTGCAGGCGCTTGCGCGCCATCCGCGAGCCGACCACGTCGTGGTGGTGGAAGGTGACCGCGCCGCCCTTCTCGAGCTTGCGGGTGCGCGGCTTGCCGATGTCGTGCAGCAGGGCGGCCAGGCGCAGCGCGACGTCGGGGGCCGCGTCCGGGAAGCGGGTGCGCTCGTGCTCGATGGCCTGCCGCAGCACGGTGAGGGAGTGCTCGTAGACGTCCTTGTGGTGATGGTGCTCGTCCACCTCGAGCCGGAGCGCCGACACCTCCGGCAGGAACTCGTCGATCAGGCCGGTGTCGACCAGCACGCGGATGCCGCGCACCGGATCGTCGGTCGTGAGCAGCCGGGAGAGCTCCCCCTGGACGCGCTCGGGGCTGACGATCGAGAGCGTGCCGCGCAGGGCGCCGATCGCCTCGAGCGTCCCCGCCTCGACGTCGAAGCCGAGCTGGGCCGAGAAGCGGGCGGCACGCAGCATGCGCAGGGGATCGTCCCCGAAGCTGATGCGCGGGTCGATCGGCGTTCGCAGCACGCCGCCGAGGAGGTCCTCGACGCCGCCCGTCGGGTCGACGAGCTTGACCTCCGGAACCGTGAGCGCCATCGCGTTGACCGTGAAGTCGCGGCGCACGAGGTCGGCCTCGAGCGTGTCGCCGAACTCGACGGCGGGCTTGCGGCTGGCGCCGTCGTAGCTGTCGGCGCGGTATGTGGTGATCTCGACCTGCTCGGCGGCGCCATCCGGATTCGGCACCCGGGCGCCGATCGTCCCGAAGGCCCGGCCGATGTCCCACTGCGCGGTCGAGATCGGCTTGACGATGCGCAGGATGTCGTCGGGTCGGGCGTCGGTGGTGAAGTCGAGGTCGTGGGTGGCACGCCCCAGAAGCGCGTCGCGGACCGGGCCGCCGACGATCGAGAGATCGTGGCCGGCGTCGGCGAACGCACGGGCGAGGGCGGCGACCACGGGAGAGGCCGCGAGGTCGCCGAGGCGCGCGACGCCGGCGGCCATGTTGAGCATGGGATCCAGCGTAATCGGCGCGCCGGCGACCGCCGGTCCGCACGCCCCGCCGGCCCTCCCGTCCACGCGGGCAGATAGCCTGATCCCATGCGCGCGACCTTCCTGCACGGCCCCGGCGACGTCCGTCTCGAGGAGGTGCCGGACCCCGTGATCCGCGACCCGCGCAACGCGATCGTGCGGGTCGTCGCGTCCTGCGTCTGCGGCTCCGACCTGTGGCACTACCGGGGCGTGACCGCGAAGCCGGACGAGCCGACCCGCATCGGGCACGAGTTCGTGGGCGTGGTCGAGGAGGTGGGGTCGGACGTGTCGCGGGTGCGACCGGGCGACTTCGTGATCGCGCCGTTCTACGACTGCGACATGACGTGCGCCAACTGCCGCAACGGCTTCAGCACCTCGTGCCTCGAGCGCGGGTCCTGGGGCGGGAAGGACCACACCGGCGCCGACGTCGACGGCGGCCAGGGCGAGTACGTGCGCGTGCCGCACGCCGACGGCTCGCTCACGGTCGTGCCGGGCGGCGTGCCGGACGACGCGCTGATCCCGAGCCTGCTGACGCTGTCGGACGTGTTCCTCACCGGCCATCACGCGGCGGTGTCCGCCGGCGTGCGCGCCGGGTCGACGGTGGTGGTCGTCGGCGACGGCGCCGTCGGTCTGAGCGGCGTGCTGGCAGCGTCCCGCCTGGGGGCCGAGCGCATCGTCGCGATGTCCCGCCACGAGCCGCGCCAGGCGCTGGCGCGGCGGTTCGGGGCGACCGACGTGATCGCCTCGCGGGGCGCCGACGGCATCCGCGACGTCAAGGAGCTGTTCGACGGCATCGGCCCCGACGCGGTGCTCGAGTGCGTGGGCACGAAGGAGTCGATGGACCAGGCGCTGCGCTCGGCGCGGCCCGGCGGGCAGGTCGGGTTCGTGGGCGTCCCGCACGGCGGCCCGGAGCTGCCCGTACGCACGATGTTCGGCTCGAACGTCGGCGTGCGCGGCGGCGTCGCCCCCGTGCGCAACTACGTCGACGAGGTGCTGCCCGAGGTGCTCTCCGGGGCACTCGACCCGGGCCGCGTGTTCGACCTCACGGTGCCGCTGTCGGACGTCGCCGAGGGCTACGCCGCGATGGACGAGCGCCGCGCGATCAAGTCGCTGCTCGTCCCCTGACGCCCCACGAGTGCCGTCTGGCACTCATCGGTGGGTCGCGAGTGTCAGATGGCACTCATCGGCAGGTCGCGAGTGCCGTCTGGCACTCGCGGATCAGGCGAAGGCGAGGAAGCCGTCGACCAGCAGGTCGCGCACGCGGGGCAGCAGGTCGTCTCGCAGCGCCGCGCCGTCCACCTCCAGCAGATCGGCGATCGCCGCGATGAGCGGGCCGACGGCGAGCTCGCCGTCGCATGCGCCGACGAGGGCCGCCAGGCCGGGGTCGACCTGCAGCGCGCGACCGAAGCCGGCGCCCTGGCGCAGCTCGATGACCTGCGGGTCGCCGATGCCGGGCAGATGATGCCGGGCCTCGGTGACGTCCGCCGCCGTCTTCAGGGTCGCCGCGGCGAGCGCTGCGTCGTCCATGCCCGAGAGGCGATCGTGCGCGGCGAGCGCGAGCGCGAGGTGGGCGCCGAGCCCGCCCTCGGACGCGATCGGCTGCGGCACGCGCTCGTACCGGGCGAGCGTGGGAGCGCCGGTCGCGCGGCGCACGAGCACGTACCCGAAGCCGACGGCGGTGACCCCGCGCACGGCGAAGTCGTCGAGCCAGGCGTCCAGCAGCGCGTCGTGCCGCTCCGATCCGGGAGCGGTGCCGCCGTCGCGGATCCACATCTCGGCGTACTGGATCGGATCGAGCAGCTCTCGCTCCACGATCCAGGCGTCGAGCGGCACGGGGGACGCCTGCACCCAGGATCGCACCCGGTCGAGGCCCGCCACCCCGTCGCGCGTCTCCCAGTTGCCGAGCAGCTGGGCGACGCCGCCCGGCTCGAGGTGCGCGCCGACCTCGCTGACCACGCGCTCGACCAGGGCGTCGCCCACGAGCCCGCCGTCGCGGTACTCGTAGTCGGGCACACCCTGTGCGCGGGGGGTGATGACGAACGGGGGGTTCGACACGACGCGGTCGAACGTCTCGCCCGCGACGGGCTCGAACAGGCTGCCGCCGCGCGTCTCGACGCGCTCGACGCGGTTCAGCAGCGCGTTCAGCCGCGTGAAGGCGAGGGCCCGCTCCGACAGGTCGGTCGCGACGACGGACGACGCGTACCGGCGGGCCCGGAGCGCCTGGATCCCGCAGCCCGTGCCGAGGTCGAGCACGCGCCCCGCGGTGGTCGGCAGCTGCAGGCCCGCGAGGGTGAGGGAGGCGCCGCCGACGCCGAGCACGTGGTCTTCGGCGAGCGCGCCGCCCCCCAGGGCGATCTCGTCGAGGTCGCTCGCGAACCACCATTCGCCCGTCCCCATCCGGCCGTCGGGGGACGTGTCCAGGTAGGACTGCGGCCGGACGATGGCGCGGGGCTCGACGGTCTCGGCCGCGCCCGTGGCTCCGACGATCTCCGCGAGGCCGAGCGCCTGCAGGCCGGCGGCGGTCAGGCGGGGCAGCGCCGCGTCGACCGCCGTACGCGCCTGGGGCACGCCCAGCACCAGCAGGCGGCCGAGCGTCGCCAACGCGTCGCCGCGATCGCCGAGCCCGCGCAGGGCGGGTGCCCGCAGGCTGCGGCCGATCGCGTCGTCGGCCTCGACGCCCCAGGCCGCGCGCAGCGCCTCGGATCGGAAGCGCGCGGCCTGCAGGTCGGCGGCGAGCGCGTCGCACAGGGCCGCGTCCGGGTTGGGGGTCACGGTTCCATTCAACCCTGTCGGGGCGTGCCCTCCGCCGCGCGATCGCGCGGGGTCAGCCGAGGACGACCAGGTAGCCGAGAACGGCCGACGCCGTCACGAGCAGGGCGATGACCAGGGCGGGGAGGAACGGCTCCTTGCGGCGGATGTGCACGACCACGGCGCCGAACATGACGATCGCGAGGCCGGTCGCGGCGATGGGCGTCAGGATCGGCGCGATGCCCGTCGCGAGGGGCAGGACGAGGCCGAGCGCGCCGATCACCTCGACGACGCCGATGAACCGCACGAAGCCGGCGGAGAAGTCGTCCACCCACGCCATCTGCGGGCGCAGCGCGTCCTTCGACCGGATGGCCTTCATGGAGCCGGCCATGAGCATGAGCAGGGCGGCGAGGGCGTTGACGATCCACAGGGCGATGAGCATGGGTTACTTTCTGTTCGTGGCTTACGATGTGTGAGCATGCCCATGATCCGCGATCCGCGGAGGCCGCACAAAAGGCACACGGATGTGCGTGACGAACACGGACGGACGCATGACCCTCGCAGACGACGCCCCCTCGACCGAGTACGAGGACACCTGCAAGCGCGCGGGCGAGGAGCATGGCCGGGCCATCCGCACGGTGCTCGACCGCATCGGCGACAAGTGGTCGCTGCTCGTGATCGGGGCCCTGCAGCACGGCACGTTGCGCTTCACGGAGCTGCAGCGGCACGTGCCCGGCGTCTCGCAGCGGATGCTGACGCTGACGGTGCGTCAGCTCGAGCGCGACGGCCTCGTGACGCGGACCGTGCACGCCGAGGTGCCGCCGCGCGTGGAGTACCGGCTGACAGCCGTCGGCGAGACGCTCATCGAGCCGTCCCTCGCCCTGGCGCAGTGGGCCATCGAGCACTACCCGGCGATCGAGCGCGCCCGCGAGGCCTTCGACGGCTCGTGACGCCCTCTGACCGTCCGGTCCCACCCGCACCCGCGTCGTGCACCACGAGGCCGTGGATGGGCCGGGAGGACCGGGCGGACGTCAGGCGTCGCGGCGGGCGCCCTGTGAGGGGATGACGGTGAAGCAGTGGGGGGCCGCGAAGCCGCGGGCCGCGAAGGCGGCCTCCGCGGCGGCGGTCACCGGCGCGGAGGCCGCCGCCTCGACCAGGGCGATGGCGGATCCGCCGAACCCGCCGCCGGTCATCCGTGCGCCGACCGCGCCCTCCGCGACGGCCGTCTCGACGGCGACGTCGAGCTCGGGCACCGAGATCTCGAAGTCGTCGCGCATCGAGGCGTGGGAGGCGACGAGCAGGTCGCCGATCGCCCGGGGGCCCGAGGTGCGCAGCGCGCCCACGGTGTCGAGCACGCGCTGGTTCTCGGTGACGATGTGCCGCACGCGGCGGAACGTGGCGTCGTCGAGCAGATCGCGGGCGCGATCCAGGTCGGCCGCCGGCACATCGCGCAGGGCGGCCACGCCCAGGGCTGCCGCTCCCCGCTCGCACGCGTCGCGGCGGTCGCGGTAGCCGCCCGTGGCGTGGGAGTGCTTCACCCCCGTGTCGATCACGAGCAGCTCGAGCCCCTCGGCGGCGAAGCCGAGGTCGACCGACTGCGTGTCGAGCGAGCGGCAGTCGAGGAAGGTCGCGGCGTCGGCGCGACCCATGATCGACGACACCTGGTCCATGACGCCGGTGGGGGCGCCGACGGCCTCGTTCTCGGCGCGGCGTCCGATCAACGCCATCTCGAGCGGCGGCAGGCCGAGGCCCCAGACCTCGTTCAGCGCCGAGGCGACCGCGCCCTCGATGGCCGCGGAGGACGACAGGCCCGCGCCCACGGGCACGTCGGACGCGATCGCGATGTCCACGCCGGGCAGCTCGTCGGCGGATCGACCGGTGGCCGCGAGCGCGGCCCATGCCACGCCCAGCGCGTAGGCGGCCCACTCCGGCACCGCCCCGTCGGCGACCGCGGTGCCGGCCGGGCCGTCGAACGTCGCGGCGAGGGAGCCGACCGCGAGCTCCACGGCCCCGGCGGCGAACGTGGAGGCCACGCGGATCCGCGGATCGCCCCCGTCCGAGCGAAGCCCGGCTGCCGCGTAGGTGCGGTGCTGGATCGCGAAGGGCAGCACGAAGCCCTCGTTGTAGTCGGTGTGCTCGCCGATCAGGTTGGCGCGCCCCGCCGACGACCAGACGCCATCGGGCTGACGGCCGGAGACATGGGCGAACAGCCGCCGCGCCTCGTCGAGCGCGGCCGACGCGTGCGGGGACGTCGATGCGGGAGCGGTCATGCGGAGGCCTCCGGGACGGTCGCGAGGGCGGCGCGCAGGCGTTCTGCGGCCTGCTCGGGCGGGATGTCGCCGATCCAGGCGCCCATCGCGGCCTCGGAGCCGGCGAGGAACTTCAGCTTGTCGGCCGCGCGGCGGGGCGAGGTGAGCTGCAGGTGCAGGCGCGCCGTGCCCCGGGCCACGTCCACGGGGGCCTGGTGCCAGGCCGCGATGTACGGCGTGCCGCCGGCGAACGCGAGGGTGTCGGCGTCGTACAGGGCGTCGAGGCCGCGCAGCAGGCGCAGGTACAGCGGCGCGAGCTCGTCGCGCTCGGCCCCGCTCAGCTCGGTGAAGTCGGCGGCGTGCCGGCGCGGGGCGAGGTGGACCTCGATGGGCCAGCGGGCGGCGAACGGGACGTACGCGATCCAGTGCTCGCCCTCGATCACGACGCGCGGCCCCGCCTGCTCGAAGGCGACGATCCGCTCGAACAGGTCGGCGCCCTCCCGCTCGATCGAGGCGAGCAGCAGCTGCGTGCGGGGCGTGATGTAGGGGTAGGCGTAGATCTGGCCGTGCGGATGCTGCAGGGTGACGCCGATCTCCTCCCCCCGGTTCTCGAAGACGAACACCTGGCGGATGCCGGGCAGCGCCGACAGCGCGGCCGTGCGGTCGGCCCACGCCTCGATCACCGTGCGCGCGCGTGTGACGGTCTGCGTGCCGAAGGAGCCGGTGCGCTCGGGGCTGAAGCAGACGACCTCGCACCGCCCGACGGACGTGCGCGAGCGCCCCAGGCCGGGGGCCGCCAGGTCGTCGAGCCCGCGGGGCGCGTCGGCGGCGGCGGGCTCGGTGCCGACGGCGACGTCGAGCGCCGGCCCGAACGAGGGGGAGCGGTTCTCGAACACCGCGACGTCGTACGAGCTGGGCAGCTCGGACGGGTTGGTCGGCGACTGAGGGGCGAGCGGGTCGAGGTCGGCCGGCGGCAGGTGCGCGCGGTTCTGGCGGGCGGCGGCCACCGAGATCCAGTCGCCCGTGAGCACGTCTCGCCGCATGGTCGCGGTGTCGGGCCTCGGGGTGAGGTCGCGCTCGTCGACGCGCCGCTCGTCGGGCAGGGTCGTGCCGGGGTCGTCGTAGTAGAGCAGCTCGCGTCCGTCGGCCAGTCGCGCGGGGCGGCGCACCACGCCGGCACCGAGGCGGGCGGCGCCTGCGGGCGCCTCGTCCGCGGGCGCAGCGGATGCGGGATCGGGATGCGGCATGAGGGTCCTCCGTTGCGCCGTGGCGCATGTTGACGTCAACATGCATGATAGGGGGATCGGATCCGCGGGCGCCAGCAGGGGCGCGTTCCGCACCGCGAGCGAGAGGACGGGTCATGGCACGCAGCGTGTCGGCCGCCGACGTCGCCCGGCTCGCGGGGGTCTCCGGGCAGACCGTCTCGCGCGTCGCCAACGGCTCTGAGCGTGTGGACCCCGCGACCCGCGCCCGCGTCGAGGCGGCGATGGCGCAGCTCGGCTACCGTCCGCACCGCGCCGCCCGCGCGCTGCGGACGGGACGATCGGGGACGATCGGCGTCCTGGTGCGCACCCTCGCCTCGGTCGGCAACGCACGGATGCTCGAGGCCGTGGTGGCCGCCGGGGCCGCCCACGGCCACGCGGTGCTGGTGATGACGCTCGCCGACGACACCCCCGACACCGCTCAGGCCGCGCTCTCGGCGCTCGCCGATCAGGGGGTGGACGGCGCGATCGCCCTGAACGAGGCGAGCCCGGCCGCGCGCACGGCCGGTTCGGGGGCCTTCCCGCTGGTCACGGTCGACGCCGCCCCGGGGGACGGCTCGGTCGCGATCGAGTCGGACCACGCCGGGGGAGCGGCCGAGGCGGTCGCGCATCTGCTCTCCGCCGGACGCGCCACCGTTCATCACCTCGCCGGGCCCGCGGGGTCGTACGCCGCGTCCGAGCGGGAGCGCGGATGGCGCGAGGCGCTCGCGGCCGCCGGCGTCGCGGCGCCGGACCCGCTGCGGGGCGACTGGTCGGCCCGGTCGGGGTACCTGCGCGGCCGCGAGCTCGCGGACCGGCTCGGCCCCGGCGACGCCGTCTTCGTCGCGAACGACCAGATGGCGCTCGGGCTGCTGCGCGCGCTCGGCGAGACCGCGCGCGCAGGCGTCGCGGTGATCGGGTTCGACGACGTCGCCGACGCGGCCGACTACCGGCCGCCCCTGACGACGGTGGCGCAGGATTTCGACGCGCTCGGCGAGACCGCGGTGCGCCTTCTGCTCGACCGGGTGGCGGGCCGCGAGACGCCCGCACGCACGGTCGTCCCGACCCGGCTGGTGCGGCGCGAGAGCGCCTGACGGGGCGCGGCGCCGCGCCGGATCCGGCCGTCCCCGGCGCGCGCCGTCCGGGCGATACCCAGACGGCTCCGTAGAATCGAGAGGATCCGCGGTTCGCCTGGGCGACCAGCCATCCGGCACGCGATCGCCACGCACCACCCCGCACCCACCATGACGACGGACCTCCCCCGGCGCCGGGCCGCTCTCCGCAGGCGGCATCCGCTCACCCTCCTTCCCGCTGCGGCGTTCGCCGTGCTCCTGGGACTGGCGAACGCGGCTCCGGCGCAGGCCGCGACGGAGGAGCCCGAGCGGCCCGAGCTCACCCTCACCCCCGTCGCCCACGGGGTGATCGCCCCCGGCTCGTCCTTGACGACGATGCTGACGGTCGAGAACGTCTCCGATCAGCCGCTCGAGGCGTCCACCGTCGAGCTCGAGCTCGGACGGGACCGGCTCGAGAACGGCGACGAGCTGGCGACCTGGCTGAGCGCCGGCCCGGGCTCGGATGCGGACGACGGGCTCGCGCTCGTCGCCTCGGTCGACGGCGAGGACGTCGCGCCCGGCGAGAGCGAGCGGATCAGCATCACGGTCCCCGCGAGCGACGACGTGCTGAGCGACCTCGACCCGGGCGTCTACCCGCTGCGGGCGACCGTGGGGGATGCGACCTCCGTGAGCGTCGTCATCGTCTCCGACGATTCGACCCCCACCGGGGTCGTCGTCCCGATCACCGCGCCGCCCACGACATCCGGGCTGCTGGGCGCCGAGCAGCTGAGCGAGCTGACGGGGCCCGACGGCGTGCTGACCGCGCAGCTCGAGGCAGTGTCGTCGACGAGCGCGATCCTGGCCGTCGACCCCGCCATCCCCGCCGCGATCCGCGCCCTCGGCACGACGGCCCCCGACAGCGCGGTCGACTGGCTCGAGCGCCTGCTGCTGCTGCCCAACGACCGCTTCGCGCTGCAGTTCGGCGACGCCGACGTCGCGGCCCAGCTGCAGGCCGGGATCGAGGCGCCGCTGCAGCCGCTCGAGCTGGACGCGTACGTCGTCGACGAGCCCCAGCCGGCGCCTTCGCCCTCTCCCAGCCCGACGGAGACCGCCACCGGCGCCGGCGAGCCCGCCTCCGTCGACCCGGAGGACCTTCTCGAGATCGGCGCCACCCGCGCGTCGGTCTACTGGCCGATGCCGGGAGACGCCACCCCGGGCGTGGTCGAGGCCCTGACCGCGGCCGACCCCGACGCCGTCACCCTGATCCCGTCGGACGCGACGGAGCAGGGCGGCGACGGCACCGCGGTGGGCGCCTCCGGGGCGACCGGAGACGGCGCCGCGGTCCTCGTCTACGACTCGGGCGCCTCGTCCGCGCTGGAGGACGTCGCGGCGCAGGCCGACGAGACCGGTCGCGGCGCGGCCATGGTCGGCGCGACAGCCGAGCTGTGGCTCGCGGCCGACGAGGCGGGCGGCTCCCCGATGCTGGTCGCCCTGGATCGCGCGGCGGTGACGGACACGCAGGAGGACGGGGCCGAGGAGGGCGCCGAGCTCGCCATGCGGCTGCGGGACGCGATCGAGGTCGTGACGGCCGGACAGGCGTTCGACGCGCAGCGTCTCGACGCGCTCGTCGACGCGTCGCCCGCGCTCGTCGCCCCGACCGACACGACGCCCGACGAGGCCCGCCTCGCCTTCGCCGCGGAGCTCGGCGACGCCGAGAGCCGCGTCGCCCTCACCGCCACCGTGCTGGAGGAGCCGGCGCTGCTGACGGGCCAGATGCGCGCGGAGGCGCTGCAGACGCTCTCCGTCGGGTGGGACGGGCGGCGCAGCGCCTGGCTGGACGCCGCCGACGGCTTCCGCGAGCGCTCGGCGGCGCGGGCCGACGCGGTCGGCCTCGAGCAGCCGACGACCGTGCAGCTGCTCAGCGCCGGGGTCGACCTGCCGGTCTGGGTGCGCAACGACCTGCCGTACCCGATCGAGGTGACGCTGACCGCGCATCCCGACGATCCTCGGCTCGACGTCGCCGAGAGCACCCCGGCACAGATCCAGCCGAACACCACGACGGCCGTGCAGGTGCCGGTCGAGGCGCGGGTCGGCAGCGGCGACGTGCGCATCGACCTCACGCTCGTGAACGGGGAGGGCCAGCTCATCGGACCGCCGCGCACGGTCGAGGTGACCGTCCGCGCCGACTGGGAGCGCATCGGCATCGGCGGTCTCATCGTGCTGATCGTCGGCCTGATCGGCACGGGCGTCTTCCGCACGATCCGGCGGCGGCGGCGCACGGCACAGGACGATGCGCCGGAGCAGAGCGCTTCGGCGCAGGACGACCCGCCACAGGAAACACCGGAGCAGGACGCCCCCGAGCAGGACACGCCGGGCGACGACCCGGGCGCGCAGAAGGAGACGAATGGCTAGCCTCGGGCGCGCGAGCGCGATGATCGCCGCCGGCACGATCGTCTCGCGCGTGACGGGTCTGGTCCGCACGATCGTGCTCGTCGCGGCGATCGGAGCCGTCGGACGCGCCTCCGACGCCTTCTCACTCGCGAACCAGCTGCCGAACTACGTCTTCCAGGTGCTGTCCGCGGGGCTCATCACGGCCGTCCTGGTGCCGCAGATCGTGAAGTGGAGCGCTCGCGAGGACGGCGGTCGCGGGCACCTCTCCAAGCTGCTGACCCTCGGCACCGTGGTGCTCGTGATCGTCACCGGGATCGCGATGGCCCTCGCCCCCTGGCTCATCCGGCTCTTCGCCGACTCCGATAAGTACACGCCCGATCAGCTGGCTCTGGGCACCGCCTTCGCGTACTGGTGCCTGCCTCAGGTGTTCTTCTACGGGATGTTCGCCCTCGTCGGCGAGACCCTCAACGCCCGTCGGGTGTTCGGCCCCTACGCGTGGGCCCCCATCGTCAACAACATCGTGTCGATCGTCGGCTTCGGCGCGTTCATCGTGCTGTTCGGCGGCGAGCGCAGCGACGTCCCCGACTGGGACCCGCTGCTGATCGGCGTGTTCGGGGGGATCACGACCCTCGGCATCGCGGCCCAGACCGTCGTGCTGGTGGCGTTCTGGCGCCGCACCGGCCTCAGCATCCGCCCCGACTTCCGGTGGCGCGGCCTGGGCCTGAGCACCCTCCGCGGCACGGCCGGATGGAGCTTCGCGATGCTCCTGGTCGGCCTGGTGGTCTCCGCCGTGCAGCAACGGGTGATCTCGGGGGCCTCCGGCGACCACGTCTCGGCGACCGGGTGGTTCGTCGCGTGGCTCGTGTTCATGCTGCCGTACTCGGTGATCGTGATGTCGATCGGGACGCCGTACTTCACGCAGCTCTCGGAGCACGCCGCGGCCGGCCGCGACGACGAGGTGCGCGCGGACGTCGACCGCAGCATCCGCACCCTCGGCCTCCTGGTCGTCATCGCCGCGGCCGCCCTGATCGCCGCGTCCGCGCCCGCCGCGCGCATCTTCACCAACGGGCCGGATCAGGCGGTCGCCGCCGGGGCGGTGCTCGTGGGCTTCCTCGTGGGCCTCGTGCCGCTGGCCGTGCAGTTCGTCGTGCAGCGCACGTTCTACGCGTACGGCGACACCCGCACGCCGTTCTTCTTCACGGTGTTCCAGGCGGCCATCGCCATCGGGCTGGCGCTGTTGGTGCCGCTCGTCGTGGGCCCGGCTGACCTGACGTCGGCCGTCGCGTTCTGCCAGTCGCTGTCGAGCCTCGCACAGGTGATCCTGGCGACGTGGCTGCTGCGCCGGCGCCTCGGGCCGCTCGGCGTGGGCGGATGGGTGTGGGCGCTCGTGCGCTTCACCCTCGCGGCGATTCCCGCCGGCGCCGTCGCGGTGGCGGTCTACCTCCTGGCCGGGGGCGCGGAGAGCTGGATGCTCGCCGCCGACGTCGACGGCATCTCCGGACGCCTGCTCGGCGCGCTCGGCACCGCCGTGCTCGGCGGCATCGCCGTGGTCGTGTACGTCGCCACCCTGGCGGCGTTCCGCGCCCCCGAGCTGCGCACCGCCACGGGCCTGGTCCGCCGCCTCGTCGGCCGCTGATCGCGTTCCCGGTCAACGGGATCCGACGTGTCGCTCGTTGTGCGGGCGGGCATCCCTCGCTAGCGTTCGGGCATCGCGGCCGCGCCGACCGGTGCGCCCGCTCGACGGGGACAAGGGGGTACCTCACAGTGTCGTTCCTCGACCGGCAGCACACGATCGCACCACCCGGATACAGCCGATGGCTGATCCCGCCCGCGGCTCTCGCCATCCATCTCTGCATCGGTCAGGCGTACGCGACGAGCGTCTACAAGAACGCGCTCGTCGCGCATTTCGACACCTCGCTGACGGCGATCGGGATCATCTTCTCGATCGCCATCGTCATGCTCGGCGTCTCGGCGGCGGTCCTCGGCACCTGGGTCGAGAAGGTCGGGCCGCGCAAGGCGATGTTCACCTCCGCATGCTTCTGGGCATCCGGCTTCCTGATCGGCGCCCTGGGCATCGCCACCTCCCAGCTGTGGCTGGTCTACCTCGGGTACGGCTTCGTCGGCGGCATCGGCCTGGGCATCGGCTACATCTCGCCCGTCTCGACGCTCATCAAGTGGTTCCCCGACCGCCCCGGCCTCGCGACGGGGATGGCCATCATGGGCTTCGGGGGAGGGGCGCTGGTGGCCTCGCCGATCTCCCGGCAGCTCATGGCGCTCTATGACCCGGCGTACGATCCCGCCGACTCCGCGTCGGTCGCGTCCGGCTCGGCCGTGGCGCTGCTGTTCGTCACGCTGGGCATCGCCTACTTCCTGGTGATGATGCTCGGGGTGTTCAACGTGCGCACCCCTGCAGCGGGCTGGAAGCCCGCCGGCTGGGACCCGGCGAGCGTGAAGAGCAAGCCGCTGGTCACGACCGCGCATGTGTCGGCGAACAACGCGATCAAGACGCCGCAGTTCTGGCTGCTGTGGATCGTGCTGTTCTGCAACGTGACGGCGGGCATCGGCATCCTCGAGCAGGCCAGCCCGATGATCCAGGACTTCTTCCGCGAGGGGAGCGCGTCGCTCGTGACGGCGACGACCGCCGCCGGCTTCGTCGCGCTGCTGTCGCTGTTCAACATGGCCGGCCGCTTCGTCTGGTCGTCGACGAGCGACTACATCGGCCGCAAGCCGATCTACATGGTCTACCTCGGCGTGGGCGTCGTGCTCTACACGCTGCTCGCTCTGCTGGGCGCCAACAGCACCCTGCTGTTCGTGGCCCTCGCGGCGGTGATCCTGTCGTTCTACGGAGGCGGGTTCGCGACGATCCCGGCGTACCTCCGCGACCTGTTCGGCACGTTCCAGGTCGGCGCCATCCACGGGCGCCTGCTGACGGCCTGGTCGGCGGCGGGGATCGCGGGGCCGCTGATCATCAACGGCTTCCTCGACTCGCGTGGCACACCCGGCCAGCTCGTCGCCGCCGACTATCGGCCCGCGCTGCTCACCATGGTCGGCGTGCTGGCCGTCGGCTTCATCGCCAACCTGCTGGTGCGGCCCGTCGCGACGCGTTTCCACGAGCCGGCCACGTCGCCCGCAGCATCGACCGTCAAGGAAGGAGCGGCGAAGTGACCGATCAGAACGCCTCCACCGGCTCGTCGTCGCAGACCGTCCGGCTCGTCCTCTCGTGGCTCGTCGTGGGCATCCCGCTCGTGTACGCGCTGTGGCAGACGGTCGTGTCGGTGCTGCCGCTGTTCGCCTGACTGACCCGCCACGGACGGGGGCCCCTCGCATCTCGGCGGAGCCCCCGTCAAGCCTCTGTCCTGGTGGTTCGGTGGCGTGGTTCCGTTCGGTACCGCGACGGAACGGCCGCGCGGTCGACAGAGAGCGGGTCGGAAAATGAGCACCACGTCCCATCCCACCAACGGCTACGCGCGATCGCCCCTTCAAAAGGTCGCTCTGCTCTACGGAGTCGTCTTCCTCATCGTCGGCGTCGGGGGGTTCATCCCGGGTCTGACGACCGACATCGAGGGCCTGCAGTTCGCCGGCCATGGCTCGGGCGCGATGCTGCTCGGCATCTTCCAGGTGTCGATCCTGCACAACGTCGTCCACCTGCTGTACGGCGTCGTGGGCCTGCTCGCGGCACGTGCGTTCGGGTTCTCCCGCCAGTACCTGATCTGGGGCGGCGCGGTCTACGCGCTGCTCTGGCTGTACGGCCTGCTCGTGCCGCACGACCACGGGGCCAACTTCGTGCCGCTGAACACGGCGGACAACTGGCTCCACTTCGCGCTGGCCGTCACGATGATCGGCTTCGGCGTCCTTCTCGGACGTCGCGCCGTCGCCGCCGCACGCTGACGCCGCGATTCGCGGTCAGGAGGTCCCGGTCGGTCGATCCGGCCGGGACCTTTCCGTCCACTGATAGATGCTTGTCTATGGAATGAGCCGCACGTAGCATGTGTTGAGGCAGTCGAAACCCAGGAGGCGCACGTGCGACAGCTCATCATCATCGGATCGGGTCCGGCCGGATTCACCGCCGCCATCTACGCGGCGCGGGCGAACCTCAAGCCCCTGGTCGTGGCCAGCTCGGTGGAGGTGGGCGGCGAGCTCATGAACACCACCGAGGTCGAGAACTTCCCCGGGTTCCCCGAGGGCATCATGGGTCCCGACCTGATGGCGAAGATGCAGGAGCAGGCCGAGCGGTTCGGCGCCGAGATCGCCTACGACGACGTGACCGAGCTCGACCTGTCGGGCGACATCAAGAAGGTGACGCTGGGCAGCGGTTCCGTGGAGGAGGCCGAGGCCGTGATCTTCGCGACCGGCTCGGCGTATCGCAAGCTCGGCCTGGAGGGCGAGGACCGCCTGTCCGGCTACGGGGTGTCGTGGTGCGCCACGTGCGACGGCTTCTTCTTCCGCGAGAAGGAGATCGCGGTCGTCGGAGGCGGGGACTCGGCGATGGAGGAGGCGACCTTCCTGACGAAGTTCGCCTCGAAGGTCTACGTGATCCACCGTCGCGACAGCCTCAAGGCCTCGAAGATCATGCAGGACCGGGCGCTGGCCAACGAGAAGATCGAGTTCGTGTGGAACTCCGAGGTCGCCGACGTGCTGGGCGACACGGCCGTCTCGGGAGTGACCCTGCGCGACACGGTGACCGGCGAGACCCGCGACCTCGCGGTGCAGGGCCTGTTCATCGCCATCGGCAACGACCCGCGGACGCACCTGGTGCACGACAAGCTCGAGCTCACCGCTGACGGCACGATCGCCGTCGACGGCCGCTCGTCCCGCACCTCCGTCGCGGGTGTCTTCGCCGCCGGCGACGTCATCGACCCGTCCTACCGTCAGGCCGTCACGGCCGCGGCGAGCGGGACCGTCGCCGCCCTCGACGCGGAGCACTACCTGGCCGCGCGCGGCGATGCCGGACAGCCCGCGCCCGCAGAGGACCAGCTGGTCGAGGCCTGACGGCCCTCGCCCGCCGACCCGGAACAAACTCCCCGTCATCCGCGTTCCGGATGATGACGACTTCCACCTAAGGAGATCAACATGACCGCGAAGGCCACCACCTCGGCCACGTTCGAGCAGGACGTCCTGCAGGCCGAGGGTCCCGTGCTCGTCGACTTCTGGGCTGCGTGGTGCGGCCCGTGCCGCATGGTCGCGCCGGTGCTGGACGAGATCCAGTCCGAGAACCCCGACAAGATCACGGTTCTGAAGCTCAACGTCGACGAGAACCCGGATCTGGCGATGAAGTACCAGATCACGTCGATCCCGGCGATGAAGGTCTTCCACGGCGGCGAGGTCAAGACCACGATCATCGGCGCCAAGCCGAAGTTCGCGCTCGAGCAGGATCTCGCCGAGTTCATCGGCTGATCCGCTCTCATGACGAAGGCCCCCGGTTCGCACCGGGGGCCTTCGTCATGAGAGGCGCCGTCAGAGGACGCTCTCCAGCCGCGCGTAGCTGGTCTCCATGCCGTCCGTCATGCCGGTGGCCAGCACCTCCTCACGCACCTGCGCGCTCGGGTAGGTGATGAGGAGTGTCAGCAGGGTCCCGGCGTCCACGGTCACGAGGGTCAGTTCGTTCCGCGACGGCTCTCCCGGCATCCCGATCATCGACTCGGTGGTGACCTCGCGGTACGGAGGCTGCGACTCGAGCAGCTCGCCCTCGAAGCCGAAGCCGTCCGATCCGTCCTCACGCGTCCACTCCTGGCGGAAGCGGTCGCCGACGTTCTGCGCGATGTCGGCGACCGTCATGACCCACCCGTCGGGACCGAGCAGCCAGCGCTTGACGAGATCCGGGTCGTGATGTGCGCGCCACACGTCGTCGACGGCGCCGCGGATCACGCGAGAGATCCGCACCTGCGTCTCGCCGATGAGCTGGGCGGAGGTCGGCAGCTCGGCGGCGAAGGAGCGCAGGTCCGCCAGGACGGCGTCGATCTGACCCATGGCCGCCCTGGTGCCCTCCTCCATGCCCATCTTCACGAGCTCCTCCAGCGCCTCGACGGACGGGAACGTCGTCACCGTGACCAGGCGCGATCCCCCGTCCGTCTCCTCGAAGGAGAAGGTCATCATCATGGTCGGCATGTCGGTGTTCAGGCTGCCGTCCTCGTGGGCGAATCCGTCGCGCACGGTGAACGAGCGCCCCTCCTCGACCGCGTCGAACTGCCAGATCCCTCCGGAGCGCGACCCGTCGGGCCCCGTCATGTAGTAGTTCGAGGCCCCTCCCGGGAACACGTCATGACGGGTGAAGGTCGCCGGCCACTCCGGCGGCCCCCAGAACCGCTCGATCTGGCGCGGGTCGACGTAGGCGTCCCAGAGCCGGCGGACGGGCACCGGGAAGTCGGCGACGATGGTCATCGTCAGGGCATCGAGGTCTTTCTCGACGGAGGTGACGGGCATGATGTGCCTTTCGGATTCGTGTGGGGTCAGTTCTCGGTGAGCAGCTCGTCGAGCCGGGCCACGCGACCCCGCCAGATCTGCTCGAATCGATCCAGCAGCGCCTGCGCGCGCCGGATCTGCTCGGGGGCGCCGCGGACGAGGCGCTCGCGGCCCTGCGGCTGCTTCGTCACCAGCCCCGCTCCCTCCAGCACCGCGACGTGCTTCTGCACCGCCGCGAAGGACATGTCATAGGCGGCGGCGAGCTGCGACACCGTCGCCTCGCCCTGGAGGGTGCGGCGGAGGATGTCGCGCCGGGTCGCGTCGGCGAGGGCCCGGAAGATCCGGTCCACCTCATCGTCTGTGAACTGCTCTTGTACAACCATTTGGTTTTACATTAGCGCCCACGATCCCGCTGTCAACAGCAGGCGCATCGGGTGTGCGGCTCAGCCGCCGATGACGCGGACGACCGCGTCCCAGCGTCGATGCGTGTTCTCCTGGCCGACGAGGCGCCACACGGCCTTCGACAGCTCCGGGTACTCCTGCGCGATCAGACGCAGGAGACGCTGATTGCGCGACGCCGTCGGGCGGAGGCCGCCGTCGGCCTCGATGTGCTCGGCGCGCAGGGTGAAGACGACGAGCTCGTCGACCGACGGCAGGTCCTCCATGAACTCCCACGGGTCCTCACCCGCGCGCAGCCGCTCGTCGATGAGAGCGGCGAGCTCGTCCGTCGCCTCGGCGCGCAGCACCTCGACGCTGGCGCGTCGGCGGGGGAGTCCGGGGGAGTCGCTCACCCATCCAGGCTACGCGCGTGTGACGCGGAGGGCGTCGCTACCACGGCTTCGCCGCCACGGCACGCAGTGCTGGCCAGTCGTCGAACGAGAAGCGTCGCGGAACCTCGCCCCAGACCTCGTCGACCTGCTCCGCGGTGGCCAGATCGGACCACTCGAGTAGTCCTTGGCCCTCCGTCCAGTAGTCGGGGCTGCGCATCGTGAGGGTCACGGTCGTGCTCCGCTCCGCCGTCGCCGTCCCGGCCTGCTCGGAATCGGCGGCCGAGGAGGAGTTCAGGCTCACGAGGAGGTCGTAGCCGTGCTCGCCGTCAGCGCGGAACTCAGCTCCCGAATCGGCCACGTTTTCTGGTCGCACGAGCACGGTCCAGCCCGTCTCGGGAAGCGCTCGCTCCAGCGTGGACGCGGCGTCGGTGGGCGACACCGGAATGTCGACCCGCCAGACGACAAGCATCGCGTACTCGCCCCGATCCCGGTAGCTGTCGAGAGTGTCGCCGTAGGTAACCCCGTCGTACCACCCCGCCTGGGCGATCCAGCCGACCGGTGTTATGGCCTCCCGCAACGGCGCGAGGTGCTCTTGCGCGGCATCCCAGTGCGCCTCCTTTCGGGTGACCGCGTCGTCGACCGACATCCACACGACATCCGCCTCGGTGTTGCCCGACGCATCGCGCTCACCGAACAGATGAATGATGTACGCCGCACAGAGAATCGCTGCAAGCAGCAGCGGCGGCGCGAGAAGGGCGGCCCACGGCGTCCACGCGCGCCCGCTGCGGCCACGGGCGAAGCCTCTGGCCGCCAAGGCCGCGGCCCCAAGCCACGCCGCGATCATGATCGTCATCCCGGCGACGCTCAAGGCGGAGTTGAGCCCGGGCGGCAGCCAGGACTGCCAGGACTGCAGAGAGGACGAAAGGCTGCCCGAGTCGCCTGTCCCGCGCTGGGCCAGCGCGAACAGAGCCATGCCCCACCAGTGCAGGAGCATCAGGGTCGTCACGAAAGTGCCCGCGCTGACACGCCCACGCCTCTCGCGCCGCAGAATGAACCGGGGGAGGAGTCCTGCCAGCGCAATCACGGGCAGGACGACCGGAGACGCGAGGAGGAGAAGCAGCGCCTCCCAACCGTCGCTGTCGGTGGCCATGCGCGTCAGAAAGAGAAACACCGGCAACAACCATGCGATCACCGGCCACAGGCCCCAAACGACCTGGTTCAGTACGCCATCGTGCTCGACATCTTCGTCTGTCGCGTCAAGAGGCACGACCAGCACCGGCTCCGCGCCGTGTTCTTGAGCCATATCGTCCTCTCCGCGTGTCGTCGGTGAGAACTAGACTGCCCGATCCCGCGCGTGGACGCTCGACCAGCCGGCTGAGCGTCCGGGGCCAACTCAGTGGTTGCGGAGCTTCTCGATCAGCTCGTCCTTCTTGAGCCCCGAGTAACCCTCGATGCCCAGCTCCTTCGCCCGGCCGCGGAGCTCGTCGACCGTGCGGTCCTCGTAGTTCTCCGCGTGCCCGCCGCGCTCGCCGATCTCGTCGCGTCCGTCCCGTGCCGCGGCGTTCGCGATGCGGGCGGACTTCTCCTTCGAGTTGCCCTCGTCGCGCAGCTTCTCGTAGAGCTCCTCGTCCTTAATGCTGCGGTTCGGCATGTCAGAACCCCTTTCCTCCGGTCACGGGCACGACCGCACCCGCGACGTAAGAAGCCTCTTCGCTGGCCAGATAGACGTAGGCCCCCGCGAGCTCGACTGGCTGGCCCGCCCGGCCGAGGGGCGTGTCGGCGCCGAAGTTCTTCACCTTGTCGGCGGGGAACCCGGTCGCGGGGATGAGAGGCGTCCAGATAGGCCCCGGGGCGACGGCGTTGACCCGGATGCCCTTCGGGCCCAGGTCCTGCGCGAGCGCCTGCACGAAGGCGACCTGGGCCGCCTTCGTCATCGCGTAGTCGATCAGACCCGGGGACGGGTCGGATGCCTGGATCGAGGTCGTCACGATGATGGATGCCCCGGGAGACATATGAGGCGCGGCCTCACGAACGAGGACCATGGGCGACACCAGGTTCGTTCGGAAGGTGTGCTCGATCTCCGTCGCCGTCAGGCCGTCCACGCCTTCGCGCTGACGCTGGTATGCCGCGTTCGGAATAAGGATGTCGAGGCCGCCCAGCGCTTCGATCGCGGCGCCGACCACGTCGACACAGGCCTGCTCCTCCGTGAGGTCTGCGGGCAGCATGACGCAGTTCCTGCCGGCCTCACGCACGTGCCTCTCCGTCGCCTGCGCGTCTTCCTCCTCCTCGGGGAGGTAGACGATCGCGACGTCGGCACCCTCGCGGGCGTAGGCGATCGCCACGGCTCGCCCGATCCCGGAGTCGCCGCCCGTGATCAGGGCCTTCCGCCCCTCGAGGCGGCCCCTGCCGATCCAGCTCGTCTCGCCGTGATCCGGAGTGGGATCCATCTCCCCGGTGAGGCCGGGCTGGCTGGGCTGCTCCTGCGACGGGAACGAGCCGGACGGCTCGCGCGGGTCGGTGGTCGTCTCGCTCATGACAGCGAGGCTACGGACGACGCCGACGTGTTCCCAGGGTCTTGACTGCTCGGCGGGTTGGTGTCAGGGTCCCGCCCCGCCGACCGTCAGTTGCCGTAGCCCTCTTCGCCGAGCTCGCTCAGGATGCGATTGAGGTCTTGGATGGTCGCGAAGTCGATCTTGATCTGCCCCTTGCGGGAGGTGAGATCGACCTTCACCTTCGTGTTGAGGCGGTCTCCGAGGCGATCGGCGACATCGTTCAAGAACGCGCGTCGGGCACCGGGCTGCGGCCGCGGCGACCGCGGCCCGCTCTCGGCGGTAAGCGTCTTCGCCGCCGTCTCGGCCGCACGCACCGAGAGGTCCTCGTTGACGATCTTGTCCGACAGTCGCTGCATCTGCTCCGGCCCCTCGAGCGAGAGGATCGCCCGGGCGTGACCGGCCGACAGCACGCCCGCCGCCACCCGCTGCTGCACGGGGACGGGGAGACGCAGCAGACGGATCGTGTTGCTGATCTGCGGCCGCGACCGCCCGATCCGCTTGGCGAGCTGGTCCTGGGTGATGCCGAAGTCGTCGAGGAGCTGCTGGTAGGCGGACGCCTCCTCCAGCGCGTTCAGCTGCGAGCGGTGCAGGTTCTCCAGCAGCGCGTCGCGCAGCAGATCCTCGTCGGAGGTGTCGCGCACGATGGCCGGGATCTCGGCGAGGCCCGCCTCGCGAGACGCGCGCGTGCGACGCTCTCCCATGATCAGCTCGTAAGTGCCGTCGCCCTTGTCGCGCACCACGACCGGCTGGAGCACGCCGAACTCCCGCACGCTGTGCACCAGCTCCGCCAGGTCGTCCGGATCGAAGGTCGTGCGCGGCTGACGCGGGTTCGGGACAATGCTGTGGGGGTCGACCTGCACCAGGCGCGCGCCGGGCACCGCAACGAGGTCGTCCGCCTTGACCTTGCCGGCCTGGGCAGTCGCCTTCTCCGCAGCCTCCGCGGCCTTCTTCGTGGGCGCACCCGGGAAGAAGACGTCGACGGGACGCGCCTCGTTCGATTCGGCGGTGGGGATCAGTGCTCCGATGCCCCGGCCCAGACCCGTACGCTTCGCCATCAGGACTCCTTCTCTTCGCTGTCCGCGCCCTGCGCTGCGCCGCGTCGGACGATCTCGACCGCGGCCTCTCGATACGCGATCGCACCCGCGGAATTGCCGTCGTACGCGATTACCGTCTGCCCGAAGCTCGGGGCCTCGGAAATCCGCACTGATCGGGGAATCATCGTCCTCAGCGCCTCAGCCGAGAAGTGGCTGCGCACCTCATCGGCCACCTGCTGCGACAGCTTGGTGCGCGCGTCGTACATGGTCAGCAGGATGGTCGACAGATGCAGCTGCGGATTGAGGTGCTTCTGGATCATCCGCACGTTGCCGAGCAGCTGGCTGAGGCCCTCGAGCGCGTAGTACTCGCACTGGATCGGGAGGAAGACCTCCTCGGCGGCGGTGAACGCATTGATCGTCAGCAGGCCAAGGGACGGAGGGCAGTCGATCAGGATGAAGTCGAGCGGCGTCTCCTGCTCCCGCACGTGATCGTCGATCGCGGTCTTCAGCCGCTGCTCGCGCGCCACCTGCGTGACGAGCTCGATCTCCGCACCGGCGAGATGGATGTTGCTGGGGGCGCAGAACAGCGTCTCCGACTCGGGGCTGGTCTGCACCACGTCGGAGAGGGGGAAGCCGTCGATCAGCACGTCGTAGATGCTCGGGGTGTCGGCGTTGTGGGGCACGCCGAGCGCCGTGGATGCGTTCCCCTGCGGGTCCAGGTCGATCACCAGCACGCGGCCGCCGAGCGAGGCGATCGCCGCAGCGATGTTGACCGTCGTGGTGGTCTTGCCGACGCCGCCCTTCTGGTTGGAGATCGTCAGGATGCGAGTCCGCCCGGGGAACTCGACCTGGACGTTCTCCAGCGCGCGGCGCCGGGCCGAAAGATCAGCCAGCTCGCGCGCGAGGGGGGTGTCGTCGGGGAGTGCGAACGACGCCGCCTTCTCGGACTGTTTCACGTGAAACACTCTTCCCTTCGCGCGCCGGACTGCCTCTCCCACTCTAACCGCCCCCGCTGACAGAGCCGCACGCCATGTCCCCTTCACCGAGGGTCGCGACTCGCTCCCGCTCGCTCAATCAGCGCAGGGAGAACACGACGCCACCCCTGGTGGTTGAGCGAAGGAGCAAAGCGGCCGCTTCGAAACCACTGCCACCGTTTCACGTGAAACATCAGGCCAGCAGCGTCAGGGATCCAGGAAACACCTCGACCTGGATCGGCAGCGTTCCGATCGGCTCTCCGTCGCCGTAAACCGGGGGCGTCGCAGCGTCCGCTCGCCCCGACCGTACTGTCACCTTCCGGGCCCGCACCGCCCGGAGGTGTCGCGAACGCAGATGTGCGCCGAGCAGCATCAGTGGAAAGAGCCGCGCGGCCGTGAGGCGCCCCACATCGCGCGCCATCACGAGGTCCAGCAGTCCATCGTCCACGCGCGCCGACGGCGCGATGCGGATGCCGCCGCCGATGCTGCGGCCGTTCGCGGCAGTCACCAGAGCGCCACGACTCTTCCATCGCAAGGCTCCGGCCCCACCCGCCTCGGCGTCGCCGAGCCGCATCCCGGGAAAGCTGGTCCGCCCCCGGCCGTCCCGCGCCACGGTGACGCCCGTCGCCTCGAGCGCGTAGTCCCAGGACCGGTAGGCGAAGATCTCCCGCAGGGCGGCGAGCACGTACCGTGCAGACCCGTGCGGCCACCTCATGCCGTTCGCCCGCGCGTTCACCGCGGCGTCGAGCCCGGCGGATACAGCCCCGGCCACCCAGCGCGTCCCACCGAGAACGCCGCCGCCCGAGTCACGCACCCCCGGCGCGCGGTCCACTCCGCCGCCCGTCACGCGCAGCAGATCGACGGATCGCCCGCCCCGCCTCAGTCCCCGGAGAAGGATCGACACCGCTCCGGCGGTGTCGCGGGGGATGCCGGCGGCTGCGGCGAAGTCGTTTCCCGTTCCCACGGGGATGATGCCCAGCGGCACCTGCGTTCCCGCGAGCGCCTGGACACCGAGATGGACCATGCCGTCGCCGCCGACCACGACCAGCGCGTCGAGCCCCTCGGCCAGCGCGTGGCCGACCTGCGCGAGCGCGTCCTCCGCGCTCAGCGCGGAGAGCCCCACGAGGACGTGACCAGCCTCGTCCAGAGCACGCGCCACGTCGACGCCGACCCGCCTGCCCGCGCCACGTCCGGCTGCGGGATTGACGACCAGGCCGATGCGTCGGCCCCCCTCACCCTCCATGAGGGAACAGACTACCGGCGCGTTTCACGTGAAACATCGCCGCGCCCACGCCGACTCGTAGGCGCGTGAGGTTCCCTCATCGGCCGCGAGGGCATGGCGACCACGCGCCGGTGGCGATCCCGGATGTTTCACGTGAAACACGAGCGACCACTGGTAGTCGGAGCTCCGACTGGCGGCGCGTTATCCGTGACACAAAGGCTCAGATGGCGTCGCGAGAGCACACATACAGAAAGGCGCCGTGCGATCGACGCCCGGGCGGCGGCGGCCCGAGTCCACAAATCGCCATGAGCGAGCGGCGTACGGCGTTGCGAGTCCACACTCTGCAGCTCAACGACTCAGCAGACGGCACGTGAAGCGGAGTCCGGCGGTAATCGCGCCGAGAAGCAACCGGCGGAACAGGTACCGCGGGGGAGCGGGCGGTCGAGTCCAGCCGTCGGCCGCGGTGCCGTCTCAGATCGTCCGCCAGGTGCCGCCGCTCGGGCCGAGAGCGTAGGTAGGATCCGAGCGTGGACTGAGGTCGCGTTGTTTCACGTGAAACATTCGTCTGGGCCGAGGAGGCGAGTCGCCCCGTCTCCGGCACGGCACCTGTGGGAGAGCCCGACAGAAGGCCACGGCTGATCGCACGATCCTGGGGTCTTCACCTTCGAGGTGTTTCACGTGAAACAACCCCGCGAGGGGCAGCAAGCCCCGCGTCAGGCCGCGTCCAGACCTGTCCCACCGCACGCCTGGCGTCAGTCGCGCACCGTGGCGCGCACCACGCGCGTCTCCTCGGCAAGGATCCCCTCGCCGAGGATCTCGACCCTCACGTCGGAGAGCCGGTACTTGCGAATGGCCTTCTGGGCCGCGTCGATCTCGCCGGGGGCGCCGGCGCCCTTCAGCAGGATCAGCTCGCCGCCGTCCCGCGCCAATGGCGCGACCCAGGGGATCAGGGTGCGCAGCGCGCTCACCGCACGAGCGGTGACGGCGTCGAGCATGCCCTCGTACCTGCCCGCCTCCTCCGCACGCGCCCGCAGCACCTCGACGTTGTCGAGCCCGAGCCCCGAGACCTGCTCGTCGAGCCAGGCCACACGGCGCTCCATCGGCTCGATGAGCACCCAGCGGATGTCGGGACGAGCGATAGCCAGCACGATGCCCGGCAGGCCGGCGCCGGAGCCCACATCGCCCACGGTCCCCCCGGCGGGGAACAGGGGAGCGGCGATCGCGCTGTTCAGCACGTGCCGAGTCCAGAGTCGCGGCAGCTCGAGAGGCCCGATCAGCCCCCGCTGCTCGCCGTGCTCCGCGAGAGCGGTCGTGAACCGGCGCGCGAGCTCGACACGATCACCGAACAGCTCGACGGCCGCACCGGGCTCCGGCTCGAGGCCCTCGCTCATCAGGCGCGTCGGATGACGGCGTGACGATCGGCGCCCTCGCCGTAAGACTCGGAGACCAGTCCACGCTCGGCCACGATGTCGTGCACGAGCTTGCGCTCGTAGCTCGACATGGCCGGAAGCGACGCCTGCGACGAGCCCTCGTCCAGCCGCGCCACGGCGGCGTCCACGAGCTTTCCGAGCTCGCGCTGCCGCGCGTCCCGCGACCCGCCCACGTCGAGGATGACCCGCGAGAACCGCCCGGTCTTCGCCTGGACCGCGAGTCGCGTGAGCTCCTGCAGCGCCTGAACGGTGTCCGGGTCTGCGAGCGCTGAGAGCGAGTCGCCCTCGGACTCGACCGAGACGTACGCACGTCCCTGCTTCACGTCCAGCGTGAGGTCGCCGTCGACGTCCACGATGTCGAGCAGGCCCTCGACGTAGTCCGCGGCGATGTCGCCCTCGGTCTCGAGGTCGGCCGGGGTGGGAACGTCGCCCGTGTCCTGGGTGGTGCTCATCTTGGCTATCCTCTGCGTTCGCTGATCTTCGTGAAATGCCTGGTCAGAACAACTATTTCGTCGTGGCGACAGTGTCGCCGTCGTCATCCCCGCGGGCCTGCGGCGCGTCCGTCCGCTGCTGCGCCTGCTTCTTCGCGCGCTGCTTGCCCATCGGCTGCTGCCGCTTGGGCTGGGCCGCCTTGCGCTTCTCGACCTCCTCGAGGAGCAGGCGCTGCTCCTCCTCGTACTCGGCGATCGACACGACCTTGCCCTTGGAGTTGAGGGCCTTGCCCCGGCGGGCGAGGCGCTCCTCGCGTGCCTTCGCCGCCTCGGAGCCGGGGGTCGGCATCTCACGGATGACGACGAACTGCTGCCCCATGGTCCACAGGTTGCTGAAGAACCAGTAGAGGACGACACCCAGCGGGAAGAAGACGCCCGAGAAGACGAACGCGAACGGCAGCACCCAGAGCATGATGCGCTGCATCTGGTAGGCCTGGCCGGTCTTGGCCTCGGGGGAGAGGTTCTTCGAGATGATCTGCAGCTGCGTGAAGAACTGCGACAGGATCATGAGCACGACGAGGATCACCATGATGACGACCGTCGCGACCCAGCCCTCGGGCCGCGTGGCCCAGGCGTTCTGCAGCGTCTCGTGGAACGGTGCGAGCTCGAACAGCTTCGCGTCGTTGAACTGCTTGGTCAGCTCGGCGCTCAGGGCGCCCACACCGCCGGTCCCCGCATCGGCATGCCGCTTCACATCGGAGAGCGTGTAGAACAGCGAGAAGAAGATCGGCATCTGCACGAGCAGGGGCCAGCAGCCGCTGAGGGGGCTCGAGCCGTGCTTCTTGTACAGGTCCATGGTCTCGCGGCTCATGGCCTCGCGAGACAGCTGGTCACGCTTGCCGCGATAGCGGTCCTGGATCTTCTTGATCTCCGGCGCGAGCTCCATCATGGCCCGCTGGCTCTTGATCTGCCGGACGAACAGCGGGATCAGCGCACCGCGCACGACCAGCACCACGCCGAGGATCGACAGCATCCAGGTGATGCCGCCCGCCGCCGGCAGGCCCACCGCGGTGAACAGCCAGTGCCAGGCCACGAGGATGAGCTCGACGGCCCATTTCAGGGGCCAGAGGATGGTTCCGAGGAAATCCACGAGGGATCAGTCCTTTCGACGGGGCACGACGAAGCCGTGAGGGGTGAGGTCGTAGCGGTAGGCCGGGTGAGGACGCACGTCGTCCTGGCCACCGGCCGCCCAGGGATGGCACCGGGCGATGCGCGCGGCCGCGAGCACCGATCCTTTCACAAGGCCGTGCTGCTGCACCGCGGTGACCGCGTAGGCCGAGCACGACGGGTAGTAGCGGCAGACGTCGCCGTACAGCGGCGAGATGACGGCCCGGTAGCCGTGAAGCAGGGAGAGCCCCGCGTTGCGGGGCAGCAGCGGCACGGATGCGAGAGCGTCGGTCGCGTGGAAGCGGGCCGAGCCGCGGGCCGACGCCGGCAGCACGCTCACGAGGCGACGCCCTCTCGTGCGGCCCGCCGCGCGAGACAGCGGGTCACCTCGGCGCGGAGCTCCGGATAGGTCGCCGTCGCCGACGAGGGCAGCGCGCGGATGACGACGTCCGCACCGTCGCGCACGTCCGGAAGCGCCTCGGCGCACACGGCCTTGAGGCGCCGGCGGACGGTGTTGCGGGTGACGGCGTCGCCGACGGCCTTGGACACGATGAAGCCGAACCGCGCAGCGCGCGGTTCGGCTGTCATCACGACGTGCGTCACCGTGTGGGCTCCCGCACAACGACCACCCCTGCGGACGACGAACCTGTAGTCGTCCCCGCGGGTCAGTCGTCTCGGCCTCGCGAGCACGGCCAGGGGAGCGGTGCCGGCGGGGTTACGCCGACAGCTCGGCGCGGCCCTTGCCGCGACGGGCGGCGAGGATCGCGCGGCCGGCGCGCGTACGCATGCGGGCGCGGAAGCCGTGCTTCTTGGCGCGACGACGGTTGTTGGGCTGGAAGGTGCGCTTGCTCATGGGATCACTCCGGAGAAGGTGTCACCGGGATGAAGTCTGCCGGAGACGTGGATGTGTACGGGAATGCCAAGAAGGCATAAGTCAACCGATCTAGAGTACGTCCGGTCCTGCGATTCGCGCAAACCAGCGCCGGCAACCTGACAGTATCTCCACAGCCGCGGACCGCGCCGGGCAGGGACACGCCTCGAGCCCGACGTCGACCCCGAACGGCGTGCGCAGGCGACGGTGTCGTCGCTCCGCTCGCGCCGGCGTCCCAGGATCCCCGATCCGGGACACACATTTGCCGTGCGGCCCTCGGATGACTAGCGTTGCAGAAGTTATCCACAGGCCGATGCCCGTGTTCACGCCGAGACATCGACTCCGCGAGGATGCCCTGTGGATCGTGCAGGACTCATGAGGGGGACCATGTCCACGCAAGACGTTCCGCCCGGACAGCGGATCCCGGATGTCCCGGTCTGGCGAGCGGTGCTCGCCCAGCTGGACGAGGACACCCGGGTCACACCGCAGCTCAAGGGCTTCCTGAGCCTCGTCGCCGCCGAGGGCGTGATGGGCGGGACGCTGTATCTGGCGGTGCCGAACGATCTGACCGCGGCGCAGATCACCAAGCGCCTGCGTGAGCCCATCATGGAGGCGCTGGCCCGCATCGGCGACGACGCGCAGTCCTTCCGCGTCACGGTGAACCCCGAGCTCTCCGAGCCGCAGTTCCCCGCGAACCTGCCCCCCGTCGCGGAGCCGCCCGCACAGCCGCAGCGCCCGGTGGCCGACAATCCCACGCCCGAGCCGCAGACCCCCAGTCGCAACGACACGCGTCTGAACCCGAAGTACACCTTCGACAACTTCGTCATCGGCCAGTCCAACCGCTTCGCGCACGCCGCGGCGGTGGCCGTCGCGGAGGCGCCGGCGAAGGCGTACAACCCGCTGTTCATCTACGGCGACTCGGGACTCGGCAAGACGCACCTCCTCCACGCGATCGGCAACTACGCGCAGAACCTGTACGCGGGGGTGCGGGTGAGGTACGTGTCGAGCGAGGAGTTCACGAACGACTTCATCAACTCGATCGCGAACAACCGTGGAGCCGCGTTCAACGCCCGCTACCGCGACGTCGACATCCTGCTGATCGACGACATCCAGTTCCTCCAGGGCAAGGCCGAGACGCAGGAGGCCTTCTTCCACACGTTCAACACCCTGCACGACCACGACAAGCAGGTCGTGATCACGTCGGACGTCGCCCCCAAGCACCTCACGGGCTTCGAGGACCGGATGCGCTCCCGCTTCGAGTGGGGCCTCATCACCGACGTGCAGGCGCCGGACCTCGAGACCCGCATCGCGATCCTGCGCAAGAAGGCGCAGTCGGAACGCCTCTACATCCCGGACGACGTGGTCGAGTACATCGCCACCGTCGTCTCGACCAACATCCGCGAGCTCGAGGGCGCTCTGATCCGCGTCTCCGCCTTCGCCAGCCTGAACCGCTCGGACGTCGACATCCAGCTCGCCCAGAACGTGCTGCGGGACATCGTCGACCAGACCGAGGAGAACGTCGTCTCGGAGAACGACATCATCACCGCCACGGCGTCCTACTTCAAGCTCACCGTCGACGACCTCTACGGCTCGAGCAGGTCGCAGGCCGTCGCGCAGGCCCGGCAGATCGCGATGTACCTGTGCCGCGAGCGCACGAGCCTGTCGCTGCCGAAGATCGGCCAGCTCTTCGGGGGCCGCGATCACACGACCGTGATGTACGCCTACAAGAAGATCAGCGAGCTCATGAAGGAGCGCCGCTCGATCTACAACCAGGTGACCGAGATCACCACGCAGCTCGGCCGCCGCTGACGGAGCGACCGTGACGCGCGTCATCATCCTGCTCGACGACTACCAGGATGCGGCGCGCGGGTTCGCTCCGTGGCACGAGCTCGCCGGATGGGACGTGCGGGCCCTGCACGAGCCCCATCCCGACGAGGACGCCCTGGTGCGCGCGCTCGTCGACGCGACCGCCGTCGTGGCGATGCGGGAGCGCACGCCCTTCCCGCGGCGGGTGCTCGAGCGTCTGCCACGGCTGCGACTGCTGATCACGACGGGACAGGCGAACGCCGCGATCGATGTCGCCTCGGCCGCCGAGCTCGGCATCGCCGTGTGCGGCACCCGCGGCTCGGCGCACGCCGCGCCCGAGCTGTCGTGGGGGCTGCTGATGAGCGCCGTCCGCGACATCCCCGGTCAGCAGGCGGTGCTGCGTGAGGGGAGCCGCTGGCAGACGGCGATCGGCACCGAGCTGCACGGACGCACCCTGGGCATCGTCGGGCTGGGCAGGATCGGCAGCCGGATGGCGGAGTACGCCCGGGCGTTCGGCATGGAGGTCCTCGCGTGGAGCCCGCACCTCACGACCGAGCGCGCGGTCGCCGCGGGCGCGACGGCGGTCGACAAGCAAGAGCTCTTCACGCGCTCGGACATCGCGACGTTGCACCTTCGCCTGTCCGACAGCACGAGACACGTCGTGGGAGCGACGGAGCTCGCAGCGCTCGGGCCGTCATCGCTCCTGGTCAACACAGCGCGGGCGGGCCTCGTCGACACGCCGGCCCTGATCCAGGCCCTGCGATCGGGCACGATCGGCGGCGCGGCGCTCGACGTCTTCGACCGCGAGCCGCTGCCCGCCGACGACCCGCTGCTCAGCGCGCCCCGCACCCTGCTCACCCCGCACCTCGGCTACGTCACGCGCGAGCAGTACTCCCTCTTCTACGCCGACGCCCTCGAGGACGTCCTGGCCTGGCAGGACGGTGCGCCAGTGCGCCTCCTGAGCCCCGCCTGACCGACCCGCGCGGCATTCCCGCCTCCGCACGTGTCGGCTCGTGTGACGTATGCCCCGATCCGCGCTTGACAGCCTTCCGGACGAGCCTCTATAAGACTTCTCCCCAGTGTGGAAAACTTGTGGATAACTGTTGAGACACGCCCTGAGGGATGTGAACGACACGCGAACGCGATGTGGATGCACGCGATCCGTCCCTCGTCGCGAGCTCGGTTCCGTCCCCCGTCCGTCCGCAGCGGATCCACATCTCACACCTGTGTAGTTCCCTACGCGCGACAAGGATCCACAGACTTATCCACATTTTCCACAGGCGTTAACACCGTTAAGAGATCTCTTCTTCTCTTCGGGCCTGCGATGACCTTCACGGCTGTGAAGCCGGAATCACACGAATCGGAGCGGGGCACTAGCATGGGATTCCCATGGCGGCCGGATCCGCGGTCGTGTGTCATTCGAGGGAGCGCTACGTGAAGTTCCACGTCAACCGTGACGTCTTCAGTGAGGCCGTTTCGTTCGTCGTCAAGCTGCTCCCGCAGCGCAACCCCCAGCCGATCCTGGCGGGTGTGCTGATCGAGGCGACCGAGGACGGTGCGCTCGCGCTGTCCGCGTTCGACTACGAGGCGTCGGCTCGCACGACGATCGAGGCGACCATCGACGAGCCCGGCACGATCCTCGTGCACGGTCGACTGCTGTCCGACATCGCCAGCCGCCTGCCGAACGCACCGATCCAGATGACCACCGAAGAGGACGGCAACATCGCCCTCACCTGCGGCTCGGCGCGCTTCAACCTCGCCTCGATGCCCGTCGAGGAATACCCCGCCATCCCCGAGGTCTCCGGAGAGTCGGGGCTCGTCCCCGCCGACGACTTCGCCACGGCGATCGCGCAGGTCGCCTTCGCCGCCTCCCGCGACGACGTCACCCCCGTCCTCACCGGCGTGCAGCTCGAGGTCACGGGTCAGCAGCTCAGCCTCGTCGCCACCGACCGGTACCGCGTGGCGCTCCGCGACATCGACTGGGACGGCGGACAGGAGGAGGCGCACGCCCTGGTGCCGGCGCGCACCCTGCAGGAGGTCGGCAAGACCTTCTCGCACGGCGGCAACATCTCGATCGCCTTCTCCGGATCGGGCGACCGCGAGATCATCGCCTTCACGGCCGGCAACAAGACGGTCACCTCGCTGCTGATCAAGGGCAACTTCCCGCCCGTCCGCCGTCTGTTCCCCGAGCAGACCGAGCACTACGCCGTCGTCAACACCGGCGAGCTCACCGAAGCCGTGCGCCGCGTCGCCCTCGTGCTCGACCGGTCGGCGCCGCTGCGGTTCACGTTCACCACCTCGTCGGTGACGATGGACGCCTCCGGCGGCGAGCAGGCACGCGCCTCCGAGTCCGTCGACGCGCACCTGCAGGGCGAGGACGTCACGCTGGGCCTGAACCCGCAGTACCTCCTCGAGTCGCTCTCCGCGGTGAAGAGCGAGTTCGTGCGCATCACGTTCACGTCGAGCGACAACGCCAACAAGCTCAGCCCCGTGCTGGTGACGAGCCAGACGTCGGTCGACCAGGCCGGCGCGGACTCGTTCAAGTACCTGCTGCAGCCGAACCTGCTGCTGCGGTAGCGGCTCGAGCGGCGCATCGCGCCGCCGCTGTCCGGTCGTTGAGCGAGCGAAGCGAGTCGAAACGGAGCAACATGTCCGTGAGCACAAGCCGCGAGAGGCGTGACCGTTCCGACTCGTCGCTTCGCTCCTCGCTCGACGACCGATGGGGCGGCGCGCTTCGCCCGCGGAGTGGAACATGATCGTCGAGCACCTGAGTCTCAAGGACTTCCGCAATTACGCGGAGGCGGAGCTCGAGCTCCGACCCGGCCCGAACGTGCTGGTCGGCCGCAACGGCCAGGGCAAGACCAACCTGGCGGAGGCGATCGCCTACCTCGCGACGCTCGGATCGCACCGGGTCTCGGCCGACGCCCCGCTGGTGCTCGAAGGCAAGGACGCCGCCTTCATCCGTGCAAGGCTCGCGCACGGCGAACGCCGCGTGACGCTCGAGCTGCAGGTGAACAAGCAGGGGTCGAACAAGGCCCGCATCGGCGGCTCCCCCGTTCGCACGAACGAGCTGCCGCGCTATGCCCAGGTCGTCCTGTTCGCACCGGAGGACCTGCAGATCGTGCGCGGAGACCCGTCGTCGCGCCGGCGCTTCGCCGATCAGCTGCTCGTGCAGCGCACCCCTCGGATGTCGGCGGTCCTGGGCGACTACGACCGCACCCTTCGTCAGCGCACGGCCCTGCTGAAGTCGGCGCGGGCACGCGGCATGAAGAACGCCCAGCTGCCGACCCTCGACGTGTGGGACGACAAGCTCGTCGCGCTCGGGTCGGAGATCATCGACGCGCGGGCCCGGCTGGCGCAGGACCTCGCCTCGCCCGTCGCCGAGGCGTACGCCGCGATCGCGGGAGAGGACCACCGGCCGCAGCTCGAATGGGCTCTGTCCGTGCGGGGAGGCGATCCCGAGTCGAGCGAGGTCGCGCAGGGCGGCGCGGCGACCCGGTCCGGTGCGACCGCCGAGCTCTTCCGCTCCGCGCTGCAGGAACGGCGCGCGGCCGAGCTCGAGCGGGGCCTGACCCTGGTCGGGCCTCATCGCGACGACCTGCTCCTTCGGGTGCGGGGCCTCCCTGTGAAGGGGTATGCGTCGCACGGCGAATCGTGGTCGGTCGCGCTGGCCCTGCGCCTCGCGTCCGCCGAGCTGCTTCGCGCCGAGTCGCCGGGCGGCGACCCCGTGCTGATCCTCGACGACGTGTTCGCCGAGCTGGACGCCGACCGGCGCGCGCGTCTCGCGGGCGTCGTCGCCGGCTACGAGCAGGTGCTCGTCACCGCGGCGGTCGCCGGCGACGTCCCGGAGGCCCTGCGGGCGAACGCGGTGCGGATCGAGGCCGGTCGCGTGCTCGGCACGCTCAGCGACCACCCGCTGGAGCGGCCCGAGGCGATGTCGCCCGCGGCGCCGGCCCCCGCGGGCGACGACGCGCGATCGGCGGACGGCGACGCATGAGCGACGACATCCCCGAGACGATCGCGACGTACCTCCGGCTGCGCGGCCTCAAGCCGAGCAAGCGCGCGCAGTGGAAGAAGCGTCGTCGCCGCGGCGGGGACGACGACGAGAACCAGCCGTTCACCGCCGGGCGCGATCCCGGCTCGCTCGGTGACGCCCTCGACAAGCTCACGACGTCGAACGGGTGGGCACCGCAGCTGGCGCGGGAGGATCTGGTGCGCCAGTGGGAGGACGTCGCCGGCGCGGACACCGCGCAGCACTCCAGCCCGGTGTCGCTCGAGGGCGGCATGCTCACCATCCAGTGCGACTCGACGGCGTGGGCGAAGAACCTCTCCTATATGCGGTCGCACATCCTGACGCAGATCGTCACGCGCTACCCCGCGGCGGGGGTCGAGTCGGTGCGCTTCGTCGGGCCGGACGTCCCCACCTGGAAATGGGGTCGCAGATCGATTCCAGGGCGGGGCCCGCGCGATACCTACGGCTAGGCCACGTCCAGGGGTGTCCGGTTCGTTTTTCTCGCGCCTGTGGGCCTGTCACGGCCGATGGGGGACCCGCCGTTCGATAGGATGGCGGGGCACCCGAATACAGATGTGGAGCGCCCTGTCAGATGACGAGTGACAACCAGGACGAGCAGAACGCGCCGACGGACCCGACCCCCTCTGCGGAGACCAGCGGAATGAAGGTCGGAGGCGAGTACGGCGCCGACGCGATCCAGGTCCTCGAGGGTCTCGAGGCCGTCCGCAAGCGGCCCGGCATGTACATCGGCTCCACCGGCCCCCGCGGTCTGCACCACCTCGTCTACGAGATCGTCGACAACTCGGTCGACGAGCACCTCGCGGGATACTGCGACACGATCGTCGTCACGCTGCTCGAGGACGGCGGCCTGCGCGTCGACGACAACGGCCGCGGCATCCCGGTCGCGATGCACAAGACCGAGGGCAAGTCGACGCTGGAGGTCGTGCTCACCGTGCTGCACGCGGGCGGCAAGTTCGGCGGCGGCGGGTACGCCGTGTCGGGCGGCCTGCACGGCGTCGGCTCGTCGGTCGTCAACGCGCTGTCGACGCGCCTCGACGCGGTGGTGAAGCGCGACGGCCACGTCTGGCGGCAGTCGTTCCAGAACGGCGGCGTCCCGATCGGCGCGATCGAGGAGGGCGAGGAGACCGACGAGACCGGCACGGTCATCACCTTCTGGCCCGACGCGGCGATCTTCACCGAGACCACGGCCTTCGACTACGAGACCCTGCGCACCCGGTTCCAGCAGACGGCGTTCCTCAACAAGGGCCTGCGCATCGAGCTGTACGACGAGCGCGCCGACTCCATCGAGGAGGTGCAGAAGGAGGACGGCTCGACCGAGCTCGTCAAGCGGCACAACGTCTTCCACTACGAGCGCGGTCTCGTCGACTACGTCGAGTACCTCAACAAGGTGCGCAAGGCCGACCACGTCAACGAGGACATCATCCAGTTCGAGCAGGAGCAGGCCGACGGCCGGATGTCGGTCGAGATCGCGATGCAGTGGACCACCTCGTACAGCGAGAACGTCTTCACCTACGCGAACATGATCAACACGCACGAGGGCGGGACGCACGAGGAGGGGTTCCGTGCGGCGCTCACGACCCTCGTCAACAAGTACGCGCGCGCGAACAGCATCCTCAAGGAGAAGGAGGACAACCTCACCGGCGACGACGTGCGCGAGGGCCTGACCGCCGTCATCTCCGTGAAGCTGTCCGAGCCCCAGTTCGAGGGCCAGACGAAGACCAAGCTCGGCAACACCGAGGCGAAGGCGTTCGTGCAGAAGGTGGTCGGCGACCAGCTGGCCGACTGGTTCGAGCGCAACCCGCAGCAGGCGAAGAACGTCATCCGCAAGGCCATCGACGCGGCGACCGCCCGGCTCGCCGCCCGCAAGGCCCGCGAGACCGCGCGGCGCAAGAGCGTCTTCGAGTCGGCGGCCATGCCCGACAAGCTGAAGGACTGCACGTCCAAGGACCCGTCGATCAGCGAGATCTTCCTGGTGGAGGGCGACTCGGCCGGCGGCTCCGCCGTCGGCGGGCGCGACCCGCACACGCAGGCGATCCTCGCTCTGCGCGGCAAGATCCTGAACGTCGAGCGCGCACGCATCGACAAGGCGCTGGGCAACAAAGAGGTCCAGGCGATGATCCAGGCCTTCGGCACGGGCATCGGCCCGGAGTTCGACATCGAGAAGGCGCGCTATCACAAGATCGTGCTGATGACGGATGCCGACGTCGACGGCCAGCACATCACCACGCTGCTGCTCACCCTCCTGTTCCGCTACATGCGCGGCCTCATCGAGGCGGGCTTCGTCTACCTCGCCATGCCGCCGCTCTACCGGCTGAAGTGGTCCAACTCGCCTTACGAGTACGTCTACAGCGACCGTGAGCGCGACGCGCTGCTCAAGGACGGCGCGGCCTCCGGCAAGCGCATCCCGAAGGAGGCCGGCATCCAGCGCTACAAGGGTCTCGGCGAGATGAACGACCACGAGCTGTGGGACACGACGATGAACCCCGAGACCCGCACGCTGCGGCAGGTCACGATCGACGACGCGGCCGCCGCCGACGAGATCTTCTCCGTGCTGATGGGTGAGGACGTCGAGTCCCGGCGCTCGTTCATCCAGCGCAACGCGAAGGACGTGAGGTTCCTCGACATCTAGTCGACGTGCTTCGACTCCTGCGGACTCCGGCCTTATCCCCCGGACCCGGTCGTTGAGCGAGCGAAGCGAGTCGAAACGGTGGAAACGAACCTCCTGATGAAGCGAAGAGACACATGACTGACGAGAACGAAGAGCGTCCCGACGTGAACGCCGCGCACAATCACGGCCGGATCGACCAGGTCGACCTCCAGTCGGAGATGCAGCGCAGCTACCTCGACTACGCGATGAGCGTGATCGTCGGGCGCGCGCTGCCCGACGTGCGTGACGGTCTGAAGCCCGTGCACCGCCGCGTCGTGTACGCGATGTACGACGGCGGGTACCGTCCCGACAAGAAGTTCTCGAAGTGCGCCCGCGTCGTGGGCGAGGTCATGGGTCAGTACCACCCCCACGGCGACTCGGCGATCTACGACGCCCTCGTCCGTCTCGTCCAGCCGTGGTCGCTGCGCTACCCGCTCGCGCAGGGGCAGGGCAACTTCGGCTCCCCGGGCAACCAGGGCGCCGCGGCCCCGCGGTACACCGAGACGAAGATGGCGGCCCTCGCGCTCGAGATGGTGCGCGACATCGAGCAGGAGACCGTCGACTTCGAGCCGAACTACGACGGCGAGACCCAGGAGCCCACGGTCCTGCCGGCGCGGTTCCCGAACCTGCTCGTCAACGGCTCCGTCGGCATCGCGGTCGGCATGGCGACGAACATCCCGCCGCACAACCTGCGCGAGGTCTCCGACGGTGCGCTGTTTGCGCTCGAGAACCCGCAGCTGCCGCGCGAGGAGCTGCTCGAGGGGCTCATCCAGCGCATCCCGGGCCCGGACTTCCCGACCGGCGCGCAGATCCTCGGCACCAAGGGCGTGCTCGAGGCGTACCGCACGGGCCGCGGCTCGATCACGATGCGCGCGGTCGTCGAGATCGAGGAGATCCAGGGCCGGACGTGCCTCGTGATCACCGAGCTGCCGTACCAGGTGAACCCCGACAACCTCGCGGTGAAGATCGGCGAGCTGGCCCGCGAGGGCAAGGTCAACGGCATCGCCGACATCCGCGACGAGACGTCGAGCCGAACCGGCCAGCGCCTCGTGGTGGTGCTCAAGCGCGACGCGGTCGCGAAGGTGGTGCTGAACAACCTCTACAAGCACACCGAGCTGCAGACGAACTTCGGCGCCAACATGCTGGCGATCGTTGACGGCGTGCCGCGCACGCTGCCGCTCGACGGCTTCATCGGGTACTGGATCACCCACCAGCTCGAGGTGATCGTCCGCCGCACGCAGTTCCGGCTGCGCAAGGCCGAGGAGCGCATGCACATCCTGCGCGGCTACCTGGCCGCGCTCGACGCCCTCGACGAGGTCATCGCCCTCATCCGTCGCTCGCCCACGGTCGACGAGGCACGTGAGGGCCTGAAGGGCCTGCTGAAGATCGACGACATCCAGGCCGACGCGATCCTGTCGATGCAGCTGCGTCGACTCGCGGCCCTGGAGCGCCAGAAGATCGTCGACGAGGCCGCCGAGCTCGAGGCGCAGATCGAGGACTTCAAGGCGATCATCGCCGACGAGGGACGTCAGCGCACGATCGTCCGCGACGAGCTCACCGAGATCGTCGACCGCTTCGGCGACGAGCGGCGCACGCACATCCTGCACGGCTTCGACGGCGACGTGTCCATGGAGGACCTCATCGCCGAGGAGGACATGGTCGTCACGGTCACCCGTGAGGGCTACGTCAAGCGCACGCGGAGCGACAACTACCGGTCGCAGCGGCGGGGCGGCAAGGGGGTGCGCGGCGCACAGCTGCGCGCGGACGACGTCGTCGAGCACTTCTTCGTCACGACCACCCACCACTGGCTGCTGTTCTTCACCACGAAGGGGCGGGTCTACCGCACCAAGACGTACGAGCTGCCCGAGGCCGGGCGCGACGCGAAGGGCATGCACGTCGCGAACCTGCTGGCGCTGCAGCCGGACGAGCAGATCGCCCAGATCATCGAGCTGAAGAACTACGAGGCCGCCGAGAACCTGGTGCTCGTCACCCGTGCGGGCCTCGTGAAGAAGACGCGCCTGACCGAGTACGACTCGAACCGTCAGGGCGGCATCATCGCGATCAAGCTGCGCGAGGACGACGAGCTCGTCAGCGCGCTGCTGGTCGACTCGAGCGACGACATCCTGATGATCAGCCGCGGCGGGCAGTCGCTGCGGTTCTCGGCGACCGACGAGGCGCTGCGCCCGCTCGGACGTTCGACGAGCGGCGTGAAGGGCATGTCGTTCCGCGAGGGCGACGACCTGCTGTCGGCGTCGGTCGCGAGGTCCGAGGGCTACGTGTTCGTGGTCACCGAGGGCGGCTTCGCCAAGCGCACGCACGTCGACGAGTACCGCGTGCAGGGGCGCGGCGGACTGGGCATCAAGGTCGCGAAGCTGTCGGATGAGCGGGGCGGTCTGGCGGGCGGTCTCATCGTCTCCGCGGACGACGAGGTGCTCGTGGTTCTCGCCAAGGGCAAGGTGGTACGCTCGGCCGTTGCCGAGGTCCCCGCCAAGGGCCGCGACACGATGGGCGTGCTGTTCGCGCGTCCGGACAAGGACGACCGCATCCTCGCCATCGCTCGCAACACCGAGCGTGCCGTCGCGGTCGAGGAGGGCGACGCCGAGGACGACGGCGAGGCCTCCGCTCCCGAGACCCCCGGAGACAACGCATGAGCACGGTAGCCGACAAGCTCGCCAAGAAGTCCACCCACAAGACCAGCGCCAAGCAGGTGCGCCTGCGACTGGTGTACATCGACTTCTGGTCGGCCGTGAAGCTGTCGTTCCTCGCGGCGGTCGCGCTGGCAGTGGTGACGATCGTGTCGTTCTTCCTGATCTACATGGTCTTGCAGACCACGGGCCTGATCGCGCAGATGGACGAGCTGTTCCAGAGCTTCTCGCAGGAGTTCTCGATTTCGCAGTTCATCGGCCTGCCGCAGGTGATGGCGTTCGCGACCGTGATCGCGATCCTCAACCTGGTGGTCGTCACCGTGCTCGGCGCGGTGCTCGCCGGCATCTACAACCTGGCGGTCAAGGTGACCGGCGGCGTGCTGGTCGGCTTCACCTCGAACTGACGTCAGGCGGCCGGGTCGGTCGCCGCGCGCCCGCTGTCCAGGCGGATCACGCGGTCGGCCGCGGCTATCGACTCGGGGTCGTGCGTGACGCACGCGACCGCCGCGCCGCGCTGCGCCTCCTCCGCGAGGATCTGCCTCGTGCGCGAGCGGCTGGCGGCGTCGAGGCCGGCGGCCGGCTCGTCGAGCAGGATCAGCGCCGGCGCGCGCACGATCCCCTGGGCGAGCAGCGCACGCTGGCGCTGACCTCCGGAGAGGTCGGCGAACGGCCGGCGCTCGAGACCCTCCAGGCCGACGCGGTGGATCGCGCTCACCACCGCAGCACGATGCTTGGGACGCGCACCCCTCGTCGCCGGCAGTGACGACGCGCGCGCCCACAGCCCCAATTCCACGACGTCGCGGACGGTGAGCGGCAGGCTCGTGGGCGCGGCCGGGTGCTGCACCACCAGCGCCGGCGGTTCGGCGCGCTCGACCGTGCCCGCGCGCGGGCTCAGCACGCCGGCCATGAGCTCCAGCAGGGTTGACTTGCCCGCGCCGTTCGGCCCCGCGATCGCGGTGACCGTGCCGTAGGGGATGTGGACCGAGATGTCCGCGATGACGTCCGTCGGTCCGTAGCCGAAGGACAGCGACCGCGTGAGGATCGCGGGGCGGTGGGTGGGCATCCCTCGATCATAGCGATTGATAATCATTCTCATTTTCGGCTAGCCTCGTCATCCGTGTCCACTCTCGACTGGCTGATCGCCCCCTTCCACGCCGACTTCGTGCTGCGCGCGCTCGGCGGCGGCGTGCTGGTCGCCCTCGTGTGCGGCGTGGTCGGAACCTGGGTCGTGATCCGCGGGATGGCGTTCCTCGGCGAGGCGATCGGCCACGGCATGCTGCCGGGTGTCGCGATCGCGACCGTGGTGGGCGCCCCTGTCGTGCTCGGCGCCGCGTTGAGCGCGGTCGCGATGAGCGCGGCGATCGGGCTGTTGCAGCGGCGGGGTCGCCTCTCGTACGACACGAGCATCGGGCTGCTCTTCGTCGGCATGCTCTCGCTGGGCGTCATCATCGTCTCGCACTCGCGCAGCTTTGCCACCGACGCCACGGCGCTGCTGTTCGGCGACATCCTGGCCGTCCGTCCGGAGGACCTTGCGCTGCTCGCCGCGGCTGCGGTCGTCACCTGCGTCGTCGCGACGGCGATGCACCGGTCGTTCGTCGCCACGGCCTTCGACGCCCGTATCGCGCACACGCTCGGACTGCGGCCGCGCGTCGCGCAGGTCGCGCTGGTCGGCCTGGTGGCCCTGGCGGTCGTCGCCTCCTACCAGGCCGTCGGCACGCTGCTGGTCGTCGGCCTGCTGCTCGCGCCGGCCGTCGCCGCTCGCGCCTGGGCGGCCCGGATCCCCGCGATCATGGCGCTCGCCACGATGATCGGCTCGGCGGCGGTGCTGATCGGGCTGCTCGTGTCCTGGTACGGAGGCACCGCCGCAGGCGCGTCGATCGCGGGCGCCGCGGTGGCGCTGGCGGCGGTGTCGGGCGGCCTCCGCGCCGTTCGAGACGCCGTCCGACGGCGACGGCGGAACGGGCCTGATCACGCATCGTCCGGGCGCCCCGCCGCGTCGTCGACCGAGTCTCTCTCCGCCGCCGTCCGCGTGCCCTGAACAACCGTCCCCCGAGAAAGGAACCCATGCGTCTCGCTCGCGCTCTCGTCGCCACCTCCCTCACCGCGCTGCTGTTGTCCGGCTGCGCCTCCGCCGACCCGGAGGAAGCGGCTCCCATCGCCGACCCGGCGACGACGGAGGAGGGCGAGGACGGCCACGGCGACGTCGCCGGCGCCGCGGAGGTGGCGGAACCGCCTCTGGGACTCGTAGCGGTCGATGCCGACGGCGCCGTCGCCTCGGTCGACCTGCTGACCGGCGAGGATCGCACCGTCGGCCGTGTAGACGCGCCGTCGGCGGTGCACAGCGACGGACGCTACGTGTTCGCGACGACCGGCGGCGGGCTGGATGTGATCGACAGCGGCCTGTGGACGTGGGATCACGGGGATCACTTCCACTACTACCGTGCCGAGCCGGCGCTGCTCGGCACGGTGCTCGGCGAGGGCGACGCGAACGTGACGGGCGGCGCGCTGTCGACCGCCGGCGGCACCGGGGTCTTCTTCGCCGGCAGCGGCGACGCCGTCCTGCTGGACAACGCCGCGCTCTCAGACGGCGAGATCGCCGAATCGTTCCGCGTGTCCACGGGCGCCTCGGCGGGGTTCGTCGCCCCGATGGACGGCGGCGCCGTGATCGGCGACGCCGACGCGGGCACCGTGCGCTTCCACGACGTCGACGGCGAGCCCGTGGGCGAGGCGGTCGACTGCGCCGGGGCGAGCGGTGCGATCGCGACCCGCGCCGGCCTCGTGCTCGGGTGCGACGACGGCGCGCTGGTCGCCACCGCCGCCGGTGACGCCGCCGAGTTCGAGCGGGTTCGCTACCCGGAGGGCGTCGTAGCCGAGGAGCGCGCCGTCGCGTTCGACGGGCGGAAGGGCCGACCGACGGTCGCGGCCGTCGCGGGCGATCGCGGGCTGTGGACCCTCGATGCCCGCGAGCTGGCGTGGGAGCTGATCGAGACCGAGCGGCCGCTCGCGACGGTCGTGGCGGTGGACGACGACGCGACCCACGTCGTCGCGCTCGACGTCGACGGAAGGGTGCGCGTGCTGCGCGCCGACACCGGTGAGGAGATCGGCGTGACCGAGCCGCTGGTCGAGCCGCAGGAGGTCGACCGCGCGAGCGTGTTCGTGGACGGTCAGCGCGCCTACGTGAACGCGGCGTCCGACGGCGTCGTGCACGAGATCGCCTACGCCGACGGCGCGCGCATCGCGCGGAGCATCGAGATGCCGGTCGCGCCGGTGCTGTTCGCGGAGGTCGGACGATGAGGCGGTTCGCCGCGGCCGGTGCCGCCGCGCTGCTGCTCGTGCTCGCGGGCTGCGCGGGAGGCCCGGGCCAGGGCGGGGCGTCGGGCGATACGCCGCGGATCGTGGTGACGACGAACATCCTGGGCGACGTGGTCGAGGAGGTGGTGGGAGACCAGGCCGAGGTGACGACGCTGATGAAGCCCAACGCCGACCCGCACTCGTTCGAGATCTCCGCGCAGGAGGCGGCGCTGCTCGGATCGGCCGACCTCGTCGTGTCGAACGGACTGGGCCTCGAGGAGGGGCTGCAGCAGCACCTCGACCGGGCCGCGGATGCCGGAGCGGAGATGCTCGTCGCCGGCGAGGTCATCGAGCCCCTGGCCTACGGCGCCGACCAGGGCGGCGCCGACGACCCGCACTTCTGGACGGACCCTGCGCGGATGGTCGACGTGGTCGACGCCCTCGAGGAGGAGCTCGCCGACGTCGACGGCATCGACGCCGCGGCGGTGGCGGACGGCGCGGCCGCGTACCGCGACGAACTGGGCGCGCTGGACACCGAGATGACCGAGGCGTTCGCAGCCATCGATCCGGAGCGCCGTGCGCTCGTGACCAACCACCACGTCTTCGGCTACCTCGCCGACCGGTTCGGGTTCCGCGTCGTCGGCGCCGTGATCCCGGGCGGCACGACGCTGGCGGCGCCGAGCGCGGCCGACCTGCGCGACCTGGCCACCGCGATCGAGGACGCGGGCGTGCCCACGATCTTCGCTGAGTCGTCCCAGCCGGACCGCCTCGTCCAGGCGCTCGCGGACGAGGTGGGCGTGCACGTCGACGTCGTCGAGCTGTTCACGGAGTCGCTGACCGAGCCGGGCGAGGGCGCCGACACCTATCTGACGATGATGCGCGCGAACACGCAGCGCATCGCCGACGGCCTGGCGGAGCCACGCTGACGGCCGGACCGAACGACAGGGCCTGAGGGACAGGACCTGAGCACGAGGGGCCTCAGCCCGTGAGGCCAGAGGAAAGGAGCACCATGAGGACAGCAATGAGAAGAGGCGTCGCCTTCGGCGCGCTCGCGGGGGTGGCCGCGCTGGCGACGGCCTGTGCCAGCACCACCGCCCCGGGGGATGCGCAGACGGACGCGCCGGCGACCGACGTCACCGCCGAGGAGACGTCGGCCGAGGGGCGGGTCGCGGTGTCGTACGAGAACGGCATCGCGGTGCTGGACGGCACCACGCTGGAGGTCGTCGCCGAGTTCGACTCGGAGGAGTTCACGCGCCTCAACCCCTGGGGCGACGGCCAGCACGTCGCGGTCACCACGTCGGAGGGCTTCCAGATCCTCGACACGGCCACGCCGGAGCTCACCGATCTCGTGTTCCCCGCGACCACGGCGGGCCACGTGGTGATCCACGAGGACCGCACGGTGCTGTTCGACGACGGCACCGGCACGACGACGATCCTCGACACCCACGCGCTGCAGGACGCGGACGGCACGCTGCCGGAGGGCGAGACCTACGTCGCCGACGCCGCTCACCACGGCGTCTCGATCGTGCTGTCGGACGGCACGCTGCTGACGACGGTCGGCGACGACACGGGCCGCACCGGCGCCGTCGTGCTGCACGCGCACGACGACCACTGGGACGAGGCCGCGTCGAACGACCAGTGCCCGGGCATCCACGGCGAGGGCACCGCGGCCGACGAGGCCGTCGTGTTCGGCTGCGAGAACGGAGCGCTGCTGTTCCACCACGGCGAGTTCGAGAAGCTCACGGCGCCCGACGAGTACGGCCGCATGGGCAACGCGTTCGTGTCGGAGACCAGCCCGATCGTCGTCGGCGACTACAAGAACGACCCCGACGCGGAGGGCTACCTCCTCGAGGCGGTCACGCTGATCGACACCGAGGAGCACACGCTCGAGGTCGTGGAGCTGCCGGAGGACGTGCGCTACACATTCCGCGACGTCGCCCGCGGGCCCGACGACCTGGCGTACATCCTGTCGTCGAACGGCTCGATCCACGTGCTCGACCCGGCCACGGGCGACCTGGTCGACGAGTACCCCGTGATCGACGCCTGGGAGGGCCCGGTCGAGTGGCAGGACGCCCACCCGGCGATCAAGGTGAACGGCGACATCGCCTACGTCACCGAGCCCGCCGCGAACGCGGTCCACGCCGTGGATCTGACGACCGGTGAGACCGTGGCGAGCGTCGAGCTCGACCACGTGCCCAACGAGCTCGCGGTCGCGATCGGCCACTGATCGGGCGCGCGAATCGGGCCGGTCGACGAGCCCGGCCCGATTTCGCGTTCCCCCTGGCGATAGGGTAAAGTCTCTGAGGTTGAGGACGCGAGTCCGATCCCTGCGGGGGTATAGCTCAGGCGGTTAGAGCGCTTCACTGATAATGAAGAGGTCCCAGGTTCAAGTCCTGGTACCCCCACCACGATCCTCGAGATCGTCGGGCCTTCGCGAAAGCGGAGGCTCTTCCCGTTCCGGCGGGTGGCCGTACGGCCGGTGACCCGGGGCCTTAGCTCAGTTGGTAGAGCGCCTGCTTTGCAATGACCAAAGAAGAATAGAGCACTGAACACGGGGCCTTAGCTCAGCTGGAAGAGCGCCTGGTTTGCAACCAGGAGGTCAGGGGTTCGATCCCCCTAGGCTCCACAAAACCCCAGGTCAGAGGCCCTTTCTCCTTCGGGAGGGAGGGCCTTTTTCGTTGCGTTGCCCGGCCTCTGGGGCGGGCTGCGGGTGGGCTCGTTTCTACGACTACTGCTCTGCAGGGCACATCTGACCCCACACCAATCACTACCAATCGAGCCGTCGAAGGCCTTCTGACCTGGGGAAACGTTGCTCGCGATCGGCTAAGACAACTGCGGTGCGCCCGGTGCGCCCCCAGAAACACCGTTTTGGGAGGACAAGCGCTCTCGGTTCCTGGTGCACTGTCTCTACAGGCTTGCGAACAGCCCGAAGACCCCTCGTGGGCTTGGAGCAAGCTGACGGAAGGTGATGCACGATGCTCGATGAGCTGCTCAATCTGGAGCGCCGAGGGTAGGCCTCTTTCTGCGACGGCTCAGGGGCGGACTTCTACGGTCAGCTGATGACCAGCGACGGTGTCATGGTCCTCGCTCACGGCCAAGTGCTCGACCGGACGATGTCGTCGAATCTCTCAACGACGTGCCGCCGTGGCGGACCTACGAGATCGCCGATGAACGGGTCATCCCCCTCGGCCACGAATGCGCAGTTCTCGTCTACACCGGTCCCGCGTATCGGGACGGCGACGAACCGGCATTCGTCGCCCTCATGTCCAGCGTGTACACCCGCCACGACGGCGCGTGGCGACTCGCCCTCTATCAGCAGATGCCGGTCCCGAGCCGAACGGATGACTGAGACCGCGAGCAATAGATACCAGAGCGCGTCTTACGGCTGCGTTGAGGTCGTCGCGTCCTCGATCAGCAAGGACTGTGCCGGCACGCCGAGTTGTCCGGCGAGGGAGTCCACGGAGTCCAGCGTCAAGTTCCGCTCGCCGCGCTCGGTGCCGGCGAGGTAGCGGGGCGTGACCCCGAGTTCTTCGGCGAGCCTCTCCTGCGTGAGTCCCCGTTCCTGTCGCAGTGCTCGGACCTGACTCCCGAGCACTGATTTCAGGGGCCGCTCACTCATACCTCAAGGCTGAAAGCAGGAAGCGATGAGTACCAGGTAGTCATCACTTCCACTACTCTCTGGGGGAGCAGCTGAGTCCGTGCAGTGGAGGCGACGGTGTCATGACAGTCCACGACACGTGGAAGGGCCTGACGAAGAACGAGATCGAGCAGAGACGCGCCAAGGGCGGCCTTCGGTATCAGCGTCGATGGCGAGAAGGCCGAGGCCGCGAGGCTGTTCAGCGTAAGCAGAGCTACTCCGAAGCGCAGCGAGTGCAGGCTTACGTCGATGACGCCAAGCAGATGGGCCACAGCGGAAAGACCATCAAATACGGCCCGATCACCGTCAACTACCTGCTCGACCGGCACCTGGCCGCGCGAGCGAATCGGTCACCGAACACGGTCAGGGACTACCACTACCGCTCCCAGGAGATCCGTCGGCGATTCGGCGACCGCGTCGTCACGAGCCTGGATACGACGGAGATCGAGATCTGGTCCGCCCGCGCGGAAGTTGCGGCACAGTCGCGGAAGAAGACGCTCGAGCTTCTCCGCGCTTCGATCAGGCGGGGAATTCGCGACGGCGTCGTCGACGCCGATCCGACCGAGGGGATCGTTGTATCGCTCGGCCACAAGGAACGGCCGCACTGGTCGCATGCGGAACTCATCGCCGTCCTCTCTGTTGCCCCGACATCCTTCGATCGGGCGCTGCTTGGCGTGCAGGGCCTGATGGGTCTGCGTCTCGGCGAGGCGCGCTCGCTCACTGTCGGCAGCATCGTCGGGGACACACTCAAGGTGAGGAACTCCGGGGCCGGCGCAGACACCACCAAGACCAGAGCCAGCATGCGAACCCTGCCGATTCCCGGCTCTCTCCGCCCCTTGCTCACGGACATCGCCGGCGACAGAAGTAGAGACTCCTGGCTCTTCGCGAGCCCACGACGACGGGGACAGCCCATCAGCGCGCGATACACCGGCACTGCGCTTGAGCGAGCCCGCACGATCGCGAACCAAGGCCGAAAGAACGAGATTCCTGAGATTACCGCGCACGGCCTCCGTCATACGTTCGCCGCGATCACGCTCTCCGAACTCGGCGCAGACATTCTCTCCGTCTCACGGGCGCTCGGGCACTCCCGACCATCGACGACACTCAACCACTATGGTCACCTCGCGCCGGCAGGACTGGAGACGTTGATGGAGCGGTTGGATGCCTTCGATCCACGTCCCCGATGAAAGACGTTGAGGTGCGACCGGGGTGCCAGCCCTTCTTGGCTGCGGCTAGATAGATCACTCACCGAATGTCAGTGTCGGCACCCATACTGAGTGCATGGCTCGGAAGATGACGCCCGCACAACTGAAGGCAGCCCTGAACAGGGCGCAACGCCAGCAGAAGCAAGCCGTCGACAAGTACAACCGTGAGGCGCGTCGATACAACGCTGCTGTGAAGAAGTCGGTGAACGACTACAACCGTGAGGTGCGCGTTTACAACGCCAAGGCGAGAGCTCACAACACCGCGGTCAGGAATCACCGGAGCCGTCTGGAACAGGAGATTCGCCGGCTGAACTCCCGTCCGTCTAGCACCACCTTCGTCAGCTATCGGACCTCTGTCGAGTCACTTGGCCTCAGCTACGTCTCGACCGAGGAGCGCCTGACAGGTCGCCAGGTCACGCCTGCAGAGCGTGACCTAATGGACCGCGTCAGTGAGGAGGCCGCGAACAGCGCGTACCTGCTCAACGCTATGGACGGTGATGGAGCCCCCGAGGACGATCCAACCGAAGAGGAGTTGCGGGAGGCGAGCATGCAGTCTGAACTCGCTCCATTTGGCCAGGACCTCGTTGATCGGTGGTCCGGGGCGCTGTTTTCACTGAGTCCGCGTAACCCGGATGCTGCGCGGCACTTCTGCACTAGCGCACGCGAAGTCCTGATTGCGATGATCGATCACGCTGCTCCGGATCAGGGGGTGGTCGAGGCGGACCCCACCTGTGATCGCACGGATCGCGGGGTGCCTACGAGGAGAGCGAAGGTTGGCTTCCTGCTTCGCCGTAAGGGCGTGAGCGTGGATGAAATCGAGGCCCTCATCGAGCAGGATGTCGACAACGTCCTGACGCTCTTTCGCGACTTCAATGACGGAACGCACGGTCACGCGGGGCGCTTCACGATCACGCAACTCAGTGCGCTTCGGAACCGGGTTGAGTCGGCGATTAGCTTCATTCACACACTCGCCGTGGCGTGATGGTCGGCGGTCGACCGAACAGACTGGCCTCTCGGCACAGGCGCACACCACGGCTCATGTGGACTAGCCGTGCTGTCGCGAGTCAAGACGCACAACGTAGCGCACCGTGTAAAGTTTCTGATACACGGAGCAATCGACGACGGCAGGACTGATCACCGATGACACAGACGGCGGGGCTATCCAGGAAGACCACGGCTCGGATCGTCTGGGACACGGCGGACAAGTACCTGCGCAACATCGTCGACGAGGAAGACTACGGCGACTACATCCTGCCGTTCACCGTCCTCCGTCGGCTGGAGTGCATGCTCGCCGATAGCAAGGACGATGTCATCAAATTCGTCGACGCCTTCGTCGCCATGCCGCAGCACCTCATCGACATCGCGGTCAAGGACAGGTTCGGCCTGGGCTTCTACAACGTCTCGCCGCTCGACCTCGCGACGATCGCCTCGGTCGACGACAATGTGGACAAGTCGCTCAAGAGTTACATCGACGGCTTCTCCAGCAACATCGCCGACATCTGGGTCTCGTTCGACTTCAACCGGCGCGCGAAGGTCCTCGCCGACGCGAACCGCCTGCTTGCCGTAGTGAAGCATTTCTCGACGCTGCCGCTCGGGCCGAAGGACCTCAGCGACACCGGCATGGGCGACGTCTTCGAGGACGTCATGTATCGGGCCTTCAACAAGAAGGGCAAGGCGGCAGGAAACTTCTACACCCCGCGCGACGCCATCCGGCTCATGGTCGACGTGCTCATCAGCAACGACGACGACACCATCGCGTCCGATCACGCCGCGCGTTCGGTCTACGACCCGACGGCGGGTTCCGGCGGCATGCTGCTCATCGCGCAAGAGGCGCTGAAGCGCACCAACGAGAAGGTCGACGTCACCCTCTACGGCCAGGAGCTCATGCCTTCGGCGTTCGCGCTCGGCAAGGCGGACCTGCTCATCCAGGGCGGTCGCCCCGACGCGATCAAGAAGGGCAACACCCTCGTTGAGGACCTCTACGAGGGGCAGACCTTCGACTATGTGCTCTCCAACCCTCCATTCGGCGTCGACTGGGCGGTCGAGGAGGCATCGGTGCGCGAGCAGGCCAAGACCGAGGGTTCCCGCTTTAGTCATGGCCTGCCGGGCACAGCCGACGGCCAGATGCTATTCCTGGCCCACTGCGCCTCGAAGCTCAGCCCTGCGGGCAAAAACGGCCAGGGCGGCCGCGCCGCCGTGGTCTCGAACCAGTCGCCGCTGTTCAACAGCGACAACGGGCCGAACTCGATCCGCCAGTGGCTCCTCGAAGAGGACCTCATCGACGCGATCATCGCCCTGCCGACGAGCATGTTCTACGGCACCGGCATCGCGACCTACGTGTGGATCCTCGACGCGAACAAGGACTCGGAGCGCAAGGGCAAGATCCAGCTCATCGACGGCTCCGGCCACTGGGACTCGCTGCGCAAGCCCATGGGCGACAAGCGCCGCGAAATGAGCAAGGATCACCGCACCAAACTGCTGGAGGCCTACGAGGCATTCGAGTACGCGGATCCGACGATCTCGCGCGTGATGACGCCTGAGGACTTCATGTTCCGCGACGTGCCCGTGTACAAGCAGGCTCGGTTCGCGACGCGGTTCAGCGAGGAGGCGCTCGAGGCCGTCCGCGGTCGCCGCGACTTTGTCGAAGGGCACGCGGCGATCATGCGTTCGCTCGACGGCACAGCGTGGAACGACCTGCCGAAGGCGTTCCCGCTTGCTGCCAAGACCGCTGGGCTGAAGGCCCCGTTGGGGCTGATCGACGCGGTCATGAAGGCGATGGCCGCGCTTGATGACACTGCGCCGCTGGCCGTCGACCGGAAGGGCAAGCCCGTGATCGTGCCGGGTTGGAAGCTCACGGAGCGCGTTCCCCTGAGCGAGGAGCTGAACGAACACATGGAGCGCGAGGTGCTGCCCTATGCGCCCGGTGCGCAGTGGGACGAGAGTAAGGCCAAACACGGCACCGATATCCCGTTCACACGGATCTTCTACGTGCCCGAGGAACCGCGCCCGCTCACCGAGATCGATGCGGACGTCAAGAAGCTCATGGGCGAGCTAGCTACGGCTTTCACGGCGGTGAGCGAGGAATGACCGTCGAGACGCAGCCGCTCTGGACACTCACGTCGCTGAACGACGAGTCGTTGCCGGACACCACGCCCGGTGCGTACACGTTCGACTACGTCGACATCTCGAACGTGACGGAAGGCCACATCTCCGACGACTTGGAGACCTACGCCTTCCGCGACGCACCGTCCAGAGCGCGGCGCGTCGCGCGGCAGGACGACGTAATCATCTCGACCGTGCGGACGTACCTCAGGGCGATCGCGCGCGTTGGCGAGACCGAAGGGCCCACCGTCTACTCGACCGGATTCGCCGTGCTCAGGCCCGATCGAGACCTGGTGGATCCTCGCTACATCTCCTTCGTCCTGTCATCGCGCCAGGTCATGGATGAGATCATCGCGACATCCGTCGGCGTCAGTTATCCGGCGATCCAGGGCAGCGCCCTGCATCGCATGCGTGTGCCGTACTGCTCCCGAGAGAATCAAGCTGCGATCGTCAGCTACCTCGAGCGCGAGACCGCTGAGATGGACTCGGTACTGGCGAAGATGGATCTCCTGAGCGAGGCGCTACGCGAGCGCGCCCGCAGCGTCCAGACCAGGGCCGTCTTCGGCCTCGCAGCAGGACAGCGCCACAGCGCCGCCGATGCCCACTCGCCTCTGTCCGGCATTCCCGAGCACTGGGATCGCACGAAGTTTGGTTACGACTTCACCGAGAGCACCGAGCGGAACGGCGATGACCCGCCCGGCCCGCTGCTCTCGATCTCTGAGTACCGGGGGGTCGAGCTGAACAACCGCACGGAGGGCCAGCAAGCGTCGCTCGACGTCTCGAAGTACCGGGTGGTGCGGCCCGGCCAGCTCGCGGCGAACATGATGTGGCTCAACCACGGCGGCCTCGGTGTCTCCTCCCTCACCGGGTACATCAGCCCGGACTACAAGGCGTTCTGGATCTCGGACCGCTTCGAGCCGCGCTACGTCCACCACCTCTTCCGGAGCTCGCGGTACATCGACTACTTCGCCGCGATCGCGACCGGGGTCCGCCCGAACGCCCAGCGCGTCACGAAGACGGTGCTGGACGCGACCCCTGTCCCGCTGCCGTCCCTCGACGAGCAGGTCAGGATCGCCGACGAGCTCGACGAGGCGACCACCCGCGTCGACGCCATGCTGGCGAAGGTCGCCGACCTTAAGTCTCTGCTCCTCGAGCGCCGCGCCGCGCTCATCACTGACGTCGTCACCGGCAACAAGGAAGTCGCATGAGCCACGCGCAGCTGATGGAACGCGAGTTCGAGGAGAACCTCTGCTCCGAACTGGCCGAGCGCGGCTGGCTCTACGAGGACGACGGCAGACCTACGGGATGGGACGTCGGCCTGGCGATAGTGCCTGCCGACGTGCTGCACTGGCTGGCCACGCAGTACCCGGACGAGTACGAGAAGGCCGTCCCCGAGGACCTCGTCGGCGAGCAAAAGGCCGATGCCGAGCGGAAGCTCCTCGAGCACATCACCAAGGAGCTCGCCAAGGCGACGCGGATGGACCCGACGACCGGGCACCCGGTCGGCGGCCTCCTCGGCGTGCTGCGCAAGGGCTTCTCCTACGCACAGATCGGCCGCCCCGCTGCGAAGTTCGGCCCGATGATGGTGTTCCCACCGGCGAACCCGAACCTGACCGAGGTCGTCGAGGCGGCCGCGGCTGTGCGGCTCAGGGTCCTCCGCCAGGTGCGCTTCGACACGAAGACGAACGAGAGCATCGACGTCGTGCTCCTCGCCAATGGCCTGCCGTTGGTCACGCTGGAGCTCAAGACCGACAACATGCAGACGGTCAACCACGCGATCCGCCAGTACAAAGAGGATCGCAAGCCCGGCAGGGGCCGGCCGCTTCTCGCGCCCGGCCGCGTACTCGTTCACTTCGCGGTCTCCAATGACCTCGTCTACATGACGACCAAGCTTCAGGGCGGGGACACGGTTTTCCTGCCGTTCAACCAGGGCGACGACGGCCACGAGGGTAACCCGCCGTCGAGCACGGGCTCGTCGACCAATTACCTCTGGCGCGAGATCCTCGCGCGCCAGACCTTCATGCGCATCCTCAAGGACTTTGCCCTTTTCGAGCCGGGGAAGTCGGGGAAGAAGGAGGACGGTCGCCTCGTCTTCCCGCGCTTTCACCAACTGCGAGCCGTAGAGCGCGTCGTCGCTGACATCGAGGAGAACGGGCCCGGTAAGCGCTACCTGGTCTGGCACTCGGCAGGTTCCGGTAAAACCAAGACCATCGCGTGGCTCAGTCACCGCTTGATCCGGCACATGAACGCCGACTCGAAGTCGACATTCGACTCGGTCATCGTCGTCACCGACCGTACGGTGCTTGACGAGAACATCCGCGACGACATGAACCTAGTGCAGTCGAGCAAGGGCCTCGTTGTGGCGGTGGGCGAGAAGTCCGGCGCGAAGTCTCCGCAGCTGAAGAAGGCGTTGATCGACGGCGACCACATCATCACCTGCACCCTGCAGACCTTTCCCGAGGTCATGAGGCTTATCGAGGACACGGAAGAGCTGCGCGGCCGACGCTGGGCCGTGATCGCCGATGAGGCACACTCCTCCCAGTCAGGATCCGCCGCCAAGCAGCTCAAGGAACTGCTCGTGGACGTTGAGATCGACCCCGACGAGGAGATCAGTGCCGACGACCTCCTGGCAGCCAAGGACTCGGCCATCGCGGCGTCGGCCAACATCACCTTCGTTGCTCTGACCGCGACCCCGAAGGGAAAGACTCTCCGGCTGTTCGGCACCAAGGTCGGAGAGCGCTGGGAGGCCTTCGATACCTACACGATGGCGCAGGCGATCGAAGAAGGCTTCATCCTCGACGTCCTCACCAATTACTCGACCTACGACATGTTTCTTCGAGTGAAGAACATTCTGGACGGTGAGGAGTCCGAGCGCGAGGTCCAGGTCAACACCGGTGAGGCGGTCTCGAGTATCGTCCGCTATGCCAGGCTCCACCCGACTGCGATCGCCCAAAAGGTCCGGGTCGTGGTCGAGCACTTCCGACGCAACGTGCAGCCGCTCCTCGGCGGCCAGGCACGCGCCATGGTCGTCACCAGTTCCCGCATGGAGGCACTGAGCTGGTCGCGGAAGATGGACGCATACATCGCCGAGAAGGGCTACGACCTGCACACGCTCGCTGCGTTCTCCGGCTCGCTCACCGACGAGGACGGAGAGAGCGTCACCGAGGTCTCGGTCAACGGCGTGAGCGACGTCGGGCGGGCCTTCCGCGAGCAGGGCGTCTACCGCGTCCTCATCGTCGCGAACAAGTTCCAGACCGGCTTCGACGAGCCGCGCCTGATGGCGATGTACGTCGACAAGAAGCTTTCCGGTGTCGCCACGGTGCAGACGCTGTCCCGACTGAACCGCATCTACCCGGGCAAGACTGCGCCGATGGTCGTCGACTTCCGGAACTCCCCGGCGAGTGTCCAGGCCGACTTCAAGCTGTACTACTCAGACGCGCACGTCGACGGCGATGTCGACCCGAACGCGCTGATAACGGTCGGCGAGCGGCTCGACACCGCGGGGCTCTACACGCACGAGGAGATGAACGCAGTCGCCGACGCGTTCATCCAGGACGCGGGTGGCGAGGCGATTGCCAAGGCTCTATCGCCGATCAAGAACCGCTGGAGTGGCCAGTGGCGTCAGGCCATGCTGTCGAAGGACAAGAAGCAGAAGAAGGAGCTCGAAGCCTTCCGCGCCGATGTGCTCAGCTATCGCAATGCCTGGCAGTTCCTCAGCCAGATCGTCGACTACCAGGACCCGGAGCTGCACCGTCGAGCCATCCTCGCGACATTGCTAGGCCGGAACCTCCACGCTGACGGCGACGACCGCGACGACAGCTTCCTCGAGGGCGTGCAGCTCTCGGGCGTCAAACTCGTCCCCTCCGCGATCGAGGAGGACCACTCGATCAGCGAAGGCAGCGGCGACGGCATCAAATTGCCGACCTTCGATGGTGAGTACGGCGGGAGCGCTGCGCCGAAGAAGGGGCCGCTCGACGAGGCTATCGAGAAGGTCAACGAGATGTTCAAGGCCAAGGGCGTCGATGTCAGTCCCGAGAGCGTGTCCGGATTCATCACGACGTTCTGGGGCTTCCTCGACGCCAGCGAGGAAGCAGCCGCGATGGCGAAGAACAACACAGTGGCGCAGCTCAAGGCGTCTGAGGGCTTCAGCAACGCGGTCGGGCTCGCGGTCCTCAAGACCGTGAACGAGTCGAAGGAGATCCAGGCCTACATGACGGATCCGGCGTTCATCGGCCAGCTATCCGACATTGCGGCCGACGCGCTTTATGCCCAACATCGTCCCGACGCGGACACGGCTTCTGGCCCAGCTGGAGAATGAGCATGAGCGACGAGGTGCAACAGAGCTTTGGCGACGTCATTCGTGACGCTCGGAAGAAGCAAGGCTGGTCGCAGGTCGAGCTCGGCGAGCGAGCAGGAGTTTCACGTCCGACCATCGCTCGCGTCGAGGGCAACAACGATGTCACGACCGCCACCATCGCCAAGATTGCGCAAGCACTCGGCCTGAAGCTTGAGCTCAAGTGATCTCAAGGCAATCTCGATGACCCTCACTCTCGGCTCCATCCTCGACAGCGCCGGCATCGAGCCGTCCGGCGCGCAAGTGATCCGCCATGCCTTTGTCAAAGAGCATGAGGACACTGGACTGCAGGGCATCCACGCAGATTCGACTGACCAGGAGATCCTCGCGTACACGAGCCAGCAGTCGTCGAAGCCGCGGATCTTCCCGACGGAGCCGCCCAGGCTCTGGGCCGTGTTCATCCGCGAAGGCGGGGATAGGGCCCGGCTCTGGTCGGTTGTGGAGAATCGCGGCGAGATCTCGAACGACGGGATGCTGCGCACCTTCGATCTTGTCGTCTCCGAGCACCTCGCCGACCTCAGAAACCGGCTCGTGATCGGCTGGAGGTCCCCGCGCACCTGGCGGCTCAACGGGCCGACGGCTGGCCGCTACCCGGTCATGGAGATCGCCGACGCACAGCCGGTGCCGTTTCCCGGCTTCGACCGCCTCGTCCTTGATCGTTCGCAGCTACAAGCAGTCATGCGCGAGCACCGCTATGCGGCCTGGCGAACAGCGCTCTCCTCTGTGGTCGGGATCTACCTCATCACCGACACACGTGACGGCCGACAGTATGTCGGCAAAGCCGACGGTGCGGAGAGTATTTGTCAGCGATGGAGCGCCTACGCGGCCAACGGTCACGGCGGCAACGTCGAGCTGCGCAGTGTTGACCCTTCGACGTTCCGATTCTCACTGTTGCGAGTTTTCGACCCGGCGACGCCGACACGCGTGATCGACGAAACCGAGAGTCACTTTAAGAACGCCCTGGACTCGCGTAAGCACGGGTTGAACCGGAACTGAGTCAGATCGAGCCCGCTGGATCACGCCAGAGCTGCGCTCGTTGCTGCATATCCATAGATGCCGGTCATCGGGCTCCGGTAACGTCGGTGCATGAGTACTCTCTATCGGGCAGTGTGGTCGGATGCCGCGTCGGCGCGCGACTCTGAAACTGTCGATGGGCTCAGGAAACTCGTTGCAGGATGGGTCCAGGAATCCGACGATCCTGCGCCCTTGGTGGATGGCCGGAGGGACTTCGAGGTCTCGCAGGGCCGGTGTAGAGAACTGGCCGTCCGATCGATCGGCTCGGAGGCCTTCGAGGTCACGGTGACTGACCAGGTTCCGGGCGATGCGACTGAATGGGTCACGGCGATACGTATCGTTGCCGATGATGAAGGAGTGCACGCACTCGTCGAGCTGAGCATGTCTTCCGACGACCTCGCGCGCCGTGTATCCGTCGGGCGTCCCAAGATCGTGCACGAACTGTTGGAGATGGCCGAGAAGCCGCGTATCGGCGGCAGTGGCGTGCTGACTGGGGCCCTGGCGATGCCAGCGAACGGGATCGACATCCTGGTTGAGATGCTCGCGAACCCCGACCGGACGCTTCCAATCATCGTTTGCGCCGAACCCAACGGCCACCACGATGGGACATGGCTGCGCACGGCGGGCAATATCGCGGCGCGCGCCGAGGGGGTTGCCGTTGTCATCACGCTCGATTGGAACGCAGTCAATGCACTGCGGGGCAAGTTCGGTTCGCTGGCGATCTGGGACGGTGGCGTTCGGGTATATGCACCTGGAGTCGTGACCGCGGAATCAGAAGGGTGGAGACACCGTTACTACGTTCGATCCCGACTCGAAGAATCCACACGCGCCACTGTGGACCGGATCGTGTACTCCGTCACGCAGCTCTCAACTAGGCGTCGGGTCCCTGACGCCTTCCGCGTCTTCGGCGAGCAGAACGGCCTGCCGGTAGAAGCTCTCGACGGAATGATCCCCGCCAAGGAGCTGCTCGTTGCGCGCGAGCAGTGGGAGTTCGAGTTTGGAGTGGCTCGTGATGAGCAGAGCGCCTTGGAGCGAGAGCTCGTTAGCGCGAACGGCCACCTGGCACGCCTCAAGCAGGAGCTGATCGCCGCCGGCCTAGCGGACCTGCTGTGGGGAACCCAGCACGAGGACGCAGGCTCGATTCCCGATGAGGTGCAATACACCTCGGAAGCCGCGATGGCCGCTCAGATCTACCTTTCTGATTGGGTCGCGCTACCGGACTCGGCGATCCGCGAACTCGACGACATCGATACTGCGCCGGAGGCATACAACTGGGGGAACAAGACCTGGCGCGGGCTTCGCGCCCTCGCCGCCTACGCCGAGGACCGTGCAGGCGGTTGGGACCGGGGAGGATTCTGGGACTGGTGTGCTTCGGGTCCACTGCTCGGGTGGCCGGCGACAAGCAAGAAGCTGTCGATGACCGAGAGCGAGACGGTTCAGAACAGCGACAGGTTGAGCAAGACCCGCGTTTTCGGGGTGGACCCGGATGTCAATCCGGCCGGCGAGATCACCATGCTCGCGCATCTGAAGATCTCCGAGGGCGGCGGGAATCTCGCGCCACGCGTCTACTTCTACGACGACACCAAAGGTCCCACTAGGAAGATGCATATTGGTCTGGTCGGTCCGCACTACCTAGTTCCCAACAAGTCGACGAACTAGAACAACGACCGGATACACGCCATGCCCAGGAGAAGATCACGTGCAGCCAACGGAGGCCGTCGTAATCTCCCCTGTACTTACAAGTAGATGCCCATGTCGGTGAGGTATCGATAGGTGAACCGCGGCGAGTCGCGAAGGTATATTGGGTCCTCCAGCGGGCTTACCGTTTCCAGGCCAGCGAGGTTCGGGAATCGGTGGAGCGCGAGCTCCCAACGCTGGGTGTGGATCAGTACGTGCTTGAGTAGGTACCGCGCCCTCAACGACATCCGGTCGAGATCGAGGCTGGCGAGTTCTTCGTCCCGCTTGCCAGTTCGCTTCGCTTGGATCCGTGCGGTCCGCGACTCCGGGTGCTGCGCTTCGTATGGCGTAGGTCCGACGTACTGCGCAAGCCTGTTGAAGTAGCGCCACAGAGCGTAGAAGTCCTCGGTCGACCAGTCGCTCTGATCCTCGTAGTAGATGCGGGACGCATCACGCTGGTCACCGGGTTTCATGTGCTGTGTTCCCTCCTAAGTCGCCGGACTGAGGTGGTAGTGATTTTGCCACCAGTGCGCGGCTGCAGCATGGAGCGGCGCAGGTACGGCAAAGCAGCTGGTGCGGTGCTCATGGCCGTACTGCCGTAAATTTGTGCCCGAAATGTGCCCTGGCTATTTTAGAAAGTGCCTCCCACCTGGGCTTTTTATGCCTAATAGGAGGCTTTGCAAGCAGGATGTCAGGAGTTCGAATCTCCTAGGCTCCACAGTTTCTCGACCTGCTCCGGTCTCGACGGGGCCGTTCCTCACCTCCGCGATCCCGCGACATCCTCGCGTCGCGAGCTTTCGGCGGTCGACTGCCGCATGACAGACGTCCCGCGCGATCGGTTGCGAGGCCGCGCGATGGTCAGCGCGATCAGGAGACCGGACCTCATCCGCTTCCCTCGCGATCGGGTTCTGCGCCGCCCCCAAGGCGTCTCATCGCGGTCACAAATCGGATGCTGCGTGAATAGGAGCGTCCTTGCCGTGAGCGCCCGCCGAACAGCTGCCGAGATCCCTCGCCGGCACGCGGGCCGGCGGTCTTCTGCGCGCATCGCGCCGGTGCGCGAACGTGCTGCGAGTCCGCGCACCGAAGCGACGAGGGACCCGACGAGAGGATCGAGATGCTGTCAGATCGCATGCGGACGCACAACCGGGTGATGAGGCGAGGAGTCTGGCTCTCGGTCGGATTGCTCGCCACCTCCCTTGTCGTCGCGGGGTGTTCCGCGACCGATTCGCAGACCGGCGACTCGTCCGCGTCCTCGACGTTCTTCGACATGGACGAGGTGCACACGATCGACATCGTCTACGACGAGGACGACTATCAGGCGATGATCGACGCGTATGCCGAGACGGGCGACAAGGACTGGATCACCGCGACGGTGACGATCGACGGTGAGACCTTCGAGGACGTCGGCCTGCGCCTGAAGGGGAACTCCAGTCTCAGGGGTCTCTCCGGGGACCAGTCGAGCGGAGCGGAGCCTGGTGATGCCGGTGAGGAGGACGGCACCGAGCAGGACGCCGACGAGGGTGAGGACGCGGGAGCGGGGGGCGCGCCGGACGGCGGGTTCGATGAGGGCGACGGGTCGGTGTCCGCGGACGACCCCGCGGGGCTCCCGTGGCTCATCCGCCTGGACAAGTACGTCGACGGTCAGGAGTACGCCGGTCGGAGCGACTTCGTGGTCAGGGGCAACAACTCCGAGACCTCGCTGAACGAGGCCGTCGCGCTCCAGGTGATCGAGCAAGCCGGGGTCGCCGGCGAGCAGGCGGCGTACACCCGACTCAGCGTGAACGGCAGCGACGAACAGCTGCGCCTCGTGATCGACGTCCCCGATGACGAGGGCTGGAACGACGACGCCTTCGGCGGCACCGGGATCACCTACAAGGCGGATTCCGACGGCGACTACTCCTATCGCGGTGACGACAGCGCAGACTACCTGGACGTCTTCGACGTGAAGTTCGACGCGGACGATCTCCCCGAGGACCAGGCGTACGCCCCGCTGATCGAGTTCCTCGACTTCATCAACAACGCCTCGGACGAAGAGCTCGCGTCACAGCTGTCGGACTATCTCGACGTCGACTCGTTCGCGGACTACCTCGCCGTCCAGGACCTCGTCGCGAACTCGGACGACATCGACGGCCCGGGAAACAACTCGTACCTGCATTACGACCCGGACACCGGACTCATGACGGTCGTGGCGTGGGACCAGAATCTCTCCTATGGAGGTCTCGGCGGGGCGCCCGGCGGCGGGGGCCCGCAGCAGGGCGGTCGGCCAGAAGGAGGCGGTCCGTCCGAGGGCGGCATGACGCCGCCGGAAGCGGAAGACCTCCCCGATGGCGCCGAGCAGCCCGACGGCCTTCCCACGGACGCACCGGCGGACGGCCAGGAGGGCGATCGAGACGCCCAGGGGGGACCGGGGGGAGCGGGCATGGGCGGGGAGAACGTGCTGGTCACGCGATTCCTGGAGAACGAGGAGTTCGCAGCACTCTACGAGTCCTCACTCGACGAGCTCAGCGCGGCCATCTACGAGTCCGGCGACGCCCAGGACTATCTCGACGGCCTCGTCGAGCTTCTCTCCGATGAGGCGGGTGATCTCGTGGAATCGGCGACGATCGAGTCTGAGGCGGACTCGATCGCGGCGATGCTGAGCGCGGACGCCGTCACGGCAAGGGACTAGCGGTCTCGTCAGCGGCGGGCGATGCCCTCGAAGACGACGCTCGCCGCCTCGGCGACGACCGCGTCGTCATAGCTCGCGTCAGGATCGTTCGTCGCCGTCAGGATGGCGACGAAGAGCCGCTCTCCTGCCGGCGTCGTGACCACGGCGATGTCGTTGCGCACGCCGCCCGCGCCGCCGGACTTGTCCGCGACCTCCCAGTCGGCGGGGGCGCTCGCACGGATCAGCGCATCGCCCGTCGCGTTGCCCGACATCCATTCCTCGAGCGTGAGCGCGTCGTCCGCGGAGAGGTGGTCGTCCTCGAACACCGCCTGCAGCGCGGCGGCGAACGCGTCGGGCGTCGTGGTGTGCGCAGGCTCACCCGGGGCGCTGTCGTTCAGCTCCGGCTCCTCGGCGCTGACGAGGGTGTGCTCGTCGCCCAGCGAGCGCAGGAACGCCTCGAGCCCACCGGGGCCGCCGATCGCCCGCATCACCAGGTTCATCGCCGTGTTGTCGCTCTCCCGCACCGCGCTCTCGGCGAGCATCGCCAGGGACAGCCCGTCGCCCAGATGCGCCGTCGTCACGGGCGAGTATCCGGCGGCGTCGATATCGTCCTGCGTCCACGTCACCGTCGCCGATCGTCCGCTGGCCGACAGCGTCGCCAGGAGGGCGGCCCCGGCGAACGCCTTCAGCGTCGATGCGTAGCCGAAGCGCTCGTCCGCGTTGTAGGCGAGCTCCGCACCCTGCGCCGAGTGCACGCTGACCCCGACCGTGACGTCGTGCCGCTCCTCGAGCTCGACCAGCGCGGCCTCGACGTCGCCCGGCAGCCCCTCACTCGGCGCCGACGCCTCCGGCGCGCCTGCCTCAGCACTCGGCCGCGTCGCCGCCGCGCCACCCGGGGCCGTGCACCCGGCGGTGAGGGCCGCCAGCGCCGCGAGGGTCACGACGGACAACAGTCTCTTCGGCTTCGGCATGTGCGGGACCCCCTGTGTGTCGTCGTCGCGCGCCCGGCGACGACGACCATTCCACACCGTGTGGGGGGAACAGGGTCAAACGGCCCCGCGCCTGGGCGCGGGCGTCACTGCTCGCGTCGGGCGAGCTTCGACGGCCACCACACGGCGCGGCCGAGGTCGTAGGCGAGCGCGGGCACGAGCAGCGAACGCACCACGAACGTGTCGAGGAGCACGCCGAACGCGACGATGAACGCGAGCTGGGCGAGGAAGAGGATCGGGATCACCGACAGCGCCGCGAACGTCGCGGCGAGCACGACCCCCGCCGACGTGATGACCCCGCCGGTGATCGCGAGCCCGCGCACCACGCCGTCGCGCGTGCCGTGCTTCGTCGACTCCTCGCGGACGCGCGTCATCAGGAAGATGTTGTAGTCGATGCCGAGGGCGACGAGGAAGACGAACCCGTAGAGCGGCACGGCGGGATCGGCGCCGGGGAAGTCGAAGACGCCGTTGAAGACGAGCGCGGACACCCCCATGGCGGTGCCGAAAGACAGCACCGTCGTCAGGATGAGCAGCACGGGCGCGAGCACCGAGCGCAGCAGCAGCATCAGGATCACCAGGATCACGCCGAGGACGATCGGGATGATGAGGTTGCGATCGTGGATGGAGGCATCGTTCGTGTCGACCGCGGTGGCGGTGACGCCGCCGACGAGCGCATCGATCCCGTGCAGTCCGGTCCGCAGCTCGCGGACCGTCTCCGCCGCGGCATCCGAGTCGGCGGCGTCCGTGAGCGTGGCCTGCAGCAGGACCCGGTCGTCGACCACCGTCGGCGCGGGAGCCGCGCTGCCCGGTGCGCCCACCGCCTGGATGCCGTCCTCGGTCACGGGTGCCGTGCCGCTCGGCGAGTCGGATGCCGTCACGGCGACCGAGTCGACGCCGTCGTCGGCGAGCAGCACGTCGGCTGCCTCCTGCAGCCGGTCCTCGGCGACGACGACGTACGCCGGGCTCCCGGAGCCGCCGGGGAAGTGCTCGCCCAGCGCGGCCTGCCCGTCACGCGCCTGCGACGACCCGAGCACCAGGTCGGACTGCGGGACGCCCGAGGCGTTCAGCTGCGTGACCCCCGCGGCACCGACGAGGAGGACGACCGTGGTCACGACCCAGATGGCGCGGGGGCGACGGCGGACGAGGCGGGCGACCTTCGTCCAGAGGCCCCGCCCCGGCATGCCGGCCTCCTCCGCCACGACCTCGGGCTCGAACCTCGGGCGCCGGGGCCAGAACGCCGCGCGTCCGAAGAGGAACAGGAGCGAGGGCAGCAGGGTGAGGGCGGCCAGCATGGCGAAGACGATCCCGATGGAGGCGACGGGGCCGAGCGTGCTGTTCGACTTCAGGTCGCTCAGCAGCAGGCAGAGCAGGCCGGCGATCACGGTGCCGCCGGAGGCCACGATCGGCTCGAAAGATCCCTTCCAGGCGGCGATCACCGCCGCGCCGCGGTTCCGCGTCGTGCGCAACTCCTCGCGGAACCGCGAGACGAACAGCAGCGAGTAGTCCGTCGCCGCGCCGATCACGAGGATGAACAGGATGCCCTGCGTCTGCCCGCTGAGCAGCAGTACCTCGGCCTTCGCCAGCCACCAGACGGTGAGCAGCGCGACGCAGAGGGCGAAGAGGCTCGTGGAGAGGACCACCACGGGCAGCAGGAGCGAGCGGTAGACGAGCACCAGGATGACGAGCACGGCGAGCAGCGCCACCCCGAGGAGCAGCCCGTCGATGCCGGCGAAGCCCGCCGCCAGGTCGGCGCTGAAGCCGGCCGGTCCGGTGACGTAGACGGACACGCCGTCGGGTGCGTCGCCGTCCAGCTGGGCCTCCAGGGCCTCGACCGTGTCGCCGAGCTCGGCGTCGCTCGAGATGGGGATGAAGGCCTGCACGGCCTGTCCGTCGTCGGAGGTCAGGGTCGGCGAGACGTCGTCGCTCACGCCCTCGACGTCGGGAGCCGAGGCGACGGCGTCGCCGATCGCCTCGAGCTGCGCGTCGGAGAGCGCCTCGTCCGCGACGAACACCGCGATGGCCGGGATCGCCTCGGTGTCGTTGAAGTCGCCCAGGATCTCCTGCACCTCGGTGGCCTCGGCAGAGGAGGGCAGGTACGTCGTCTGATCGTTCGACGACACCTCGCTGACCTTGCCGAACAGGGGACCGCCGAGCCCGGCCGCCACGAGCCAGGCGAGGATCAGCGCGGCGGGCACGAGAGCACGGATCCAGACGCCGCCGGTGCGGGTGCGGGCGCGACGGGTGGGAGGAGTGGACCGAGACATGGGATCGAGCCTTCCGAGGTGTGCGTCAGCCGTGGCAGCTCGCGGACACTTTTGCTAACCAGGCGAGAAATAAACCTAGCATGAAAAAGCAGAGGTGTAATATCAGTTTCATGACCGACGACGATGGCATCGCCGGCGGCGCCGCGGGCGATACGACGACGTCGCCGTCCGTGACCCAGGACGGCGTGTCGGACTCCGCGATCTACGACGTCGACCACAGCGACCCGATGGCGACCCTCGTCGACCGCAGCGGCATGGCCGCGGAGGACGTCCGCCAGATCACGGAGCTGATGGAGGCCCTGGGCGCGCTCCGCGAGGCGGAGCAGCGGCTCTCGGAGGCCTCGAGACGCTACATGCAGCTCAACGACACCGACATGCGCGCCCTGCACTACCTGATCGTGTGCGCGCACCAGTCGAGGATCGCCACTCCCGGCGGCATCTCGCAGCACCTGCGGATGTCGTCGGCCTCGATCACCAAGCTGCTCGACCGCCTGGAGCGGGGCGGTCACATCGTGCGCGCCCCGCATCCCACGGATCGGCGCGCGCTCGCCATCTCGATCACGCCCGAGACGCATCGCGCCGCGATGGAGACCGTGGGACGTCAGCAGTCGCGGCGGTTCTACGCCGCGGCCCGGCTCACGGCGGACGAGCGCGCGGTCGTCACCCGCTTCCTGCGGGACATGACCGCCGAGATCCGCCTGACCGACGAGGAGTGGGCGCGGGACGACGACTCGCCCGCCGCCTGACCGGCCCGCGACGGCGCTGAGGCGCCGGCGGCTCCCGCTCTCACCAGTCGATGCCGAGCATGTCGGCGCTGCGCCGCCAGTGCTCGCGGATCATCACCGGGTCGTACGCCTGCCTGTTCGTGCGGCCGATCCGGCCGGGCGAGCCGTAGTACTCGCCGGATCTCCAGTCGTCGCCCGGCCGGCCGGCGATGAAGTGGCGAAGGCGCGCGCCGCCCTGCTCGGGCGAGATGAGGAACGCCTTGAGCGCGCCGTGATAGAGCCGACGCAGCGGGCTGTCGGTGTCGGCGGCGAAGTTCGTCGCGACGTTGCCGGGATGGAACGCCACCGACGACAGCCCGCGGTCGTGGAAGCGCTCGTGGAGCCCCTTGGTGAAGAGGATGTTCGCGAGCTTGGCGTCGCCGTAGGCGCGGTTGGGCGAGAAGTCCTGCCAGTCGTTCAGGTCGTCCAGGTCGATGTTGCCGAAGAGCCGCGCACCGATGCTGGAGGTGTTCACGACCGACGCACGGCTGTCGATCAGACGGTCGATCAGCAGGTGCGTGAGCAGGGAGGGCGCCAGATGGTTGACCTGGAACGTCTTCTCGAAGCCGTCCGTCGTCGTCGTGGGCCCCGAGAAGATGCCGCCGGCGTTGTTCGCCAGCACGTCGATGCGATCGCAGCTCTCCCGGAGGGCCTCCGCGAGCGCGCGCACCTCGTCGAGTCTCGAGAAGTCGGCCACGTGGTGCTCCGCGCCGGTCTCGGCCGCGATCGCCCGTGTCTTCTCGGGCGATCGGCCGACGAGGACGAGCCTGACCCCTCCCGCCGAGAGCTGCCGGGCGGCGGCCGCGCCGATCCCGTCGCTCGCCCCGGTGATGACGATGGTGTGCATCGTCGGCCCCCTCCCTGTCGTCGACGGGCGGCGTGAGCGCGTGCCGCCCTCCCATCGTCGCCCATCCGGGCCTCCGGAGGGACGCGAAACCCTGACCGTCCCGGAGACCGGCGCTCACTCGTACCGGAGCGACTCGACCGGGTCGGCCCGCGCCGCGCGCGCCGCCGGCAGGGTGCCCGCCAGGAACGCGATGGCCATCACGAGCACGATGATGGTCGCGATCGACGCGGGGTCGAAGGCGATGAGGGTGAGGCCCGGCAGATCGGCCAGCAGCCCGTCCGCGAGCGCGGCACTGATGCCCGCGCCGGCGAGCATGGCCACGCCGGCGCCGATCGCGCTGCCGAGGAACCCGAGGAACGCGGCCTCCAGGCTGAACAGCGTGAAGACCCGCCCCGATCCCATGCCCATCGCCTTCATGAGGCCGATCTCGCGGGTGCGCTCCTGCACCGACATGTACAGCGTGTTCACGATGCCGAACGCCGCGGCGAGCAGCGCGATGACGGCGAAGGCGTTGAGCACGAGGACGATCCCGTCGATCACCGCGGTGATCGCCCCGAGCTGGTCGGCGATCGTGGTGCCGGTGTAGCCGGCCTCGTCGAGGTCGTCCTTGAGCGCCTGGATCTGCCCGTCGGTGGCGCCTGGATCGAACCAGACCGTGGCCGACGCGTAGCGATCCGCCTGCTCCTCGGGCAGCCCCGTGCTCTGCGCGTCGAACAGCGCGTCGCCGAGCGCGTCGTTGAGGAGGATGCTCGAGCCGGTGGGGTTGGCGAGCGCCTCCTCCGTCACCCCGACGATCTCGGCCTCGACCGTGTGCTGTGTGCGCTCGGCGTCGGTGATCGCGATCGTCAGCGTCTGGCCGATCGCGTCCGTGTCGCCGTCGAAGCCGAGCGGCTCGACGTAGGCCTCGGGCAGCGCCACCTCGAGCTCGGCGGCGTCGTGGTCGGGCTCGGCGCCCGCCGCGAGCACCGTGGTCTGGCCCGGCACGAGGCTGCCGACCGACGCGACGTACCGGTCGCCGTCACCGACCTGGATGTAGTCGGGCGTGATGGTGCGGATCGCGTCGACCGACAGCACGCCGTCGACCTGCTCGATCGCGTCGATGTCGTCCGGCGTCAGCGCGGTGACGGTGCCGCCGGGGACGCCCGTCGAGACCGCGTCCGGGTCGTACTCGCGCGGCTCCGAGCCGCCGGAGAGCGGGTCGGACGAGCTGTCGCTGGCCTTCGTCACGGTCATCGCGTCCGACGCCCCGACCCCCGACACGGTGTCGTCGATGTAGGCGTTGATGCCGGTGCCCAGGCCGCTCGTGAGGGTGAGGGTGAACGCGCCGACGAAGATCGCGAGGATCGTCAGGATCGAGCGCGTCTTGGAGCGGAAGGTGTTCGAGACGGCCGAGCCGACGAGGTCGAGGGCGTTCACGCGGCCACCCCCCGGCGGGCGTCCTCGACGATGAGACCGTCGCGGATGAGGATGCGGCGGTCGCAGCGTGCGGCGAGGTCTTCGTCGTGGGTGACGACGATGAGGGTGATGCCGTGCTCGCGGTTCAGGTCGAACAGGATGTCCTCCACGACCGCGCCGGTGTTCGAGTCGAGGTTGCCGGTGGGCTCGTCGGCGAAGATGACCCTCGGGTTGTTCACGAGGGCGCGAGCGATCACCACCCGCTGCTTCTGCCCGCCCGACAGGTCGAGCGCGCGGTTCTTGGCCTTGTCGGCGAGGTCGAGCTGCTCGAGAGCGGTGAGCCCGCGACGGCGGCGCTCAGAGCGTCGAACGCCGGCGATCTTCAGCGGCAGGACCACGTTCTCCAGCACCGAGTCCTTGCCGGTGAGGAAGAACTGCTGGAAGACGAACCCGAACGTCTTGTTGCGGGTCCTGTTCAGGCGCGATCCGCGCAGGCCGGCGGTGTCGGCGCCCTCGAGCACGACGGCACCGGCCGTGGGCGCGTCGAGCAGGGCCAGCACGTGCATCAGGGTGGACTTGCCGGAGCCGGACTTGCCGACGATCGCGACCGACTCGCCCTCCGCGATGTCGAAGCTCACCCCCTTCAGCGCGTCGAAGCGGTTCTGCCCCCGGCCATAGGACTTGTGCACGTCCCTGATCGACAGGATCGGGGTGTTCGTCATGTGTGCTCCTCGGGTGACGCCTACTCCGCGGTGTGCGGATCGGTCGGCTGTCTCGAGCCTCGTCCGGTCCGCACGGGTGCGCGTCCACCCGGCGCGGACACCTCCGTACCGCGGTCGCGGTACGGAGGAATGACGCGGACGCATGACGCGAAGGGGCGGCGTGCGCGTCAGACTGGCGTGATGGACACTCCGGCGGTCGGCACCGTCCCCGCGCGACGTCCCCGCGCGCGGGCCCTCAGGTGGCTGCCCGACGTCGTCCTGAGCGTCTTCATCGTCGCCTCGCCGTTCCTGCCGGCGCCGGTGGCGGAGTTCCGTCCCACCGGCGCCGTCGCCTGGGTGTTCTGCCTGCTGCCGGTGCTCATCGTGCCCTGGCGCAGGCGCTGGCCGATCGCCACGCTGGCGGCGCTGGTGGCGACGTTCGGGGGCGCCTCGGTCGCGGGCACGCTCTCCCCGGGTGCGGGGATCGCGGTGGCGGTGGCGGTGTTCCACGTGAACGTGCGCGGCCCGAGGCGCCGAGCGCTCGCCGTGTCCGCGTGCGCGGTGCCCGCCATGATCCTGCTCAGCCTGCCCGCGACGTTCGGCAGCGTGTTCGACCCGCGCGTACTGCAGTTCGGCCTCATCGCCGCGTTCGCGGCGGCGGCCGGCGACGGGGCGCGGTCGCGTCGCGAGTACATCGCCGCCATCATGGAGCGCGCCGAGCGCGCGGAGCGCACGCGTGAGGCCGAGGCCCGGCGGCGGGTGACCGAGGAGCGGCTGAGGATCGCCCGCGACCTGCACGACACCGTGGCGCACCAGATCGCCGTCATCAACCTGAACGCGGGCGTCGCGTCGTCGGCCATCGACGCGCGCCCCGACAAGGCGAGGCAGGCCCTCACCACGATCCGGGGCGCCGCGCGCACCGTGCTGGGCGAGATCGGAGACCTGCTGTCGGTGCTGCGTTCCGACGACGAGGAGCCGACCACCGCACCGCAACCGGGTCTCGACCGGCTGGGCGACCTGGCCGACACGTTCCGTCGTGTCGGACTCGACGTGACCGTGCGCGTCGAGGGCTCCGTCGAGGCGGTCGACGGTGCGCCCGGCCGCGCGGCCTACCGGGTCGTGCAGGAGTCGCTCACCAACGCGCACAAGCACGGCGCCGAGCATCGCGCGCACGTGCTTGTCGCCGTCGGCGACGACGCCGCGACCGTCGTGGTGACGAACCCGGTGCCCGCCGAGGTCCCGACCGCCGACGCGACGGGGTCCGGCTTCGGGCTCGCGGGGCTGCGGGAGCGAGTCGCGGCCGTCCGTGGCACGATCGAGGTCGGGCCGGCGCCGGGCGGATGGAAGGTCGACGCGCGGCTGCCGCTGACGAAGGAGCGCCCGTGATCACCGTTCTCGTCGTCGACGATCAGGCGCTCATCCGCCAGGCCGTCACCGACATCCTCGACGGCGAGGCGGACATGACCGTCGTCGGGCAGGCCGTCGACGGCGCGGAGGGCGTCGCCCTCACCGCGGCGTTGCGCCCGGACATCGTGCTGATGGACATCCGCATGCCCGGGCTCGACGGGATCGCCGCCACGGGCCTCATCTGCGGCGGCGCCGCCGCGGACGAGACGCGCGTGCTGATCCTCACCACGTTCGAGGAGGACGACTACGTGGTCGCGGCCATGCGCGCCGGGGCGAGCGGGTTCATCGGTAAGGGTGCGGAGCCCGAGGACATCGTCCGCGCCGTCCGCGCGGTGCACGCCGGAGACTCGCTGCTCTCCGCCACGGCCACCCGGGCCCTCATCGCACGCCACGTCGAGCCCGTCGCCCCCGCGCTGAGCGCCGAGCGCCTGGAGGGGCTCACCGACAGGGAGCGCGAGGTGCTGCTGCTGGTCGCCCGTGGGCGCACGAACCAGGAGATCGCCGACGGCCTGGTCATCTCGCCGCACACGGCGAAGACGCACGTGAACCGCATCATGACGAAGCTCCACGCGCACGATCGCGCTCAGCTCGTCATCGCCGCCTACGAGACCGGTCTGCTCGCCCCCGGCGCGCAGCAGCGACCCCGGCGGGCGTCGAGCGGATCAAGTCGCGACGTATCATAATCTGAACCCATTGTTCTGGATTGTGGATAGATGCCGACCTTCGCCCAGCTCGAGTGCTTCATCGCCGTCGCCGAGGAGCTGCACTTCGGCGCCGCCGCCGAGCGGCTCCGGATGACGCAGCCGCCCCTCAGTCGGCAGATCCAGCTCCTCGAGCGCGCGCTCGGCGCTCGGCTGTTCGAAAGGACCAGCCGGCGCGTGCAGCTCACGGCGGCGGGCAGCGCCCTGCTGCCCCACGCGCGGAGCATCCTGGAGCTCACGGCCCGAGCCCGCGCCGAGGTGCACGCGGCGGCGGAGGGCCTCGGCGGCATCGTCTCGATCAGCTACACCTCGATCGCCGCGCAGAGCGTGCTCGGCGAGATCGTCCGAGCGGCCAGCGCGGCCCTGCCCGACGTCACCCTCGACCTGCGCGAGCACGTCACCGTCGACCAGCTCGCACTGCTGCGCAGCGGCGCCGTGGACCTCGCGCTGCTGCGTCCGGCCGAGGTCGGCGACGGCCTCCACGTGCGCCGCATCCACGCCGAGCCGATGGTGGCGGTCGTCGCGTCGTCGCATCCCGCCGCCGGCGAGCCGGACGTGTCGCTCGAAGAGCTCGCCGACACGCCCCTGATCGGGTACGGGCCCGTCGAGGCGCGCTACCTCTCCGAGCTCACGCAGCGGATTCTGCTCGCCGCGGGAGTGGTGTCGGCGCCCGCCCACACGGCGAGCCAGGTCGCGACCGTCCTCGCGCTCGCCGCAGCGGGGATGGGCTACGCGCTGGTGCCCGCATCGGCGGCCATCATGCGCCGCGACGGCCTCGCCTTCGTGCCCCTGCGCCTCCCCGGCGAGGTGGCGGCGCTGGCCGATGCCGAGCTGAACGTGGCCTGGCGCGCCGACGCGCTGTCGCCGGCCGCCGCCCGCGTGCTGGAGGCCGCGAGCTCGATCCTGCTCTGACGGGGGCTGCGCCCTCGGCGCCCATGGCTAGGCTGACCCCATGGACATGCGCGTCGCCGCCTACTGCGTGATCGTCGACGACCAGGACCGGGTGCTCCTGACGCGATGGATCGAGGGGCGCGTGCCGGCCTGGTCCATGCCGGGCGGCGGCCTCGAGCCGGGCGAGGACCCGGCCGACGCCGCGCGCCGCGAGGTGCGCGAGGAGACGGGCTACGAGGTGCGGCTCGACGGCCTGATCGGCGTCGACTCGCACGTGATCCCCGCCAAGAGGCGCCTCGCGCGCGATGCGAACGGGCCTCTCCACGCGCTGCGCATCGTCTACCGCGCGACGATCACGGGCGGCACGCTCACGCACGAGGTCGACGGATCCAGCGACCTGGCCGAGTGGATCCCCCTCTCGCGGGTGCGGGGGATCGAGCGCGTCGCGCTGGTCGACACCGCGCTGCGCATGGCCGGCATCGAGAAGGGGGCATAGCGCTCGTGAACAACCGTCTGCTGCTCGTCAACGGACCGAACCTCAACCTGCTCGGAACCCGGGAGCCGGGGGTCTACGGCACCGACACCCTGGACGACGTGTTCGCCCTCGCCTCCGCGACGGCGAAGGACGTCGGCTTCGACCTCCGCGCGTTCCAGAGCAATCACGAGGGCGCCCTCATCGACGTCGTCCACGAGGCGAAGGCCGACTGCGACGGCATCGTCATCAACCCCGGCGCCTTCACCCACACCTCGGTCGCGCTGCGGGACGCCCTCACCGGCGTCGGCCTGCCGTTCGTCGAGGTGCACATCTCGAACGTGCACGCGCGCGAGCCGTTCCGCCATCACTCCTACCTGTCGGACGTCGCGAGCGCCGTGATCGTCGGTGCGGGCGTGCAGGGCTACGAGTTCGCGGTGCGCCGCCTGGCGACCGTCCTGGCCTGACGGCGCCGATCCGCGAGAATACGACTTTGCGCCGAGAATGCGTGTGCCGCATGCATTCTCGGCGCAAAGAGGGATTGTCGGGTGGATGTGCGCCGCGGCCAAGGTGGACGACGTACCGTCACACCTGGGCGCGGCCCGTGGCGGACGGCGCGCCCAGGCCGCGCGAGATGGCTCGGGCGGTGGTCGCGAGAGCCGGCAGCGCCGACTCGGGGGGACAGCTGCCGCGCCGGATCGTGACGCCGACCGAGGCGACGATGCGATCGGCGGGTCCGCGCACCGGCACCGCCACCGCCACCGCGCCGGCCGTGATCGACTCGTCCACGACGGCGTAGCCGACGCGTCGCACCTCGGCGAGCGTGCGCCGCAGCTCGGCGGTGTCCACGACCGTCTTGGACGTGAACCGCTTGAGCGGTCCGGTCAGCACCCGCTCCTGCAGCTCGGGCCGTGCGGTGGCCAGCAGCACCTGGCCGGTGGCGGTGGCGTGCAGGGGCCAGCGGCCGCCGAGCCGCGTCAGCACCGGGGCGCCGTGCCGCGAGCGCAGGAACTCCACGTAGACCACGTCGGTGCCGTCCCGCACCGAGAGCGTGACGTCGGCGGCGACCGCGGCGTGCAGGTCGCCGAGGAACGGCAGCGCGACGTTGCGCAGCCGCAGCCCCTGCGGCTCGAGCGCACCCAGCTCCAGCACGCGCATGCCGATCGCGTAGCGGCCGTCGTCCGCTCGCTCGAGGGCACCCCACTCGCGCAGCTCGCCGACGAGGCGGTGCGTCGTGGAGAGGCTGAGGCCTGCCCGGCGCGAGATCTCGCTGAGCGTGAGAAGCAGGTGCTCGTGGTCGAACACCTCGAGCACGGCGAGCACCCGCTGGGCGGCCGTGAGGCGGGTCTCCGCTCGCGCGGAGGGCGCGGGCGAACGGGGGAAGGCGTCGGGGATGGTGTCGGTGATGGTCATCGTCGACCAGACCTCCTGGGTGTGACCGCACGTCGTCGTGCGGATTTTCCGATGGGGAGATGATCTTCGTTCCGCCTGGGGAGAGGCGGGGAGCCGCCGATGGATGGGAGATCAGCGGACGACGGCCTCCTCTCCTCGCAGGAAACGCGCGACGAGCTCGCCGACGAGCACCGCCGCCGCGGCGGGACCGCGCGTCGGAGCGGTCGGCAGCAGCGAGGTGTCGGCGATCCGGAGACCGTCGACCCCTCGCACGCGACCCTCGCCGTCGGCGACGGCGAGGGGGTCGGAAGGCGTCCCCATGCGGGCGCTGCCGCACAGGTGGATGGCGGTGCCGAGGTGATCGAAGGCCCAGGCGTCCAGCGCGTCGTCGTCGGCGAGCGTGTCGCGGTCGAGGTCGCTCTCGCCGTCCGACACGGCCGCCCATGCCCGGGTGCGCAGCAGCTCTCCGGCGGCGCGCAGACCTGAGCGCGCGAGCGCGCGGTCGGGGCCTGACTGCAGGTATCCGTAGGAGATCTCCGGCAGCTCGAGCGGGTCGGCCGAGCGCAGCCGGATGCGGCCGCGAGCCTCCTGCGCCTGCAGCCCCAGGATCAGCGGATGCTCGTCCGGCATCGCGGTGTCGGGGAACAGGGCGGACATCGGTCGCGTCGACAGCAGAATCTCGAGGTCGCCGGAGGCCGGGCCCGCCTCGGAGGCGAAGTTGAGGGCCGCCGGGAACGGCCCGCCCACCGTCGGCGGGAGGGCGACGGTCGGGCGCCATAGCAGCACCAGGTCGGGATGGTCGGAGAAGCCCGCGCCGACGCCGGGGACGTCGGCGACCACCGCGATGCCGAGCTCCCGCAGCGCGTCGGCCGGCCCGATGCCCGAGAGCATCAGCAGCTGGGGCGTGGCGATCGCGCCGGCGGCGAGCACGATCTCGTCGGCCAGGATCGTCTCGGCGCCGGCATCCGTGAGCGCCTCGACGCCGACGGCCCGCCCCTGCTCGACGATCACGCGGGTGACGCGCACCCCGCCGCGCACCGTCAGGCCGGGCCGCGCGAGCGCGGGCAGCACGTACTGCAGCGCCGTGCTGCGGCGCTCGCCGGCGACGACGTTCTGCGGCACGGCCCCCACGCCCGGCGGCCCCGGAGCGTTCTTGTCGGCCTCGGCGGCGTGCCCCACCTCGAGGGCGGCAGCGGTGAAGGCCTCGGACACCGGATGGTCCTGGGCCGCGCGGGCGACGGGCATCGGCCCGGAGCCGCCGTGCAGCTCGGTCTCGCCGTGATCGAGGTCGGTCTCGAGCGCGCGCATCGCGGGAAGCGCGCCCTCCCAGGACCAGGCCGGGCCGCCCGCCTGGGCCCACGCCGCCAGGTCCTCTGGGCGGGGTCGCAAGAAGTACCCGCCGTTCACAGCGCTGCATCCGCCGAGGATCCGGCCGCGCGCCACCGTGTGCGGCCTGCCGGGGGCCAGGTCGGCGGGGTACGACCAGACGTGCGCGGTGCCCGGCGCAGAGGCGGCGATCGTCGTGGCGTCCCGCACCTCGCGCGGATAGTCGAGCTCGCTGCGCGGGGCGGCGCCGGCCTCGAGCAGCAGCACCCGGCGGCCCGCGTCCTCGCTCAGCCTGGCCGCGACCACGGCGCCGGCCGATCCTCCGCCCACGATCACCACGTCGTGATCGCGTTCCGCGCTGCTCACGGCATGCCACCTCCCGCCGCCGCGCTGCCCGCGAGGGCGCGCGCCGAGAAGGCGTCGGCGAGCTCGTCGAAGCCCTCCGCGATCAGGTCCGGCAGCACCGCGTCGTCGTCCGCGAGCCAGCGCTCGTACGCCGCGAGGGCGATCGCGAGGCACGTGCGCCCGACGATCTGCGCGACGAGCGACGACGGCGTCGTGCCGAGGCGCTCGGCGGTGAAGTCGGCGACGATCTGCCGCCAGGACGCGTAGCGCAGCGACGAGTGGGCGACGAGCGTGGGCGTCTCCAGCAGCACCGCCATCCGCCGGCGGTGGAAGGCGAGCTCCGCCGCCGGATAGGTGTTGAAGCCCACCACGGCGTCGCGCAGCGCGTCGACGAGCGGCAGGTCGTCCGGGGCGGCCGCCAGGTGGTCCCGCAGCTGCTGCAGCATCAGGTCGAAGTCGCCCCACGGCAGGTCGTTCTTCGAGGCGAAGTAGCGGAAGAACGTGCGCCGGCCGATGCCCGCCCGCGCGGCGATGTCGTCGACCGTCACGGCGTCGAAGCCGCGTTCGAGGATGAGCTCGAGGCCGATGCGGCCGAGCTCGCTCGCTGACGTGGCGGACGCTCGCCCGGTTCGGGTCGGAGCGCGTCCGTCGGGTTCCGGCATGGAAACCCCTCTTCCTATCGGCACTGAGTGCCATTAGCATCGGCGCCACAGTAGACCGTCATCGACGACGGTCGCAATGGATGTCGCCGACGAGGGCGACGGACGAGGAGACGACGATGTCCCGAGACACGAACGTGAGCGAGACGACCGACACGACCGCGACCCCCGTCGAGGCCGACGCCCTCATCGAAGAGGTGTCGATCGACGGGATGTGCGGCGTCTACTGAGCCGTGGCCATGACCGCATTCGATGCCGATCGGGCGTGGGCCATCCATCCCCAGGTGGCGGTGCGCCCCGAGCCCTTCGGCGCGCTGCTGTACCACTTCGGCACGCGCAAGCTGTCGTTCCTGAAGGACCGCCGCCTGCTCGGGCTGGTGCGCGCGCTGGCGGAGCAGCCGAGCGCCCGCGCCGCCCTGGCCGCGACGGGCGTGACGGGACCGGCGACCGCCACCTACCTGAGCGCGCTGAACGCGCTCGCCGACTCCCGCATGATCGTGGAGCGTGAACGATGACCCTGATGGACGCCCCCCTCGCCCCGCCGCAGCCGAAGCGGCTCGTCGACCACTTCGAGAGCGGTCTCGATGCGCCGATCTGCCTGACGTGGGAGCTGACGTACGCCTGCAACCTGTCGTGCGTGCACTGCCTGTCGAGCTCGGGCCGCCGTGACCCGCGCGAGCTGACCACCGAGGAGTGCAAGGCGGTGATCGACGAGCTCGAGCGGATGCAGGTGTTCTACGTGAACATCGGCGGCGGCGAGCCGACCGTGCGCAGCGACTTCTGGGAGCTGCTCGACTACGCCACCGCGCATCACGTCGGCGTGAAGTTCTCGACCAACGGTGTGAAGATCACGCCCGAGATCGCCGAGCGCCTCGCCGCCAACGACTACGTGGACGTGCAGATCTCGCTCGACGGCGCGACCGCCGAGGTCAACGACTGGATCCGCGGCCCGCGCTCGTACGAGACCGCGATCCGCGCGATGGAGAACCTGCAGGCCGCCGGGATGAAGAACTTCAAGCTGTCGGTCGTCTGCACGCGGCAGAACATCCCGCAGCTCGACGAGTTCAAGGAGATCGCCGACCGGTACGGGGCGCAGCTGCGTCTCACGCGGTTGCGCCCCTCCGGCCGCGGCGCGGACGTGTGGGACGAGCTGCACCCCACGATGGCGCAGCAGCGCGAGCTGTTCGACTGGCTCGTCGCGCACGGCGACCGCGTGCTCACCGGCGACTCGTTCTTCCACCTGTCAGCGTTCGGCGAGGGCACGCTGCCCGGCCTCAACCTCTGCGGCGCGGGTCGCGTGGTGTGCCTGATCGACCCGATCGGCGATGTGTACGCGTGCCCGTTCGCGATCCACGAGGAGTTCCTCGCGGGCACGGTGCGGGCGCCCGGCGGCTTCCGCGAGGTGTGGCGCTCGTCCGAGCTGTTCACCCGGCTGCGGGCGCCGCAGTCGGGCGGCGCGTGCACCTCGTGCCAGTTCTTCGACACGTGCAAGGGCGGGTGCATGGCGGCGAAGTTCTTCACCGGGCTTCCGCTGGACGGACCCGACCCCGAGTGCGTGCAGGGCTACGGCGAGCAGGCGCTCTCGGACCGCAAGGGCCAGAAGCCCAAGCCGACCGGCGACCACTCGCACCGCACCGAGCCGCCGCGGCCGCGGGGAGGCACCGCGCAGCGTCCGCGCACCGGCATGGGGCCCGTGCGGGTGACGATCTCCAAGCGGCGCGATCGCGTCGCGCCGCTGGTGTCGGCGTGCGACGTGAACCCGCTCGCGGACTTCGCGCCGCCGGAACACCTCTTGCAGATGATGGGCTCCCGCGAGGAGCCGAAGACCTGAGCCGATGGGCGTCGCGTGAGCGACGCCCATCGTGGTCTGCGGGGGACGCGTACCAGGGAGGGGAACAGGAGAGAGGCGGGCGCCTCCGGCGCCCCGACGAAAGGAGCACGCGATGGGGCGTGTCGAAGGGAAAGTGGCGTTCATCACCGGGGCCGCGCGCGGGCAGGGACGCTCGCACGCCGTGCGCCTGGCGCAGGAGGGCGCCGACATCATCGCGATCGACGTGTGCGAGGCGCTGCCGGGCATGGAGCGCTTCTACGCCGGCGCGACGGAGGACGACCTCGCGGAGACGGTGGCGCAGGTCGAGGCGCTCGACCGGCGCATCGTCGCCCGCAAGGCGGACGTCCGCGACTTCGGGGCCATGAAGGCGGCCCTGGACGAGGGCGTCGCCGAGCTCGGCCATGTCGACATCGTGTCGGCGAACGCGGGCGTCTTCGCGTTCGGCGACCAGTCGCAGGACGCCACCGAAGAGGAGTGGGACCTCGTCAACAGCATCAACGCGAAGGGCGTGTGGCTGACGGCGAAGGCCGTGATCCCGCACCTGATCGAGCAGGGCACGGGAGGGTCGATGATCCTCACGAGCTCGACGGCGGGTCTCAAGGGCACGCCCAACGTGGTGGCCTACACCGCCAGCAAGCACGCCGTCGTGGGCATCATGCGCACGCTCGCGCTCGAGCTGGCGCCGCACCGCGTGCGGGTCAACACCGTCCATCCGACGGGGGTGGCGACCGACATGATCCAGAACGAGGCGACGTTCAAGCTGTTCCTGCCCGACGTCGAGCACCCCACCAAGGAGCAGGCGGCGCCGGTCTTCGAGTCGACGAACGCGCTGCCCGTCCCGTGGGTCGAGCCGGTCGACATCTCGAACGCCGTGCTGTTCCTCGCGTCGGATGAGGCGCGCTACGTCACCGGCACCGAGCTGAAGGTCGACGCCGGCTACTCCATCAAGTGATCCGAGCACGTCGCCGCGCCCTGGCGCGGCAAGGGCGCCGGTGCGGCGTCCCCGAGGAGGCGCCGAGCGCGCCATGAAGAGAGGAGCACGTCATGGGACGTGTGGAGGGAAAGGTCGCGTTCATCACGGGCGCGGCCCGTGGACAGGGGCGCTCGCACGCGGTGCGCCTCGCGCAGGAGGGCGCCGACATCATCGCGATCGACGTCTGCGACGAGATCCCCGGCGCGCCGTATCCGCCGGCGACGGAGGCGGACCTCGCCGAGACGGTCGCGAAGGTCGAGGCGCTCGACCGGCGCATCGTCGCGACCAAGGCCGACGTGCGGGACGCCGGCCAGCTGAAGGCGGCGGTCGACGAGGGCGTCGCCCAGCTGGGCCGGCTCGACATCGTCAGCGCGAACGCCGGGATCTCGACGGCCATGGCGCACTCGGAGGACATCTCCGAGGAGCTGTGGAACGACATGATCGACGTCAACCTGACGGGCGTCTGGCGCACCTGCAAGGTGGCGATCCCGCACCTCAAGGCCGGCGGCCGGGGCGGGTCGATCGTGCTGACCAGCTCGGACGCCGGGCTCTTCGCGTACGAGAACATCTCGCACTACGTGTCGGCCAAGCACGGCGTCGTGGGGCTGATGCGGACGCTCGCGCTGGAGCTCGCACCCGACTTCATCCGGGTCAACAGCATCCACCCCACGACGGTGAACACGACGATGGTGAACAACGAGGCGACGTTCCGGCTGTTCCGGCCCGACCTCGACGACCCGACGGTCGAGGACTTCCAGCAGGCGGCGATCACGATGAACGCCCTGCCCATCCCCTGGGTGGAGGCGGTCGACATCTCGAACGCGCTGCTGTTCCTCGCCTCCGACGAGTCGCGATACATCACCGGCGTGCCGCTGCCCGTCGACGCGGGAGCCGCCGTCAAATGACCGCCCAGGAGGTCACGACCGATCCCGACCTGGCTGCCAGCCGGGAGCGGATCGCCGCGCACCTCGTCGGCCGCGAGCGCGAGCTGGAGCTCGCCCTCGCGGCCGTCGCGGCGGGGCGCGACCTCGTGCTCGAGGGACCGCCGGGGACGAGCAAGACGACGATGCTGGGGGCGATCGCCGCCGAGTGGGGCATCCCGCTGCTGTTCGTCGAGGGCAACGCGGATCTCACGCCGGCGAAGCTCGTCGGCCATCACAATCCGGCCCGCGTGCTGCGGGAGGACTACAGCGCCGACAACTTCGTGCCCGGTCCGCTCGTCGAGGCGATGCAGTCGGGGGGATTCCTCTACATCGAGGAGTTCAACCGGGCGCCGGAGGACACCCTGAACGCCCTGCTGACCGCGATGGCAGATCGCGCCGTGACCGTGCCGCGGGTGGGGCGGATCGAGGCGCTGCCGACGTTCCGCGTGATCGCGTCGATGAACCCGTACGACAACGTCGGCACGACGCGGCTGTCGACCAGCGTGCACGACCGGCTGAACCGCCTGGCCGTCGGCTATCAGGACGCGCCCGCCGAGGAGCGGATCGTCGAGCTGCGGTCGGGCGCGACGGGACCGCTCGCTGAGCGCCTCGTCCGCGACGCCGTCGCCGTGACCCGTGCGACCCGCGAGCACCCCGACGTGCGACAGGGATCGAGCGTGCGCGGGGCCATCGACCTGACGCTCGTCGCGCTGCGCCTCGCCGAGCTGCGCGACGTCGCCGAGCCCGACGCGGACGCGTACCCGTCGCTCGTGCTGGACGGCATGATCGTGGCGCTGTCGGGTCGCATCCACGTGGACGAGGCGGCGGAGACGACGCCGGAGCGCGTGCTGCGCGAGATCTGGGAGGACCGGTTCCTGCTCGAGCCGCACGCCGCGGCGCCGGGCTGAAGGAGCGTCGAGGCGGACACGCCCCTGCGGCGGCGGTCGGAGGGCGCGCGTGCGACGCGGCCGCTGCGCAGACGGCCGAAGCGGCTGGACGAGCCGCCCACCGAGTACGAGCTCGGGGCCGGCGGATCGGGTCTCGTGCTGCAGGCGGCGGGGTCCGCTCGCGCGTCCCGCGGCCGGGGCAGGCCGGGCGGACAGGCCGGCGTGTTCACCGACGAGCGCGGGTCGGTGGTGCCCGCCGAGCTCGACGCGGTCGAGCCCGACCCGCTCGTGCGGGCGCGCGCCCGGCAGATCGCCGCGCGGCTGTCGATGCCGCGGCCGAGGACCGGCGCGACGGTGCGCGGCGGGGCGGGCCTGCTCGGCAGCCTGCCGTATCGCGGCGGATCGGACGACATCGACCTCGACCGCACGATCGAGGTGCTCGCCGAGCGGCCCGTGCCGGAGGACGAGGACATCGTGGTGCGCGACCGCGTGCGCGCGCGACGGGCGGTGGTGCTGGCGATCGACGTGTCCGGATCGATGCGCGGCGAGCGCGTGCGCACGGCGGCGGCGACGGTGGGGGCGCTGAGCGCCGAGCTCGCGCACGAGGCGCTCGCGGTGGTCGCCTTCTGGTCCGACGCGGCCGTGCTGCTGCATCTCGGCGACCCGGTGTCGCCCGGCGACGTGCTCGACGGCCTGCTGCGTATCCCGGCCCGAGGGCTCACGAACGTGGGGTTCCCGCTCGCGCTCGCGCAGCGCGAGCTCGGCCGCGTGCCGGTGCGCGATGCGCGGGTGCTGCTGCTGTCCGACTGCGTGCACAACGCCGGGCCCGACCCGCGGCCGATCGCCGCGCGGCTGCCTCGTCTGGACGTGCTGCTCGACGCGAGCGGGGAGAAGGACGTCGAGCTGGGTCGTGAGCTGGCGGCCCGCGGCAGGGGCGTCCTCGAGGTGGTGCGGGGCCATCGCGACGTGGCTCCGGCGCTGGGGCGCATCTTCGCCAGGTAGAAGCCCCCTCGCTTTTTGGCACCGAGTGTCATTACTATGCCGGAAACCGGACGACGGATGTCCGCCGCCCGACTGCGATGGAGCAGGAGGAGTCATGGGAAGTCTCGACGGCAAGGTCGCCTTCATCACCGGCGCGGCGCGAGGGCAGGGAAGAGCCCACGCCGTGAAGCTGGCGAGCGAGGGCGCAGACATCATCGCGATCGACCTCGCGGGGCCGATCGACCACGTCCCCTACGACTCGCCGACGCCGGCCGAACTCGACGAGACCGTGCGCCTCGTCGAGGCGCTGGATCGGCGGATCGAGGCGACCGTGGCGGACGTGCGCGACCACGACCGGCTGAAGGCGGTGGTGGACGAGGGGGTGGCGACGCTCGGCCGGCTCGACATCGTCGTCGCGAACGCCGGCATCTGCATCCCCGAGGCGTGGGACGCGATCACGCCCGCCACGTTCGCCGCGACGATCGACACGAACGTCACCGGCGTCTGGAACACGGTGATGGCGGGCGCCCCGCACCTCGTGGCGGGCGGGGGCGGATCCATCGTCCTCACGAGCTCGTACGCGGGCAAGAAGATGCAGCCGTTCATGGTGCACTACACGGCGTCCAAACACGCCGTCGTGGGCCTCACCCGCGCGTTCGCGGCGGAGCTCGGCAAGCACTCCATCCGCGTGAACAGCGTGCACCCGGGCGCGGTGAACACGCCGATGGGCTCGGGCGACATGCAGCAGGCGCTCGCGACGGCGGGCGAGACCAACCCTCCGCTCAACGGCATGGGCACGCCGTTCCTGCCCGTCTGGGCCATGGAGGCGGAGGACATCGCCGACGCCGTGGCGTTCCTCGCCTCGGACGCCGCGCGATTCATCACCGCGGAGCACCTGTCGATCGACGCCGGGATGCAGCACTTCTGAGCAGTACCCCTTGAGCCGTACCTCTTGAGCAGTGGGGCGATGACGCCCGGAAAGGACCACGATCATGGCTGGAGCCTGGTTCGAGACCGTCGCCGAGGCGCAGCGCCGCGCGAAGCGGCGACTGCCCCCGTCCGTGTACGGCGCCCTGGTGGCGGGCAGCGAGAAGGGCGTCACGATCGAGCAGAATCAGGACGCGTTCGCGCGGCTCGGGTTCGCGCCCCACGTGGCCGGCCATCAGCCCGAGCGCGACCTGTCCACGACCGTGATGGGGATCCCCGTCTCAATGCCCGTGCTGATCTCGCCGACCGGCGTGCAGGCCGTCCACCCCGAGGGCGAGGTGGCGGTGGCGAGGGCGGCCGCCAACCGCGGCACGATCATGGGGCTCAGCTCGTTCGCGTCGAAGGCCGTCGAGGACGTGGCCGAGGCCAACCCGAACACGTTCTTCCAGATGTACTGGTCGGGGTCGCGCGACGCGATGGTGCAGCGGATGGAGCGCGCCCGTGCGGCGGGCGCGAAGGGCCTCATCGCCACCCTGGACTGGTCGTTCTCGAACGGCCGCGACTGGGGCAGCCCCTGGATCCCCGAGAAGCTCACCCTGAAGGCGGCCATGCGGTTCGCCCCGCAGGCGCTCACGCGGCCCGCCTGGCTCGCCGACTACCTGCGCACCGGGCGCGTGCCCGACCTGTCCGCGCCGAACCTCGAGCCGCCCGGGGGAGAGGCCCCCACGTTCTTCGGCGCGTACTACGAGTGGATGACGACGCCGCCGCCGTCGTGGGAGGACGTGGCCTGGCTGCGCGAGCAGTGGGGCGGGCCCTTCATGCTCAAGGGGGTGACCCGCATCGACGACGCCAAGCGCGCGGTGGACGCGGGCGTGACCGCGATCTCGGTCTCGAACCACGGCGGCAACAACCTCGACACCACGCCCGCGACGATCCGCGTGCTGCCCGGCGTCGCCGACGCCGTCGGCTCGCAGATCGAGGTGCTCCTCGACGGCGGCGTGCGCCGCGGATCGGACGTCGCCAAGGCGCTCGCGTTCGGCGCGAAGGCCGTGATGATCGGCCGCGCCTACCTCTGGGGGCTCGCGGCGAACGGGCAGGCGGGTGTCGAGAACGTGCTCGACCTGCTGCGCGGCGGGCTCGACTCCGCGGTGCTGGGGCTCGGGAAGGCGTCGATCCACGAGCTGGACCGCGCCGACTTCATCGCGCCGCCCGACTTCTTCCTGAAGCTCGGCGAGGGCGACGAGCGCCAGGCGCGCCCGACCCGGCCGCGTCGCCCGCGGGCGGGCACGGCGCAGAAGCCGGTCGCGGCCGAGACGCACCCCGACGAGGTGACCGCCGCGACGGCGCAGGGCGGCTGAGGCAGGGCCCGCGGTGCGGTCGTGTGCGCGTCATGGCGGTTTGCCCAGGAGGAATCCGGCAGCTCGCGCCAGGGCCGTCGGATTCCTCATCATCCAGGCGTTGGTCTCAGCGGCCATCGCGTGGTGGGTGTTCATGCAGACGTTCGCCGTTGCCGGATGCGGCGATTCTTGCCGATACGACGTCGTCTACGGGGCGACGCAGATCCAGCTGTGGGTGAGCGTAGGCGCCTTCATCGTCGCCACGCTGACGGTCGTCGCTCTGTCGCTGCGGGGGAAGGAAAGCTGGTGGGCACCAGCCGCAGGCGCGATCATCGTCGTGGTGACAGGGATCTTCTCCACGATCGCCATAAGCGGCGCGACAGCGGCGTAGGTGCGGGGCCGACTGTAGTGGCGATGTACCGATGGACCGTCAGGAGGTGGGCGGACTCAGCGGTCGGCGCGTCGGTCAGCGGAAGGCGCGGCTGATCGAGCTGCCGATCTGGAACAGCGCGATCCAGACGAAGAACCCCTGCACGGGGCGCAGTGCGATGCCGAGCAGCCCCCGCCAGCCCGACCGCCGCGTCCACGAGACGGTGACGGTCACCTGCGTGCCGCCCTCGGTGGGAGCGAGCGAGAACGCGGTCGACACCGGGCGGCTCGCCGGGGCGTCCGGGTAGCCGAGCCGCCACACGACGCGCTCGGGAGCCCGGCTCTCGACCAGCTCGACGGTGCGTCGCCCGAAGCCCTTCCGCGTGCGCAGGGGGCGGCCGTCGGGGCGGGTCGTCGGTGCGTGCGCGTTCCAGGTCGTGCCGCGGAGCGCGTCGCCCGCGTCGCGGTCGTCCGACTGGAGGTCGATCGAGCCGGTGCCGGCGTCCCACAGGGGCACGTGCGCCGGGTCGGCGAGGTACGCCCACACCTCCGAGGCGGGCGCGGGCACGAACGTGTCCGAGGAGTGCGAGACCCGGCCGTCCGACGGTGCCGCGGGGCGCGGCGGCTCGGCCGCCGGCGCGATCCCGTCGAGTGCCGCGAGCACCTCTGACGTGTCGGTGCCGAGGCGCCGCAGCAGGTCGGAGATCAGCCCGCTGGGCTCGGCCACGAGCTCTCGGAGCACCGCCGCGGCGCTCCCGTCGCGGTCCCTGCCGCCGGCGCGCGCGATGAGGTCGGAGGCCCGCCGGGTCCACTCGTAGCCGTCGGTCTCGTGGAAGACGATCGCGCCCGGCTCGGGCAGCTCGGCGCGGACCCCGAGCGAGGCGAGCTGAGCACGGTGCTGCTCCTGGACCGCGCGCCGGGCGTCGTCGATGCCGATGCCGAGGCCGCGCAGCGCACGTCCCGCGGGCTGGTCCGACAGCACGAGCGCCAGCAGCAGGTGGTCCAGGTCGGCCTCGCGGAGCCCCTGCCGCGAGGCCTCCTCCATCGCCGCCAGCGAGAGGGACTGACTCGTCTGCGCCATGCGGATGAACGTGCTCATGTGCTCCTCCTGGGGACGGTGATGCGCGGATCGATCCGCTTCGAGTGCTTCTTGTGGGCGGCCTGCCTCGTCACGCCGAGGGCGTCAGCGACGTCCTGCCAGGTCATCCCGGCCCGCAGCGCGGCCTCGACCTGGCGCAGCTCGAGGGTGTCGGCGAGCAGGCGCAGCGACGAGACGGCCCGCAGCCCCGCGCGCGGATCGGTCGTGTCCGCGGCGACCGCGGCGACCTCGGACGACTCCATGCCTGTCAACCTAGGTTGCTCGTCCGCCCGTTGTCAACCCGGGTTGCTGACATCGACGTCGCGGCGGGCTCCGCTCCGCCGCTCGGGTCGGATCGATCCGTCGAGTCGCGCGGGCGCTATCCGGCGTCCGCCTGCAGCCGCAGCCCGGACAGGAGCAGGTCGAGGCCGCCGAGGAACTGGTCTCGGTCGTCGTGTCCGTCGAACTCGTCGACGATGTGGTGGATGTAGGGGAACCGCGTAGGGTCGAGCGCCCGCCACTGCGCGGTGGCATCGGCCAGGTACTCGTCCTTGCTCATCTCGCCCGAGACGACGACGGCGGGAGGCTCCTGGCCCATGTCGGCGGCGATGCCGATCACGAAGCCGACGAGGGCGGACGTCGCGTGAAAGGTCTGGCGCGGGGTGAGGCCGAGGCGCATCACCTGCTCGCCGATCCGCTCGTACAGCTGCAGGGAGTGCGGCTGGAGCGTGGTGTTGCGCATCGCATACGCGCCCAGCCACGGTCGATCCACGATCGCGTCGAACATCGTCACGGCGATGTCGCGCAGGTCATCGATCGGATCGCCGGCGCCGACGTCCTTCGTCGCCTCGAGGACGCCCCCGAGCACCCAGTCCGCGGCGAGGTTGAGCAGTTCCTCTCTCCCCGAGACGTACCAGTACACGCTGGCGGCCCCGCCGCCCAGGCGGGTGGCGAGGGCGCGGATGGTCAGGCCCGGGACGCCGGACTCGTCGAGGATCTCCACGGCTCCGGACAGGACGGATTCCAGGGAGTGGGAGGCGCGGGAGCGTGTGCGCGGTCCGCGCGTTGACGACGCTGCCTTGCTCGACGGCGGGGGTGTGGACACGGCTCCATCCCACCACACCCGTGCCGCGGGCCGGCGGGCCCATTGCGCGTTCTCGAACATTGTTCTATCGTATCGAACGCCGTTCGAACAACGAACAGTGTTCGATACGATCTCGACAAGAGGATCCCCATGAGCGCCGCACCCGTCACCGCCACCTCGCACGCCTACCGATCGCTGAAAGCCGCCTGGGTTCCGCTGGCCGCGCTCTGCCTGGCGTTCTTCGTCGAGATGGTCGACAACACGCTGCTCTCGATCGCGCTGCCCACCATCGGCCGTGACCTCGGGGGAGACACGACGTCGCTCCAGTGGATCACCGGGGCGTACTCGCTCACGTTCGGAGGACTGCTGCTGACCGCCGGGTCGATCGCCGACCGCTTCGGGCGTCGCCGAGTGCTGCAGATCGGTCTCGCCGTGTTCGGGCTCGTCAGCCTCGCCGTGCTGCTCGTGAGCTCGACGGGCGAGCTGATCGCGCTGCGCGCCGCCCTCGGCATCGCCGCCGCCGCGATGGCGCCCATCACGAACTCCCTCGTCTTCCGACTGTTCGACGATGAGAAGCTGCGCATGCGCGCGATCACCCTGATGATGGTCGTCGGCATGTCGGGCTTCGTCCTGGGGCCGCTCCTCGGAGGCACGATGCTCGCGCACCTGCCGTGGCAGTGGCTGCTGATCGTCAACGCCCCGATCGCCCTCATCGCCGCAGCCGGAGTCCACTTCGGCGTGCCGGCCGACACGGCCGAGGGTCTCACGAAGGACCGCCTCGACCTGCCGGGCGCGGCCCTCAGCGTGCTCACGATCGGGCTCGCCTGCTACGCGCTCACGAGCGGGGCCGAGAACGGGTGGCTCGCGCCGATCACCGTCGCCGTCGCCCTCGGCGCCGCGGCGTCGCTCGCCCTCTTCATCCTCCACGAGCGACGTGCCGCGTCGCCGATGCTGGATCTGACGCTGTTTCGCCGCGGCACCGTGCGCGGCGCAGCGATCGCGCAGATCGGCACCTCGGTCGCGATGGCCGGCGTGATGTTCGCGCTGATCCTCCACTTCCAGTACGCCTGGGGCTGGTCGCCCCTGCAGGCGGGGCTGGCCATGTTGCCGATCATCGCCACGATGCTCCTCGCCACACCGATCACCGAATGGCTGGTGCGCCAGCTCGGGCACCGCATGGCGAGCCTCGCCGGCGCCGCACTCCTGGCCGCCGGCCTCGGCCTGATGGCATGGGGTGTCGAGGCGGACTACGTGGCGATCGCGATCGCCATGGTCGTGATGACCATCGGTCTGCGCACCGTCATGACGATCTGCGCCGTCGCGCTCATCGGGGCGATGCCCGACAATCGCACCTCGATGGGCGCCGCCATGAACGACACCGCGCAAGAGGTCGGCAGCAGCATCGGAACCGCCGTCGTCGGGACGCTCATCGCCGTGCTCGTCACGAACGTCCTGCCGGACGGAGCCTGGAGCCCCGCGCTCGCCGCCTCGTTCTTCCACGGGGAGCAGCTCATCTTCGTCATCCTGGCCGTCGCCGTCGGTCTCCTCTCGGGCATCGGCGCGCTCACCCTCACCAACGCGCGCACCACGGACGAGCACGCCGCACCGGACAAGGCCCCGGCCGGCGCGCTCTAGGGTTGCTGACGTCGGCGACCGGACGGCGTCGCGACGGAGGAGGACGAGTGAGACACGGTCCGCTGCACACCGTGCCCGACGGCGTGGCGATCGCCGCGCCCGAAGGGCTGCACCTGCGCCTGACGACCTCGGGGGTGAGCCACAGACGCGGCGAGGAGCAGCTCGCCGCGTTCCGCTGGGACGACCTGTCCGACATCGACCTGCGCCTGCCCGGCTCGTGGCTGCCCTGGCCGGGCGCGCTCGCGACGCTCGGCTATGCGGTCCTCACCTTCCTGTCGCAGCAGGTCGAGGCGCCGCAGGACGACGAGAGCCGCGTCCGGCTCGTGCTGACGGACGGCACGATCCACGACGTCGGCGTGCACCACTCGATCGGCGGCTACAACAGGCGCGCCCTGGCGGTGGCGCAGCGACTCGTCTCGCGGCTCGCGCGCGATCCCGAGGCGCGCACGCTCCTGCGGCAGCCCGACGAGATCCTGCGCCGCTACGTCCGCAGCGTCCGCCGGTTCGTCCTGGCCTGAGGGCACGTCGGCGGGCCGCCGGCCGATGACCCGGACCGGACAGTCAGCTTCCACGTCACGGAATAGCCCTCCGATCGCCCCCGCGCCCCGGCCCATCCTGGGGTCAGCCCCGGGTCGACGGCGCCGCGGGGACGAGACGGAGGAACCTTGAGCACGCACGACGACTGGGCCGCCCAGACCACCGCGGACGCCCTCGCCTCAGCGGACGCCCCGCGCCTCGACGGCAGGGTCGCCCTCGTCGCCGGAGGCGGCCTGAGCGGGCCCCTCGGCGGTGTCGGCTTCTCGATCGCCTGGCTCTGCGCCCGCTCCGGGGCGAGCGTCGCGGTGCTCGACCTCGACCAGGCCGCGGGGGAGCGCGCGGTCGCCGCCATCCGGGACGCCGGCGGCGAGGCGGAATGGTTCTCGGTCGACGTGACCGACTCGGCCTCCGTCGAGGCGGCCGTCGAGGCCGCGGTCTCCCGCTTCGGGCGGCTCGACCTGGTCGCCGACTCCATCGGCGGAGGCGGCGCGGTGCCCGCGTTCGACGTCGACGACGACGAGTTCGACCGCGTCCTGAACCTCAACTTCCTCTCCGCCTGGCGCATCCTGAAGTACTCGCAGCGTCACCTCGGCGAGGGCTCCGCCGCCGTCACGATCTCGTCGAGCGCGACCGAGGGCCGCGGGCCGACCATGCCGTACACGATCGCGAAGACCGCGCTCGAGAAGCTCACGATCGGAGCCGCGTCGTCGCTCGCCCCCCGCGGCATCCGCGTCAACGGCGTGCGTGTCGGCATGATCTGGGGCGCGTTCGCCGCTCGCGGCATGACCGAGGAGCAGCGCGAGCTGCGCCGCCAGAACGTGGCGCTGCAGACCGAGGGCACGGTGTGGGACATCGCCTCCGCGGCGTTCTTCCTGCTCACCGACAGGGCGCGCTGGATCTCGGGCCAGGTGATCGCCGTCGACGGCGGTGGCTTCGCGATGAAGGCGAACACGGGCGCCGCGGGGTCCGCCCCGGCGTCGAAGGAGAAGCGATGAACAAGGTCTTCGACTCGGCCGCCGCCGCGGTCGCCGACATCCCCGACGGCGCGTCGATCGCGATCGCGGGCTTCGGGATCACGCACTCGTTCCCGTCGACGCTCATCATGGCGCTGCGGGACCAGGGGGCGAAGGGCCTCACGGTCTACTGCAACGGCCTCGGCTCGCCCGGGCACCCGACCGCGCAGGTGCTCGCCGAGAACCACCAGATCTCGCGGCTCGTCGCGAGCTTCTCCGCGCGCCCCGGGCCCGTCACCGCGGCGGAGGAGCAGATCCTCGCGGGCGAGATCGACTTCGAGGTCGTGCCGCAGGGCACCCTCGTCGAACGGATGCGCGCGGGCGGCGCCGGCATCCCGGCGTTCTACACGCCGGTCGGCGTCGGCACGGCGATCGCGGAGGGCAAGGCCGTCGACGACTTCGACGGGTCGTCCTACGTGCTCGAGCGGGGCATCACGACCGACTACGCCCTGCTGCGCGCCTACCGGGCCGACCGCGCCGGCAACCTGCAGTTCCGTGGCGGCAGCCGCAACTTCAACGACAGCTTCGCGAAGGCCGCGCGCATCGCGATCGTCGAGGTCGAGGAGATCGTCGATGTCGGCGAGCTGAAGCCCGACGACATCGACCTGCCCGGCGTGTGGGTCTCCCGCGTGGTCCTCTCGACGCTGCGCGTCGACCCCGCCAAGCTGCCGCGCAAGGCCGAGCGCGGGGGCGACTCGCGGCGCGAGTACGGCGGCAAGCCTGCGCTCAGCCGCGCCGAGATCGGCCGTCGCGCGGCCGCGCTCCTGCCTGACGGGGCACTGGTGAACCTCGGTGCCGGCCTGCCGAACCAGATCACCGAGTGGCTCGACGGCCGCGGTGTGACGCTCCACGCCGAGAACGGCATCCTGGGCTACGGTCGCTTCGTGGAGGTGGACAGCGCAGACCCGGACATGCACGACGCCGGCGGCAACTTCATCGACCTGGAGGCCGGAGCGAGCTTCTTCGACTCGGTCGCCTCGTTCGAGATCGCCCGCGGCAAGCGCCTCGACGCGGTCGTGCTGGGCGCCTATCAGGTGGACGCCGCGGGAGACCTGGCGAACTGGGCGCAGCCCGGTCGCCCGGGCGGCGGCATCGGCGGGGCCATGGACCTCGCCGTCGGGGCGCGTTCGGTGATCGTCACGATGGAGCACGTCGACAGCAAGGGCAGGCTCAAGCTCGTCGAGCGCGCCGAGTATCCGATCACGGCGCCGTCGTGCGTCGACGCCGTCGTCACCGACCTCGCACTGCTGCAATGGGATCGAGAGAACGGGGGCTTCGTGCTCAAGGAGATCGCTGCCGGCTTCACGGTGGACGAGGTGCTGGAGCTGACGCCGATGGCGGTGTCGGTGCCCGCGGCGCCCGGCGTGATGCAGGAGAACTGGTGAGCCGGCTCGGCGACGACATCGTCGCGATCGACTTCCACACGCACGTCCAGCGCTCCGCGCGCACCGGCACCACCGGCGCCGCGGAGGACAACGCCGAGGCCATGGCGGCCTACTTCCGCACCGAGGCGCGCACCCCCACGGTGCACGACCTCGCCGACACGTATCGCGCGCAGAACATGATGTGCGTCGCGTTCACGATCGACGCGGGATGGAAGACCGGCGAGGAGCCGAGCGTCACGAGCGACGAGATCATCGAGCTCGCCGCCGAGCACTCGGACGTCGTGATCCCGTTCGCGACCGTCGACCCGCACGGCGGCCGCCGCGCCGCGCGCGAGGTGCGCCGGCTCGCCGAGAAGGGCGCGCGCGGTGTGAAGTTCCACCCGAGCGCCCAGGAGTTCTCGCCGGACGACCGCGCCGTCTACCCCGTGTACGAGGCCATCGCCGAGACGGGCATCATCGCGCTGTTCCACAGCGGCCACACGGGCGCCGGCGCGGGCACCCGCGGCGGCGGGGGCATCCGGCTGAAGTACGGCAACCCGATGCTGGTCGACGACGTGGCGGTGGACTTCCCCGACATCCCGATCGTGCTCGCCCACCCGTCGTTCCCCTGGCAGGACGAGGCGCTGTCTGTCGCGCTGCACAAGCCCAACGTGCACATCGACCTGTCGGGCTGGTCGCCGAAGTACTTCCCCGCCAACCTCGTGCAGTACGCGCGCACGCTGCTGAAGGACAAGATGCTCTTCGGCACCGACTACCCCGTGCTGACGGCGGAGCGGTGGCTCCGCGACTTCGAGGGGCTGGGCTTCGACGAGGACGTGCGCCGGCGGATCCTGCGGGACAACGCCGCGAGGCTGCTCGGCCTCGCGGAGTGATCCGTGCGGTCGGCCGGTCGCGCGTGCGCCCGACGCCGCCCGGCTGACAGACTCGGGGCATGACGTCGTCGTCGCTCCCTCCGAGGGCACGCAGCCTGGGGGAGCGCGCGTGGCCGGAGCTCGCCGAGCGGGAGGCGTCGCCCGTGGTCGTGCTCCCGGTCGGGTCGACGGAGCAGCACGGGCCGCACCTGCCGCTCGACACGGACACGCGCATCGCCGTGGCGGTGGCCGAGCGGGTCGCCGCGGCGCTGGCCGAGCGCGGCGGGGCGACGCTGGTCGCGCCGGCGGTCGCCTACGGCTCGTCCGGCGAGCACGAGGGCTTCCCCGGCACGGTGTCCATCGGCCGCGACGCGCTCGCGACGCTGCTGCTGGAGTACGGGAGGTCGGCGTCGGCCTGGGCCTCGCGGCTGGTGATCGTGAACGGCCACGGCGGCAACGTCGAACCGGTGCGCGACGCCGTCATGCGGTTGAGGGACGAGGGCCGCGACGCGGCATGGGCGCCCTGCGCGGCCGCGCCCGCCGACGGTCTCCCCGCCGACGCCCATGCAGGCAGGGCCGAGACCTCGCTGCTGCTGCACCTCGCGCCCGGGCTCGTCCGCGGGGACGCGGCCGAGGCGGGGGAGACGGCGCCGCTCGCCCGGATCCTGCCGGGCCTTCGCGAGCACGGCGTGCGCGGAGTGTCGCCCAACGGCGTGCTCGGGGACCCGTCCGGCGCCTCGGCGGAGGAGGGTGCCCGGCTGCTCGATGCCATTGTCCATTCCGCGCTCGCCCGGCTCACGGGGGACGTGTCTTGAGCGGCGCGCCGGCCGCGCCTCGGACGGATGCGCCCCGGACCGAGCCGTCGCGCGCGCTGCCGGACGGCACGGTCGTGCGCCTGGCCCGCCGCACCCGCGTGGCCGACGGCGGCGCGGTGCTGGTCGGCGGAGCTCCCACGCGCGTCACGCGGCTGAAGCCCGGTGCGCGCGGGCTCCTCCGTGGACGGCGGATCGAGGTGCGGGACGCGGCGAGCCGGGCGCTCGCCGCCCACCTGATCGAGGCGGGCCTCGCCGATCCCGACCCCCGGACGCTCCCGGCGGCCGACCCGCGGGAGGTGACGGTGGTCGTCCCGGCGTACGGGCGCTCCCGCCAGCTGGGTCGCCTGCTCGACAGCGTGCGCGCCGACCTGGGCGACGTCCGCATCATCGTGGTCGACGACGGATCCGCCCCCGCCGACGCGTCGGCGGTCGGCGCGGCGGCCGCGCGGCACGACGCGGAGGTGCTGACGCTCCCCGAGAACCGCGGGCCTGCCGACGCCCGCAATGCCGGCCTTCGGGCGGTGCGCACGCGCTTCGTGCTGTTCGTCGACACCGACGCGGTGCTGCGGCCGGGCACGGTCGGTCTGCTGCTGCGGCACTTCGCCGACCCCGCGCTCGCCCTCGTCGCTCCCCGCATCTCGGGGCTCGAGGCGGGCCGCCCCAGCTGGGTGCTGCGCTACGAGAGCGACCGGTCGTCGCTCGACCACGGCGAGGACGGCGCTCTCGTGCGCCCGCACTCGCCCATGGCGTGGGTGTCGACGACGTGCGTGCTCGCGCGCGTCGAGGCGCTCGGCGCCGGGTTCGGCGCTGGTATGCGCGTGGCCGAGGACGTCGACCTCGTCTGGCGCCTCGTGGAGGCGGGCTGGCGCGTGCGGTACGAGCCCGCGGCCGTCGCGGCCCACGAGCACCGCGGCACCGTGCGCAGCTGGCTGACGCGGAAGTTCGTCTACGGCACGGGGGCGGCCACGCTCGCCCGCCGCCACGGGGGTCTCGCGGCGCCCGCCGTGCTGGCACCGTGGACGGCCGGCGTGCTGCTCGCGCTGTCGGCGCAGCGGCGCTGGTCGGTGCCGGTGGCCATCGCGATCTCGAGTCTCGCCGCGGCGCGGATCGCCCGGCGGCTGCCGGAGATGGGCCGCCCGACGGCGCTGGCGACCCGGCTCACCGCGTACGGCGTCGCGTCGGCGGCGGCCCAGGGATCCGCCCTCGCCGTGCGGCACTGGTGGCCGGCGTTCGCGGTCGCCGCGCTGTTCTCGCGGCGCGTGCGGCGCATCGTCGCCGTCTCGGCGGTCGCGGACGCCGTCGTGGAGTACGCGCGGCTGAGGCCGCGGCTCGACCCGGTGCGGTTCGCGGTGGCCCGCCGCCTCGACGACCTCGCGTACGGCGCGGGCGTGTGGTGGGGCGCGTTGCGTGCGCGCTCGCCGCGGGCGCTGGCCCCGGTGATCCGCTCCCGCTGACCCGTCGGGCGTTCGGCTGTTCCGCTCCCGCGCCCGAGCCCGCAGGCTCTCTGCGACCCGGCACGCGATCCGCTACCGGGTGGACGAAAGCGTGCGGGCTCGCCGCGGCCGAAGCACGGGGACCCCGCTCCCGCTGAGCCCAGGCGGTCGGCGAGTCACGGGGCCGGGCGGGCGGCCCGCTCCGCCTCTGCGGAGATGCGGGCGATCTCCTGCCGGACGAGGACGAGCGCCCACTCGGCGCCCTGGGCATCCGTGGGGTCCGTGTGGAGAAGGTGGAGCGCGAGGCCGTCGACGAGCGCGTGAAGCCGCCGGGCGGAGGCGAGAGTCTCGCCGTCGCCCTCCGCGGAGCCCGTGAGGAGCTGGACGAGTCGGACGAATGCGGCGCGCAGCTGCTCGTGGGCGTGGTTGCGGATGTCGATCAGCGCGGGCTGTGCCGCGGACTCGCCGACGAGCGCGAGGTTGACCTCGAGCTCCGCCCTGCTCTCGGGCTCCAGCGGCAGGAACTGCGCGATGACCTGGAAGGCGTACTCCTGCGGATCGTCGTCCCACGGGGTGGCGAGAGCGCGTTCCGTGGCGCGGGCGACCATGAGTTCGGCCGAGAAGTTCAAGAGCTCGGTGCGCGTGGGGAAGACGTAGCGGAGCGAGCCGACGACGACGCCCGCCTGATCCGCGACGGTGCGGATGGAGACGGCCCCCACGCCCTTGTCCAGGATCACCTGCCAGACCGCCTCGGCGAGCTGCTCCTTGCGAGCCTGCCTGTCGAACGTCTGTGCCACGGAAGCACCGTAACACGGTCGTGCTACGGTGCTTCCGTAGCACGACCGTGTTACGAAGTTCGACGACACCGAGGCAAGGGGCCGCACATGGACCTGACATCGCTGGGGTCGCTGGTGCTGCTGGCGCTGCTGGACTCGACGAGCTTCGGCACGCTGCTCGTCCCCGTCTGGCTGCTGATAGCGCCGGGGCGTGTCCGGTTCGGTCGCGTGATGCTCTTCCTCGCCACGGTCACCGTCATGTACTTCGGGATCGGGCTGGCGCTCCTCCTGGGCGCATCCGCGCTGCTCGACGTCTTCGACAGCGTCAAGCGTTCCGACGGCTTCCTCGTCGGTCAGCTCGTGGTCGGTGCCGCCCTGGTGGTCGTGAGCCATCGGATGGACGACAGGCGTGCGCGTGAGCGCGCCGCGCAGCGTGCGGCAGCGGGCACGGGGCGCATCGCCCGCTGGCGTGAGCAGGCGATGGGCTCCGAGAGGGCGTCCGCGGGGACCACGGCCTCGGTCGTCGCACTCGCGATCGCCGCGGTGGCCACCGAGATCGCGACCATGGTGCCCTATCTCGCGGCCGTCGGCATCATCACGACGCAGGGCCCGGGCGCGCTCGGAGACGCGGCGCTGCTCGCGGGATACTGCCTCGTCATGATCCTCCCCGCCCTGATCCTGACGATCGGCCGGGTGCTCGCCCGCGACGCGCTCGAACGGCCGCTGTCCCAGCTCGACCGCTGGCTCACGAGGCACGCACAGTCCACCGCCGCGTGGGTCATCGGGATCATCGGCGTGATCCTCGCGCTGCGTGCCGTGTACGAGCTGGGATGGATCGGCGGATGAGACCGGCGCTCCCGCGACCGAGCCCGCAGGTTCTCTGCGACCCGGTACGCGATCCGCTGCCGGGTGGACGAAAGCGTGCGGGCTCGCCGGGGCCGAGGCGCCGGGACCCCGCCCCCGCTGACCCCCGGCGGTCGGCGACTCACGCGGCTGGGCGGGAGAAGAGGTTCACGAGGTTGCCGTCCGGATCGCGGAACAGGGTCGACCTGTTGCCCCACGGCATCGTCGTCGGCTCGAGCACGACGTCGTCGAGCACGTCCCGCAGCCGGGCGAACTCCGCGTCGACGTCCGCCACGAGGTACTCGATGACGACCGAGTCGTTGCGGCCCGGCCGCGGTGCGCGCTCGCCCAGCATCGCCACCGTCGCGGGGTCGCCGATCGCCAGGGTGCCGTGTTCGGTCCGCAGCTCGGCGAAGACCGGCGCTGGCCGCGTGGCGACCGTTCCCGTCACCGTCTCGTAGAACCGGCAGAGCCCGTCGACGTCCTCGGTGATGATGCGGATGGATGCGAAGTCCATGGTGTCCTCTCCGTCGGGCCGCTCGGCTCGACGTCACCATCGTCGACCCGCCGGGCGACAGCGTCCTGTCGGTGTTTACGGCGACTTCGCGTCGACGGCGGCGCCGGCGCCGACGGCCCGCAGCTCACCCTCGACGATGCCGAGATCCTCCGCGCGGAGCGTCCGCCGGGGCGGTCGTTCGTCCAGGGGCGTCACCCGGACGATCCGGTCGCCGCGGAACGCGCGAAGACCGTCGCGGAGGCGGCACCAGGCGATCAGGTACCAGGCGTCGCCCTTCCCGACGAAACCCAGCGGCTCGACGTCCCGCTGCGTCGCGCTTCCCTCGCGGTCGGTGTAGGCGATCCGCAGCACCTGTCCCGTTCGCAGCGCGGCGGCCAGCTCGCGCGGCGCCTTCTGCGTCGTCGCATCGCCCAACAGATGGATGCGGTCGGCGAGACGCGCGGTCTCCCTCATGCTGCGCTCGTCCGTGACGGCGACCACCTTGCGCAGGGCGGAGGTGGCGGCGTCGCGGAACGGACTGGTGGACAGCGTGCCGAGCGCGATCATCACGGCGAGCGCCTCGTCGACGGTGAAGCCGAGCGGTGCGAGGGTGTGCGATCTGTCGAGACAGTAGCCGCCGGTGCGGCCGGGCTCCGCCCAGATCGGCACGCCGGCCTGCTGCAGCGCCGACAGGTCGCGCTCGATCGTCCGGGAGCTCACCTCGAAGCGCTCGGCGAGCCATCGGGCGCTTCGAGGACGCGGCGCGACGGCCCGCAGCTCCTCGACGATCGCGTAGAGACGGTCGGTGCGATTCACGTATCGACCCTAGGCGCGCGGACGCCCGGGCCGGATCGGACCGATCGCCTCGCGACCGAGCCTGCAGGTCCTCTGCGACCCCGCGCGCGATCCGATGCCGGTTCGGCGGACGGATGCGGGTTCGACGAGGGGATGTCCGTGCTTCCGCGCAACGGAAGGCCCCGGCCCCCGCGCCGCGGGTCAGGCGTAGCGTCATGCCAGGCAGAAACGAAGGAGTCCACCATGACGACGGATCAGGCGCAGTTCGCGGCACTGCAGCAGTCGCTGGAGGCCGACGACTATCACCTCTCGCTGGAGGTCACGGGCGACGACGCGGTCGCGACCATCACCGCGGGCCCGGACGCGTGCGCCGAGTGCCTGGTGCCGAAGGACCTCATGAAGCGCATGCTCTCGCCGATGATCGGCGTCGACGCCGAGCGCATCGAGATGAACTACCCCGTCGACGTCCACGCCGGCTGAGCCGGAGGCGTCTGGAGGCGTTTCGACTCGCTTCGCTCGCTCAACGAGCAGAGGAGGGGCGCGGTGCCGGTGGGGGGCGCGGTGCCGCGCCCCTTTGTCGGTTGAGCGACGAGCGCAGCGAGGAGTCGAAGCCCCTCGCCGGCGGCTCGCTCAACGCGCGGAGAGGGGACGCGTCGGCGACGGGTTGCGGTTCTCGGGCAGGTAGAACGGCGACGCCGTGAGGAACGGGATCGCCGCCGCGCGCTCGGCGTCGATCGGCTCGTCGGGGAAAGCCTGCTCGATGGCGGCGTGGCGGTCCTGCAGTCCCTCCTTGAACTCGGGGTGGGTCAGGATGAACATGTCGTTCCGGAGCACGCCCTGCAGCACGCGTTCGCCCGCCTCCTCCGCCGACATGTACGGCTGGCGCCGGTCGAGGCCCGGGCGCGAGACGTCGGGCGCCGGGTAGCCGGACTCGCCGTACTTCGACGGCCGTTCCGCGGTGCCGGCGCCGATGTTGCTGTGCACGGGCCCCGGGCAGTAGACCGAGACGCCGATCCCGTCGGGCGCGAGCTCGATGTGCATCGCCTCGCTCAGCCCGATGATCGCCGCCTTCGTCATCGAGTACAGGCCGGCCACGATGGGGACGAGACCGCCCATCGACGAGGTGTTGACGATGTGGCCGCCGTCGCCGTGCGAGCGGATGTGCGGCAGGAACGCGAGGATGCCGTTCCCGACGCCGCGGATGTTGACGTCGATGAGCCAGTCCCAGTCGGCCCCCGTCGCCGTCGCGACCGGGCCCGTCAGCCCGATGCCGGCGTTGTTGATCAGCACGTCCACGCGGCCGTGCCGCGCGACGACGTCGTCGGCCAGGCTCGCCATCGCGTCTCTGTCCGTGACGTCGACGCGCGCCGTGTCGACCTCCAGTCCGGAGGCCGCGAACTCGTCGCGCGTCTCGTCCAGGTGCTCCTGGCGCCGGCCGGTCACCACCACCGTCGCGCCCGCCCCGGCGAACGCCCGCGCGATGCCGCGTCCGATGCCGCTCGATCCGCCCGTGATGACGACGACGCTCTCCCGCAGTTCTCTCATGAGGGCATCCGACCGTGCCGGTGCGGGGCCGCCCAACTTGTCTTCCGGGAGGCAGAAGACCCGTGTGAGCCCCGAGCGGCACGATCCACCGTGGGATCAGCACGCGACGGCGCGGGCTCCCGGACGACGACGTCCGCCCCGTGCTCCGCCCCCAGCGGGAAAGAGGAGACATGAGCATCACCGCAGACGCCCCCAGCACGTCCGCCGCGCAGGCCCGGCCGATGACGGTGCGCGCGGCCGTGTGCCGCACCCCGGGCGAGCCGTGGGAGATCACCGACCTGCAGCTCGACCCGCCGAAGGCGAACGAGGTGCGCGTCAAGATGATCGCCGCCGGCATGTGTCACTCGGACGACCACATCCAGAAGGGCGACGCGCCCATGAGGATGCCCGTCGTCGGCGGTCACGAGGGCGCCGGCATCGTCGACGCGGTCGGTCCCGGCGTCACCCGCACCAAGGTGGGCGACCACGTGGTGTTCTCGTTCATCCCCGCGTGCGGCAAGTGCCGCTACTGCTCCACCGGCCGCCAGAACCTGTGCGACGAGGGCAAGAACGCCGCGACCGGCGAGTTCCCCGACGGCACCTTCCGCTTCCACCAGGACGGCGAGGACTTCGGCGGCCTGTGCGTGCTCGGCACGTTCTCGCAGTACACGGTGGTGTCGGAGTTCTCGGTCATCCCGATCCCCGAAGACATCCCGTTCGAGGTCGCCTGCCTCGTCGGCTGCGGCGTGCCGACCGGGTGGGGGTCGGCGGTCCACGCGGCCGGGGTGCGGGCGGGCCAGACGGTCGTCGTCTACGGGTCGGGCGGAGTCGGCAGCAACGCGGTCCAGGGCGCGGCGCTCGCCGGAGCGGAGCGCGTGATCGTCGTCGACCCCGTCGAGTTCAAGCGCGAGATGGCGGAGGTCTTCGGCGCGACCCACACGTTCGCCACGGCCGAGGAGGCGCACGAGTTCATCGTGCAGTCGACGTGGGGCGAGCTCGCGGACCACGCGATCATCACGGTCGGCGTGCTGCACGACGAGGTGATCCACCACGCGATAGGCGCCGTCGGCAAGACCGGTCAGGTGACGATCACCGCCGTCGGCAACGGCTGGATCGACGAGAACCCCGGCATGCTGATCGGCTACCAGCGGCGCATCCAGGGGGCCATCTTCGGCGGCTGCAACCCGCTGTACGACGTGCCGCGCCTGCTGAGCCTCTACAGGTCGGGTCGCCTGAAGCTCGACGAGCTCGTCACCCGCACCTACCGCCTGGAGGACGTCAACCAGGGGTACCAGGACATGCTCGACGGCAAGAACATCCGCGGCGTGATCCTGCTCGAGCACTGACCGGACGACGCCGGCCCACGATGCCGGCCGACGAGACCGGCGCACCAGAACAGACAGACAACGAGAGACAGGACGATGTCATGACCGACACCCTCGATTCCCCCGCCGTGGCGCCGTCGCTGGTCGTCGACGGGGCCCAGCTCATCGGCGGCGAGTGGGTGCCCTCCCACACCGGCCGCACGATCGACGTGATCAACCCCGCCAACCTCGAGCTGCTCGCCCGCGTGCCGCAGAGCGACGCCGAGGACGTCGACCAGGCGGTCCGCGCCGCGGAGGCCGCGTTCCCCGCCTGGCGCGACCTGAACGCCACGGCTCGCGCGGGCCTGCTGTTCCGCTGGGCCGACCTGATCGAGCGCCACTCCTCGCAGCTCGACGGCCTCGAGTCGCAGGAGGTCGGCCGGCCCAGCTGGGGCCCGCCGCCCATGGCCGGACAGCTGCGCTTCATCGCGGGGCAGGCCGACAAGGTGCAGGGAGTGTCCCTGCCGACCTACTCGCCCGACACCGTCGGCTACACGCTGCGCGAGCCCTACGGCGTGGTCGGCGCGATCATCCCGTGGAACGCCCCCGGCCCCATGTTCGTGACCGAGGTCGGGGCGGCGATCGCCGCCGGCAACACCATCGTCATCAAGCCCGCCGAGGACGCGCCGCTCACCCCGCTCGCGCTCGCGAAGCTCTCGATCGAGGCCGGCATCCCGGCGGGCGTCATCAACGTCGTCACGGGCTACGGCTCGGAGGCCGGGGCCGCGATCCCCGACCATCCCCGCATCCGGCGCATCGGCTTCACCGGCTCGCCGCAGACGGGCCGCCTGATCATGGAGGCCTGCTCGCGGCACCTCACGCCGCTGCACCTCGAGCTGGGCGGCAAGTCGCCGCAGGTCATCTTCCCGGACGCCGACCTCGACACCGCCATCCCCGCCATCGCGATGGGCATCACGCTCAACACGGGCCAGATCTGCGCGGCTGGGTCCCGCGTCGTCGTGCTGCGCAGCGTGCACGACGAGGTGGTCGAGCGGCTCGCCACGCAGATGCAGAAGGTCACCGTCGGGCCGTGGCATCAGCCCGTCAACATGGGCCCGCTGATCAACGAGAAGCAGCACAGCCGCGTGACCGACTACATCGAGGTCGGCACCGAGCAGGGCGCCACGCTCGTGACCGGAGGGTCGCGACCGAAGGGCCCCGACTTCGAGAAGGGGTTCTTCGTCGAGCCGACGCTGTTCGACGGCGTCTCGCCCGACATGCGCATCGCGCAGGAGGAGATCTTCGGGCCGGTGCTGTCGGTCATCACTGTCGACGACGAGGCCGAGGCCATCGCGGTCGCCAACGGCGTGGACTATGGCCTGGTCGCGTCGGTGTGGACGCAGAGCGTCGGCACCGCGGTGCGGATGAGCCGCGCGCTGCAGGCGGGTCAGGTCGCGGTCAACAGCTCGCTCGGCGCCGGCGTGATCGGCGGCCCGTTCGGCGGCTACAAGAACAGCGGCTTCGGACGCACGATGGGCGCCGACTCGGTCCTCGACTGGACGCAGGTCAAGACGGTCTCCATGCGCGAGGCACCCCTGCCCCGCTTCTGAGGGCTCATCGCGGATCGACAGGACAGGACAGGAGCTCGACATGGCAACCATCACCACCCGCGCGGCCGTCGCCCACGCCCCCCACGAGGGGTGGACGCTGACGGAGCTGCAGCTCGACGACCCGAAGGAGCACGAGGTCCGCATCAAGTTCGCCGCCTCGGGGCTCTGCCACTCCGACGACCACATCACGCACGGCGACGCCCCCGTGCGGATGCCCGCGGTCGGCGGGCACGAGGGCGCGGGCGTCGTCGAGTCGGTCGGGCCCAACGTCACCCGGGTCAAGCCGGGCGACCGGGTCGTCTGCTCGTACATCCCCGCGTGCGGAGCGTGCCGGCCGTGCTCGCTGGGGCACCAGAACATGTGCGTCAAGGGGCTGAACGCCGGCACCGGCATGTTCCTCGACGGCACGTTCCGCTTCCATAAGGACGGCGAGGACTACGGCGGGTTCTGCTCGCTCGGCACGTTCTCGCAGTATGCGGTCGTCTCGGAGTGGGCCGTCGTGCCGCTCGCCGACGACATCCCGTTCGAGGTCGCCTGCCTCGTCGGGTGCGGCGTGCCGACCGGATGGGGCTCGGCCGTGTACGCGGCCGGCGTCAAGGCGGGCGACACCGTGGTGGTCTTCGGCGCGGGCGGCGTCGGCAGCAACGCGGTGCAGGGCGCGCGCTACGCGGGCGCCAAGAACGTGGTCGTGGTCGACCCGGTGGAGTTCAAGCGCGAGAACGCCCTCTCCCTCGGCGCGACGCACGCGTTCGCCGACGCCCAGGAGGCGCACGACTTCGTCGTCGCCGAGACCTGGGGCCAGCTCGCCGACCACGCGATCATGACGCCCGACGCGGTGACGGAGGAGATGGTCAACCGCGCCGTGCTGATGACGGGCAAGGGCGGTAAGACCACGATCACCGCGGTGGGCCACCTGCTCGAGAAGGCGGTGCACGTGCACGCGGGCCTGCTGATCAGCTACCAGCGGCAGATCCGCGGCGCGCTGTTCGGCGACTGCAACCCGCTGTACGACATCCCCAAGCTGCTGGGGCTCTACCGGCGGGGCGACCTGAAGATCAAGGAGCTCATCACCAACACGTACTCGCTCGACCAGGTCAACGACGCGTACGACGACCTGCACGCGGGCAAGAACATCCGCTCCGTGATCCTGCACGACGACTGAGGCGAAGGAGAGCCGCGATGCCGAACCCCATGCTCGATCCGACCGGCCAGGCGGACGCGAAGGCGAAGACGGACGGAGGGCTGGCGGCCCGCCGCCCCTTGCAGGGCGCGCGCGTCGGCCTGCTCGACAACACCAAGCACAACGCCATGCTGTTCCTGCAGGAGGTGGGCCGGCTGCTCGTCGAGGAGCAGGGCGCGGCCGAGGTGAGCATCGTCGAGACCAAGCGCAGCTTCTCCATCCCGGTGGACGACGAGATCGTGTCGCGCTACCGCGACGCCGCCGACGTGGTCATCACGGGCGTCGGCGACTGCGGCTCGTGCAGCGCGGCAGCGGTCGCGGACGGCATCAACTTCGAGCGCGCGGGCGTGCCCGCGGCCGTGGTGCTGACCGACGCGTTCACCACGACGGGCCGCACCATGGCCGGCGTGCAGGGCGACCCCGACTACGAATGGATCACCACGGAGCATCCGGTGGCCGTCCTCGAACCCGAGCAGGTGCGCGAGCGCGCCCGCCGGCTGCTGCCCGAGATCGTGCGCACCCTCACCGGGGCGGACGCCTCGTGACGGGCCCCGATCCGGACGTCGCACAGGAGGCCATCGAGTACGCCTACGCGCAGGGCTGGTCCGACGGGCTGCCGCTGGTGCCGGTGAGCGAGTCGCTGCTCGAGCGCTTCCTGGCGGCGACGGAGGACGACCCCGACGCGGTGATCGGCGAGATGCCGCAGACCGGCCGCTCGGTGACGGTGCGGACGGCGGCCATCAACGCGGCCCTCGCGGGGTGTCTCCCCGAGCACCTGCCGGTCGTGCTGGCGGCGTGGCGCGCCCTGATGCGCGAGCGCGCGGCGAAGGGCGGCGCGTGGCAGTCGACGAGCGGCCCCGCGCCGCTCATCGTCGTCAACGGGCCGATCCGGCACGAGCTCGGCTTCAACAGCGCCGGGGGTGTCTTCGGTCCCGGCTTCCGCGCCAACGCCACGGTCCCGCGGGCGATCGGGCTCATCGTCCGCAACGCCTTCGGCGTGCGCCCGCACGAGCTGGAGCAGGCCACCCAGGGCCTCCCGGGGCGCTGGGCGATCTGCTTCGGCGAGAACGAGGAGGAGAGCCCGTGGGCGCCGCTGGCCGAGGAGCTGGGCACGCCCGGAAACGCGGTCACGACGACGCTGCTGCGCACGAGCGAGTACGTGGACAACCGGCACACGAGCGATCCCGAGCAGCTGCTGGGCGACTTCGCCGACACGATCGGCCGCTCCGGCGCGTGGATCTTCCAGCACGCGATGGCGGGCCTGGTGCTGTGCCCCGAGCACGCCCAGCTGCTGGCGAACGCCGGCTACGGCCGCGCGGACGTCGCCCGCTGGCTCGCCGAGCGCTCGGGCCGCACGACCGCGCAGCTCGCGGCCGCGGGCAAGGACCACGCGGACGGGGGAGTGCGCTTCCCGGGCACGGACGGCGATCCCGATGTCTTCCAGCCCACGCTCCCGCCGCTGGCGGCCGACCCCGCGCAGAGCATGCTCATCGCGGTCGCCGGGGCGCGCAACGCCGGCATCTCGATGGTCGTGCGGTACTTCGCCGACTGGTCGGGCGCGGCCGAGCCCCTCGTTCACACGACAGAACGGATGGACCCATGACCGAGATGGTGCGAGCGGCCGTGCAGACCGGCCCCCGACAGATCGAGATGCGGGAGTTCCCCCGCCCCACGGTGGGGCCGGACGACGGGCTGCTGCGCGTCGAGGCGAACGGCATCTGCGGCAGCGACGTGGAGATCTACCGCGGGCACATGGGGATGAACCCCAACCCGTTCATCCCCGGCCATGAGCCGATGGGGATCATCGAGGAGATCGGCGAGCGCGCCGCCGAGCGCTGGGGCGTGCAGGTCGGCGACCGCGTGGCCCTCGAGGTCATCGTGCCGTGCCGGTCGTGCGAGGACTGCCTGATGGGCCGCTACCAGGCCTGCCGGTTCCGCAAGTACGGCCACGGTGTCACCGGCATCGACGTCGACCCGAGCCTGTGGGGCGGCTTCGCCGAGTACCTCTACCTGTCGCCGAACACCGTCATGCACAAGATCTCGCGCGACCTGCCCGTCGAGGTCGCGGCGATGTACAACCCGCTCGGTGCCGGCGTGCGCTGGGCCGTCGACCTCGGCGAGGCCGGGCTGGGGGACACCGTCGTGGTACTGGGGGCGGGCCAGCGCGGCATCGCCGCGGTCATCGCGGCGAAGTCGGTCGGCGCGTCGAACGTCATCATCACCGGCCTGGAGCGGGACGCCCACAAGCTGGCGCTCGCCCGCGAGTTCGGCGCCGACCACACCGTCGTCGTCGACGGAGACGGCGGCACCGACATCGTGGACGCCGTCGCGGAGATCACCGGGGGGCGGATGGCGGACCTCGCTCTCGACCTCACCCCGATGGCGGCGGGCCCGGTGACGGACGCGCTGAAGTCGGTGCGGCACGGCGGTCGCGTCGTGCTCGCCGGGCTCAAGGGGCACCGCGACATCCCCGTCGCGACCGACCTGATCGTCAACCGCGCCCTCACGGTGAAGGGGGCGTTCGGCGTCGACGCGGCCGCGAACAAGAAGGCCATCGAGCTCCTCGAGTCGGGCCGGTTCCCCTTCGAGCGGCTGCACACCCACACGTTCGGCCTGGACGACGTGGGCCTCGCGATCGAGACGCTCGCGGGCGAGACCGACGACCAGTCGGCCCTGCACGTCTCCGTCCATCCCGCCGCCTGACCGAGCACCGAGACCGAGGCGCCAGAGCGCCGCCCGACCCGAACGGAGATCACCGTGATCGTCGACGCCCACGCCCACTTCCTGCCCCGCGGATACCCGGAGGGCGCGCCCGAGTGCTTTCCGGCGATGGAGCCGATCGACGGCGGGGACGACCTGCTGCTGGTCTTCGGCCAGACGCGCTTCCCCGCCAAGCAGGTGTTCTTCGAGGCCGAGAAGCGCATCGAGGCGCAGGACGCGTCGGGGGCGTCGGCGGAGGTCGTCAGCCCCATGCCGCCGCTCCTGCGCTACGACCTCCCCGCGGGTGACGGCCTCGCGCTCGCGCAGCACGTCAACGACTTCGCCGCCGAGCTGTGCGCCTACGACCCCGAGCGGCTGATCGGCCTCGGCATGGTGCCGATGCAGGACCCGGATGCCGCTGCGGGCGAGCTCGCGGCGATCGCGGACCGGGGTCTCGCGGGCGTCGAGATCGCCTCGAACATCCTCGGCAGGTCCATCGGCGACCCCGCGTTCCTGCCGTTCTTCCAAGAGGTCGAGCGGCTCGGGCTGTCGGTCTTCGTCCACGCGATGCCCTCCCCGAGCGACCGGCTGCCGATGAGCGCGATGGGGACGTACGTCGTCGGCATCGAGGGGATGTACTCGGCCGCATCGCTCATCCTGGGCGGGACGGCGGAGGCGTGCCCCGACCTGCGCGTGTCGTTCAGCCACGCGGCCGGCGGTTTCGCGATGTCGCTGCCGCGCGCCAACTACTTCTGGAGCGGCGCCTGGAACGAGGAGCCCCGCGACCTGGAGCGGGCGGTGATGCCCGACGACGGGCCCTCGCCGCTCGACTACGCGCGGCGCTTCTACTACGACTCCATGGTGTTCGACCGTCGCGCCATCCGGTACCTCGTCGACCTGCTGGGCGCCGACCGCCTGCTCGTCGGGTCGGACTTCCCCGCGATGCTGCGAGAGGACCCGATCGCTCGCACCCTGCGCAGCTCGGGCCTCACGGACGACGAGTGGGGCCAGGTCGCGTCCGAGAACGCCTACCGCTGGCTGGGCCGCACCCGGCCCTGACGACGGACGGTCACGGCCTCCCACCCGGCGGAAGGACCGTGGCCCCTCGGCGGGGGACGGGGTGAGACTTCCCAGCAACCGACCCCGGTCGGCACCCGGATCCCCCCGGTTCAGATGCCTCACGCTCAAAGGAGAGCAACGAGATGATCACGACAGCACACGCGCCCCGGCCGCGCGGCCGCACCCTCCGCGCGCTGGCGCTCGCCGCGGGCGCCGCCCTGGCGCTGACGGCGTGCACCGGACAGAGCACCACTCCCGACGACGACACCGACGCCGGCGATCCGCAGACCGGCGGAGCGCTGACGGTGCTGCTCGACGCCGGCTACTCCGGGGCGTGGGCGACGGGCCTCGACCCCGCCACCAGCAACACCACCGGCGCGAACCTGCCGCAGAACGCGGCGATCTTCGGCGGTCTGTTCACTCTGGAGGCCGACGACGACGGCTCGAACGCCCGCATCGAGCCGAACCAGGCGGAGAGCTACGAGTGGGGGGACGACGGGCTGACGCTCACCATCACGCTGCGCGAGGGCCTCGAGTTCAGCGACGGCACGCCGTTCGACTCCGAGGCCGTGCTGTGGAACTGGATCCGCGAGCTCAGCTCGGGCAGCACCGGCGCTCCCACGCTCGACCTCAACCTCGAGCTCGAGCCGCAGGAGCACAGCGACGAGTTCATGGACAGCCTCTGGGCCGCCCTGCCCGAGGACGTCGACCAGGACACGGTGAACGCCCGGCTCGGCGCACTCCGGACGGTCGACGACCGCACGCTGGAGATGCACTTCAACACGGTCAACGGGGCGCTCGTCAACGGCTTCCCGAGCACGAACATGAACCTGATCGCCTCGCCGACCGCCTACGAGGAGCTCGGCGCCGAGCAGTTCAGCGTCACGCCGGTCGCCGCGGGGCCGTTCGTCGTCGAGCAGAACCGCCAGAACGAGCGTCTGCACCTGGTCCGCAACGACAGCTACTTCAAGGACGGCCTGCCGTACCTCGACGAGCTGACCTTCCAGGCCATCACCGGCGACCAGGTCATGTACCAGACCCTGCTGTCGGGCCAGGGCGACGTGATCGAGGGCATGAGCTCGACGACGCTGATCGCCGAGGCGCAGAACAACCCGGCCGTCGAGGTGTACCTCGGGGCGCCGACCTCGCCCTACGTGGTGCAGCTCAACACGCGCAAGCCGCCCTTCGACGACAAGAAGGCGCGTGAGGCGATCTACTACGCCACCGACTTCGCCTCCATCAACGAGGGCCTGTTCAAGGGCGAGGGCGAGATGACGCAGTCGTTCACCGCGTCGGGCGGCCTGTTCTATCAGGCGGAGGTCGAGGGCTACCGCGAGTACGACCCGGACAAGGCCGCCGAGCTGGTGGACGAGCTCGGCGGGCTGACGGTCGAGCTCGGCACGACCGACACGGGCGTCGCCTCGAACGTCGCGACCGCGCTGCAGACGCAGTGGGCCGAGGCCGGCATCGACGTCTCGCTCGACGCGAAGCCGCTGGGCGACGTGATCACGAAGTTCACGTCGGGGGAGTGGGAGTCGATGCTGCAGACCGCCGGGGCGTGGGAGCCGGCCGCCGGCATCGGCGTCGCCGTGCGGTTCGGCTCGACCTCGCCGTTCAGCGGCACGCCGCTGCCGGACGGCGCGACCAGCGCGCAGGACGCGATCTCGCAGGGGCTGCTGAGCCCGCTCGACCAGATGCTGCGCGACGCGGTCGGCACGATCGACGAGGACGAGCGCGAGGCCTATTACGCCGACATCGCCAAGACGATCTCGGACGAGGCCTACGCGCCGTTCGGCATGGCCTTCTCGCCGGCGCAGGTGGTGCGCACGGGCGTCCACGGGCCCGGCCTGACCACGCCGATCCCCGCGCTCGCGGTCAACTCGGGCGTGCTGTACGACCGCGTCTGGGTGGAGCAGTGACGCAGAGCACCGTCGGCGAGCCGGGCACCGGCTCGCCGCAGCCGCCGGCTGAGGAGCGCGCGAGCCTCCTCGGCCGGGCCTCCGGCTCGCCCCTGCTCCGGCTGATCGCGCGGCGCATCCTCGTCGCGATCCCGCTGCTGCTCGCGGTCAGCGTGCTCGTGTTCGTGCTGATGGAGCTCATGCCGGGCGACCCGGCGCGCAACCAGGCGGGCATGGACGCCACCGACGAGGAGGTCGAGTCCGTCCGGCGCCGGCTCGGCCTCGACCGGCCCTGGTACGAGCGCTACTTCGGCTGGCTGTTCGGCGCCCTCACCGGCAACCTCGGCACGTCCTCCGTCAGCGGTCGCGCCGTCTCCACGCTGTTGGCCGAGCGGCTGCCGGTGACGATCGAGATCGTCGCGCTCGCCTTCGTGGTCTCGCTCGCCGTCGCGCTGCCGGTCGCGATCGTCGCGGCGCGCCGGCCCGGCGGCTGGTTCGACCGCGCCGTGATGGTGGGGGCCATGACCCTGCTCGCGGTGCCGAACTACGTCATGGCGCTGCTGCTCGTGCTGCTGTTCTCGGTCACGCTGCGGATGCTGCCGTCCATCGGCTTCGTCGCGTTCGACGTCGATCCGATCCGCAACATCCAGTCGGTGATCATGCCGGTGCTCGCGCTGGCCATCCCCCTGGGCTGCTTCTACGCGCGCTTCCTGCGCGGCGACCTGGTCGAGCAGATCAAGTCGGCCGACTACATCGACACGGCCCGCGCGAAGGGCGCGGGCCCGTGGCGGGTGCTGTGGAACCACGCGTTCCGCAACTCGTCGTTCGGGCTGCTGACGATCGTCGGCCTGAACGTGGGAGCGCTCGTCGGCGGCACGGTCATCATCGAGCAGATCTTCGTCATGCCCGGGCTCGGCCTGATGATGCTCGAGGGCGTGGGCTCGCGCGACATCGCCGTCGTGCAGATCTGCGTGTTCATCTTCGCGGCCGTCGCCATCTTCGCCAACCTCGCGGTGGACGTGATGTACGCCGTGCTCGACCCGAGGATCCGCTATGGCAGTCGTTGACACCCGCACCCTGCTCACCCCGACCCCCGGCCCCGTGCGCGGGGCGCGCTGGGCGCGCTGGCGCCGGAGCGTCGTCATCGGTCTGCCCCTGACGGTGATCGGCCTCCTCTTCCTCGCGTGCTTCGCGGGCCCCTACGTGCTGAACCTGCCGGCCCCGGTGGGAGGCAGCGTGCTCGACAGCGCCCTGCCGCTCGGCACCCCCGGACATCCGCTCGGCACCGACGTCAACGGCAACGACGTGCTCTCCCGCCTGCTGCACGGCGGGCAGGCGTCGCTCATCGTCGCCGTCGCGGTGAACGCGATCGGCGTCGGCATCGGCGGGGTGATCGGCTCGCTGTCGGCCTTCCTCGGCGGCCGAGCCGACACGGTCATCATGCGCTTCCTCGACATCCTCATCGCGTTCCCGTCCCTGGTGCTGGTGATCGCGATCGCGCAGGTGTTCGGCCCGGCGCTGTCGACGACGATCCTCGCCCTGTCGTTCTTCAGCATCCCGGGCGTCGCGCGCGTGGCGCGCTCGGCGACGCTGCGGGTCACCTCGATGCCGTTCGTCCAGGCCGCGGAGCTCGGCGGCAGCCCGCGGTGGCGCACCCTGCTGTTCCACATCGCGCCGAACGTGCTGCCGCAGATGCTGAACTTCGCGCTGCTGGGCATGGGCATCGTGATCGTCACCGAGGGCGCCCTGAGCTTCCTCGGGATGGGCATCCCCGCCCCCGCGCCGAGCTGGGGGAACATGATCTACCAGGGCCAGCAGTCGCTCTCGGCCACGCCGCTGCTGGTGCTCTGGCCGAGCCTGGCCCTGCTGCTGGCGGTGCTGTCGTTCAACCTGCTGGGAGAGAACGTGCGAGACGAGATGAGCGCCCGATGACGATCCTCAAGACGAGCGCCGAGCGTCCAGCGGACGGCGCCACCGCATCCGCTCCCGTCCTGTCCGTGTCCGACCTGCGGGTGACGTTCTCGCGTCGCGGTGAGCTCGTGCACGCGGTGAAGGGGCTGTCGTACGACGTGCACGCCGGCCGGACCCTCGCGATCATCGGCGAGTCGGGCTCGGGCAAGTCGGTGGGCGTCCGCGCCCTCATGGGGCTGCTGCCGCCGAGCGCCGAGGTGACCGGATCCGCGCGCCTCGACGGCACGGACGGCGCCATCGAGCTCGTGGGGCTGGACGACCGGGCGATGCGCCGCATCCGCGGCAACGACGTCTCCATGGTGTTCCAGGACCCGGCGCGCTCGCTGAACCCCACCATGAGCGTCGGCGCGCAGATCACCGAGGCCCTCCGCATGCACCTCACGATGGACCGCAAGGCGGCCGCCACCCGCGCCGTCGAGCTGCTCGAGCTCGTGCGCCTGCCCGATCCCGCCCGACGGTTCCACGAGTACCCGCACCAGCTCTCCGGCGGCATGCGCCAGCGTGTGATGATCGCGATCGCGCTCGCGGCCGATCCGAAGGTGCTCATCGCCGACGAGGCCACCACGGCGCTCGACGTCACGACGCAGGCCAGGATCATGGAGCTCCTGTGCGACCTGCAGGACCGGCTCGGGATGGCGATCATCCTGATCAGCCACGATCTCGCCCTCGCGGCGCGCTACGCCGACGACGTGCTGGTCATGCGCGGGGGGTCGGTCATCGAGCACGTCGCGCCGGAGCAGCTGTTCGACGCCGGGCGCGAGCCGTACACGAAGGAGCTGCTGGGGGCGTTCGCCACGCTGCCCTCCGAGCGCCGTGCCGCGGCCCTGGCGTCCGATCGTCCCGGCGCGGCACAGTCGCCCGACGCGGCGGAGCCGCTGCTGTCGGTGCGGGGCCTCGTGCAGGAGTACGTGAGCCGGGGCCCCGGCAACGTCAAGAACGGCGTGCTGCGCGCGGTCGACGACGTGTCGTTCGACCTGATGCCGGGCCGGACGCTCGGCATCGTGGGCGAGACCGGATCGGGCAAGTCGACGATCGCCCGGGCGGTCGCCCAGCTCGAGCCGCCGAAGTCGGGCACCGTCCGTTTCGACGGGCAGGAGATCGTCGGGCTGAAGCGGCGACGCCTGAACGCCGTGTACGCGAACATGCAGATGGTCTACCAGGACCCGTTCGGCTCGCTGAACCCGCGATGGCGGGTCTCGGACGTCATCGCCGAGCCGCTCCTCGGGCACACCGACATGACGGAGAAGCAGCGCGCTGAGCGCGTGGACGAGCTGCTCGACCTCGTCGGGCTCGCCCCGGAGACCTACCGGCAGCGTCGGCCGTTCGAGATGTCCGGCGGCCAGGCGCAGCGCGTCGCCATCGCCCGCGCCGTCGCGCTCGAGCCGGCCCTCGTCATCTGCGACGAGGCGACGTCCTCGCTCGACGTGCTGATCCAGGCCCAGATCCTCGGTCTGCTCGTGCGACTGCAGCGCGAGCTGGGCGTCGCGTACCTCTTCATCGGGCACGACCTCAACATCGTGCGGTACATCTCCGACGACGTGTGCGTGATGCGTCGGGGCGTCCTGGTCGAGAGCGGCCCCGTCGAGCAGATCTTCTCCGACCCGCAGCACGAGTACACGCGCGAGCTCATCGCGGCGGTCCCCGACCCCGACCCCGCGAAGGTCGCCTCGCGCCGTCGTCCGCCTTCCGCTCGGTAGCGGCGCGGGCTCAGGGTCGGCGGATCTCCTCGATGGGGTCGCTGATGTCGGCGACCGTCGCGCCGTACGACGCGATCAGCGCGTCGGCGTCGACGGACAGCGACCAGCCGTGCGCGCCGGCTCCCATCGACACCCGTCGCCCGGCCATGCGCTCGTCGGCGTAGACCGGCCAGTCGTTCTCCGACCCGACGGGGGTGATGGTGCCGCGCTCGTAGCCGGTGGCCTCCAGGGCGAGGTGCGGCTCGGGCAGCCGGAGCCTGTTCGCGCCGACGAGGGCGCGCAGCTTCGGCCACGAGATCGCGCGGTCTCCCGGGATCAGCGCGAAGAGGTATCCCGCGTCGCCCTTTCCCTTGACCACGAGCGTCTTGACGATGTCGGACGGAGTGATGCCGCGAAGCGCGGCCGCCTCCTCGAGGGAGGACGCCCGGGGCGACTCGCGCACCTCGATGTCGAGCCCGCGGGCTACGGCCGCCTCCCGGACACGACGCGTGGCGGCGTCCCCGGAGGGGGAGGCCGCCACATCGACGTCTTCCGATTTCGACTCGTGCACTTCGTGCCCTCGCTCAATCCGGTCGCGGAGGGCGACGCGCTTACGCGTCGGGCGAGGCCAGCGGGTCGTCGGCCACCCACAGCTCATCGTCGGCGCGCAGCGTCTGCCATGCCGCATAGAGCACGGCGCCCGCCGCCGCCACGCCGAGCACGATCGCGATGATCGGACCCGCGCTGCGCTTCTTCTTCGGCTCCACGAAAGGGATGCCGGCGCGCTGCTTCGCGATGCGGATGCGCGTGTCGTTGGCGGCGTCCCAGGCCGAGAGCGCCTTGCCGACGGCCGAGCCGACGGTGGGGACGACCTTCGAGTCGAGGAACTGCTTCGAGGCCTTGCGGCTCGAGTCGACGTACGGGGCGACCCTGTCGACGACCGGCTCGACGTAGTGGTGGTACTTGTCGTCGATGACCGGAGCGACCCGCTCCCGGTTGAAGTTGCCGAGCTGTCGGCCGGCCTCGCGGGCGACGTCCGCCGCGTCCGAGACCAGAACCTGCTGCGCCTCCCAGAGGTGGGCAGCCGAGTCCTGCAGCTTGCGGAGTTCCTTCTTGCGCTTCTTCGTGAGGCTCACGTCGCCCTCCCTATCGCCGGGGATCGGTATGTGCCCATCCTGCCAGACACCGGCGAGAGCGGCAGAGGGTTGCTCACACCTGAAAGAATGTGTACATGCCTCAGCACACTGCCGTCGCCACCCTGCACACGAACCACGGCGACATCGTCGTCAACCTGTTCGGCGACCACGCCCCCAAGACCGTCAAGAACTTCGTCGGCCTCGCCGACGGATCGGGCTCGTGGACCGACCCGGCCACCGGAAAGCCCGGAGAGGGCGCCCTCTACACGGACGTCGTCTTCCACCGCATCATCCCCGGCTTCATGATCCAGGGCGGCGACCCGCTCGGACAGGGCGTCGGCGGTCCGGGTTACACGTTCGACGACGAGATCAGCCCCGAGCTCGACTTCAACGCCCCCTACAAGCTCGCCATGGCCAACGCGGGCAAGCGGCCCAACGCCATCACGGGCAAGCTCAGCGGCACGAACGGCTCGCAGTTCTTCATCACGACCGACCCCACGCCGTGGCTGATGGGAAAGCACACCATCTTCGGCGAGGTCGTGGACGACGCCTCGAAGGCCGTGGTCGACGCGATCGCCCAGGTGCCGACCGGCGCCCAGGACCGCCCGATCGAGCCGGTCGTGCTGCACTCGGTCGAGATCGCCGCGGCCTGAGCCAGACCGGAACGACGCCGCCACGTCCGTGAGCACCACCGACTTCTCGCGCAACCCCGAGAACTTCTGCTACCGGCATCCCGACCGGATGAGCTTCGCCCTGTGCCAGCGCTGCCAGCGGACCATCTGCCCGGAGTGCCAGACGCAGGCCGCAGTCGGGGTCATCTGCCCCGAGTGCCTGCGCGATCAGAAGCGCGCGCGGACGCCCGCGCAGAAGAGGGCGGATCGTCGGTGGGGCCGCGGCGGTGGCGGCGTCGCGGTGGTGCCGGGGCGCGCTCCCGTCACCACCTGGATCCTCGGCATCACCGCCGGGATGTTCCTGCTCGACCTCCTCGCCGGCCTGACCGGTTTCTCGCTGTCGAGCCTCCTGTCCTTCTGGGCGCCCGCGCTGTACCCGCAGCTGGGCGTCGGCTTCGAGCCGTGGCGGCTGCTGACGCCGTTGCTCGTGCACAGCGGCTTCCTGCACATCGCGCTGAACCTGCTGTCGATCTGGGTCATCGGTCGACTGCTCGAGCCGATGCTCGGCCCCTGGCGCTTCCTCGCCCTGTACCTGGTCGGCGGCCTCGGCGGGTCGGTGGCCGTCGCGCTGCTGGCGTTCGGCACGCCCGTCGTCGGGGCCTCGGGCGCCCTGTTCGGCATGCTCGGCGCCCTCGTGGTGATCGGGCGTCAGCTGGGCGGCAACGTCACCGGCATCCTGGTGCTCCTCGGCATCAACCTCGTGATCGGCTTCCTGGTGCCGGGCAGCATCTCCTGGCAGGCGCATGTCGGCGGGCTCATCGCGGGCACCGCGGTGGGGTTCGTGTACTCGCGTACGCGAAGGCCGGGGCAGACGCGGCAGCAGGTGGCGCTGGTCGCGCTCGTGGTCGTCGCGCTGATCGGACTGCTGGCGCTTCCGCCCGTCATCCAGGGCTTCTGAGCGCAGTTATCCACAGGGTTATCCCCCGCTGGGGATGAATCACACGCGTGTAGTTCTCGGCTCGGACCGGTGCAGCGTAGCTCGGGGCGCCGCACACGGAGCCGCCGCGAAGAAGAGGCCGCCCTCGACCGGCGGGTCGGAGGGCGGCCTCTTCGAGGACGGGGGGCTATCGCCAGCGCGTCGTCATCAGGAAGCCGATGAACGCGATGCCGAAGCCGATCACGAGGTTCCAGGCGTCGATGCCCGGGATCGGGAACTGCATGCCCGACAGGTAGAACACCAGGATCCACACCAGGCCGAGCAGCATGAAGCCGACCATGACGGGCTTGAACCACACCGGGTTGGGTGCGGGAGCCCCCGTCGTGCGCGGGGTCGCGTCGTCGTCGTCACCGACCGTGCGCTGCTGTGCTCGTGCCATGGGAGACATCCTACCGGCCGAGCTAGCATCGTCCTGTGACTGCCGGGGCCCCCATCACGGGCACGACCACGCGGCGTGAGCGGCGCCGCGTCCGGCGGCGCGGCCGGGCGACCGTCGGCAGCGTTCTCGGCGAGATCCTGGTCACGCTCGGGGTCGTGATGCTGCTCTACGGGGCGTGGCAGCTGTGGATCGGCGACGTGCTGTACGGGGCCTCGCACGGCGCCCAGGCCCAGGAGCTGTCGCGGGAGTGGGCGACGGCGCCGATCGAGCCGGCGCCCGAGCCGGAGGACGGCGAGGCCGAGCCCGTCGTGCTGCCGCAGCCGGCGGATCGCGAGGTGTTCGGCAACCTCTACGTGCCGCGGTGGGGCTCGGACTACCGGGTGCCCATCGCCGGAGGGGTCACGCGCGCCGGCACGCTCGACACGATCGGCGTCGGCCACTACCTCGACACCGAGATGCCCGGCGAGGTCGGCAACTTCGGCCTCGCCGCTCACCGCACCACCTTCGGCAAGCCCTTCGCCGACCTGCAGAACCTGCGGGTCGGCGATCCGATCGTGATCGAGACGGAGGCCGGCTGGTACACCTACCGCTTCCGCACCCTCGAGTACGTGCAGCCGGACGAGTACGAGGTGCTGGCGGACGTGCCGCAGGCGCCCGACGTCGAGCCGGGGGAGCGCTACATCACGATGACCAGCTGCTCGCCGCGCTTCTCGCTCGCCGAGCGCATCGTCGCGTACGGCGTCTTCGAGTCGTTCCTGCCGCGCGCCGCCGACGCGGCCCCGCCCGCCCTGACCGAGGAGCTGATCTGATGTACGCGGCGCTCTGGCGGCTGCTGCCCGGTCCGTGGTGGCTGCGCATGCTGATCCTGCTCGCGATGCTCGCGGCCGTCCTCTACTGGCTGTTCGTGTACGTGTACCCGTGGGTGGCGATGACGTTCGTCCCCGACGAGGTCACCGTGCAGTAGGGCCGGGACGGCCTGCGTCAGTCGCCGCTGCCGTCGCCCGCGCAGACGCGCAGAGTGACGGTCGAGTGGACCGGGACGTCGCCGACCTGCACCTGCTGCGAGACCGTCCGAGGATCGGAGGCGCGGCAGCCGTCGTCCTCCTCCACGTCGACGGTGAGCCCCTGGTTCTCGAGCTGCTGCGTCGCGGCATCGAGCGTGAAGCCCTGCGTGTCGGTGATCGTCACGCGTCCGGACGCCACCGTCAGGTTCACCGTCGACCCCTTCGCGACCTCGTCGCCCTCGCTCACGTCGTCGCCGTCGACCTGTGCCGACATCACCATCCCGCTCTCGAGGCTTGCATCGTTCACCGGCGTGATCGAGCCGAGCACGAGATCCGCCTCGTCGATCGCGGTCCGTGCGTCCTGCTCCTTGAGGCCCTCCAGCTGGGGCACCTCGATCGTCTCGACGCCCTCCGAGACGATGACCGTCACCTCGCTGTCGGGCGTCACCGACTCGCCGGAGGCGGGCTCGGTGCGGATCACGACGCCCTCCTCGACGGTGTCGCTCGGCTCGCCCTCCTGATCGGCGACGAGATCCTCGGACTCCAGATCCTCCACCGCGCGCTCGTACGTCATCCCCGACACGTCGGGCACGATCCGCGCGGTATCGGGGACCCCGCTGGGGCGGGGGATCGACACGACCCAGAACAGCACCGACGCGACGAGCACCGCCAGCAGGGCGACGCCCGCCCAGATCCACGCCACCGGCGGCCCGGACTGCGTGCGCGGGGTGCTGTTGTCGGTGGAGAGCTGCCGCAGCGATCGGGCGGTCTCCGCCGCCTGGCGGGGATTCGCGCCGTACAGCTCGCTCGTCAGCGCGCCGAGCTCGCGCTTCGACGGGGCCTTGCCGTCCGAGGCCGCGTCGAGGGCGGTGCGGAAGGACGCCGCATCCGGGAAGCGCTGGTAGGGGTCCTTCGCGAGCGCGCGCAGCACGACCGGATCGAAGGCCTTGGGGGAGCTCTCGTTGACCTCCGAGGGCGTGCCGGGCTTCTCGCTGACGTGCTGGTACGCGACCGCGACCGGCGAGTCGCCGCGGAACGGCGGGCGCCCGGTGAGCAACTCGTAGAGCACGATGCCCGTGGAGTAGACGTCGGCGCGCGCGTCGACCGGCTCGCCCTTCGCCTGCTCGGGGGAGAAGTAGGCGGCCGTGCCGAGGATCGTGGTGGTCTCGGCGACCGTCGACGAGGTGTCGGACACGGCCCGGGCGATCCCGAAGTCCATCACCTTCACCTGCCCGGCGTCGGTGACCATGACGTTGCCCGGCTTGATGTCGCGGTGGACGACCCCCGCGCGGTGCGAGTACTCCAGCGCCTCGAGGATGCCGTCGACGTAGCGCACCGCGTCGGCGGGGGGCACGGGGCCGCGGGCGATGATCTCCTTCAGCAGCGTGCCGTGCACGAGCTCCATCACGATGAAGGGGATGGGCCGCTCGCCGTTGGCGTCGGCGGCGACGTCCTCGCCCGCGTCGAACACGCGCACGATGGCCTGGTTCGCCATGCGGGACGCGGCCTGGGCCTCGAGGCGGAACCGCGTGCGGAAGCCGGTGTCGCCCGCCAGGTCTCGCTTGAGGATCTTGATCGCGACGTCGCGCCCGAGGGTCTGATCGTAGCCGCGGTAGACGCTCGCCATGCCGCCGCGGCCGATCAGCTCGCCGACGCGGTAGCGCCCGGCGAGCACGCGCGCGTCGACGGCGCGATCGCTCTCGCGAAGCGCGTCATCGGTGTGCGACTCGTCGGTCATCCCTCATCCCCCCGGATCAACGGCGCGGTCGGCGGGAGCGGATGCTCCCCGCGGCCGTCAGTCGTTGCCCCCGTCGCTGCTGCCCGCGTCGGGCGACTCCGTCTCGGGCGTCGCGGCGACGATCGGCACCGACGTGGACGCGGACGACGCGGACGTGCGAGGGTCGGCGCCGTCGATGCCGCACAGAGCGGCGTATGCCGCAGTCGCCTCTGAGCCCGCGGAAGCATCCGTGATGATCACGGTGCGTGTGGTCGAAGCACCCGTCGTGAGCGTCGTGCCACCGCCTTGCTCGAAGGTCGCGTTCTCGACCGTGACGGTGTAGCCGATGAGGTTCGGGGCCGCATCTGGGCAGGTATAGGCCGGCCAGCTGAGCGTGTTCCGCTGCCCCGGGCGCGCCTCCGACACGGGCTGATCGCTACGTGTGAACGTCGGCGCCGCGCTCGGCGCCTCGAACTCGGGCACCGCGTCGTAGTACTGCGCCGAGATCTCGCGGCCCTCCGGCACGAAGCCGCGCGGGCTGACCTGGTAGACGAGGCCCTCCTGCGTGAGGTCGGGGGCCTGGCTGCCGGCCTCGCACGTCCAGCTGAACTCGCCCGCGGCGGTCAGCGTCGCGAGGGCGTCGTCGCACGTGCGGCCGGTCAGGCGGAGCTCGTCGATGTTCACGGCCGTCGCCGACGGCGAGGGCTCGGGCGACTCGCTCGGGGTCTCGGAGGCCGACGGCCTCGCGGAGCTCGGCGGCGCCGACGACGGCGTCTCCTCTCCGGGCCCGAACAGGTCGTCGCCGAACAGGGCGACCACGGTCCCGCCGAGCACGACGAGCAGCAGCACGACCAGCGCCACGAGCGGCCACGTCCACGGGCTGCGCTTCTTCTTCTTGTCCTTGGGCTGCTCGGCGGCGGACGCGCCGTCGACCGGCACGGGCGTGGTGCGCGGCAGGATGCGGGTGGCGCTGTCCGATCCCGAGGAGAGCAGCTTCGTGAACTCGTCGTCGCCCGACAGGGCGGTGCCGGCGGCGATGGCAGGGACCGCTGCGGCCGCCGCCGCGACGTCGCCGCGACGCAGGGCGTTCGCGGCGCGCGCGACCACGGCGGCGGACGCCGGACGGTCCTCGGTCTTCTTCGCGATCATCGCGAGCACGAGGTTGCGCACGGGCTCCGGCACGTCGTCCGGCAGCGGCGGCGGCTGCTCGTTGATCTGCGCCATCGCGATCGCGACCTGCGACTCGCCCGTGAACGGCCGGCGGCCGGCCAGGCTCTCGTACGCGACGATGCCGAGCGAGTAGATGTCGGTCGCCGGAGAGGCCGGGTGCCCCGACGCCTGCTCGGGCGACAGGTACTGCACGGTGCCCATCACCTGGCCGGTGGCGGTCAGCGGCACCTGGTCGGCGATGCGCGCGATGCCGAAGTCGGTGATCTTGACGCGGCCGTCGGGCGTGATGAGCAGGTTGCCGGGCTTGATGTCGCGGTGCACGAGACCGGCGGCGTGAGCGGCCTGCAGCGCCGAGGCGGTCTGCGCCACGATGTCGAGCGTGCGCTCGGGCGAGAGCTTGTTCTCGCGCTCGAGGATCGTCGACAGCGCCTCGCCGGGCACGAGCTCCATCACGAGGAACGCGGAGCCGTTCTCCTCGCCGTAGTCGAAGACGCTCGCGATGCCCTCGTGGTTGACGAGCGCGGCGTGGCGGGCCTCGGCACGGAAGCGCTCCAGGAAGCCCGGATCCCCCATGTACTCGTCCTTGAGGATCTTGATGGCGACGGTACGACCGATGACGTGGTCGGTCGCCTCCCACACCTCGCCCATGCCGCCGATCGCGATCCGCGAGTTCAGCTCGTAGCGGCCACCGAAAGACACACCCTGTGTTGGCCTCATCTGCTCAGCACCGCCTCCATGACCTTCTTCGCGATCGGCGCCGCGATCGTGTTCCCGCTGCCCGACTGACCCTGTCCGCCACCGTCTTCGACGACCACGGCGACGGCGATCTCGGGGTCATCTGCCGGCGCGAATCCGGTGAACCAGAGCGTGTACGGCTCGTCGCCGCCGTTCTCCGCGGTGCCCGTCTTCCCGGCCACATCGACGCCGTCTATTCTTGCACCCGATGCGGCGCCATCCTGGACGTTCGCCACCATCATGGACGTGAGCAGCTCGGCCAGGTCGGCGTCGACGGCCTGACCGAACTCGGACGGCGAGAAGCTCTGCTGCACCGACAGGTCGACACCGACGATCTCGTCCACCATGTACGGGTTCATGACCGTGCCGCCGTTGGCGATGCCGGCGGAGACCATCGCGATCTGCAGGGGCGTCGCCGTGAGCTGGCCCTGGCCGAAGCCGGTCAGCGCGACCTGCGCGTCCGAGTCGAGCACGTCGGGGTAGCTCGACGGCGTCGCGGCCAGCGGCGTCGAGAACTCGTGGTTGAAGCCGAAGCGCTCGGCCATCTCGCGGATGGGCTCGTCTCCCAGCTCGACCGCCAGCTCGGCGAACGGCACGTTGCAGCTCAGGCGCAGGGCGTCGGCGATCGACACGGTGTCGCCGCCGCCGCAGGTGCCGCCGTTGGCGTTGTGGACCGTGTTCGAGGACTGCGGCAGCCGGTAGCTCGACGGGTTCGGCAGCTCGGAGTCCTCGTCGTAGTCGCCGGAGGCCAGCGCGGCCGCGGCGACGACCACCTTGAAGGTGGATCCCGGCGGGTTCAGGTCGCCGGCGATCGCCCGGTTCTGCAGCGGCTGCGAGGCGTCGGCCAGCAGACCGTCGTACGCGGTGTTGGTCCCCTCGCTGTCGTGCTGCGCGAGCGAGTTGGCGTCGTAGCCGGGCGTCGAGACCATCGCCAGGATGCGTCCGGTGTCGGGCTCGATCGCGAGCACGGCGCCCGTCAGGCCGGCGAGGGCGTCGTAGGCGGCCTGCTGCACGGCCGGATCCAGGCTGAGCATCACGTTCGACCCGCGGGGCGGCTGCCCCGTGACGATCTGGTCGAGCCGGGAGAAGAACGCCGAGCCCGCGGTGCCCGCGAGCTCCTGTCCCATCACGCGCTCGATGCCGTCGGCCGACTGCAGCACGGGGTTCAGGTAGCCGGTGATGTGCGACCACATGGGCGAGTCGAGGTACTCGCGCTGCCACGCGTACAGGTCCTCGCTCGGCACCGACGTCGCGATCTCGCTGTCGCCGGCGACGATGGCGCCGCGCTGCGTCTCGTAGCTGTCGAACAGGGTGCGGCGGTTCTGCGGCATGTCCGCCAGTGTGTTCGCCTGCAGCACCTGGATGACGCTCGTCGAGGCGAACAGCGCCAGGAACATGAACAGCACGATGATGCTGAGCCTGCGCAGCTCCTTGGTCATCCGATCACCGCCCTGGGCTGCTGGCGCACCGCGTCGCTGATGCGGAGGATGATGGCCACGATGAACCAGTTGGCCAGCAGGGAAGACCCGCCCGCCGCCAGGAACGGCGTCGTCAGGCCGGTCAGCGGGATCAGCCGGGTCACGCCGCCGACCATGATGAACACCTGCAGCGCGAGCGTGAACGACAGCGCCACCGCGAGCAGCCGGCCGAAGTCGTCCTGCCCGGCCATGCCGATGCGCAGGCCGCGCGCGACGAACACGAGGTACAGGCACAGCACCGCGAAGACGCCGACGAGGCCGATCTCCTCGCCGAGGCTCGGGATGATGTAGTCGCTCTGCGACACCGGGGTCAGGTAGGGACGTCCGAGGCCCCAGCCGGTGCCCAGCAGCCCCCCGTGCGCGAGGCCGAAGATGCCGTTGACGAGCTGGAAGCTGGTGCCGTCGTACAGGTCCGGGTCGAAGGCGCCGAGCCACGCGTCGAACCGGCCGCGCACATAGGGCAGCACGTACGACGCGGCGACCGCGCCGCCGACGGCGAGCAGCACACCGATCAGCACCCAGCCCGTCTTGCCCGTGGCGACGTACAGCGTGGCCACGAACATGCCGAAGATCAGCAGCCCGGTGCCCAGGTCGCGCTGGAGCACGATGATGACCATCGACACCAGCCAGATGACCAGCAGCGGGCCGAACTCGCGGGCGCGGGGGAACGTGAATCCGAGGAACCGCCGCCCGGTCGACGTCAGGCTCTCGCGGGTGCGCACGAGGTAGCCCGCGAAGAAGATCGCGAGGCAGATCTTGGCGATCTCGCCGGGCTGGAAGTTGATGCCGCCGATGGAGATCCACACGGCGGCGTTGCCGCCGCCGTTGAGGAACGGGATGAACGGCAGCACGAGCAGCAGCACGCCGGTGAAGCCGAAGATGTAGGTGTAGCGGAACAGCACCCGGTAGTTGCCGAGCGCCCACACGAGCGCGGCGGCGGCCACGACGGAGATGCCGGTGTAGATCATCTGCTTCGTGCCGCCGGCGGGGTCCACGCAGCGCGCGCCGCCCACGCACTCGTCCAGGGAGAGCCCCAGGCGGTAGATCATGGCGATCCCGAGGCCCGTCAGCAGCGTGGCGATGGGCACGACGAACGGGTCGGCCTGTGGCGCGCGCAGGCGCAGCACGACGTGCAGGGCGAGCACCAGGACGGCGAGCACGCCCTCGGCGATCAGCACTCCCGCGTCGATCCGCCCCAGCTGGCCGAGCTGCGACAGCACGAGCGCGCCCATGCTCACGGCGATCGCGAACAGCAGCAGGCCCAGCTCGCGGTTGCGCAGCGGCTGCGGCTGGCGCACCTTTCGCAGGGCCTTCAGCACGGCGGTGTCGGCGGCGACGTCGGTCATTCGCCCCCTCCCTCGGTGGCCTCGGGTGTGGGCGTGCCGGTCGGCGTCGGACTCTCGGCGGGGTCGGGCTCGTCGGCCTCGCTCGGCGAGACCATCGCGCTCAGCCGGTCGACGATCGCCTCGGCGTCCGAGAGCGAGCGGGCGCTGATCGTGCGCTCCACCTGACCGCGATAGTAGGTCGACAGGTCGGCGAGCAGGATGCCCGTGTCCTGGTGCACCGACGAGAACGTGACCGGCCCCACCGACTGCTGGATGCCCTGGTAGATCACGACGCTGTCGTCGTCGGCTCCGACGTAGTACCGCGTCTGCGTCCAGTTGTAGAACACCGCGAAGCCCGCCGCGACGACCGCCAGCACGAGCACGAGCATGGCGATCCAGCCGACCCGCCGTCGGCCTGCGCGCCGCCGGTCCTCTTGGATCAGCTCCTCGAGATATTCGGGCTCCGGCTCGAAGTGGGTGGGCTCGTTGGCCGCCTGGCGGCCGGGGTGCAACCAGCCCGCCGACAGCAGGGCGCGCCCGGTGATGGCGGGCACCTTGACGCCCTGGGGGTTGGACGCCGAGCCCACGATGGTCGCCGTGCCGCTCACGAGGGGATGCTGCCCGCCCACGTCGACCATGACGATCGTGACGTTGTCGGGGGCGCCGCCGTCCAGGGCGTACTTCAGCAGGATGTCCGCGGTGCGCCCGGGGGGCAGCCCCAGCTTGAGCGCCTTCTGGATGTGGGTCTCGTCGACGACGCCGCTGAGGCCGTCGGAGCACAGCAGCCAGCGGTCCCCGGGACGCGTCGGCATGATGAACGTGTCGATCTCGGGGTCGGGATCCATGTCGCCCAGCACGCGCATCAGCACGGAGCGGCGAGGGTGGTACCGGGCCTCCTCCGGCGTGATGCGGCCCGAGTCGACCAGGCGCTGCACGAACGTGTGGTCGGTCGTGATCTGGGTGAGCGCGCCGTCGCGCCACAGGTAGATCCGCGAGTCGCCGATGTGGGCGATGACGGCGTACTCGTCCACCATCGCGATCGCGCTGACGGTGGTCCCGAGGCCCGCGAGCTCGGGACGTCGCCCCACGAGCTGGATCAGGTCGCCCGCCGTCGAGCTGATCGTCTCGCGCAGCGTGGTCTCCGCGTCCTCCGGGGAGGGGTAGACGTGGTCGAGCTCCTGCAGCGTGTTCACGGCGACGCTGGAGGCGACGTCGCCGCCCGCGTGGCCGCCCATGCCGTCGGCCACGACGAACAGGTTCGAGCCGGCGTAGCCCGAGTCCTGGTTGTTCGACCGCACCTTCCCGGTATGGGAGATGGCGGCACTCGATCCCACGAACATGACGTCGGGGGCTTACTTCCGAAGCTCGAAGGTCGTCGCGCCGACCTTGATCGGCGTGGACGTCTGCACGGCGACGGGGGAGTTCGGCGACACCCGCACGTCGTCGTGGAAGGTGCCGTTGGTCGAGCCGAGGTCCTGCAGCATCCACTGCTCGCCCCACAGCACGAGACGTGCGTGCTGGCTCGACGTGTAGTCGTCACGGATCACCAGGCCCGCCTCGCTCGAGCGTCCGATGGTGAGCGAGTCGGTGCCGAGCGGCAGCTCGAGACCGGCCTTCGGGCCCGAGGTGATGACGATGCGGCTGGCCGTGGTGGTCGTCGCGGGGCCCGCCGGCGCGGCGCTCGGAGCGGGCGCGGGGCGGGCGGCGGGCGCCGGCGCGGCGGCCGCTTTGGCCGAGCCGCGTGCGCCCTTGGTCTCGGGCATGCGCCGCACCCGCACGCCGAACACGTCGGAGCGCAGGGCGAACACGACGGCGAAGACGAACAGCCACAGCAGCAGCAGGAATCCCACCTGCAGGATCAGCAGGGTCAGTTCGCTCACGACCAGCCCCCGTCCTGCGGCAGCATGCGTGTGGCGGTGGTGCGCGCCTCCGGCCCGGAGGGCGCGGCGAGCGGCACGACGTGGAAGACGATGTCGGTGCGTCCGATCGTGATGGTCTGCCCGTCGCTCAGCCCCGCCTGCTTGGTGGGCGCGCCGTCGAGCTTCGATCCGTTGGTGGAGCCGAGGTCGCGCATCATGGCGCGCTCGCCGTCCCACAGCACCTCGACGTGCGCGCGGCTGGTGCCGGCGTCGTCGACCGTGATGTCGGCGTCGCTGCCGCGGCCGATCACCGTGCGCGCCTTCACGAGCGGGTGACGGCGGCCGGCGACGTCCACGACCGCTCGCCACTCCACACGGCCCTCGGCGGTCGACGAGTCGACCGAGACGGTGCCGGTGGTGATGTCGTCGTCTGCGCGCAGGTCGATGCGCAGCGGCCCCGCGAAGCTGTAGCCCTGCGACGAGGCGTGGGCGCGCAGCATGGTGTCGAGCTCGGTGACGAGCGCCGACCCGAGGGCCCGCATCCGCTCCTGGTCGGCGGGGCTCAGCGTGACCGTGAGCTCGTTCGGTACGAGGATGCGGTCACGCGTGACGACAGCCGCCTTCGTGTCGAGCTCGCGGCGCAGCGCTGAGGCGATCTCGACAGGCTGAATGCCGCTGCGGAAGGTCTTCGCGAACGCGCGATTGACGGCGCGCTCGAGACCTTGCTCGAAGCTGTCCAGTAGTCCCACGGGTCTCCTCAGTCCGGCCGACCGGTAGGCACATCGTAGCCAGCAAGCCTGGACGCCGGTGGACGACGGGTCCGCCGGGCGCTCCCGAGCGGGGCTGCGCGGGGTTCGATGAGGCCTCGATAGCGTGATAAACTCGCGAAGTTGGGTCAATCGCGATCCGGCGACGCGCGAGTGGCGGAATAGGTAGACGCGCTGGCTTCAGGTGCCAGTGCCCGCAAGGGCGTGGGGGTTCAAGTCCCCCCTCGCGCACAGGGGTGTTTCAGGTTTTCACCCCGGTTCACTTCATGAAATACACGGGCGGCGGCTCGTCTCGAGAGATCGGGGCGGCCGCCGCTTCGTTTTGCTCCCCGGAGTATCCGTCAGCACCCGCGCTGCTACTCAGATCACCTTCCCCGTGAACGACGAGTAGCCCCTTGCGGGGTTCTCGTTCGTCTGTTCGGTTCGTGTCGGCTGCGCGGCCGCTGCTGTCAGCCCGGCGGTGCCCCGCGCGTCCCGACAGCGTCGATGGGGTCCACGACTGCAGTTCTCACCGGTGCGAGCTGGCGGCGTGGCTTCCTTGTCTTCGGTGTCGTTGCTTCGCGTGCTTCGCGTCGCAGTGCTGTGACGATGCGGCGGATGTTGCTGGCGACGACGGCCATGGAGCTCGCGAGGAACTGGAAGGCGTACCCGCGACCGGCGCGCTTCTTCGGGTCGCCGAGGTCGGTGAATCGGCCGTCCTTGAGGTGCTTGTTCGAGGACTCGACGTGGTTGCGCTGACCGTAGGTCTTCACCCAGGCCTCGCTTCCCCAGGGGTGGCGTTGGAGGTGCTTGACGATGTCCGCTTGTGGCGGGATGGTGACGCTGCCGGTGAGGGAAGGGCGGCGGACGTGCTTGCCGGTGGCTGGGTCGAACGCCATGTAGCTGTGGGGGTCGGGGTAGGTGAAGCGCTGGTAGCCGTCCTTATCGGCGCCGCGTCCGTGGGGCTTGAGACGGTATGGCTCGCGGGCGGTGATGGCGGCAGCGCGTTCTTCGCTAGTCGGGACACGTCCGGTGCTGGGATCTTTCTCGTCGTTGGCGTGCCAGCGCGTGATGTGCCGCAGTCGCTCGGGCATGTAGTGCACGTACAGCTGCCCGTCGACCATGATGATCGGCTTGCCTTCGACGCTCGCTTGATGTCCGACCTGGTTCTTGCGGTAGTCGAACACCGTCTCCCAGCCGAGTCGGCGGATCGGGAGTTGGAAGCTGTCGGGCTGGAGGTTGTTGAACGCGCGGTCCGCGATGCAGACCCCTGCCTTGCGAAACGTGCGGCTGTGTTGCTGCATTGCCTTGAGGGGTCCGCGAGTGATCATCCCCGGACGATGGAAAGCGATGCCCGTGATGAGTTGGGGGAAGAACGCTGGCTTACGTCCGGCGTCGAGGTCGATCTGCCGCTTAGCGTCGACCATCGTGACGGTGTCGAGTTCGAAGCCAGGCTTCGGTCGCTCGCTCGATGTGTCGTCTCGATGTGCGTGGTTGTATGTCCCGGCAGTGAAGTCGACGTTGCGTCGTGCACCGGAGCGCGGGTTGGTCTCGGCCCGTCCGAGGATCTCAACCAGCGTCGAGTCGAGAGCGACATCGTGCCGGTATCGCTCGTGGTATCGAGCCGGCATCATCCCGACGGACGCACGGACGAGTGCCTGCGCGATCGTATAGAGACGCGTGTCTCGCTCCTTGTCGTAGGCGGCCTGCGCTTCGGCGAACTCGTCGGAACTCAGCCGCTTTCGCTTCTGTGTCGCGTGGTAGGGGTCGAGGAGCCTCGTCAAGCGATGCTTCGCTCGCCAGGCACGGTCGTACCAGACGCCTGGGGCGGCATTATCCCGGCGGATACCGAGCGCGACGAACTGCTCCGGGGACAGCCGGTACGCGAGGGTCCGCGCGAGCTCTTCGAAGTGCGCGCCGTGTCCCCAGAGCCAGGAGAGCAGGTCGAGCATAAGCACCGCTCGTGCGGGGATGAGCGGCTTACGGCCCGCGGCACTCTTTCGGGTGTCGTTCTCCCAGGAGGCGATCTGCTCGACGACACCGCTGCGGTCGATGAGTGCGAGGAGAGAGTTGAACATCGCCATCGGCAGTTGCGTTCGGGTTGAGAGGGATCGCTCGTAGTCGTCGTCGCTTACCCCGAGGAGGTCACGCATGAAGCCGTCGATCATCGGCTTGCCTCCCCTCGGAGGGCAGGCACCGATAGGTCCGGGCTGAGATCCGGGACGTGCTGGAGGAGCCTCCCAAGGTGCTCGAACTTCACGAAGCCGGCCGCGCGGAACAGTTCCTTGATGGGGGTGCGGTCCGAGAGATGGGTGACAAGCCAGGTCGCTCGAAGTCGATCACCCCGTGGTGCGCTCCCGACGGTGTACTGCGTGAAGGACGACAGGAGCGCGTTCTCACGAGAGCGGTTGGGCTTCCCCCAGACGCGCCCCGTCTCCGGTGCTTGCTCCAGGGCGGCCCGCATCCACTCGTCCCAGACGGCCAGAATCGGGACCTCGCGTGCGCGGTCTCCGCGCACGCGGACGACGAAGCCCTCGTCGAGCTGCTCGATGTCGGCGCGGTCCAGGTCGCGGATCTCCACCGCGCGTAGCCCGGCGCCGGCGCAGAGGATCAGCATCAGCATCGCCCGGTATCGCTTAAGCGGTGTGAGCTGAGAGCCTGCCCACTGCCGGTAGCGGCCCATCTCTGCGGAGTCGTATGGAGCCGCAGTCGTCTTCCGGCCCAGCGCTGTCATCGCGTCGCCGTGCTCTTCTGGAAGGAGCACCTCGCTGATCCGCATCAACCGGGCGCGATAGTTCCGTCGCGTTCCCTCAGCGAGGTCCTGTCGCACGTCGGTGACATACAGGTCGATCGCCTGCCGAGACCAGATGACCTCCGCCTCGAGGGGCCACAGCTGAGTGTCGACGCACCACGCCACATACTGCCCGGCTGCCCACAGCAGCACCTCCGCGGAGTACGAGGTCTGCGGAGCCGCGACCGTGACCGCATCGCGCACGAATGTCTCGATGCGCCTCCATGTGGCGGCCGGGATGCGCGGCACCGTGTTGTCGATTGAGGCCATCACGACCTCCGGCGGAAGACCGCCGAGCGCGGCGAGAATATGCCGGAACCGAGCGGAGCCCAGCGCGGCGCGAAGCTGCGCTGCATGTGTGCTGAGGGCATCGGTGTCGCCATATCGGAGATGGAATTTCGATCGCTGATGAGGGGAGGTCACCTCCCCCTATGCAAGAACTCGTGTAGGAACCGTGTTTCCACGAGACGTGAGCGCATACTGAGAGGAGCTGACAGGGCACTGGGTGCCCGCAGCTAGGTGAATATACCGCGTATGAGGTGAAAAATCAGCACGGGAGGGCACAAGTGGGCCGTATTGCAGATGGCCGGGGGTTCGCTTTCGAACCCAGGAGCGTGGTCGCGCAGCCCCAGGCATTCGGGAAGGCGGCGTCCCTACTCACCCCAGCAGATGGCGTAGATCCATCGGACCCCCGGTTCCGGGCAGCAAATCTGCAGCATGTGCTGGTCCGAGCGGTTTCGGACGAGTTGGTGATGCGTGACCTTGGCCCGGCTGCTGAGTTCCAGAAGGATGACCGTCCTCGTGGTTTGAGTCCGGATCGGGTGCGGCGCGTGTTTCGAGGTGAGACCGCCGCGCAGCTCGCGGACATCGCGTACTGGGCGACCCTCTTCCCTGAAGTCGGGGAGGCGGTCGCGCAGTACCTGTCGACCTGGCGCGGCGGCGGGATCGCGTCAGGAGACAACGGCGACCCGGACGCGGCGGGCGCGAGGTGAGAGACCACATGGGCTGTATTTGCGCGGTCCGCCCTGGCGTGTGCGCCGCCCATGGCGAGAACCAATTGCTCGCCCGCTAGAAGGTCCTGTCGAGCGACCGTCCGTCGTCCGGTCGTCGACGCATAGGACGGCATGAGCACTGCAACGGCTGACCCAGCGAGCGGTGATGACTACGGGGGCGACTACCCCGCGCGGATGCACGTGCACGAGTACTACAGGCCGAGTCGTCGACGGCAGTACCTCACCATCACCCACCTCACCAGCGGCGAAGGCATGGATGGCTTCCGTCCGGACGCTCAAGTCCTGAGTCGGAGCCGCGGCAGCTTCATCATGCTCACGGATGCGCCGGAGTCCGGAGATTCAAGCAGCATGACAGTGGCGTTGTACACGAAGGGCGACCTGATGGTGGAGACACAGGTCACCCGTCGGCGGCTGGATAAGGCCATCGCAGCCTGGGCGGACGGCGATGCTCTTCTCCTGTGACCCACGCATGCGTGTGCTCAGGCGTTCGGGACTGCTGCCGAGTACCGATCAACCGAGGAAAACCGCCGGGCGTGGGCGGTCATGCGAGATCTCAGCGACGGGCGGACAGAGGTGCGCACGTTCTCGTTCTGGACGAGCCGTGACGACATCACGGCGTTCGCCGGCGACGGCATCGGCATCGCGGTGTTCTACCCGGATGACGATCGCTACCTGATCGACCGCGAGACCACCGTTGACCACTTCGACGTCGTCCGGGCTTGAACGCGTCTGGCGTGGTCCCCGTCAGATCGATCTGTCACCGGCTCTGGTCGACAGGCTCCCCCGGCAGGGGCAGCTTCGTTGTCCACGCCTGCACTCCGTCTGGCGCGGGCGAACGCCCAGGAACGCTTCACCTATCTTCGTCTCATGGGGAGCTTCTACTACGACGGCAAAGAAACACCGATCACGGTTGACGACAGGGCGCTGGCGCACCTGAAAGCGGTGATGCTGACGAAGCTGCGACGCAACGAGAGCTTCGCCGTGTCCTGGTCGAACGAAGACGGCCACGGCAGGAACACCATCTGGGTCAACCCCGCCGTCCCGCTCCGGTTCAGCTTCGACGCTCCCACCTCTCCCGAACTCGACCCCGAATGGCTCGTCCAACTCGCCGAGGAGGCAGTGCTCGGCGGCATCTCCTTCACCGCCAAATCAGCCGGCTGACTCGCGAACCAACACCCGCCCCTCTCGGGTGAGCTTCGACTCCCCGGGAGGGGCGGTTTCGTGCGTCAACCCTGCTGGTAGGCGGTGCCTCGGTGCTACTGCGTTGACCGCCGCACGAGTTCAGTCGGCAGAATGGTCCGCGCCGGAACGTCGCCCTCGCGCACACGAATCGAGCCCGCCGACGGCAAGGCCGACACCGATCGCGAGCAACCACCGCACCAGCGGATGGAGGTCTGTTGTGACGTCGAGAAGGATGTTCACCGGGACGGCGGTCATCGCGACGATCGCCGGTGTGCGCCACGCGACCTTCTCCTTCCGGTAGCGAAGCACCGCGCCGAGCAGGAGCAGCATCACGCCAGCGGCGAGGATGATCGAACCAACATCCATCAGGTCATCCATGCGCGGCAGGCTAGCAAGCCGGTCTGCGACGCCCCGTCGCCCTTCGGTGAGCCGTCGACGACCCCCTGAGGCCCGGTTTCATGGTCGCGGCGTGGCGCAACGGGCGCGTTACCCTGGAGCGATGGCTGAACAGCGAGCGAAGAGACTGGCCCCTTTCGTACTCGCCGCGGGCGCTCTTGCTACGTCCCTAGTGCTCCTGTCGCTGCGCACCAGCGCGACTCTCAACGATGCCGTCGCGGTGCCTCTCCTGCTGATCACGGTGCTGGTGTTCACCACCGCCACAGTGTGGGCGGGTCTCCAGTTGGCGCGCCGGAGTGGACGCTAGCCACCGGTTTCTCGGTAGCGTGACGGGGGATGCCTCCGAAACCGATTCCCGTCCGCCGGCTGTTCGCCGTGTCCTGGGTGATGAGCCGGGCATTCACATCGAATCGATTCCTCGCGGTCCTGGCGTTCCCCACCGCCGTGCTCTCCCTCGTGCCATACGTCGCCCGCCGCACCGTGTACGAGTCTCCTGACCGCAACGGCATGGTGATCTTCGCCCGCCACAACCTGCCACTCGACATCGTCCTCGCCCTACCGATCGCGGCCGGGATGGGGATCGTCACCGTGATCGTCCTCCTTCTCGGGCCGACGCTCGGCGGGTTCTACTGGGCCGTTGTGTTCGTCGTGGTCGTGGGGCTCGGCTGCGGGGCCGGGCAGTTCATTTCCGCGGCGTCCCTCACCTCTGCCGTGGGGAAAGAGACCCCGCCCGGCGACAGGTGGGCGGTGATGGCGCTCTCACAGCGACCAGGGACCAGGCTGTCCGCGCTGCTGCTGACCCGAGCCTTGATCAAGAACCTCCCGCCCGGGGCCGTCGTCGTCGCGACGGCAGGATCCCCCGAGCTGGCGCACGGCTATCAGCGTCTGGGGCTCACGCCCGGACACGGCGCCCGGCTGCACCGAGTCGTGTAGTGGCCGACGTCCCTCCCAACATGCCGACGGCTCCCCGGGAGGGGCGGTTGGTCGCCTCGGCACCGCGGAGAGTACGTGCTATATCGGTCAGACGAAACCCCCTTCATGCGGTCAGCGAACGCCCAGTAACGTCCCAACCTCCATCGAGTAGAGCTCCATCTATTGAAGGAGGAAATGAGATGAAGAAGTTGCAGGTACGCACGCTCCTGGCCTCTGCGGCTCTCGCAGTCGCCGTGATCGCCGCTCCGCAGGCCGCATCCGCGGCCGAGACCAGCACCCCGCAAGCGGCAACGGCAGCCGCGTGTAACGGGGTGAACAAGCAAGAGTGGGTCCTGTACCCCGATCCCAACACCGGCGCTGATGTCCAGGACATCTACATCGACTCCTGCAAGGTCGATGACCTCATCGCCGCGTACGGGAACGCGAAGGACGCGGCTGGGCTTGCAGGAGCGCTCGGCGCGGCATGGTGGCCCGCGGGCGTCGCGAGCGGTGTCATGTTCGCGTGGGCGTGGAACAATCAGTCTCAGCTGATCGGATGCGGGTCGGCAGACAACGGCATCCGGATCAGAGTGGCAACCGGCATCATCACCGGTTGCTATGGACAGTGAGAGGAGCGGTTCCTATGAACAAGCCCAACATCACCCGCGTCGGAGCAACAGCGGTGTTCCTCGCGTTGCTCGTCGCCACATGGGTCCTGCGCATGCAGGGCGCGCTGTCCGACGTCGCAGCAGGCGTGATCACGTTGGTGCTGATCGCGGCCGCGGTCACGGTCGGCGTGCTGCTGTCGCGGAAGAACCGGCCCGAGGCCGGTAGCACCAGCGGCCAGCCCGTCACCACGCGTGAACCGGATCTTACGACGAAGTAACAGGCACAGACCGCCCCTTCCGGGTGAGCTTCGGCTCCCCGGGAGGGGCGTTTTCGTCATTCCGGTCGGATGGTGGGGAAGCTCGGCCTCGACGGCGATGCGCGTAGCCGGTCGGCTACAGGCTCGAGCGCTCTCATTGTGATCGTCGCCAGCCGGGGAAGGATTTTCATCCAACCCTCCGCCGCGATGTCGAGGGACACGGACATCCGCTGCACGGTGCGTTCGAAGTCGCTCCGCGGTTCACCGGCATGGACGCCGCCATGGGTGTTGGCGAAGTAGCGGATGGTGTCGCGAACTGTCACCGGCTCGCCATAGTGGTACCCGCAAGTCGCGGCGAGGAAGCCATCCTTTTGCGAACGGACGGTCGGCTCAGTGAAGTCGTCGCGCGCGAGAGCGAGGATGAGCTTGAAGCTTCCGTCGGGGGCTGGCTCGAACGGGCGGAACTCCGGTTCGTCGAACGGCGTGTACTCGAACGTCGGCGCGGGAATGCGCAGACGCGCCCGCGCGGAGTCTACGAGAGCGTGCTTCTCAACGAGGAGTTTCCTGAGCAGCGCTGAGATCCCGAGTCGGGTGTACACGTCGGTGTCTGCCGCGCTGCGTACCCGTAGGTCCTCGAGCGTGTGGAGGAGCAGCCACTCGGACAGTCGTTGTCCGATCTCGGCGTCGTTCTCCGGATACATAGGTTCCACGGGGATCACGGCTGTCAACCTAGCGGCGAGATTTCACCGCCGAGCAGGTCGCGGTCAGAGGTCCGGGTTCAAGTCCCGGTCGACCTTCGGGTCGGGAGCGCGAGAGGCAGCGCACCAGAAGGCCCCCGAGAGGGGGTCTTCTGCCGTGTCTGGGGTGCGGCGTACGCTCCCGCCATGCCCCGGTCCCGGAACCCGCTGAGCGCTGAGACGCTGCTCGACATCCACCTGTCTGCGATCCTCACCCGGCACAAGTGGGATGCGGACCCCGAGCCGGTGATCGCGGAGCTGCGGCGCGAGGCGGGCGACCGGCTGGACATCCTCGCCGCGGCCGCGGGCCGATGGGCCGGGTTCACCGAGAAGGACGAGGCCGCGCAGGCGCTCGTCGCGGCGGTGATGCAGCTCGACCTGCCGGGCCTCGATGAGGCAACCGTGCTCGGCCGGGACCGAGCCCGGCAGCGCCCGCACGGGACGCCGCCGGCGATGCACTAAGCCACGGAACTAGCCGTCCTCGGCGATGGCTTGGGTGCCTTCCCTCTCGGTCTCGATCGCTGCGGCGAGATACTCGACGGTGACCGGGTCAGCGGTATGCGACGCATCCACGATCAGGGGACTTTCGTCGCTGGGCGCTTCGAAGTGCGCAGCGTGCTCTGCGAGCACAGCATCAGTGACATCCGGTCGACCCCGCGTCTCCCGATCGGCCTGGACCCGCTGACGCTGAAGGTCCAGCGACACCTGGACCCATACGATCGTGAAGGGCACACCGGCGGCGGTCGCGATGTCGCGCCAGGCATCCCGTACGAAGCGCGGTGAACCGGTGTCGTCGACGATCACGTGGGCACCGCTCTCAAGCGCCTCTATGGCCCGCTCGTGAGCCATTTTGTTCGTCGTGGACCACTCTCCCGCGGCGATGCCTTGACCTCCGTCGAAACCGCGCTCCTGGTTGATCCGGTCGAGGCTGAGGACCTCCGCGGGCAACTCTGCGGCCAACAGGGCGGCCAATGTGCTCTTGCCGGAGAAAGACAGCCCACACATCAGCACCAAAGCCATGGCCGGACTCTACCGGTCACCAGCCGGGGAGTGCGGGCCGCCGGCGGCGCCCGTGCATCGGACGCCGCCGGCGACGCACTAGCGGTCGCGGGAGCGTCGGCGTTCGGGCCACGGGATGAGCGCGACGATGAACGCGAACGTGGCGATGTGCTGCAGCACGACGATCACAACGGGGTGCGCGCTCAATCCAGCGAAGACGATCGATGCGATGAGGATGATCCCGGCCAGGATGCCGAACGTCCACCGCCATCGGTGCTCGCGGGGGCTCGTCTGCATGGTCGCATCTTCGCACCTAGGGGCCCCGCGGGTGGCCCCGAACCTAGAAGCCGGGCAGGCCTGGCCCGTCGTCGACGGGGCGCTCGTCGGCGGCGTACGGCGCGACGCGCCCGCACTCAGGGCACACATCGCCGGTCGAGCTCGGCCGCATCATCACCGAGCAGTCGGGGCAGGCCGGCTGGGCGCCGGCGTCGAGCGGGTCACGCATTGCGGACGTTGAGCAGCTGCCACCCGTCGGGTACGGCGGCGCGCAGCGCGGTGAGGTCGGCGGCTTCGATCTCCTGCACGTCACCCCATCGGGCGGCGCGCCCCACGGCGACCATCTTGGTCGTGCCCTTCGGCATGGTGACCTTCTTGTGCGTCAGCTGCCACCCTTCAGGGGTCTGCGCCAAGAGCGCCCCGACAATCTCCTCGAGCGACGCGCCCTCGGCGGTCAGCTCGCGGGTCTCGGACGGTCGAATCATCCCGATCAGCACGCCGACCAGCCTAAGTCGCGGCGACCGACTCGATCAGCGCCACGTCGGCGCGGTCGAGGCTCGCATAAGCTCTGGAGCATGTCGCGTCGCCCGAATAAGACCGTGATGGCGCTGACCGCGGCTGCCGCCCTCGTCCTCACCCTGGCCGGATGCACGGCCCCCGTACCGGTGGAGACTCCCGCCACCGTCGAGACGCCGATGGTGGATCCCTCGGTTCAATCGCCTTCGCCGAGCCCGACAGCATCTGCGACTCAGGCGGCAGACGAGCACGCGTCGCCGGAGTCGACGCCTTCGGATGGTGCGGTCTCTTACGCGAACTGTGATGGTGCGCCGTTGCCGGTTCCAGCGGAGTCCGACGAAGAACTCGCCGCTGGCACTGTATTCGGCCTCCGTCCGTTCATGCTCCGTGACTCCGGGCCGCGTGCCGGGGCGCAAGGAGAGGTCACGGTCGACGAGAACGGCGACCCCACCTCCTACCTCGTCGTCGAAGGCGACGACATCCAGAGTGTCGCGCAGAGGTTCTGTCTGCCCGCGATCGAATTCGACTACCTGAACCTCATCAACGCGGTCCGTCGCGAACGCCTCGGCCCGCTGTACCCGGGTGACACGCTGAACCTCAGCCCCTACACGATCACGACCGTGGGTGATCAAGACGGCGTTGTTTACGACAACGACGTGTCCTACCTCGCAGGAGATGCGCCGCTGCCGCCGCAGCGATAACCGACCAAGGCCCATCCACAGCCCAGCAGCCTACGTTGCGGGGACTGGGTCGATCAGCGTCGCGTCGGTGCGGTCGAGCCCGCGGATGCTGTTCACGCGGCGGTCGACGATGTGCGTGCGCAGGGTCGCGGCGACCTGCTCGGAGACGTCGGTGAGCAGTTGCTGCAGCCCTTCGTCGGCGGGCTCGGGGTCGAGCCAGTCGTCCCACGTCGCGGCCGGCAGGAACGCGGGCATCCTGTCGTGGACCTCCCCGGACTCGTCCCGGGCTTCGCGGGTGATAACGACGAACCGTCGCTCGCCGTCGACGGACCACGTCAGCCCGGCTGCGGCGAGCAGCCCGTCGCCGTGGATGAAGTGCGGGGTCTTGTCGCCCTTCTCGCCGGTCCATTCGAAGTATCCGGACATGGGGGCGATGCATCGGGCGCGGGTGAACGCGGTGCGCCAGAACGACGTCGTGAGCTTCTCGATCCGTGCGTTGATGATCGGTGGCCCCGAGGGGCGGTTCGCGGGCTTCGGCCAGTCCCACTTCGCCAGCTGCACCTCGCGTTCATCGTGCTCGCGCACGATCGGTGCCCGGTCGGTCGGGGCGACGCTGTACGACGGCGCCCAGTCCTCCGCGCGGCCACCCTGTGCGACGAACTCCCGGATCAGCTCGTCCGTGGTCGTGTCCATCGCGAATCGACCGCACATGGCGGCAGCGTAGCCGGGCCACCCCAGCTCGTCGATGGTTGCTGTCGGCTTCGGTCAGCTTCGCTGTGGCTCACATGGCGTTCCACGAGTCCGGCCACACCTCTGCGCTTTCGGGAACCAAGACATAGGCATCGCCGTCGACAGCAAAGAAGGCTTTGACGACGCCGAAACCGTCCTCGTCGCTGTACCTCGTCGGATCGCCCGCGCTCCACGCGTAATAGGTCTCTGACTGCACACCCGGAACTCCGTCGACGACGGCGAAGAAGGGGGCCGAACCTCCGTCTGCGACTTCGAACGACCAGTTCTTGCCGGTGGTCGCACACGTGTACGCCACACCGTCGATAC
>NZ_JAIJZW010000030.1 GCF_019753765.1 Microbacterium marinilacus
TGTAGTGCCCAGCCAGGTTGTTTGAAATGCGGCTGATGGGTGGGAGCTTTCCGATGGCGGTGTGGGGTCTGTGGTGATTGTAGAAGTGCAGCCAGGCCGGGAGAGCTGCTCGCCGAGCTGACTCGGAGTTGTAGTGCTTTGCGTAGGCCCAGCCGTCCGCCAAGGTGCGATGGAAACGCTCGATCTTTCCGTTGGTCTGCGGGCGGCGTGGTCGGGTGAACTTCGGCGTGATGTCGAGGTCACCGCAGGCCCGTTTCCAGGCGTGCGAGCGGTAGGCGGATCCGTTGTCGGATAGGACCCGCTCGATGCGGACGCCGTGGTCGGCAAACCAGGACGTCGCGCGTTGCAGGACGCCGATCGCGGTCTCGGCGCGCTCATCATCGTGGATCTCGGCGTAGGCGACGCGGGAGTGATCGTCGATGACGGTGTGGACGAACGCGTGCCGCATCAGCGGGTTCCGGTAGATGTTGCGGTCCTTGTCGGGCGTCGCAGCGCGGTTGCGTCGTCCTTGGGCTCGTCCGACGTAGCGCCAGCCACCGCCATCGGGGATGTTGCCGAGCTTCTTCACATCGACATGGATCAGCGCTCCGGGCGTCTCGTGCTCGTAGCGGCGAGCCGGTTCTCCGGTCTTGACGTCGACGTGGGAAAGCCGGTTCAGCCGGCAACGCGTCAAGACCGCGTGGACCGTCGAGGCGGGCATCCCCATCCGCCCGGCGAGCTGGACCGGACCGAGTCGCTTGCGGATCCGCAGGTGGACGATCTTCTTCACCAGGTGCTGCGGGGTCTTGTTCGGATGCGAGTGTGGTCGAGAGGACCGATCGGCCATCCCTGCCTCCCCGAGCTCGAGATAGCGACGTGCCCATTTGTCGGCAGTCGGCCACGAGACGCGGAAGTAGCCAGCCGCCGCAGCGACCGTCCACTCCTCGTCGACGACCTTGCGGGCAAGGCGGAGCCGTTGGCGCGGCGTCAAGGCCGCATTAGCGTGAGACACGAGAACCTCCTGGTTCAGAGCGGAAGCGGTAGCAGCTCCACTCTGCCGGGAGGTTCTCGTCACATCACGGCAATCAGATCAAACAACG
>NZ_JAIJZW010000031.1 GCF_019753765.1 Microbacterium marinilacus
CAGGGGGCGAGCGCGTCGGCGCGGTGCTGGTTGGAGGCGTAAGGCGCGCGGTAGGCCCAGTATTCCTGCATGGTGCGGTTGAAGCGCTCGGCCTTGCCGTTCTGCCAGGGGCAGTGCGGCTTTGTGGTGATGTGCTTCGCGTCGAGTGCTGCGAGTTGGCTTTGGAACGCGGCCGAGACGGTGTAGTTCTTCGCGTTGTCGGTCATCACCTCACGGATCTGGATGCCGTGACGAGTGAAGAAGTCGGCTGCGGCGGTGAGGAACGCGGCGCAGGTGGGGCCTTTCTCGTCCGGCAGGATCTGGGCGAACGCGAGGCGGGAGTGGTCGTCGACGGCGACGTGGACGTAGTCGAAGCCGAGCTTGACCTTGCGGTCCCGCCTGCCGTGATGGTCGATCGTGTCGGGTCCTTCAACGCGCCAGCCGCCGCCGTCGGGGATACGGCCGAGCTTCTTGACATCGATGTGGATCAGATCGCCCGGGGCGTCGCGTTCGTAGCGGACCTGGGTGCGACGCGACGCGCGCAACGCGATCCCCGTGATCGGATCCAGTTCATGCAGCGCCGGCAGTCCTGCCTTCGCGATCAGCCGTGAGGCGGTGCGCGGGCTGACCCCGCAACGACGGGCGATGTCGTCGCGTCCGAGCCGCTCACGCGTGCGCAACTCGACGACGGCAGCGAATGTCACCATGGGAGTTGCCGTCGGAGTCGAGACAGGACGCGACGACCGGTCAGACAGCCCTGCCTCACCGAGATCGCGGTAGCGGGCGGCCCAACGGTGAGCGCACTGGCGGGAGACGCCCATCTCTTTCGCGACGTGCGAGACAGGACGGCCGGCAAGGATCCGGCGCACGAGAATCAAGCGGCCCGTGACGGTAAGCCGCGCATTACGGTGGACCAAGAGAAGGCCTCCACTTCGGTGACGTTAGACACCACCAATCGTGGAGGCCTTCTCCCTAACCGGGCGTCACCAACGTGCTGACCGGGTACA
>NZ_JAIJZW010000032.1 GCF_019753765.1 Microbacterium marinilacus
TCGGCACCGCCGCGGCCTCTCCGGCGCGACCGCCTAGGCTGAGGGGATGACCTCCGCGCCTCCCGCTGACGCATCGTTCGCCGCGCCCGCCCAGGTGGTGGCGTTCGACCTCGACGACACGCTGGCCCCGTCGAAGAGCCCGATCGATCCGCGGATCGGCGAGCTGTTGGTGCGGCTGGCGGAGCGGGTGGAGGTGGCGATCATCTCCGGTGGCCAGATCGCCCAGTTCCGGCAGCAGGTGGTCGACCGTCTGCCGGAGGCGTCTTCGGAGACGCTGTCGCACGTGCACCTGCTGCCCACGTGCGGCACCCAGTATTACCGGCACGACGGGTCGGAGTTCCAGGTGGTGTACACGCAGGACCTGACCGACGACGAGAAGCGTCGGGCGTTGACGGCGGTGCAGGAGGAGGCGGTGCGGCTGGGCCTGTGGGAGCGGGACACCTGGGGGGAGATCCTCGAGGACCGCGGGTCGCAGATCACGTTCTCCGCGCTGGGGCAGGCGGCTCCCGTGGACGCCAAGCGGGCGTGGGATCCGACGGGCGAGCGGAAGTCGGCGCTGCGCGACGCCGTCGCGGCGCGGGTGCCCGACCTGGAGGTGCGTTCGGGGGGCTCGACGTCGGTGGACATCACCCGCAAGGGCATCGACAAGGCGTACGGGATGCGACGCCTGTCGGAGGAGACCGGCGTGCCTCTCGGCGGCATGCTCTTCTACGGCGACCGGCTCGACCCCGACGGCAACGACTACCCCGTCCTGGCGATGGGCGAGGTGGCGTGCGTGTCCGTCACCGGCTGGCAGGACACCGCCGA
>NZ_JAIJZW010000004.1 GCF_019753765.1 Microbacterium marinilacus
TACTCTTGTGCTCCGGCAGCGCCTCAGCGAGCATCCGCAACGCCCGCTCACGCATCTCCGGTTCGAACTTCTTCGGCATCGTCATCCCATCCTGGATTAGAGGACGGAACGAAAGCCAGGCCGATTCGGACATCGCCGGACTCCCGGGCGCCGTCTCAAGCGAACTCGAACGTTCGATACGAGGACCTGACATTGAAGCGTCGACCCTTCGGGTCTGCTGAACGGATAGGTGACATCTGATCTGGCTTGCCCGAGGGGGTGGGCCTGGAAGGATGCCATCGTGCCTAAGCCCTATCCGAAGGAGTTCCGCGAGGACGTCGTCCGTGTCGCGGAGAACCGCGAGCCCGGTGTGACGGTCGAGCAGATCGCCAAGGACTTGGGGGTTCACCCGATGACGCTCACGAAGTGGCTCGCGCGGTCTCGTGCCGCGGAGAAGTCGACCGAGTCCGGCGCGCCGATGCCTGCCGACCAAGCCGCCGAGCTGCGGGAGTTGCGGGCGCGCAACCGGCTGTTGGAGCAGGAGGTGGAGGTGCTGCGACGGGCGACGGCGTATCTGTCGCAGGCGCATCTGCCGGGAAAAGGCTCTACCCGCTCGTGAGAGAGCTCGCCGCTGACGGGATCCCCGTCACGGTGACGTGCCGGGTATTGAAGCTCGCCCACCAGCCCTACTACCGCTGGCTCAAGAACCCGATCACCGAGACCGAGCTGGCGGAGGCGTATCGTGCCAACGCCCTGTTCGACGCGCAGCGTGACGACGCGGAGTTCGGGCATCGGCTGCTCGCGGACGAAGCCCGCGACGCGGGGCAGGCGATGTCGGACCGCACCGCGTGGAAGATCGCGTCCGTGAATGGCTGGTGGTCGGCGTTCGGCAAGCGCAAGGCGCGCGGGAAGGGCCGCAAGGCCGGCCCGCCGGTCCATGACGACCTCGTCAAGCGCGAGTTCACGGCGGATGCCCCGAACCGGCTCTGGCTGACCGACATCACCGAGCACCGCACTGCGGAGGGCAAGCTCTACCTCTGCGCCGTCAAAGACGTCTTCTCCGGCAAGATCGTGGGCTACTCCATCGACTCCCGCATGAAGTCACGGCTCTTCGTGAACGCCATCCGCAACGCCACCGCTCTCCGCGGAGATGTCTCCGGTTGCGTCCTGCATTCCGACAGGGGCAGCCAGTTTCGCTCCCGGAAGGCGATCCGAGAGATCGCCGCCACCGCATGGTCGGATCGATGGGTCGAGTCGGCGCCGCAGGTGACAACGCCGCCATGGAGAGCTTCTTCAGCCTGCTGCAGAAGAACGTCCTCAACCGCCGTTCCTGCGCCACCCGCGACTAGCTACGCATCGCGATCGACACCTGGATCGAGCGCACCTACCACCGCCGACGCCGACAAGACCGCCTGGGCCGTTTGACCCCGGTCGAGTTCGAGACCACGATGACCAAGACCCTGGCCCTCGCGGCCTGACTAACCCCTGTCACCTATCCGTGCAGCAGACCCGAGGTAGAAGCCCCGGACTGCGGTCGGGCTACGTGCTTGCGATGGTGGCGCGCGCGTCGTCCAAGAGAAGGTAGAGCGTGTGGCTCGTACCAGGGAACTTCGTGAACCCGAATCGCTCGTAGAAGGGGACGACCTCCGGAGTCAAGGCGTGCACGAGGATAGCTCTTGTCCCGATGATCTCGGCTGCTTGGATAGCCTTGACCGTCGCATGCTGCAGGAGCGACACCCCTAGCCCGCGTCCCTTGCACTCAAGGTCGACGGCAAGGCGGCCGATCAGGATCACAGGTATCGGGTCCGGCTGGCCCTTGCCGAGCTCAGCGGGAGCCTCCTCTCGTTGCAGCGCCGAAGCGGAGAGGCAGTAGTAACCGGCGACGCGTCCTGCATCTGTAACGCTCACCATTGTTCGAGACGCACCGGTCAACTCGTTGTTCCGAGCACGCCCTCTTAGCCACTGATCCAGTGACTTCACGCCACACTGAAAGTCGGAGAGCCTATCTCCGGCTTTCAGTGGGCGAGGGGTGTGGAACTCAGTCAACAAAGACCGACTTGCGGCTCAGCAGCTCACGGAGACCGTCGACGCTACTGGCCGGGCGATCAAGAATCTTCATGAACTCGTCAAATCGCGCGGCATCCACTTGCAGCTCGCGATCCCGACGAATGACCTCCTCCGCACGGTTCGTCAGCGTGTCAGTAGAGAAGTCAGTCAGGGATCGGCCCTGGATCGCAGCTGCGGTTTCAATGGCAGTCTTTTGCTCGCTGGTTAGGCGAAGCTCGATCCTCTTGTCCTTCAGCCCGCTAGTCATGTGTTCAGCGTACGGCAAATTTCCGTACGAGGCCAATCCGACCACCACGGCCTCGAGCATCGCTCCCGACGCCCGCGTCTGGTGGTGCCGTCACTTGCTAAAGCGGCAAGGATCGGAGCGGATGATCCCCCGCCGACGACAACGCCCCACCCAGCCGGAGCCGGATGGGGCGCTCTCACATCGGTGCGTCAGACGAGGCTGCGCAGCACGTACTGCAGGATGCCGCCGTTGCGGTAGTAGTCGGCCTCACCGGGGGTGTCGATGCGCACCACCGCGTCGAACTCGACCGGCTGCTTGCCCTCGGGCGAGTGCTCGCTCGGGGCCGCCGTGACCTTGACCGTCTTCGGGGTGGTGCCTTCGTTGAGGGCTTCGAGGCCCTCGATCGAGACGATCTCGGTGCCGTCGAGGCCCAGCGACTCCCAGCTCTCGCCGGCCGGGAACTGCAGCGGGACGACGCCCATGCCGATGAGGTTCGAGCGGTGGATGCGCTCGAAGCTCTCGGTGATGACGGCCTTCACGCCCAGCAGGCTGGTGCCCTTGGCCGCCCAGTCGCGCGACGAGCCCGAGCCGTACTCCTTGCCGCCGAAGATGACGAGCGGAGTGCCCTGCTCCTGGTAGTTCTGCGAGGCGTCGTAGATGTACGACTGCGGCGCCTCGGGCTTCGTGAAGTCCCGCGTGAAGCCACCCTCGATCTGCTGACCGTCGTTGACGGCCTTGACCAGCGCGTTCTTCAGGCGGATGTTCGCGAACGTGCCGCGGATCATCACCTCGTGGTTGCCGCGGCGCGAGCCGTACGAGTTGAAGTCGCGCTGGGCGACCCCGTGCTCCGTCAGGTACTGCGCGGCCGGCGTGCCGGCCTTGATGTTGCCCGCGGGGCTGATGTGGTCGGTCGTGACCGAGTCGCCGAGCGTCGCGAGCACGCGCGCGCCGGAGATGTCCTCGACCGGGGTGAGCTCCATGCTCATGCCGTCGAAGTAGGGCGCCTTGCGCACGTAGGTCGACTGCTCGTCCCACTCGAACACGGGGCCCTCGGGCGTCGGCAGGTTCTTCCAGCGCTCGTCGCCGTCGAACACCGTCGCGTACTGCTTGATGAACTGCTCGCGCGAGATCGACGAGTCGATGATCTCCTGCACCTCGGCCGGCTCGGGCCAGATGTCCTTGAGGAACACGTCGTCGCCGTTCGCGTCCTTGCCCAGCGCATCGGTCTCGAAGTCGAAGTTCATCGACCCGGCGAGCGAGTACGCGACCACCAGCGGCGGCGACGCGAGGTAGTTCATCTTCACGTCGGGGCTGATGCGGCCCTCGAAGTTGCGGTTGCCCGAGAGCACCGCGGTGACCGCCAGGTCGTTGTCGTTGATCGCGGCCGAGACCTCCTCGATGAGGGGACCCGAGTTGCCGATGCAGATCGTGCAGCCGTACCCGACCGTGTAGAACCCGAGGCTCTCGAGGTCCTTGTCCAGGCCCGACTTCTCGTAGTAGTCGGTGACGACCTTCGAACCGGGCCCCAGCGTGGTCTTGACCCACGGCTTGCGCGTGAGGCCCTTCTGCGTGGCCTTGCGGGCCAGCAGACCGGCGGCGATCATGACCGACGGGTTCGACGTGTTGGTGCAGGACGTGATCGCCGCGAGGGTCACGGCGCCGTTGTCGAGCAGGTACTCCTGACCCTCGGGCGTGGACACCCGGACGGGGTTGGAGGCCGCGTGACGCGCGCCGCTCGCCAGCAGGCCGGCGTGCGCGTGGGCGTGCTCGTCCTCGTGCTGGTGGGACACGCCGTTGGCGGAGACGGTCTCGTGCTCGACGCCCGGGGCGTTCCCCGGGTCGGACGCGGGGAAGGTGCCCTCGACCTCGACGGGCTCCTCGGCCCGCTCGGTGTAGTTGAGGATGTCCTTCTCGAACTGCGACTTCGCCTCGGACAGCAGGATGCGGTCCTGCGGACGCTTCGGGCCGGCGATCGAGGGGACGACCGTCGACAGGTCGAGCTCCATGTACTCGCTGAAGACGAGCTCGCGGGACGCGTCGTGCCAGAGGTGCTGCTCCTTGGCGTACGCCTCGACGAGCGAGACGGTCTGCTCGTCGCGGCCCGTGAGGCGCAGATAGTCGAGCGTCACGTCGTCGATCGGGAACATCGCGGCGGTCGAGCCGAACTCGGGGCTCATGTTTCCGATGGTGGCGCGGTTCGCCAGCGGCACGGACGCGACGCCCTCGCCGTAGAACTCGACGAACTTGCCCACCACGCCGTGCTTGCGAAGCATGTCGGTGATCGTGAGCACGACGTCGGTGGCGGTGACGCCGGAGGGGATCTCGCCCGTCAGCTTGAAGCCCACCACGCGCGGGATCAGCATCGACACGGGCTGACCGAGCATCGCGGCCTCGGCCTCGATGCCGCCCACGCCCCAGCCGAGCACGCCCAGGCCGTTGACCATGGTGGTGTGCGAGTCGGTGCCGACGCACGTGTCCGGATAGGCCCGCAGCACGCCGTCGACCTCGCGGTCGTAGATGACCTTGGCGAGGTGCTCGATGTTCACCTGGTGCACGATGCCGGTGCCCGGAGGCACGACCTTGAAGTCCTGGAACGCGGTCTGGCCCCAGCGCAGGAACTGGTAGCGCTCCCCGTTGCGCTCGTACTCGATCTCGACGTTGCGCTCGAGCGCGTTCTCGGACCCGAACAGATCGGCGATGACCGAGTGGTCGATGACCATCTCCGCCGGCGAGAGGGGGTTGATCTTGTTGGCGTCGCCGCCGAGCGCCGTGACCGCCTCGCGCATCGTCGCGAGGTCGACGATGCAGGGAACGCCGGTGAAGTCCTGCATCACCACTCGGGCGGGCGTGAACTGGATCTCGGTGTTCGGATCGGCCGTCGGGTCCCAGGAGCCGAGGGCGCTGATCTGCTCGCTGGTGATGTTCGCGCCGTCCTCGGTGCGCAGCAGGTTCTCGAGCAGGACCTTCAGGCTGAAGGGCAGCTTCTCGAAGCCCTCGACCGCGTCGATGCGGAAGATCTCGTAGTCGGTGCTGCCGACCGTCAGGGTGCTCTTGGCACCGAAGCTGTTGACCGTTGACACGGGCTGTCTCCTCCTGGGTCGACCGCGCTTGCGCTCTTCATACTGCCCCCGACCGGGGTCGCCGGGCCAGCAAGGCGGGCCTAACCCCAGGCGGGTCTCGAAGTGCTGTCGGTCGTCCGCTATTTATCTTGATGTCAAGATAAATCTATCACGTGCGGGATGCCGGATAGAGCGCCCGGACCGCGAGCCACGTGACCGCCACGAGCGGGGCGAACAGCGGCAGGCCCATCAGCAGCTTGAGCGTGCCGAGGAGCGTCGTCTCGTTCGCGAGGTACAACGGCAGCTGCACGGCGAGGCGCGCATAGAACAGCGCCGCCCACGCGATCGCGAGCCACAGGAACACGCGGCGCTTGCGGCGGTCCTCGCGCCAGGCCGTGCCGTCGCCGAGCAGGAACCCGGCGGCGAGCCCGATCAGCGACCAGCCCACGAGCGCGGAGACCAGGAACGCCGTGCCGTAGACGCCGTTCGCGACCAGGCCGATCACGAAATTGTCGCGGCCCTGGCCCGTGAACAGCGCGAGTGCGGCCGCGGCCCCCGCGGCGATGAGGCCGCCGAGCGCGGCCGCGGGCGGGGACTTCTGGACGAGGCGCACGAGCGTGAACACCGCCGCCATGCCCACCGAGAGACCCAGGGACAGCACCAGCGGCTCCGGCCACAGCGTGTAGACGATGACGAACACCAGGCTGGGCAGGATCGACTCAAGCATGCCTCGCACGCCGCCCATCGCCTTCCAGACGACGTCGCCCGTGGTCGCCTCCTCGGCAGGGTCGATCCCGGCGCGGCGGGCCGCGCCGCCGATCGCCGCGCCGACGAGCTCGGAGGCGGAAGGGGCCTCGCGATCGTCGCGCGACTCCCCCGGCGCGTCTGTCGGGCTCGTCATGTGCGTCAGGCCGATGCGGGCGTCGAGGGCATCTTCAACGGGATGAGGTCGCGGGGCGGCATGGGAGCCCCGCCGCGCACCACGACGATCGACCGGAAGAGGTCTTCGACCTGCTCCGCTGCCGCGGGATCGGCGGCACCCGCCCCCCCGATGACGCCGCGCAGGAACCAGCGCGGTCCGTCCACGCCGACGAAGCGCGCCAGCCGCATCTGCGCGTCCTGGCCCGCTGCGACCGGCACCTCCGCGAGGAGCTCGGGCCCGAGCGGCCCCTCGCGCTCCTCCACACGTCCGCCCTGCTGACGCACCTGATCGCGGATCTGGGCGCGGGTCTCCTCCCAGAGCCCGGTGGTGCGCGGCGCCGCGAACGGCTGCACCTGCAGCGTGGAGCCGGCGTAGTCCAGCCCGACGGCCACGATCCGCTTCGTCTGCTCCTCGACCTCGAGGCGCAGGTTGAGCCCCTCGCGCGGCAGCACCTTGATGCCGCCGAGATCGATGTACGGGCGCACCGGGTTCGCCTCGGTCTCGTCCAGCGGGCCCACGGCCTCGCGGTCGACGGGAGCCGACTTGCGGCCCACCTCGAGCTCGTCCGACGTCTCGGGATTCGGATCGGTCACTTCGTTCTCATTTCGACTCGTTCGCTTCGCTCAGTCGCGCGGCCCGGTGGCCGCCGACGGCGGCTCCTGCGGTGCCTGGTAGCCCGTGGACCCGAAGCCGCCGGCGCCGCGAGCGCTGTCGGGCAGCTCGTCCACCGGCAGGAAACGCGCCCGCGGCACGGGCATCAGGATCAGCTGCGCGATGCGGTCACCGGGCTGGACCTCGTACGCGTCACGGGCGTCGGTGTTGAGCAGCGCCACCTTGATCTCCCCGCGGTACCCCGCGTCGACCGTCCCCGGCGCGTTGACGATCGTGATCCCGTGCTTCGCCGCCAGGCCGCTGCGCGGCACCACGAAGGCCGCGTACCCCTCGGGCAGCGCGATCCGCACGCCGGTCCCGACGAGAGCGCGCTCCCCCGGCTCGAGGCGCACGGCCTCGGAAGCCACCAGATCGGCCCCCGCGTCGCCCGGATGCGCATAGACCGGCGGCACCGATGCGATGATGGGAACGTCCACGGTTTCGGTCACTCCACGAGGGTAATGCAGAACACACCACAGCCCGTCCGGTCCACGACGGCCGCGCGCCCGCTCTACCGGGAGCGCCTGTCGCCTTCCCTGTGGCTGCTCGGCTCCGCCGCGGTGATCGCACCGATGGCGGCACTCGTCTTCGTCCAGTACGACGCCACCCTGTCGCTCGCGATCGGTCTGGTGGTGGGCTTCCTCGTGATCGCCGGCCTCATCGCCGCCTCGCCGGTGATCGAGGTCCGCGGCGGGGTGCTGCGTGCGGGACGCGCGCACATCGACGTCGCGCTTCTCGGCGAGCCCGTCGTGCTCGGCGGCGAGGAGGCCCGGGCTGCGCGCGGAGCAGGCCTCGATCCGCGCGGCTGGCACCTGATACGCGGAGGGATCGACGAGATCGTCGTCCTTCCGGACGAGGACCCCGACGATCCCGTGTCGTCGTGGACGCTCTCCTCGCGCACGCCCGATCGCCTCGCGGCGGCCGTGCGTCACGCTCAGGGCCTTCAGGCAGGACGCTAGGGCGTCCCGCCTCGCGCTCGCGTCTCGTCAGAGACCGTTCGCGCGAACGCTCAGGCGGCGCAGTCGCGGCAGATCGGGCCGCTCGCGTCCTCGTGGTCGATCTGCGAGCGGTGCTTCACGAGGAAGCAGCTCATGCAGGTGAACTCGTCGTCCTGGGCCGGCAGGACCACGACGTCGAGCTCGACGTTCGACAGGTCGGCGCCGGGCAGGTCGAAGCTCGAGGGGTTGTCGGCGTCCTCCACGTCCACCGAGCCCGACAGGTTGTCGGGCACGCGCGCCTTCAGGGCCTCGATCGACTCGTTGCTGTCGTCCTCGGTCTTGCGGGGGGCGTCGTAATCGGTTGCCATGTGAGTGGGTCACGCTTCTTTCATCGGCTGTGGTGCGGCCCCGCCGTGCGGCGGGGCGGCGATAGTCTGCACGTCCGTCGCCGGTTTGGCAAATGCGGGGCGCGCCGTCATCCAAACTCGCGGCACGCCCGCGCTATTCCCCTCGGTTGGGGCAGGCCCGTGAAACCATGTCCACGTCGTTGATGCCAGCGACGAGCGGCGAGCCAGAGGAGCATGGGCATGGAACAGCTCACCATCATCGGAACCGAGGACGGTCGTCTCGTCCTGGCCACCGAGGCCGGTCAGCGCTTCACCCTCGCGATCGACGACGTGCTGCGCTCCGAGATCCGCAAGGCCGGGCGCGAGGCGACGCCAGCAGAGGCGCGCACCCCGCTGCCGAGCCCGCGCGAGATCCAGGCTCACATCCGCGCGGGCATGTCCGCCGAAGAGGTGGCCGAGCTCCTCGACGCGCGTGTCGAGGACATCCGTCGCTTCGAGGGGCCCGTCGTCGCCGAGAGGGAGCACGTGGTCGGACAGGCGCTTGCGGTGCCTGTGCTGATGGGCATCGAGCTCGAGCATGACGAGAACCCGACGTTCGGCGTCGCCATCCGCGCGAAGCTGGAGGATCTCGGGGCCACGGGCGAGCGCTGGACGAGCTGGAAGGAGCAGGCGGGCTGGATCGTGAAGCTCGAGTTCACCGCCGAGGAGGTCGACCACGACGCACGGTGGAGCTTCGAGCGACGACGCGGCGCCCTCTCGCCGCTGAACGGCGACGCCACCGCGCTCTCGCGTCAGGGTCCGATGCCCGAGGGGCTGATCCCGCGGCTGCGCGCCCTCGACGCCGTGGCGCCCTCCGATCTCGCCGATGACGGTGGCGACGCACGTTTCGACACCGGAGCGCCCGGTCCTCGCCGTCTTCCCGACCCCGAGCCGGAGAGCGCCCCGTCGCCGGGAGTGCGAGAGCTCGCCACGAAGCGTGCGCCGGGTGCGCAGTCGCCGAACCCGGACACCGCGGACCTGCTCGAGGCGCTGCGTCGACGGCGCGGACAGCGCGAGCCCGCCCCCGATTTCGAGGCCGATCGGCCCTCGGACCGCTCCCGCTCCGAGCACCCCGCCGCGGAGCGACCCCGCACCGAGCGCACCCCGGTCGCGCTCTTCGACAGCCTGCCGCCCGCGCCGGAGAACGACGAGCGCGACTCCCCGGAGGGCGGGAACGACACGCCCCGGAGACGGGGACGACCGTCAATGCCCTCGTGGGACGAGATCGTCTTCGGCGCACGCAGCGACGAATGACGCGATGACCCGGGCTGCCGGGCCCGATGCGCCGCTTCCGAGGGAGCGGTCGGCAGCTCCGGCTCAGCCGGCGTAGGCGCCCAGGCGAAGAAGCGGGACGACGACCTCCTCCGGCGTCGTCGAACCGTGCTGTCCGATCATGTCCTGCGGACGCTTGTCGGCGAGCCGGTCGTCGTAGAACGCCCAGGAGCCGCGCGCCGCCACGAGGACGTCGCCGATCCGCGGGACGACGTCGTCGGCCACCGGTCCGAACACACCGCCGGCGATCGCGTCGTCCCGGGTGACGACATCGGCCGATCGCCCCGACTCGCGCTCCCACGTCCGCGCCACGTCGGCGGCGTGCACGTCATCCTCGAGATAGAGGTGGAGCAGACGCGGCTCGCCGCCGAGGTGGGCGACGCCGTCGAGGCGAGGGTCCTCGCTCTGCAGCAGCACGTGCCGGTGGCGCGGCACGTCGACCATGCCGTGGTCCGCGGTCGCGACCGCGCCGACGCCGTGCGGCACCGGCGCCGCGAACGCCCCGTCGACGTCCTCGAGAGCGGCCACCCACTCGTCGGATGCGACGCCGTGGCGATGCCCCGCCTGGTCGACCTCGGGCAGGTAGCAGTACACCAGCGACCCGGGCTCTGCCGCGGCCAGCTCGTAGGCCAGCCGCACCCGCGCGCGGACGTCGTCCGCCGGGACGTATTCGGCACCCCGGAGGATCGCCGCGGTCAGCCCGCTCTTCGAGTACTGGCCGAGCCCCACGGCGAACGTGCGCCGCCCCTCGGCCGCGGCGCGCTCGAACACGGTGGGACGTCGCTGCCACGACGCCGGGTCGAGCCCGTCGCGCTCGTAGCCGTTGAGCTGGTTGACCGGACGTCCGCGCGCGGGGTCCATCACGCGGTAGCCGACGAGCCCGTGCTGTCCCGGCTCGGAGCCGGTGAGGATCGACGTGAGCGCCGCAGCGGTCGTCGAGGGGAACACCGACCGCGCGACGTCCTTCTTGCCGCCGAGAGCCGCCAGGCGCCTGGCGTGACCGGCGTGGGCGCGCAACTGCATCGCCCCCAGCCCGTCGATGACGATGAGCACGGCCGATCGGACCGGCGCGAGCATCTCGGCGGACCCCGACAGGGACGCGAGGATGTCCGGCGCAACTCCGGTGAGGCTCCGGGCTGAGAGGGGGCCCGTCGGTACGATGGGGGGCATCCGGGCAAGTCTCGCACAACGCGCTTCGCCCTCCCCGGCGATCCTCGTCCGGACCCCACCTCCATCGAGAGAGCAGTCGAGAGAGCAGTATGGCCCGAAAGACCCCCGCTTCCCCGAGCTCCGCCGACCCGGCTCCCGAGCGCATCGAGGACATCGACCTCGAGACGGAGATGCAGGGCTCGTACCTCGAGTACGCCTACTCGGTCATCTACTCGCGGGCGCTGCCCGACGCACGCGACGGGCTCAAGCCCGTGCAACGCCGCATCCTCTACCAGATGGCGGAGATGGGTCTGCGGCCCGATCGCGGGCACGTCAAGAGCGCGCGCGTCGTCGGCGAGGTGATGGGAAAGCTCCACCCGCACGGCGACTCGGCGATCTACGACGCGCTCGTGCGGCTGGCACAGGACTTCGCGCTGCGCGTGCCGCTCGTCGACGGGCACGGCAACTTCGGCTCGCTCGACGACGGCCCCGCGGCCGCGCGGTACACCGAGGCGCGCCTCGCGTCGCCGGCCCTGTCCCTGACGGAGAACCTCGAAGAGGACGTCGTCGACTTCATTCCGAACTACGACGGCCAGTTCCAGCAGCCCTCGGTGCTGCCGGCGGCCTACCCGAACCTGCTGGTGAACGGCGCGAGCGGCATCGCCGTCGGCATGGCCACGAACATGGCTCCGCACAACCTCAGCGAGGTCGTGGCGGCCGCCACCCATCTGCTCGAGCACCCGGAGGCCACGACCGCCGAGCTGATGGAGTTCGTGCCCGGCCCCGACTTCCCGTCCGGCGGCATCCTGGTGGGCCTCGACGGCGTGCGCGACGCGTACGAGACCGGCCGCGGCGCGTTCAAGCTGCGCGGCAAAGTGTCGGTCGAGCAGGTCGCCCCCCGCCGCACCGGCATCGTGATCACCGAGCTGCCCTACATGGTGGGTCCCGAGCGCGTGATCGACAAGCTCAAGGACGCGGTGCAGTCGAAGAAGCTGCAGGGCATCAGCGATGTCGCCGACCTCACCGACCGCAACAACGGGCTCCGCCTGGTCATCGGCATCAAGACCGGGTTCGACCCGCACGCGGTGCTGGAGCTCCTGTATCGCCTCACCCCGCTCGAGGACTCGTTCAGCATCAACAACGTGGCGCTGGTCGACGGCCAGCCGCGCACGCTCGGCCTCAAGGAGCTGCTGCGGGTCTACATCGATCACCGCCTAGAGGTCGTCACCCGGCGGAGCCGGTATCGCCTCGACCGCCGACGCGAGCGGCTGCACCTGGTGCAGGGCCTCCTCGTCGCCATCCTCGACATCGACGAGGTCATCCAGGTGATCCGGTCGTCCGACACGTCGGAGCAGGCGCGCGGACGCCTCTGCACGGTGTTCGACCTCGACGAGGTGCAGGCCGAGTACATCCTCGAGCTGCGGCTCCGGCGCCTCACGAAGTTCTCCCGCATCGAGCTGGAGCAGGAGCGGGACTCCCTGCTCGCGGAGATCGCCCAGCTCGAGGAGCTCCTCGGGTCCGAGGTGCTGCTGCGCAAGACGGTCGCGCTGGAGCTCGAGGCGACCGCGGACAAGCACGCCACGCCGCGCCGCACGCTTCTGATGAACGGCAAGCCGGCCGCGCCGCGCGCGAAGAAGGGTGCCGCGCCCGACCTGCAGATCGCCGACGCGCCGACGCTCGTCGCCCTGTCGACCACCGGGCGCGCGGTGCGCGTCGAGGTGCCCGACGGGCAGCCGCTCGTCGCGCCCGCACGACGGAGCAAGCACGACGCGATCCGGGCGACGGTCGCGACGACCGTGCGCGGTGAGGTCGGCGCGATCACGACGAAGGGGCGCGTGGTGCGCTTCTCCCCCGTCGACCTGCCGTCCGTGCCGTCCAACTCCGTGCAGCTCGGCGTCGGCGTCAGGCTGCACGACTACATCGGACTCACGGACCGGGGCGAGCGGATCCTGACGCTGGTCGCGTTCGACGATGACACCCCGCTCGCCCTCGGCACCGCCCAGGGCGTCGTCAAGCGCGTCGTGCCCCCGGCCCTGCCGCCGAAGCCCGAGATCGAGATCATCGCGCTGAAGCCCGGGGACGCCCTGGTCGGTGCGGCGCCGGCACCCGACGACGCCGAGCTCGTCTTCGTGTCGAGCGACGCTCAGCTGCTGCGGTTCACGGCATCGGCGGTGCGTCCCCAGGGCGCGGCCGCCGGGGGCATGGCGGGCATGAAGCTCGGTGCGAAGGCGGACGTGGTGTTCTTCGGCGCCGCTACGGGCGACGAGACCGTGGTGGTCACCGTCTCCGGGTCCGAGTCCACCCTGCCGGGTGCCGACGCCGGACGCGCCAAGATCTCGGACTTCTCCGAGTTCCCGGCCAAGGGGCGCGCCACCGGTGGCGTGCGCGCACACTCGTTCCTGAAGGGCGAGGACCGTCTCACGCTCGCGTGGGTCGGTCCCGATCCCGCTCGCGCCGTGGATCCGACGGGCGCGGTTCGCAAGCTGCCCGAGACGCTGGCGCGCCGCGATGCGTCGGGTCAGCCGCTCGACGCGGTGGTCGGGTCCATCGGGCGCACCCTCGTCTGAGGGCGGCCGATGGCCTTCCCATCGCCGGGCGCCGCTCCGGCTACGGTGCGATCAGCCGCTTGAGCACGAGCCGTTCGCCCAGCGTCCACGCGGTCGTCGTGGCCAGGTAGAGCCCCGCGGCGAGCGGGACGAAGACCCCGATCACCGCGGTCATCAGGGGCAGGAAGCTCAGGGCGCGCATCAGCCCGGCTGCCTGTCCCTCCGGGGCTACCGGCACGGCGAGCACCTTGCGCGACGCCAGCGCCACGACGGCGATCACCGCGATCACGGCCGCGAAGACGAGGAGCTGCGCGACGGACGCAGACGCCCCGATGGCGCTCACCAGGCTCTCGCCCAGGCCGACGCCTGCGAGGTCGTGGCTCAGCAGCTCGTTCGGCGATCCCCCGATCCGCGCCTGCACGAAGATGCCGTAGATGGCGAGCAGCACCGGGCTCTGCGCGAGGACCGGGAGGCAACCCTGAAGGGGCGACGCCTTCTCGCTCGCGTACAGCTCCATCATCCGGCGCTGCAGCTCTTCAGGCCGTTTGCGATATCGCCGCTGCAGCTCGGCGATCTTCGGCGCGAGGCGCTGGCGCGTCGCCGCCGCGCGCGCCTGCGACACGCCCACCGGGATCAGCGCCGCGCGGACGAGGACGGTCAGCAGCACGATCGCCACCGCCGCGGCCGCCTGCCCGGCGAACGGCGCCACGAGCACACTGAGCTGCGTGACCGCCCACGAGGCGGCGGAGAGGAGCGCCTGCACGGGCGGGAGTTCATAGATGTTCACGATTGGTCTTCCCTCTTCGAGCGGATGCGTCGAGACGGGCAGGCAGGGCGGCATGAGCGCACCCCGCGGCGGTGCCCGGACGCGGATTCGTCGGAGGGCGCCGTGGCCGACACCGATGGATCGCCCGCGAGGCGGGCGATCAGGCGGTCGTCAGGCCGAGACGCCGGGACCGGCAGCGGGCGCTCGCGTGCGCGGCGTACCCGGGGTGCCTGCGGCGGTGGGAAGACGGAACGAAGCGGGGCGGACGGGACGCGGCGCAGGCCGGTCGGAGGCAGGAGGCAGCACGACCCGCGCGAGGGCTCGCACGATGGCCGGGGCAGCCACCACGATCGTCGCGGCCCACGCGGCCAGCAGGAGGAACGGCAGGGAGGCTCCGTCGGGCGGTCCTGCGACGAGGTACGTCGAGAGCACGACGATCAGCGGCATCACCACCGACAGCGTGCTCATGCGTCCCTCTCCCTCCGCTCCGACGCGAGTCTATCGCCGGTCGCGCCTCGCTCGATCAGGCGTCGATCGCCTCGCGCGACAGGCGATCGGCCGACTCGATGATGAACTCGCGGCGCGGGGCGACCTCGTTGCCCATCAGCATCTCGAAGACCCGTCCCGCGGCCTCTGCGTCCTCGAGGCGCACCCGGCGGAGCAGCCGCCCGTCACGCATCATCGTGGTCTCGGCCAGCTGGTCCGCGTCCATCTCGCCAAGGCCCTTGTAGCGCTGGATCGGCTCCTGCCAGCGCTTGCCGCCCTTGCGGAGCTTGTCCAGCAGGCGATGCAGCTCGGCCTCGCTGTAGGTGTAGATCGTCTCGTTCGGCTTCGACCCCGGGTTCACCACGATGATCCGGTGCAGCGGAGGTACGGCCGAGAACACCCGCCCGGCCTCGACGAGCGGCCGCATGTAGCGGTAGAAGAGCGTCAGCAGCAGGGTGCGGATGTGCGCGCCGTCCACGTCGGCGTCACTCATCATGATCACCTTGCCGTAGCGGGCGGCATCGAGGTCGAACGTCCGTCCCGAGCCGGCTCCCACGACCTGGATGATCGACGCGCACTCGGCGTTCGACAGCATGTCGCTGATCGAGGCCTTCTGCACGTTCAGGATCTTGCCGCGGATCGGCAGCAGCGCCTGGTACTCGCTGTTGCGGGCGAGCTTCGCCGTGCCGAGAGCCGAGTCGCCCTCCACGATGAACAGCTCGGACTGCGCGACGTCCTGCGTGCGGCAGTCGACCAGCTTGGTGGGCAGCGACGAGCTCTCGAGCGCGTTCTTTCTGCGCTGGGTCTCCTTGTGCGCCCGCGCCGAGACGCGCGCCTTCATCTCGGCGACCACCTTGTCGAGCAGCATCGACGTCTGGTTCTTGTCGTCGCGCTTGGTGGACGCGAAGCGCGCCTTCAGCTCCTCGCGCACGACCTTCGCGACGATCGAGCGCACGGCGGGCGTGCCGAGCACCTCCTTCGTCTGGCCCTCGAACTGCGGCTCGGGCACCGTGACGGTCAGCACCGCGCTGAGCCCGGCGAGCACGTCGTCCTTCTCGACCTTGTCGTTGCCGACCTTCAGCCGCCTCGCGTTCGCGGCCACCTGGTCGCGGAGCTGCTTGAGCAGCTCCTGCTCGAACCCCTGCTGATGCGTTCCGCCCTTAGGCGTGGAGATGATGTTCACGAACGACCGGATGGCGGTGTCGTACCCGGTGCCCCAGCGCAGCGCGATGTCGACGGTGCACTCGCGCAGCACCTCGGTCGAGACCATGTGCCCGTCCGCCTGCAGCATCGGCACCGTCTCGGTGAAGGTCCCCGAGCCGGTCAGTCGCCACGTGTCGGTCACCGGCGCGTCCGTCGCGAGGAAGTCCACGAACTCGGAGATGCCGCCGTCGAACTTGTAAGCGGTGTCCGTCGGCTCGGTGCTGCCGTCCGGTGCGGGCCGCTCGTCCCGGATCACGATCTCGAGGCCCGGCACGAGGAACGCCGTCTGCCGGGCACGGGTCACGAGCTCGTCCAGCTGGAACGCCGCGTCCTTGGTGAAGATCTGGCGGTCGGCCCAGTACCGCACGCGGGTTCCCGTGACCGCCTTGGCGACCTTGCCGACGACGCGCAGCTCGCTGCGGTCCTCGAACGGACGGAACGACGCGTCGGGGCGCGGCTCTCCCTTGCCGTCCTCGAAGACGCCGGGCTCGCCGCGATGGAAGGACATCGCCCAGGTCTTGCCGCCGCGATCGACCTCGACGTCCAGGCGCTCGGAGAGGGCGTTGACGACCGAGGCGCCGACGCCGTGCAGACCGCCCGACGCGGCGTAGGACCCGCCGCCGAACTTGCCGCCCGCGTGGAGCTTCGTGTAGACGACCTCGACGCCCGACAGGCCCGTGCGGGGCTCGACGTCGACCGGCACGCCGCGACCGCGGTCTCGCACCTCGACGCTGCCGTCGGCGTGCAGGATCACGTCGATGCGCGATCCGTTGCCCGCCACCGCCTCGTCCACGGCGTTGTCGATGATCTCCCACAGGCAGTGCATGAGGCCCGGCGAGCCGTTCGAGCCGATGTACATGCCCGGACGCTTGCGGACGGCCTCGAGGCCTTCCAGCACCTGCAGATGATGGGCGGAGTACTCGGCGGTCACAATCTTCGATGCTATCCGCGACCGCCGACATCTCCGGGCTGACACTCCCTTGACGGCTAGCGTCGCAAGGCCCGCGTGGGGCCGACGTACGCGGTGAGCGAAACATGCCGGCGCGCGGGCAGGATTGCCAGCCCGGCGTGGTTATATGTGACGCATCCGGCAAGGCTTGGATGCATCGACGAACAAGGAGGCAGACATGACGACGACCGCAACCGAGGCCCCCACTGTCTCCCACCGCCTCTCGGCGATGGATCGCTGCGACTCGTGCGGTGCGCAGGCATACATCGCCGCCGAGGTGAACGGCAGCGAGCTGCTGTTCTGCGCGCACCACGGCCGCAAGTACGAGGAGAAGCTCCGCGCCGTCGCCACGTCCTGGCACGACGAGACGTCGCGACTCAGCGAAGCGGTCTGAGCGGGCGACCCCGCCTCCGACGACGCCCGTCGCCCTTCGGGGCGGCGGGCGTCGCGGCGTCTCGGGGGCTCAGTCGGTCACGACGCGCGGCACCAGCGGGGACACGCGCAGCACCGGCTCCTCGCCGACGGTGCCGATCGCCTCACCGAGAGTCGTCGCCGAGGCCTCGCCCATCGTCCCGGGGCCGAACACGGCGACCTCGTCGCCGATCGCGGCGCCGGGCCACGTCTCCACACGGCTCGTGACGAGACCGACGCCGTCGAGGCGACGAGGACCGGCAGGGGTGCCGACGTGGACCCTCCCGCCGAGCGTCGAGGGGAGACCGTCGAGCGAGCCGATTCCGATCTCGACGGCTTCGTGCCCGAGGGCTGTCACCCGGGCGATCAGGGTCGCGACGGGCGCGATGCCGTCGATCTCCGGCCCGTCCGCGGAACGGATGCCGTAGCTGAAGGCGCCGAGGCGCACGATGTCATACCGGAACTCGGGCCGCGCCCAGCCCGCGGCGCTCGCGGCGAGATGACGCACCTCGGGCGTGAGGCCGGCGTCCCGCGCTACCTGGACCGCCGCGTCGAACACGGCCCGCGACGCGTCGTCCTCGGCGTCGCTGGCCTCCGCGATGTGGCTCCAGATGCCCGCGACGCGGATGCGTCCCTGCCGCTCGAGCTGCGCGGCGCGCGCGACGAACCCCGGCCAGTCCTCGGGGCGGACGCCGTTGCGGTGCAGGCCGGTGTCGATCTTCAGGTGCACGACCGCCGGGCTCTCCGCTGCAGCGCCGACCCGCTCGAGATACCCGGCGTCCCCCACCCCCAGCTCGAGGCCCTCGGCCAGCGCGCTTCGGGTCTCGTCGGCGCTCAGGGTGAGCCAGCAGAACACCCGAGCCCGGTCGCCCGCCACGGCCTTCGCGCGGCCGGCACTGCGGGGATCGATGGCGCCGAGCCAGCGGACGCCTTCCTCCACCGCGATGGCCGTCACCGCCTCGACGCCGTGCGCGTAGGCGTCGTCCTTCACGACCACCATCAGCTCGGCAGGGACGAGCCGGGCGCGTGCCGCCGCCAGGTTGGCCGCGAGGCGCGATCGCGAGATGCGGAGCTCCACGGGCCGTCCCGCGGACGCAGCGGCGTCCGCGGCCGTCCCTGTGACGTCGTCGGCGCCGGTCATGCGGCGACCTCCCGGTGCACGTGCAGGCCGACGGCGCACACGAGCTCGGCGGCCGTCAGGCCCGTCGCGCGCACCCAGTCGGACAGGTTGTCGCCGGCCGCTCCGGCGCCGAAGAAGACGGCCTCGTCTCCGGCCTCCGCGGGCACGTCGCCCACGTCCACGACGCAGACGTCCATAGCGACGCGCCCGACGACGGGGCTCAGCCGCCCCGCCACGTCCAGCGTCACCCGGTTGCCGAGCGCCCGTACGACCCCCTCGGCGTACCCCCCGGCGACCAGCGCGACGCGGGTGTCCGCCGCGGCACGATGGGTGTAGCCGTAGGACACGCCTTCGCCCGCGAGCAGCCGCTTGGTGGACAGGACGGGGCTCACCAGCGCCAGCGCCGCAGCGCCACCGGTGCCGGGCAGGCCGTAGAGCACCGCAGAGTCATCGGGCGCCGCCGTCGTCGACGAGAGCCCGAGGGCGGCGACACGCGCGGAGTCCGCGGCGTCCACGCCCACCGAGCGGATCCCCGCATCCGCGACGGCGCGCGCCACCGCCTCGACGCCGTGACCCCACGCGTCCCGCCTCAGATCGGCGATCGCGTCGGGCCGCGCCGCGCGTAGCAGCCGGGCGTTCTCGAGGAGGGCCGTCTGCGAGATGCGCGCGACGGGGGCCGCCCGCCGGGGATTCGGCCAGGTCACCGACCTAGACTAACCCGGGGACGGAACCGTCCCGCTGACCCCTCGGAGTGTGCATGTCTGACAACCGTCTCGGCCTCGCCGGCAAGTTCCGGTACCTCGCGGAGCGCGCGCGCCGCATCGACATCAAGTCGGTTGCGGAGAGGGCCAAAGAGGTGCACGAGCAGCACGGGACCTGGGCGCCGCGCGCGTTCGCGGACATGCTCTGGTCGGCCGCGCGCCACGACGTGGCCTTCCAGGACTACGTCGACTACGACTTCGCGATCCTCACGAAGGACGAGCGCGCGACGTACATGACGCACCCCGTCTCGATGCAGCTCGCCGCCCGCTTCGCGAAGAAGGACAAGCGCGTCCTGTTCGAGAACAAGATCGAGTTCAACCGCGTGTTCGACCGTTTCCTCAAGCGCGACTGGCTCGTGGTCGAGGCGGGTAACGCCGACGCCGTGCAGGCCTTCGCCGAGCGCCACGGCACGATCATCGCGAAGGTGCCCGTGAGCCACATGGGGCTCGGCGTGCGCAGATACCACGCGGCCGACGTCACCGACTGGGCCGCGTTCCACCGTGGCCTGCTCGAACGCGACGAACTGCTGCTCGAAGAGGTCATCGAGCAGCACGCCGACCTCGCGGCCGTCTGCCCCGGCACGGTCAACACCACCCGCGTGACCGCGTTCTTCGACGGCCAGGACGTCCACATCCTGGCCGTCGCGCAGAAGTTCGGCCGCGGCGCGGTGAGCGACCAGATGTCGTACGGCGGCTTCTACACGATGCTGCACCCCGAAGACGGCCGAGCCTTCGGGCCCGGCTACGACTCGCATGGGCATGTGCACGAGAAGCATCCCGACACGGACTTCCCCATCGCGGCGTTCCGCCTCCCGTTCTTCGACGACGTGAAGGCCTTCGTCAAGGAGGTCGCCCGCGTGGTGCCCGAGGTCCAGTACGTCGGCTGGGACATCGTCGTGACGCCGGAGGGCCCGGTGCTGGTCGAGGGCAACTGGGGCGCGGGTGTCTACGAGAACAAGCCGAGCGTCACCGGCATCCGCACCGGTCACAAGCCCCGCTACAAGGCCGCCATCGGGTTCTGAGGCGACCCGCGGGAGACGCCGCCGCCGCGCACCGCTCCGATGAGAAGAGACCCCCGAGCCATCGCGGCTCGGGGGTCTCTTCTCGTGCGACCGGTCAGCGGACGGCGCGGACGATGCCGAGCGGCGTCGACTGGTGGCCCTGCCCCAGCGGGTTGTCGCCGAGGATGCGCACCAGGCGCCTCTCCCCTGCCTTGTCGAGCGTGGAGCCGAGGATGTTGCCGCCGATGTCGTTGATGTCGACGACCGCGACCTCAGCGATGTCGCCCAGGCGGGCCTTCACGTGCGCCGCCACCTCGCGAGGACGCTCCGGGCCGAGCACGACGGCCTGGTTGTACGGCGGGATCGTGCCGCCGGTCGGTCCATCGATCGCGCGGGCCTTGTCACCCGCGATCCGGTAGAAGTCGCCCTTCCGTCCGAACAGCTTCGTCACCGCGGCGACGCCCGCGGCGAAGAGGATGCGCGGCGTGCCGCACTCGCGCAGCGCCATCTCCATCGTCTCGGGCATGCCGAGGCCGATGCCGTGCGGCGTCTTCACCACGTACTTCGACAGCAGGCGCGCCAGAGACCGCGGCTGGATCTCGGTGAGCAGGTACGACCGCCCCTGCGTGATCGCGACGATCTTCTCGGTCACGAACAGCAGGTCGCCCGGCTGCACGGAGCCCTTCGCGTACTCGTCGATGATGGCGTCGAGGTCGTCGTCCGGCATGACCACCCGCGTGCGCAGGGGGATGCGCTGGACCTTCTCGCCATCCACGTCGACCTCGAGGGCCTTGCCCTCGTTGGCGACGCTCACTCGAGGTAGTCCCGCAGCGACTGCGAGCGGCTCGGGTGGCGCAGCTTCGCCATCGTCTTCGACTCGATCTGGCGGATCCGCTCACGCGTGACGCCGAACGTGTCGCCGATCTGGTCGAGCGTCTTGGGCTGCCCGTCGCCGAGGCCGAAGCGCATCCGGATCACGCCCGCCTCGCGCTCGCTGAGCGAGTCCAGCAGGGACTCGAGCTGCCGCTGCAGCATCGTGAAGCCGACGGCGTCGGCGGGAACGACCGCCTCGGTGTCCTCGATCAGGTCGCCGAACTCGCTGTCGCCGTCCTCGCCGAGCGGGGTGTGCAGCGAGATGGGCTCGCGGCCGTACTTCTGCACCTCGATGACCTTCTCAGGGGTCATGTCGAGCTCGCGGCTCAGCTCCTCCGGCGTGGGCTCGCGACCCAGGTCCTGCAGCATCTGCCGCTGGACCCGTGCGAGCTTGTTGATGACCTCGACCATGTGGACGGGGATGCGGATGGTGCGGGCCTGGTCGGCCATCGCGCGGGTGATCGCCTGGCGGATCCACCACGTCGCATACGTCGAGAACTTGAAGCCCTTGGTGTAGTCGAACTTCTCCACCGCACGGATCAGGCCGAGGTTGCCCTCCTGGATCAGGTCCAGGAACTGCATGCCGCGACCGGTGTAGCGCTTGGCGAGCGACACCACCAGACGCAGGTTCGCGCCCAGCAGGTGCGACTTCGCGCGCTGGCCGTCACGGGCGACCCACTGCAGGTCGAGGCCCAGCTGGCCGGACTTCTCGGCCGCCGACATCTTCGACAGCTTCTCCTCGGCGAACAGGCCGGCCTCGATGCGCATGGCGAGGTCGACCTCCTCCGCGGCGTTCAGCAGCGGGACCTTGCCGATCTGCTTGAGGTAGTCCTTGACCGGGTCGGCCGTGGCGCCCGTGATCTGCGTCGAATAGACGGGGACCTCATCCTCGTCCGCCGAGCTGATGACGATCGCACCCGTCGGCAGCGGCTCCGTCACGACCTTCTTCGCCGTGTCGTCGTCCTCGCTCGCCTCGGGGGAATCGTCCTTGGTGGCCTCGTCGGCGCCCTCGGCGTCCTCCTCGACCTCGCCGGCCTCGTCATCGGGGTCGTCGGACTTCTTCTTGGCGGCCGCCTTCTTCGGCGCCGCCTTCTTCGCCGTCGTCTTGCGCGCGGTCGTCGCCTTCTCGGCGTCGGCCTCCGCGGCCTTCTTCGCGGCAGGCTTGCGCGCCGCCTTGGCGGCGGGCTTCGTCTCGGCAGCGGTCTCGACGGCCTCTTCCGCCTCGGCCGTGTCGTTCTTCTTCGCGGTGCTCCGCGGAGTCTTCGTGGCAGTAGTCACGTTTCGCCTTTCACCGGCGGCGCTGCGCGCCGCGCCCCCGGGTGTGTTCGGGCACTAGTAAGACCCTTGTCAAGTCCGGCGCCGTCACATGCGCCGTCTCGACAACGGGTCGGACACCCATTCTCTCACAGGTCGGGCGCGCCGACGCCCACCCGCGATCCTGACGCTTGACGGCGCTCTGCGCGCCACCCGAGACAACGCCCCCGGAGGCCGATGCATTCCCCCTCGCACGCGTGCGCACGTCGGGTGCGGGGCTCAGCCGCCGCGCTTGTCCTCGTCCCCCGTCGGGCGAGATGCGAGATAGCGCTCGAGCTCCGCTGCGAGCTCGTCGGCGCTTGGCAGCTCGCCCTCGCGGATGCCGGACACCCCACCGGGGACCCCGCCCTGCAACCCGGCCGCGTACGCGTCGTACCGCTCCTCCAGGCCCTGCACCATGCGCCCCAGCTCGTCGTTCCCCGCGATCTGGTCCTCGACCTTGCCCAGATACTCGCGGTTCTCGGCGTACAGCTCGTCCAGGGTGAACACCAGGCCGGTCGACGCCATGAGCTTGTCGAGCGCGGTGATCGTCGTCGCCGGGTAATCGGTCTCCGCGAGGTAGTGCGGCACGAGCAGCACGAAGCCGGCCGTGTCGAAGCCGGCCTCGACGAACCGGTACTCCAGCAGGTGCCCGATCGTGGCGGGCACCTGGGTGCGCGGATGCCAGATCGAATGCGTGTCGATCAGGTCGGCGCGATTGCCGCTGACGGTCACGCCCAGCGTCCGCGTGTGCGGCACCGGCATCGCGATCGCGTGCACCCACGTCACCGACGACACCGCGAAACGCCCGGCGAAATCGATCGCGGCGGCCGCGAACGCGTCCCAGGCGAAGTCCGGCTCGTAGCCGGACAGCAGCAGGAAGGGCTGCCCCAGAGCGTCGTGGGCGAGGGAGAGCTCGAGGCGCGGCGGGCGGTAGTCGCTCAGGTGATCCTGCTCGAAGGTCACGATGGGGCGGCGCGCCCGGTAGTCGAGCAGCGTGTCGTTCGAGAACACCACGACCGGGCTCGGATCGAGCTCTTCGCGCGCGAAGTCGATCAGGCCCGCCACGGCTCCCCCGGCGTCGGTGAAGCCGGTCATCAGGATCACGAGCGGCAGGCCGTCGGGCACCGTGGGCGCATTCGCGACCCGCTCGTAGATGTCACCGGTAAAGGGCATGCATCCATGCTACGAGCCGACGGGACCCTGGGCGCCGAGCACGCGGCCGGTCCATAGGATGGACGCATGCCGATTCCCGCGCTCGCGCTGACCACCGACCCGTTCCCCGCCGAGAGCGCGGAAGCAGCAGTGCTCGCGATCCCGTCGCTCGGCGACGGCGGCGACGTCGCCGGCTTCCCCGCCCTGCGCCCCGCCCTCGACGCGATCGGGTTCACCGGCGCGAAGAACTCGTTCGCCCGCGTGTACGCCCCCGACGTCACCGACCTCCCCTTGGCCGTGGTCGGCCTCGGGTCCGAGCCCAACGCCGCGACGGTGCGCGAGGCGGTGGGCACGGCGGCGCGGCAGCTGACCGGCTTCGACGTCGTCGCCGTCCACGTCGTCGCCGATGTGGAGGACGCCTGGCGCGCGGCGGCGGAGGGCGCGGCGCTGGGCGGATACTCCTTCGCGTCCTACAAGAACGAGGACGCCGGAAAGGCCGCGAAGAAGCGGCGGGCCGCCAGCGTCATCGTCCACGCCCCTGCCGCACTCGATGACGCCGCGCTCGTCCCCGTCCGCGCGGCAGCCGAGGCCGTGGCCCTCGTCAAGGACCTGGTGTCGACGCCTGCCGAATGGCAGAGCCCCGCACAGCTGGCGGAGTCGGCCGTGACCGCGACCGAGGGACTCGGCATCGACGTGACGGTCTACGACGAGAAGGCGCTCGAGGACGGCGGCTTCGGAGGCATCCTCGGCGTGGGCAAGGGCTCGGACCGCCCGCCGCGCCTCGTGCGCCTCGAGTGGAACCCCGAGGGTGCCGCGCGTCACGTGGCCCTCGTCGGCAAGGGCATCACGTTCGACACCGGTGGCCTGTCGCTCAAGCCCGCCGCGTCCATGGTGGGGATGAACGAGGACATGACCGGCGCCGCAGAGGTGCTCGCCGTCATCCGTGCGGCCGCGCAGCTCGAGCTGCCGGTGCGGGTCACCGCCTGGATGTGCATCGCCGACAACATGCCGTCCGGGCGCGCCACCCGCCCCGGCGACGTGCTGCGCATGCTCGACGGCACCACCGTCGAGGTGACGAACACCGACGCGGAGGGCCGACTGGTGCTCGCCGACGGACTCGTCGCCGCCAGCCGCGAGAACCCGGACGTCATCGTCGACGTCGCCACCCTCACGGGAGCGATCCTCGTGGCGCTCGGCACCCGTCACACGGGCGTCATGGGACACGGTGACGCGGTCGACGCGTTCCTGCGGGCCGCCGACCGAACCGGCGAGCTCGCCTGGGCGCTCCCGCTGCCGGAGTACATCGCCGAGGGCCTCGACTCGCGGATCGCCGACATGCAGAACGCCAACATGGGCAACCGGAACGGCGGATCGATGTTCGCCGGCTTGTTCCTCCAGCGCTTCGTCGGTCGCCGCTCGGTCGACGGGACGGCTGGCGGCGACGACGCGCCGCGCATCCCGTGGGTGCACCTCGACATCGCGGGCTCGGCCATGAGCACGAGCAGCGCGTACGGCTACACCGACAAGGGCCCGACCGGGGCCACGGTCCGCGCGCTGATCGACTTCGTCGCCGCGGGCGGAGAGGTGCTGTGACCTCCCACTCGTTCGACGTCGTCGTTCTCGGCGGCGGCAGCGGCGGGTACGCCGCCGCCCTGCGCGCGGCGGAGCTCGGCAAGAGCGTCGCGCTCATCGAGAAGGATCGCCTCGGCGGCACCTGCCTGCATCGCGGGTGCATCCCGACGAAGGCGCTCCTGCACGCCGCGGAGGTCGCGGACACCGTGCGCGACGCCGCCTCGTACGGCGTCGGTGCGTCGCTGACGGGCATCGACCCGGCCGCCATGCGCGCCTACCGCGAAGGCGTCGTCGCGAAGAAGTTCAAGGGACTCGAGGGGCTGATCGCCCGTCGGGGCATCACGGTGGTCCCGGGCGAGGGCCGCCTCGAGGCGGCACGGACCGTCCGGGTGGGCAACGACGCCTACACCGGCGCCGACGTGGTGCTCGCGACGGGGTCGTACAGCAGGACCCTCCCGGGCCTGGAGCGCGGCGGCCGGATCCTGACGAGCGAGACCGCGCTCACGCTCGACGAGGTGCCGGGTCGGGTGGTCATCCTCGGCGGAGGCGTCATCGGCGTGGAGTTCGCGAGCGCATGGCGTTCGCTCGGCTCCGAGGTCACGATCGTCGAGGCACTCGACCACCTGGTGCCGAACGAGGACATCGCGCTCAGCAAGGGGCTCGAGCGCGCCTACCGGAAGCGCGGCATCCAGACCCGTCTCGCGACGCGGTTCGCGTCGGCCTCGCAGCATGCGGACGGCGTGGTGGTCACGCTCGAGGACGGCGAGGCCGTCGAGGCCGACTATCTGCTGATCGCCGTCGGCCGCGGGCCGGCCACCGCCGACCTCGGGCTCGAGGAGGCGGGCGTCGCCCTCGAACGCGGCTTCGTGGTCGTCGACGACCAGCTGCGCACGAGCGCCGAGGGCGTCTGGGCGGTCGGCGACATCGTGCCGGGCCTGCAGCTCGCCCATCGCAGCTTCCAGCAGGGCATCTTCGTCGCAGAGGCGATCGCGGGCATCGGTCCCGTGCCTGTGCCGGAGACGCAGATCCCCCGGGTCACCTACTCGCACCCCGAGGTCGCCTCCGTGGGGCTGACCGAGGCGCAGGCCGTGGACGCGCATGGCGCGAGCGCCGTCTCGACCTACGAGTACAGCCTCGCCGGAAACGGCAAGAGCGAGATCATCGGGACGACGGGGACCGTGAAGGTGGTCCGTCGCACCGACGGCCCCGTCCTCGGGATCCATCTGCTCGGCGACCGCGTCGGCGAGCTCATCACCGAGGGGCAGCTCGCGGTCGCCTGGGAGGCGCACCCCGAAGACATCGCTCCCCTCATCCATGCTCACCCCACACAGAGCGAGGCTCTCGGCGAGGCCTTCCTGGCACTGGCCGGCAAGCCTCTGCACGCGATCTGAGCCGCGCGGCGCCCGCGACCGGAAGCGGGCGTTCGAGTCACTAAGCTGTAAGACGACATCAATCCTGAAGGAGACTCCGACATGAGTACTTCCGTGGTCCTCCCCGAGCTCGGCGAGAGCGTCACCGAGGGCACCGTCACCCGGTGGCTGAAGAAGGTCGGCGACACGATCGCCGTCGACGAGGCCCTGCTGGAGATCTCGACCGACAAGGTCGACACCGAGATCCCGTCCCCGGTCGCCGGGGTGATCGAGGAGATCCTCGTCCAGGAGGACGACACCGTCGAGGTGGGCGCCGTGCTCGCGAAGATCGGCGACGGATCGGGCGCCGGATCGCAGGACGACGCGCCCGCTTCCGAGGCGCCGGCCGCAGAGGCTGCCCCCGCCGAGCAGCAGGCGTCTGCACCCGAGGAGCAGGCCGAGGCCCCCGCCGCCGAGCCGGCCGAGGCCCCCTCGACCGAGCAGGATGCCCCCGCCGCGACCCCGACCGCCGATGCGCAGGCCTCGGGGGACGCGACCGACATCGTCCTCCCCGAGCTCGGCGAGAGCGTCACCGAGGGCACCGTCACCCGGTGGCTCAAGAAGGTCGGCGACGAGATCGAGGTCGACGAGGCGCTGCTGGAGATCTCGACCGACAAGGTCGACACCGAGATCCCGTCGCCCGTGGCCGGCGTGATCCAGGAGATCCTCGTCCAGGAGGACGAGACCATCGAGGTCGGATCGGTGCTGGCACGTGTCGGCAGCGGCGCCCCCGCGGCGGCTGAGCCGGCTGCGCCCGCCGCCGAGGAGAAGCCCGCTCCCGCCGCCGAGCCGGCGCCCGCCGAGGAGAAGCCCGCCGAGGCCCCGACGGAGAGCGAGCCCGCGCAGCAGCCGCAGGCCGCACAGCCTTCCGCGCCGACGGAGGCCCCCGCGCCCTCGACGCCGGCAGAGTCGGCACCCGCGGCCTCGTCGGACGACGACAAGGTGTACGTCACTCCGCTCGTGCGCCGTCTGGCTGCCCAGAACGGGGTCGACCTGGCCAGCGTGACGGGCACCGGTGTGGGCGGTCGCATCCGCAAGGAGGACGTGCTGAAGGCCGCTGAGGCCGCCTCGGCGCCCGCCGCGTCGGCACCGGCCGCCGAGGCCGCTCCGGCAGCGACGAAGCTCGAGGTCTCCGAGCTTCGTGGCACCACGCAGCCGATGTCCCGCCTGCGGAAGGTGCTCGCCTCGCGCGCTGTCGAGTCGATGCAGTCGACGGCACAGCTCACGACGGTGGTCGAGGTCGACGTCACGAAGCTGTCGACGTTCCGCGACCAGGTCAAGGGCGACTTCCTGTCCAAGACCGGCGACAAGCTGTCGTTCCTCCCGTTCTTCGCCCTGGCATCGGCGGAGGCGCTTCAGGCCTTCCCGATCGTCAACTCGACGCTCGACGGGGAGAACATCGTCTACCCGGCGAGCGAGAACCTGTCGATCGCCGTGGACACGCCGCGCGGGCTCCTCACCCCCGTGCTGCGGGACGCCGGCTCGAAGAACCTCGCGCAGATCGCACACGAGATCGCCGACCTCGCGGCGCGCACCCGCGACAACAAGCTGAAGCCCGACGAGCTGGCCGGCGGCACGTTCACGCTGACGAACACCGGCTCGCGCGGCGCGCTGTTCGACACGCCCGTCGTGTTCCTGCCGCAGTCGGCCATCCTGGGCACCGGCGTCGTCTTCAAGCGCCCCGGCGTGGTGAAGGTCGACGGGGTCGAGGCGATCGGCATCCGGTCGTACGTCTACCTCGCGCTGTCGTACGACCACCGGACGATCGACGGTGCCGACGCAGCCCGCTTCCTGGGCGGCGTCAAGGCGCGCCTGGAGGAGGCCGCCTTCAGCGCCGATCTCGGTATCTGAGTCGCACAGCTCCAGGAGGGGTCGGTCGGCGTTGGCCGGCCGGCCCCTCATCCGTCTGTGTCCGTGACGCTGGCGTGCGCCGCGCGCAGCAGCCATCGCCCGTCGAGGCGCACGACCTGCACGATCAGCGGCGCTCGCTCGCCCGTCGGATCGTCGACCCGGACGACCGCGACGTCGCCGTAGTCGTCCAGCAGGCTCGCCTCTCGTTCCCCTTCGGCGGCCTCGAGCGCCTCCGCACCGAGGTCGGCGGCTGCCCCCTCCTGCACGGCCGAGCACGAGACGGCCGCCCTCGCGGCGCACTCCCCCAGCTCCGCCAGCAACTGCTCGACCGCGCGGACCGGATCCTCCTCGGACACGGGCGACTCCTCGGGCGCCGTGGGAGGCACGGGTAAGTCCGACGACCCGATTGCGGGTGCGGACGGCGACGAGGTCACGGCAGGTGTGCGAGGCGGCGGCGATTCCGAAGACCCCGGCGCCGCATCGGCGGAGCCGGCATCCGCCGGCCACATCAGACCGCCCACGAGGACGACCAGCGCCGCCCCGCCGCCGATCAGCAGCGGCAACCGGCGGCCGCCCCTCAGCGCGCCGCGCGCGCCGGCGCGCACTCGGTCGATCGCATCGGCAACGGTGTCGACGAGAGGCGCGTCCGACAGGCGGGCCATCAGCTCCGTGAGGGCGCCGCGACGCACCTCCTGGCCGCGCCGGACATCTGCCTCCGACGACGGCGCCTCCCCGTGACGCTCCGGGGCACGCGCGATCGGACGGGGCGCGCAGACCTCGAACAGCGCGTCCTCCAACGTGTCCAAGGCACGGCCGAGGCCCCGCGGGCGAGCGAGTGCCTCACGCGCCTGTTCGAGGTGCCGCAGCACCACGCGATCCCGCGTGTGCGCTGCCGCGGCCTCGAGGGCTGCGCGCGCCGCCGTCTCGATCGGCTCCCCCGCCGGGTCCGGCGCGAACAACGGGCGTCCGTCGTCGTCCGCCCACCAGCTGCCGCACGGACCGGCGTCGGCCGCCGCCGGTCGGTCACGCCATGCCTCGACCGTGCCGCGTAGCAGGCTCACGGTGAGCGTCACCAGCTCGCCGCCCGCGAGCTGACGCCCGGCCGCGGCGCGCGCCGCAAGCAGCCTGGCGAGCGGCTCGCGGCACCACGGCAGCTCCAGGTCGTGCCCGTCGAGACCGCGCACGAGATCCGTGGGAGCGAGGAGGTGCTGCGGTGGCTCGGGGCAGCCGCTGAACACGTGCTGCTCGGCGCCGACCGCGTCGACCAGCACGACTCTGCGCTGCCCGGCCGCTGCCAGCACGCCCCGGACGGGCGCCTGCGGCGGCCCGACGAGTCGTATCGGCCGGTAGGCGTCCGTGAGCGATCGCCCGGCCTTCGGCCCCTCGCCGGGCTCTCGCCGTTCTGCAGTCGTGTCGGCCATGTCGCCCATCCTGCGCCCAGGGCGCGCGGAGCGGGCGGGGTGACGCCCGATGTGGATCGTGCCGCCGCGTTGAGCGGCCTGTGGACGGCACCGGCACCGTGCCCACCCGCTCCCGCGTCGATCGCGCACGCGACTCGGCGGTAGGCTGGAGGGCATGGCAGCACGCACTCCCGAGGCCGAGAAGCGCCCGGGGTTCTTCCGGCAGATCAAGTCCCTGTTCACCTTCACGCGCGAGGTGTACCCGTGGCTCGGCTGGGTGCTGATCGGCGTCCTCGTCGCCGGCATCGCGATCGGCGTCCTGCTGGGCCTCCTGCTGCAGCCGACGGTCTGGGGCATCATCCTCTGGAGCATCGCCGGCCTCATGCTCGGCCTGCTCGCCGCGATGATGACGATGACTCGTGTGTCGACGCACGCCATGTACCGCAAGATCGACGGCATGCCCGGCGCCACGGGGCACGTGCTGTCCACCATGCTCGGGCGCAGCTGGCGCTCGAGCGAGATGCCCGTGGGCGTCAACCCGAAGACGCAGGAGGCCGTCTACCGCGCTGTCGGTCGCGGCGGCGTGGTCATCGTCGGCGAGGGCGCCCGAGGCCGTCTCACCCGCCTGATGCGCGACGAGCGCATGAAGGTCAGCCGCGTGGCGGCCGGCGTCCCGGTGCACGAGATGTACATCGGCGACGGCGACGGCGATGTGCACATCTCCAAGCTCTCGCGGACGATCAAGTCGCTGCCGAAGGCGATCGACCGCGCGACGATGGGCGCTGTCGTGCAGCGCATCGAGTCGGTCTCGCAGTCGCTGGCGTCGCTGCCCATCCCGAAGGGCATCGACCCCACCAAGGCGCGCGCCCCACGCCCCCGCTGAGAGCCGGCCCCGTCCGCCGCTCGCGACGTCGGCGCAGCCTTCGACGTGCGCCGCGTCTGACGCCGACGCGTCGAAGGCTGCTAGGCGCGCACCAGCACGAGACCTGCCGCGCGGTCGTGCAGACCTCGCTGGTCCGGGTCCCAGATGACCGCGGGGATCACGACGACGAGCAGCAGCGTCCGCACGATCGGACGCCAGACACCGGTCCATCCGCCCGTCTGCAGGCGCAGCCTCAGACCGGCGATGCGATGACCGGGGCTGCCGCCGATGGTGGGGATGAAGAGGATCTGCACGACCGCGAAGACGACCATCGTCGCGATGGCGTCGTAGTCGAAGAACGCCACGGAGATGATGACGGCGGCGAGCCAGTCGATCGCGAGGGCCGCGAGACGACGCGGCACACGAGCAATGCTGCCGCTGCCTGCCTCTGGGAGGCCCATCCGCTGCCCGGGATAGGAATACTCGGCGCCGGTCGTGGTCATCACACCAGCCTAGGCGGCGCGGGACAGAGCGACTCTCAGGGCGCCCGCGTAACATGCCGGAAACACAAGGGACACCCTCGAGCAACGCCCCGTCGATAGGTTCGAGGCGTCACCTGTGTTCCAGGCGATCCCACCCGAAGTCCCACCAATCTGGAGCCGCAATGTTCAACGACTCATCCGAGGTGCTGAAGTTCATCAAGGACGAGGATGTCAAGTTCCTCGACATCCGCTTCACCGACCTCCCCGGCGTGCAGCAGCACTTCAACATCCCGGCCTCCACGGTCGACGAGGAGTTCTTCACGGTGGGCCAGCTGTTCGACGGCTCCTCGATCCGTGGTTTCGCGAACATCCACGAGTCGGACATGCAGCTGATCCCCGACGTGACGACCGCCTACCTCGACCCGTTCCGCGAGGCGAAGACGCTCGTCATGGTGTTCGACATCTACAACCCCCGCAACGGCGAGATCTACGCGAAGGACCCGCGCCAGGTCGCGAAGAAGGCCGAGAAGTACCTCGCGTCGACCGGCATCGCCGACACCGCCTTCTTCGCCCCCGAGGCCGAGTTCTACATCTTCGACGACGTGCGGTACGAGGTGAAGCAGAACGGCAGCTTCTACTCGGTCGACTCCGAGGAGGGCGCCTGGAACACCGGGCGCAGCGAGGAGGGCGGCAACCTCGCCAACAAGACCCCGTACAAGGGCGGCTACTTCCCGGTGGCTCCCGTCGACAAGACCGCCGATCTGCGCGACGACATCAGCCTGCGCCTCATCGAGTCGGGCCTCGAGCTCGAGCGCGCCCACCACGAGGTCGGCACCGGCGGCCAGCAGGAGATCAACTACCGCTTCGACACGATGGTGCACGCGGCCGACGACATCCTGAAGTTCAAGTACATCGTCAAGAACACCGCCGAGGAGTGGGGCAAGGTCGCGACGTTCATGCCGAAGCCGCTCTTCGGCGACAACGGCTCGGGCATGCACACCCACCAGTCGCTGTGGAGCGACGGCAAGCCGCTGTTCTACGACGAGAAGGGCTACGGCCAGCTCTCGGACATCGCGCGCTGGTACATCGGCGGCATCCTGAAGCACGCCCCCGCGGTCCTCGCGTTCACGAACCCCACGCTGAACAGCTATCACCGCCTGGTGAAGGGCTTCGAGGCCCCGGTCAACCTGGTCTACTCGGCGGGCAACCGCTCGGCCGCCATCCGCATCCCGATCACGGGGTCGAACCCGAAGGCCAAGCGCATCGAGTTCCGCGCCCCCGACGCCTCGGGCAACCCCTACCTCGCCTTCGCGGCGCAGCTCATGGCGGGTCTCGACGGCATCAAGAACCGCATCGAGCCGCACGAGCCGGTCGACAAGGACCTGTACGAGCTTCCCGCCGAGGAGGCGAAGAACATCCCGCAGGTGCCGAACTCGCTGCAGGACTCGCTCGACGCGCTCGACAAGGACCGCGACTTCCTTACGGCCGGCGGCGTCTTCACCGACGAGCTGATCGACACGTGGATCGACTACAAGCTCGAGAACGAGATCCGTCCGCTGGCCCAGCGCCCGCACCCGTTCGAGTTCGAGCTGTACTTCGGCGTCTGACGTCTAGCGGTTCGAAGGCCGGCCACCGTCCCTTCGAGCCCGCATCGCCTACAGAGCCCTCACCAGGGAACGCTCCGCTTCGGAGCACCCGGTGGGGGCTCTGCGGCGTCCGGCGACGTCGAGCCCCACGGCACGGGTCACGGCTGTGGCGGGAAGGTGATGCGCATCAGCCGGCTGTCGACCCAGTCCTCGAGACGGGTGGGGCGGATCCTGCCTGGGTCATGGGGCTGGTTGAGGTCCGCGACGATCGTCGCCAGGACCGCCTGACGTTCAGCGGGGTCGGTGACCGACGTGGCCCGCGCCGGGAGGTCCGCGCGGATCCCGTTCTTGAGGTGGAACGTGAACCGCGGGTCGGCGAGGAGGTTCGCGTGCCAGCCTGTGCCCGATCCGCCGGCGCCGCTGCACAGGTAGGTCTCGCCGCCGGCGCGGTAGAAGAAGATCTCGATGCGCCGCGCCCGCCCGGTGCGTCGTCCTCGTGTGGTGATGTCGACGATCCGCTCTGCAGTGCCCGCGGCGGGCGTGATCTCTATCGCTCGGCGCACGCGATCAGGCAGGTGCGACAGAACGGTCCCGCGCTCGGGTCCGTTCGCACGATCCCCCTGCAGGACGCTCACGCCGCGTCCTCGTCGAGAGCCGGACCGAGGCTGAGCCCGCCGTCGATCACATACTCCGAGCCCGTGCCGAAGGACGCATCCGACGACGCGAGGAACAGGACCAGCCGGGTGACCTCGTCGGGCCGCCCGAGCCGGGGAACGGCGAACGGCGCGGGCGAGTAGAACTCGGCGATCGCCGCGGTGGCGCCCTCCGCGGGGTCGCGAACGAAGTCGGTGTCGATCACGCCGGGGTGGATGGTGTTCACCCGGACCCCGTCGCGGCCCAGCTCGAGCGCCGCGGTCTGGGTCAGGCCCCGCACCGCCCACTTGCTGGCGACGTACGGCGCGTAGAGCGCCGTGCCGCCGAGCGCCATGGTCGAGGCGATGTTGACGATCGCTCCCCCGCCCGCCCTGCGCAGCGCCGGGGCGACGGTCTTGATGCCGAGGAAGGTGCCGCTGACGTTGACGTCGAGGATGCGCGACCACGTGGCATGGTCGGTGTTCTCGATCAGCGCCGGCGGGTTCTGCACGCCCGCGTTGTTGACGAGCACGTCGAGGGTTCCGAACTCCTCCTCCGCGGAGCGCACCGCCGTGGACCAGGAGCTCTCGTCCCGGACGTCGAGCCGCGCGAACCGGACACGATCGCCGAGCTGGTCGACGAGGACCGCGCCGCGTGCGGCGTCGGTGCCCCCGATCACGACGTTCGCGCCCTCCGCATGGAACGCACGGACGTGGCTCGCGCCCTGGCCGCGGGTGCCGCCGGTCACGAGCACGGTGCGATCGACGAAGCGATTCATCTGTGGCCCCTCCCTGGAATCGCGAATGCCGGAGCCCCCCGGGATGGAGCGCCGGTGGTGAGCCAATCGACTCACCACCTAGACGGTAGATCGACCAAGGTGGTGAGTCAAGTCACTCACCTCGTATGCTCCTCCCATGAGCAACGTCGTGTCGCCGTACCACCAGCGCGTCGCCCGAGAGAAGCGCGCGCTGATCGTGGGGGCCGCGACGGCGCTGTTCCTGGAGCTCGGTTATGACCGGACGTCGCTGGCACGCATCGCCGAGCGCTCGGGCGTGTCCCGGGCCACGCTGTTCAAGCAGTTCCCCAGCAAGGCCGCGCTGTTCGACGCCATCGTCACCGAGTCCTGGGCGACTGCCGACGACTCGGAGTCGCCTCCCACCGGCGACGTCGTCCACGGTCTCGCCGGGATCGGGCGGCGTTACGCAGAACTGCTGCGTCGCCCGCAGATGACCGATCTCTTCCGGATCGTCATCGCCGAGCTGCCCCGCTTCCCCGAGCTGGCCGACGCGCAGTTCGCACAGGGGAAGATGCCGTACTTCGACTCGGTGCGCAACTACCTGGCGGCCGAGGACGCCGCGGGAACGGTGCGGATCGAGGACATCGACCTCGCAGCCACCCAGTTCCTCGGGATGATCTCGAACTACGTCTTCTGGCCGGCCCTCCTCGTCCCCGGCTGGGAGGTCACCGCGGAGCGCGTCGCGCAGGTGGTGGACGAGGCCGTCCGCACCATCGCCGCGCGATACGCCACGACGCAGTCCGCCGCCAGCTCGGCCGACTGATCGACGTCGCCGGACGACGGATGCCGTAGCGTCACTGCATGAGCGGAAGCGAGTGGGGCGCGGAGATCTGGGGCGCCGTCGTCCTGAGCGGCGTGCTGGCGCTGGGCTTCCCGTTCCTCGTCTGGTGGAAGCTGGCGCGGCCGGAACTCCTCGAGGAGCGCTATCTCTACGCGAGACCCGGGAGCACGACCGTCGGCTGCACCGCGATCATCGTCGTGCTCGCCGTCACCGGCGCCGGGGCCGCGCTCGGCGCCGTCGTCCATCCCTTCCTCTGGGCTTCGGTCGCACTCGTCCTCAGCGGGATAGCGGCGACCGCTCTCTATCTCGTGCTCTACGTCCGCCTCGTCCGAAGGATCCGGCGTGAGCACGCATCCCGCCTCTGACGACACCGAGCGAGCCGGCCACGATAGGAACGTGGACCCGCTTCTTGATGCCGAGCTGCGCGCGTTGCGCGCCCGGGCATACGGACCGACCGCAGACATCCACGATGATCCCATCGCCGTCGCCCGGTTGCGTCAGCTGGAGGACCGGGTCGCGGGTCGCGCGCTGGGCGCGGACAGCGAAACGGCAGCGGCCGCAGGCGACCTCGGTGGGCCGGTGGCCATCCCCGCGCCAACCACGCCCGTGTCCCCGACAGCACGGGCCTCCCCGCCACGCGCGCGACGAGACTGGGGACATCGACGCCTTGCCGCCGCCTGGGTCATGTCGCTCGCGCTGACCGTCGCGGTCACAGCGTGGGCCGTAGGCCTGCTGGCGCGAGACGACGGCGGTCGGGTCGAGGCGGTTCTCGCCGAGATCCCGGACTTCACGCTTCCCGACTCGGTCGCCATGCCCGGCCAGGTGCGAGGCTTCGAGGAGTTCCACGGACTGCAGCCGCTGTCGTCGCGCGCGGCGTGGAACGGCGAGCCGGAGACCGCCTGTCTCGTCGTGGTAGCGAGCGATTTCCTGGGCGCCGAGAGATCGGTCAACGAACGGGGGATGATCTTCGTGGGGGGCGAAGATACCCGTGGGTGCGAGGCGGGACGGTTTCCCGCCAGTCTGCAGCGCGTGGTGACCGAGGACATGCCCGACTCGCTCCTCCAGCGCTTCCCCGTCGGCACGGCCCTGAGGTTCGTCCTGGACGGCGACGAGATCGTCGTCCTCAGTGATCGGTAGCCGACCGCTGCGCGCCCCGACGCGATGTCGGATCCGGGCTTGACCTTGATCCCGCATCAACCCCGCACCCTGGTCACGGAGCTCCTCGCAGAGGGCGGGATCGGCTCCCGAACCAGGAGGTAAACGGTGCCCGGTAACAGTCAGAGAGCCGTCGACGACACCCCCCAAGTCACGGAGCCGCGCTCGTGACGACGCGGGTAGACGCGCCTCCGGCAATCCGCGTGCGGGGGCTCGAGAAGGCCTACGGCAAGCTCGCGGTGCTGCGGGGCGTCGACTTCGAGGTCGCCCGGGGAGCCATCTTCGCGCTGCTGGGCTCGAACGGCGCAGGCAAGACCACGGTCGTGCGGATCCTGTCGACCCTGCTGAAGGCCGACGCGGGGTCGGCGAGCGTGAACGGGCTCGACGTGGCGACGCAAGCCGGTCGGGTGCGCGAGTCGATCAGCCTCACCGGCCAGTTCGCAGCGGTGGACGAGATCCTCACCGGGCGGGAGAACCTCGTGCTCGTCGCCGAGCTCCGCCATCTGAAGTCGCCCGGCGCGATCGCCGACGAGCTCCTCGAACGGTTCGCCCTCGGCGACGCAGGCGCGCGGCGCGTCGTCGAGTACTCAGGCGGCATGCGCCGGCGACTCGACATCGCCATGAGCCTGATCGGGGACCCGCCGGTGATCTTCCTCGACGAGCCGACGACCGGCCTGGACCCGGAGCGGCGCATCGAGGTATGGCGTGCCGTCAAGGAGCTCGCGGACGGCGGGACGACCGTGCTGCTGACCACGCAGTACCTCGATGAGGCCGAAGAGCTGGCCGACCGGATCGCGATCCTCCACCGCGGACGGATCATCGTCGACGGCACCCTCGACGAGCTGAAGCGGCTGCTGCCGCCGACGCGGGTGGAGTACGTGAGGCGCCAGCCGTCCCTCGAGGACGTCTTCCTCGTGCTCACCGGCGATGCCGAGCCGCAGGACACCACCGCCACCACGACCGACGTCACCGAACCCGGAAAGGCGTGACGAGCACCATGGCCGCACATCTTCTCGCCGACACCGCCACGCTGACAAGGCGGTCGCTCACGCACATCACCCGCAGCCCGGACACGATCATCACGACAGCCGTGATGCCGATCGCGATCATGTTGCTGTTCGTCTATGTCCTCGGCGGCGCCATCGACACCGAGGCGTCCGGAAGCTACATCGATTACATGCTGCCGGGGGTGCTGCTCGTCACCGTCGCGATGGGCATCTCCTACACCTCATACCGGCTCTTCGCCGATCTCCGGGGCGGCATCTTCGACAGGTTCCACTCCATGCCGATCGCGCGGACGGCGGTGCTGTGGGCTCACGTCCTGACGTCGCTGGTAGCCAACATCGTCTCGGTGATCGTCGTGGTGCTCGTCGCGCTGCTGATGGGCTTCCGGACGAGCGCCGGGCCCCTCGGCTGGCTCGCCGTCGCGGGCATCCTGACCCTCTTCGTCCTCGCGCTGACCTGGGTCGCGGTGATCGCCGGCCTCTCCGCCAGCTCAATGGAGGGAGCGACGGTCTTCTCCTACCCGCTGATCTTCCTGCCGTTCCTCAGCTCGGCCTTCGTGCCCACCGGGTCGATGCCCGTCGGGCCGGTACGGTGGTTCGCGGAGCACCAGCCGGCGACCTCGATCGTGAACGCCGTCCGCGACCTGTTCGCCGGGCGCCCCGTCGACGACGACATCTGGATCGCCCTCGCGTGGTGCGTGGGCATCCTGGCGGTCGCCTACGCCACCGCGATGATCGTCTACCGGCGCAAGGTCGCCTGAGGCAGGGTGGGGTCATGCTCACCATCGGCCGGCTCGCTGCCTATGCGGGGGTGACGATCGCGACTGTGCGGCACTACCACCGGGTCGGCCTGTTGCCCGAGCCGGAGCGCGACCGCTCGGGGTATCGCTCCTATGACGCGGCCGCCGTCGTCCGGCTGATCCGCATCCACGTGCTGGCGAGCGCCGGCGTGCCGCTGCACCGCGTGGAGGGCCTGCTGGATGCCGACGCGGCTTCCTTCTCGGAGCAGGTCCGGACCATCGATGCCCGGCTGCGCGCCGAGGTCCGGCGATTGCAGGACACCCGCAGGCGCCTGGCAGAGCTCGCCTCGGGCGAGCAGCTGGCACTCCCGGCGAGCGTCGTGGGATACCTCGACCGCCTGCGCGAGCTGGGGGTGGATGAGCCCTACCTCTCGCGGGAGCGAGACGCATGGATCGTCGTGGCCGCCCAGATTCCCGAGCAGATCGACGCGGTCATCGCGCGCAAGCACGAGGACCTGCGCGACCCCGATGTGGCGCTGCTCTACCGCCTCGTCAACGGAGCGCTCGACTGGGCCGACGACGACCCCCGAGTGGCGGAGGTCGCCGACGTCCTCGACCGCATCGCGACGCGGGCCGCGAGCGAGGGCGATCTCGGTCGCGGCGGGCTCGACGACCAGCTGGCTGCGCTGCTCGACGCCGCAGCGGCCAACGCCTCGCCCGCTGCCGCGCGGCTGTTCCTGCTGCTCGAGCAGCGGGGCTGGAGGGGCCTCACGCGCACCGAGCGCATTCGTTCAACGCGCCGCGGAGCGGCTTCTCCGGCTCCTGCCGCACGGTCGGTGTCAGCGGAGTCTGCACGAGCACGGGGAGCGCCAGCTCGTGGTCACGGACGAGAGGCCACCGGCGATCTGGCCGCCGGGCGATGACAGGTGGAACGAGGCGACGGCCGGCGACACGCCCACGGATGACGAAAGAGATGACCGCACGCGGACGCACCGAGCCGCACCGCGGCCGGCAGCACCGCCGGATGCGCTACAGCTTCTCCGACTCCTGGTCCAGCACCGCCACCAGGACCGGACCGGCCACGTAGGGGGCGAGGGATGCGGAGAACAGCCCGGTGAGGTGGTGGTCGTCGAAGTACACCATCACCCCGCCGATCATCGAATGGCACTTCTCGGCATCGCAGAAGTAGTCCGTCAGGTCGACCGCGGTGACGCCGGGGTACACCTTGGCCGCCTCCCACATGGCGTTCGACAGCGTCAGGCGGTCTCGGGGGATCGCGCAGGGGTCGTACTCGTCTCGGTGCTCCTCGATGCACGTCGGCGTCTGGGTCGGCCGGGTCCCGGGCACGTCGTTCACGACGATCACCGCGATCCCCGCGTCGAGGAACGTCTGCCAGCTCTCGCGCGACTGCTCGACGGAGATCTCGTCGCTGTCCTCACCCGCTCCGAACACGTAGCTCTGGAAGATGACCGCGTCGAGATCCGGGTCGGACAGCATGCTGTCGTAGGCGTTCTTCGTCCACTCGACGCACGAGCTGCTCGGCACGCCGTTCACGCGCTCGGTCGCCTGGCCCGTGCACTTCTGCCGGAAGTAGCCCTGCACCTCCCAGCCCTGCTCCTCGCCATAACGGTGAAGGCCCGTCGCCAGCGCGACGGCATGCGAGTTCCCGACGACCGCCACCCGGATGTCACCGCTCTCGGCACCGCGCCGACAGTCGATCACCTCGGTCTGCGGGCTGACGCCGAGGCAGTCGGCGCCGAGGAGCCCCCGGTCGCCCTTGCCGACGGCGGTGTCGTACCCGTCCGGCACGGCGAAGGGGTCGTCGCAGTCGTTCGCCGGGTCCATCGCCGCCGCGCCCTGGCACGCGGCGTCCCGCGCGGCTGCGGCGTAGACCGCCTCCTGCTGCTGGCGGAGCACGACCAGGTTCATCCCGGAGAGCGCCAGCACCCCGACCATGCCGGTGGCGGCGAAGGCGAACGTGCGGCGCCACCGGGCCGCGAAGAACGAGCCGCGGCGGAACGGGTCTTCGACGGCGACCTTGGTCAGCCAGGCGAGCGCCACGCTGACCGCGAGGATCAACGCGCCGCCCTTGATGCCGGCCTCCGCGCCGCGAAGCAGCGGGTACACGACGACGATCGGCCAGTGCCACAGGTAGAGGCTGTACGACACATCGCCCACCCACTGGATGGGGGCGAGACGCGCCAGCGAGGTCGGCGACCCGAGACCGCGGGGCGCGTCGGCCCAGATGACGGCCGCGGTGCCCAGCACGGGCAGCAGCGCGGTGTAGCCCGGGAAGGGGGTCGCGTCGGTGTAGGCGAAGGCGGCGCCGGCGATGGCCGCGACGCCCGCCCAGGCGACGAGCATCCGCGCCCGCGCCGAGAGGACCATCGGGAGGAAGGCGAGCAGGCCGCCCGCGGCGAACTCCCACGCGCGGGTGGGCGTGACGAAGTACGCCATCGCCGGGCTCACCGCGGTCGCGACGATCGAGTACACGAGCGACAGCACGAAGACCGACGCCAGCGCGACGCCGATCCACTTGCGTGCCTTCGTGAAGAACAGCACCCCGACGATGATCAGCGGCCAGACGATGTAGAACTGCTCCTCGACGGACAGCGACCAGAAGTGCTGGACGATGGACGGCACGTTCGCGTCCGCTGCGAGATAGTCGACGCTGTTCGTCGCCAGCACCCAGTTCTGGACGTAGAACGCGCTGGCGATGATCTCGGTGAACGTCTGCTCCCACACCGACCTCGGCACCCACAGGATGACCATCACGACGGTCGCCGCGAGCACGGCGAACGCGGCCGGCAGGAGCCGGCGGATGCGACGCGCCCAGAAGTGCAGCACAGAGACCGTGCCCGTGCGCTCCGCCTCGCGCAGGAGATGCGCGGTGATCAGGAAACCGGAGATGACGAAGAACACGTCCACGCCGATGTATCCGCCGGGGATCGCCGTCGGCCAGATGTGGTACGCGACGACAAGGAGAACCGCGAGCGCCCTGAGTCCCTGGATGTCTGAGCGCTTGTTCACCGCGTGATGCTAGCAAGGCGCGAACGCGAGCCCGACGGACTGCGCCAGCGAGCGGGCCTACCTGGCCCACTCGCTGGCGCAGTGCCGTGTTCAGCCGTAGAACAGGCGGTCGAACACGCGGCGGGCACGACGGGCGGTGCCGAGCCAGTCGTCCTCGAGCCGCGAGGCGCTGTGCGGCGGATACTCGAGGATGCGCGCGATGCCGTCGAGCAGCCGACGGTCGGTCGGCAGCACGTCGCTGGTCTGGCCGGACAGCAGCGTGTTGGCCGAACGCAGGCGGGCGGCGAGCAGCCAGGCCTCCCGCAGCCGCGCCGCGTCCTCCGCGCCGATCAGCCCCGCTGCGACGGCGGCGTGCAGCGCGTCGAGGGTCGACGTCGTGCGCAGCTCCGGCACCGCGTGGGCATGCTGCAGCTGCAGCAGCTGCACGAGCCACTCGACATCGCTCAGCCCGCCGGGACCCAGCTTGAGGTGCCGGGGCGGATCCACCCGCTGCGGCAGCCTCTCGGTCTCGACCCGTGCCTTGATCCGCTTGATCTCCCGCAGCGCCTGCTCCTCGGGCCGGGCCGGATAGCGCACGTCGTCCGCGAGCGTCGTGAACGCCTCGATGAGCTTCGTCGACCCGGCGACGCCGCGGGCGCGCAGCAGCGCCTGCGCCTCCCAGGAGACCGACCACCTCCTGTAGTACTCGGCGTAGGCGTCCAGCGACCGCACGATCGGCCCCTTCCTGCCCTCCGGCCGCAGATCGGCGTCGAGGTCGAGCGGCAGGCGGAAGTCCTCGGACACGCGGCGCACCTCCGCGACGATCCGCAGTGCGAGAGACTCCGCTCGCTCCGGCGGGACCTGCTCGGCGCGGTAGACGTAGAGGACGTCCGCATCCGACCCGAAGCCGAGCTCTCCGCCGCCCAGACGCCCCATGCCGATGATCGCGAAGTCGAGCGACGCGTCCTCATCGGCCACCAGCGCTCGACGCACGGCGCGCAGGGTCGCTTGCAGCGTGACCTCCGTGATCGTCGTGAGCGCCGCGCTGAGCTGGTCGATCGTGGTCACACCGAGCACCGCGCCCATCGCCGCGCGCAACGTCTCGCGGCGGCGGAGCGCGCGAACCGAGCGCATGGCGTCCTCGACGGTCTCGTGCCGGGTCTGGATCGCGCGCGCCTCGTCGTCCAGCGCAGCCCCGGTGCGGGGGCGCAGCTGCTTGTCGGCGTCCAGCCAGGCGACCGACTCGGGGATCCACTCCATGAGCTCCCCGACGTACCGGGACGCCGACAGCAGGCGCGTGAGCCGTTCCGCGGCGCCGGACGAGTCGCGCAGCATCCGCAGGAACCACGGCGTCTCGCCCAGCCGCTCGCTGATGCGGCGGAAGGCCACGAGGCCGTAGTCCGGATCGGCCCCGTCGGCGAACATCCGCAGCATCACCGGCATCAGATGGCGCTGGATCGTCGCCTTGCGGCTCAGCCCGCTCGTCACCGCCGCGATATGGCGGAGGGCACCCGCCGGGTCGCGGAATCCGATCGCCGCGAGCCGGTCGCGGGCCTGCTCCTGGGTGAGCGATCCCTCGTCCTGCGGCAGGCTCGCCACGGCGGCCAGCAGCGGGCGGTAGAACAGGCGCACATGGATCTCGCGGACCTCGCGCCTGATGCCCTCCCAGACCTGCTGCACGCCGCCCGCGGAGTCCGCCAGGCCCGACGCGCGGGCGAGAGCACGAAGCCCGGCCTCCGTGCGCGGCATCAGATGTGTGCGCTGCAGGCCGGCCAGCTGCAGCCGGTGCTCGAGGAGGCGCAGCGTGCGGTAGTCACGATCGAACACCGCCGCCTCCGCACGGCCGATGTAGCCGGACTCGACGAGCGCCCCGATGGCGGGGATCGTCCCGCGCTGGCGCACCGCGTCATCCGTGCGGCCGTGCACGAGCTGCAGCAGCTGCACCGCGAACTCGATGTCGCGGATGCCGCCGGGGCCGAGCTTGACCTGGTACGGCACGTCGTCGGCCGGGATGTGCTCCATCACCCGCTCGCGCATGCGCTGAACGCTGTCGACGAAGTCCTCGCGCGCTGCGCTCGCCCACACCTTGGGCTGCATCGCCTCGACGTAGGCGGCACCCAGCTGCCGATCCCCCGCCAGGGGCCGCGCCTTGAGGAGGGCCTGGAACTCCCAGCTCTTCGCCCACCGGTCGTAGTAGGCGACGTGCGACTCGAGCGTGCGGACGAGCGCACCCTGCTTGCCTTCGGGGCGCAGGTTCGGATCCACCTCCCAGAGCGGCGGCTCGGCCTCGATGCCGTCGATGCCGCGCATGGTCTGAACCGCGAGGCGCGTCGTGATCTCGACCGCGCGAGCCTCCGGCAGGTCGGCGCCCTCCGCCGGCTCGCCGACGAAGATCACGTCGACGTCGCTGACGTAGTTGAGCTCGCGCGCGCCGGCCTTGCCCATGCCGATGATCGCCAGGCGCGCCTGCTCGACCTCGTGGCGCGGGAAGCCGCCGGCTCCCCCTGCGCCTCCGCTCACCTTCGTGCGTGCGACGGCGAGAGAGGCATCGAGCGCGGCGCCCGCGAGGTCGGCCAGCGCCGCGGCCACGTCGTGCACCACCCCGACGGGCTCGGGGTGCATCAGGTCGTACGCGGCGATCCTGGCGAGCTGCTCGCGATAGGCCACGCGCAGCGCGACCCAGGTCTCGTCGTCGCCCGATGCGGCGAAGCCCCCGTCGTCCGCCCCCACCGCCGTCGCCAACGCCGCACCGAGCTCCTCCGCGGTCGGCAGCCGACGGCCGACCCCCGGCAGCTGGGCGAGCGTGTCCGGCCGGCGCAGGTAGAAGTCCGCGAAGCCGTGCGAGGCGCCCAGCAGCCGCCAGGAGACCTGGCGTCCGCGCGCGTCGGCGAGGGCGTCGCGCACCGGTTCCGCTCGCCGCCGGGCGATCCGGACGAGCCCCGCCAGCGCCTCGTCGGGGTCCGCGGCGCGGCCGGCGTCGGCCAGCAGCACGTCGCGGTCGATACCGACGAGCGCGCCGAGCTCCCGGAGGTGGTCCTCGGCCTCGTCGAAGTGCGCGAAGCCGAGACGCGCCAGGTCCGTCAGCGACGACGAGCGGTCACGGGTGCTCATCCGAGCCGATCAGATGATGTCGAGGCTGTGCTTGAGCTCGAACTGGGTGACCTGGGATCGGTACTGCTCGAACTCGCGCCGCTTGTTGCTGAGCACATAGCGGAACACCTGCTCGCCGAGGGTCTCCGCGACGAGCTCGCTCTCCTCCATGTGCTCGATCGCGTCGTCGAGGCTCGACGGGAGCGGCTTGTACCCCAGGGCACGGCGCTCGGATGCGCTGAGCGCCCAGACGTTGTCCTCCGCCTCGGCGGGCAGCTCGTATTCCTCCTCGATGCCCTTCAGGCCCGCGGCGAGCATCAGCGCGTACGCGAGGTAGGGGTTGGCGGCGGAGTCGATGCCGCGATGCTCGATGCGCGCCGACTGGCTCTTGCCCGGCTTGTACATCGGCACCCGCACCAGCGCCGATCGGTTGTTGTGCCCCCAGGTGATGTAGCTGGGCGCCTCGTCGCCGCCCCACAGCCGCTTGTACGAGTTGACGAACTGGTTCGTCACGGCCGCGATCTCGTTCGCGTGCCGCAGCAGGCCTGCGATGAACCGCCGACCCGTCCGCGAGAGCTGGTACTCGGCACCCTCCTCGTAGAACGCGTTCGTGTCACCCTCGAACAGCGACATGTGGGTGTGCATGCCGCTTCCGGGCTCGCCGTAGAGCGGCTTCGGCATGAACGTCGCATGCACGCCCTGCTCGATGGCGACCTCCTTGACCACGGAGCGGAAGGTCATGATGTTGTCCGCCATCGTGAGGCCGTCCGCGTAGCGCAGGTCGATCTCGTTCTGCCCGGGTCCGCCCTCGTGGTGGCTGAACTCCACGGAGATGCCGAGGTCCTCCAGCATCCGGACAGACCGGCGGCGGAAGTCGTGAGCGGTGCCGCCCGGGACGTTGTCGAAGTAGCCGGCACGGTCGACGGGCTCGTAGCCGTCCGGTCCGGGCGTGGCGGACTTCAGCAGGTAGAACTCGACCTCGGGGTGCGTGTAGAACGTGAAGCCCGCGTCGGCCGCCTTCGCCAGTGTGCGCTTCAGCACGTTGCGCGGGTCGGCCACCGCCGGCTGCCCGTCCGGGGTCGTCAGGTCGCAGAACATCCGCGCCGTCGGGTCGACCTCGCCGCGCCACGGCAGGATCTGGAACGTGGTGGGGTCCGGATGGGCCAGCAGGTCGGACTCGTAGGTGCGCGTGAGGCCCTCGATCGCCGAGCCGTCGAAGCCGATGCCCTCGCTGAACGCGCCCTCGACCTCCGCCGGCGCGATCGCGACCGATTTGAGGGTGCCGACGACGTCCGTGAACCAGAGCCGCACGAACTTGACGCCGCGCTCCTCGATCGTGCGCAGCACGAAGTCCCTCTGCTTGTCCATCAAGGCTCCTTTGCAGGCCCGTCCCTCGGAGGGGCGACGCTGTTCCGCAGGCGAAGTTCGCGGGCGATCCCGCTCGATCAGCCTACGGCACCGGGCGCCCCGGACCGGGTCGGCGGCGCCCCGGCGCTCGGCTCAGGGAGTGCCGGCGCCCCAGCCCTTCTCGCGCTCCTCGTCCTCGGCCCAGGCCTTCGACCGAGCCTTCAGGACCTCGGGCGCGCGAGCCGCCTCCTCGGCGGTCTCGAACGGTCCGACGCGGTCGATGGCGGGCGACTCCGGCCCATGCTCGACCTCGCCGGTGCGCGCGTTGTACCAGTAGCTCTTCTCGATCTCGTCCGGCGTCTCGGAGTTGCTCATGGCCCAATCCTAGGCACCGGCGGCGGCGCTGCCGAGGGCTTGCGGACGACGCGGGCCCGTCAGCGGAACATGGCCTCCACGCGCGCGGCGTCGCCTCCTGAGCGCCGGCGGCCACCCCGCCCGCCCGCCGGCGGGCGACGCCTGCCGGCGAGGTGCAACAGCCCGACCGCGGCGAGACCCGCCGCGGCGCCCCACAGCAGCACCAGCTGGATCGCCGAGCCGACGACCAGCCCCGGTGTGAGCCCGTCGCGCAGCTCCACGTCTCCGACGAGCACGCCCGCCTGATCGATGCCGAGCGACGACACCGTGGTGCCGTCGGGCGCGATGACCTGGCTCGTGCCCACCGTCGACAGGTTGACCACGCTGCGTCCGGTCTCGATCGCACGCATGCGTGCGAACGCGAGCTGCTGCAGGTTCTCGTCCGTGCCGCGGAAGTCCGCGTTGTTGGTCTGGAACATGTAGACCTGCGCGCCGTCCCGCGCCCCCTCCCGGATCACGTCGTCGTAGATCACGTCGAAGCAGATCGCGAGCCCCACGAGGGTGCCGCCGACATCGACCAGCGGCGCGTCCGTGCCCGGCGTGTACTCGCGCCCGATCAGGCCGATGAGGTCGGGCACGATCCGTTCGAAGAAGGCGCGGTCGGGCACGTACTCCCCGAAGGGCACGGGGTGCCGCTTCGCGTGCGTCTGCAGCCCGCCCGCGGCCGCCACGCCGTCGGCCGTCCAGAGCATCGAGGTGTTGTAGACCAGGTCGCCCGCGGCGGACGCGGCGTTCATCAGGATCGGCGCGCCGTAGGCACGCGCCGCCAGCTCGAGGCGCGCGGCCGTCCCCGCGTCCTGCAGCGGGTCGTACTCCACCCCGCCCTCGGGCCAGAGCACCACGTCCACCTGCTCGTCGCGCAACGGCTCCGATGCGTCGAGCTGCGCCTGGATGACGGATCCGGGCTCCCGCTCGTCGAAGTACGCGGTCGGGCCGTCGCCCTGCACCGCGCCGACGCGGATGGTGCCCGCCGAGGCGGTCTGCCACTGCGGCACCGCCACCAGCAGCACCGCGAGCGCCGCGGCCGGCAGCAGCGACGTCAGCCGAGGACGGCCCACCCGGAACACCTCGATCGCGGCCGCGCAGAACGCCACGATGAGAAACGTCAGGCCGCTCACGCCGACCCACGACACGATAGACGCGAGCGGGCTCTCCGACTGGCTCATCCCGATCCGCCCCCAGGGGAAGCCGCCGTAGGGCCAATTGCCCATCACGAGCTCTCGGGCCGTCCACACGGCCGCCACCAGTGCGGGAAGAAGAAGCAGTCGCCCCCACCGTCCGGCGGGGAACCAGCGGTAGGCGAGGGTCAGCAGGATCGCCCCGGCTCCGGTGAAGAACGCCTCGACGCTCGCGAGCGCGATCCAGGGCACCCACGAGAACGGCATGTCGCCGAGGAACTCGGCGGCCCAGTCGACGTGCGGGAACCAGAAGGCCGCCCCGAACGCGAGCCCCACCAGCAGCGAAGACCAGACCGTCCGCCCGATGAGCGACACGAGCGACAGGGTGACGGCGACGGGTGCGAGCGCCCAGATGCCCAGCGACGGGAACGAGGCGTCCAGCGCCAGCCCTCCGGCCGCGGCGGCGAGCACGGCCGCCCACAACGGCAGGAGGGGACGGACGCCCGGCACTCGACGACGGCGGGGCCGACGGCGCGACGGCCCGCTCATACGGAGCTGTACGCGACGATGCCGCGACGCACGGCGTCCAGGGCGCGGCGCGCCGTGCGGGCGAGCTCGCCGTCCGCGACGATCGAGAGCTGATCGAGCAGGTCGATCGTCTGCTTCGCCCAGCGCACGAAGTCCCCGGCCGCCATGTCCGCCTCCGTCAGCACGCGATCGAGGAGACCGCCGCGGGCCCAGAGGTGCATCGCCGCCGCCAGCCCCGTCGCCACCGGCTCCGTCCCGGGCAGGCGGTTGTCCTGCTCGAGGTCGTCCAGCCGCGCCCAGAGGTCCTCGGTCTCGCTCAACGCGATCCGGAACGCTCCGCGCGGGAGGTCCCGGGGATCGGTCCCCCGGTCGTCGCGCCCGCGCGGCTCGTAGACGAGGCAGCAGGCGAGAGAGGCGAGGGACGCGGCGTCGAGGTTCTTCCAGATGCCCGTCCGCAGCGCCTCGGCCACGAGCAGGTCGCGATCGCCGTAGATGCGACGCATCCGGCGCCCCGCCTCCGTGAGCGATGCCTCGTCGCCGTCCAGACGGACGTAGTCGAGGGCGGTGAGCACGTCGAGGATGCGGTCGAAGACTCGGGCGACGGTGCCGGTGCGGTTCTCGATCTGCCGCCGCGTCTTGTCGGTCTGCCGACGCAGCTTCCAGTACCGCTCCGCCCAGCGGGCGTGCTGCTCGCGGTCGGGACAGCGATGACACGGGTGTCGCTGCATCCGCCGGCGCAGGCCGCCGATCTCTCGCTGACGCTTGTCGCGCGTGCCGCGGGAAGCGCTCTGGTCGCGTCGGTTGAGCTTCTCGAGATCGCTCAGGTCGCGGCGGATCGCCGAGTACTCGGCGAAATCGCCGTGCTCGCACGTCATGGACGTGGCGTATCCCGCCAGAGACGCCTCGGCCTCCTTCACCTGTCGCGCGAGACCCACGACGGCACGGTCGGCCTGGAACTGGGCGAACGACGACTCGAGCACCTCTCGCGCCCGCGGCCGGCCGAACTGGTCGATGAGGTTCACGGCCATGTTGTACGTGGGCCGGAAGCTCGAGTTCAGTGGATACGTGCGGCGGGAGGCGAGCGCGGCGACCGCCTGCGGGTCCATGCTCTCGGTCCACTGCACGACGGCGTGGCCCTCGACGTCGATGCCGCGGCGCCCGGCGCGACCGGTCAGCTGGGTGTACTCCCCCGAGGTGATCCCGACGCGCGCCTCTCCGTTGAACTTCTCGAGCTTCTCGAGCACCACGGTGCGCGCCGGCATGTTGATCCCGAGCGCCAGCGTCTCGGTCGCGAACACGACCTTCACGAGCTTGCGGCGGAAGAGCTCCTCGACGACCTCCTTGAACGCCGGCAGCAGGCCCGCGTGGTGCGAGGCGATGCCGCGCTCGAGGTTCTCGGTCCACTCCCAGTAGCCGAGGGCGGCGAGGTCCTCGTCCGGCAGCGCGCGGGTGCGGGAGGCCACCACCGCGCGGATCTCGTCCCGCTCATCAGCCGTCGTGAGCTGCAGGCCCGAGCGACGCACCTGCTGCACGGCCGCGTCGCAGCCGACACGGCTGAAGATGAAGAAGATCGCGGGGAGGAGGTTGGCGCGGTCGAGCAGGTGCACCACCTCGGGACGGTCGACCCGCTCGGATCGGCGTGGCGGCGCCGGCCGGTGGTGTCCGCCGCGGCGCTTGCCGCCGCGACGCGTGTCGGAGAACGAGCTTCCCGCGGCGAACGCCTGGCCGCCGCGCATCCTCAGCAGCTCGCGGTTGACCTGCGCGCCTGCGGCATCGCCGCCGCGCGGCGGGGCGCCGTCGAACAGGGGCAGCAGGTCGCCCCGCACCAGCACGTGCTGCTCGAGGGGCACGGGACGCGTCTCGGAGACGATCACGTCGGTGCCGCCGCGCACGGTGTCGAGCCAGTCGCCGAACTCCTCCGCGTTCGACACCGTGGCGCTGAGCGACACCAGCCTGACATCGGCGGGGAGGTGGATGATGACCTCTTCCCACACCGCGCCGCGGAAGCGGTCGGCCAGGTAGTGGACCTCGTCCATGACGACGTATCGCAGGCCGCGGAGCGCCGGGGAGTCGCCGTACAGCATGTTGCGCAGCACCTCGGTCGTCATGACCAGCACGCGCGCATCGCCGTTGATGTTCGTGTCGCCGGTGAGCAGGCCCACCTCGTCCTCGCCGTAGACCTCCTGCAGCTCGCGGAACTTCTGGTTCGACAGCGCTTTCATGGGCGTCGTGTAGAACGCCTTCTGACCCGGCGTCTGCATCGCCAGGTGCACCGCGAACTCGCCGACGATGGTCTTGCCCGCGCCGGTGGGCGCCGCCACCAGCACGCTGCGCCCGCGCTCGAGCGCACGGCACGCCTCCACCTGGAAGGGGTCGAGGCGGAACCTCTGCGACTCGGCGAAGTCGTGCGTGCGGGGGTGGGCCCGGTTCTCGCGCGCCGCCTCATACCGGTCGGCTGCCGACACCTCGCTCACGCGGCCTCCTCCGCCATCATGGCCTTCTCGCGCCGGCGCTTCCGCCAGTCGAACAGCAGGGCCACGCCGACGGCCGCGAAGTACAGGACGATGAGGATGCCCGCGAGCAGCAGCATCGAGGTGATGTCGGCGGCCGGTGTCGTGACGGCGGCGAAGAGGGTCGCGACGAGGATCGCGATGCGCCATCCCTTCAGGATGTCGCGCCCGGAGAGCACGCCCGCGAGGTTGAGCGCGACGAGGAAGACCGGCAGCACGAAGGCGATGCCCAGCACGAGCAGCAGCTTGAAGACGAAGTCGTAGTAGTAGTCGTACTTGTAGAACAGCGCACCCTGCTCAGGCACGAAGGCGGCCATCACCTCGATGACGTGCGGCATGATCAGCCAGCCGACCACGCAGCCGCCGAAGAACAGCGGCACGGCGGCCAGCATGAAGCCGACCGTGTATCGCACCTCGCGGCGCGTGAGGCCGGGCATCACATAGGCCCAGATCTGCCAGAGCCAGACTGGCGCGGAGATCAGCAGGCCGATCGCGAACGAGATCCTCATCCGGAGGTCGAAGCCCGCGGTGATGGAGTCGAAGTTCAGCAGGGCGCTGCCGTCTCCTCCGCGGAGCTTGTCCACGATCCGGATGGGCTCGGTGACGAGCTCGATGATCGGATCGGTCACGATGAACGCGACGATCATGCCGACCACGAGCGCCGCCGCCGCGATCATCAGCCGTCGCCGGAGCTCCACGAGATGTCCGGCGAGGGACATCCGCCTGTCACGGTACGGCTGATCGTCCTTCGAGACGGGGAGCTCGGACGACATCGAGTCCGATGTCACGGAGGTCTACGGCTGGGAGGGCTTGTGCGGCTCGTCGGTGCCGGGGAGACGATCCACCGGTTCGCCGCTCGCCGCCTGTCCCGGGGCCGGCTGCTCGGTCGTCGCCGTGCTGCCGGGGCTCGCGGGCTCGTCCTCCGCCTTGAGCTGCTTCATCTCGCCCCGGAAGACGCGCGCCGACTGACCCAGGCTCTTCGCGAGCGCGGGGAGGCGGGCCGCGCCGAACAGCAGCAGGATGACGGCGAGGATGATGAGCAGCTGCCAGCCATTGGGCATGTGCATGAGGTTCTCCGTCGTTCGGGGTGGAAAGCACGGTCAGTCTAACCGCCGAACCCTGGGCCGGCCTGTGCCCCGCCGGGCGCGCCCGTCAGTCCGTCTCGTACAGCGCGAGGGCCTCCGAAGCCCACTCCGCGGCCGCGCGTCGAGCCGATGCCGGCTCCAGGATCTCGACCCGTCCCGCGCGCCGGGCGGCGAGCCGCTTGAGCGAACGGGCGTCGGACACCCGGAGTCGCGCGGTGGTCGTCCCGTCCTCGTCGACGGTCTCCGCGCCGGCGAGATAGTCGCCCACCAGCGGCCCGAGCTCGGTCGCGAAGCGCACGACCGCCACCTCGTCGTTCTCACCGGGCTCGAACAGGTCGGGCACGGGCTCATGGCCGTGGGCGATGGGGATGTCGGTCAGCTGCGGCTCGCTCACGCGCTCCAGCAGGAAGTTGCGCATCGCTCGCCGGAGGTGACACCAGCCTTGCAGGTACCACTGTCCCTCCGTGACGATCAGCTTGACCGGGTCGACCGTTCGCGTCGTCGCGCCGGCGTCGGGGCGCCGATAGGTGAACGACAGCGCCACCTGCTCGCGGAGGGCGCGCGACACCAGCGTGCGGACCTCGTCGACCGGCTCAGGGGTGACGACGACCTCGGCAGGGGTCGCCGACGCCCCGTGTGACAGCTTGGCGAGCAGGCCCGTCAGGACCTCGCTGCCCGCGACTCCCGGGAGGGAGCTCGCCAGGCGAAGCCCGGCGAGCAGGGCCGCCGCCTCCCGCGCGGTCAGCCGGGGCGCGCGCTCGAGACCCACCGCCTGCGTGATCTCGATGACGTCCTGCTGCTCGAGCAGGTCCCAGTTGATGTCGAACAGGTCGTCCGGCATCTGCACGTAGTCGCCGTGTCCCGGTCGACCTATCACCGTGAGCTTCTCGACGATCTGACGCATCTGGTCGGGTGACACGTCGAAGTCGCGCGCGGCCTCGGCGACGGGCACCTCGCCGCGCTCGATCAGGTAGGGGACGAGGGTCAGCAGGATGCCGACGCGGTCGGCCGCCAGCAGGCGGGTCATGCGGATCCTCCCCCGGTGGGCGTCGCGTGCGCGTCGCGGGCGGCGCGCAGACGACCGACCACCGCCTCCCTCAGCGTCTGCGGCTCGACGACCCGCACCTCGGGCCCGTACGACGCGAGCTCGTCGGCGAAGATGTGCGCGTCGACGTACGGCACGCGGATGCCCTGCGCGGCCGCCTCCCCGCGACGCGTCAGACGCAAGGCGGCCTCGCTGCCGGGCGTGACCTCGAGCAGCGCGCGGTTGCGGGCGGCGACGTCCCGCAGCCCCTGCATGGCGCGCTGACCCGCGCCGTCGCGCAGCGCCGGGTCGAACCGCGCTCCCGTGGGGCGGACGGATCCGACGATGCGTGTCAGCAGGAACATGCGCTCGCCGTCGGCATCGATGTCGTGGGCCGAGACGTGCCAGCGCCCCTCGTAGTCCACGAGCGCCAGCGGCCTGACGGTGCGACGCCGGGGCCGCTCCTCGCCGGGCTTCAGATAGTCGAACGCCACGACGCGGCACGCCTCGATCGCGTCGCGCAGTGGAGTGAAGGAGGGCTCGCGGACGATCAGCCGCGGGGCGAACCCGATGATGGGCTCGTCGACCTCGATGCCGAGCGCTCGGATCTTGCGCAGCCCCGTGCGGGCGTCCTTCGACAGCGACCCCTCGCTCCACACCGAGCCGGCCAGGGCGAGGATCGCGAGCTCGGCGGGCGTGAACTCGATGTCGGCGGGCAGGTCGTATTCCGTCTTCGGGATGCGATAGCGCGCCTCGCGCAGGTCGTTCGGGTCGGCATGGTCGCCGAGCGTCTCGATCGGGACGCCCAGGTCGCGCAGGTCGTCCTTGTCGCGCTCGAACATCTTCTCGAGCGCGTCCGAGCTGCCGCCCTGCCGCTCGCGATAGCCGGAGACGGTCTCCAGGATCTGCTGCTTGGTCAGGCCGATCTCCGTGGCCATGAGGGCCACGATCAGGTTCAGCTGGCGCTCTTCCGCCGGGATCCGCAAGGCCACCAGACCATCCTACGGTCGTGGGGGCCCGTCCGCCCCGTCGTCTCCCGGCTGCAGGAGCTACTGGGTCTGCAGCGTGTCCGCGGGAGCGGTGCCGAGCACGTCGATCACGAACACGAGCGTCGATCCGGCCGGGATCGACCCCTGGGCCTGATCGCCGTAGCCCTGGTCCGGCGGGATCACGACCATGATCTGGGAGCCGACGGTCTGGTCCTCGAGCGCGGCGGCGAAGCCCGGCACGACGTTCGCGGGCACGAACGTCGCGGGCGACCCGCTCTCCCAGGTGGAGTCGAACACCTCGCGCTCGTCCCACGTCACGCCGGTGTACTGCACCACGACGGCCTCGTCGTCGCCGACGACGGGCCCGTCCCCCTTGATCAGGGTCTGCACCACCAGCTCGTCCGGAGCCGTCGCGTCGGGGACGATGACGCCGGGCACGCCGTCCGGCGTGCGCACCACGGTCGGCAGGCCGAGGCCGTCGTTGAACTCCACCTGTCCGGAGGCCGCGCGCGGCAGCACCTTGCGGACGTCGATCACGGCGACGAGCGATCCCTCGTCGGGGAAACCCGCCTGCGCGTAGTACTCGCGCGCCTCGGGCGCGACACCGTCCTGCGAGAGCGCGACGGCGATGCGCGAACCCTCGGTGGCGCACATCAGGGCGTCCTCGAACGCGGGGAACTGCTCCACCATGCCGGAGAACGGGCTGACGGCCGACACGTCGCCGCTGTAAGCGGTGCCCAGCAGAGCCGCGCCGGTCTCGCCGTCGAACAGCGTGATGTCGAGCACCCCGGGCTGACGCACGTCGGTGATCGCCGGGCCGTCGCCGGTCACGACATCGGCGTACGCGTCCTCAGCCGCCGCGAAGGGGGTGAACACGTGCACGTCCGGCGCATCGTCCAGCGCACCCGAGACCTCGATCAGATCCATCGTCTCGGGGTCGCTGTCAGCCACCCGATCGCACGTGGCGTCCGCGCTGCCCGCGGGCGCGCAGCCCACCAGCGCAGCGCCCACGAGGGCGACGAGAGACAGGACGGCCGCAGTTCTCCGCATGCCGTTCAGTCTATGCGTCCTCGTCCGCTGTCCCCGACGCCGTCGGCTCGACGGCGCGGTCCGAGGCGATGCGCGCGCCGTCCGCCGCCCGCTGCGCCTCACGGACGCGCTTGCGCAGGTTCTTGTCGGTGATCTCCCGATCCCCGACGGCCCCGGGCGTCCAGAGCTCGACGTCCTCGTCGGAGAAGCTCTTCTTGGAGGCGCGGCGCTTCACCTCCGGGGCCACGACGCCCGGCGCGAGGCGGCGGGCGGAGATCAGGAAGCCCGTGTGGGCGACCATGCGATGGTCGGGGCGCACGGCCAGCCCCTCGACGTGCCAGCCCCGGACCATCGTCTCGTTCGCCTCCGGGTCGGTGAACCCTCCCGTGCCGCGGATGTACTCCGCCACGCGCGAGAGCTGCGTCGCAGTGGCGACGTAGCAGATCACGACGCCGCCCGGAGTGAGCGCGTCGGCCACCGCGTCCATGACCTCCCAGGGGGCGAGCATGTCGAGCACCACCCGATCGACGGATCCCGGCTCGACGGCGATCGGCAGCGCCTCCGCGAGGTCGCCCTCCCGCACCTCCCAGCTCGACGGCGTCTCGCCGAAGAACGTCTCGACGTTGGCGCGGGCGACGTCGGCGAACTCGAGGCGGCGCTCGAACGAGATCAGCCGTCCCTCACGGCCGACCGCCCGCAGCAGTGACAGCGAGAGCGCGCCGGACCCCACGCCGGCCTCCACCACGACCGCGCCCGGGAAGATGTCCGCCTGGGCGACGATCGCCGCCGCGTCCTTCGGGTAGACGATCGCCGCCCCGCGCGGCATGGACATCACGAAGTCGCGCAGCAGCGGCCGCAACGCGAGGTACTCGTGTCCCGAGCTGTTCTCGAACACGGAGCCGTCCGGATGCCCGATGAGCTGCTCGTGCCGCAGCACGCCGTGATGCGTGTGCAGCTCGCCGCCCTCGCGCAGCGTGATCGTGTGCATGCGCGCCTTGGGCCCGGTGAGCTGGACCCGGTCGCCGTAGCGGAACGGACCCCTCGGCCGCAGCGCCGCCGTCATCGGGCGTCCCCGTGCACCGCCGCGGTCGTGTGATGCGCCACGTGCAGCGCTCCCAGATCCGCGGCGGTCCGGCCTTCCAGCGTCGGCCACAGAGCGTGCGCGCCGATGCCGTCGAGCGGCAGGATGTTCGGCACGCCCAGCGCGACCGCGCCCGAGGCGATCGCCGAGCGCAGGCCGTTGGGCGAGTCCTCGATGGCGACCGTGTGCGCGATGTCCACCCCGAGCGCCTCCGCGGCCTGGAGATAGGGATCCGGATGCGGCTTGGGCCGACGCGCGTCGTCGCCGGCGATCACGACGTCGAAGGCCTGGAACCCGATCAGCTCGACGATCGAGAGCGCCATGTGCCGGTAGGACATCGTGACGAGGCCGGTCTTCACGCCTGCGGCACGCAGATCGTGCAGCATCTCCAGGGCGCCGGGGCGGAACGGCACTCCTCGCTCCGCGCACATCGCCACGACGCGAGCGGACAGCGTCGCGATGATCTCGTCGACCGTCAGCCGCACTCCCGCGTCCTGGAGGATGCGCGCGGACGCGTCGAGGCTGAGCCCGACGAGCTGGAGAGCATCCTGATGGGTCCAGGACCCGCCGTGCTCCTCGACGAGCGGCGCCTCGGCGGCGATCCAGTACGGCTCGGTGTCCACGATCGTGCCGTCCATGTCCCACAGGACGGCACTGGGCAGGACGGCACTGGGCAGGTCGGCACTGGGCAGGTCGGCACTGGGCAGCGGGCCGCTCGCGGAGGCGGGCTGAGGGTGGGGGGAAGTCACCGGGTCACTCTATCCGCCGCCACCCCGGCGGAACCGGTGAGCAAGGCGTGCGGTTCTGCGCGCGTCCGGCGACAGCCGGCTCCCACGCGCCTATCCTGGGACGAAGTTCCGCCGGGCGGAGGCGCGGCGGACGGAGAGGAGCCGTGTGGAGAACGAGGACGGCACGATCGACGCGAAGACGCCCGAGCCCGCGACCCTGGGCCGCCGGATCATCATCGCCGCCTTCGACGGGTGGAACGATGCGGGAGAGGCGGCGACGAGCGCCGTGAACCTGCTGCTCGGCGAAGGCGATTACGAGCGCGTCGTGAGCGTCGACCCCGAGCTCTACTTCGACTACCAGTACACGCGTCCCACCGTCGAGGCGGACGCGTCCGGCCGCCGCGGCCTGCGCTGGCCCGAGGCGACCCTCCATCGCCCGACGCGGGGCGCCGCGCCCGGCGGCACGGAGTTCTGGGTGCTGACCGGGGTCGAGCCGGCGCGCGCCTGGCAGGCGTTCGCCGCCGAGTTCATCGACGTCGCCCTGCGGGAGGACGTCAGCGGCTTCGTGACGCTCGGCTCGATGATGGCGGACGTGCCGCATACCCGGCCGATCTCGATCTTCGCGGGGAGCGACAACGACGCGCTGCGCGATGCGCTCGCGCTGGAGCGCAGCAGCTACGAGGGCCCCGTCGGCGTGCTGAGCGTGCTGGGCGACGCCGCCGAGCGTGCCGGCATCCCGTCCGCCAGCCTGTGGGCGAGCGTCCCCCACTACGTCGCGGGGCACACCCCGTCCCCGAAGGCCACGCTCGCGCTCCTCGACCGGTTGGAGGAGCTCGCCGCCGCCGACCTGCCGCGCGGCACGCTGTCGGCCGAGGCCGCCACCTGGGAGGCGACGATCGACGCGGCCGCCGCCGACGACGACGAGATGCGCGAGTACATCCAGCAGCTCGAGCAGGCGCGCGACACCGTCGAGTCGCCGGAGGCGTCCGGCGACGCGATCGCCCAGGCCTTCGAGAGCTACCTGCGCCGCAGCGACGGCCGCGGCCGGGACGACCGCGGCCGCTGATCCGCCGCCCCGCGCGCCGAGCCGCCGCGCCGTACGGGGATCAGAACGCGCTCAGGACGCCCGTCGCCAGCAGGACCAGCAGCACGCCGCCGAGCGCGACGCGGTAGATCACGAAGGGCAGGAAGCTGCCGGTCTTGAGGTAGCGCATCAGGTAGGCGATGACGACCCAGCCGACGAGGAACGCCACGATCGTCGCGACCGCGGTCTCGCCCAGGCCGTACGGCCCGGTCGCCGGCTCGGTGAAGGCGTGCAGCAGCTCATAGAGGCCGCTGCCGAAGACAGCGGGCACGGCGAGCAGGAACGCGTACTCGGCGGCCGCCGTGCGGTTGTAGCCGAGCAGGCGCGCAGCGGTGGTGGTCGCGCCCGAGCGGGAGACGCCGGGGACGAGCGCCAGCGCCTGCGCGAAGCCCAGCGCGATGCCGCTCGGGTAGGTGATGTCGTCGAGATCGCGCTCGCGCCGACCGTAGCGGTCGGCGACGCCCAGGATCACGCCGAACACGATCAGCACGATCGCCACGAGCCACAGGTTGCGGAACACGTCGCGGATGACGTCCTGGAAGAGGAAGCCGAGCACGCCGATCGGCAGCGTGCCGATGATGACGAGCCATCCCATCCGCGCGTCCGGGTCGTCGCGCGGCACGCGTCCCGCCAGCGACTGCGCCCATCGCGAGATGACGCGCACGATCTTGCCCCAGAAGTACACGAGCACGGCCGCCTCGGTGCCGATCTGCGTGATGGCGGTGAACGTCGCGCCGGGATCCGTCGCCGACGGCAGGAACTCGCCGAGGATGCGGATGTGGGCGCTCGACGAGATCGGCAGGAACTCGGTGAGGCCCTGCACGAGGCCGAGGATGATCGCTTCGATGAACGGCACGAGAGTCGACTCTAGGTCACGAGCGCGGGACGTCGCGTCAGACTCCCCGCCGTCCGCTCGCCGTGCCGCCGCTCAATAGGTGCGGAGGAGGTCGGCCAGGACGCGCTGCCCGAACACCAGCGCGTCGAGCGGCACCCGTTCGTCGACCCCGTGGAACATGCCGGTGAAGTCCAGGTCGGCGGGCAGCTTGAGCGGCGCGAAGCCGTAGCCGTCGATGCCGATCGTCGACAGCGCCTTGTTGTCGGTGCCGGCGCCCAGCAGGTAGGGCAGCACCGGCACGCCGGGGTCGTGCCGCCCCAGCGCGCCCACCATCGCGTCCACCAGCGCCCCCTCGAAGGGGATCTCGAGTCCGATGTCCCGATGGAACATGCGGATCTCGATGTCGTCGCCGACGATGCGCTGCACCTCGGCGAGCACGGCGTCCTCCGCCCCCGGCAGCACCCGGATGTCGACGGTCGCGGAGGCCTCGTCCGGGATGACGTTGTGCTTGTAGCCGGCGGTCAGGCCGGTCGGGTTGGTGATGGTGCGGAAGGTGGACGCGACGAACGCCGCCGCCGGGCCGGTGCAGGCGGCGAGCGAGTCCGGGTCGGCCGCGGGGTCGACCCCCGCGATCTCGGCGATGCCGGCAAGCAGACGCTCGGTCGTCGCCGTCATCTCGACCGGCCACTCGGCGGCGCCGAGCCGAGCGACGGCGGAGGCCAGGCGCGTGACGGCGTTCTCGGGGTGCACCCGGCTGCCGTGCCCGGCACGGCCCCGCGCGACGAGGGTGACCCACATCAGGGCCTTCTCGCCCACCTGCAGCAGGTACGCGCTGCGGTCGCCGACGGGGATCGAGTACCCGCCGACCTCGCTGATCGCCTCGGTCGCGCCCGCGAACCAGTGCGGCCGGTCGCGGACGACGAGCTGGGAGCCCTCGACGCCGCCGTTCTCCTCGTCGGCGAAGAAGGCCAGCACGAGGTCGCGTTCCGGCTGCTCCCCCGCGCGCAGCAGGTCGCCGACGGCCGCGAGGATCATCGCGTCCATGTTCTTCATGTCGACCGCGCCCCGTCCCCAGAGCATGCCGTCGCGGATCTCGCCGGCGAACGGGTCCACCGACCAGTCGTCGGCCACCGCGGGCACCACGTCGAGGTGACCGTGCAGCACCAGGGCCGGCTTCCTCGGATCGCGCCCCGGGACCCGGGCGGCCACGTTGGCGCGTCGTTCCACCGGCTCGTACACCTCCGGCGTCAGGCCGAGCGACTCCAGGTGAGCGGCGACGTACTCCGCGGCCTCCCGCTCGCCGCGCGATCGTCCCCCGCCCCAGTTCGTCGTGTCGATGCGGATCAGCTCGCGGGCCATCCGCACGACCTCGGGCAGCGGCGTGTCGGCGCCGCCGGGGCGCCGATCGTCGTGAGGGGTGGCAGGCGTCGACATGGATCCACCGTATCGACATGCGTCCGACCGACGGGCACGGCCCGGGTACTCGCCCGCATCACGGGGATCGGTGCCGAAGCGCCCTTATGCAGCGCCGTAGAGGCGCGATCGCACCGATCCGCGGGGATGGCGGCGCTGCCGAGCGAGACGACGACGAAGGCCCCGGATCTCTCCGGGGCCTTCGATCTCTGTGTGCGCGAGGGGGGACTTGAACCCCCACGCCCTATACGGGCACTAGCACCTCAAGCTAGCGCGTCTACCTATTCCGCCACCCGCGCAACTGGGTGTCCGGCCTTTCGACCGGAGCCTCGACCGCTTTCGCGACCGAGGAGAAACACTACCACGCCACCTGGACCGCGACGAATCGCACCGGGAGCCGGGCGCGTCCTGACGTCAGCCCGCCGAGACGCCGAACAGCAGCCCGAGGACGTACGTCACCGCGGCGGCGCCGAAGCCGATCGCCAGCTGCCGCAACGCGCGCTTCAGCGGCGGGGCGCCGGACAGCAGGCCCACCGTCGCGCCGGTGCCGAGGAGCGCCAGCCCCACCAGGACGAGGGCGACGAGCACCGCCGCCACCCCCGTGAGGCCGAGCAGCCACGGCAGGACCGGGATGACCGCGCCGCTGGCGAAGAAGAGGAAGCTCGAGCCCGCGGCACGCCACGCACCGCCGACGACCTCGTGCGTGTCGATGGCGCCCGTGTGCACCGGCTCGCGTCCGGCATGCGCCTCGGCGATCGCCTTGCGCGCGCGGGCGTCCGCCGTGGCCTCGTCCATCCCCCGCGCCCGGTACACCAGTGCGAGCTCGTTCGAGTCGATGTCCAGGTCCGGGAGCGCCTGATCCCCGTACGTCCCCGGCTCCGTCGCGTCCAGCATCTCGCGCTGCGACCGCACGGAGACGAACTCCCCCGCACCCATCGACAGCGCTCCCGCGAGCAGGCCCGCCACGCCGCTGAACAGCACCACCTGAGGGGCCACGCCGGTGGCGCCGATGCCGAGAACGAGCGCGAGGTTGGAGACGAGGCCGTCGTTCGCGCCGAACACCGCGGCGCGGAACGTCCCGGACAGACGCCGGCGCCCGCGGGCCGCGAGACCGCGCACGACCTCGTGATGCACCTTCTCGTCCGCCCGCATCGCCGGGGTCGCGAAGCGCTCGCCGTCGTAAGGCGAACGCGCTTCGGCGTTCTGCGCCAGAGCCAGCACGAAGATCGTGCCGAATCGCCCCGCCATCCAGCCGAGCATGCGCGTGCGCAGGCTCGCGCGCGGCATGCGCGTCGGCTCGCCGCCCAGGAGGGCGAGCCAGTGCGCCTCATGTCGCCCCTCCGCGATCGCCAGCTGCTCGAGGATCGCGCGCGTCTCGCCCTCCTTCGTCGCTGCGAGACGGCGGTAGACGTGGGCCTCGGCGCGCTCGTCGGCGAGGTACTGGGCCCATCGGCGACGGTCGGCGGCCCATGCTTCGGGAGCGGGCGTGCTCAAGGGACCTCCTGAGAGGGGTGGGCGGGATGTCCCTCCACGCTACTCAGCGTGTCGCCGCCCGCCGCCCCGGGGAACGGGATTGGCAGGTTTTCGCCGCGCCGAACGAGGCGCCCCGTGGAGGGCCTCGCGCAGGCCCCGCTCGCCGGCGCGCATCACCATCCGGTGCGCGACCGCGAACACGGGGCGCAGGACGGGGTCGAGCAGGCGCATCCACCTCCGCCGCACCTCGACGTCCCAGGCGAAGCGCACCTCGCTTCCTGCCCCTTCGCGCCGCACCTCGACGCTGCCGCGCCCCTCGAGGTCGCCGGAGCTCTCGGCCGAGATCGCGTGCCCGGGGCGGACACGTGTGAGGGTGAGAACGAGACGCAGGCGATAGCCGAGCGGCGCGTGCACCTCCGCTCTCATCTGCTCGCCCCGGTCGATCCGGCGGGCGGGCGACACCACACGCATCGCACGCCACCACGACGCCGACCGACCCGTCACCGCCGCGGTGAGCGCCCGCCAGACCCGATCGGGCAGCGCGTCCACCCGCCACACGGTGCGGAACGAGTACGGGGCGGCCATGCGGCGAGACTACGGACGCGCGCTCAGGAGCGCACCCGCTTGCGCAGCAGGTCGATTCGCGCCTGCAGCTGCGCCACCGTGGCCTTGGCGACCTCCGGTCCGCCGCAGCGGCGCCGCAGCTCGGCGTGGACGACGCCGTGGGGCTCGCCGGTCTGGCGGGCGTAGACCCCGACGAGGCTGTTGAGCAGCTGCCGCTGCTCTTTCAGGGTGCGGTGCAACGGCGCAGGCAGCGTGGACACCGCTTCGCCGCCGCCGTCGGCTTCGCGTGCCTCGCGCACCTGCCGGTGACGGGACTGCCGCGCGACGCGCTGCATCAGCAGCTCGTGCACGTGCTCGGGCTCGAGCAGGCCCGGGAGGCCGATGAACTCCTGCTCCTCCTCTGTGCCGGGCACCGCCAGCTGGCCGAACTCCTGTCCGTCGAACACCACCCGGTCGAAGTGCGCGACCGAGCCGAGCGCCTCGAACGTGCCCTCCTCCGTCAGCGCGTCCGACGCCTTGTCCTCGCGCTCGGCGGCCTCGAGCAGGCTGTCGTCGAGCCCGTCCTCGTCCTTCTCGAGACGATCGAGCACGTGATCGCGCTGGCGCTCCATCTCGTTCGCGAGCCCCATCAGCACCGGCACGTGCGGCAGGAACACGCTGGCCGCCTCGCCCCGCCGTCGAGCGCGGACGAAACGCCCGATGGCCTGCGCGAAGAACAGCGGCGTGGACGACGAGGTCGCGTAGACGCCGACCGCCAGGCGCGGGACGTCCACGCCCTCGGAGACCATGCGCACCGCGACCATCCAGCGGTCGCCGCTCACGGAGAACCGCTCGATGCGCTGCGAGGCCTCGGCGTCGTCGGAGAGGACGATCGTCGCCCGCTGCCCGGTGATCGAGTGCAGCAGCTTCGCGTACGCCCGCGCGGACGTCTGATCGGTGGCCAGCACCAGCCCGCCCGCGTCCGGCACGTGATGACGGATCTCGGTGAGCCGCAGGTCCGCAGACCGGAGCACGACCGACATCCACTCGCCCTGAGGGTCGAGCGCGGTGCGCCACGCCTGCGACGTGACGTCCTTGATGTTGTCCTGACCGAGGTGCGCCTCGAGCTCGTCGCCGACACGCGTTCGCCACTTCATGTGCCCGGAGTAGACGTGGAACAGCACGGGGCGGACGACGCCGTCGGCGAGGGCGCGGCCGTAGCCGTAGGAGTAGTCGGTGATGGAGGTTCGCAGCCCCTGCGCGTCGGGCGCGTACTCGACGAACGGGATCGGCGAGTCGTCGCTGCGGAAGGGCGTCCCGCTCAGGAGCAGCCGGCGTCTTGCCGGGCCGTAGGCCTCGCGCAGCGCGTCGCCCCAGCTCAGCGCCTCTCCGCCGTGGTGCACCTCGTCGAGGATCACCAGGGTGCGCCCGCCCTCGGTGAGCGCCCGGTGGACGGAGGCCTTGACCGCCACCTGGGCGTAGGTGACGACGACGCCGTGGTACTGACGTGAGAACGTCGTGTGGCTGTTGCGGAAGGCGGGGTCGAGGCGGATGTGCGCCCGGGCGGCGGCGTCCGCCCACTGCGTCTTCAGATGCTCCGTCGGGGCGACGACGATGATCCGGTCGACCTCGCGTGTGCGCAGCAGCTCCCCCGCCAGCGTGAGCGCGAAGGTCGTCTTGCCCGCGCCCGGCGTCGCGGCGACGAGGAAGTCTCGGCGGTCCGCTTCGAAGTACGCCTCCAGCGCCTCCTGCTGCCAGGCGCGGAGCTTTCCCGCGGTGCCCCACGGGGCTCTCTGCGGGTAGGACGGTGACAGCATGGGGTTCCAGGGTAATGGGCGTCGCCGACGTTCGGCCGGGAGGCGCCGGAGTGCCGCGACTCCGTCGCGCGGCGGATCCGGCGGCGGCCGACGAGGCGTAGTCTTCTGGTCGCCCGACGCCCGCCCGCATCAGGAGGAACCATGCCGAACGACGACCGCAGCCCCCTCGTCGCCAACGAGGGCCCGCACCCCTGGCGACGTCTGGTGGCCCTCGGCGACTCGTTCACCGAGGGCATCGGCGATCCCGAGCCCAACTCGCCCGGCGGGCATCGCGGCTGGGCCGATCGTGTCGCCGAGGTGCTCTCGCAGCAGGTCGACGACTTCGCGTATGCGAACCTCGCCGTCCGCGGCCGCCTGATCGGGCAGATCATCGACGAGCAGATCGAGCCCGCCCTCGCCCTGCAGCCCGACCTCGTCACGTTCTGCGCGGGCGGCAACGACGTGATCCGGCCGGGCGGAGACCCCGACGCCGTGGCGATCCAGTTCGAGGGTGCCGTCGCGCGCCTGAGCGCCGAGGGGGCGACCGTCGTGGTGTTCACGGGCGTCGACACCGCCTTCACGCCCGTGTTCCGTGCGCTGCGCGGCCGCGTCGCCATCTACAACGAGAACCTCCGCGCGATCGCCGACAAGTACGACTGCATCGTCGCCGACCAGTGGGCGCTGAAGACCATCCAGGACCCGCGGTTCTTCGACGACGACCGGCTGCACATGAACCCGCTCGGCCACCACGAGGTGGCGCGGATGGTGCTGCGCGCGCTGAACGTGCCCAACGACCTGCAGCCCATGCAGCCCGACCCGTTGCCGGAGACGACGTGGCGCGAGGCGCGCCGCGGCGACCTGGTGTGGGCGCGCACGCACCTCGTGCCCTGGGTGCTGCGGCGGGTGCGGCATCAGTCGTCGGGCGACAACGTCTCGGCGAAGCGGCCGGCGGCCACTCGCTTCGGCGCGGAGCCCGACGCCGACGCCGCACCGTCCGGCGACTGACGGCGCGGCGTCAGCGCGGAGACGCCTCCCGGAACGCATCCGACGCCCGCTGACCGCGGCCGACGGCCCACAGCGCGACGGCGCTCGCGGAGGCGACGTTCAGCGAGTCGACGCCGCCCGACATGGGGATCGTGACGACGGAGTCCGCCGCCGCCAGCGCGTGTCGCGAGAGACCGTCGCCCTCGGCGCCCATCAGCAGCGCGACCCGTTCCGGCGGCGCGGCCGCGAAGTCGTCCAACGAGACGGCGCCTTCGGCCAGGGCGAGCGCCGCGACGTGGAAGCCGGCGCCGCTCAGCTGCGCACGGGCCCCGCTCTCGCCGTCCCATTCGGGAAGGCGGGTCCACGGCACCTGGAACACCGTCCCCATGCTGACGCGCACGCTGCGCCGGTACAGCGGGTCGGCGCAGCGCGGAGTGACCAGCACGGCGTCGGCGCCCAGACCCGCGGCCGCACGGAAGGCCGCGCCGACGTTCGTGTGGTCGACGATGTCCTCCAGCACCACCGCGAGTCGCGCGCCTGCCAGGACGTCCGACACGGGCGCGAGCGCGGGCCGGTGCATCGCGGCGAGGACGCCCCGGTGCACCGCATAGCCCGTCACCCCCTCGGCGACGTCGGCGGGCACCACGTAGACCGTCGCGTCGTGGCCCGCGAGCACGCCCTCGAGCTCCGGCAGCCACCGCTCCTGCGTGAGCACGGATCGTGGCCGGTGGCCCGCCGCCAGAGCCCGCGCCAGCACCTTCGACGACTCCGCCATGTAGAGGCCGCCGGCCGGCTCGAGCACTCGCCGCAGGGCCACGTCCGTGAGGTCTCGGTAGTCGGCCAGCCGCGGATCGGACGGGTCGTCCACGCTCAGGATCTCCATGCCTCCAGCATCCCTCACGCCGATCCCGCCCCTCGAACGGCCCATAGAATCGCTCCGTGCCCCTCGCCTCCGACCTCGACGACGCCACCGCCGCCGGTGTCGCGCGCGCGACAGCCGTGCTCGCGGGGCTGCGCGTCGCCGTGCTGACCGGCGCGGGAGTGTCCACGGACTCGGGCATACCCGACTACCGCGGCAAGGGCGCGCCCCGCCGGTCTCCCATGACCGCCCAGACGTTCCTCGGCGACGAGGACGCGCGGCGTCGGTACTGGATCGGCTCGCACCTGGGCTGGCACGCGTTCTCGGCGGCTGCCCCGAACCCCGGCCACACGGCGCTCGCCGAGCTCGAACGCGACGGCGTCGTCAGCGGCGTCATCACGCAGAACGTCGACGGCCTCCACCTGCGCGCCGGGAGCCACCGCGTGGTGGAGCTGCACGGCACCATGCGGCGGGTGTTCTGCACGCACTGCGGCCAGGTGTTCGACCGCCGCGACATCGCGCAGCGGCTCGAGAGCGAGAACCCCTGGATCACGGTCCCGGAGAACGTCGAGCTCGGACCCGACGGCGATGTCCGGCCGGAGACCGCGGAGGGTTTCGTCGTGCCGGACTGCACGGTGTGCGGCGGCATGCTCAAGCCCGACGTCGTCTTCTTCGGCGAGTTCATCCCGGGCGAGAGGTTCCGCGAGGCGGAGCAGCTGCTGCACGGCAGCCAGGCGCTGCTCATCGCCGGGTCCTCCCTCGTGGTGAACTCGGGCATCCGCTTCGTCGAGCGCGCCCGACGCCGCCGCATGCCGGTCGTGATCGTCAACCGCGGCGAGACCCGCGCCGACGACCGCGTCACCGTGAAGATCGATGCCGGCACGACGGAGGTCCTCGCCGAGCTCGCCCGCGCCCTCCCCGCGAGCCGCTGAGCGCACCCAGCCTCGGCACCGGTCGGACGCCGTAGGCTCACGGGTGTGACCCTCCTTGCTCTCTTGCGCCACGGACAGACCGACTGGAACTTCGAGCGACGCGTCCAGGGACGCACCGACATCCCGCTCAACGACACGGGCCGCGCGCAGGCGCTGGTCGCGGCGGACACGCTGCGCGGCGGCGACTGGACCCGGATCGTCGCCAGTCCGCTGCGCCGCGCGGAGGAGACCGCCGAGATCATCGCGTCCGTGCTGGAGCTGGACGCCCCCTCCACGCACGCCGGTCTGGTAGAGCGCGACTACGGTCAGGGCGAGGGCGTGCTCGTCGCCGACTTCTTCGCGCGCTGGGGCGACGGCCCCGTGCCGGGAGCGGAGACGCTGGACGAGCTGGCGACGCGAGCGCACGACGCGATCGCCGAGGTCGCCGCGGTCGCTCCGGCGGAGCCCACGATCGTCGTCGCGCACGGCGGCCTGATCCGGTCGCTGATCGGCCTCGCGACCGACGGGCGGCTGCCGGCGCCCGGTGAGCGCCTCGAGAACGCCTCCGTCACGCTGTTCGCGCTGGAGGACTCGGGACTCGAGCTCGTCCAGTACACGACGGCATCGGCCTAGGACATGGTCCGCCTGCGGCGCACATCGCCGGATCAGCCCGGCTGGACGCGCCGCGGCGCCGGTCGCGGCTTCGCGTATCTCGACGAGCACGGCGCGCGGTTGCCCGCTCTAGACGCCGAGCGCATCCGGGCCCTCGCGATCCCGCCCGCCTGGAAGGACGTCTGGATCACGCCGTTCGAGAACGGCCACCTCCAGGCCGTCGGCACCGACGCCGCCGGACGCCGCCAGTACCTGTACCACCCGCAGTGGCGGGTTCGCCGAGACGCCGCGAAGTTCGACCGCGTGCTGGACTTCGGCCGCGCCCTCGGCGCCGCGCGCCCGCGGGTGGCCGAGGACCTCGCGCGTGACGGCATGCCGCGCGAACGAGCCTGCGCGCTCGCGGTGAGGCTGCTCGACCTCGGCTGCTTCCGGATCGGGAACGACGTGTACGCCGACGCCAACGGCAGCTTCGGGCTCACCACGCTGCGTCGCGATCACGTGACCCGCACCGGCGACACGCTGGTCTTCGCCTTCACCGGGAAGTCGGGCGTCGACCATCGCATCGAGATCGACGACGAGCCCGTGACGAGAGCCGTCGAGACGCTGCGACGCCGGCGGGACGACGATGAGACCCTCCTCGCGCTCCGCGACGACCGGTGGCACTCGCTCATGCCCGCCACGGTCAACGAGTACGTCCGGGAGATCACCGGGGTCGACGCGACCGCCAAGGACTTCCGCACCTGGCACGCCACCGTGCTCGCCGCCGCCGAGATCGCCGCCGGCGCGGACGAGCTCGAGCGCGAGGGCCGCGGGGGAACGACCCGGCGTCGACGCATCGTGACCGACGCGATGCGCGAGGTGGCGGCGTTCCTGGGCAACACCCCGACCATGGCACGGACGTCGTACGTCGACCCGCGCGTGGTGTCGGCCTACGAGGAGGGGCGCACCATCTCACGGGCCGTGCGCCGCTCGTACGCCTCGGACGAGGAGCGCCAGGCCGGGCTGGAGCGCGCCACACGGCGGCTGCTGCGCGAGACGGACGACCGATGACGGTATCGCCAAGCGCCATGACTGAGCAAATCGGCCAGCACGCGCACTCGATACGATAACGAGTGAGCAGGATGCGCAGGATCGCCTCGTAGATCCTGCTAATGTCTCGCTCTATGGCTTCCCTGGATCACGTCGACCTCGAGCTGCTCGCTGCGCTCAGCGAGGACCCGCGCGCCACCGTCGTCGCCCTCGCCGAGCGTCTGCGCCTGTCCCGCAACACCGTGCAGGCGCGCATGTCCCGGCTCGACAAGGCCGGAGTCTTCCGTTCCTTCGAGCGCTCCATCTCGACGGCCGCGCTCGGCTTCCCGCTCGAGGCCTTCCTGTCCATCGGCGTCCGCCAGGTCGACCTGCCCCGCATCACGAACGAGCTCGCCGGGGTGCCCGAGGTCGTTCAGGTGCACGGCATGTCCGGTCAGACCGATCTGCTGGCCCTGGTGGCCTGCCGCGACGCGCGGCATCTGTTCGACGTCGACGCGCGCATCCTCGGCATCGAGGGCGTCGAGCGCACGGAGACGTCGCTGGTGATGAGCGAGGCTGTGTCGTACCGCGTGAGCGGCCTCATGCAGCTCGCCCGCCGGGAGCGCTAGGACGCCTCCGGCGTCGCCTCCGCGGCCGACGCCACGCCCTGCGTCAGCTCGATGCGCCGCCCCGAGCGGCGGCCATCCGGTCGCGCACCTCCCGGCGCAGGATCTTCCCGACGAGAGACCGCGGCAGCTCGTCCATCTGCACGATGCGGCGGGGGATCTTGTAGTCGGCCAGGTGAGCGCGGCAGAAGTCCCGCAGCGCTGCGGCGTCGAAGACGCGCCCCTCCGCCACCTCGATCGCCGCGGCCACCTGCTCGCTGCCATCGGGCCGTCGCAGGCCGACGACCGCCGCGGCTCGCACGTCGGGATGCGCCTCGAGCGTCTCCTCGACCTCGTGGGGCGCGACGTTGTAGCCGCCCGTGATGATGAGCTCCTTGATGCGGTCGACGATCGTGACGAAGCCGTCGTCCGAGACGGTCACGACGTCGCCGGTGCGCAGCCAGCCGCCCGGCAGCAGCGTGCCCGCGGTCTCCTCAGGACGCCGCCAGTAGCCCGCGAACACCTGCGGTCCACGGATCAGGAGCTCTCCCCGCTCACCCGGCTCGACCTCGGCGGACGGGTCGTCGAGGCGGACGACGCGGATGTCCGTGCCGGGGAAGGGCACTCCCACCGTCCCGGGGCGGCGTGCCGGGCCGATCGGGTTGCCGAGCGCGACGGGGGACGTCTCGGTCATGCCGTACCCCTCGACGAGAAGTCCTCCCGTCGTCTCCTCCCAGCGGCGCACGGTCGAGAGCGGCAGGCTCATCGCACCGGATATCGCGAAGCGGATCGTGGACAGGTCGATGGCGCCCTGCGCCGCGCTGCGGGCCAGCGCGTCGTAGACCGGCGGCACGGCGGGCAGGAACGTCGGCGGATCGGACCTCGCGGCGGCGACGACGAGATCCACGTCGAAGGTCGGGAACAGCACGAGCTTCGCTCCGATGCTCATCGCGAAGGTCAGGCAGAGCGTGAGCCCGTAGGCGTGGAAGAGGGGCAGGACGCCGTAGAAGGTCTCCTCGCCCTCCTGCAGGCCGGGCACCCACGCTCGCCCCTGCAGCGCGTTCGCACGCAGGTTGCCGTGGGTCAGGATCGCGCCCTTCGGGTCTCCGGTCGTGCCGCTCGTGTACTGCAGCAGGGCGATGTCGGAGACCTTCGGCCGAGGGTGCCGGCGCGCCAGACGGCGTCCGTCGACGACCTTCCGCCACGAAAGGATCCGACGCGAGCGCGGGCGCGCCGTCAGCTTCGAGCGCGACTCGCGCGCAGCGCGCAGCGGAAGCCGCAGCGCGATGCGCTTGCCGAGCGGCAGCTCGTCCGTCAGATCGACGGCGACGACGTGGTGCGGGCGCGCATCGCTCGGCAGCTCGGCGACGACGTCGGCCGTCTTGTCCCAGACGATCGCGACCTGCGCACCGTGGTCCTCGAACTGGTGCCGCAGCTCGCGCGGCGTGTACAGCGGGTTGTGCTCGACGACGATGGCTCCGAGGCGGAGGATCGCGTAGAACGCGACCACGTGCTGCGGGGAGTTGGGCAGGACGAGGGCCACGCGGTCGCCGGCGGAGACCCCCAGCCGGCGCAGGCCCTCGGCCGCACGCGCGATGCGGTCGCCGAGCTCGCCGTAGGTCGTGCGGGCGCCGAAGAAGACCAGCGCCGTCTTCCGACGGTGGGCACGCACGCTCAGGTCCACCATGTCGACGAGACTCTCCGTGACCTCGGGGATGTCCGTCGGGACGCCGGGCGCGTACGCCGTCGTCCAGGGTCGCGCGGGCCAGGTGCCGGTCGATGTCACGTGCTCTCCTCCGGGACGGTTCTCTCCATGCTGACACCGGGCACATGCCGCCACGGGCACATCTCCGCGTCGGGTCGTGCCGCCGTCCGACCGACCTCACGCCAGCCAGTCGCGGATGGCGGCGGCCGCCTCCGCCGGCCTCTCGTAGTGGATCAGGTGCCCGACGTCCGCGATCTCGACGAGCGTCGCATCCGGGATGCGGCTCGCCAGCACCCGCTCGACCTCGATCGACGTGATGTCGTCCCGGTCCGCGGCCACGAGCAGCGTCGGCACCGCCAGGCGCGACGCGTACTCCCCCACGTCGTGCGACACGCTGGTCACGAACGCGTCGTGCAGCACGTCCCGATCGGCGAACGACGAGAAGTACCGGTCGTGCTGGTCGTGCACGAAGGCCCGCAAGGCGGGATCGCGGGTCTTCACCATCGCGAGCGACATGACCCGCACGACGATCCGCGTGCGCAGCAGCCACGTCCCGAGACGGCGCGGCAGCCGCGCACCGGCCCAGTAGTACAGGATCGCGAGCCGGGTGAGGATGCCGCGCGGGCCCTGGAGCGCCGGGGCGCCGATCGGGTTCACCAGGATCAGGCGCGGGGTCCGCAGCCCTCGCGCGACCGCGGAGGAGGCGACGATCGACCCGAAGGAGTGCCCCAGCACCACCTGGGCGCCGTCTTCACCGGGGCGCGCCACGGCGGCCGCGAAGGCCTCGAGCCAATCGGCGTACGCGTCGATGTCGTGGCGACGGTCCGGCAGCGGCGGAGTCTGCCCGAAACCGGGCAGGTCGGGCATCACGATGCGGAAGCCGCCGAGGAACGCCACCACGGGCTCCAGACCGTGATGCTCCCCGCGGAACCCGTGCACCACGAGGATCGTGGTCTCGGCGTCCTCGGGGCCGTACACCCAGTAGGCCGTGCGCCCCCCGAGCACCTCCACCTCACGCCGGGCGACGGGGATCTCGGCGAGCTGGGCGGCGTAGGGCGAGGCGACGGGCACAGAACGAGTCTACGGAGATGCCCCTGGAGGGCCGTCCTGCCCCTGCCCGGTGTGGCGCGACGGCAATGTCGGCGTGTCGCCCTATTTTCTAGAGGTATGACGAGGAAGTGGCCGGATCCTCCCCCGCTGTTCGACCTGGACGACCTCGAGCACCCGGGAGAGACGCCGAGCTGGACTCCCCGCGGCGCCCTCGTCGAGACGGCTCCCCTCGCAGCACCCGCACCGCCGGAGCCGGAGCCCTGGACGCAGCGGATCGCCGTGTTCGACCTCGAGACCACGGGCATCGACGTGACGTCCGACCGCATCGTCACCGCGTACGTGGGGCTCCTCGACGGCACCGGCGCGGTGGTGCACGACGAGCACTGGCTGGCGGACCCCGGCGTGGAGATCCCCGAGGGCGCGACGGCCGTGCACGGCATCACCACCGAGCGGGCCCGCGCCGAGGGACGACCCGCCTCCGACGTCGTCTCGGAGATCGCGGCGGCGCTGCGGACGCTGATGTCAGGCGGCATCCCGATCGTGGCCTACAACGCGGCCTACGACCTGTCGCTCCTGAAGCACGAGTGCGAGCGGCACGGCGTCGAGCCGCTGGCCTCGCCCGCGCCCGTCGTCGATCCGTATGTCATCGACAAGACCCTCGACAAGTACCGCAAGGGCAAGCGCACGCTCGACGTGGTGGCCGCGCACTACTCGGTGCCGCTCGACGCGGCGCACGAGGCCTCTGCCGACGCGATCGCAGCGGGCCGCGTGGCCCTCGCTCTGGCCGAGCGCTACGCGGACCGCCTTCCCGAGGACGTCCTCGAGCTGCACACCCGGCAGATCGGCTGGGCGCGCGAGCAGGCGGAGAGCCTCACCGAGTACTTCGTCAAGATCGGCCGACTGGAGCCCAGCGAGGCCCTCGACGGCAGCTGGCCCGTGCGCTGATCTCCGCCGCGCGGAGGAGGTCCGATCTCGGCGGGCTGCCTACCATCGAGCCATGGACCTCGATTGGGAGGGCATCGTGATCGCCGTGTGGATCGCGCTGCTGGCGCTGGGCGCCGTGGGAGGCGCGAGCTACGTGGTGTGGAGCATGATGCGCACGACGGACCTCGAGAAGAAGTACCCGCTGCAGGGCGGCGGAAGCGCCTTCGACGCGGTGTTCCGGCCGACGGCGCACGACGCGGACCTGGAGTGGCAGTCCCTGAAGATCGTGCCGGTCCCCGCGCCGAGCCCGGACAAGGGGCCCGGGGTCATCGACTTCGACGCGGGTCGCATCGAGATCCGCGTCGCCGAGGAACGGGAGAACGACGAAGGCCCCGCCTGAGCGGGGCCTTCGTCGTCTCGGGGACTACTTCGAGCCGAAGTTCTTGAAGCGCGCGTTGAACTTCTCGATGCGGCCGGCCGAGTCCATGATGCGCTGCTTGCCCGTGTAGAACGGGTGCGAGGCCGACGAGATCTCGACATCGATGACCGGGTACTCGACGCCGTCGAGCTCGATGGTCTTGTCGCTGGTCACGGTCGAACGGGTGAGGAAGGTCTCGCCCGAGCCGAGGTCGCGGAACACGACGGCGTTGTACGCGGGGTGGATGTCAGTCTTCATGGGGTCCTTGCCAAGAGGTTTCGAAAGTCTTCCGGTGCTTGGGCACCAACGAAAGAGTCTACCAGCTTCAGAGCCGCGCCGTGGACGCCATCTTCCGGCGGGTCAGAGGGCGCGTGCCGCGTAGCGGCCGCCCTCCTCGTTCAGCGCGACCTCCAGGCCGAACGTCTCCGAGAGGTTCTGCGCGGTCAGAGTCTCCGCGAGCGTGCCCTGAGCGACCGACCTGCCGTCCCGCAGCAGCAGCACGTGCGTGAAGCCCGGCGGGATCTCCTCAACATGGTGCGTGACCATCACCAGCGCTGGCGTCACCGGGGACTGCGCGTACTCGCTCAGCAGCCCGACCAGCACCTCGCGTGAGCCGAGGTCGAGGCTGGCCGTGGGCTCGTCGAGCAGCAGCAGCTCGGGATCGGTCATGATGGCCCGCGCCACCTGCACGCGCTTCTGCTCGCCATCGCTGAGCGTGCCGAACGTGCGATCGGCGAGGTGCTCCAGTCGCCACTCGCGCAGCACACGGAGGGCGCGCCGCTCGTCGACGTTCTCGTACTGCTCGTTCCACCTGCCCAGCACGGAGTAGGCGGCGGTCAGCACGGCGTTCAGCACCGTCTCGTCGGCGGGGATCCGCCGTGCGAGCGCCTGCGACGCGAAGCCGATCCGCGGGCGCAGCTCGAACACGTCGGTGCGCCCCAGGCGCTCGTCGAGGATCTCGACCGTGCCCGACGTCGGGTGCAGCAGCGTGTCCGCGAGCTGCAGGACCGTGGTCTTGCCCGCCCCGTTCGGCCCGAGCACCACCCAGCGCTCGTCGTCGTTCACCGCCCAGCTGAGTCCGTCCACGATGTTCCGGCCATCTCGGCGGACCACGACGTCTTCGAAGGAGAGCACTGTGGGCATGTCGCCAGCCTACCCACTCGATCGGCGGTGCCAGCCCGCGCTCGGCCCGACCGCGACGGGGACGGCGCAGTCCGCGCGCTACGCTCGTGACTCGTGACCGCGCGCTTCCTGATCGTGCTCGACGCCGATTCCACCCTCATCCGCAACGAGGTGATCGAGCTGATCGCCGACGAGGCGGGCCGCGGCGCCGAGGTGGCCGCGGCGACCGAGGCCGCCATGCGCGGCGAGGTCGACTTCGCCGAGAGCCTCCGCTCGCGCGTCAGGGAGCTGGCGGGCGTCCCCGTCACCTCGTTCGAACGCGTCCGGTCCCGCATCGAGCCGACGCCCGGCGTCACCGACCTGATCGATGCGGCCCACTCTCGAGGCGGCGTCGTCGGCGTGGTCTCGGGCGGCTTCCACGAGATCCTGGACGAGCTCGCCCCGGCCCTCGGCGTCGACCTGTGGCGCGCGAACCGGCTCGTCGCCGTCGACGGCGAGCTGACGGGCGAGGTCGACGGACCGATCGTGGACGCCGCGGCCAAGCGTGACTGGCTCACCCGTTGGGCGACCGAGCGCGGGGTGCCGATGTCCCGCACGATCGCGATCGGCGACGGCGCCAACGATCTGCTCATGCTCCGGGCCGCCGGCCTCGGCCTCGCCTTCAACGCCAAGCCCGCCGTGCGGGCGTCGGCTCCGCTCGTGGTCGGTCCGGTCGACCTCGCGCAGGTCGTCCCGCTGCTCCCCCGCTGAGGGGCGTCCTCCGCGACCCCGACGAAGACCGAGGCGCGCTCACCAGGGCATCGTGCGCGCCGGGTCCCTCCGGCTGTCGTCCGGCGCGGGGGGAAGCGGCTCGCCGCCCGCGCGCACGCAGAGCCACCGCAGCTGTCCGTCGCTCTCCGGCAGTGCCCGCCACGTGCGCCACACGCCCTGCCCGACCCGCACGACGCTTCCGGCACGGACGTCGACCACGTCGCCGTCGAGCCCCATCTGCCCCTCGCCCGCCAGGAACACGTAGAGCTCCTCGATCCGCGAATGGGCGTGCCAGTAGCCGGCCTCCTCGCCTGGCTCCAACGCGTTCGCCGACAGACCGATGTACTGCATCGCGAGCTCGTGATCGACGATGCGACGTCCGTCCCGCGCCCGCGCGGCGTCGAAGCCGCCGTGATGCCGGCGCCACTCGTCGGCGCCGCCGATCTGGACGATCTCGTAGTCGCCCATCAGCGCGCCTCCTCCTCGAGCACCGGCGGGTTCCAGCCGCCGCTCCCCCGCTCGTAGACCATGCGGACGTGCCGGCGGTCACGCGCCCCCTGCCAGAACTCCACCCTGCTGGGCGCGATGCGCCACAGCACCCAGTCCGCGTCGGCCACGCCCTCCCGGGCGCCAGAGGCGCGCGAGGCGAAGTCGGCTGCGCTGTCCTCCGCGGTCGCTTCCGTCACCGCCCCGCGCACCCGCACGGCTCGCATCTGCGACGGCCACCAGAAGTTCAGGGCGGCGACCGGGTCGGCGGCGAGCTGCAGGCCCTTCCGCGACGAACGGCGGCCGGCGACGGCCCAGCCACGGCGCCCGACATCCTTCAGGATGAGCGTGCGAGCGTCGGGGACCCCGTCCTCGCCCACCGTCGCGAGGGTCGCGGCGTGCGGCTCCGCGACACCCGCGCCGACCGCGGCCTCCAGCCACCGCACGAACAGCGGCTCGGGTTCACGGGGCGGCGCCTCCGCGCCTCCGGCGGGAGCAGTGCCCGTCAAGGACGGCAGGGCTCGCAGCCAGGCCGCCCTCTCCCCGCCCGGGCGGGTCATCGCCGCGGCCCGAGGAGCGCGAGGAAGCCCCGCACGGCGGACTGCATCGTCGACGGGTCGCCGAGGGCACGCGACAGCACGTAACCGCCCTGCAGCACGGCCACGGCGGCGATCGCTCGGTCCCGGGCCTGCTCGCCCGAAGACCCCTGCTCGCGGAACGCGGCGGCCACCAGATCGATGAGCGAGGAGAAGTAGCCGGCGACCTGCCCCCGCAGCTCGTCGTCCGCCATCACGAAGGGATCCGCCGTCAGCCTGCCGACACGGCATCCCGCGACCGCGTCGCGAGGACGCGAGAGATACGCCTCGAGCCGCTCGTCCGCCGCACCCTCCGCCTCGAGATCGCCCGCCGCCGATGCCAGCGTCTGCGCGACCGTGCGCGCGACCGCCGCGACCGCGAGCTCCCGCTTGGAGGGGAAGTGGTGGTACAGGCTGCCCTGCCCGATCCCGCTGCGTGCCAGCACCTGCCGGGGTGTGGTGGCGGCCACGCCGTTCTCGGCGTACAGGTCCTGCGCCGCGCGCAGCACCGCCTCTCGTGCGCCGGGCGGCACGCTCGTATCGGTGGTCATGCCGCCGAGCATGGCATACCTAGAGGTAGGTCGGCAACACGGCCCATGTCGGATGTCGGCGGTCCGCCGTAGCCTGCGAACAACGCGGAGCCCTCCACCGCCGAAGGAGCAGGAGCGACATGGTCGACACAGGATCCGAGATCGTCCTCGTCCCGGGACTCTGGCTGGATGCCGGGTCCTGGGACGAGGTGACCCCCGCGCTCACGGCGGCGGGGCACCGCGTCCATCCGCTGACGATGCCCGGCGTCGGCGCTCCCGCGTCGGCATCGGCCGACATCGGCATCGACGACTGGGTCGACGCCGTGGTCGAGCGCATCGACGACATCGACGCACCGGTCGTGCTCGTCGGCCACTCGGGCGGCGGGAACGTCGCCTTCGGCGCCGCCGACAGGCGACCCGACCGCGTCGCGCGGCTCGTGTACGTCGACACCGTGCCGCCGCCGGACGGGCGGGGCATCTCGGAGTTCCCGTCGGTCGACGGCGTCGTGCCTTTCCCCGGCTGGGACTTCTTCGACGAGGAGGACGTCTTCGACATCGACGCCGACACGCGCGAGCGCGTCGCCCGGGGCGCGCAAACCGTCCCCCTGCGCGTGCCCACGGATCCCCTCCGGCTCCGCGACGAGCGCCGTTTCGACATCCCGGCGACGATGCTCTCCGGCGCCCAGGACGAGGCAGGGGTGAGGGCGATGCTCGCCCAGTGGCCGACGTGGCACGAGAACGTGGAGCGGATCCGCTCCTTCGACGTCGTCCGGCTCGGCACGGGCCACTGGCCGCAGTTCAGCAGCCCCGAGTCGCTGTCCGCGGTCCTGCGGAGGGTCGTCGAGGGTCAGTGACCCATGCCGAGCCCGCCGTCGACGGGGATGACGGCACCCGAGATGTACGCGGCGTCGTCCGAGGCGAGCCACGCGACGGCTCCGGCGACCTCCGCCGCGCTGCCGTATCGGCCGGCGGGGATCGCCTTGCGGTACTCCGCCTGGGTGCCCTCGGGCAGCTCCGCCGTCATGTCGGTCTCGATGAAGCCGGGTGCGACGACGTTCGCCGTGATCCCCCGCGCGCCGAGCTCGCGCGTCAGCGACCGTGCGAAGCCCACGAGCGCGCTCTTCGACGCGGCGTAGTTCACCTGACCCGCGGACCCGTACAGTCCGACGACGCTCGAGATGAGGACGACGCGGCCGAAGCGAGCCTTGAGCATGCCCTTCGACGCACGCTTGACCACCCGGAAGGCGCCTCCGAGGTTCGTGGCGACGACACTGTCGAAGTCGTCCTCGCTCATGCGCATGAGCAGGGTGTCCTTGGTGATGCCGGCGTTTGCGACCACGATCTCCACGGCCCCGAGATTCTGCTCGACCTCCGTGAAGGCGGCGTCGAGCGACGCCGCATCGGTGACGTCGGCGCGCACCGTCAGCGTGCCCTCCGGCCCGTCGCCGCTGCGCGCCGTCACGGCCACGCGGTATCCGTCCCGCACCAGGCGCTCGGCGATCGCGCGCCCGATGCCGCGGTTGCCGCCGGTGACCAGGGCCACGCGTCCTGCCGTGCTGACTCCGGTGCTGGTGCTCACGATGCTGCTCTCTCCTGTCCAGGGCCGGCCTGCCTAGGCCGACGATCCTCGCAAGCCTACTGAGCCGCTCCACGCCCCTCCTGGTCGCGCCATGCACAACGACCGCCCGCGCGCGCTGTGGAGCACTGCCAAGCCGGCCCGCGCCCCGCGCCGGGGACACCCGGCGGGGCAGCCGCGACGACCCCGGCGGCGTAGGCTGGAGGCACCGTGAAGACGCCCAGGAAAGACGCACCCGCCGCGCAGTCGGCGACGTCGCTGCCGATCGCACCGGCCGACGACGCGGGCGACCGCGTGCGCAACTACCTGCTCACGATGGGCATCCGCATCGCCTGCCTGGTCCTGATGGTCTGCATCCAGCCGTACGGCTGGTACAGCATCGTCTTCGCCGTCGGCGCAGTCTTCCTCCCCTACTTCGCGGTGGTCGGCGCGAACGCCGCGAGCGGCCGCACGGTCTCCGTCGCCCAGAGTCCCGAGACCGCGATCGAGGACCGCCCGGCGGAGCCGGAGCAGCATCGAGCAGAACCGCACTCCGTGATCCGCATCGCCGAGACCTCGGCCACGACCCCGACCCGCTCTCCCCAGGCCGACACGCCGGCTGCGGGAGGGGACGGGCATGGCAAGCCCGATGCGCCGCCCGCGACGCCGGGAGACGCGGGCCGACGAGTCGACGGCCCGGACGCGGCATGATCGGTCTGGATCCCGTCGCGCCGACCTGCTCGCGCGCCGGCTGCCCCGCCGCCGCCGCATGGTCGATCCGGTGGCGCAACCCCCGCATCCATTCCGCCGAACGGCGCAAGGTGTGGCTCGCCTGCGACGACCACGTCGACTACCTCCGGGACTTCCTCGCCGCCCGCGACTTCCCTCTCGAGGTCGCACCCGGGGTCGTCGCCGACGCCGGTCGCGCGGAGGAACGCCGATGAGCGCCTCGCCGTTCGTGCGCCAGGCGGCGAGACGCTGGGCCGGCTACGCGCTGGTCGCCGTGCTGTTCGCGATCGCCTGCGGCTTCCTGTCGCACTGGCAGTTCGAGCGGAACGAGGCGCGCGCCGAGACCCTCGCGCTCGTCGAGCGCAACTACGACGCGCCGCCCACGCCCGTGGAGGACGTCCTCGACCGTGGGTACGCGCCCTCGGACGAGTGGCATCCCGTGACCCTGACGGGCCGGTATCTCGACGACGACCAGCTGCTGGTGCGCAACCGCGCCCAGGGCGGCACGAGCGCCTTCGAGGTGCTCGTCCCCTTCCAGCTCGTCGACGGTCGCATCGTCGTCATCGACCGGGGTTGGGTGCCTCCCGGCGAGCAGACGACCCCGGACGCGGTGCCCGCGGCGCCGGACGGCGAGGTCGAGGTGATCGCCCGGGTGCGCCCCGGCGAGTCGCTGCCCGCCTCCGGCCGGACCGCTCCCGACGGCCAGGTGCCGACGATCCACCTGCCGACCATCGCATCGGCCACCGGCCCGAGCACCGAGACGGCGTTCTACGGGCTGATGGTGTCGGAGGACCCGGCGCCGGCGGAGCGCCCGCAGGAGCTGTCTCCGCCCACGGAGGACCCGGGTCCGCACCTGTCGTACGCGATCCAATGGATCCTGTTCGCCATCATGGGCTTCGCCTTCATCGCCTACATGATCCGGACCGAGATCCGGGCCCGCCGCGAGGAGCTCGAGCCCGACGACGACCTGGACGATGAGGTCCCCGGCGAGGACGAGCCGGACCACGAGCGCACCCCCTCCGCGGCGGCTCGACGGCCGCGACCCGGGCGCCCGAGGCGCACCGGGCGTCGCGACCGCGACGCCGAGGAGGAAGACGCCCTCATCGACGCCGGAGCGTGATCAGGCCTCCGTGTCCTGCAGCGCCTGGACGATCGCCGCGTTGAACGCATCGAGGTCGCCGGGGTTGCGGGAGGTGATGAGGTTCCCGTCGATGACGACCTCCTCGTCTCGCCAGTCGGCGCCCGCGTTGCGCAGATCCGTCTCGAGCGACGCGTACGACGTGAGAGTGCGCCCCTCCGCGAGCCCGGCGTCCGCCAGGATCCACGGCGCATGGCAGATCGCGGCGACGGGGATGCCCGCGGCGAAGAAGTCCTTGACGAGCTCGACGGCGCGGTCGTCCTGGCGCAGCGCGTCAGCGTTCAGGGTGCCTCCCGGCAGCACCAGCAGGTCGTAGTCCCCCGCGCCGGCCTCGCCCAGCGGCACGTCGACGTCGAAGACGTCGCCGTGGTCCCAGTCGCCCTGCATCGCCTGGAGCGTGCCCTCCGAGGGCGAGACGATCACGGTCGTCGCCCCGGCGCCCTCCAGGGCTTCCCGCGGGCTCGTGAGCTCCACCTGCTCGACGCCCTTGGTCAGCAGGAACGCGACCCTCTTCCCGGAAACGGCCATGACGGCTCCTCTCGTCGTGAGTGAATGAGAGTCCATTGCAGCCCGACCGCCGACCGCCGGGCAAGGGCCTCGACATCGCGCCGTCGCGCCGCTAGCGGCCGCCCGCTCCGGGGGACGTCGCCCGGGGAGCCTCGGCGGTCGACCGCCGGAGACGCGACTCGTCGGCGGAGGAGTTCTCGATGACGAAGTTCGCCATCGTCGGCAGGTAGCGGTCATCGGCCGCCTCGAGGATCTTCCCGGATGCCGTCCAGGACGCCCGCCGCACGCGGAGCAGCGGCGCGCCCCGCACCACGCCCAGCTCGGCGACATCGGGGCCGTCCGCCCCGATCGCATCGATCACGTGCCGGGCGCGAGCCGGCGCGAGGCCGTGCGCTCGCATCGCCCCGTAGATGCTGCCCGCATCGAGGTCGACGCCGAGCAGCAACAGGCCGACGTCGAGCGGGAAGACGGAGCGCTCGAGCATCGCCGGTGCGCCGTCGAGCAGCCGCAGGCGGAGCATCTCGACGACGTGCTCCCCCTCGTCGATGCCCAGATCGGCCGCCGCCGGCGCGTCGGCGGGTCGTCGCGTCGCGGAGACGACGCGCTGCCCAGGCTCGCGGCCGACGGTGTGCGCCCACTCGGTGAAGGACATGAACGTGTGGAAGGGCTGTGTCGGGACCACCCGGCGCACGCGCGGCGGGGTCCCCCGTCCGCCCTCCAGAGACCCCTCCGCCCTGAGCCGGGTCAGGGCCTGACGCACGGGCGCGCGAGACACGCGGAACTCGGCCATCAGGGCGTGCTCGCTGGGGACCTTCTCGCCCTCTGACCATCGGCCGTCGTCGATCCGTCGCCGCAGTTCCTCGTACACCTGCTCGTGGAGCGGACCCCTGGTCTGTTGCGTCGCGCTTGTCATGACACCTGCTCTCTCGAATCCGCCATCCAGCGTCGCACACGTCCGGACGGTGAACGTCGCGTGAAATGAAGTCAGCCCAAGTTGTCATGACTACTTGTCGGCGACGAGGCTCGTCGCAGAGACGGCGACCGCAGTCGTCGTCGGAGGCCCTTGCTCCCGAAGGAAAGCAGATGAGACCCAGACTCCCCCGAGCCGTCACCGCCACCACCGCGGCGCTCGCGCTCCTGTTCACCGGCGCCGTCTCCGCGCAGGCCGCCGAGCCCGCGCGTGAGGGCTTCTCGGATGCCTCGCCGTCGGAGCCGCCCGCGGGCTGGACGATCGAGAACGCCAACGTCGACGGAATGCGCGACGGCTGGCGGGGCTGGTCGTTCCACGCCGCATCCGACGTCGTCTCCACCTGGGGCTCGAGCGGCCAGCGCGGCGGCTTCAGCCGCTCCGAGGGCATCGTGGCCGTCGTCCACTCCGACCAGAACCGCCCCGCCTCGGGGCGCTTCAGCTCCGTGCTCTGGTCGCCGCCGCGCGCCATCGACGAGGGCACGGCCGCCGTCTCGGTGACGTTCGACAGTCACTATCGACAGGGCCAGAGCCCCCAGACCGCCGCTCTCGTCGCACGCGTCGACGGCGGTGAGCCCTTCACCGTCGAGCGCTTCTCCGCCGATCGCCTCGACGAGGAGGTCGAGGCCGTCTTCGACGTCCCCGCGGCCGCACAGCAGATCGAGGTCGGCTGGTCCTATCGCGACAGCAGCAACAACTGGTACTGGATGATCGACGACGTCGAGATCGTCGAGGCGGAGCCGGCCGACGCGGTTCCCGTCCTCCTCTCCGGCACGAAGCCCGTGGTGCGAACCGGCTCGAGCGCAGCGCTGTCCGTCGGCGGCCTGCGCGAAGGCCAGCGGATCTCCGTGCTGCTCGGCGAGCAGGGCACGGAGGTGCCGGGCGTGCCGGCCGCCGACGCCGAGGGGAAGAGCGACTTCGTCGTCGCCGTGCCCGCCGAGACGGCGCCCGGCGTGCACACGCTCCGCGTGCGTGGGGAAGGCGTCACCGAGACGGTGTTCGGGCTCACCGTGGTCGAGTCGCCCGTCCCCCTTGCGACATCCGAGGACATCGTGTGGTTCGACGGCTTCGAGGATCCGTCCGCGTGGACCGCGGACGGCGGATGGGAGCTGACCACCCTGGACGAGGTCGTGGAGGGTCGAGGCACCGATCGTCGTCACGCGTTCACGCGCGCGTCGGGCACAATCGCGGCCGCCGAGGCGGACGGTGCGTTCGCCGGCACGCTGACGTCCGCGATGATCCCCGTGACCGGCGGCGACGACCTGGAGCTGCGCGTCGACAGCCACCATCGCGAACGCGGTGCGGCGCAGGAGGCAACCGTGACGGCCGTCTTCGACAACGGCGAGGAGGCGGTGCTGCACACCCTGTCGGAGGACCAGGAGTCGGCCCAGCTGCGGATGCCGGTCAGCGTCCCCGCCGGCGCACAGCGGCTCGCGCTCCGCTTCGCCTTCGAGGCGGAGGCGGCCGCGGGCTCGTGGATGCTCGACGACGTGAAGCTCGTCCGGCCGCTTCCCGCCCTGGCGGAGGATGCGGTCGCAGCGAGCGCCGTGGACATCTTCAGCGACGTCCAGGGAGCGAACGCACGGCTGCGGGACCAGGTGCTCCCCGGTCTGGCGGGCATGACGCCGGCCGCGGACGTCCTGGTGTCCAACGGCGATCTCGTCAGCCAGGGATATGCGGCGCAGTACGACGGCTATCTGGCCGCGCTCGCGGCCGGCGGGGGCGACGACTACGGCACGGTCGTCTCCACCATCGGCAACCACGAGTACTACGGCACCGGAAGCACCTCCCAGGAGTTCCAGGACCGGTTCCTCGACCGCACCGGCATGCGCGAGATCGGCGGCGAGGGCGGCCTGTGGGGCGAGATCGTCGTCGACGACCAGCTGCCGCTGCTCTGGATCGGCAGCGAGCATTACGACTACGGCGCCAAGACCGGCTCCGGTCCGTTCGTGAGCCTCTCGGACGAGCAGTTCACGTGGCTCCAGTCGCGGCTGGCGCACTGGCGAGAGCAGAACCAGCCCGTGCTGCTCTTCTCGCACCATCTCCTGCCCCACTCGGTGTCGGGCTCCTACGCGAACTTCTATCGGAACGACTACGACGAGGAGCAGGCGCGCTTCCAGTCGCTGCTCGACGCCAACCCCAACGTCATCATGTTCAACGGACACACGCACTGGTCGCCCACCCTGAACGACTGGTCGGTGGAGCAGCGCACCGATCCGACGCTCGCGGACGCCCCGACGATCGTCAACACCGGCGCCGTGACCACCATGTACGGTCCGAGCGGCGATTGGAACGAGACCGCGATCGGCGGCGCCGATCCGGTGGGCCTGCGCGCCGAGCTCTACGAGGACCGCGTGCGCGTGACGGTCTACTCGTTCTCCGCCACCGGCGGCACCGAGCTGCAGCACGTGGATGTCCCCCGGCCCACCGAGCCGACAGAGCCGACCGAGCCGACCGAACCCACCGAGCCTGGCGAGCCCGCGGAGCCCACAGAGCCTGGCGAGCCGACGGAGCCGAGCGAGCCTGGCGAGCCCACGGAGCCGAGCGAGCCGACGGAGCCGAGCGAGCCCGCCGACCCGACGGGGCCCTCCGAGCCGAGCGAGCCGACAGAGCCCGGCGACCTCGCGGAACCCACGTCCCCGTCAGATCCCACGGAACCGACCCGACCCGGCGAGCCAAGCGACCCGACGGAGCCCGCCGACCCGACGGAACCCTCCGAGCCGACGGAGCCCGCCGACCCGACGGCTCCGAGCGAGCCCGCCGAGGAGACGGTCGATCCGGCGACCCCCGCCGCTCCTCAGGTCCCGGCCGGTGAGGGCGACCCGGCCGCGCCCGACGCGTCGACGGACGTCCGGCTGACGCTGAGCACGGACACGGTCACCGCCGGCGGCGAGCTCATCGTGCACGGCGCGGGGCTCCGTGGTGAGGAGGCGGTGGCGTTCGACCTGCACTCCACGCCGGTCCGTCTCGGCTCGGCGCGGGCGGACGGCGACGGCGCACTCCGGGCCACGCTCACGATCCCCGCGGAGACGGAGGAAGGCGCCCACACCCTCGTGGTCGTCCGCGACGACGGGACGACGGTCGAGCTGCCGCTCGTCGTGCGAGCGGCTCCGGCGCCCCTCGCGGCGACCGGTGCGAGCACAGGCGTCACCGCCGTGTGGGCGGCCCTCCTGCTGCTGGCGGCCGGCGGCGCGCTCGCGCTGCGGCGGAGGCACTCGACCTCCCGACGCGCGTAGCGGCGGGGGGGGGGGGGGGGGCCCCCCGCCCGGCCCGGGGGGCCCCCCGAACCCCCCCCCCCCCCCCGCCCCCCCGCCCCCCCCCCCCCCCCCCCCGCCCCCCCCCCCCCCCCCCGCCCCCCCCCCGCCTCTTCGTGCGGAGCGGGTCTTACTCGGCGACGACCCAGTCGAACTGGTCGCCGTTCTCGTCGAGCCATGCGTCGACAGCTTCGGCTTCCCTACCCTCGCCGAACTCGTTGACCACGAGGTCCTCGAGCGAGCCGTACTGGTCGTCGTCGAGCTTGATCTTGCCGACGAGCTCGGCGGCCTCCGGGAACTCCTCGGTGAAGCCGCTGTGGCCCATGAAGTTCAGCGTCTCAGCCTCGCCCATAGCGCCCTTCGGGTCTTCGAGATCCTTCACGTCGTATGTGCTGTTGGCCCAGAACGGACGCCACAGCGTGACGACCACGTCTTCCTCGTTCTCGATGGCCTCGCCGAGCACGGTGAGCATCGCGGCGGTGGAGGAGGTCTCCAGGGTGTACTCGTCCTGGAGCTCGTACGCGGGCATCATCTCCTCTTGCGTCTGACGGGTCAGGCCGGCGCCGGGCTCGATGCCGATGATTCTGCCGCCGAAGCGGTCGGCGTTGCCCTTGAGGTCCTCGATCGAGTCGATGTCCATGTAGCTGGGTACAGCGATCGTCAGTTTCGCGTTCTCGTAGTAGGCGCCGAGGTCCTCGAGGTCGTCGCCGTACTCGTTCATGTACTCGACGTGCGTCACCTCCGGCCACGCCGACGGGTACATGTCGACGTCGCCCTGGGCGAGACCGGTGTACAGCGGCCCGGCCTCCGTCAGCGTCTCCAGCTCGACCGTGTAGCCGAGCTTCTCGAGCTGGTCCTGAAGCAGGTAGGACATGCTCAGCCCGTCGGACCAGGAGGGAAGGAAGCCGAGCGTGATGGTGCCCTTGTCGCCGCCGTCGCCGTTGTCGGAGCTGCCGCCGCCCGCGGTGTCGTTGCCGGTGGCGCAGCCGGCGAGTGCGAGGGACGCCACGGCCCCGAGGGCGACGGCGGACGTGATGTGGCGGTACTTCTTCATGGTGCTTTTCCTTTCGTTGTTCCTGCTGTGTTGCGAAGGGCTTCAGACGAAATCAGGGAGCGTCCCTGCGTGAACCGGCGGCGACGCGCTCATCTGGCTTGGCGGTGGCGTCCTCTGTCGGCGCGGCAGCGTCCTTGCCCCGGTGGCGCAGGGCGACGCCCAGGAGCGACGAACGGAAGTCGCTTGGCGCGCCGAGAGCGGCGGTGACCCGGTCGAGGTACACCGCGATCAGCACCACGCCGAGGCCCGCTTCCACGCCTTTGGCGATATTGACCGTTGAGATGGCCTCGACGACGAGCTTTCCGAGGCCGTCTGCACCCGCCATGCCTGCGATGACCGCCATTGACAGGGCGAGCATGATGACCTGGTTGACCCCCGCCATGATGGTCGGCATCGCGAGCGGCAGCTGAATGCCCCTCAGGATCTGTCCCGGCGTCGCACCGAACGCGCGTCCTGCCTCGACAGTCTCGGAATCGACCCCGCGGATGCCGAGCTCGGTCATGCGCACGCCGGGCGGCAGCGCGAAGATCACGGTAGCGACCAGGCCGGGTACAACGCCGATGCTGAAGAACACGATCGCGGGAATGAGGTACACGAACGCCGGCATCGTCTGCATGAAGTCGAGCACTGGCTTGACGACCGCACGCACGGCGGCGCTGCGCGCCGACCAGATTCCGAGCGGAATCGCGACGACGACCGCGATGAGGGCCGACACGAGCACGAGTGCGAGGGTCTGCATCGCAGCCACCCAGAGGTTCATGCTGAGGATCAGCAGGAACGATACAGCCGTCCCCGCGGCCATCCACACGGAGCGCACCAGCCAGGCGAGGAGAGCGGCTACGACAATGACACCGATGATCGGCGTGCCCAGCAGGACGTCCGTCAGACCGTCGACGAGGAACCTGACGACGAACCTGATGACATCCAGCAGGCCGTCGAGATTGTCCTTGACCCAGTCGACGGCCGTCTCGACCCACAGGCCGACCGGGATGCGGAGTCCATCCATCAGCGCACCTCGCCTTCGGTTGCATCGTTCAAGACCGCGGCGTGCGCGTCGCCCGCCGCGGTGGCGGTCTCACCGAGCACTTCGTCGATCTCGGCCGAGGACAGGGGCGGCACCGGGAGGGTCATCTCCTCGGTGGCGCTGGGGCCGGGGCCGAGGGCCGCCAGCAGAGTGATGCGCGGGATGATGCCGACGAGGTGACCTTGCTCATCCGTCACGGCGAGGGGGAGCTGAGATTCGACGGACGGTACGAAGAGATCCATGAGCACGTCGTCCCTGCTCACGCTCTGCGGGACGGGCTTGAGAATGGGGGTGAGGGTGTTGTCTCCCTTACGGATCTGCTTCATGGCGTCGCGATCGTTGACGATCCCGAGAAGACGGCGATCGCGGTCGACCACATAGGCAGCGGACGAGTAGGCGTCACGCATTTCGCGAAGTGCGCGTCGTGGGCCGCCGCTCTCGGTGACGACGGGGCGGGGCCGCTCCATGACGTTGCCGGCGGTGAGCACGCGGGCGCGGTCGACGTCCTGAACGAACTGCTCGACATAGTCGTTGGCGGGGTCGGTGAGGATGTCCTCGGGCGTGCCGATCTGCACGATGCGGCCGTCGCGCATGACCGCGATCCGGTCGCCGAGGAACATGGCCTCGTTGAGGTCGTGGGTGATGAAGACGATGGTCTTCCTCAGCTTCCGCTGCAACTCCAGCAGCTGTTCCTGCATCTCACGGCGGATGAGCGGATCAAGGGCGCTGAACGCCTCGTCCATCAGCAGGATGTCGGTGTCTGCGGCGAGAGCGCGCGCGATCCCGACGCGCTGCTGCATACCTCCGGAAAGCTCGGACGGGAGCTTGTCACCCCAGCCGGCGAGGCCGACCATGTCGAGCACCTCTTCGGCCTTCGCCATGCGCTCGGCACTGCTCGTGCCCCTCAGCTCCAGGGGGTACGCCACGTTGGCGACGACCGTGCGGTGGGGCAGCAGCGCGAAGTGCTGGAACACCATCGAGACGCGATCGCGCCGGATCGCGCGCAGCCGCGACGGCGTGACGCCCGTGATCTCGTCGCCGCCGACCTCGATCTCGCCCGAGGTCGTCTCCAGCAGGCCGTTGAGCATGCGGATCAGCGTCGACTTGCCCGACCCGGACAGCCCCATGACCACGAAGATCTCGCCGCGTCGCACCTCGAAGGAGGCGTCGATCACGGCGGCGGTGGTCCCGGGGTCGAGCTCGTCGCGCGGGGTTCCCGAGCGGAGTCTCTCGACGGCGTCCTGGGTGCGCTTGCCGAAGATCTTGAACAGATTGCGGGCGCGCAGGGCGGGGGCGTTCTCGTTGTCGGTCACGTTCTCCTCTGCCGGGCGCGCGTCGCGCGCTCGGTGATCGGTAGCGGTCCGGGCAGACGATGAGTGCGACGCAGCGGCGTCGCGCACAGGCCGCCGAGGGTGCGGCGGTGATCGTCGGCCATACGAATGCCGGTCGGAACCGGCACGCGCGGGCCTGGATGGATGGAGCCGGATCGTGTCGGACGCGTCGGCCGGCTCCGCGGTCCCACGGCGCGCGAAGGAGCGCAGTGGTGAGGCCTCCACCACGCTAACAACCGGCCGTGCGGCCCGGTCGCGCCCTCCGTCGGCCACTCCCACCCCTGAGATCCGCATGATCTCGCGGCCCTGGAGCGATTCGGCGGCGTCATCGGCGCGACGGCCATCGTTACCTTATCGTGACGTCGCGGTCGCCAGGGCCGCCGTCAGCGCCGCCGAACGACAGAATGGACCTCATGACGCGCGTCCACATCCCGATCCACCGCCGCTGGGGCGATCTCGACGCCCTCGGGCACGTCAACAACACCTCGATGCTGAAGCTCCTCGAGGAGGCGCGCCTGCGCGCCTTCTGGCGCTCCGAGGATCCCGCGGACCAGGCGCCCACGGCCGTCTTCGGCGCGGACGTGCTGGAGGGTGACGGGGCCGTCGCGACGCTGATCGCGCGGCAGGAGATCGAGTACCTGCGGCCGGTGCCGTACGGCCACAAGCCGTTGGACGTCCAGCTGTGGATCGGGCGCCTCGGCGGCTCGAGCGTCGAGGTCTGCTACGAGGTGTTCGGTCCCGCGTCCGCCGCCCCGGCCGGGGACGAGCCGCCGCCGCTCTACGCGCGTGCGTCGTCGGTGGTCGTCCTGGTCGACACGGCGTCGGGTCGTCCCACCCGGCTCCCCGCCGACGTGCGCGAGGTGTGGGCGCCGTACGTCGGCGAGCCGATCGCCTTCGCGCGCCGCTGACCTGACGGAGCCCGCAGGCGCGACGGCGTCGGACGCCCGCGGTCCGTCCATCGAAGGCTCTCGGCCGACCCGAGTCGCCGCGTTTTGCGGGACACTGGAAGACGGCCTTCTCGCCGACCAGGGAGACCCATGACCACGACCTCGCCCGCCGCCGCCTTCGCTCGCGGCGCGTACCCGTACCTGCGCACCCACGCCGACCGCGCGTACCTCGACTCGGCCGCCACGTCTCAGCGCCCCGACGCGGTGCTGGAGGCGGAGGACACGTTCGCGCGCACAGAGTACGCCGCCGTGCACCGCGGCTCGAGCATGGCGACCGGAGAGGCCACGTGGGCCTTCGAGGGCGCCCGGGAGAGCATCGCCCGGTTCGTCGGCGCGGGTGAGCGCGAGATCGTCTTCACCGAGAACGCCACCGATTCGCTCAACGTCGTCGCCCTCGGGCTCTCCGACGCTGCGCTGTTCGGCGCGCCCGAGCTCGCGATCGGAGCCGGCGACGAGATCGTCGTGACGGCCGCCGAGCACCACGCGAACCTCATCCCGTGGCAGAGGCTGGCACGCCGCGCGGGAGCCGCGTTGCGCGCCGTCCACGTGGACGCGCAGGGGCTGTGGACCATCGACGACCTCGCCGCGGTCGTGGGTCCTCGCACCCGGCTCATCGCGTTCGCCCACGTGTCCAACGTGACCGGGCTCATCGCCCCGGTCGCCGAGGTCGTGCAGCTGGCGAGGTCGGTGGGCGCCCTGACGGTGCTCGACGCGTGCCAGTCGGCTCCGCACCTGCCCCTCGACCTCGGGGCGCTCGGCGTCGACTTCGCGGCTTTCTCCTCCCACAAGATGCTAGGCCCGACGGGCGTCGGCGCCCTGTTCGGCCGCGCCGAGCTGCTCGACAGCCTGCCGCCGGCCCGCACGGGAGGGTCGACGATCACGACCGTCACGCTCGAGGGCGCCGAGTTCCTCCCGGCGCCCCAGCGCTTCGAGGCGGGGACCCAGCCGGTCACCCAGGCCGTGGGGTTCGGCGCCGCCGCCGACTACCTGTCGGGCATCGGCATGGACCGCGTCCGGGCGCACGAGGCGGAGCTGGCGGGCCTGCTGGTCGACGCGGTGCTGTCCGTCCCCAGCGTGCGGCTCTTCGGCCCGGGCGCCGGAGCGGAACGCGCGGGGCTCGTCAGCTTCGTCGTGGACGGCGTGCACGCGCACGACGTGGGCCAGTTCCTCGACGACCGCGGCATCACCGTGCGCACGGGGCATCACTGCGCGCAGCCGCTCCACCGTGCGCTCGGCGTCGCCGCCACCACCCGCGCGAGCGCCTACGTCTACACGAACGCCGACGACGTCGCGCGCCTCGGCGCCGCGCTGGCCGAGGTGCGCGCCTTCTTCGGAGCCGACCGATGAGCGCCGAGCTGGAGGAGCTCTACCGCGAGCTGATCCTGGATCACTCGCGCCATCCGGTGGGGAAGGGCGACCCGGCCACCGCGGAGCACACCCATCACGAGCTGAACCCGTCGTGCGGCGACGAGATCACGATGGGCGTCACGGTCGACGACGACGGCAGCATCTCGCGGCTCGTCTGGGAGGGCCAGGGCTGCAGCATCTCGATGGCGTCGGCCTCGGTGATGTCGGACATGCTGACGGGCGCCTCGAGGCTCGACGCGCTGGCGCGCGTCGAGGAGTTCCGGGCCATGCTGCGCTCGCGAGGGACCACGGAGCCGCCGGAGAGCCTCGAGGACGCGGCCGCGTTCCAGGGGGTCGCGAAGTACGTGATGCGCGTCAAGTGCGCGATGCTGGGCTGGGTCGCCCTGGAGGCGTGCCTGAACCAGGCGGGAGCGGCGTAACAAGGCGTCTCCTGATGCGCCGCTCGCGCTCCGGGAATGCCAACATGGCTCGCCGGGGCGCACTCTGACGGTCGCCCCGAAGGAGGGGCCCATGACCGTGATCCTTGACAGCACGTCCGTCGGCGAACGGGCGCACGACACGGCGCCGCGCCAGGGGTTCAGCACCCGACAGGTCCACGCGGGCGTGCGCGCCGCCGCGGCGACGCCGCGCACGACGCCGATCTATCTCACGGCGGGGTTCAGCTTCGACGAGTACGACGCGGCCGAGGCGCACTTCCGCGATGGCGCGGGCTACGCGTACACGCGCATCGCGAATCCCACCATCGACACCGTCGAGTCGCGGATCGCGGAGCTGGAGGGCGGTGCGGAGGCGCTGCTCGTCGCGAGCGGTCAGGCCGCGCTGGCGGTGGCCTTGCTGAGTCTCGTCTCCGCCGGCGGCCACGTCGTGGCGTCGACGCACATCTACGAGGGCACGCGTGGTCTTCTCGCCGACAACCTCGGCCGGTTCGGCGTGTCCAGCGACTTCGTGACGGACATCGGCGATCCCGACGCGTGGCGCGCCGCCATCCGTCCACAGACCCGGGCGCTCGTCGCGGAGTCGCTCTCCAACGCGCGCAACGACGTGCTCGACATCGCCGCCATCGCCGAGGTCGCTCACGAGCACGGCATACCGTTGGTGGTGGACAACACGATGGCGACGCCGTACTTGCTGCGTCCGTTGGAGCACGGGGCGGACATCGTGATCCACTCGGCGAGCAAGTTCCTCGCCGGTCAGGGCGCCGTCATCGGCGGCGTGATCGTCGACGACGGGCGTTTCGACATCGATCGTTCGGGCTCGCTCTTCCCGCACCTGGTCGAGCGGCATCGTCTCGGCGGGCCGAGCGTGGCGGAGCGCGCGGCAGGGCGGGCGCGCATCGCTTACGCACGGGAGACCGTCGCGCCGCGTTTCGGATCGACGTTGTCGCCCTTCAACGCGTTCCTGATCGGACAGGGCATCGAGACGTTGAGCCTGCGCGTCGGGCGCCAGTCCGACAGCGCGCTTCTCATCGCCCGTTGGCTCGAGGGGCGGGACGAGGTCGAGTCGGTGGACTATGCGGGCCTCGCCTCGCACCCGCGCCCCGACCTCGCGGAGCGCTATCTGCCGGACGGGCATGGTGCCGTGTTCACCTTCACGCTGCGGGGAGGGGCGGCCGCCGCCAGGGCGTTCGTCGAGGCGTTGCAGCTGCTCACCCACATGACGCACATCGGCGACGTGCGGTCGCTCGTCCTGCACCCGGCGAGCACCAGCCACGTCAATCGCACGCCGGCCGAGCGCCTCGAGGTGGGCGTCAGGCCGGGCACGCTGCGCCTGTCGGTCGGCATCGAGGACGCCGCCGACCTGCGGGAGGACCTGGCCCGCGGCCTCGCGGCGGCGCGGGAGGCGGGCGCATGACCAGAGCACAGCACTTCGGCTGGTTCCTCGCGCGGGGCTTCGGCCCGCACGGCTGGGGGACGCCGGCGCTCGATTGGAACTATCGCTGGACGGAGCCACGGCTCTACCAGGAGTCCGCTCGTGTGCTCGAGCAGGCCGGATTCGACCTCCTGCTGATCGAGGACGCGCCTTCGCTCGGTTCGCCCGACACGATCGACCTGCGGGTTCGGCAGGCGTTCGGCGGCCCGAAGCACGACCCGTTGCTGCTCGCGCCCTATCTGTTCGAGGTCACCCGCCACCTGGGCGTGGTCCCCACCGTGAACCCGGCCGCCTCGCTGCCGTACACCGCCGCGAGGCAGTTCGCCACGCTGCAGCATCTCAGCGGGCACCGACTCGGTCTCAACGTCGTCACCGACACCGGAAGCGCGCGCCATTTCGGTGACGCTCCGCAGCTGGGGCACGACGCCGCCTACGACCGGGCAGAGGAGTGGCTGGCCGGTCTGCGACAGCTGTGGGGCAGCTGGGACGACGGCGCTTTGATCGCTGACCCTGCGCGTGGCCGGTACGCGGACGGGTCACGGCTGCGCCCGACGCGTCACCGGGGAGAGCACTTCGCCTTCGACGGCCCCCTCAACGCGCTGCCCTTCGGCACGGGCGGAGAGCCGGTGATCGCGTCCCCCGGTGGATCGGGCAGGGGATTGGCCTTCGCGGGCGCGAACTCGGATGTGCAGCTCGCGCTGTCGCCGATGGACGAGCGCAGCGTGCGCGCCTACCGCGAGCGCGTCCACACGGCCGCGATCGAGGGCGGACGGCGCCCGGACGACGTGCGGATCCTGTTCGCGTTGGAGCCCGTGATCGTCGCCAGCGCCGAGGAGGCAGAGCGGATCGTGGCGGGCTCGAGGGACCCCGACGACGACGCGCTGCGACGGATCGCCGACAAGCAGTCCAGCGACCTCGAGACCGACCTCACGTCGTTCGACCTCGACAAGCCGCTCGGGAGCTCGGTCTTCGGAGCGCACGTCTCGCAGGGCAGCATCCGGCGCCTCGTGGGAGATCGGGACATCGAGACGACGCCGTTGCGTGTGCTCTTGAGCGATCTGGCACGGCTGGGGAGGCTGACGGATCGCACGGGCTTCGTGGGCACCGCGGACGAGTTCGCCGACTACATCGAGGAGCTCGGCGAATGGGGCAACGACGGAGTGCTGCTCTGGGGCGATCTGCACCCGGTCACGCTGCACCGCACGCTCGACGAGCTGGTGCCGATCCTTCGGCGTCGCGGCATCCTGCGCACCGAGTACGTCCCGGGGGGACTGCGCGCGAACCTCGCGGCGTTCTGACCGGGTTCAGGGCGTCCGGGACGCGCCGGTCTCCGGGACGCGCAGCATGATCTCCTGAGCGACCGTGGCGAGCAGCGCGCCGTCCCTCGAGTAGAGCTGGCCCTGTGCCAGGCCGCGCCCGCCACGCGAGCTCGGCGACTCCTGCACGTAGAGCATCCACTCGTCGGCGCGGCCGGGACGGTGCCACCAGATCGCGTGGTCGAGGCTCGCCGTCCTGATGCCGGGCGTCGCCCACGGCACGCCGTGCGCGCGCATCACCGACTCCTGGATCGTGAAGTCGGTGATGTACGCGATCGCGGCGCGGTGGAGCATGGGGTCGTCGCCGATCGGGCGGCGAAGGCGGGTCCACACGGCCTGGCGCGGCTGCGGCCTGTCGACCGACAGATAGATGTCCGAGTCGACGTGCCGGACCTCGATCGGGTTGGCGCGCAGCAGCAGCGACGCCTCGGGGCGCCCGTGCACGCGGTCGGACGGGCCGGGCAGCCCCTCGGGGCCCGGCACCTCCGGCATCGTCAGCTGATGCTCGAGGCCGGGGTCGTCGTCCTGAAAGGAGGCGATGCCCGAGAAGATCGGTTCGCCTTCCTGGAACGCCTGGATGCGGCGACGCGAGAAGGAACGGCCGTCGTGGATCCGGTCGACCGCGAAGGTGAGGGGCTTGTGCACGTCGCCGGGGCGGAGGAAGTAGCCGTGGAGCGAATGCGGGGAGCGATCGGGCGGGAGGGTGCGTGCCGACGCGACGACGGCCTGCCCGAGCACCTGGCCGCCGAAGATCCGGCCGCCGGGCATGGGGTGCGACGAGGCCGTGAAGATGTCCTCGCTGGTGCGGGCGCCGGTCTCGCCCAGCGCGAGCACGTCCAGCAGCACGTCGACCGGGTCTGCGGAGGGCGTCGGGTCAGTCACGCGCCCAGTCTAGGGAACCGGACGCGTACGCTTGATCGGTGACCGCCCGACTCGTGCTCGCCGATGCCCCGACCGCCCAGGACGCGTTGACCTTCGCGCGTCGAGCCGCCCGGATCGGCGACGAGGGCGTCAGGCTGCAGGCGGCGGGGGGAGTGCTGGCGATGACCACGGCCGCCCTCGCGCCGCGCGGGCTGCTGGATCGCACGCCGACGGTGCTGGCGATGCGCGTGGTCGCCGCCGACCCCGAGCTGCAGTGCGACCTGGTCGTCGGCGAGCTCTCGGAGAGCGACGACGACACCGCGCTCACGCTGCCGGACTCCGCCCTCGCGCCCGCCTGGGCCGGCATGGCCCCGCCACGGGGTGGCTGGCAGGCGCGCGGCGAGATCCCGGCCGCGACGCTCGCCTCGAGAGCGCAGTGGGGGATCGCCGCGGTGGCCGAGCGGGTGCCGACCGACGCCGGCGAGGACGTCGTCCGGGCGATCCGCGGCGATGTGTGGGGCGCGCCGGACGACGCGCTGCTCGGTCTGCCGCTGGGCGTGGCGTTCGCGGCGTTCTCGCTCGGCTTCATCGGCGGGGAGGAGGCCGCGCGGGTGACGGCCTCGGGCCGCTGGATGCGGGTGAGCCTGCAGCGCGGGCACGTCCTCTCCCGGGGCCCCGCGGCGACGGGGCTGACGCCGGTGCGGGAGACGGGCGCGCCCGCCTGACGCGTCAGGCCTCCGCTCGGGGGCCCTCGGCGACGCCGGGCGTGGGCTCGAACGTGTTGACCATGGCGTGGGCGGCCCGCTGCAGGTAGTCCCACAGCGTCTCCTCGTGCAGAGGAGCCAGGCCGAGCTCGTCGACCGCCGCCCGCATGTGCGCCAGCCAGCGGTCCCGGGCGTCGGGGTTGACGTGGAAGGGCATGTGGCGCATCCGCAGGCGCGGGTGCCCGCGCCTCTCGCTGTACGTCGTCGGACCGCCCCAGTACTGCTCGAGGAAGAGCGTCAGGCGGTCCTTGGCGGGGCCTAGGTCCTCTTCCGGGTACATCGGCTTCAGCACCGGGTCGGCGGCGACGCCGCGGTAGAACGCGTCCACGAGCCGCACGAACGTGTCGTGGCCGCCCACGGCCTCGTAGAACGTGATCGACGGCGGGGCCTGGGTCGGGGAGGCGCCGTCCGAGCCCGTGCCCTCGGGGGAGGGGCCGTGCCCCTCGGGCCGGATGCCGAGCGTCACAGCGCGGTGCCCTTTCCGTGGGGCGGCTCGTCACCGGGTGCGAGGTCGGGCGCGTCCGCGGAGGGAGCCGAACCGTCGACCGCGCCGTCCGCTACGGGCTCGTCGTCCTGCGTCGCGGGAGCGGGAGGCGTCGTGATCGGGGCGTCGGTCTGCGGTGTCGTCCTCTTGCCGCGCGGACGCCACGAGGGGCGCTCCGGCAAGGGCTGAGGCTCGGTGCGGGGCGGGTTCGCGCCGCGCACCCGCAGCGCCCCGTCCGCTCCCTCGAGCGTGACCGAGGCGAGCGACGGCAGCTCCAGACCGAGCGCGTGGACGGCGTCGCGCAGACGCATCCGCAGCTCGCGGGCGACATCGTCCTTCGCGCTCGGCTTGGCACGCAGCACCAGGCGGATGCTCAGCGTGTCGCCGTCGACCGACTCGAGTCCCCAGACCTCGGGCGAGTCGAAGATGCGGGAGCGCCAGCGGGGCTCCTTGGTGAAGGCCTCGGCGGCCTCCAGCAGAGCGCGCTCGACCTGATCGACGTCCACGTCGGCCGGCAGGCCGAGATCGACCACCACGCGCGACCACCCCTGCGACATGTTGCCGATGCGCAGGATCTCGCCGTTGCGGACATACCAGAGCGTGCCGTTGACATCCCGGACGTGGGTGATGCGGACGCTCACGAACTCCACCACGCCCGTGGCGAGCCCGAGGTCCACGACGTCGCCGATGCCGACCTGGTCCTCCGCGACGATGAGGATGCCGTTCAGCACGTCCTTGACGATGTTCTGCGCACCGAAGCCGAGGCCGGCGCCGATCGCCGCGCTGATCAGCGCGAACGAGCCGAGGATGCCCTCGTTGATGGCGCCGATGATCAGGATGATCGCCACCACGACGATCGACGTGTTGATGATGTTGGTCAGGATCGAGCCCAGCGTCCGGGTGCGCTGGACGAGTCGCACCGAAGCCAGGGGCGAGCGTTCGAGCGCCCGCGTGTCGTCGACCTTCGCCTTGCTCTTCGCGCCGCGCACGATGCGATCGACCACGCGCCGCACGACGAACCGCAGGATCCATGCGATCAGCGCGCAGACGACGATGATGATCGCGACGTTGAGGGCGATCAGGCCGGCCGATCCGAGCCACTTCAGGATCTGCTCTCCGAAGGTGAGCGCCTGGTCGACGGCGTTATCCGTGTTCGTGGGAGTCATCCCGTCCAGGGTATGCCGCGAGCCCCGGCGCGCGCTGTGCGCGGCGCCGGGGCTCGCTGGGAATCACACGACGTGCGGCGGGCGGCTCACTCCGCGTCGCGGGCCTGCGCGGCCAGCGCCCGCTCGACGCCTGCGAGGCTCTCGAGCACGATGCGCCGGAGGGCCGCAGGGGCCTCCGGGTTCGCGCCGAGCCAGGAGCGCGTCGCCTCCAGCAGCCGCGCGTCGGCCAGCGGGGCCGGGTACAGCAGCTGGCACAGGTACTCGGCGATCGTGAACGAGCGTGCCTCCCAGATGGGCAGCAGCATCTCGAAGTACTTCTCGACGTACGCGTCCAGCAGGGGGCGCGAGGCGGGGTGGACGAAGCCGGCGGAGGCCGCCCGCACGACGGTGTTCGGCAGCGTGTCCCGGTCGATCAGCGACGACCACGCCGCCGCCTTGGCCTCCGCGGTCGGCAGCGCCGCTCGCGCCTGGGCCGCGAACTCCCCGCCCTTGGCGGTGTTGTCGGCCTCCAGGGCGGCGTCGATCTGCGCGTCGTCGGCGACACCGCCCGCGGCGAGCGACACCAGCAGCTGCCACGACAGGTCGGTGTCGATCGTCAGGCCGTCCAGCACGACCTCGCCGTCGCGCAGCTGCCGGACGATCTCCCACTGCTCCGGGGTCGACGCGGCGGAGGCGAAGGCGGTCGTGAACTGCAGCTGCGCGTCCCCGCCGGCGTCGGCGGACCGGGCGAGTCGCCACAGGCCGTCCGCCACCCGGGCGCGGGTCGACTCGCGGGTCTCCGGCGTCACATACGCGTTCGCCGCGAGCTGCAGCTGCGCGAGCGTCGTGCGGATCGTCGTCGACTCGGTCTCGCGACCGATGTTCCGCAGCACGAGGTCGACGTAGTCGCTCGCCGCCGACTCGGCGTCGCGGGTCTGATCCCAGGCGGCGCCCCAGACCAGCGACCGCGCGAGCGGGTCGGCGATGTCCGCCAGATGGTCGATCGCCGTCGCGAGCGAGCGGTCGTCGAGCCGGATCTTCGCGTACGCGAGGTCGTCGTCGTTCAGCAGCACGAGGTCGGGGCGACGCACGCCCTTGAGCTGCGGCACCTCGGTGAGGTCGCCGTCCACGTCGAGCTCGATGTGGTGCGTGCGCCGCAGCGTGCCGGCGGCGAGCTCGTAGAAGCCCACGCCGAGGCGGTGCGGTCGGATCGTCGGGTAGTCGGCGGGAGCGGTCTGAGTGATGGCGAACCGCGAGATCGTGCCGTCGCCCGCCTCGTCGATGACGGGGGAGAGGGTGTTGACCCCGGCCGTCTCGAGCCACTTCCTGGACCAGCCCGACAGGTCGCGCCCGCTCGTGCGCTCGAGCTCCACGAGCAGGTCGCTCAGCTCGGTGTTCGCGAACCTGTGCTTGGCGAAGTAGGCGCCCACGCCGGAGAAGAAGGCGTCGATGCCCACCCAGGCCGCCAGCTGCTTGAGGACGGAGCCGCCCTTGGCGTAGGTGATGCCGTCGAAGTTGACCTGCACGTCCTGGAGGTCGGAGATCTCGGCGACCACGGGGTGCGTCGAGGGCAGCTGGTCCTGACGGTAGGCCCAGGTCTTCTCCATGGCGTTGAACGTGGTCCACGCCTCGGTCCACTCGGTGGCCTCGGCCGTGGCGATGGTGGAGGCCCACTCGGCGAACGACTCGTTCAGCCAGAGGTCGTTCCACCACTTCATCGTGACCAGGTCGCCGAACCACATGTGCGCGAGCTCGTGCAGGATCGTCACGACGCGGCGCTCCTTGACCGCGTCGGTGACCTTCGAGCGGAAGACGTAGGTCTCCGTGAACGTCACGGCCCCGGCGTTCTCCATGGCGCCCGCGTTGAACTCGGGGACGAAGAGCTGGTCGTACTTCTCGAACGGGTAGGGGTAGCCGAACTTGTCCTCGTAATAGGCGAACCCCTGGCGGGTCTTCTCGAAGATGTAGTCGGCGTCGACGTCCTGCCACAGGCTCCTGCGGGCGAAGACGCCGAGCGGGATGACCCGGCCGTCCGAGCTCGTGAGCTCCGAGCGGGTCTCCTCATAGGGGCCGGCGATGAGGGCCGTGATGTAGGAGGAGATGCGCTGGGTGGGAGCGAAGCCCCAGGTCGCCTGCCGCGCGTCGTCGTGCGTGATCGGTTCCGGCGTCGGCGAGTTGGAGACGACCTTCCAGCTCGTGGGAGCGGTGACGGTGAACTGGAACGTCGCCTTCAGGTCGGGCTGCTCGAACACCGCGAACATCCGGCGCGAGTCGGGCACCTCGAACTGCGAGTAGAGGTAGACCTCGCCGTCGACGGGGTCGACGAAGCGGTGCAGGCCCTCGCCGGTGTTCGTGTACAGGCAGTCGGCGTCGACGACCAGCTCGTTCTCGGCCTCGAGGTCGTCGAGCTGGATGCGGGAGTCGGCGAAGACGAGGGCGGGGTCGAGCTCGCGCCCGTTGAGCGTGATCTCGCGGACCTCGCGAGCGATCAGGTCGATGAAGGTGGCCGCGCCGGGCGTGGCGGCGAACCGCACGACGCTCCGCGAGCCGAAGATCTCGGCGCCCTTCGTGAGGTCGAGCGAGACCTCGTACGAGCGGGTGTCGACGACGGCGCGGCGCTCCTGCGCTTCGATGCGGGTGAGGTTCTCTCCAGGCACTGCTGAGCTCCCATGGGGGTGAGGGGCGATGGTGTGCCGACCGGGCGTCACTGGTGTGCGGACGCGGGCGGCGACTGGACAAGACTACGTCGTCAGGCGCTCGGGCCGATGGATCCCGGCGAGGAAGAGGATCCGGCGGCGCGGAGCACGTGACTGCGCGCATGGGCGACCGCGGGCGCGAGCTCCGTGAACAGATGCCGGTGATCGCGCAGGGCCGACAGGACGCCGACGGAGCGGAACAGCTCGTCGTGCGCCTGCCGCACTCCCTTGACGAGCACGGTGATGCCGCGCCGTTCGAGGGTGCGGACCACGTCGCTGAGGATCCGTGCGCCTGTGGCGTCGACCAGCTCGAGGCGCGACATGCGCAGGATCACGACCTCGACGCCCTCGATGGCGGTGGCGGCGTCGAACACGCGGTCGGCCGCGGCGAAGAAGAGCGGCCCGTCGAGCCGCACGATCGCGATCCGTTCGTCGCCCGGCTCGGGGTCTCCCGGTACGGGCTCTCGGACGACGCCGGTGGCGCGCGAGAGGTTGCGCAGGGCCACCAGCCCCGCGAGGGCCACGCCGATGCCCACCGCGACGATGAGGTCGAACGCGAGCGTCACCGCCGCGGTCACGACGAACCCCGCGGCGTCGGCGCGGGTGGACGTGAGGATCGCGCGTGCCGTGGCGACGTGCACCATCCGCACCGCGGTGACGAAGAGCACGCCGGCGAGTGCCGCCAGCGGGATCGCCCCGACGGGACCGGAGGCGGCGAGGACGATGAGCAGAAGCACGGCCGCGTGGACCACCGCGGCGATGCGCGTGCGGGCGCCGGAGCGGACGTTGACCGACGTGCGGGCGATCGCGCCGGTGGCGGGCATCCCGCCGAAGAAGGCGGCGCCGAGGGAGGCCAGCCCCTGGCCTACGAGCTCGCGGTCGGGATCGTACGGCCCGGTGTCCGCCATCGACGCCGCCACGCGCGCCGACAGCAGCGACTCGATGGCGGCGAGCGCGGCCACCGTGAGCGCGGCGGGCAGCAGGCCCGGCAGCGTCCCGGGATCGAGCGCGGGCAGCGCGGGCGCGGGCAGGGCCGAGGGGATCTCGCCGATCGCCGCGAGAGGCGTCGGCAGCAGCACCGAGAGCGCGGTGACGATCGCGATGCCGATGAGCGAGCCGGGAAGCGCGGGGTGGATGCGCGGGGCGACCACCATCACGAGGGCGACCAGCAGGGCGGCGCCTGCTCCCCACGCGAGATAGGCGGGGTCCGCGGCGGCCACCGCCTGCACCGCGGCGACGAGCGCGTTGGAGCTGTGCTCGCCCGCCGCGGATTGATGGGGCGAGGTGATGAGCGGCACCTGCTGGAGGAAGATGATCACCGCTATGCCCACCGTGAAGCCCTCGATGACGGGCCAGGGGATGAACGACACCACCCTGCCGAGGCGGGCGACGCCGGCGACCAGCACGAGGGCGCCGGCCATGAGGGTGACGGCCGCGACCGCGCTGGGTCCGTGCGTCGCCACGATCGGCACGAGCACGACGACCATGGCGCCGGTGGGGCCGGACACCTGGACCGACGACCCTCCGAAGACGGCCGCCAGCAGGCCCGCGACGATGGCGGTCACGAGTCCCTGCTCTGCGGTGAGACCGGAGCTGACCCCGAAGCCGAGGGCGAGGGGGAGGGCGACGACGCCGACGGTGACGCCGGCGAGCACGTCTCGTCGCCAGGTGCGGGACGCGCCCCGGTAGTCGGCGGCGGAGGGCAGAAGAGACCGCAGGCGGGCGAGCCGTGCGTTCGCGCTCATCGGGCGAGGGCCGGCAGGTCGCGCGCCTCGTCGAGGCGCTCCCGGTCGGCCTCGAGGATGCCGAGCAGAAGCGCGCGGGCGACGCGCAGCAGGTCGGCGGCGCGCGGGTCGGCGAGGCGGTAGAAGACGTGGCTCGCTCGTCTTTCCGAGGTGACGAGACGATGACGGCGCAGCACGGCGAGGTGCTGCGAGAGGTGCGAGGGCTCGAGGCCGGTCTCGGACTGCAGATCGGCGACGCTGACCTCGTCGGACGCGCTCAGAAGCTCGAGGATGCGGATCCGCAGAGGGTGGGCGAGCCCCTTGAAGAGGTTGGCCTTGACCTCGTACAGGGGGCGATGGCTGTCGATCATCGGCATGATGGATTCATCATATCGTGAGACGCATCGTTCCACGCGGGCTGCGATCGGCTCTCGCGGGGACACGCGACGGCCATGACGCGCGACTTCTACAGAGGTGCGAAAATGGAGGGGTGAACGAGCAGCGCGATCAGACACCGTCCCCGGCCGCCACCTCGACCCTCGAGCAGAGGGGACCGCTGTTCGCCTCCGCCGCCGCGTCGAGCGGGGCGCCGTTCGTCGAGACCCCGGTCGCGTACGACGCCATCCTGCTGGCGAGCTTCGGCGGCCCGGAAGGACAGGACGACGTCATCCCGTTCCTGCGCAACGTCACCCGCGGCCGCGGCATCCCCGACGAGCGGCTGGAGGAGGTCGCCCACCATTACCGCCACTTCGAAGGCGTCAGCCCGATCAACGCGCAGAACCGCGAGCTCAAGGCCGCGCTCGAGGACGAGGTCGCGCGACGCGGTCTGGACCTTCCGATCTACTGGGGCAACCGCAACTGGGCTCCCCTCCTCGAGGACGCCGTGCGCCAGGCGTACGACGACGGTCACCGCACCCTCCTCGCCGTCGCGACGAGCGCGTACAGCTCCTACTCGAGCGACCGCCAGTACCGCGAGGACTTCGCACGCATCCTGACGGACACCGGCCTCGGCGCCCCCTCGGAGGGCGGCGGCGACGCCCCTGTGACCATCGACAAGGTGAGGCTGTTCTTCGATCACCCCGGATTCGTCGAGCCCTTCTACGAGGGCGTCCGAGACGCCGTGGCGGCGTACCTCGCCGACGGGCTCTCCGCTCCCGAGATCCGGGTGCTGTTCTCCACCCACAGCATCCCCACCGCCGACGCCGACCGCTCCGGTCCCCGCGACGTCGAGTGGCCCGAGGGCGGCGCGTACGTGGCGCAGCATCGCGCGGTCGCCGAGCACATCATGTCGCGGCTCGCCGAGGAGCTTCCCCAGGCCGGCGCCTCCGGCTGGAAGCTCGTCTACCAGTCCCGGTCCGGCCCCGCGTCGCAGCCGTGGCTCGAACCGGACATCAACGACGAGATCGCCGAGCTGCCCGCGCAGGGCGTGCGCGCCGTCGTCATCGTGCCGCTCGGCTTCGTCAGCGACCACATGGAGGTGCTCTGGGACCTCGACAACGAGGCCATGGCCTCCGCCGCCGAGGCCGGAATGAGCTCCGTGCGCACCCGGACGCCCGGCTCTCATCCCGCGTTCGTCGCCGGCCTGATCGACCTCGTCGAGGAGCGCCTGCGCGGCACGCCCGCGGCCGAGCGTCCGGCGCTGACCCCGCTCGGGCCGTGGTTCGACGTCTCGCGTCCGGGCGACAGCGAGAACGCCCGCCTCGGCTTCCGCCCGGCGGCGGCGGGCATCCTGCCCTGAGGGGCGCGATGCCGCCGCGCGCGATGAAATTAGGATGAGTGCCATGCGCATCCACATCGCGACCGACCACGCCGGCCTCGAGTTCTCCACGCAGCTGCAGCACCACCTCGCCGGGCAGGGCCACGAGGTGGTCGACCACGGACCGGTCGAGTACGACCCCGTCGACGACTATCCGTCGTTCTGCATCCGCGCCGCGCAGGCGGTCGTGGACGACCGGGCGAGGGGCGTCGACGCACTCGGCGTGGTGTTCGGCGGGTCGGGGAACGGCGAGCAGATCGCCGCGAACAAGGTCGCCGGGGTGCGCGCCGCCCTCGTCTGGAGCATCGCGACCGCCGAGCTGGCACGCGAGCACAACGACGCCAACGTCATCGCGATCGGCGCACGGCAGCACGCCTTCGGCGACGTGGTGAGCTTCATCGACCGCTTCGTCCAGACGCCGTTCTCAGGCGACGAGCGTCACGTGCGACGCATCGCGCAGATCGCCGCCTACGAGGCCGACGGCTCGCTCGAGCCCGACCCCCGCGCGAACTGATGCCCGAGGGTCATTCCGTCCACCGGATCGCGCGACAGTTCGCCCGCAACTTCGTCGGCCGGCCGATCAGCGCGTCGAGCCCGCAAGGACGCTTCGCTCAGGGCGCCGCAGAGCTCGACGGACGCACGCCGACGAGGGCGCAGGCCGTCGGCAAGCAGATGTTCCTCGAGTTCGACGAACAGGTGTGGCTGCGCGTGCACCTCGGCCTCTACGGCGCGTGGGACTTCGCGGGGGAGATCCTCGTCGATCCGACGATCGCGTCGGCGAACGGCCGCATGGGGCAGACCAACCAGCGTGGCACCGACCTCGCGGCGCCGGGCGACGCGCCCGTCTTCGACGAGGACGGGGAGAACTCGCTGGCGTCGATCGGCGCCCCGCGCCGCACGCGCGTGCACGTGCGGATGTCCGAGCAGACACGCACGCTGGGCGCCGACGGGACGGCGGACACGGAGGAGCCGGGCACCGCCGAGTGGCCGCCTCCCGTGGTCGGACAGGTGCGCCTGCGCCTGATGACGGACGTGACCGCCGCCGACCTCCGGGGCCCGACCGCCTGCGCGGTCGAGACGCCCGAGCAGGTCGACGCCGTCATCGCGCGTCTCGGCCCCGACCCCCTCGTCGGCGACCCCGTCGAGAACGAGGAGCGGTTCGTGGCGGCGGTCCGCCGTCGTAACGTCGCCATCGGGCAGCTCCTCATGGACCAGGCGGTGGTCAGCGGCATCGGCAACGTGTACCGCGCCGAGATGCTCTTCCGGGCGAGGCTCGATCCGCACACCCCCGGCAAGGCGATCCCGGAGGAGCTGGTGCGCGCTCTCTGGGACGACTGGGTCGGCCTGCTGCGCGTCGGGGTCGAGACCGGTCAGATGATGACGATGGACGACCTGAGCCCCGACGACTGGCGCCGCGCGATGGCGAGCAGGGACGACCGGCACTGGGTGTATCACCGTGCGGGGCTGCCGTGTCGCGTGTGCGGCACGGAGGTCGTCGTGGAGGAGATGCAGGCCCGCAAGCTGTACTGGTGCCCGTCCTGCCAGCGGTGAGAGCGGTGATCCGATGAGGGGGGCGCACGCCGCCACCGATCCCGTCGTCCTCGGCGACCTGGTGCTGACGCCCGTGGACGTCGGCGATCTGCCCGAGACGCATCGGCTGCATGCCGACCCGGCTGTCTGGACCCATCTGCCGTCGGGGCGGCACACGTCTCTCGCACGCACCCGGGAGATGATCGAGCACTACATCGCCGACTGGGATCACGGACTCGGCTACTGGACGGCCCGCCTGCGCGACACCGGCGCCTATGTGGGCATCGGTGGCTGCCGTGTGCGCGAGGACGCCGCCTGGAACGTCTACTACCGGCTCGACCCCGCCTTCCAGGGGCGCGGCTTCGCGACGCGCATCGCTCGGGCGGGCGCGGAACGCGCGGCAGCGGTGCGGCCCGAGCTTCCCGTCTCCGCCATCCTGCTCGAGCACAACCTCGCGTCGAAGGCGGTCGCCGAGCGCCTCGGACTTCGGCTCGTCTGGCGGGGGCCGGACGACGGCAACCCCGACCCCGGAGCGGTGCGCCTGATCTACACGGACCGCGACGTCACGCCCGCGCAGCTCGTGGTGCTCCGGGGCTGAGTCGAGGGCAGCCACGGAGGACCGAGACTCTCGAGTCGGTCCGGGCCGGTCGTCGGTCGACGGGCCGCTGACGCGCCCACGTACGATCGGATCCATGCGCCAGAACCCGAGCTTCGCGTTCACCGACGTCGCCGAGCTGCGACGCCTGATCGACCGGAACCCGTGGGTCACCCTGGTCAGCCATGCGGCCGAGGGGCTCGTCGCATCGCACTACGCGGTGCTGCTCGACGAAGGACGGGACGACCTCACCATCGTCGGGCACGTCGGTCGGCCCGACGACGCCGTCCACGGTCTGGGCGACGGGGAGCTGCTCGTGGTCGTGCAGGGGCCGCACGGCTACGTCTCACCCGGCTGGTACGGCGAGGGCGCGGCCGTCCCGACGTGGAACTTCGTCTCCGCTCATCTGGCCGGCGTGCCCGAGATCCTCACCGCCGAAGAGAACCTCGCGGTGCTGGACAGGCTCGTCGCCCGGTTCGAGCGTCCGATGCCCTCGCCGCGACTGATGTGGGAACGCCCCAACGACGCCCAGTTCATCGAGCGCCTCGAGCGCGGCACCGTCGGCTTCCGGCTCACGCCGACGCGGGTGACCGCCAAGCGCAAGCTCAGCCAGAACCGGCCTGACGAGGTGATCGAGACCATCATCGGCGAGCTCTCGGGCGACGGCCCGCACCGCAACCCGGGGCTCGCCGCGGAGATGCGCCGCTCCCAGGACGCGCGCGACGCAGCGCGCGGACGCGCGGGGGGCGCGCGATGAGCGTCGGCCGGGGCGAGCACGTCGACGTCATCGCCGACGTGCGGATCGGGGGCGAGGGCAGAGACCTCATGCCGCTGGCCGCCGTCGACCCCGCGGCGCTGTACGACGTGCACCTCGCCGGCGGAGAGATCGCGGACATCGCCCCCGCCCGTGGTCTTGCCCGGCGCGGCACCGTGCTCGACGGAGCCGGCTCCTGGCTCGTGCCCGGCCTCTGGGACCACCACGTCCACGCGCTGCAGTGGGCACTCGGTGCGACCCGTACGTCGGTGCGCGCGGCGGGCTCGGCCGCCGAGGCCGCCGCGCTGGCGGCCCGCGCGCCGATCCGTTCAGACGGCCGCCGCATCGCGGTGGAGCTGCGCGACGCCCTGTGGGCAGAGCCCGCGAGCGTCGCCGAGCTCGATGCCGCGACGGGTGACGTGCCCACCTACCTGCTGAGTCTCGACCTTCACGCGCTCTGGCTGAACACCGCCGCGCTGCGCCGAGAGGGAGTGGAGGCCGACCTGAGCGGCGTCGTGCGGGAGGAGGCCGCCTTCGACATCACGCGCGTGCTGAACGACGTGCCCGACGCGGACGCCGATGCCGCTGTCGCGCGTACGGCACAGGCCGCGGCGGCCCGCGGGCTCGTCGGATACGTCGATCTCGACATGGACTGGAACGAGGAGTCCTGGCGGAGGCGCGTCGCGGGCGGGTTCGACGCGCTCCGCGTCGACTTCGGCGTGTACCCGCAACACCTGGCCCGCGCTGTGGCGCTGGGCCTCCGGTCCGGCGACCCGCTGACCGGAGTGGACGCGTCGGCCGCGGGAGCCGGACTCGTGCGCGTCGGGCCACTCAAGGTCATCACCGACGGCTCGCTCGGCACGCGGACCGCCGCGTGCGCGCACGGCTACGCGGACGATCCCCACAACCACGGTCTGCTGACCGTCGCGCCGGACGAACTCGTGGCGCTCATGACCGAGGCGACGGCCGGAGGACTCGGCTGCGCGATCCACGCGATCGGCGACGTCGCGAACGCGCACGCACTCGATGCGTTCGCGGCCTCGGGCGCCGTGGGGCGCATCGAGCACGCCCAGCTGGTGCGGCACGCCGATCTCGCCCGGTTCGCGCGTCTCGGCGTCGGGGCCAGCGTGCAGCCTCGGCACGCCCTCGACGACCGCGATCTCACCGACGAGCTGTGGGCCGCGCAGACCGCTCTGGCGTACCCGCTTCGCTCGCTGCGCGATGCGGGAGCGAACATCCTCCTGGGGTCCGACGCCCCCGTCGCCCCGCTCGACCCCTGGGCGTCCATGGCGGCGGCGGTGTTCCGCACCGCGGATGACCGGGCTCCCTGGCACGCGGAGGAGAGCATCGACGCCGCGACCGCGCTGGCGGCGTCCACCTGGGGAGGCTCCCTGCACGGCGCGCGCATCGAGCCGGGCGCACCGTCCGACCTCGCGCTGGTCTCCCACGATCCGCTCGCTGCCGACGAGCCGGGACTGCGCACCATGCCCGTGCACGCCACGATGATCGCCGGCCGCCTGACGCACCTCGCCTGAAGGCCGCGCTCGGAGCAGACGGAGCGCACACGACGAAGGGCCCCGGAAAGATCCGGGGCCCTTCGTCGGACGAGCCGGTGCGACTCGCGGGAGTGCTTACTCGGCGATGTGCGCCACGAGGAACCAGCGGTCCTTCTCGAGGCCGGCCTTGATGCCGATCGCGACGTCCTGGCTGGTCAGGTCGATCTCGTCGAGCCCCTCGATCGCGGCGTCCAGGTCGGCGATCACCTTGTCGATGTCGGCGACGATCGCGCGGATCGTGTCGGCCGACTGCGAGAAGCCGGCGGAGACCGGCGTGCCGGCGGCCTTCTGGGCGACGGCCTCGAGACGGGCGTCGATGGGCAGGCCCAGGGCGACGATGCGCTCCGCGGCCTCGTCGGCCGAGGCGCCCGCGTGCTCGACGAGCGTGTCGAGGAACTCGTGCACGCCGATGAAGTTCGCGCCGCGCACGTGCCAGTGCGCCTGCTTGCCGTTCACGGTCAGCGCCTGCAGGCCGAGCACGACGGGGGAGAGGAACTGCGAGACGCCGGCGGCGACCGTCGGGTCGGCGGCAGTGGTGGCGATGGTCTGGTTGCTGCTCATATTTCCCTCCGAAGTCTGACGGCGCTTCTGCCGTCTATGGAGATAACGCTACTCGTCCCGCAGCATTCCGCAAGCAAGTGAAGGCTCTGCTAAATCGCCTCCGACCTGGGGAAAGAAAGGCTATCCATACCCCTTCCACGGTGACAGGGGTTGACAACCCGTAGGCTCGGCGTCATGCCGGTCTCGCCGCACGCCTCGGTCCTGCCCCTCCTCGACGACGTGCCGGCCGTGCACCCCGACGCGTTCGTCGCGGACGGCGCCCGCATCGTCGGCGCCGTCTCGCTCGGGGAGCGCGCGAGCGTCTGGTACAACGCCGTCGTGCGAGCCGATGTCGCGGCCATCTCGATCGGTCCGGGCAGCAACATCCAGGACAACGTGTCGGTGCACGTGGACGCGAGCCATCCCGTGGAGATCGGCTCCCTCGTCTCGGTGGGGCACAACGCCGTCGTGCACGGGTGCACGATCGGCGACGGCGCACTGATCGGCATGGGCAGCGTGGTGCTGTCGGGGGCCGTCATCGGCGCCGGGAGCCTGGTCGCCGCCGGCGCGGTCGTGCTGGAGGGCACGCAGGTGCCGCCCCGCTCGCTCGTCGCGGGAGTTCCCGCGAAGGTCCGGCGCGAACTGACCGACGACGAGGTCGCCGGGCTGCGCGACAACGGAGAGCGCTACCTCTCGAACGCCGAGCGGCACGCGGCGGCGCTGCGCGGCGCCTGATCCCGAGGTCAGCCGGAGACGAGATCGCGAGCCAGATGCGCGGCCTCCGCGCGGTTGGCCGCTCCGAGCTTCCGCAGGATGGCCGAGACGTGCACGCTGGCCGTCTTCCCGCTGATGAAGAGACGTTCGCCGATCTGCCGGTTGCTCAGGCCCGCCGAGATCAGCTCGAGGACCTGTCGCTCCCGATCGGTCAGGTCCTCGGCGGGCCGGCGGTCGCGCCCGCGGAGAAGACCCGAGGCGCGACCGAAGGCCGCCGCCTCCGCACGGATCGAGATCACGCCGCGCTGGTCGGACTCCCGCAGCGCATCGTCCAGCCTTTCGCGCGCCGCGCCGCGATCTCCCGCGGCGACGAGCGCCTCGGCCAGCCGCAGCAGCGCCGCGGGCCGCAGCTGGACCGGAGCGCGTTCGCCCGAGGCCGCCTCGAGCGCCGTCTCCCACGACTCGGGCGTCGGAGAGAGCTCCGCCTCGATCATCGGGCGCCAGACGGCGTGGGTGGGCCACCAGGCGTAACGGTCGGCCACATCGCGCAGGGTGAGCGCCGCCGCCTCGACGGCCGCGGCACCCGGGCCGTCCTCTTCGAGCGCGCGGAGGCGCGAGATCAGGCGAGCCACCGTCCACGCGAACGGCTGCACGTGGCCCGGGTGGAGTCGTTCGGGATCGGGAGCGAGCAGGGTCTGCGCCTCGCGCCAGGCCGTCTCCAGGTCACCGAGCGCCAGGGCCGCCTCCGTCGCGACGTGGCCGACGGTCAGGCGCGACTGCACCTCGAATCGCGCCGTCGAGGCGAACTGCGCCCGAGCGCCGACCAGCGTCTCCTGCGCGCCGGCCGCGTCACCGCGCCAGAGCAGCAGCCAGGCCCGGCCGCGGATCAGGTACGAGCGGTACGTGCCGGGCGGCGACAGCACGAGGGACCGGTCGATGAGCTCCTCCGCCTCGCTCCACCGGCCCAGGGACGTCAGGGGATCCACGGCGTTGGAGGCCAGGATGACGCCGGAGGTGCGGTCGGCCCCGAAGCCGGGTGCGGCCGCCATGCCCTCGCGGGCGATCTCGAGGGCGCGGGCGAAGTCGCCGGTGTGCTGGGCGAAGTCCGATGCGTTCACCCAGTACCGCAGCAGCGCGGGTCCGTCGTCGCCGGCGATCCGGCGCGCGTCCTCCAGGCGTTCGACGGCGAGGGCGACGCGTCCGAGGTGGCCCTCGGACAGCGCACCGATGTTGACCCCCACCGACTCGAGCCGGGCGGCGCCCTGGGCGTGGGCGATCGCCGCCCCCGCCCTGGCGAGCTCGAGCGCCTCGCGCTCCTCGCCGCCGAGCAGCAGTCGACCCGCGAGCGACACCATCACGTCGGCGCGCAGCAGTTCGTGATCGGCGCCGTCGCCGAGCGCGTCGAGGGTGGCGAGCGCCTCGCGGTACGACTCGATCGCACCCGGTCGAGCCAGCATGGCGAGACCCCGGGCCTGGTTGTTGAGCAGCAGCGCGTGCTCGAGGGTGCCGGGCGGGCAGTCGGCGAGCGCCGACCTGAGGACGGCCAGACTGCGCTCGACGTCACCCGCGTTACGGAGATAGGTGGCGGTACGTCCCATCAGCTCGCGGCGGGGCATCCCGGCGACGCCCTCCGCGTCGGCGACGACGTCCCACAGCGCGAGAGCGCGCTCGGCGTGCTGCGCGGCGGAGGCGTAGCCCATGGCCGCGCGCGCCTCGCGCATCGCACGCAGCCAGGCGGGGAACGCGCGCTCGACGTTGCGAGCGTGCGACCAGTGGTGTGCCACCGAGGCGGCGACCGGCCGGCCGGCCTCGGCGCGCGCCTCGTACTCGCTCGCATAGCGCTCGTGCAGGCGCTCGCGCTCGCCCGGAAGGACGTCGTCGAGGATCGCCTCGCGAACCAGGGCGTGACGGAAGCAGTACCCGGTCTCGGTCGTCAGGATGACCCCCGACCCGACGGCCTCCCTGATCGCCGCGTCGAGCTCCTCGGTCCCGCCGCCGAGGGTCGTGGCGAGCAGATCGTGCTCCACCTCGACGCCGCCGACGGCGAGATGGCGGGCGGCGCGCTGCGCGCTGTCGGAGAGCCGCTCGTAGCGGACCAGCAGCAGCCCGCGCAGTCCGTCGGGCAGGGGTGCGGAGTCCTCGCGGCAGCCGTCGAGGTCGACCAGCTCCTCGATGTAGAACGGCACGCCGTCGCTGCGGACGAGGAGGGCGTCGACGGAGGACTCCTCCGGCGGCGCGCCCAGCAGCTCGCCCATCAGCCGGCGGGTCCCCTCGCGGTCGAGGCGCGGGAGGTCGATGCGCACCGAGCCGCGGTCGCGTGTGAGCTCGGCCAGGAACTGGCGCGCGATGTGTCCCCGCCCCACGTCCTCCGAACGGTAGGAGGCGACGATCAGGATGCGCGCATCGGTGAGGGCGCGGGTGAGGAAGCGCAGCACGGCGAGGCTCGCGGGGTCGACCCAGTGGAGGTCCTCGATCACGAGGACGATCGGCTCGTCCTCTGCGGCGCGCTCGAGCAGCAGCGCGATCGCCTCATGGAGGCCGCCCGGCGTGCCCTGGGGCCCGTCCGACGCGTCGTCGAGCTGCGGGAACAGCGCCTGCAGAGCGCGGTGTCCCGCTCCCGTCGCCCGTCGCACCTCGTCGGTGCCGAGCTCCGCGACGAGAGGACGCAGCGCCGATGCGATGGACGTGTAGGCCGCTCCGGCGCCGCCGAGGTCGATGCAGCGGCCGACGAGCACCCTGGCCTCGCCCCTGTGGCGCTCGGCGAACTCCGTGAGCAGTCGTGTCTTCCCGATGCCCGCCTCGCCGCCGACGGCGATCGTGCGGGGGCGGCCGGCTGCAGCGTCCTCGAGGGCGTCCGCCAGCTGCGCGAGCTCTGCCTCCCGGCCGATCAGCACGGGCGTCTGCGGTGTCACGTCTCCATCGTGGCACCGCGCGCCGACATCCCCGGCCGGCCCTGGCCGTGCGCCGCGGATCACCATGTGTGACGCGGCAGCAGGCGGCGCAGGCCGCGCGCGGGGCGCGCCGGGCGCGGCTCCGCATCGGATCTCCGGCGCTCCTCGAGCGCCCGGAGGCGTGCGATGCGCTCCTCGGCTTCCCTGACGTGCTCCTCGTAGCGGACGATCCCGATCATCGGGTCGATGTACATGGCCGGCTCCCTCCGTCGTTCCTGCGACGGGGTCCACGCTCGTCCCTGAGGCGGTGCCTGGGCATCGGGAGATCGCCCTATTTCCTGCGACGGGCACGCCTCAGACGGAGGGCCTCCGGGGCCGCGAGAGGAGCCGCGTCGGGGAAGGGGTGCGGAGTCGGCTAGACTCGATCGCGCTGCCGGTTCCGTCGAGGATCCGTCATCACGGGGATGTAGCTCAATGGTAGAGCCTCAGTCTTCCAAACTGATTACGCGGGTTCGATTCCCGTCATCCCCTCCGCTCCAACGGCCCCGTGAGGCACCTCCGACATCGTCGGCTAGACTTCACGGGGCCGTTTCGCGTTGTCGCGCGGATCATCCCGGGGCGTAGCTCAGCTTGGTAGAGCGCCCGCTTTGGGAGCGGGAGGCCGCAGGTTCAAATCCTGTCGCCCCGACAACGGCCCACCCAGACCTAGATCCCGTCGTGCGGACTGCGCGGCGGGAACCGTCACGAGGAGAACGAACCCCTATGGTCAACAGCACCGTCGAGAAGCTCAGCCCGACCCGGGTGAAGCTGCACATCACGGTCAGCCCGGAGGAGCTCAAGCCGAGCATCCAGCACGCCTACGAGCACATCGCTCAGGACGTGCAGGTCCCCGGCTTCCGCAAGGGCAAGGTTCCGGCTCCCATCATCGACCAGCGCATCGGTCGCGGCGCGGTCATCGAGCACGCGGTCAACGAGGGCCTCGACGGCTTCTTCCGCGCTGCTGTCGCGGAGCACGACGTGAAGCTGCTCGGCCGCCCGGCGGCGGACATCGTGGAGTGGCCGAACGAGAAGGACTTCTCGGGCGACCTGATCGTCGACGTCGAGGTCGACGTGCGCCCCGAGTTCGACCTTCCCGACTACGAGAACCTGACGATCACGGTCGACGCGACCGAGGTCGAGGACTCCGCCCTGGACGAGGAGCTCGACGGACTGCGGGCCCGCTTCGGCACGCTCGTTCCCGTCGACCGCCCCGCCGCGAAGGGCGACTTCGTCGAGCTCGACCTCATCGCCACGATCGACGGCGACGTGATCGACCGCGCCGAGGGCGTCTCCTACGAGGTCGGCTCGGGCGAGCTGCTCCAGGGCATCGACGAGGCCATCGAGTCGCTCACCGCGGACGAGGACACCACGTTCCGTTCCACGCTGGTCGGCGGAGACCACGCCGGCGAGGAGGCCGAGGTGGCCGTCACGGTCAAGGCCGTCAAGGAGCGCGAGCTGCCCGAGGCGGACGACGACTTCGCGCAGATGGCGAGCGAGTTCGACACGATCGCCGAGCTGCGCGACAGCCTCCGCGAGCAGGTCGAGTCCCGCGGGGCGTTCTCGCAGGGGTCCGCCGCTCGCGACAAGCTGATCGAGACGCTGCTCGAGCAGGTCGAGATCGACGTCCCGGCGCAGCTCATCGAGGACGAGGTGCACAGCCACCTCGAGCAGGAGAACCGGCTCGAGGACGACGAGCACCGCGCCGAGGTGGCCGAGGCGAGCGAGAAGCAGTTCCGCACGCAGATGCTCCTCGACGCCATCGCCGAGAAGCTCGAGGTGCAGGTCTCGCAGGACGAGTTCACGCAGTACCTGGTGCAGATGTCCGGCCAGTACGGCATGGCTCCGCAGCAGTTCATCGAGGCGCTCCAGCAGGGCAACCAGCTGCAGGCCGTGGTCGGGGACGTCGCCCGCAACAAGGCGCTCGCAATCGTCCTGGGCAAGGTCGAGGTCGTCGACACCAACGGCAAGGCGGTCGACCTGTCCGGCTTCGCGGCGACCGGCGACGAGGACGCCGTCGAGGCGGACGCCGACGAGGACGCCGAGGCCGCCCCGGAGACCCCGGCCGCGGAAGAGGCCCCGGCGGAGGAGACCCCGGCGGAGGAGAAGCCGAAGAAGACCACGCGCAAGAAGAAGACCGAGGAGCCCGCGGCCGAGTGATCGACCGCTGACCTCGAAGGGGACGGACGCCGCGTGCGTCCGTCCCCTTCGCCATCATCAGGAGGAGCGACCATGGGCGGTGACGCCTTCGACGGCTGGCAGCATCGCGTCGACGCGGTGTGGCAGGACCGCGGGCTCAGCGACGACGAGCGCGTCATCCGCATCGACGCGCTCGCGGGCGAGCTGGGGGAGGACCACCCCGTAGCGCTGTTCGAGCGGGCCGGGGCGCGCGACAGCGCCGGGCACGAGACCGAGGCAGAGCCGCTGTACCGCCGCGCGATCGAGCGCGGGCTGGACGACGCCCGGCGCACGCGAGCGACGATCCAGCTCGCCAGCACGATCCGCAACCTCGGCAAGGTCGACGAGGCGCTCGAGCTGCTGGAGGCCGAGCGGCTCCGCGGCTCGACGGCGCTGCGCGACGAGCTGGCGGCGTTCACGGCGCTGACCCTGGTCTCGGCCGGGGAACCGGTGCGTGCCGCGTCGGTCGCGCTGTCAGCGCTGGCGCCGCACCTGACCCTCTACACGCGCTCTGTCTCCGGCTACGCGGCCGAGCTCGTCGACGACTGACCGACGCTCACGGGCGGATGACGGCCGCCGAACGGGGCGGGACGCCGTCGTCTCCGAACGGCCGCGAGGCGAACAGCACCTCACGCGGCGAGTCGATCGGCAGCGGCACGTCGGCGAGGTTCACGACGATCTCGAGCGCTCCCCGCCGGATGCGGATCCAGCGCGGATCGTCGCTCCACTCCGCCGACAGCCGGTCGAAGCGGGGGTCGGTGAGCTCCGGCTCCCGGCGCCGCAACGCGATCAGGTCGCGATGCAGGTCCAGCAGCCGCGAGTGCCGCGACTCGCCGCCGTACGGCTCGTCCCAGTCGAGCTTGGACCGGCGGAACGTCTCCGGGTCCTGCGGATCGGGCACGACCGACGGGTCCCAGCCCATCCGCTCGAACTCGGCGATCCGGCCCTCCGCGGTGGCCGCGCCGAGCTCGGGCTCGGGGTGGGCGGTGAAGAACTGCCAGGGTGTCGACGCGCCCCACTCCTCGCCCATGAACAGCATGGGCGTGAACGGCCCGGTGAGCGCGAGCACCGCGGCGACGGCCAGGAGATCGTCGTCGAGCGTCTGGGACAGCCGGTCGCCCGTCGCGCGGTTGCCGATCTGGTCGTGGTCCTGCGCGTACGCGACGAGCCGCCAGGTCGGCGTCTCGGACGGCACCGGGCGCCCGTGCTCCCGCCCGCGGAAGGACGACCAGGTGCCGTCGTGGAAGAACCCGCGCGTGGCGGTCTTCGCGAGCGCCTCGAGGGAGGCGAAGTCGGCGTAGTAGCCGGCGGTCTCGCCCGTCAGCGCCACATGGACGGCGTGGTGGTAGTCGTCGCTCCACTGCGCGTGCAGGCCGTACCCGCCGCCCTCGCGGGGCGTGATCAGCCGCGGGTCGTTCATGTCGGACTCGGCGATGAGCGTCAGCGGGCGGCGGAGGTGGGCGCTCAGCCCGTCCACCCTCTCCGCCAGCTCCTGCAGCAGGTGGGTGGGGGAGTCGTCGACCAGCGCGTGCACGGCGTCGAGCCTCAGCCCGTCGACGTGGAAGTCGTCCAGCCACATCAGCGCGTTCTCCAGGATGTGGGCACGCACCTCCGGCCGCCCCAGGTCGAGGGACGATCCCCACGTGTTCGCGCTGTCCTCGTGCAGGTACGGCGCGAAGAGCGGCAGGTAGTTGCCGCTCGGGCCGAGGTGGTTGTAGACCACGTCCTGAATCACGCCGAGACCCGCGGCGTGGCAGGCGTCGACGAACCGCCGATACGCGTCCGGCCCGCCGTACGACTCGTCGACGGCGTACCACAGCACTCCGTCGTATCCCCAGTTCCAGGTGCCGTTGAACGAGTTCACGGGCAGCAGCTCGACGAGGTCGACGCCGAGCTCCACGAGGTGCGGGAGGCGTTCGATGGCGGAGTCGAGCGTCCCCGCCGGCGTGAACGTGCCGACGTGCAGCTCGTAGATGACCGAGCCCGCGAGCTGGCGGCCGGTCCAGCGGTCGTCGGTCCACTCGAACGCGCGGTCCTGCACCTGGCTGAGGGCGTGCACGCCCTCGGGCTGGCGCAGCGAGCGGGGGTCGGGCACCGGATCGCTCCGGTCGTCCAAAAGGTAGCCGTACCGCTGTCCGGGCTGCGGCTCGGTGTCCGCCCGCCACCAGCCGCCCTCGTCGCGGGTCATCTCGTGCGTCTCGCCGTCGACCAGCAGCCGCACGGAAGCGGGCAGCGGGGCCCAGACCTCGAAGCCCATCAGACGTCCTCTCTCAGCAGCAGCGCGACGGGGTAGCGGTCCAGTGTGTCAGCGAGCGCGATCGCGTCCCCCTCCACCGCGCGGCCGGTGATCGCGTCGACGTAGCGCCCGGGGGGCACGAGCACCTGCGCGTCGCCCCAGCCGCCCCGGCGTTCGAGCCCGAGCGGCAGGCGCGTGGCGATGGCGACCGCGCCGCCCCTGTCGAAGGCGACGGCGTGGTCCGCGGCCGGCCCGACGACGTCCAGCCCGGCGTAGCGGGTGAAGAGCTCGGGGCGATCGCGGCGCGCGCGCAGCACTCGTGAGGTGACGAGCAGCTTGGCCGCCGCGGTCTCGTCGACCGGAGGCAGCGCGCCGTCGTCGATGCGACGGAGCACCGACCGGCGCTCTTCATAGTCGACGGGCAGGCGGTTGTCCGGATCGACCAGCGAGCGGTTCCAGAGCTCGGAGCCCTGATAGACGTCGGGGACGCCGGGCGCCGCCAGCTGCAGCAGCTTAGCGGACAGCGAGTTGGACCATCCCGCGGCCTGCACGAACCCGACGCACTCCTCGAGGGCCGTGCGGGCGACCTCGTCGTCGAACGCCGCGTCCACCAGGGCGTGGAGAGAGCGTTCGAACCCCTCGTCGGGCGCGGCCCAGGTGGTCCGGGTGCCCGCCTCCCGCGACGCCTTCTCAGCGTAGGCATGGGCGCGCTCGCGCGACAGCGGCCAGGCGCCGAGGAGCGACTGCCACAGCAGCGACTCGAACGGCCCGTCGCCGAGCGGCACGCGCGAGCGGAGGGTGTGCAGGGTGCTGCGCCACAGCCCCGGCACCTCGGCCAGCGCGTCGATGCGCGCGCGAGTGTCCTCGCCGCGCTTCGTGTCGTGCGTCGACAGCGTGGTCATCGACAGCGGCCACGACGCGAGGCGAGCCTGCTGCCGGCGATGGAACTCGGCCACGTCGACGGCGAACTCCGACGGATCGCCGCCGACCTCGTTGAGCGACACCAGCCGCCCGTGCCGGTAGAACGCCGTGTCCTCCACGCCCTTCGCCATGACGGCGCCGGACGTCTGCTGGAAGCGGACGGCAGCGGGATCGTCCGGATCGGAGAGCCGGGGGAGCAGACGCTCGACGGCGCCCGCGAGATCGTGACGCCGGGACGTCGCCAGGTGGGCGGCCTCGTGCAGGTGCGCGATGCGCGCCGGCAGATACGACCGGTACACGGGGAAGCAGGCGAGCAGCTCCGCGAGCGCGTCCTCCGCGCCCTCCACCTCGGGCACGAGCCGGGCGAGTCGCCTCACCTCGGCCTGCAGCAGACCGTCCGCGACCGCCCGCTTGCCGTCGAGCACCATCTGCGCCCAGTCGGGCGGTCCGTGCTGCGGCGAGTCGGCGCGCAGCTCGGCCTCGAGGTCGTCGAGCGCGGTGCGCCCGGCAGGGTCGACGAGGACGCGGTCGATGTCGCCGAGGGCGTCGTACCCCGTCGTGCCGGCGGTGGCCCAGTGCGCGGGGAGCGGCTCGCCGGGCTCCAGGATCTTCTCGACCAGCACGTAGGCGCCGCCCGTGGCCTCGGCCAGGCGGGCGAGGTAGCCGCCGGGGTCGGTCAGCCCGTCGGGATGGTCGATGCGGAGCCCGTCGACGAGTCCCTCGTCCAGCCAGCGGAGGATCTCCGCATGACTCGCGTCGAAGACGGCCGGGTCCTCCACGCGCACGGCGGCGAGGCTCGACACCGCGAAGAAGCGCCGGTAGTTCAGCTCGCCGTCGCCCCGACGCCACCCGATCAGCTCGTAATGCTGCCGGTCGTGCACGACGGCGGGGGAGGCGCCGTCGTCCGCGGTCCCCGGAGCGAGGGGGAAGGCGTGCTCGTAGTAGCGCAGCTCGCCGTCCTCGACACGCAGCCCGAGGTCGTCGCGCGCGGCGTCCTCGTCGCCGAGGACGGGGATCCGGATCCGGCCGCCGCCCGCGTCCCAGTCGATGTCGAAGGAATCGGCGAAGCGGGAGGAGCGGCCGTTCGCGAGCACGTCCCACCACCAGGGGTTCAGGCGCGGCGTCTCGACGCCCACGTGGTTCGGCACGATGTCGGCGAGCACGCCGAGGCCCGCCGCCCGCGCCGCCGTCGAGAACCGCGCCAGGCCCTCGGCGCCGCCGCGGTCGGGATCGACGAGGGAATGGTCGACCACGTCGTAGCCGTGGTTCGAGCCGGGCTCGCTGGCCAGCAGGGGCGAGAGGTACACCGTGTCGACGCCGAGCGCCTTGAGGTAGTCGAGCTGCTCCGTCGCGGCGTCGAGGTCGAACTCGCGGCGGATCTGCAGCCGGTACGTCGTGCGGGGCACGCGGCCGGTCATGCCGCTCCGCCGCGCTCGATCATCCGTCGCACCGAGGCCGCGGGCGACCACTCGATGTCGGCCTCCTGCTCCTGCCACTCGCGCAGAACGAGGATCGACCTGGACTCCACCGCGACGGTCGAGCCCGCCTCGTGCGGCGCAGGGTCGGCGCCGTCCGCGGTGTTGAGGACGACCTCCCAGGCGCCGGCGAACTCGTCCGACGGCAGCACGACGTCCACCGGCTCGCTGTGCGCGTTGAAGAACAGCAGGAAGTTGCGGTCGACGATCCGCTCGCCGCGCGGGCCTCTCTCGCGGATCCCCTGTCCGTTGAGGAAGATGCCGAGCGTGCGGGCATAGCTGGTCTGCCAGTCGCCGTCGTCCATCGGGGAGCCGTCGGGCGTCAGCCAGACGATGTCAGGCAGCGGGTCGCCCTCTCCGCGGCGCACCGTCCGGCCGTCGAAGAAGACCCAGCGCCGGAACGTCGGGTGGTCCCGCCGCAGCCGCGAGACGCGGGCGGTGAACTCGATGAGCGGGTCGTCGGCGTCGTCCCAGTGCACCCAGGTGAGCGGCGAGTCCTGCGCGTAGCCGTTGTTGTTGCCGTCCTGCGTGCGCCCCAGCTCGTCTCCGTGCAGGAGCATCGGCACGCCCTGCGACAGCACCAGGGTCGTGATGAGGTTGCGCTGCTGCCGCGCGCGCAGCTCGAGGATCTCCGGGTCGTCGGTCGGCCCCTCGGCGCCGAGGTTGTAGGAGCGGTTGTGCGACTCGCCGTCGCGGCCGTCCTCGCCGTTGGCGTCGTTGTGCTTCTCGTTGTAGGAGACGAGGTCGCGCAGCGTGAACCCGTCGTGGGCCGTGACGAAGTTGATCGACGCGAACGGCCGTCGGGCCGAGTTCTCGTACAGGTCGGCGGATCCGGTGAAACGCGAGGCGAACTCGCCGAGCGTCGCCGGCTCACCGCGCCAGAAGTCGCGCACGGTGTCGCGGAACTTGCCGTTCCACTCGGTCCACTGCGGCGGGAAGTTGCCGACCTGGTAGCCGCCCGGCCCCACGTCCCACGGCTCGGCGATCAGCTTCACCTGCGACACCACCGGGTCCTGCTGCACGAGCTCGAAGAAGCTCGACAGCCTGTCGACCTCGTAGAACTCGCGCGCCAGTGCGGCCGCCAGGTCGAAGCGGAAGCCGTCGACGTGCATCTCGGTCACCCAGTAGCGCAGCGAGTCGAGGATGAGCTGCAGCGAGTGCGGGTTGCGGACGTTGAGCGTGTTGCCGGTGCCCGTGTAGTCCATGTAGAAGCGCTGGTCGTCTTCGACGAGCCGGTAGTACGCGGCGTTGTCGATGCCCTTGAACGACAGCGTGGGGCCTAGGTGGTTGCCCTCGGCGGTGTGGTTGTAGACCACGTCGAGGATGACCTCGATGCCGGCGGCGTGCAGCGCGCGGACCATCGCCTTGAACTCCTGCACCTGCTCGCCGCGGTCGCCGCTGGAGGAGTACTCGTTGTGGGGCGCCAGGAATCCGAGCGTGTTGTAGCCCCAGTAGTTGCGGAGTCCCTTCTCGAGCAGCACCGAGTCGTGGATGAACTGGTGCACCGGCATGAGCTCGATGGCGGTCACGCCGAGGCGCTTGAGGTGCGCCACGACGGCGGGGTGGGCGACACCCGCATACGTGCCGCGCTGCTCCTCGGGGATCTCGGGGTGCAGCTCGGTGAGACCCTTCACATGGGCCTCGTAGATGAACGTCCGGCTGTACGGCGTGTTCGGCCGACGGTCGCCGCGCCAGTCGAAGTACGGGTTGATGACGACCGACCGGATGGTGTGCGCGGCGGAGTCGTCCTCGTTGCGCACGTCCGGGTCGTCGAAGTGGTGGTCGAACAGCGACGGGTCCCAGTCGATGCCGCCCGAGAGGGCCTTGGCGTACGGGTCGACCAGGAGCTTGCTCGGGTCGCACCGGTGCCCGGCCGCGGGATCGAAGGGGCCATGGACGCGGTAGCCGTACTGCTGGCCCGGGCCGACGTCGGGAAGATACGCGTGCCACACGTTGGCGTCGACCTCCAGGAGCTCGACCTTCGTCTCGTTGCCCGCGTCGTCGAAGAGGCAGAGCTCGACCGACGTGGCGACCTCGCTGAAGAGCGCGAAGTTCGTGCCGTCGCCGTCGTAGGTCGCGCCGAGGGGGTAGGGCCGTCCGGGCCACGTCTCCATGTGTTCCTGCCGTTCTCGAGAGGGGAGCCGGGACAGCTCGCTGGGGTGAACGTAACCCGCCGCGCCTCCGGCGCGAAAGGGCTTGCCGATCCGGGTGCGCGCAGGTTACGGGAGGGGGTCCGGGCCGCGAGCGTATGCCCACGGCGAACAACGCCCGGGGGCCGGATACGCCGCCGGTAGGGTCGTATCGACGCCGCACCGAATGGAGTGAGAATGCCCGAACCGCTGATGGCACAGAGTGCCTTCGACAGGCTGCTCAAGGACCGCATCATCTGGCTTGGCTCGGAGGTGCGCGACGAGAACGCGAACGAGATCTGCGCCAAGATCCTGTTGCTCGCCGCCGAGGACTCCGAGAAGGACATCTACCTCTACATCAACTCGCCCGGCGGGTCGATCACGGCCGGCATGGCCATCTACGACACCATGCAGTTCGTGCCGAACGACATCGTCACCGTCGGCATCGGCATGGCGGCCTCGATGGGCCAGCTGCTGCTCACCAGCGGCACGAAGGGCAAGCGCTACATCACGCCGAACGCCCGTGTGCTGCTGCACCAGCCGCACGGCGGCTTCGGCGGCACCTCCAGCGACATCCAGACGCAGGCGCAGCTGATCCTCGACATGAAGCGCCGTCTCGCCGAGATCACCGCCGCGCAGACCGGCAAGTCCGTCGAGCAGATCAACGAGGACGGCGACCGCGACCGCTGGTTCTCCGCCGAGGAGGCCCTGCAGTACGGCTTCGTCGACCACATCCGTGAGCACGCGGCCGACGTCGCCGGCGGCGGCGGCACCGACCGCTCCGCGAACTGAGCCCCAGAGAAGGACGTACGAAGATGCACACCCCCTACACCGGCGCCACCTCGCCCCAGGGCCTGCAGATGCCCGGCAGCCGCTACATCCTGCCGCAGTTCGAGGAGCGCACGGCCTACGGCTACAAGCGCCAGGACCCGTACAACAAGCTGTTCGAGGACCGCGTGATCTTCCTCGGCGTGCAGGTCGACGACGCGTCGGCGGACGACGTCATGGCCCAGCTGCTCGTGCTCGAGAGCCAGGACCCGGATCGCGACATCATCATGTACATCAACTCGCCGGGCGGCTCGTTCACGGCGATGACGGCGATCTACGACACGATGCAGTACATCTCGCCCCAGATCCAGACGGTGGTGCTCGGCCAGGCGGCCTCGGCCGCCGCCGTGCTGCTCGCAGCCGGCGCGCCGGGCAAGCGCCTCGCCCTCCCGAACGCCCGTGTGCTGATCCACCAGCCGGCGGTCGGCGAGGCGGGTCACGGCCAGGCCTCGGACATCGAGATCCAGGCGGCCGAGATCCTGCGCATGCGCACGTGGCTCGAGGAGACGCTCTCCAAGCACTCCAACAAGTCGGTCGAGGAGGTCCACAAGGACATCGACCGCGACAAGATCCTCGGTGGCGCCGAGGCGGTCGAGTACGGCCTGGTCGACCAGGTGCTCACGACCCGCAAGCGCCAGCCGCAGCAGCTCACGAAGTAGCGCGGACGGAAAGGATGCCCCGGGCTCGTGCCCGGGGCATCCGCACGTCCGGGTCACGGCCCTGTGACCTGACTGTCACCGAAACCGGCGTGTGCCGCCGTCCCGGTGTCGGCCGCAGCGGTTAGGCTCGATGGGACTCGAACGGAAAGCCCGAGGAGGACACACGCATGGCTCGCATCGGTGAGAGTGCCGACCTGTTCAAGTGCTCCTTCTGCGGAAAGAGCCAGAAGCAGGTGCAGCAGCTGATCGCCGGACCCGGCGTGTACATCTGCGACGAATGCGTCGAGCTGTGCAACGAGATCATCGAGGAGCGCATGGCGGAGTCCGCCGGCGCCGGCGAGGTCGCCGAGTTCGATCTGCCGAAGCCTCGCGAGATCTTCCAGTTCCTCGAGGAGTACGTGGTGGGGCAGGACCCGGCCAAGCGTGCTCTGGCGGTCGCGGTCTACAACCACTACAAGCGCGTGCGTGCGCGCGGCGAGCTCAAGCCGGCCGACCAGAAGGCCGAGGACGTCGAGGTCGCCAAGAGCAACATCCTGATGCTCGGTCCCACGGGCTGCGGCAAGACCTACCTCGCGCAGACGCTCGCGAAGCGCCTGAACGTGCCCTTCGCGGTCGCCGACGCCACCGCCCTCACCGAGGCGGGCTATGTCGGCGAGGACGTCGAGAACATCCTGCTGAAGCTGCTGCAGGCCGCCGACTTCGACGTGAAGCGCGCCGAGACGGGCATCATCTACATCGACGAGGTCGACAAGATCGCTCGCAAGGCGGAGAACCCGTCGATCACCCGCGACGTCTCCGGCGAGGGCGTGCAGCAGGCTCTGCTGAAGATCCTCGAGGGCACCGTCGCCTCCGTGCCCCCGCAGGGCGGCCGCAAGCACCCGCATCAGGAGTTCATCCAGATCGACACGACGAACGTGCTGTTCATCGTCGCGGGCGCGTTCGCGGGCCTGGAGGACATCATCTCCTCGCGCGTGGGCAAGCACGGCGTCGGTTTCGGCGCGCCGCTGCACGACAAGGGCGACGACAGTGCGCTGTTCAGCGAGGTGCTGCCGGAGGATCTGCACAAGTTCGGGCTGATCCCCGAGTTCATCGGCCGCCTGCCCGTGATCGCGTCGGTGCAGCCGCTCGACCAGGACGCGCTCATGGAGATCCTCACGGTCCCGCGCAACGCGCTGGTGAAGCAGTACCAGCGGATGTTCGAGCTCGACGGCGTGCAGCTCGAGTTCGAGGACGGCGCGCTCCGCGCGATCGCCGACCTCGCCGTCGCCCGCAAGACGGGTGCGCGAGGCCTGCGCGCGATCCTCGAGGACGTGCTCGGCCCGATCATGTTCGAGATCCCGTCGGCCGAGGACGTCGACAAGGTGATCGTCACCCGCGCGGCCGTCGACGAGGGCGGCGAGCCCACGCTCGTGCTGGCCCAGAAGAAGAAGAGCGCCTAGCCCGGTCGTCCGAGCGCCTCAGCACCGACGAATGGACGGCCTGAAGCTCTTCCGTCGTGTCGCGATCTGGGCGATCGTGGGATCGTTGTCTGTCGCGGCGGTGATCGGGATCACCGTCATCCTCACCGGTGCGGGCGGCGAGCTCGAGTTCAAGGTGATGGGCACCACGGCGATGCTCGGCGCACTCGGCGTGCTGGTGCTCTGCGACCTCGTCACGTTCGGGCGCCCGCTTCAGTGGATCGGGATCGCGGGGCTCCCGGTCGCCGTGGTCGCGTTCTTCCTCGGAGTCGTCCTCATTTGGGCGCCGGACGCGTATCGGTGGGACGGCACCTGGCGGTCCCTCTGGGTCTCGGCTCTGCTGTCGGTCGCGCTGGCGCACGCCGCTCTGATCTCGCGGTTCCTCGCGCGTCCGCACCCGGCAGTCCGCACGGTCGTCCTGGCGACGCTCGTGACCATCGCCGGTTACGCGTTCCTGGGCGGCCTACCGATCGTCGTCGACGACATGTCGCCGGGCGATGGGTACCTGCGAACGCTCTGGGTGGTCGTGATCCTCTGCGTGCTGGGGACGATCGTCTCGCCCGTCATCGGCGCGATCCTGAGGGAGCGCCCGGACCACGCGACTCGAGTCGTGGTCGACCTGCCCCCTGCGCTGCTGTCGCGGATCGACGCCGCCGGGGCACGAGACGAGGTCGTCGTGGCGGCCCTCCACCGGGCGTTCCCCGCTCCGCCTGCGCGAGACGAGCCGCACGCGGGCGACGACGCCGCCCCGTTCCACTGACCACGCGGTGCGCGGCCGCCGTCACTCCAGCCCGCGGCGCGTGAGCAGAGGGGCGATGCGCGCGTCGCGGCCGCGGAAGTCGCGGTACGCCTCGAGCGGGTCCTTCGAGCCGCCCACGCCGAGCAGTCGCTGCCGGAAACGGTCGCCGTTCGCGCGGGTCAGACCGCCGTTGTCGCGGAACCACTCGACGGCGTCCGCATCGAGCACCTCCGCCCAGATGTACGAGTAATAGCCGGCGCTATACCCTCCCGAGAAGACGTGCGCGAAGTAGGTCGACGAGTAGCGCGGGGGGATGGCCGGGTCGTCGAGGCCGATGTCTGCGAGAGCCGCCGCCTCGAAGGCGGCGACGTCGGTGACCCGTTGCGCCTCGGCGAGCGACAGGCCGTGCCAGGCCTGATCGAGCCACGCCGCGGCGAGGTACTCGCTGGTCGCGAAGCCCTGCCCGAACGCCTCGCTCGCGCGGAGGCGCTCGACGACGTCGGCCGGCAGGGGCTCGCCGGTCTCGTGGTGAACCGCGTACGCCGCGAGCACCTCCGGCCACAGGAGCCACATCTCGTTGACCTGGCTCGGGAACTCGACGAAGTCGCGGTGCACCGCGGTACCCGCGAAGTGCGGGAACGTCACCGTCGCGAACAGACCGTGGAGCGCATGGCCGAACTCGTGGAAGAGCGTCGTCACCTGATCCAGTGTCAGCAGAGTGGGCTCGCCTGCCGCTGGTCTCGGCACGTTCAGGTTGTTGACGACGACGGGGCGGGTGCCGCGCAGCCGCGACTGGGTGACGAGGGAGTTCATCCAGGCCCCGCCACGTTTCGAGTCGCGGGTGTAGAGGTCGAGGACGTACAGACCGAGGGCGGTGCCGTCCTCGTCGAAGACCTCGAACACGCGGGCATCGGGATGGTAGGCGACGATGTCGGCGCGCTCCCGGAACGCGATGCCGTACAGCAGCGTGGCCGTCCGGAAGACCCCCTCGCGGAGCACTCGCTCCGCCTCGAACCACGGCCGCAGCGCGGCGGTGTCGACGTCGAACCGCTCCGTGCGTTCCCGCTCGGCCCAGAAGGCCCAGTCTTGCGCGACGAGAGGCGTCGGGCCGGGCTCGGACGCGTCGGCGAGCCGCTGCAGGGCGCCCTTCTCGGCGCGTGCGTTGCGGGCGGCGGGCGGCGCGAGCTCGCGCAGCAGCGACCGGACGGCCTCGGGTCTCCCAGCGGTCTGGTCGGCGGTCACGTACGCGGCGTGCGAGACGTATCCGAGCAGCTCCGCCCGCTCCGCGCGCAGCCGCACGATGTCGAGCAGCACCCCGCGATTGTCGTGCGCATCGCCTCGGCCGCCGCGCGAGAGCGACGCCGTCATGATGTGCTCCCGCGAGTCGCGGCGCGTCAGCTGCGCGAGATACGGGTGTCCCGAGAAGAGGGTGAGCGTCACCAGCAGCCTGCCGTCGAGGCCGCGTGCCGCGGCCGCCTCGGCCGCCGCCGAGAGCTCGCCGCTCGTGAGGCCGTCGAGCTCGCCGGGGTCGTCGAACACCACCGCGAGCGCGTTGGTGTCGGCGAGCAGGTTCTTCTCGAACTGCGTGGTCAGGGACGACAGACGCTGGTTCAGGTCGGTGAGACGCCGCTTCGCGTCCTCATCCAACGCCGCACCGGCGTGCGTCATCTCGCGGAACCGGCGGCGAACGAGATGCCGCTCCTCCGGCCCCAGGTCGAGCCGATCCAGTCGATCGTGCAGTGATCGCACGCGCTCGTAGAGGCGGGCGTCGAGCTCGATGGCATCGGTGTGCGCAGCCATGAGCGGCGCCACCTGCTCGTCGATCCGCTGGATCGCATCCGTCGCGTCCGCCGAGCTCACGGCATAGAAGGTCAGCGCGACCCGTTGCAGCAGCGCGCCCGCGCTCTCGAGAGCGAGCATCGTGTTGTCGAAGGTGGGCGGCTCGTCCTGTCCCGCGATCGCCGCGACCTCCGCGCGGTGCTCGGCGAAGGCGGCCTCGAACGCCGGCAGGTAGTGCTCGGGACCGATCGCCGCGTAGTCGGGCACGCCGTAGGGCAGCGGCGAGGGAGCGAGCAGCGGGTTGAACTCGGGCGCCACGGTCATGTGCCTCACCCTAGCGAGCGACCGCCTCGACTCCGCGGGGCCGGTGCGTCCGGTCAGCGCTCGTGGTCGTCCATCCCGTCGACGTGGCCGACGACGGCTCCTCCGTCTGCCGCGAGCGTCACCGTGACGCCCGTGTCGAGCTCGGCGATCGGCCGGCCCTCCAGCCAGGTCAGGGTCCAGCCCGGCTTCGGTCCCTCCGGCAGGTCGGCCTCGACCCGGGCGATCGTCTCCCGGAGCCCGGCGGGGACGGAGGCGGGCGGCTGCGCGCCCGCCGTCCAGCGCGTTCCGAGCTGCATCACGCGTCCACCTCCGCGAGGTCGATGCGCGCGACGGCGAACGCGTCGCCCTCGGCGATCTCGAGCTCCGCGATGCGTCCCACGGCCTTGAGGTCCGCGGCGGCCAGTCGCAGTGCCTGGGCGGTCTGCGGCGGCGCGGCGATCGCGGCGAACGCGACCGGCGTCTTCTGCGAGGCCTTGGCCTCCGTCTTGGCGCGGCGGATGCCGATCAAGGCCTCGCTCGCCGCCGTGAGCACTGCGGCGTCGCCGTCGATGCCCGACGGGACGGGCCACTGCGCGGTGTGCACCGAGCCCTCACGGAACCACGACCACGTCTCCTCGGCCGCGAAGGCGAGGACGGGGGCGAACAGGCGCACCAGGGTCTCGAGTGCGCTCCGCAGGGCGAGCGCGGCGGAGGCCTGGCCGGGGTTGTCCTGGTCGTACGCGCGCTCCTTGACGAGCTCGAGGTAGTCGTCGCAGAACGTCCAGAAGAACGACTCGGTCACTTCGAGAGCGCGCGCGTGGTCGTAGGCCTCGAGCGCCTTCGTGGCGTCGGCGACCACCCGGTCGAGCGTCGCGAGCATCGAACGGTCGAGCGGGTCCGTCACCTCGGCGCCGTCGGGCACGGTGAAGCCGAGCACGAACTTCGCGGCGTTGAGCACCTTGATGGCGAGACGTCGGCCGATCTTGATCTGGGTCGGGTTCTGCGGGTCGAAGGCGGCGTCCGTGCCCAGTCGGCTCGATGCGGCCCAGTAGCGCACGGCGTCGGAGCCGTGCTTGGCGAGGATGTCGGCGGGCGTGACGACGTTGCCCTTCGACTTCGACATCTTCTTGCGATCCGGGTCGACGATGAAGCCCGAGATGGAGGCGTTCGACCACGGCGCGCGGTCGTCCTCGAGCGCGCTGCGCAGCAGCGTCGAGAACAGCCAGGTGCGGATGATGTCCTGGCCCTGCGGGCGCACGTCGAACGGCGCCACGAGGTGCCACAGCTCCTCGTCCCGCTGCCAGCCGCCGACGATCTGCGGTGTCAGGGACGAGGTGGCCCAGGTGTCGAGCACGTCGGTCTCGCCGACGAAGCCGCCCGGCACGCCGCGCTGGTCCTCGGTGTAGCCCGCGGGCGCGTCGGTGGACGGGTCCACCGGCAGCCGCGCGGCGTCGGCGAAGATGACGTCGCCCTGCTCGCCGTTCTCGTCGAGGACGTACCAGACCGGGATCGGCACGCCGAAGAAGCGCTGCCGCGACACGAGCCAGTCGCCGGAGAGGCCGTTCACCCAGTTCTCGTAGCGCACGCGCATGAACTCGGGGTGCCACTCGATCTGGCGGCCGAGCTCGAGCAGCCGCTCCTTGAGGCTCTCGTCGCGGGCACCGTTCGTCAGGTACCACTGGCGGGTCGAGACGATCTCGAGGGGGCGGTCGCCCTTCTCGAAGAACTTCACGGGGTGCATGAACGGCTTGCCCACCTCGAGCAGACGCCCCGAGGACTCCAGCAGCTCGACCATCTTCTTCTTCGCGCTGAAGACGGTCAGGCCGACGAGCTCGGCGTACGCCGCCTTGCCGTCGTCCGAGGCGATCGCGTCCGGCGCCTCGGCGACCACGCGACCGTCGAGGCCGATGATCGTCCGGATCGGGAGGTCCAGCTCGCGCCACCAGATCATGTCGGTCACGTCGCCGAAGGTGCAGACCATCGCGATGCCGGAGCCCTTGTCCTGCTGCGCGAGGGGATGGGCGAGGACGGGCACCTCGACGCCGAACACGGGCGTGGTCACGGTCTTGCCGAAGTACGGCTGGTAGCGCTCGTCGTCCGGGTGCGCCACAAGGGCCACGCACGCGGCGAGCAGCTCGGGACGGGTGGTCATGATCTCGATGTCGCCCGTGCCGTCGGTCTTGGCGAAGGCGACGCGGTGGTACGAGGCCTGCTGCTCGCGGTCCTCGAGCTCGGCCTGCGCGATCGCGCTGCGGAAGTCCACGTCCCACAGCGTCGGCGCCAGAGCGCGGTACGCCTCGCCGCGGTCTGCCGAGCGCAGGAACGCGAGCTGGCTGGTGCGGATGGTCTCGTCCGAGATGGTGCGGTAGGTCTGCGTCCAGTCGACGGAGAGGCCGAGGTCGCGCCACAGCTCCTCGAACGTCTTCTCGTCCTCGACGGTGAGCCTCTCGCACAGCTCGATGAAGTTGCGGCGGCTGACGGGGATCTGGTCGGCGGCCTTGAGGCTCTTCGCGTTGCCCTCGAACGGCGGGGTGAAGTCGGGGTCGTAGGCGCGCTGCGGGTCGCAGCGCACGCCGTAGTAGTTCTGCACGCGCCGCTCGGTGGGCAGCCCGTTGTCGTCCCATCCGATCGGGTAGAAGACGGTCTTGCCGCGCATGCGCTCGAAGCGCGCCTTCACGTCGGTGTGCGTGTAGGAGAAGACGTGGCCGATGTGCAGGGAGCCCGACGCCGTGGGCGGGGGAGTGTCCACCGAGTAGACCCCTGCGCGCCCCGCAGCCTTGGCCGCGTCGCGGTCGAACAGATACGTGCCCTGCTGCTCCCAGGAGGAGCCCCACTTGTCTTCGAGGCCCTCGAGTGCGGGCTTGTCGGGGATGGCTGCCATGGGGATCTCCTCGCTATATGCGGCACGGTGTGTGCGTGCCTGAGTGTCGCGGTGCGCATCGAGTCTACCGTTCGGTTCGCGCGCGAAACCCGCGCATGTCCTTGCTCGTGCGCAGGACCGAGGACACTGTGCGCACGGTCGCTGAGATGCGCGGGAATGAGGACGACGGGCACGGAGCGGCCCTCGATCGTGCGCTTGTCCGCTGCGGTGCGTGCGGGGCCCTCGGATGCGCGCGGTGCGGAGGGTCGTCCACAGCCCCCGGCGGCGCCGGTTCTCGCCCTTGCGCGCTCGATGATCGCGCGGCTGTGCGGCGGCGGGATCGTGGAGCCCTGGATGTCCTCGAAGAGGTGCGCAGGCGCGGTGGCGTGGTGCGCGTCGCCGATCTGCGCGACGCAGGCTCGGGTCGGCGCGCGATCGACGGAGCGGTCGCCCTGGGGCTGCTGATCCGTCCTCGCAACGGTTGGGTGGCCTTGCCGAACGCCGACCCGATGCTGGTGGCTGCGGCGCGCGTCGGCGTCGTCATCACGTGCGTGACGCAGGCGGCACGCCTCGGGCTGTGGGTGCCGAGGTCCGCACAGCACCACGTGGCGGCTCCCGCACACTCGGGTGCCGTCGCATCGAACAGCGGGCACGTGCACTGGGCCAAGCCGATCGTGCCGCGCCGACCCGGCGCGCTCGTCGACCCGATCCAGAACGTCCTCGCTCTCGTCGCGAGCTGCCAGCCGCGCGAGCAGGCGGTCGCGGTGTGGGAGTCGGCGATGAGGAAGAGGCTCATCGAGGTTCAGGAGATGGCCGGGTACTCGCTGCCCGCGCGGGCGCGGGACGTCCTCGCGCTCGCGCGTCCCTTCGCGGATGCCGGCACCGAGTCGATCGTCTGTCATCGGCTTCGATGGCTGGACGTGTCGGTGGTCCCGCAGGTGGTGATCGCCGGACGCCCGGTCGATGTGCTGATCGGCGAGCGTCTGGTGCTGCAGATCGACGGAGGGCATCATGTGGGCGCGCAGCGCGACGCCGACATCGAGCACGACGCCCGGCTGCGCCTGATGGGCTACCACGTGATGCGCATGAGCTACGACCAGGTGATGAACCACTGGGAGAAGGCGCAGGAACTGATCCTTCGTGCCATCGCGCAGGGTCTCCACCTCGCTCCCGCCTCGCGGCGGGCCTGATCAGCGGACGGCGTGCATCCGCTCCTCGGTGCTGTTGCCGGATGGAGGATGTTCCTCGCCGCGTCGCGGGGATGCGCAGAGTCGAGGGCCGAATCTCGGCATCCGCCCTCGATCCGGTGCATCTCCTCGGAGAGGCGCGGAAGACCCTCTTGCTCGGCTCCTGCACTGGCGCTATGTTGCTAGCATGCAAGCATCTGACGACGCGAAGGTGCAGTTCAACGTGTATCTGCCCAGGGAGCTGGTGCGCGAGGTGAAGCACCGGGCGATCGACGAGGGCACGAGCCTGTCGGCGCTGGTCGAACGGGTGCTGCGCGCCGAGATCGAGGGGGATGGGCGATGACGACGGTCCAGCAGATCCGCTACACGGATCATCCGGAGCGGTGGCATGCGCTGGCGGGGGCGCTCGGCCTGACCCCGCCGTACCGGCCGACGCCGGAGTGGGCGGAGTTCGAAGGCGACGGCGTGCTCGCGATCCATCGTGCGACGCCCGATCGTCCGGCGGGAGCAGTCGACCTCCACGTGCTGGCCGCCGACCTGGATGCGGCAGCGGAGGCCGTCGCCGCGTTCGACACGGCTCGCGAGGAGATGGCGGACGTCGGCGCCGTCCTTCGCATCGCGGCGGTCGACGGGGTCGCTGTCACCGTCTCGGCCGGCGTCCGGGCGCCGCGGGGCGACCTCGCCATGCAGCCGATCTGGTTCGCGCACGACCTCGACGAGCCGCGCCGCCTCCTCGAGGCGCTCGGGCTCCGCGCGCAGATCGTCGGCGATCGGGGCGGCTGGGTCGACCTCGCCGCGCCGGGCGGCGGCGCCGTCGGCCTGCACGCCGTCGCGACCGCCGACATGGCCGACGCGCCCTCGATCGGGCTGTCGTTCCTCGCCGCCGGCGACCTCGACGCCCTCGCCCGGCGTGTGCGCGCCGCCGGCTTCGACGCCGCCGTCATCGACGAGTCCTACGGCCGCACGATCCGCATCCCGGATCCGGACGGCGGCGAAGAGATCTGGATCAACGGCGTGCAGGACGACCTGTACGGCTACGACCGCGAGACATGAGGTTCGCGCACGATCTCGGCGACGGCGCATCCCTGGTGCTGCGCACTCTCGACACGGTGGACGAGGCGTACGAGCTCACCCTCGCGAACCTGGGTCGCCTCCGCCGGTGGGAGGAGTGGGCGCAGGCGGAGCAGACGAGGGAGAGCGTCGCGTCGTGGACCCGTCGGCAGCTGACCGAGTTCGCGCGGGGCGCCGCGCTGCCGGCGCTCCTCAGCCGTCACGGGGTCATCGTGGGTTCGGTGGGCGCCACGGTCGACCCGGCCGGGGGACGCGCCTCGCTCGGCTACTGGGTCGACGCGGCCGCGGAGGGGCAGGGCCTCGTCGGCCGCGCGTGCCGGGCGCTCGTCCGCTCGCTGGCCGCCGACGGGATCACCCGGATCGAGGTCCGCACCGTGACCGGCAATGAGCGCAGTCGCCGCGTCGCGCTTCGTCTGGGACTCTCCGAATCGCACGTGCTCCCGGGCGCGCGGCGCATCGGCGGCGTCGTCCACGACGAGGTCGTCTACACGCTCTCGCCCTGAGCCGATCCCTCTCACCCCTGCACGTCGATCCCGGCGGCCGCGGCGAACGCCGGGGCCAGGCGCTCCACCTGCGCGGACGTGAGCGTGACGCCGCGCAGGCTCGCGACGTCGAGGAAGGACTCGGCGTCGAGCCCGCGCATGTCGACGTCCGCGGCCCGCAGGCCCCGCGGGTCGACCTCGGACGCCGACACCCCGTCGAACGCGACGCGCGTGAGCGTCGCCTGTGGCACGTCGAGGGAGCGGATCGCGCAGTCGGCGACCAGGATGTCCTCGCCGCGCGCGCCGCCGAGGGTGAGGTAGTCGATCCGGACGTCCCGCAGCTCGAGCTCGGCGATCCGCGCGCCGCTGAGGTCGAGGGTGCCGAGCCGTCCGCCGAAGACGCGCATGCGGCGGATGGTCGTGTCGCGGGCGGAGACCGATGCGGCGCGGAGGTCGCGCACGTCGACGTCGATCAGCGTGGCGCCCGTGAGGTCGAGGCCATCGACCGCGGACTCCTCGAAGAGGCACTCCTCGAGCGCCGAGTGCGCGAGGTCGACGGCTCCGGCGAGCGCCGTGAACCGCGCCCGATGCTCATCCCCATGGCGGCGCGGCGACACCTGCTCCAGGTGGGACGGCAGATCGGGCGGGGAGACGCGGGGCGCGACGGGACGCTGACGAGGACGGGCCATGCCCCGACGGTATCCCCGGCCCCCGACAGCCCGTAGAATCGAGGGAACGGCATCGATCCGGACATCACCGGGGAGCTCGCGGAAGAACAGGTCTCGGCCTCAGTAGAACCGCGCGGGGCAGGCCCGTCACAGCCGCAGTGAGAGCGGCGTCGTCCGCCTTCGGAGACGGGGGCGCGCGGTGCAACGCGGGGTGGTACCGCGGCCAGGTCGTCGAGTCGGCAGGGTCGTCCTCGCAGTCCGATCTGGAACTGCTGGAGTGACATGACCTACCCCAAGTCGTCGTTCGGTGCGGCCGCGGATGCCGCGTCGGACGAGAGCGCCGTCGTCCCGAGCCCGCGATTCCCCGACATCGAGCGCGAGATCCTGTCGTTCTGGGAGCGGGACGACACCTTCCGCGCGTCGATCGCGCAGCGGGACGGCGCCGACGAGTGGGTCTTCTACGACGGCCCCCCGTTCGCGAACGGCCTGCCCCACTACGGGCACCTCCTGACCGGATACGCCAAGGACCTCTTCCCGCGCTTCCAGACCATGCGCGGGAAGCGCGTGGATCGCGTCTTCGGCTGGGACACGCACGGCCTGCCCGCCGAGCTCGAGGCGATGAAGCAGCTCGGGATCACCGAGAAGAGCGAGATCGAGCAGATGGGCATCGACGCCTTCAACGCGAAGGCGCGCGAGTCGGTGCTGGCGTACACGCGCGAGTGGGAGGACTACGTCACGCGCCAGGCGCGCTGGGTGGACTTCGAGCGCGGCTACAAGACGCTCGACACCACGTTCATGGAGAGCGTGCTGTGGGCGTTCAAGCAGCTGCACGACAAGGGCCTCGCGTACGAGGGCTACCGTGTGCTGCCCTACTGCTGGCGCGACCAGACGCCGCTGTCGAACCATGAGCTGCGTATGGACGACGACGTCTACAAGATGCGGCAGGACCCGTCGGTGACCGTCACGTTCCCGCTGACCGGAGAGAAGGCGGCGGCGCTCGGGGTCGAGGGCGTGCGCGCCCTGGCCTGGACCACGACGCCCTGGACGCTGCCGACCAACATGGCGCTCGCGGTCGGGCCGGACATCGTCTACGCGGTGGTGCCCGAGGGGCCGAAGGGGGCGAAGGAGGGCGCCGAGGGCGCGGAGTTCCTGCTCGCCGAGGACCTCCTGGGCGGCTACGCCAAGGACCTCGGCTATGAGTCGGCGGCGGAGGCGACGGCGGCCGTCCGCGTGCGCGTGGCGGGCGCCGACCTCGCCGACGTGCGCTTCGAGCGGCTCTTCGACTACTTCGCCGACGTCGAGGCCTGGGGCACGCAGAACGCATGGCGCGTCCTCGTCGACGACTACGTCACGACGGCCGACGGCACGGGCATCGTCCACCAGGCCCCGGCGTACGGCGAGGACGACAAGCGCGTCGGCGACGCCGCCGGCATCCCGACCATCGTGTCCGTGGGCGACGACGGGCGCTTCCTGGACGTCGTCACCGACGTGGCCGGGGAGCTGTGGATGGACGCGAACACGCCGCTCGTGCGCCTTCTGCGCCAGAACGGCCGTCTGCTGCGTCTGCAGTCGTACGAGCACTCGTACCCGCACTGCTGGCGATGCCGGAACCCCCTGATCTACAAGGCCGTGTCGAGCTGGTTCGTGCGCGTCACCGAGTTCAAGGACCGTCTGCTCGAGCTGAACGAGCAGATCACCTGGGCGCCGGAGAACGTCAAGCACGGCCAGTTCGGCAAGTGGCTGGAGGGCGCGCGCGACTGGTCGATCAGTCGAAACCGCTTCTGGGGCTCGCCGATCCCGGTGTGGAAGTCGGACGACCCGAACCACCCGCGCGTCGACGCGTACGGCTCGCTGGAGGAGCTGGAGCGCGACTTCGGCACGCTGCCGCGCAACGAGCGGGGGGAGGTCGACCTGCACCGCCCGTACATCGACCAGCTCACCCGCCCGAACCCCGACGACCCCTCCGGCCGCAGCACCATGCGCCGTATCGAGGACGTGTTCGACGTCTGGTTCGACTCCGGATCGATGCCGTTCGCGCAGGTGCACTACCCGTTCGAGAACGCCGAGTGGTTCGACTCCCACGCGCCGGCCGACTTCATCGTCGAGTACATCGGGCAGACGCGCGGATGGTTCTACGTGATGCACGTGCTCTCGACCGCGCTGTTCGACCGCCCGGCGTTCTCGGGCGTCTCGTGCCACGGCATCGTGCTCGGCAACGACGGACAGAAGATGTCCAAGTCGCTGCGCAACTACCCGGACGTCTCCGAGGTGTTCGACCGCGACGGCTCGGACGCGATGCGCTGGTTCCTGATGTCGTCCAGCGTGCTCCGCGGCGGGAACCTGGTCGTCACCGAGGAGGGCATCCGCGCGGGGGTGCGCGAGTTCCTGCTGCCGCTGTGGAACTCGTGGTACTTCTTCGCCACGTATGCGAACGCCGCCCGCGTCGGTGTCGGCGGCGCCGTCGACGAGGCCGGTCGACCGGGCTACGAGGCGGTCTGGCGCACCGACTCCACGGACGTGCTGGACCGCTACATCCTCGCGCTCACCGGGGATCTGGTGCGCGATGTGGCGGACGACCTCGAACGGCTCGACTCGACGACGGCGTCCGCGCGGCTGCGCGACTTCGCCGAGGTGCTGACGAACTGGTACATCCGCCGCTCGCGCGACCGGTTCTGGACCGGCGTGACGGAGGAGCCGCGGTCGAGGGAGGCCTTCGACACGCTGTACACCGTGCTCGAGACGCTCACACGGGTGGCCGCGCCGCTGATCCCGCTCGTCTCCGAGCGCGTCTGGCGGGGCCTGACGGGTGGGCGCAGCGTGCATCTGACCGACTGGCCGGACGCCTCCGCCTTCCCGGACGCCGCGGACATCCGTGAGGCGATGGACGCCGTGCGCGAGGCGTCCAGCGTCGCGAACGCGCTGCGCAAGAGGGAGGGGCTGCGCGTGCGCCTGCCGCTGGCGAAGCTCACGGTCGTCACGGCGCGATCCGGCCTCGGCCAGTTCGAGGACATCCTGCGCGAGGAGCTGAACGTGAAGGCCGTCGAGCTGGCGGCGCTGGGCGACGACACCGCCGCCGAGTACGGCATCTCCCACCGCCTGACGGTGAACGCCCGCGCGGCGGGGCCCCGCCTCGGCAAGCAGGTGCAGCAGGCGATCCGCGCCGCGAAGGAGGGCGACTGGTCGGAGCAGGACGGCGCCGTCGTCGCGGGCGGCCTGGCGCTCGAGCCGGGGGAGTACGAGCTCGTGCTCGAGACCACCGGACGCCCCGAGGGAGAGGCGCTCGCCTTGCTGCCGACGGGCGGCTTCGTGCTGCTGGACACGCGGACGACGCCCGAGCTCGAGGCCGAGGGCCTGGCACGCGACATCGTGCGCGCCGTGCAGGACACTCGCAAGGCCGCCGGCTTCGACGTCAGCGACCGCATCAGCCTGCACCTGCTGTTCGACAGCCCGCAGGACGCGGCCGTGTTCCCGGTCGCGGGCGCGACGGTCGACAAGCCGAACACGGCGATGCTGATGACGGAGACGCTCGCCACGTGGTTCGAGCCGCTCGTGCGGGACACGGACTCGCCGGCGGAGCCGTCCCCGGAGGCCTGGCGGGCCGCGTACGGCGTCCTGCCCGAGCACGTCGGCCGGGTCGCGGCCGGCACCTACGCCAACGTCGGCGACTTCCAGGTCGCCGTGAGCCGGAACGGAGCGACCGCGTGAGCGAGCAGGGACAGACGCCCGACGAGCCCGACGAGGTGATCGTGGAGGGCACGCCGCGCGATCGCGCGCGAGCGGATGCCGTCTACGAGACGCTGCTCGACCGCGCGGGCGAGCGATGGGTGCAGCCGCGGAAGGAGCGGACGGCGAGGGTGCTCGAGCTGCTCGACGATCCGCAGCGCACCTACCGCGTGGTGCACGTGACGGGCACGAACGGCAAGACGTCGACCAGCCGCATCATCGAGAGCCTGGTGCGCGCCCATGGCCTGCGCACGGGGATGTTCACCAGTCCGCACCTCGAGCGCTTCACGGAGCGGATCCTCATCGACGGGCGGCCGATCGCGGATGCCGCCGTCGCCGACGCATGGGACGAGATCGAGCCGTTCGTCGCGATCGTCGACGCCGAGCTCGAGGCCGGGGGGGAGGAGCCGCTGACCTTCTTCGAGCTGCTCACGGTGCTCGCCTTCGTCGCCGCCGCCGACGCCCCGATCGACGTTCTGGTGCTCGAGGTCGGGATGGGCGGCGCGTGGGACTCCACCAACACCGCCGACGGGGACGTCGCCGTGTTCGCGCCGATCGACCTGGACCATGCCGACCGCCTGGGATCGACGATCGCCGAGATCGCCGAGGTGAAGGCGGGCATCATCAAGGACGGCGCGCGGGTGGTCTCGGCGCGCCAGACGCCCGAGGCCGAGGCGGTGCTGCGCCGGGTCGCCGGCGAGCGGGGGGCCGAGATCGCGTTCGAGGGCGCGGACTTCGCCCTCGTGGACGACAAGCTCGCCGTCGGCGGCCAGCTCATCACGGTGCGGGGGCTCGCGGGCCTGTACGACGAGGAGTACCTGCCGCTCTACGGACGTCACCAGGGGGCGAACGCGGCGCTGGCCATCGCCGCCGTGGAGTCGCTGATCGGCGCGGCGACGCAGCCGATCGCCCCATCGGTCCTCACGGAGGGCCTGGCCGAGTCGACGTCGCCCGGCCGCCTGCAGCTGCTCGGCGTCGAGCCGACGGTGATCGTCGACGCGGCCCACAACCCGCACGGGGCCGCGGCGCTGGCCGCCGCCCTGCGGGAGGCCTTCGACTTCGACGAGTGGGGGCTCGTGCTCGGTGTGCTCGGCGATAAGGACGCGATCGGCATCGTCCGAGAGCTCGGCCCCATCGCCGCGCACGTGTTCGTGACGGCGCCGGAGTCGGAGCGCGCGACCGACCCCGACGGGCTCGCCGACCTCGTCGAGAGCGCCGGGCTGCGCGTCACGGTGCACCCGCACCTCGCCGACGCGGCGGATGCCGCGCGGGAATGGGCGAGCGAGTCCAACCGTCGCGCCGTCGCGATCGCCGGTTCCGTGGTCCTCGCCGGCGAGGCGCTGGCGCTGGCGGCGGCGGAGGACTGGAAGTCGGGGTGGGCGCGGTGACCTCCGCGCAGCCCGCCCCGCGGCCCGCGCGCTACCGCAGTCTGCCCGAGAAGCTCGGCCAGGTGGTCCTGGGCTTCGAGGCGATCATCGTGTTCCTCGCCGGCCTCGCGATCTTCGGACTGCGCGCCTTGCCGGATCCCTTGCCGGACTGGTGGGGCATCGTCGCGGGTGCGGTCGTGGCGACGGTCATGCTGCTCACCACCGGGCTGCTGCGCTACCGCTGGGGCTTCGGCCTGGGCTGGGCGCTGCAGGTCGTGGTCGCGCTGGGCGCGATCGCCGTGCCGGCGATCCTGCTGGTGGCGCTCGTGTTCGGCGGCATGTGGGCGTATGCGACGATCGGAGGAGCACGGATCGAGCAGCGGACCGCGTCTCAGCGGGCCGACAACGAGCGTTCGAGCTGACCGCGGGCCCGTCGGACCTCGACGGCGACCGAGAAGTTCTATTGAGAAGTTGGGGTGCAAGCAGCACATGGCCACCGAAGAGACCCTCGTCCTCGTCAAGCCGGACGGCGTCGCCCGCGGCCTGACCGGCGCGATCCTCGCACGCATCGAGGCGAAGGGATACTCCCTCGTCGACATCCGGCTGATCGAGCCGAGCCGCGACCTGCTGGCGGAGCACTACGCCGAGCACGAGGGCAAGCCGTTCTACGAGCCGCTGCTCGAGTTCATGATGTCGGGACCGGTCGTCGCGATCCGCGTCGCGGGCAACCGCGTGATCGAGGGCTTCCGCTCGCTGGCGGGCACGACCGACCCCACGACGGCGGCGCCGGGCACCATCCGCGGCGACTTCGGCCGCGACTGGGGCGTCGCCGTGCAGCAGAACCTCGTGCACGGCTCGGACAGCCCCGAGTCGGCGCAGCGCGAGCTCGGCATCTGGTTCTGACGCCGGACCGCCTCCCTCGGCCCGGTCGTCGCAGGACCGGGCCCACGGGACCCAATGCCCCGGATGCCCGGCTCTGCCGGCGTCCGGGGCGCGTCCGTTCTCAGAACAGCGAGCCCAGCACGTCCAGCCGCAGCTGGGCGAGCACCGCCACCACGGCGTAGCTCGCGACGGCCAGCAGGGGCAGCCAGCCCATGAGCTTGCCGGCGCCGCGCCGCACCCCGGCAGGGGCCGGCAGAGCGCCCGTTCGCAGCGTGTGCAGCAGCACCGCGTAGAACGACGGGATCGTCACGACCCAGGTGACCATGCACCAGGGGCAGAGGGTGCCGAGAACGAAGATGCTCTGGCTGATGAGCCACACGACGAATCCGAACGCGAACGTCATGCCGGCGAGGAACAGCAGCCAGAACCAGCGCGAGAACCGTGCTCCCGCGAGGATCGCCATGCCGACGACGATCGGCGCGACCCACCCTGTGAGCCCGAGGACGGGGTTCGGGAAGCCGAACACCGAGCCCTGCGGCGACGTCAGGTTCAGCCCGCACTGCACGAGCGGGCTGAAGTCGCAGCTGGCCGTCGAGCCGGGGTTCATCAGCAGGTGGAAGCGCTCGGTGGTGAGGGAGAACGCCGCCCACCAGCCGATCGCACCGGCGATGACGAGCCAGACGGCGAGCGCTACGGGACGGTTGCGTGATTCGGTCACGGGACCATTGTCCCTCTGCCGGAGCGGAGCGCCGACCGGGCGCGCGTGCGTGCCGCGTGCGCGAGACGCGCGGGTGATGCGATAATGGCACGTGACGCATCCCGCGGCCGCGCCGCGACCCGCGTCGATTGAAGACTTCGGGGCAAAGGATGCCCCGCGCGACCAGAGCCATGAGCCTGTCGCAGGCCGAGTGAGAGTTCGCGGGCCCGCCGATGCGGGACCGCACGAGATTTCCGGGCGACGCGCGGATGTCCGCCCGCAGGGAGCACGCCAGCGATGGCCGAACAGAACAACGAGCACAACGACCGCACCCTCTCGGAGGACGGGACGGACGCGACCGACGAGCTGACGACGGACTCCGCCGAGCAGGAGGCGACGCCCGACGAGCAGCCGGCGACCGGCGAGCCCGCCGCGCAGGCGCCTGTCGAGGACGCGGCAGCCGACGAGGCCGAGACGGTGACGTCCGGCGACACGGCCGCGGCGGATGCCGGAGCCGAGGACGACACGGAGTCGGAGGAGGCCGCCTCGCAGGCGGACGCCCCCGCCGCGGACGAGCCGCAGGGCGTCACGGACGCTTCGGCGCCGGACGACGTCGCCTCGGACGAGGCGCCGCAGGAGGAGACGGAGCCGGCTCGCCCGACGGCCGTCAGCCTGGGCCTGCTGCCGGAGGAGTTCGTCTCGCAGGTGTCGACGGCGCTGCACTTCTACGCGCCGGACCTGCCGCCGCTGCCCGCTCTGCCGGTCGACGACGAGCCCGAGGGGGGCCGCTCGTCCCGCCGACGTCGCCGCCGCGGCGGCGCAGCAGACGTCGCCGACGAGAAGCCGCAGTCGAACGCGGAGGAGGGCGGCGGCCGCCGTCGCCAGCGCGTCGTCGAGGTCGTCACCGAGCCGCAGCGCATCAAGGGCTCGACGCGCCTCGAGGCGAAGAAGCAGCGCCGCCGCGACGGTCGAGAGGCCGGCCGGCGCCGCCCGGTGGTCACGGAGGCCGAGTTCCTCGCGCGTCGTGAGGCCGTCGACCGCGAGATGATCGTCCGGTCCAAGAACAACCGCGTGCAGATCGCGGTGCTCGAGGACAAGGTGCTCGTCGAGCACTACGTGGCGCGCAGCCAGGACGCCTCCCTGATCGGGAACGTCTATCTCGGCCGTGTCCAGAACGTGCTGCCGAGCATGGAGGCCGCGTTCGTCGACATCGGTCGCGGCCGCAACGCCGTGCTGTACTCCGGTGAGGTCGACTGGGACTCGGTCGAGACCGGCAACCAGCCGCGCCGCATCGAGCTGGCGCTGAAGCCGGGCGACAAGGTCCTCGTGCAGGTCACCAAGGACCCGGTGGGGCACAAGGGCGCGCGGCTCACCAGCCAGATCTCGCTGCCCGGCCGCTACCTCGTGTACGTGCCCGGCGGCGCGATGAACGGCATCTCCCGCAAGCTCCCCGACACCGAGCGCTCGCGCCTGAAGAAGATCCTCAAGGAGGTCCTTCCCGAGTCGTCGGGGGTGATCGTCCGCACGGCCGCCGAGGGCGCCACCGAGGAGCAGCTGACCCGCGACGTGAACCGCCTCACCTCGCAGTGGGCGCACATCCTGTCGCAGGTCGAGAAGGGCAACGCCCCGGTCCTGCTGCACAGCGAGCCCGACCTCCTCGTGAAGATCGTCCGCGACGTCTTCAACGAGGACTTCACGAAGATGCTCATCCAGGGCGAGGACGCGCAGCGCACCATCACGGGCTACCTCGAGGGCGTGGCGCCCGATCTGCTCGACCGCATCGAGAGCTACGAGGGAGAGCAGGACCCCTTCGACGCGTTCCGCATCACGGAGCAGATCGAGAAGGCGCTGGACCGCAAGGTGTGGCTGCCGTCGGGCGGCTCGCTGGTCATCGACCGCACCGAGGCGATGACGGTGGTCGACGTGAACACCGGCAAGTTCGTCGGCTCCGGCGGCAACCTCGAGGAGACGGTCACCAAGAACAACCTTGAGGCCGCGGAGGAGATCGTCCGTCAGCTGCGGCTGCGTGACATCGGCGGCATCATCGTGGTCGACTTCATCGACATGGTGCTCGAGTCGAACCGCGACCTCGTGCTGCGGCGCCTCGTCGAATGCCTGAGCCGCGATCGCACCAAGCACCAGGTCGCCGAGGTCACCTCCCTGGGTCTCGTCCAGATGACGCGCAAGAAGCTCGGCCTCGGCCTGCTCGAGACCTTCAGCGAGCCCTGCGAGGTCTGCGCCGGTCGGGGTGTCATCGTGCACCACGACCCGGTCGCGAAGCACCGCCCGAGCGGCGGGGGCGGCAGCGGCTCCGGATCGGGACGGCGCTCTCGCGGCAACGGCGGCGGCTCGTCGAACGGCCGCGCCGAGCAGAGCGGACAGGCGTCGGCGCAGGCGGCGGCCGGTTCAACGGGCACGCACGTCATCACCGAGGGCGTGAAGTCGGCCCTCGCGCAGATCGCCGCCTCCACCCTGTCGCATCCGCAGGACAGGCCCGAGGGTCAGCCGGAGCTCCAGATCGAGCTGCCCGAGGGGCCGCGCCCGCCGGCGTCCGACGGCGGCTCGGCGCCGGAGCGCTCGAAGAAGCCGCGCAAGAAGCGATCGCCCGAAGCGCAGGCGCCGAAGACCGAGACCGAGCAGCTGCTCGACTCCGTGCTCAACGCGCTCCCCGAGCCCAAGGCCCCCGGCCAGGGGCGCGGGCGCAGCCGTCGCGTGACGACCGCCGCCCTGACGGGCACCGCGGTGTCGGTGACGCCGACGTCGTCGTCCGAGGACTGAGACGCCGGTCCAGGCCGTCGCGGGCTCGTCCCGCGGCGGCCTCCGTCGTCTCAGCCGCGGCGTTCGCGCGCGGTGATCCTCAGACCCGAGGCGATCAGCGCGCGCACGAGCTGCTTGCCCGTCACGTGCCGGGCGCCCGCCTCGACGAGCCGGGGGACCAGGTGCTCGGGCACGTCGTAGTGATCGCGGTCGAAGGCGCGCGGCGGCACGTCGTGGGCGGCCGCGAACGCGTGCAGCTCGTCGAGGTCGTGGTCGCTGACGAGGTGCGCCCACAGCCGGCCGTGCGCGGGCCACACAGGATCGTCAACGAGAATCGCCACCGACCGATCCTACGAGAGCACCGCGGTGCGCGGCGCGGCCGTCGCGCGACGCGCCGTCCCGGCGCTTTTGCCGGAACCCGCCCCGATCGGGTAGAGTAGTCCTTTGGTGCGTCCCCTGTGTCGCGCGCTGGCGATGGCGGCGCGACGAAAGTCTTGCAGACGCCCCTCGCGGCCAGCGAGAGCAAGCGAAGTCTTTCCCGTGAGATTCGGAAGCCCGTGGCTTCCCCAATGAAAAACAGGTGTGAAGTGGTTTACGCAGTTGTGCGCGCCGGCGGCCGGCAGGAGAAGGTCGAGGTCGGCACCATCGTTCAGCTCGACCGTGTGCAGGCTGCCGCGGGCGAGACGATCGAGCTGCCCGCCGTCCTCTTCGTCGACGGCGACAACGTGACGACCGACGCTGAGAAGCTCGCCAAGGTCAAGGTCACGGCGGAGGTCGTCGGCAACCTGCGCGGCCCGAAGATCGTCATCCAGAAGTTCAAGAACAAGACCGGTTACAAGAAGCGCCAGGGCCACCGTCAGGACCTCACGCGCGTCAAGATCACCGGCATCAAGTAAGTCACCGGAAGAGGCTGAGTAATGGCACACAAAAAGGGAGCGAGCTCCACTCGCAACGGTCGCGACTCCAACGCCCAGCGACTGGGAGTGAAGCGCTTCGGCGGCCAGGTCGTCAGCGCGGGCGAGATCATCGTCCGTCAGCGCGGCACCCACTTCCACCCGGGCGCCAACGTCGGTCGCGGTGGCGACGACACGCTGTTCGCCCTCGCCGCAGGAGCGGTGGAGTTCGGCACGAAGGGCGGCCGCAAGGTCGTCAACATCGTCGCCGGCGAGTAACTTCCGTCTGGCGAGTGCCCCTCCGGCACTCTCAGGCGCGACACGCATACGCGTCATGGAACGGGGCGGGCTTCGGCTCGTCCCGTTCTCTTTTCCGGCTGGGGCTCCTCCCGCCGTCATTCCAGCTCGCACTCTCAGAATCGGTGGGAATCATGGTCACATTCGTCGACGAGGTGACACTTCACCTGCGCGCAGGCAAGGGCGGCAACGGCTGCGTCTCGGTACGTCGCGAGAAGTTCAAGCCGCTGGGCGGCCCGGACGGCGCGAACGGCGGTGACGGCGGCGACGTCGTGCTGGTCGCGGACACGAACACGACCACTCTGCTGAGCTACCACCACTCGCCGCACCGCGCAGCCGGCAACGGCGGCTTCGGGATGGGCGACATGCGATCGGGCGCCCAGGGAGAGGACCTCGAGCTGCCGGTGCCGGTGGGCACGGTCGTGAAGGACCCGTCCGGCGAGGTGCTCGTCGACATGATCGAGCCGGGCATGCGCTTCGTCGCCGCGCCCGGCGGCAGGGGAGGGCTCGGCAACGCCGCGCTGTCGTCGCCCAAGCGGAAGGCGCCGGGCTTCGCGCTGCTGGGCACACCGGGCTGGGAGGGCGACGTCGTCCTCGAGCTCAAGACGGTCGCGGACGTCGCGCTCGTGGGCTTCCCCTCGGCCGGCAAGTCGAGCCTGATCGCGACCATCTCGGCTGCGCGCCCCAAGATCGCCGACTACCCGTTCACCACGCTCCACCCGAACCTCGGAGTCGTGCAGGCGGGAGACGTGCGCTTCACCGTCGCGGACGTGCCCGGCCTCATCGAGGGCGCGAGCGAGGGGCGCGGGCTCGGCCTGGAGTTCCTCCGCCACGTCGAGCGCTGCACGGCGCTCGTGCACGTGCTCGACTGCGCGACGCTCGAGCCCGGCCGCGACCCGCTGAGCGACCTCGAGGTGATCCGCGCCGAGCTGGGCGCCTACCCGGTGCCCGAGGGACAGACGCCGCTGCTGGAGCGCCCCCAGGTGGTCGTGCTGAACAAGATCGACGTGCCGGAGGCCGAGGAGCTGGCGGCGTTCGTGCGCCCCGACCTCGAGGCGCTCGGCTACCGCGTGTTCGAGATCTCGACGGTGGCCCGCAAGGGGCTGCGTGAGCTGACCTTCGCGCTCGGCGACATCGTGGAGCAGCACCGCAAGGCGGCGCCCGCCGAGCCGGTCAAGCCGCGCGTCGTCATCCGCCCGAAGGGCTCCGAGAAGGAGTTCACGGTGCGTGTCGAGGGCGGCACGTACGGCAACGTCTACCGCATCCTCGGCGACAAGCCGGTGCGCTGGGTGCAGCAGACCGACTTCCAGAACGAGGAGGCCGTCGGGTTCCTCGCGGACCGGCTCGAGAAGCTGGGCGTCGAGGACGAGCTCTACCGGGCGGGCGCCGTTCCGGGCTCGACCGTCGTCATCGGCGAGGGCGACGCGATCGTCTTCGACTGGGAGCCGTCGATCAGCTCGGCCGCCGAGCTCATCCAGGCTCCTCGCGGCACGGACCCGCGGCTCGACCAGAACCGCCGGCGCACGAGCGTCGAGCGGCGAGAGCAGTATCACGACCGTCAGGACGCGCGCGCGGCCCAGCGGGCCGAGGCCGAGGAGCTGCGCCGCGCCCGCCGAGGCGAGCCCGAGGAAGATCCGTCGTGACCGCCGCCGAGCGCGCCGACCTGGGGTCGGCGCGACGGATCGTCGTGAAGGTGGGATCCTCGTCGATCAGCGGCGAGGCGTCGTGGCGCATCGATCTGATCGTCGACGCCATCGCCGCTGTCCGCGAGCGGGGCGCGGAGCTCATCCTGGTGTCGTCCGGCGCCATCGCGACCGCGATCCCGTTCCTCGACCTCGGTGAGCGGCCGAACGACCTCGCGTCGCAGCAGGCGGCCGCCGCGGTGGGGCAGAACGTCCTGATGTGGCGCTACCAGAACAGCCTCGACCGGCACTCGGTCCTCGCGGGACAGATCCTCCTGACGGCGGGAGACCTCGAGAACCCGACACCGCGCAGCAACGCCCGACGTGCGATCGAGCGGCTGCTCGACCTCTCGGTGCTGCCGATCGTCAACGAGAACGACACCGTCGCCACGCAGGAGATCCGCTTCGGCGACAACGACCGTCTGGCCGCGTTGGTCGCGCAGCTCGTGCAGGCGGACGCACTGGTGCTGCTGAGCGACATCGCCTCGCTGTACACGAGGCCGCCCAGCGAGCCCGGCGCCGAGCCCCTCGATGTGGTCAGCCACGACGCCGACCTGTCCGGCCTGGAGTTCGGCTCGGCCGTCGTCAACAGCGTCGGCACCGGAGGCGCGGCGACGAAGGTCTCCGCCGCCCGCCTCGCCGCGTCCGCCGGTATCGGAGTCCTGGTCACCAGCGCCGACCTGGTGGCGGACGCGCTCTCCGGCGCGGCCGTGGGCACCTGGTTCCGCCCTTCGCCCGAGGGCGCCGCCGTCGGTACACTCACGGAACACCCCTCCGATTCGGCACAGTGAGCAAGGAGACCGCGAGATGAGCACCGTCGACGTCCAGGAGGTCGCGATCGACACGCCTCAGGAGCGGCTGCGTCTCGCGAAGGACGCCGCGCGCGTGACCGCGCGGCTCACGAGCGGCGAGAAGACGGACGCGCTGCACGCGATCGCCGACGCGCTGCTCGAGCACTCCGACGAGATCATCGCCGCCAACGCCGACGACCTGGCGCGCGGTGAACGAGACGGCATCGGCGCGGGTCTGCTGGATCGGCTGCGGCTCGATGCGCGGCGGGTGGCGGGCCTAGCTGACGCGGTGAGGGAGATCGCCGCGCTGCCGGACCCGGTCGGGCAGGTGGTGCGTGGTCACCGGATGCCGAACGGCGTCGACCTGCAGCAGGTGCGCGTGCCTTTCGGGGTCGTCGGCGCGATCTACGAGGCGCGGCCGAACGTGACCGTCGACATCGCCGCGATCGCGCTGCGGTCGGGCAACGCCGTCGTGCTGCGCGGCGGGAGCGCCGCGCTGTCGTCCAACACCGTGCTGGTCGGCGTGATGCGCGACGCGTTGGAGGCCCGCGGGATCTCGCCGGATGCGATCCAGAGCGTCGACGCGTTCGGGCGGGACGGCGCCAAGGCGCTGATGCACGGCCGCGGCCTCGTCGACGTGCTGGTGCCGCGGGGCAGCGCAGGGCTCATCGAGACGGTCGTCACCGAGTCCACCGTGCCGGTCATCGAGACCGGAGCCGGCAACGTGCACGTGGTGCTGGACTCGTCCGCGCCTGACGACTGGGCGCGCGACATCGTCGTGAACGCCAAGGCGCAGCGCCCGAGCGTGTGCAACGCGGCCGAGACGGTGCTGGTCCTGCGTGACGCCGCCGAACGGCTCGTCGCTCCCGTCGCCGCCGCCCTGCAGGGCCAGGGCGTGACGGTGCACGGCGACGAGGCGGTCGCCCGTCTCGCCTCGGACGTCGTCCCGGCCACCGAGGACGACTGGGCGACGGAGTACCTCAGCCTCGACATCGCGATGCGGGTCGTGGACACGCTGGACGACGCGATCGACCACATCCGCCGATACTCGACGGGCCACACCGAGGCGATCGTGACGACGGACGTGCGCAACGCCGACCGATTCCTCGCCGAGGTCGACTCCGCGGTGGTGCTCGTCAACGCCTCGACGCGCTTCACCGACGGAGGAGAGTTCGGCTTCGGCGCAGAGGTGGGGATCTCGACGCAGAAGCTCCACGCTCGCGGCCCGATGGGCCTGCCAGAGCTGACGAGCACCAAGTGGCTCGGCCGTGGCGCCGGTCAGGTGCGCGTCTGAGCGATAAGCTGGACCGGCACGCCTGACCGGGGCTGCTGTACGACCCGTGTCACAACCTGAACGGAGCACGAATGCACTTCGCCGCAGCGATTGTCGCCGCCGCCGCTGAGACCGAACACCACGGCAACCCGATGCTGGCGTCGCTGCCGTTCGGGATCATCGCGGCCGTCACATTCGGGCTGCTCGCAGCGGTGACGGCGTCGTACCGCAACGTCTCCAACCGTCGGCCCGACAAGGTCGAGGCGCACGCCGAGCACGAGACCGGCCACGGCCACTAGGTCGGCCTTGTGACGGTGCAGCCGAGGCCGCCGCGGATCGGGGTGATGGGCGGGACGTTCGATCCCATCCACCATGGCCACCTGGTCGCCGCGAGCGAGGTCGCCCAGTCGTTCGACCTCGACGAGGTCGTGTTCGTCCCGACGGGGCAGCCTTGGCAGAAGGAGCACGTCTCACCGGCGGAGCAGCGATACGAGATGACCGTGATCGCCACCGCCTCGAACCCGCGCTTCACCGTGAGCAGGGTCGATGTCGACCGCGACGGCCCGACCTACACCGTCGACACGCTGCGCGACCTGAAGGCCTCGCGTCCGGACGCGGACCTGTTCTTCATCAGCGGCGCAGACGCCGTGGCGCAGATTCTCAGCTGGAGAGACCACGATGAGCTGTGGGATCTCGCCCATTTCGTCGCGGTCTCCCGCCCCGGCCACGTGCTGGACGTCGAGAGCCTGCCGAGCACGGACGTCAGCCAGCTGGAGGTCCCGGCGCTGGCGATCTCGTCAACCGACTGCCGCGACCGGGTACGACGCGGATTTCCCGTCTGGTACCTGGTGCCCGACGGCGTCGTCCAGTACATCGCGAAGCATCATCTGTATCGGAGCAAGGCATGAGCACACCGGAAGAGCCGACGCCGCCGCTCACTCGACGCCGGCTGCGAGAGCTGAAGATGACCGGCCAGAACCCGGTCATCACGCCCGAGGAGGCCGAGGCGGCGAATGCCGCGCGCGAGGCCGAGGGGGTGGACGCCGTCACGCAGGAGGCGCCTCCCGCACCGGAGACGGACGCGGCCGACGTCGAGTCCGAGGCCGCCGCTGAGGCAGAGCCCGACGTCGATTTCGAGGCGGAGCCCGAGGAGACCGAGGGCGACCCCGAAGGACACCGGGGCGACGCGACGCCTGAGGCGGGGCCGGAAGAGCACGCGGCCGAGGACGACGGATCGGCCGAGTCCGTGGACGACGCCGACGCCTTCGGTCGGCCTCTGACGCGCCGACAGGTGCGCGAGAGGGAGCGCCTGCGCACGAACCAGCTGTCGATCGTCCAGTCGGACGACGCGCCCGCCGACGAGGCGCCGGCCGAGGAGGCCGTCGCCGTCGCCGAGAACGAGACGTCGGTGGTCTACGAGGTCGTGGAGGCCGAGCCCTCCGACCACGCCGAGGACGCCGAGGAGACGGCGTCCGAGGACGCAACCGTGCACGAGCTCGTCTTCGAGCCCGTGGTGGAGCCCGTCGCGGGGTCGGAGGGGGAGACCCTGGCCGAGCGCGCGGAGGAGGAGCTCTCGGACGCGCCCGTCGAGACCGTGTACGTCGAGGACGACGCCGTGGCGGACGAGGAGCCGGAGGAGCGTCCCACCGTGGCGCCGACGTTCGGGTCGACGGTGCTGCGGGCCGAGCCCGAGCGCTCGTCGCAGCCCGGCTCGTTCGAGGAGATCCTGTCGCAGGCCGCCGACTCGAGCGGCACCGCGACGGCGGCCAGCACGCTGATCCTCCAGGCCGATCCCGGGACGATCCCGCTGTCGGCGCCGATCGACGCGACCGGGGAGATCCTGCTCACCAGCACGCACGCGCTGCCGGAGGGCTTCGGCTCCCGCGGCCACGCCGCGGGCACCACGGACGGCAAGGAGGTCGACGTCGTCCTGCTCGACGGCGAGCTGCCCCTGTCGTCCTCGCCTACGCCGATCGCCGCGAGCGACGCGGTGAGCACGTCGAAGAGCCCGTCGGAGGTGATCCGCCCGCCGGCACCGGAGAAGACGCACCGCCTGACCCTGATCCTCGGCATCACGGCGGGCGCCCTGGGCATCGCACTCATCGGCGTGGTGGTCGCCGCATTCACGACGGGAGTCCTGGGCTGATGGCCACTGCTGAATCGATCGACATGCTGAAGATCGCCGCGGAGGCGGCGGACGCGAAGGGCGGCGAGGATCTCGTCGCCCTCGACGTGTCGGAGCCGCTGCCGCTCGTCGACGTGTTCCTGCTGGTCACCGGCCGCAGCGAGCGCAACGTCGCCGCCATCGCGGACGAGATCGAGGACAAGCTGCACGAGGCCGGGCACAAGCGCCTGCGCCGCGAGGGACGCGCCGAGTCGCGGTGGGTGCTGCTCGATTTCGGCGACCTCGTCGTGCACGTCTTCCATCAGGAGGAGCGGGCGTTCTACGCGCTCGAGCGCCTCTGGAAGGACTGCCCGGTGATCCCCGTCGAGGTGAGCGCGACGCGCCCGGCCGAGTGAGGCGATTTCACCTCGGCTCGGACGTGTTGTAAGCTTATGGAGTTGTCCGGGGCTTCTACCGGACAGCACCTGGGTCTGTGGCGCAGCTGGTAGCGCACCTGCATGGCATGCAGGGGGTCAGGGGTTCGAGTCCCCTCAGATCCACCAGGAATCCCCGGCTCGCCGGGGATTTTTCGTTTTCCGCTGTGGTGATGTGCAGTGGCTGCACCGGTTAGCTCAACGGGCAGGGGGCCGTCGTCGCGAGGTGTGTTCTGACCACGCTGCCACAAGCTTCTGCCGGAGTGCGAAATGCCTCCGCAGCGGTTGGAGCGGCCCGCGCGATCGCGAGAATCGCGGCGTGACCGGGGGCAGGCGTGCAAGGCGGGTGCGCGCGGCACTCATGGCCGCCCTGCTGAGCGCGACCCTGCTCCTCGCTGCGGGCTGCACGGGCGACGGGGAGTCGGCCGCGTTCCAGCGGGCGTTCGCCGACGACCCCTCGGTGGAGTCCATGAAGCTGACCAGCCACGACAACCAGCCGTTCACCGGCGGAGTGAGCGGCGAGGTCGTCGCCCGCGAGGCGCTGGCGGACGAGGACTTCGCGGCGCTCGTCGGTCGCATCGGCGACTACACCCGGGAGAACGGCGATCGCATGCAGGGTCGTGTCTCGCTTGTCGTGGACGGCTTCGAGATGGAGGTGACCGGCGACGAGGGTCACGATGACGAGGCGGTCGGGCTGCTCCTCGCGCTCCGCGCGGACGCCCGCGTGATCTCGGCGACGGTCGGCGACTCCTCGCTGGTGCTCGTGGGGAGCGGCACCGCAGAGGCGGTCGAGCTGGCTCGCGACCTGCCGGCGCTGCGGGACGAGGTCGCGCCCGGGCTGCCGGACACGGCGACGGTGCGCGCGGAGGACGGCGACGTCGACCTGAGAGGGTCGACGGCCGCGCGCGGCGACGCCCTGCGGCTGTGGGACGCGCTGACGGCGGAGGTTCCCCTCGCCGGTCTGCGCGCTCGAAACGAACCGGTCGTCGTCGTGGCGCTCCGGGACGAGTCGGACCTGTCAGCCGCCCGGCGCGTCGCCGCGGGCGTCGCCCTCGGGCCCGGGACGTCCGTGCGGTTCGCGAGCGACGTGGTCCGCCTCGGGGACTCCGACGGGGAGGACGCGCGGCTTCTGCTGTCCAGCCTCGACGAGGAGCTGCGCGACCGCATCGCGTACGTGTGGATCTCCGGTGCGCGGGTGCAGGTGGCCGTCCGGATCGAGGCCGACCTCGCGGGGATGGCCGACGCCGTCGACGCCGCGCTCCCCGCCCGCATCACCGATGCATCGATGGTGCTGGAGAGCGATCCCGCGACGAGCCTCTCCGTCCGCGACGGGTGACCGTCGGCCGCGTGCGCTCTGACCGGGGCAGGCTTTCCCGCATTTTCGTATAACATAAAGCCATGACCAAGCGCGAGACGATCAACGGCACTCCTGTCACCGAGGAGCAGATCGAGGCCTGGGCGGACGAGGCTGAGGTCGGATACGACGTCGCGACCCTGAAGAAGCGCGGCCGTGGGCGACCGGGTCGCGGTGCTGAGCCTTCGCAGGTGGTCGCGTTGCGTCTGACTGCGGAGGAGATCGCCGCGCTCGACGCGCGTGCCGAACGTGAGGGCAAGTCCCGCTCGGAGGTCATCCGCGAGGCCCTGACGTCGGCATGAGAGTCCATGCGTCGGCTCGCAAGCACGGGATACGTCCCGAGGACGCGATCCAGGCTGCGACATGGGCGACCTGGATCGAAGACCTCGATGACGACAGCCCCGCAAGGCAGTTGCGTCTTGGGTTCGACACTCATGGCCGCATGTTGGAGACGGTTGTGCTCGTCTTCGACAGCGGCAACGAACTCGTGATTCACGCGATGAAGGCGCGGCCTCAGATGCTCGATCTGCTCCCGTAATCGAGCACGTTGGCACGGCCGCAGCTTCGGCTGCCTCTGCGGGACACGAAGGTTTCTCGAGCTGCTGTCAGGTGTCGGTTCGGTTGCCCTTGGCCTCACCGGAAGCCCTCGCTTCACCGAGGACTTCATTGCTTCCGATCAAGATGTGTCCTCCCGGACCGCGCTGCTCAGCGATGGCTGCGTTGAACCCGGCGGATCAGTGCTCGGGCGCCGATCTTGACGGCCAGCATCTTCTGGCTCATAGAAGCAGGCATGACCTCCAAGGGAGCGAAGGGCAAACGCCAGAACACATCGCCCACGCCCGCGTCTTCTCGCCAGGTGATGTGCATGCAAATATCGCTCACGTACGAGATTTGATCCCAAGCGGTCAGCTGCAGACGGCTCCTGCTGACCATTCCGAGCGCGCCGTAGACGCCCATTCCAGCGTCACGGGCGCGTGTGCCGTCGAGGCGCAATGCTCTTTCCATGAGCGATATCGACTCTTTCCTAGCAAGCACCACTCGGGTGTCAGCGAGCTCTCCGCCGTTCAGGAACGTCACGAACGCCTCGGGAGGTCTAAAGCCGCTCTCCGCCATCCAGCAACCGAAGTTCTTGATGGCGTATCGACCGAGTGCGCGGGTCTTCTCAGCCCACTGGTCGCCGTAGACGGCAGTCCAGTCGACCACTGTTGCCCGATTCAGCATGGGGCTGTTGGTCTGCACGTACTTCCAGTACTCGTCGTAAGCGGCGTCGAACGGTTGGCTCCGCACGTTGTTGCACTTCCTGCAGAGGATCTTCTTGAACTTGACGGCTGGGCTGTTCGGCCCGCGGACTCGATACGGCGCCTGTCCGTCGACGCCGAGGTACATGCCGCCGCCGTCCTGCATACGCCTCAGAGCACTGCGCTTGTGCTTGTGTTCGCGGCTGTCCGCGATGCCTCCGCACCACCAGCATCTGCCAGTTTGGTCCGCTCGGGCGCTCTCGGCGAGTTCCTGGTCCGTCACGATCGTCATCATGCACCCGGGGTACGACATCGCAGGTCGGACACCGATGGACCGACCGCGTGCGATCGTACGCCGAGCCCGGACTACCGTGCGCTCTAACCGGCCGCGAGGCGGTCCCGCAACCCCATGTGCGATTCACGGACGAGGCGCGAGGATCGGGGGGAGGACGACCTCACAGGTCTCGACACCGGAGGAACCGATGAGCGATGAGGACGGATCGGGCCGCGGCACGGCGCCCCGGAGGATCGCGATCGTGGGCGCGACCGGCAACGTCGGCACCGCCCTGCTCCATGCACTGCGGGCGGACGACTGGGACGGCGACGTCCTCGGGATCGCCCGGCGGCTCCCGGACGTCTCGGAGGCGCCGTACGACAGGGCGCGCTGGGAGCGGGTCGACCTGGCGGCCCCCGCGGCCGACGAGCGCGGCGAAGAGCGTATCGTGGCGCGGCTCGCCGCGGCGCTCGAGGGCGTCGACACGGTCGTGCACCTGGCGTGGATGATCCAGCCGAACCGGCAGCGCGAGCTGATCCGCCGTGCGAACGTCGAGGGCACCAGGCGGGTGGCGGAGGCCTGCCTCCGCGCCGGTGTGGGACATCTCGTGTGCGCGTCGTCGGTGGGCGCGTACACCGGGGTGGAGGACGACGAGCCGCGCGACGAGTCATGGCCGACGGGCGGGGTCCCGACCGCGCACTACTCGGTCGACAAGGCCGCGCAGGAACGCGTACTGGACGAGGCCGAGGCGCGCGGCCTCGCGGTGGCACGCGTGCGACCGGCGCTGGTCTTCGACGCCGATGCGGGCGCCGAGATCGTGCGGCTGTTCATCGGAGCGCTGCTGCCGCCCGCGCTGCTCCGTCCCGGCCGCCTCCCGCTGCTGCCGCTGCCCGCCGGGCTGCGGCTCCAGGTGGTGCACGGGGCCGACCTCGCCGACGCCTATCGCCGGGTGGTCCTGCAGCGGGCGACGGGGGCGTTCAACGTGGCCGGCGAGCCGGTGCTCCGCGGCCCGGACCTCGCCGCCGTGCTCGACCACGGGCGCCACCTCGCCGTGCCGGCCGGGGTGCTGAGGCCGCTCGTGCACGTGGCCTGGCGCGCGCATCTGATCGCCGCGGACGCGGGCTGGCTCGACATGGCGATGGCGGCGCCGCTCCTCGACACCTCGCGCACGCGCAGCGAGCTGGGCTGGACCCCGCGACACGGGGCGGAAGAGACCCTGCGCGAGCTGCTCACCGCCATGGCGGACGGGACCGGCGCCGCGAGCGCACCGCTGCGTCCGCGCCGCACGTGGCCGCAGGATCAGCTGCCGCCGGGCGCCGTCGAGCCCGACGCCCTCGTGCAGCCCGCCGGGCCCGATGGCGCGGCGTCGGGATCCGCGGAGGCCGACGGCCACCGAGTGCCGGCGCGGATCGAGCGAGACATCCTCGGGCTGTATCTGTCCGACCACCTCACCGGCTCCACCGCGGGCGTCGACCGGATGGCGCGGATGGCGAAGGCGTACGAGGACACCGAGCTGGGGCCGGACCTGGCGCGGATCGCGCGGGAGCTGCGCGAGGAGCGCACGTTCCTGAAGAGCCTCATCGCGAGCCTCGAACTGCGCCGCCGCCCGTACCGTCAGGCGGCGGCATGGATCGCGGAGAAAGCCGGCCGGCTGAAGACGAACGGTCGGCCGCTCGTATCGCCCATGACCCCGGTCCTGGAGATCGAGGTCATGCGCAGCGCGGTGATCGGCAAGCTCGGCGGCTGGCAGACGCTTCTCACGCTGGCTCCCGACCTCGGCCTCCCGCCGGGCCTGTTCGAGGACCTCGCCGACCAGGCGCGCGTACAGGCGGACACGCTCGGCCGGCTGCATGCCGAGGCGGTTCCCGGGGCCTTCGGTCCGGGCGTGGTCGACTGACGTCCGGACGGCACGACCCGGCCGACGCCGCGCGGGGCTATCGTGCAGGGGTGACGGACGAACCGGGCGCGGCGACCGGCCGACGCGTGCTCGCCGTCGCGATCCTCGCGTCGTCCGTCGCCTTCCTCGACTCGAGCATCGTCAACGTCGCGCTGCCCGCGATCCGGGCGGAGCTCGGCGGTGGGCTCGCGGGTCAGCAATGGGTGGTGAACGCCTATCTGGTGACGCTGGGAGCGCTGATCCTCGTGGCGGGCTCCCTCAGCGACCTGTACGGGCGCCTCCCGGTCATGCGCGTCGGGCTGATCGGCTTCCTGGTGTCCTCGGCGGCGATAGCGGTGGCACCCGGCATCGAGCTGCTGATCGCCGCCCGCGCCGTGCAGGGAGTCGCCGGAGCGCTGCTCGTGCCCAGCTCGCTCGCGCTCATCAGCTCGCACTTCGTCGCGGCCGACCGCGCCCGCGCCATCGGGCTGTGGACCGCGGCGACCAGCGGCGCGATGCTCGCCGCGCCGCTCGTGGGCGGGCTGTTCATCGACCTGGCATCGTGGCGCTGGGCCTTCGTGATCAACGTCGTGCCGATCGGCGCCACGCTGTGGCTGCTGTCGGGCCTGCGCACTCCCGACGTGAGGCGGCCGGGCGCACGCCCCGACCTCGTCGCGAGCGTGCTGTGCGCACTCGGCCTCGGCGGCATCGTCACGGCGCTCATCGAGGGACCGCGGCTGGGATGGGGCGATCCGGTCGTGCTGGCCTCGCTGGGCGCCGGCGCGGTGCTGTTCACGGTGTTCCTCGTCCGCCAGCGGCGCTCCGCCCAGCCGATCATGCCGCTCGACCTGTTCCGCGCCCGGAACTTCTGGGCCGGCAACCTCGCGACGACCTTCGTGTACGCCGCGCTGTCGCTGAGCGGCTTCGCGCTCGTCGTCTACCTGCAGCAGGAGGCGGGGCTCGGTGCGACGCTGGCGGGCCTGGCCTCGTTGCCGATGACGGTGATGATGGTGCTCGGCAGCTCACGGGTGGGCGCGTGGGCGGCGCGGCGGGGGCCCCGCCTGTTCATGACTCTGGGACCGTCGGCGATGGCGGCGGGCGCGGCGCTGCTGCTGCTGGTCGGCCAGCCCTTCGACTATTGGTGGCAGGTGCTGCCTGGCGTGCTGGTGATGGGCGTCGGGCTGACGCTCACCGTGACGCCGCTCACGAGTGCCGTTCTCGGCGCGATCGACGCCGACCGTTCGGGGATCGCGTCCGCGGTGAACAACGCGATCGCCCGCGTCGCCGGGCTGCTGGCCGTCGCCGTCATCGCGGTGATCGCGGGAGGCGACCTGGATCTCGCCGGGTTCCATCGGGCAGCGCTCGCGACCGCGGCCCTGTTCGCGGCCGCCGCTGTCGCGTCGGGGCTGGCGATCCGCGACCCGCGTCCGGTCGACTGAGCCGAGCGCCGGGGCCCGCAGGCGAACGGCCGGGAGGCGGGGAGGGGAGCCGATGGCTCCTCCCTCCCCGCCTCCCGGGTCGCGTCGGCGTCGTGCCGTCAGCTCGACGGCATCAGCACCGAGTCGATGAGGTACACCGTCGCGTTGGCGGTCTGCACGCCGCCGCAGACGATCTGCGCGTCATCGACCATCCACTCGTCGCCGCTGCCGGTCACCTCGAGGTCGGAGCCCTCGACGGTGGTGTGCGTCCCCTCGATGTCCGCCGGCTCGATCTGGCCGGGCACCACGTGGTACGTCAGGATCGAGGTCAGCAGGTCGGCGTCCGTGGAGAGGGTCTCCATCGTGGCGTCGTCGATCTTCGCGAACGCGTCGTCGACCGGCGCGAACACGGTGAACTCGTCTCCGTTGAGCGTGTCCACGAGGTTCACGTCCGGGTTCACCTCGCCCGAGACCGCGGCGACCAGCGACGTGAGCATGGGGTTGTTCGAGGCGGCCACGGCGACCGGGTCCTCGGACATGCCCTGGATCGAGCCGGCGCCGTCCGGCACCATCTCGGCGTACTCCTCGCAGCCGGGGCCCACGAGGTTCGCCGCGGGGTCGGCCATCGGCTCCTCGGTCGTGCCCTCGGTGGACTCCTCCGTGGCGGCGGACGACTCGGGCGTGGTGGTGCTGTCGTCCTCCATCGTGTCGCCGGAGGTACAGGCGCTGAGGGCGATCGTGGCGGCGAAGGCGAGAGCGATCGTGCCGGTGAGCTGAAGCTTCTTGCGCATGGTGACGTCTCCTGTGTGTGTTCTTCACCCCTAGTGCGAGGCGCGGCGCCGGGTGGCGCTCATGTCTCATTCGGCGCCCTGCCCGAATCGGATCGGATCTTTTTCGAATCCGTGGGGACGGGCGCCGGACAGCCTCCGCCGAGCGCGACGCGTTCTCGCGCGCGAACACAGGGGGAGCGGAGGTCGTGCTCCTCGTCACCACCGGGGTCCTCGCGGTCGGATGGGGCGCCGCAGCGCCGTCACTGCGCGGTTCCGGCCCCGTCGTGCGGCATGCTTGAGGGCATGGTGATCGACGGCTTGGACGTGTCGGATGACGGCACGGGCCCTGTCGACCACATCGCGCTTCTGCTGGTGGCCGCTGCCGGCGGCGACCAACAGTCCTTCGCCCGGCTCTACGACGCCATGTCGTCCCGGGTGTTCGGCCTGATCCTCCGCGTGCTGGTCGACCGCTCGCAGAGCGAGGAAGTGCTGCAGGAGGTTTTTCTCGAGGTGTGGCAATCCGCCGGGCGTTTCGCTCCGAACAGAGGACAGGGACGGTCGTGGATCCTCACGATCGCCCACCGCCGTGCCGTCGACCGGGTGCGCGCCTCGCAGGCGAGCACCGAACGCGACAGGCGTGCAGGAGCCCGAGAGCTCGCGGCGGTGTCAGAAGGAGTCGCAGAAGGAGTGGAGTTGCGGATGGAGGCGCGAAGAGTGACGGACGCCCTCAAGCTCCTCCCGCAGCCGCAGCGGGAGGCCGTCGTGCTGTCCTACTACGGCGGTTACAGCCAGAGCGAGATCGCCGCGATGGTCGGCGCTCCGCTCGGAACGGTGAAATCGAGGATGCGTGACGGCCTGTCACGCCTGCGCGACCAGCTGGGGGTGACGGCATGAACGACGAGGAGTTCGACGAGCTCGCCGCGGGTCACGCCCTCGGCGCGCTGAGCCCCGAGGACGAGGCCCGCTACCGGGCTGCGCTCGCCGAGCCGGGAACCGGCCGGGAGGAGCTGGCCGCCTCGTACGCGGAGACGTCGGCGCATCTGGCCGAGCTCGCGGACGAGGTCCCGCCGCCCCCGGGCATCCGCGACGACCTCCTGCGCCGTATCGCGGCCGAGGCTGCTGTCGCCGAAGGCGAGAGGCCGGCGGAAGAGCCCGTCGTCGACGACGCGCATCCGCCCGTAGCGGGTGAGGGAGGCGCCGAGAGCGGACGCACGCATCCGAAGGCGCGTCAGCGCTGGTTCGTGCTGGCCGCCTCCGTGGCCGCGCTGCTCGCGGTCGGAGCGGGCGTCGGCATCGGCGCGCAGCTGAGCCGCCCCGAGTCGGTGGTCGCGCTCGAGCGCATCGAGAGCGCGTCGGACGCACAGGCGGCCGACGGCGCCCTGCCGTCCGGCTCCACTGCGACGCTGCACTGGTCGGCGGAGGCGGGGGAGGCCGTGCTGGTCTTCGACGGGCTTCCCGCGCTGGCGAGCGACCAGGCCTATGAGCTGTGGGTCGTGAACGACACCGGCGCGGTGTCGGCGGGAGTGATCGACGGCGGTGGAGACGTGGTCGCCCTGGTGGACGGCTCGGTGTCCGCGGGAGACGTCGTGGCGCTCACCGTCGAGGCGGCCGGCGGGTCGCCGACGGGACAGCCGACCACGGACCCGCTGGTCGCCATCCCGATGAGCTGACACGACACGACAAGAGCCGGCCGGACGACGAGGCGACATGCCCGTCGTCCGGCCGGCTCTTGGCGCGTCCGGCGCGACGTCAGTGGCCGTGATGCCCGGAGAGCTCCCCGTGCGGCACCGCGAGCTCTCCCGGGCCGGTGAGCGCGAGGGCCGGCGTGGTGATGGCCGCGACCATGCAGGCTCCCAGCAGCAGGCCGACGAGGGGACGCGACCGGCGGCCCGGGCGGCCCTTCGCGATGTCCCGCAGCACCAGGCCCGCCGCCGCAGCGATGTACAGCAGCAGCGCGATGATCGCCGCGAGCGGGATGAGCCCCATCCCTCCGCCGAGCGCGACCGCCGTGGAGACGAGGACGCCGGCCACCGCTGCGCCCAGCACGACGCGCGGCATCACCAGGCGGCCGCGATGCAGGACGACCGCGCCCCACGCGAGCTCCGCCAGTCCGAGCGCCGCGAGGGCGAGCAGGACGGGCGGCGGGCAGCCCGCCGCCACCGCGAGATGCAGGAGGCCCGCCCCCCAAGCGGCGAGGGCGGGCCAGATGCGCGTCAGCATCACGCGATCGAGGTGCGCCCGGCCTCTGCGCGATCCGCGGCGAGGGCGGTGCCCAGCAGCACGATCGCACTGGCGAGGTGCAGGAAGTGGTCGGCGGTGTTCAGCGCGAGGATGTTCAGCGCCGTGCCGGCGAGGAAGAAGCCCGCGATGCCGAGCAGCAGGTAGGCGGCGCCGACGACGCCGTTGGTCGCCTTCGCCGGGCGGATCCCGCTCAGCCCTGCCACGAGCAGCGCGCCGCCGATGAGGAGGTGAGCGATGTTGTGCAGCGGGTTCACCTGGAACAGGCCGAGCAGCAGTCCGCCGTCCGTGGCGATGAAGCCGACGCCGCCGGTGACCGCGAATCCGAGCAGCCCGACGAGCAGGTAGACGGCCCCGAAGACCGTGCCGACGATCCGGTTGGGTGAGGTACGCATGCGATGTCTCCGTTTCTGCACGGGCTTTCCGTGTCCCAGGTGTTTCGGAGCCCCCGCGGGATCGGATGGGTCGATCGCGGATTCCACTCGGCGGGCCGTCGCGGAGCGCCCGGCTGCGAGCGGGTCTACCATGGCGGCATGGCGACGAAGCCCCCGACCGAGGACATCGACGAGACGAGACTGCGCGTCGACGAGCGCGAGCACTATGCCGTGGGCGTGCCCGCCGTGCTGCACGCGCTCAAGATCTCCGTCGAGCAGATGGGTGTGGTGCGCAGCGCCCAGACGCTGCTGCGCGTGAACCAGAAGTCCGGATTCGACTGTCCCGGCTGCGCCTGGCCCGAAGAGGACCGGCGCCATGCCGCGGAGTTCTGCGAGAACGGCGCGAAGGCGGTGGCCGAGGAGGCCACCCTCCGCCGGGTGGGCGCCTCGTTCTTCGCCCAGCACAGCGTCGCCGAGCTGGAGGAGCACGACGACTACTGGCTCGGGCAGCAGGGCCGGCTGACCGAGCCGATGGTCCTCGAAGAGGGCGGGACGCACTACCGCCCGATCAGCTGGGAGGCGGCTCTCGCCGAGGTCGCGACCGCCCTGCGCGGGCTCGACGACCCGAACGAGGCCGTGTTCTACACCTCGGGTCGCACGTCGAACGAGGCGGCGTTCCTCTATCAGCTGCTGGTGCGGGGGCTCGGCACGAACAACATGCCCGACTGCTCGAACATGTGCCATGAGTCGAGCGGATCCGCGCTGAACCAGACGCTCGGCATCGGGAAGGGCACGGTGTCGATCACCGACATCCACGAGGCCGATCTGCTGATCGTCGCGGGCCAGAACCCCGGCACGAACCACCCGCGCATGCTCAGCGCGCTCGAGAAGGCGAAGGACAAGGGCGCGCGGATCATCGCGGTCAACCCGCTGCCCGAGGCCGGCCTGTTCCAGTTCCGCAACCCTCAGACGCCGCGTGGCGTGCTGCTCGGCGGCACGAAGCTGGCGGACGACTTCGTGCAGATCCGCCTCGGCGGCGACCAGGCGCTGTTCCAGGCCATCGGCAAGCACCTGCTGGAGGCGGAGGCGCGCGACGGCGGCGTGCTCGACCACGACTTCATCGACGCCCACACGGCGGGCTTCGCCGAGTACGCCGCGCAGGTCGGGGACGTCCCGTGGGCGGCCCTCGAAGAGGCCACCGGGATGAGCGAGGAGCGTCTGCGCGAGATCGGCGAGCAGGTCCGGACGTCGAAGTCGACCATCGTGTGCTGGGCCATGGGGCTCACGCAGCACAAGCACTCGGTGCCCATGCTGCGCGACGTCGTGAACGTCCTGCTCCTGCAGGGCAACATGGGCCGCCCGGGCGCGGGCGTCTGCCCCGTCCGCGGGCACTCGAACGTCCAGGGCGACCGCACCGTCGGCATCTACGAGAAGCCGGCCGAGGCGTTCCTCGAGGCCCTCGACCGCGAGTTCGAGTTCGCCTCGCCCCGGAAGCACGGCTACGACACGGTCGAGGCGATCCGCGCGATGCGCGACGGCAAGGTGAAGGTGTTCATGGCGATGGGCGGCAACTTCGTCAGCGCCACCCCCGACACGCGCGTGGTCGAGCAGGGCATGGCGAACGTCGGCCTCACGGTGCAGGTCTCCACCAAGCTGAACCGCTCGCACGTCGTGCACGGGCGTCGCGCGATCATCCTGCCCACGCTGGGTCGCACGGATCGCGACCGGCGCGGCGGCCGGGACCAGCGCGTGACGGTCGAGGACTCCATGGGCGCCGTGCACGGCTCCCGCGGCCGCCTCGCACCACCGTCGGAGGACATCCTGAGCGAGGTGGCGATCCTCGCCCGCCTCTGCGAGCTGGTGTTCGCCGACCGCGACGACGCGCCGCGTGCCGATTGGCACGGGCTGGAGAGCGACTACGCGGCCATCCGGGGGCACATCTCGAGGGTGATCCCCGGCTTCGAGGACTACGACGAGCGGATCGACAAGGGGCGCACGTTCTTCCTGCCCAACGGTCCCCGCGACGAGCGGCGTTTCACGACCGAGAACGGCAAAGCCAATTTCACGGCGAACCCGCTCGAGTACCCCGTGATCCCCGAGGGGCGGCTGCTGCTGCAGACGCTGCGCTCGCACGACCAGTACAACACCACGATCTACGGCAAGGACGACCGGTACCGCGGCATCCACGACGGGCGCCGGGTGGTGCTGATCAACTCCGAGGACATCCGCGAGCTCGGGTTCGCGGAGGGCGACATCGTCGACCTCGTCTCGGAGTGGAACGGCCCCTCGGGGATCGAGGAGCGTCGGGCCGAGGAGTTCCGGCTCGTGCCGTACGACACCCCGCGCCGCAACGCCGCCGCCTACTACCCCGAGACGAACGTGCTGGTGCCGCTCGACTCGACCGCCGACGTCAGCGGCACGCCGACGTCGAAGGCCGTGGTCGTGCGACTCGAGAAGCGCGTCGCCTCCGTCTGACGAGCACCGGAGGGATCGGATCATCATGGGCCGCATCACGCAGAGGCGTCCGGTCGTCAAGATCGCGCTGTCGGGACGGACCTCTCGTCGCCCCGACACGCTCGCGGTCGAGGAGCCGCTGGAGATCCGCATCGCGGGCGAGCCTCTCGCCGTGACGATGCGCACCCCCGGCCACGACGTCGAGCTCGCCGCCGGGTTCCTGGTGTCGGAGGGCGTCGTCCGCACCGGCGGCGACTTCCGGTCCGCGATCCACTGCGGCGGACCGGGCACCGGCGGTGCCGATAACACGTACAACGTGCTGGACGTCGCGCTCGGCCCCGGGGTGGAGCCGCCCAGCACCGACCTGGCGCGGAACTTCTACACGACGAGCTCGTGCGGGATGTGCGGAAAGGCCAGCATCGAAGCGGTCGCGACGGTGTCGGCCCACGACGTGTCGGTCGACGACGTGCGTGTCACCGCCGAGATGCTCGCCGCGCTGCCCGACGAGCTGCGCGCCCACCAGGACGTGTTCGAGAAGACCGGCGGGCTCCATGCGGCGGGCCTCTTCGATGCGGAGACGGGCGAGCTCGTCGTGCTGCGCGAGGACGTGGGGCGTCACAACGCCGTCGACAAGGTCGTCGGGTGGGCCGTGCTGAACGACCGGCTGCCGCTGCGCCGCCACGTGCTGATGGTGTCCGGCCGGGCGAGCTTCGAGCTCGCCCAGAAGGCGATCATGGCGGGGATCCCCGTGCTGGCGGCCGTGTCGGCGCCGTCCTCGCTCGCGGTGGAGCTGGCGACGGAGCAGGGCCTCACGCTCGTGGGCTTCCTCCGGGGCGAGACGATGAACGTCTACGCGGGCGCAGAGCGGGTCGTCGTGCCGGTCGCCGCCGGCGTCGCGTAGCGACCTCTCACGCGAACGGACGTGCCGCGTCGATCATCCGGCGCACGCAGACGGCGATCGCGAGGTCGTCGATGAGCTGCGACGGCTGTGCGTGCGCGTCGAACGTGGACGTGTAGCGGTCCAGGGCGGCCTCGGCGTGCCGCAGCCGCTCGGCGGTGCCCTCGTCGCCGGGCGGCTGCGCCGTCAGGTCGGCGACGCCGCGGATCGCCTCCGCGAGTCGCGACCACGCGCCCTCCGGGAGCGACGCCCTGTGCTCGGCATCGGCGCGAGCGAGCATGTCGGCGAGATCGCGGGCGGAGAACACGGCGCTGCGGAGCGCGCGGAGCCGTTGCTGGTTGAGGTCCCGGTCGTCGACGTGCCGTCGCGCCCGCGGGTTGGCGCGGCTGCTCTCATCCGCGTCGCGCACGGCCTCCGCCACCTGGGCGATGGTGCCGTCCAGCTCGAGTGCCGCGGCGTCGAGGTCGTCCGCCATGAGGCTGCCGCTCTCGACGGCCTCGGCGATGTCGTGCAGATGACGCGCGAGGGCGTCGCGCAGCTCCGAGAGCCGTGCCGCCGCGCGCTGCAGACGCAGCGGCGGGACCAGCAGAAGGTTGGCGACGAGGCCCACGGCGACGCCGAAGGCCATCGTGACCAGGTACGACACCGAGAAGTCGTCCGGCGTCGGGCCTCCGAGGAGCAGGACGAACAGGCCTGCCATGGCGATCCACTCGCGGCCCACCTGCAGCGGCTCGATGCCCCCGAGCCACACGCCGACCCCGACGACGACAGCGAGGGCGACGATGCCGGGAGCGCCGAGCCAGACCAGGCCGATCCCGCCGAAGCCGAGGACGATCCCGAGGGCGAGACCGACGAGCGCTTGCATACCGGAGCGGGCCGAGCGCGCGAGAGTCGGGTACATGCTCACCAGGACGCCGAGAGGCGCGTAGTAGGAGTACTCGTTCTCGGCGAACGGCACGGAGGGCGCGAGGTACCAGGCCACGCCCGCGGCGACGGCGGTGCGCAGCGCGAGCGCGACGCGAGGGCCGTAGGTCAGCCCGCGCCAGACCGAGGGAAGGAGCGTCCGGACCCTGCTCATCCGCGAACCGGCGGGATCAGACCGCGACCTCCGCGCGCCACTGGGCCAGGTACGCGGCGGTGATGTCGTCCTCGGCGTGCCCCTCGGCGAACGTGGGGATCTCGCGCAGGACCGCGTAGGGGGTGTTCGGCTGGTCGCCGTCCGGACGGACGTCCAGATGCGTCGCGTCATAGCCGGCGTCGTGGAGCCAGGCGGCCATGTCGTAGTCTCCGGTCGAGTCCCCGGCGGTGAACCAGCGGCGTGGCACGCCCATCCGCTCGCCGACGAGGCGGACGGCCCGCGACGCACCGATGGCCTTGCCCGCGTCTCGGTGCTCCAGGTCGACCGAGATGATCGATGGCACGGTGTGGAACTCGTCGCCGAGCGCGAGGTCGGAGATCGCCGCGTCGAGTTCGGCCGTGACCGCGGGCTGACGGTCGAGGTAGGTCGCGTTGTCGGCCTCGACGTTCTGCTCGAGGGACACCATCGTGCGCTTCGTTTCGTCCCAGAACATCAGGTCGCGATGACGGTCGGCGATGCGGCGGCAGGCCCGCACCAGCCGCTCCGGGACGCGCAGCGCGTCGTCCTCCTGCACCTCGCCGATCGCGCCGTCGACGACCGGAAACCATGTGGCTCCCTTCTCACCGATGCCCCACACGGGAGCATCGCTCGGAAGACCGGCGGCGACGAGCACTGGGACGACCTGCTCGGCGAGGAACGCGTCGGACCGGCCCGTGTTGAACACGACGGGGCAGCCCGCTCGGGCGATCGCCACCAGGTCGTCGGCGATCGACGGCACGCGCAGAGACCGGGTCACGGTGCTGGCCAGGGGCCCGTCGACGTCGAGCAGCAGTCCGAGAGGGGGAGTCGTCATGCCTCCATCCTCCCGGATCGGCCCTGAGGACGTCGCGCGCTTGACAGAGGGTGGTGTGCACCGTCGTGCGTTACGTACCGGTTACGGATCGGGATGGGAGGCGCGCGGAGGGGCCGCGCGCGGCAGGATGGGGGAATGACGGACACCGCGGAAGACGTGCCGCTGCTCGAGATCTCGGGTCTGCGGGTCGAGTTCTCCACGCAGGACGGACCGGTGACGGCCGTGCACGAGGCGAGCCTGACGCTCCGCGCCGGGCAGACCGTCGCGATCGTGGGCGAGTCCGGCTCCGGCAAGTCCACCACGGCGATGTCCGTCATCGGGCTGCTGCCGGGCAACGGCCGGGTGACGGGCGGCAGCGTGCGGTTCGACGGCCAGGAGCTCGTCGGCGCGTCCGATGCGAAGCTGCGCGGGATCCGCGGGCGTCAGATCGGTCTCGTGCCGCAGGACCCGATGTCGAACCTCAACCCGGTGTCGAGGATCGGCACGCAGGTCGGGGAGACGTTGCTCGCCCATGGGCTGGCCACCCGCAAGGACGTCGACGAGAAGGTCGTCGAGACGCTCGCGGCGGCGGGCCTGCCGGACGCCGCCCGTCGGGCGCGGCAGTATCCGCACGAGTTCTCCGGCGGGATGCGCCAGCGCGCCCTGATCGCGATCGGGCTGGCGTGCCGCCCGCGCCTGCTGATCGCCGACGAGCCGACGAGCGCCCTCGACGTCACGGTGCAGCGCACCATCCTCGACCAGCTCGACCAGATGACGCGCGAGCTCGGCACGGCCGTGCTGATGATCACGCACGATCTCGGGCTGGCGGCCGAGCGCGCCCAGCACGTGGTCGTCATGCACCGCGGGCGCGTCGTCGAGCAGGGGCCCGCCCGGCAGATCCTCGAGGACCCGCAGCACCCCTACACGCAGTCGCTCGTGCAGGCGGCCCCGTCCGTGGCGGCCGCGAGGCTGCGCCCGGAGGACTTCCGCACGACGACGGCCGATCGCCCCGTAGCGGCGCCCGACTCCGATGCTGCACCCGACCACGTCGTCGAGTTCGAGAACGTGACCAAGGAGTACCGGATCCGCGGCCAGCGCGAGCCGTTCCTCGCCGTCGACGACGTGTCGCTCGCCGTGCCGCGCGGGGCGACCGTCTCGATCGTGGGGGAGTCGGGCTCGGGGAAGACCACGACCGCGCGCATGCTGCTGAAGGCCGTCGAGCCGACCTCCGGCACCGTGCGGTTCGAGGGCAAGGACGTCTTCTCGCTCAGCCGCGCCGAGCAGCGCGAGTTCCGCCAGAAGGTGCAGCCGGTCTTCCAGGACCCGTACTCGTCGCTCAACCCCATGTTCACGATCGAGCGCATCGTCGAGGAGCCGCTCGCGTTCTACGGGAGGGGGTCGCGCGTCGAGCGACAGAAGCGGGTGCGCGAGCTGCTGGACCAGGTCGCACTGCCCGCGGACACCGCGCGCCGCTACCCGTCGGAGCTGTCCGGCGGGCAGCGGCAGCGCGTCGCGATCGCCCGAGCCCTTGCTCTGTCGCCCGAGGTACTGGTGTGCGACGAGCCCGTGTCCGCCCTCGACGTGCTCGTCCAGGACCAGATCCTGCGGCTGCTCGGCGACCTGCAGGCCGAGTACGGACTGAGCTACCTGTTCATCTCGCACGACCTCGCGGTCGTGCGTCTCATCAGCGACTACGTGTGCGTGATGAAGAACGGCCGTCTCGTGGAGGCGGCGACCAGCGAGGAGATCTTCACCAACCCGCGCGACCCCTACACGCGCAACCTTCTCGCGTCGATCCCCGGCAACGAGCTGGACATCGCCTCCTGAGCCGCTTCGCGGGCCGGCGGCCGGCCCGCGTCGCCGGGGCCGGGGCCGGCCGAGCCGACGCCGTCAGCGTGCCCGCGTGCGCGGATCCATCGCCTCCCGGAGCGCCTCGCCCAACAGGGTGAAGCCGAGCGCCGTGATCATGATGCACAGACCCGGCAGGAAGGCGAGCTGGGGCGCGATCGCGAGCTCCGACTGCGCGTAGGTGAGCATGCGCCCCCACTCGGCCGTCTCGGGGCGGCCGCCGCCGAGGCCCAGGAACGACAGGGCGGCGGCGTCGATCACGGCGGTCGCGAGCGTCAGCGTGCCCTGCACGATGACGGGGCCGACCGAGTTCGGCAGGACGTGCGTCATCGTGATGCGTCCGCGGCCGAGCCCGAGGGTGCCCGCCGCGAGCACATAGTCGGTCTCGCGCTGCTGCAGCATCGACGACCTCAGGAGCCGCGCGAAGATCGGGACCTGCGCGGCGCCGATCGCGATCATCACGGCGAGCTGCGTGCGCCCGAGCACCGCGGCGATGGAGACCGCCAGCAGCAGGTTCGGCACCGACAGCAGGATGTCGACGATGCGCATCACCACGTTGTCGACCCACCCGCCGAACGTTCCGGCGAGGGCGCCCAGCAACATGCCGCCGGCGAGCCCGAACAGGGTGGACACGATGCCGATCACGAGCGACGCCTGCGCGCCCCAGATCAGCTTCGACAGGACGTCCCCGCCGAAGCGGTCGATGCCGAGCGGGAACTCCGGCAGCTCGCCGATCCCCGGCAGCGAGGTGGGACGGATGTGCTCGCGTCCGGGCGCGGACAGGTCGCCGTAGGGCGCCAGCACGGGCGCGAGCGCCGCGACGAGGACGAACAGCACCACGATGACGGCGCCGATCCAGGCCGTCGGGTTGCGGCGAAGCCGGCGCAGCACGTCGTGCCAGAATCCGCCGCTGCGGCGCGCCTCGAGGGCCGCGTGGTCGACGGACGTGGCGTCGCCGCCCAGGCCGCCGGCGGGGGGAAGGACCGGAGCGCTCACTGGATCCTCACTCTCGGGTCGATGAAGCTGTACGAGATGTCGACGATCAGGTTGATCGCGGCGTACGCGACGGCGATGAACAGCACGAAGCCCTGCAGCACGGGGAAGTCCCGCTGGAAGATCGCGGTCGCGAGGAACTCGCCCACGCCGTGGAAGGCGAAGACGGTCTCGGTGAGGACGGCGCCGGATATCAGCAGGCCGGCCTGCAGCCCGATCGTCGTCACCACGGGCAGCATCGCGTTGCGCAGCACGAAGCGGTCGCGGATCTGCGGCTTCGGCAGGCCCTTCGCGCGTCCCGTGCGCACGTAGTCGGCGTTCATCACCTCGAGCACCGACGCGCGCGTGATGCGCACGATGATCGCCAGTGGGATGGTCGACAGCGCCATCGCGGGCAGGATCAGATGCAGGATCGCGTTCCAGGACGCGTCGAGCTCACCCGTCAGCAGCCCGTCGAGCACGTAGAACCCGGTGACCCGCGTCGCCTGGATGTTGTCCTGACGGCCGTCCGACGGCAGCCATCCCAGCTGCACCGCGAAGACGAACTTCAGGATGTAGGCCAGGAAGAACACGGGGATCGTGATGCCGACGAGGCTGGCGGCGACCGAGACGTGGTCGGCGGCGCGACCGTAGTTGCGGGCGGCCCAGTAGCCGACCGGGATGCCGATCGCGACGGCGATCAGCAACGCCGCGATCGAGAGCTCGAGCGTCGCCGGGAACCGGTTCGCGAACTCTTCGAGCACCGGCCTCCGAGAGCTGATCGAGGCGCCGAAGTCGCCCTGCAGCAGGCGGCCGAGCCAGGTGAAGTACTGCTCGATGAGCGGCCTGTCGAATCCGTACGCCTCGTTGATGCGCGCGACCGCGTCGGGCGTCGCCCGCTCTCCCAGGAGGGCGGCCGCCGGCCCTCCGGGCAACGAGCGCACCCAGGCGAACAGCAGGATCGTCAGGCCGAACAGGGTGGGGACGAGAAGCAAGATCCTCTTGCCGATGGTGCGTAGCACGGTGCTCCTGCGGTGAGTCTGGGGCGGCGAACGGGTGCCGCGGGGTCATGCCGACCCCGCGGCACCCGTCTGTCGTCGGGGATTACTCGCTGAGCTCGACCAGGTTGTACACCTCGTCGTTCACCGGGCTCGCGGGGTACGACGTGACGCGCTCGTCGAACGCGAGAGACGGCGCCGGGTGCGCGAGCGGCACGCCCGGGATGAAGTCGGCGATCTGCGCGTTGATCTCCTCGTACGCGGCCGTGGCCTCGTCCGGATCGGCGATCTGCCGCGCCTCGTCGAGCGCCGAGAACAGCTCGGGGTTGTCGAAGCCCCACTCGAGCGACTGGCGGCCGAAGAAGACGCCGACGAAGTTGTCGGTGTCGTTGTAGTCGCCGGTCCAGCCGAGCAGGTGGATGCCGTGGTTCTCGCTGCCCTGGATGAGGTCCAGGTAGTCGACCCACTCGTTCTCCACCGGCTCCACCGTGATGCCGACCTCCTCGAGCTGGCTGGCCAGCGCGGCGAAGATCTGGTCGGGGTTCGGCATGTAGGGCCGCGAGACGTTCACGGGGTAGTTGAACGTGAGCGTGAGCCCGTCCTCCAGGCCCGCCTCGGCGAGCAGCTCCTGCGCCCGCTCGGGGTCGTAGTCGTAGGTGGTGACGCTGTCGTTCCAGCCGTTCACGACCGGCGGGATGAACTGCGACGCCACCTCGGTGCCCTCCGGCAGCACCTGCTCGACCAGTGCCTCCTTGTCGATCGCGTGCGAGATCGCCTCGCGCACGAGCGGGTCCTGCAGCTCCGGGACCGCCTGGTTGAAGGCGAGATACAGGATCGTGAACGGGTCGCGCTGCATGACCGTGTAGCCGGCCTCCTCGAGCGCCGCCGTGTCGGACGGGGCGACGAGGTCGTAGCCGTCGATGGAGCCGGACTCGAGCGCCTGGCGGCGCGCGGTGGGGTCGTCGATGACGCGGAAGACGACCTCCTGCACCTGGCCCTGCTCGCCCCAGTAGTCGTCGTAGGCCGAGAGGACGACCTGGTCGCCGGGCGCCCAGGACTCGAACCGGAACGGACCGGTGCCGACCGGGTGCGCCTCCGCGTACTCGCTGTAGACGGGCGCGTCCTCGGTGCCGCCGACCTCGTCGGCGGCGTACTCCTCCAGCGCCGTCGGGCTCTGCATGGCGAAGGCGGGCAGCGACAGGGCGGCGATGAAGCCCGCCCACGGGCGAGTGAGGGTCACCGTCGCCGTCAGCTCGTCATCGGCGCTGCAGGAATCGTAGAGGGGGTTGTCGGCCGAGCCGGGGATGCCGAAGAGGCTGTTGTAGTAGTACGAGAGGCTCTCGGTCGCGGCCACGCCGGTCCACGCGTACCAGCGGTCGAAGTTGGCGCAGACAGCCTCGGCGTCGAAGGCCGTGCCGTCGTGGAACGTGACGCCCTCCTTGAGGGAGAACGTGAACGCGGTGCCCTCGTCGTTCTGCTCCCACTCCTCGGCCAGCAGCGGGGCGGGGTCGGCGCTGCCCGGCTCGACGCCGATGAGGCCCTCGAAGATCTGGCGCGAGATGCGGAAGGTCTCGCCGTCGCTCGCGAAGGCGGGGTCGAGGCCCGCCGGGTCGGACGACGAGGCGAAGGTGAAGGTCGAGTCGACCGCGGCGTCGGATCCGTCGCCACCGCCGTCATCGTCGCGCTGGCTCTGGACGCAGCCGGTCAGGGCGAGCGCGGCTGCGGCGATACCCGCCACCGCGACAAGACCTCGTCGCCGTGCAGTGTGGAACATGCTGTGCACCTTTCTGGACGCAGGTGCCGCAGGCCCCTCTTCGGGCCCGGGCATATGGGTCAACCTAGTGGTCGAGCCTCGGGCGGTCGATTACATCCGTGTCTCGATCGTGTTTCGCGGGCCGGGCGCCTGCCGGGCCCGCGTGCGACCCGCGCGGCCCGCGGGAGCCGGGAGGAACGACGCCTATAGTGCTGCGGATGGCGCCGACAACCGACGAGAGCAGTGCCGCGCGCCCGGCCGCCCGCCGCTGGACCGCGTGCGGGGCAGGGGCCGGCGTCGTCGTCGCGGGACTCGCCGTCCATCTGCTCGCCCCGGACGGATTCGCCTCCGACGCCGCAGGCGACGCGCTGTACGCGGTCCTCATCTACCTGATCGTCGTGTTCGTCGCGCCGCGCGCGCCGGGCTGGGCGGCGGCGGGCGCCGCCTACGCGTGGTGCGTAGCGGTCGAGCTGTTGCAGCTGACCGGACTGCCGGCGGCGTGGGGCTCGGCGTTCCGGCCGTCGATGCTCGTGTTCGGCACGGTGTTCTCCGTGTCGGACCTGGTGTTCTACGCGGCGGGCGTGGCGCTGGCCTGGGCCGGGGACGCGCTCGTGCGCAGGGTGCTGCGGCGCTGATCGATCGGGCCCCAGGCGTCGAGGATCCGGCCGCGCAGCGCGTTGCCCCGCGCAGCGAGGTCGCGCTGACGCCGCACGTACTCGGCCTTGCCCTCGGCGGTCTCGATGCGCACCGGGACGAAGCCCCAGCCGGACAGGTCGTACGGCGCGGCCTCCATGTCGAGCCGCCGGATGTCGCGGGCGAGCTCGAACGCGTCGAGCAGCAGGTCGCCCGGCACGAGCGGCCCGAGCTTCACGGCCCACTTGTAGACGTCCATGCCCGCGTGCAGGCAGCCCGGCTGATCGAGCAGAGGCTGGGACTCGCGGGTGGGCGCGTCGCGGTTGCGCGGCACGGCATCGGGGGTGAAGAAGCGGAACGCGTCGTAATGGGTGCAGCGCAGCTCGTGGTCGTCGACGACGGCGTCCGTGGACTCCTGCCCGAGGCGCAACGGCACCGGATGGCGGTGCTCGTGCTGCCGGTAGACCATCGCCCACTCGTGCAGCCCGAAGCAGTCGAACCGTCCCGGGCGACCGGCGGTGCGGCGCAGCATGATCTCCACCAGCCTGCACAGTGGAGCCTTGTCATGCTCGAACGCCGCTCGATCGACGACGAGCGAGCGCGGGGCGTCTCCGGGCGCGTACCAGCGCCACTGCCCGCGCGGCTCGTCGGCCGCGTCCTCGAGCTCCACGCCGGGGCCGGGGTGCCACCGGCGCAGCACGGCGGGCTTGTAGGAGTAGTAGGTGAACAGGAAGTCCCACACGGGATGCGTCTCGCCGCGGGAGGCGCGCTCGCGGTGCTCCGCGGTGAGGGCGTCGGCGCGTTCCCGATGCGCCCGCTCCCGGGCCCGCCACTCCGTGCGCGTGAGGCGCATCGGGGCTGGGGGCTGCGGAGACACGGATCGAGGATAGGCGCTCGCGCCCCGGGGACGCTGGGCGCAGGCTGGAGCGGGCCTCAGCCGTCGCCGTCCAGACCCAGCCGGGTCACCAGGCCCAGGACGGACACACGTGCCTCGCCCCCGAGCGCCCGCAGCGGACGGGGCAGGGAGCCGGCGCCCGTCTGACCGAGTGCCTCGGCGATCGTCGCGACGACCCGAACGCTGCCGTACGCGGCGAACGCGTCCCACAGCGGTTGCAGCCGTGCGGTCTCGTCCACGGCCGTTCGGGCGTCGCCGGCGCGGGCCGCACGGGCGAGGCGCAGCGCCGTCTCCGGGAACGCGCCCGCGATCACCGAGTACCACGCATCGGCGCCCGCCAGGAGGGCGGAGGCCGCGAAGGCGTCGCCGGAGAACCCGACGGTCACGGTCTGCGGCAGGAGCGAACGCAGCGCGTCGATGCGCCCCTGCGTCGCGGTCGCCGCGCTCCCCGGCGTCTTCACCGAGGCGACCCGCGGCAGGGCGGCGACGCTGCGGTACATCTCGTCGGTGAACGTCACCCCGGTCGTGCGGGGGTTGTCGTACACGATCAGCGGCAGCTCCACGGCGTTCGCGACGTCCGCGTAGAGTCCGACGACCTCCTCGTCGGTGAGCGGCTGGTAGGCCAGCGGCGGGAGCAGCACGGCCTCGGCGCCGGCATCCTGCGCGGTCTCGCCGTGGCGGATGGCGTCGCGGGTGCGCAGCGCCCCGATCCCGACGTAGACGGGGACCTCGCCCGAGTGCTCGACCGCGATCTGCACGGCGGCGCGTCGCTCTGCCTCCGAGAGGTAGGGGCCCGAGCCCGTCGATCCGAGCACGGTGATCGAGTCGACGCCCGACTGCGCGATCCGGGCGATCCGACGGCCGAGGGCGTCCTCGTCCAGGCGATCGTCGGCGAGCGGCGTCAACGGGAACGCGCTGACGCCGGCGATGCCCGCGGTCACCGCGCCAGCACCGCGGACATCGCGCGCGAGAGGTGCCACGGGTCGACGACGGCCGTCAGCTCGCGGGCGGAGTGCATCGACAGGATCGGCACGCCCACGTCGACCGTGCGGATGCCGAGCCGGGTCGCGGCGATCGGCCCGATGGTCGAGCCGCACGGCACCGCGTTGTTCGAGACGAACTCCTGCGTCGGCACGCCGGCGGACTCGCACGCGGCGTTCCAGACCGCCGCTCCGTGCGCGTCCGTGGCGTAGCGCTGGTTGGCGTTGATCTTCAGGATCGGGCCGCCGCCGGCGACCGGCCGGTTGGCGGGGTCGTGACGCTCGGGGTAGTTGGGATGCACGGCGTGACCCACATCGCTCGAGACATGGAAGGACGCCGCGAACGCCTGGGCACGCTGATCGGCGTCCGCGCCGAACGCCGTCGACACGCGCCGCAGCACGTCCTCGAGGAACGGCCCCGCGGCGCCCGACCTCGATGCGCTGCCGATCTCCTCGTGGTCGAACGCCGCGTACATCGCGATCGAGCCCTCGGGGGCCGACGCGAGCTGAGCGACGAGTGCGGCGTGGGCGGACAGCAGGTTGTCGAGCCGCCCCGAGGCGAAGAGCTCCTGGTCGTGACCGAACGTGCGCGGCTCCTGCGTGTCGGCGACGACGATGTCGTAGCCGCCGACCTGGGACGCCTCCACGCCGGCGCGTGCGGCCAGCGCCTGCAGGACGTCGGCGCTCTCCGCGTCGCCGAGCCCCCAGACCGGCTGGGTGTGCCGCTGCTTGTCGAGGGCGAGGCCGTCGTTGACGCCGCGGTCGAGGTGGATCGCCAGCTGCGGGATGCGCAGCAGCGAGCCCGTGCGTACGAGGTGCTCCTCGCCGTCGAGGGTGACGAGACGTCCCGCGAGCTCGAGCTCTCGGTCGAGCCACGAGTTCAGCAGCGGCCCTCCGTACACCTCGAGGCCGAGCTGCCACCACCCGCCGGCGCCGTGGGTGGTGGGCTTCGGCTTGAGCTTGAAGCCGGGGGAGTCGGTGTGAGCGCCCACGATCGTGAACGGCGTGGTCGGCCCGGTGTCCTCCGGCAGCGCGAAGGCGACCACGGAGCCGTCGCGCACGACCACGTAGCGCCCGCCGCCGGCCAGCTCCCACGGGTCGCCCTCCGTGAGCCGCGTGTAGCCCGCCTCCTCCGCTCGGCGCGCCGCCTCGGCGGCGGCGTGGTACGACGAGGGGGAGGCCGTCACGAAAGCGGCGAGGTCGTCGATGTGGGCACGGGCGTCGGCGGGAACTCTGTCGGCGGTCACCACCTCATTATCGCGTGCCGCGGATATGCGCACGAGGACGGCCGATCCTGGCCCCCGCGCTACGCCGCAGGCAGCGGCTCGATGAGGTCGGGCGAGTCGTTGCGGACGTTGCCGACCGCCTTCGACACGGCGTGGAAGGCAAGGGTCTCCGCCACGTAAGGGGCGGCGTCGACCGCCGCGTCGAGCACGTCCAGCGGGTAGTCCACGGTCGGGTCGAGCCAGGCATCGGCATGGTCGGCGTCGAGGAAGACCGGCATCCGGTCGTGGATCGAGCCGAGCGGTCCGATCGCGTCGCGGGTCAGGATCGTGAAGCTCAGCACCCAGCGGGCCGGGTCGTCCGCGGCCTTCGACGGGTCCTTCCACCACTCGTACAGGCCCGCGAAGAGCAGCGGAGCGCCGTCCTCCGCAGGATGGATGAAGTGCGGCACCTTCTCGGTCCCGTCCTGCCGCCACTCGTAGTAGCCGGACGACGGGACGATGGCACGTCGCTTCATCAGCGCGTTCTGGAACATCTTCTTCTGCTCGACCTCCTCCGAGCGCGCGTTGATCGCCCGTGCGCCGATCGAGGTGTCCTTCGCCCAGGAGGGCACGAGTCCCCAGCGCGCGGGCTCGAGACGCCGCGTCGGCGGCTCGGTCTTCGCCGAGTCGAGGACGATCGCCACGGAGTCGGTCGGCGCGACGTTGAAGGAGGGCGCCGGGAGCTCGTCGGCCACCAGATCGACACGCAGCTCGCCCACGAGCTCGCTCCCCACCCTCGCCACCACGAATCGTCCGCACATGCCGCCAGCGTATGCCCGGCGTCGGACAATCCCGTGCGGCCGATCAGCCCTCGGGCTCGAGCAGGCCCACCTGCTCGAGGCGCTCCGCGAGGCCCGCGCCGTCGTCGGCGGTGACCCACGGCACCGAGGCGGCCGAGTGGTCGTTGACGGCCGTGCGTCCACCCGCCAGCACCGCCTCTGCCGGAGACAGGCGGCGGATCGCGACGCCGGCGACCGACGACGGGTACTCGCTGGTGAACCGCGTGTAGATCTCGTCGTCGTGCTGGCCGTCGTCCCCGACGAGCAGCCAGCTCACGTCCGGGAACTCCTCGGCCAGCCGGCGCAGGTTCGTGACCTTGTGGTCGGTTCCGCTGCGGAACCAGCGGTCGTGGGTGGGGCCCCAGTCGGTGAGCAGCAGCGACCCCGAGGGGAAGAGGTGCCGGTTGAGGAACCGGGTGAGCGTCGGCGCGACGTTCCAGGCGCCCGTCGAGAGGTACACCATCGGCGCGCCCTGCTGCTGGCGCGACAGACGCGACAGCAGCACCGCCATGCCCGGCACGGGCTGGCGGGCGTGCTCGTCGACCACGAACGAGTTCCATGCCGCGAGCAGCGGACGCGGCAGCGCGGTCACCATCACGGTGTCGTCGACGTCGCACACGACCCCGCGCCGTGCCTCCGGCGAGACGATCTGCACGAGCGACTCCCCGGGCTCGCCGCCCTCCACCGACATGGTCACCAGGCGCCAGCCCGGCTCGAGGTCGGCCTCGATGCGCGCGTCGATCACCCCGCCGCGGTCGGCGACCACCTCGTGCACGCGGTCGCCGACGGTGATCGACACGGAGGCGTAGCCGACCGGGATGCCGACGAAGCTGCGCCAGCCGCGGACGCTCGCGAGCTCGCCCGTCCTCGTGCGCTTCGCGGGCGGCACGATGAGGACGCGGCCGAGAACCCGCACCCAGCCGTCGCCGCCGTAGCCGGGGAAGACCAGGACCGTGGGCTTCCGGCCGTGCCGTCGAGCGCGCCGCTCACGCCAGGCGTGGACGCGGCGCTCGATCCGGGCGATCCAATGGATCCGGTCGCGGTGCGTGGTGGAGGACATCCGCCCCAGTCTTTCACGCGACGCGGCCCTCGTCCCGGTGCCTCCCGGGTCAGTCGTGCATGTGGCGGCGCTCGACCCGCGCGATGATCTTCTTCGCGGTGAACACGCCGACGACGAGCAGCAGGATCACACCGACGAAGACGTAGCCGGCGTAGTGCGCGCTGTCGGCGGCCTCGCGGTACGAGCGGGCGGCGCCGGCCGCGATCGAGACGTACAGCGAGGTCCAGAGCACGCAGGCGGGCAGCGTCCACATCAGGAACCGCCGGTACGAGTAGCCGCTCATGCCCACGGTCAGCGGCACCAGGGAGTGCAGGACCGGGAGGAACCGCGACAGGAAGATCGCCAGCCCGCCGCGCCTCCGAAGGTAGCGCTCCGATCGCTGCCAGTTCTGCTCGCCGATCAGCCGTCCGACCCACGACGTGCGGATGTGCGGCCCGAGCCAGCGCCCGAGGGCGAAGCCGATGGACTCGCCGAGCAGGGCGCCGACGACCACCACGGCGCCGAGCACGAACCCCTCGAGAGTGGAGGAGACGCCCGTCGCCGCGACGATCACCACCGTGTCGCCCGGGACGATCAGGCCGATCAGCACGCTCGTCTCGAGCATGATCGCCAGCCCCGCGAGCAGGGTGCGCAGCACGGGATCGACGGACTGCACGACGTCGAGCAGCCAGGTCAGTGCCTCGTTCACCCGCATGAGCATAAGCGGGGGTCCCGGGCGCTAACCTGGAATCTCGCTCGTTTCCCTGGAAATCCGATTGGCTACACCCGTGTCCCAGAACTCTCCCGCCGCCCAGGCAGCGCCCGCCGACGGCGCGTTCGACGTCCACGCCCTGCACGCGAAGTGGCAGGCGTACTGGGAGAAGAACGGCACGTTCCTCGCGGGCGGCGCCGATGACACGCGGCCTCGGAAGTACGTGCTGGCGATGTTCCCGTACCCCTCGGGCGACCTGCACATGGGGCACGCCGAGAACTATCTCTACAGCGACATCGTGGCGCGCTTCTGGCGTCATCGCGGCTACAACGTGCTGCACCCGATCGGCTGGGACTCGTTCGGGCTGCCCGCCGAGAACGCGGCGATCCAGCGTGGGGCCGACCCGCGAGAGTGGACCTATGCGAACATCGCCCAGCAGCGCGAGAGCCTGAAGGCGTACGGCGTGTCGTTCGACTGGAGCCGGGTGCTGCACACGAGCGACGACGACTACTACCGGTGGAACCAGTGGCTGTTCCAGCAGCTGCACGAGCGGGGCCTCGCCTACCGCAAGGAGAGCCCGGTCAACTGGTGCCCGAACGACCAGACCGTGCTCGCGAACGAGCAGGTCGTCGACGGTCGCTGCGAGCGGTGCGGCGCGGAGGTCGTGAAGAAGAAGCTCACGCAGTGGTACTTCCGCATCACCGAGTACGCCGACCGGCTGCTGGACGACCTGAACCAGCTGGAGGGCTTCTGGCCCCACAAGGTGCTGCAGATGCAGCGCAACTGGATCGGTCGGTCGGTCGGAGCCGACATCGACTTCGAGATCGAGGGACGCGCCGAGAAGGTGACGGTGTTCTCCACCCGTCCCGACACGCTGCACGGGGCGACCTTCATGGTCGTCGCGCCCGACAGCGACCTGGCGGCGGAGCTGGTCTCGGCCGCGTCGCCCGAGGCTCGCCAGCGGTTCCAGGACTACCTCCAGCAGACGCAGCGGCAGACCGACATCGAGCGCCAGTCGGCCGACCGGCCGAAGACCGGCGTGTTCCTCGAGCGGTACGCGATCAACCCGGTCAACGGCGAGCGGCTGCCGATCTGGTCCGCCGACTACGTGCTGGCCGACTACGGGCACGGCGCCGTGATGGCCGTCCCCGCGCACGACCAGCGCGACCTCGACTTCGCCCGTCAGTTCGACCTGCCGGTCCGGGTCGTCGTCGACACCACCGCGCCGATCACCGGCGCGATCCCGGTGATCGAGCTCGACGAGGACGGCGTGCCGATCGACCCGCAGCTGGACGAGATGAACCCGCGCAGCACGGGCGAGGCGCTCACGGGCGAGGGCCGGATGATCAACTCCGGCAGCCTGGACGGACTGTCCAAGCGCAACGCGATCGCCCGCGTCATCGAGCAGCTGCAGGCCGAGGGGAAGGGCCGCGCCGCCAAGCAGTACCGCCTGCGCGACTGGCTGATCTCGCGTCAGCGGTTCTGGGGGACGCCGATCCCCATGATCCACACCCAGGACGGCGACATCGTGCCGGTCCCCGCCGACGAGCTGCCCGTGCGGCTGCCCGACGCGCAGGGGCTCGACCTCAAGCCGAAGGGGCAGTCGCCGCTCGGCGCCGCGACGGGCTGGGTGGAGACCACCGACCCGCGCACGGGGGAGCCCGCTCTGCGTGACCCCGACACGATGGACACGTTCGTCGACAGCTCGTGGTACTTCCTGCGCTTCCTGTCGCCGGGCAACGACGCGAAGGCGTTCGACCCGCGCGACGCGGACCGCTGGGCGCCCGTCGACGCCTACATCGGCGGCGTCGAGCACGCGATCCTGCACCTGCTGTACGCGCGCTTCATCACCAAGGTGCTGTTCGACCTGGGGCAGGTGGACTTCACCGAGCCCTTCTCGAGCCTGATCAACCAGGGCATGGTGATCCTCGACGGCGCGAAGATGTCGAAGTCGAAGGGCAACCTCGTGCTGTTCAGCGAGGAGCTCGAGCGCCACGGCGCGGACGCGCTGCGTGTCGCGCTGGCGTTCGCCGGCCCCGTGGAGGACGACAAGGACTGGAAGGACGTCTCGACCACCGGTGCGCAGAAGTTCCTGGCGCGTGCGCTGCGTCTCGCGCAGGAGGTCGACAGCCCGCAGGACGTCGTGTGGGCGGAGGGCGACGCGGCGTTGCGCCGGGTGACCCACCGTCTGCTCGCCGACGCCCCGGTGCTGGTCGAGCAGACGAAGTTCAACGTCGTGGTGGCGCGGCTCATGGAGCTCGTCAACGCGATCCGCAAGGCGGTCGACGGCTCGGCCGGCGCCTCCGACCCCGCCGTGCGCGAGGCCGTCGAGGCGACCGCCATGATCCTCGACCTGTTCGCACCCCACACCGCCGAGGAGATGTGGGAGCTGCTGGGCTACCGGGGGTCCGTCGGACGCGTGACGTGGCGCAACGCCGACCCTGCCCTCCTGGTCGAGGAGGCGGTGACCGCCGTCGTGCAGATCGACGGCAAGGTGCGCGCGACGCTCGAGGTGCCGGCGAAGATCGACCCGGAGGCGCTGGAGCAGCGCGCGCGCGCGGACGAGCGCGTGCTGCGGGCGCTCGGCGACCGAGAGATCGTGCGCGCCATCGTGCGTGCCCCGAAGGTCGTGAGCTTCTCCACGAAGTGATCCCGTCCTCGAGCTGACGGGAGGGGAAAGGGCTCGCTTCGGCGTTCCCACGACTGTACGCACAGCGTGCGGAACGAACGCCAGGTGTTCCCTCCCGAGGGCAGTAGCGCTACGCTCGCGGCATGGTGACAACAATGGTGTTGCGCGATCGCGTGTTCGCCGGCGGCGAGTGGCTGAGCCCCGCAAGCCGCGCAGAGATCGTCGTGGAGAGCCCCGTCGACCACCGCGAGGTGGGACGCGCGGTCGACGGGGGAGAAGAGGACGTCGATCGGGCCGTGCGGGCCGCACGTGCCGCGTTCGACGAGGGTCCCTGGCCCCGTATGTCCGCGTCCGAGCGGGCGGACTGGATCGACCGCCTCGCCGACGAGCTGGAACGTCGGGGGCCGGAGACATCGGCCCTCATCACCGCCGAGATCGGCCAGCCGGTCGCGCTGTCGCGCCCCTGGGGCGGAGTGCGCCCGGTGGCGCACCTGCGGTACTACGCGCGCCTCGCGCGGCAGGCCGGGTTCGACGAGGAGGAGCGCCCGAACGCCAACCGTGAGGGCACGTCGATCGTGCAGCGCGAGCCGCTCGGCGTCGCCGCGCTGATCGTGCCCTGGAACCACCCGCAGGCGTCGACGACGCTCAAGCTCGCCCCCGCGCTCGCGGCCGGCTGCACGGTCGTGATCAAGCCGGCGCCGGAGTCGCCGCTCGACATCTTCAACCTCGCCGAGGCGAGCCTGGCCATCGGCATGCCGCCCGGGGTCATCAACATCGTTCCCGGAGGTCGCGACACCGGTCGCGCGCTGGTCGCCCATCCGGGCATCGACAAGGTGGGCTTCACGGGCTCGTCCGAGGCGGGGCGGACCATCGCCTCCATCGCGGGGCAGCGGCTGATGCCGGTCACGCTCGAGCTCGGCGGCAAGTCGGCGGCGATCATCCTGGAGTCCGCCGATCTGGACGCCGTGTTCGCGAGCCTGCGGGGCGCCTCGTTCGACAACACCGGACAGACCTGCGCGCTCATGGCGCGGGTGCTGGCGCCGCGCCCGCTCTACGCCGAGGTCGTCGACAGGCTCGTCGACCTCGCACGCGACCTGCGTGTCGGAGATCCCCTCGACGAGAGCACCGAGCTCGGGCCGTTGGTGTCCCGGCGCATCCACGACAGGGTCACGGGCATGGTCGGTCGTGCCCGCGCCCAGGGGGCGACCCTGCTGGCGGGCGACACACCGCTGCCCGACGAGGGGTACTTCGTCGCGCCGACGGTCGTGACCGACGCCGCACCGGACAGCGAGATCGCGCAGGAGGAGGTGTTCGGCCCCGTCGTCTCGGTGCACCCGTACGCCGACGTCGACGATGCGGTGCGCATCGCGAACGACAGCCGCTACGGACTGGCGGGTGCCGTCTACGGCGACCCGGACGAGGTGCTGCCGGTCGCCCGCCGGGTGCGCACGGGGTCGATCGGCCTGAACGGCTACCGGCCCGATCTCAACACCCCCTACGGCGGCTACAAGGACTCGGGCCTCGGCCGGGAGTTCGGCATCGAGGCCGTGCGCAACTACCAGGAGGTCAAGTCGATCTGGCGCTGAGGCCGGGACGGCGCGGCGCCGGCCGGCCGTCGAGAGCCGTGCCGACCGGTCACCGCGCCGGCGTCCGGACCGTCCGGACGCCCTCCGTGTCGCCCGTGTAGCTCTTCGCCTTCTGGATCTGCGCGTACACGTGGCGGCGCAGATCCACGAAGTCCGGCAGGGAGCGCGTCTCCAGCTGGTCGCGCTCGTCGGGCAGGTCGATCCCGAGGTCCTCGAGCACGATGGTGGGCGACGAGGAGAGGATGATGACGCGCTCCCCGAGGTACACCGACTCGTCGATGTCGTGCGTGACGAACAGCACGGTGAGACCGAGGCGGCGCGCGGCCGATCGCACGAGGTCCTCGAGGTCGGCGCGGGTCTGCGCGTCGACCGCGGCGAAGGGCTCGTCCATGAGCAGGATCTCCGGCTGGTAGGCGATGGCGCGCGCGATGGCCACGCGCTGCTGCATGCCGCCCGAGAGCTGCCACGGGTACGACGTCGGCACGTGCGCGAGACCGACGGCGTCCAATGCCTCCGCGACGCGTCGCCGCCGCTCCGGCTTCGGCACGCCGCTCGTCTTCAGCGGCAGCTCGACGTTGTCGGCGACCCGCAGCCAGGGGTAGAGCGAGCGCCCGTACTCCTGGAACACGAGAGCCATGTTCTTCGGCGGGCCGTCGATGACCTCGCCGTCGAGCAGAACCCGGCCGGACGTCGCGGGCATCAGGCCGGAGATCACCTTCAGAAGTGTCGTCTTGCCCGAGCCGGACGGCCCGACCAGACAGGTGAACTCGCCGCGGTGCACGTCGAAGGTGAGATCGCGCACCGCCTCGAACGGCCCCTTCTCCGTCCGGTAGACCTTCTGCACGCCCTGCACGGAGAGCAGGACCTCTCCTGCGGCGGATCCCGCCGCGACATCTGCGCTCACTGCTTCTCCCTCTCTCGCTGGCCGTGGTACCAGGCCAGGCTCCGCCTCTCGATCCAGCCGTAGACGGCGGCGATGACGACGCCGATCAGGCCGATCAGCAGGATGCCCGCCCACATCGGGCCGTTCTGGAACGTCTGCTTGAAGAGCATCACCCGGTATCCGATGCCGTCCGTGGCGGCGTACATCTCCGACACCACCATGAGGATGATGGCGATCGGCAGCGCGAGCCGGATGCCCGTCATGATGCGCGGCAGCGCCGCGGGCAGCACGAAGTGCCGGAAGCGCGTCCATCCCGTCATCCCGTAGGAGGCCGTCGTCTCGGAGAGCACCGGGTCCACCGACCGGACGCCGTCGATCGCGTTGAGCAGGATCGGCCAGAGGCACCCCAGGAAGATCAGGAAGATCTTCGAGCGATCGTCGATGCCCATGATCAGCAGCAGGACGGGCAGCAGCACGGGTGGCGGCACCGCGCGGATGAACTCGAAGATCGGCCCGGTCATCCGGCGTGCGACGCGGCTCGAGCCGATCAGAACTCCGAGCAGGGTGCCGACCACGATGGCGCCCCCCAGCCCGACGAGCAGCCGGTAGAGCGACGGCGTCACCTGCTCGACCAGCAGCGGGCCGATCCACACGGAGACGAGGTCGGAGAGCATCAGGTCGGGCTTCGGCACGAAGGGATTCGTGGTGCCCCGGGTGCCGAGCCACCAGATCGCGACGATGACGATCGGCAGCGCGAGCGCGGCCGAGACCGCCCTGACGGCCCTCATGCCGCGTCCTCCTGCCGCACCGACGAGTGCCAGGCGAGCAGCGTGTCCTCGAGCCGCCGCATCGCGAGGTTGATCAGCAGGCCGAGGACCCCCGCGAGGATCGCGAGCGCGTAGACCACGCCGACGTTGCCCGCCGACTGATAGGTCGCGATCATCTGACCGATGCCGGGCGCCCCCACGACGATCTCGATCGTGATCGCGACGACGAGGGCGATCGTCGCCGACAGCCGCGTGCCCGTCATGAGGTACGGCAGCGCGGTGGGCCACACCACATGGGCGGCACGCTGAAGGGGGCCCATGCCGTAGCTGCGGGCGGTCGCGTCGGCCACCGGGTCGACGTCGGCGACGCCGGCGATGACGTGGACCAGCACGACCCAGAAGCACGCCCACGCGACGACGAACACCGTGGCGGTCGGCCGCACCCCGAAGATCACGACCGCCACGGGGATGAGGCCGACCGAGGGGATGGGGCGGAGGAACTCGATGGTCGAGCCGGTGTACTCGCGGATCCACCGGCTGGAGCCGATCACGACGCCCAGGACGACGCCGAGGACGAGCGCGATGGCGAGTCCTGCCGCCCAGCCGAGCATCGTCATCGACACGGCGCGCCAGAACTCCTCGCGCAGCCCGGGGCCGGCGACGACCTCGGCGATGCGCGGCACGACCTCCGAGAAGGGAGGAAGATACGCGGCGTTGACGAGGTCGAGGCGAGGGGCGGCCTCCCACAGGGCGAGGAAGACGAGGATGCCGGTCGCGCCGAGCACCGGGGTCGACCAGCGCGACTGCAGGAAGGGCGCGCGGCCGTCGGCCGGGGCGGTTGCGGAGGTCATCGACGAGGACCGATCGGTCGCGCTCACCGCTCCCAGATGATGGCGTCGAGGTCGACGGGGTTCTGGATGTAGCCGAGCTCGAGCGACCAGTCGGCGAGCGCCTGCAGGTTCTCCGCCGTCAGGGGCAGCTGCCCGTACGAGCCCAGACGGATGCGGGCCGCCAGCTCGGGGTCGATCTTGGTGAACTCCGCGATGCTCTCGCGCAGCTCGTCGTCGTTCTCCAGCGCGTACGCATTGGCCTCGTCGATGGTGTCGGCGATCTCGCCGTACAGCTCGGGGTCGGCGTCGACGGCCTCGCGGAGGGCGTACCACGCGCCGGCGACGACGGCGTGATCCGACAGCGAGACGAACGGGTTGGCGAGCGTCCGGAAGCCCTTCTCCTCGCGCCCCAGGGTGCCGAACGGCTCCCCGGCGACGAACGCGTCGATCGCCCCGCTCTCGAGGGCGGCCGGCTGGTCGGGCACGCCCATCTGCACGTACTGGACCTTCGACGGGTCGCCGCCGTCGGCCTTCACCGCGATGTCGGACAGCAGCTGCGTGTACCCGCCCGGCGCGTTCACCGCGACCTTCTTGCCCTCGAGGTCCTTCGCGGACGTGAGCGGGCTGTCGGCGGTGACGAGGAGATCGTTGATCCCGTTCTCCGGATCATCCGGAGTCGCGCTGGCGGCGGCGATGATCACCAGGTCGACGCCGCCCTCGATCGCCTGGAAGACGCCGGTCGTGCCGCCGTAGCCGATCTGCACCTGCCCCGACTGCATGGCCTGGATGATCTCGGTCGACGACCCGGCCTGCTGCAGGGTGAGCTCGAAACCGTGCTCCTCGAAGACGCCGTTCTTCTCCGCCATGTACACCGGGCCGATGTCGGTGACGGGGATGACCCCGGCCACGAGGTCGCGAGGCCCGTCGTCGCCCTCGCCGTCGCCCGACGACGACGAGGAGCCGCACGCGGCGAGCCCGAGGACGAGCACGATGCCGGCGATGCCGGCGAGGGATCGGGTGTGGGGGAATGCCATGACTGCCTCCGTTGCCAGTTGGACATGCTCTGTGTCACGGGTCGGGTGGAGCAGGGGCACGGCCGTCGACGTTGACGACTGTCTGATGCGCCCGCTGCTGCGTGCTCCGGACGATCGCGATCGTTCCACACCGGGCACGAGGTGTCCAGGAAAAAGTTCCGCAGGGCGTGCGATATGTACGCTCTGCGGTGCACGTCGCCGGGAAGTCCGCTAGCGTGAGCGCCAGCCGATCGGCGGGCACCCGTCCCACGAACGCCTCGGCGACCGTTCCGGCGACGTTTCAAAGGAGAGACCATGCCCATTCAGACGCGCGCGGCGATCGTCCGCGACCAGCCCGGCTCGTTCGAGGTGACCGACGTCGTCCTCGACGACCCGCGACAGGGAGAGATCCTCGTGAAGATGGCGGTGAGCGGCCTGTGCCACTCCGACTACCACCTGGCGACCGGCGACAGTACCGCCGGGACGCTGCCGATGGTCGGCGGGCACGAGGGAACCGGCGTCGTCGAGGCCGTCGGGCCGCACACCCCGGGCTGGGAGGTCGGCGACAAGGTCGTGTTCTCGTTCATCGCGAGCTGCGGCAAGTGCCGGTGGTGCAACGAGGGCATGACGAACCTCTGCAACCTCGGCGCCTACCTGATGCGCGGCAGCCGGTTCACGGACGTCGACAGCTACCGCGTCTCGCTGCCGGACGGCACGCCGGTCGGACAGATGTGCGGTCTCGGCACGTTCGCCGAGCGGACGGTCGTCGACGTCGACTCGGCGGTGAAGCTGCCGGAGGACGCCCCGCTCGACAAGCTGTGGCTGCTGGGCTGCGGTGTCGGCACGGGATGGGGATCCGCCGTGTACGCGGCGCAGACCGAGCCCGGCGACGTCGTCATCGTGATCGGCATCGGCGGGGTGGGGATCAACGCGGTCCAGGGTGCGCGGCACGCCGGCGCGGTCGCTGTCATCGCCGTCGACCCGGTGGAGCTCAAGCGCGAGAAGGCGCTCGAGGTGGGGGCGACGCACGCCTTCGCGACGATCGAGGAGGCGAGCGAGTTCGCGCGGACGATCACGGACTGGCAGGGTGCCGACCGTGCCATCCTCACCGTCGGCGTGTTGAGCGGCAAGGACGTGGCCGACGCGTTCTACTCGATCCGCAAGGCGGGCACCGTCGTCGTCACGTCGATCGCGCCGGCATCGGAGACGAGCATCCCGATCCCGCCCCTCGACATCACCCGCTACCAGAAGCGCATCCAGGGCGCGATCTACGGTGCCAGCAACCCCCGGGCGGACATCCCCCGGCAGTACGCGATGTACCGCGCGGGCCAGCTGAAGCTCGACGAGCTCATCTCCGCGACCTATGCCCTGGACGACATCGGTCAGGGCTACGACGACCTGCTGGCGGGAAGGAACGTTCGCGGCGGAATCGTGCACGCCTGAGGGCGCCCGCCGCTAGGACGCCGCGCCGGGCGCGACGCGTCGGGCGCGGGAGCCGTTGCGGAACACCTGCGGGTTGGCGTTGCGGTAGGCGCGCGCGATGTCCGCGGCGGTCTGGGTGAGGATCGGCAGCACGACGCCCACGAGCGACTCCTCGGTCTCTCGCACCGTCGTGGACGATGCCGAGAGCGCGCCGACGGTGCTGCCGTCGACGACGATCGGCACCGCGACGGCGAGCATGCCCGGGTGCAGCTCCTCGAGCGAGACGTCGTACCCCCGCGTCCGTACCTGCGCGATGCGCTCGCGCAGCGCGGCGGGGTCGGTGAGAGTCCGAGGCGTGTGCGGCTCGAGCGGCTCCTCGGCGAGGTGGGTGTCGAGCTCGGCGTCGTCCAGATCGGCGAGCAGCACCTTGCCGAGCGCCGTGGCGTGCGCGGGCAGCCGCTGGCCGATGCGGACGGCGTCGGGCAGCGGGCGCCGGTCCTCCACGCGCGCGACGTGCATCACGTGACGGCCGTCCAGCACGCCGATGCTGCACGTCTCGCCGGTGCGGCCGACCGCGTCGGACAGGTAGCGGTACGAGATCTCCGGCAGCGAGGACGCCGCGAAGTAGCCGGCGCTCAGCTCGAGGATGCGCGGGGTGAGGCGCCAGACGCCGCCCGTGGACTCCGCGTATCCCAGATGCTCGAACGTCAGCAGGATCCGTCGCACCACCGGCCGCGACAGGCCGACCTGGCCCGCGATGGCCGCGACGCTGAGCGCGGCGTCGTGGCCGCCGAAGGCGAGCAGCACCTCGATGCCGCGCTCGATGCTCTGGATCCGGTCGCGTGAGCGCTCATCGGTCATGCGGGGCTCCCTCCTGGGCGTCGCCTCGCGGCGCTGCCTCTCCATAGTAGGGATGGCGTCAGCGCGGATCGGGATCCGGCGGGGGCGGGTCCCCGGGCGTCGAGTCTCGCCGGTTCCGCCGCGCGTCGACGGCGATGACGGTGGTGTGACGCGGCCGCGGGGCCGGCCGCGGCCTCGCGATATCTTTTCCGGGTGACAGTGAAGCGCATCGCGTCCGTGGTCAGCATGCTCGTGGCGACGGCGTTCGTCGCCGGCTGTGCCCCCGCGAACGGCGCCCCGGAGCCGACGACTCCGGCGCCGGACGCCTCGACGGAGGCTCCTGAGCTCGCGTCGTTCGCCTCTCCGCGGGCCTTCGAGGGCGATCCCGTCCCCATCGAGCTGGACGCCGTCGACGCGAACCTGGCCGGTGACTTCTCGAGCAGATACACGCTCGCCGGTGATCGCGTCTACGCCATGACCGGCACGTCCGTCAGCGCGGCCGATCTGCTCAGCGGCGAGACCCTCTGGGAGACCGCGTTCCCCGATTCCGGCGAGCAGCAGGTCGCCGGCGTCTTCTATGACGAGCGGGGCGCGGGAGCGCCGCGCGTCAGCGACGACGGGTCCCTCGTGTACGCCGTCAGCACCGTGCGATGGGAGGGCGGAGGCACCAGCACCGACTCGTTCGCCTTCCAGGTGATCGCGGTCGACGCGACGAGCGGGGAGATCGACTGGAGCAGCGACGTGCCGGCGCCCGAGGAGGTAACCGACACCGCAGCGGTCTCCGTGAGCATCGCTGCCGTGGACGACGAGAGGGTGCTCGTCGCATACGCGGGGGACGGCATCACGCAGCAGGGCATGGTCGCGTCCGTGGACAGGAGTGCGCACGACGTCGAGTGGACCGCTGCGGGGACGCTGCAGCACACGACGCCCGATGCGCTGCTCATGGTGCGCACTCCCGAGGACAGCCCGTACCCGCAGCTGGCGGGCATCGACCCCTCGACCGGGGAGCAGCTGTGGATCGCCGGCGGCGACGCATCGACGGCCGTCACGTCGGCGGCGGCGGCGGACACGCCGGCCGGGCTCGTGGTGACCCCGCGCACGTACTCGGGAGCGGACGCCGTGACGAGCATCCTCGACCCGCTGACCGGCGAGGCGCGGCAGGAGGTGCCGGACCTCCTCCTTGACGGGCCCGCGACCGACGGCGACCTGCTCTACGACGTCTCCGGGAACGGGATCCGGTCGATCGATCCGACATCGCTCTCCGTCAGGTGGGAGCTCCCGACCGACGAGCGCGTCGCGCCGAGGAACCCGGTGCTGTTCGGCGGCCTGGTGTACGGCAGCGTCGACGCGGGCGAGGGCGTCGTGCTGGACGGCGACACCGGAGAGGACGTGACGGCGGGTGTGCCGGGGCGCTTCCTCGCAGTCAACGAGCACGGCGCGCTGGTGCTGCAGCTCGACCAGGACCGAGTGGTGTTCCTGCCCGCGACCGGCTGAGCGGCTGCGGACTGTCGGCGCCGCCGGTCGTCCCCAGGGGCTTCCGTCCCACGGCCTGTACACCGCCGGGTGCGGGGAGGGATCGGGTGGCGCGGTGCTCCGTAGCGTGGGCGTATGCCGACCGTCGAGGGGATCAGCGCTCCGCCGCGCCGAGTGCGGCTGGGCCTCGGCGCGGTCGTGGTGCTGACGGTCGCCGCCCTCGGCATGACGATCGGCGTCGGTGTCTGGCGGTCGGCCTCGACCCCCGTGGAGCACGTGACGGGTGAGGCGACGCCGAGCCCTGTCGCGACGGTGGCCGCCGGGCGCGTGTACGTGCACGTCGACGGGTCGGTGCGCGCGCCGGGACTGTATGTGCTGCCCGCGGGCGCACGGGTCGTCGATGCGATAGCGGCCGCCGGCGGACTCACGGACGACGCGGCCGGCGCCGCCGTGAACCTCGCCCGCGTCGTCAGCGACGGCGAGCAGCTGGTGGTGCCGGCGGAGGGTGAGGCGCCGCCGCCGGTGACGGTGGAGGGCGGCAGCGGCGCCGAGGCGACCGTCGACATCAACGCCGCCGATGCCGCCGCACTCGAGGAGCTGCCGCGCATCGGCCCGGCGCTGGCGGCGCGCATCATCGAGTGGCGCGAGGCGAACGGCCGTTTCGAGAGCGTGGAGGACCTGCTGGCGGTGTCCGGCATCGGCGACAAGATGCTCGAGGCGCTGCGTCCCCTGGTCCGCGTCGGGTGATCGTCTCCAGCAGGCTAAGGAGCTCGCCCGAACGAAGAGCAACCGCGAGACGGTCGACCTGGCGCTTCGTACGCTGATCGCGGTGCGCCGTCAGCCCGCGGCCGTGGAACGGATCATCCGTCGTCGCTTCGCGCCTGACCCGATCGATGCTCCTGCGGCCGCCCCACCGGCGACGCCAGACCATGCGTCAGGTCCGCGCCGCCGCGCCGCAAAGCATGCGTCGTGACGACCTACCTCGTCGTGGGAACACCTCGCCGAGCGCGACGCCCTCGATCTCCAGCAGCCGCTCTGGGAGAGCGGCCCCGTTCGCGCCGCCGCGGCGTTCGACTGCCTCATCGCCGCGTACGCCGTCGTCGACGACGCAGTGATCCTGAACTCCGACGAGGACTTCGGTTACCTCGAGAACGCCTCCGCCGGCCGTGTTCGTCAGGAGTACGTCGAGGCATAGCCACGCCTGCGTCTGTCGAGAGCGTCTCGGCCCGGACGAATCCGGCGGACGTTCGATGAACGAATGGCGGCGGGGTTCGACGTCCCTCGTCCCCAAGTGGCATGGTCGTCCGCTGCGCTCCTCATAGGGACGTCCCGCCTTCCCGCCCGGCGATCGCTTCGTAGCTTTGGGCCATGTCGAGCGCGGAGCGGATGCCTGCCAGTCCCGGTCCACGGGATCTGCGGATGGTCGGGATCGGGGCGGTGTGCTGGGTCGCGGCGTTCGCGAGCGTGCTCGCGCCGGCGATCTCCGTCGGGGTGGCGATCACCGCCGCCGCTCTCATAGCGACCGGCCTCGCGATCTGGTCTCGGGTCCCATGGCGCGAGGCGTGCGGGCTCGCGGTGCTCGCGTGCGTGGCGGCAGGTGCCGCCGCGGCGCATGTCGCTGTGGCTCAGCCCGGTCGCGTCGTCGCCGCGGAGTTCGCCGGGAGCGGGGGACGGACGATCGAGCTCGAGCTGACGGTCACGTCGAAGGTGGAGAGGCGAGGCGAGGCGCTGTGGTTCGACGCCGACGCGTCGGAGGTGCGCCGTGGCGACGAGAGGTTGCGCGGCGCCGTGCCCGTGACGGTCAGCGTGCCGGCGGAGGCGGCGACGGGGGAGAAGCTCGATCTGGGCTCGTCCGCGGTCGCCCGCGGCAGCGCGCAGGCCGGCGGGGCCGGGGATCGCGCGGTGCTCGTCGTCTTCGCGCGGGAGGTGGAGGCGCGCGCCGCGCCACCGGCGCTCCTGGGGGCCGCGGCGGGCCTCCGAGACGCGTTCGTCGAACGCTCGTCGACGCTGCCCGCTCCGGGCTCCCTGCTGCTGCCCGGGCTCTCGGTGGGCGACACGCGCGCGGTCTCCGACGAGCTCGACGCGGCGATGAAGGCGACGTCCCTCTCCCACCTGACCGCGGTCTCCGGGGCCAACTGTGCGCTCGTGGTCGGGATCGCCTTCGGAGCCGCGGCACTGGCGGGGCTGCCTCGAGGTGCACGCGTCGGGGTCGCGCTGGCTGCACTGTCGGGGTTCGTGGTGCTCGTCACCCCGGAGCCGAGCGTCGTCCGGGCGGCGACCATGGCGACGATCGCCTTGCTCGCGATCGTGCTGGGCCGCGCCGGCGCGGGCGTGTCCGTGCTCGCGCTGGCGACCACGACGTTGCTCGTGGCCGACCCCTGGCTGGCGACGTCGTATGGGTTCGTGCTGTCGGTGGTGGCGACGGGGTCCCTGCTGCTGCTCGCCGGACCGCTGTCGCGGGGGCTCAGCCGCTGGCTGCCGGGTCCGCTCGCGCTCGCGCTGAGCGTGCCGCTCTCCGCCCAGCTCGCCTGTGGCCCGGTGCTGGTCCTCCTGGCGCCGGAGGTGCCCGTCTACGGCGTCATCGCGAACCTGCTGGCCGGACCGGCGGCGCCCCTGGCGACGGTGCTGGGCCTCGCCGCCTGCCTCGCGGCACCGATCCCCGTGCTCGCCGACGGGCTCGCGGGTCTGGCCTGGCTGCCCTCCGCGTGGGTGGCGCAGACGGCGCAGATGCTCGCCGGGATGCCCGGGGCGCGTCTCGTGTGGCCGCCGGGGCTCGGGGGAGCGGTCCTCCTCGCCCTGGCCGGAGCGGGGATCGCGGTGCTGCTCGCCCACACCGACACGGCCCGTTCGTCGGTGCGGAGACTGCGGCGGGTCATCTCGGGTGCCCTCGCCGCCGGCCTCGGCGTGGCCGTGGGGGTCTCGGCTCTCGGCGGCGTGGCGGGGCCGCTCACCGTGCCCGCCGACTGGTCGCTCGCTGCGTGCGACGTCGGGCAGGGAGACGCGCTCGTCATCCGCTCGGCCGGCGCCGTCGCCGTGATCGACACCGGTCCGGAGCCGGCCGCGCTGGGCGCCTGCCTCGCGCGGCTCGGCGTGGCCGATGTCGACCTGCTGGTGCTGACGCACTTCGACCTCGATCACGTGGGCGGCGCGGCCGCGTTGCGCGACCGCGTCACCACCGTGCTGCACGGTCCGGCGACGCGCTCATCGGCGGGGCAGGCGCTCGACGACCTCGGCGAGGCCGAGCGCGTGCTGGCGACTGCGGGCATGACGGGGACGCTGGGCGGCGCCGAATGGCGGGTCCTCTGGCCGCGCGCCGCATCGGCGGCGTTCGGCGAGGGCAATGACGCGAGTGTGGTGATCGAGATCGCCGGTCCGGACGTGCCTCGCACCATCCTGCTCGGCGACCTGTCGGCGTCGGCACAGACCGCTCTCCTCGGCACGGCGCGCGTCGCCGGGCCCTATCGAGTGGTGAAGGTCGCGCACCACGGCAGCGCCGACCAGGCGCCGCAGCTGTATGCGGAGCTCGCACCCACCGTGGCGTTGGTGACCGTTGGCGCGGACAACGACTACGGGCATCCGCGTGCCGAGATCCTGACGCTTCTCGCGTCGCTCGGCGCCACCACCGCTCGAACGGACGAGTCGGGCCTGATCCTGATCGCCGAGGACGACGGCGAGCTCGTGGTCTGGCGCGAGCATCCCCCGTAGGGCGGAGCGCCGCGCCGACGACCTCCGTGCTGCGGTCGTCGTCGCGGTGGCCGCTCAGACGAGGGTGGTGAGCACCCCGCCGTCCGCTCGCAGCGCGGCGCCGTTCGTCGCCGAGGAGACCGGGCTTGCGAGGTACGCGACCAGGTGGGCGACCTCGTCGGGCTCGATGAAGCGCTGGAGGAGCGAGGTGTCGCGCACCAGCGCCGCCTTCAGCTCGTCCGGCGACGTCCCACGCAGGGCCGCGATCCTCTCGACGGTGTCGGCCACGCCCTCGGAGTACGTGGGGCCGCCGAGCACGGTGTTGACGGTGACGCCCGTGCCCCGGGTGAGCTTCGCCAGCCCGTTGCTCAGCGCCATCACCGCCGCCTTGGTCGCGCCGTAGTGCACCATGTCGCCCGGCACGTCCACGGCGGACTCGGTGCCGACGAAGACGATGCGGCCCCAGCCTGCGGCCAGCATCGCCGGCAGCAGCCGGCGAGACAACCGCACCCCGCTCATCACGTTGACCTCGAAGTACCGCCGCCAGGTGTCGTCGCCGGTGTCGATGAACGGCTCGACGCCGAACAGCCCGACGTTGTTGACCAGGACGTCCACCCGTCCGAGCGCGTCGAGGAGCGCCTGGACCTCCCGGCCGTCGGCGAAGTCGGCGGCGATCCCGGACACGTCGGCGTCCGGCAGCTCGGCGCGCAGCCGATCGACGGCCCGATCCACCCGATGCGCGTCGCGCCCGTTGAGCACGACCGAGGCTCCCTCCGCCGCGCACGTCCTCGCGACGGCATACCCGATGCCCTGCGTGGAGCCGCTGACGAACGCCCGCTTGCCGGTCAGCCCATAGTCCATGAGGCCTCTCCTCTTCTGCCCGTCCGGGCGTCAGTTACTTGCTTGAGCAAGTCAAATCTAGGCACATCTAGTTGCTCAGGCAAGTTTCTCGGTAGGGTCGTCCATATGACCCGCCAAGAGGACCCGGAAGACTTCACCCCCGAAGAGCTCGACACCTGGTCGACGCTGGCGACCCTGCTGGAATGGCTGCCGGCCGTGCTCGACGCCCAGCTGCAGCGCGACTCGGAGATCAGCCACTTCGAGTTCGGCGTGCTCTTCGCCCTCTCCCAGGCCGAGGGCGGCACGCTCCGCCTCAGCGAGCTGGCGAGCTACGCCAACGGCACGCTCTCGAGGCTCTCTCGCGCGGTCGCGCGACTGGAGGCCAAGGACTGGGTGCGCCGAGCGCCGGACCCGCACGATGGCCGTAGCAACGTCGCGTCGCTGACGGAGCAGGGGCAGGACGCCGTGCGTCGTGCGGCGCCCGGTCACGTCGCGCTCGTGCGCAGACTGGTGTTCGACTCGCTGTCGCGATCCCAGGCGCAGCAGCTGGGCGCGAGCGCCCGACGCGTCAATGGCGCGATCCGGAGCGAGCAGGGCTGGCGACCTCGCGCGTGAGCCTGGACGAGGCGGGCCCGGCGTCGTGCCGCGCGATGACTGTCGGACCGCGCCGGTAGGCTGGCAGCATGGCAGCCGCTTCCGCTTCCCGGTCCCGCTCCGGCGGGTCGGCTCGATCGGGCGGAGCCAAGGCGTCCATCCCGCAGGTGTCGTGGCGGACACCGCGGCCGGCTCCCATCGTGCTGGTGTCGGGGCCGGAAGAGGTCTGCGCCGAGCGTGCGATCGGCGGCGTGCGCGACTACCTCAAGACCGAGGACCCGGCGCTCGAGATCAGTGACATCCGGGCCGACGACTACACGTCCGGAACGCTGCTGGCGGTGTCCGCGCCCTCGCTGTTCGGTGAGCCGCGCCTGGTGCGGGTCTCCGGCGTCGAGAAGTGCTCGGACGCATTCCTCGCCGAGGCGCTGGCCTACATCGAGCACCCCCAGGACGGCGCGACCGTCGTGCTCCGGCACACCGGGGCTACCGTCCGCGGCAAGAAGCTGCTGGACGCGATCCGCTCGGGCGTCGGCGGGGGAGTCGAGGTGCCGTGCGCCGCTGTGAAGCGCGACGCCGACCGGCACGACTTCGCGGCGGGCGAGTTCAAGGCCGCAGACCGCCGGATCGCCCCACGTGCTCTGCAGGCACTGCTCTCGGCGTTCGCCGACGACCTGACCGAGCTCGCGGCGGCGTGTCAGCAGCTGATCTCGGACGTCGACGGCGACATCACCGAGGAGATCGTCGCGCGGTACTACGGCGGTCGCGTGGAGACGAACGCGTTCGCGGTGGCCGACACCGCCATCGCGGGCCGCTACGGAGAGGCTCTCGTGGGTCTTCGGCACGCGCTCGCGTCCGGAGCGGACCCGGTGCCGATCGTCGCAGCCTTCGCGATGAAGCTGCGGACGATGGCCAAGGTCGCCGGTTCCCGCGAGCCCGCGCGTGCCCTCGCCGCGCGGCTCGGGATGAAGGACTGGCAGGTCGACCGTGCGAAGCGGGACCTGGTGGGCTGGACGCAGTCGAGCCTCGGGCTGGCGATCCAGGCGACCGCGCGTGCGGACGCCGAGGTCAAGGGCGCCTCGCGCGACCCGGTGTTCGCGCTCGAGCGCATGATCGCCGTGATCGCCACGCGCCGTCCTTTCGGCGAGTGACCGGGGCCGGCGGGTCGTGGAGGCTCGCCGCGGCGAGGTCAGCGCCGAGGCGAGCCCCTGGCGACGGTCAGCCCTCGAGCAGGACGCGCATGCGCTCGTAGAACGTCGACGGGTCGCCGGCGAGCGACTGCTTCACCATGGCCGTCCAGTCGTCCACGATGACCTCGATCTCCCCTGAGGCGAGGCCGTCCAGCGCCTTGCGAGGAACGTCGCGCGGGTCGATCTTCGCGCCGTCGTAGCCCGCGGAGAGATCGGTGTCGGCGGCGCCGAGCAGCACTCCCTGCACGAAGGTGCCCTGTTCGGCGAGCTCGAGCCTCATGGCGTTGGTCATGTTCCACTCCGCGGCCTTCGCGGCAGAGTATGCGCCGGATCCCGGCGTCGAGAACCACGACAGCGCGGAGAGCACGTTCGCGATCGCGCCGCCGCCGTTGCGCGCGAGCACCGGGCTGAAGGCGCGGATCACCCGCAGCGTGCCCCAGAAGTGCGTGTCCATCTCGCGGCGGACTCCGTCGAGGTCGCCCACGGCGAGCCGGGTTCCCGTGGAGACGCCTGCGTTGTTGATCAGGAGGGTGACGTCCGGCGCGTTCTCGGCGGCGGCGGCGATCGTGGCGGGGTCGAGCAGGTCGAGCTGCAGCGGGACGACGCGCTCGTCGTCGAAGTCGACGGTCTCGACGCGCCGCGCCGTGGCGTAGACCTTGCGCGCCCCGCGTTCCAGGAGCTCGAGGACGAACTGGCGTCCGATGCCGCGGTTCGAGCCGGTCACCAGGGCGGTCTGGTCGGTGATGTTGTTCATGCGCTGCTTCCTGCTGCGTGAGTGAGTGCCGTTGATCCGGCCGGTGGCCGACGGCGCGGACTACGCTAAAACCTGACGCTAACGTCAAGGGCAAGTTCGTTCGCCAGCAGAGGACAGAGACCATGCGCATCGGAGACCTCGCCGCACAGGCGGGAGTCAGCAGTCGGGCCTTGCGGTACTACGAGGAGCAGGGGCTGCTGACGTCCCGGCGCACCCCGAGCGGGCAGCGCACGTACGCGGACGCGGCGGTCGAGCGCGTGCGCCTCATCCAGCGATTCTTCGCGGCGGGGCTCAAGAGCCGCACCATCGGGCAGATCCTGCCCTGCGTGGACACCGGACACGGGTCGGCGGAGGCGATGGCGCTGCTGACGAGCGAACGCGACCGCATCACCGCCGCGATCGCCGATCTCGCTGCGGCCCGCGACGCCCTGGACCGCGTCATCGATCACGCGCAGCACCCCAGCGAGGAGCACTGCCCGGGTCTTCGCGACCCCGCCTGGTCCGAGTACGTGCCCGCGGCGGTGCTGTGACCGACGAGAAAGGCCCGCCCCTTATCGGGACGGGCCTTTCTCGTGGAGGACTCGGCTCAGAGAGCGGCGACCTTCTTGGCGATGGCCGACTTGCGGTTCGCCGCCTGGTTCTTGTGGATGACGCCCTTGCTCACGGCCTTGTCGAGCTTCTTGCCGGCCTTGACCAGAGCGGCCTCGGCGGCCGCCTTGTCGCCGGCGGCCACGGCCTCGCGGGTGCGACGGACGACCGACTTCAGCTCGCTCTTGACCGCCTTGTTGCGCTCGCGCGCCTTCTCGTTGGTCTTGTTGCGCTTGATCTGCGACTTGATGTTTGCCACGTGTCAGAGGACTTTCGTTCAGAGGTTGTTCGGACGATGTCGATTGACAAGAGAGGGGTGTCGCACGACGGGTGTGGGAGACCCCACACGCAAGCCAAGGACCGAGTCTAGCAGGTCGGGCCCCGACCGTTGTCTGCGGTGTCGGCTACGACGGCGACCGCGAGATCGAGCGCGGCGTTGAACGCCTCCGGTCGCATGGCGGTGACCAGATGCGTCGCGCGCGGGACGACGACGAGCTCGGCGTGCGGCGCGAGGCGCAGGAACAGCCGCTCGTGGAGGCGCAGCTGATCCCATTGCCCGTTCACGAACCACAGCGGCACCCGGATCCGTCGCAGGGCGGCGACCAGATCGAGCACCGACAGGCTGCGCAGAGCGGTGTCCTGCGCGAGATAGGCGTAGCCGCCCGCGCCGAAGTCGGCGCGGGTCTCGACGGGCAGCGTCGCCCGCAGCACGCGCTCGGTCAGCCAGCGCCCGCGACCGGGCAGGGCGTTGAAGCCCGCAGCGAGCGTCCGATACAGGCGCAGACCGAGCCCGCGCGGGATCGCGGTGCAGGAGGTCGCGACGAACCCGGCGACAGGGGGCGGCGTCGGCGCGCCCGCGTACTCGGTGCAGATCAGGCCGCCGAGCGAATGCCCCACGAGGAGCACCGGTCCGCGGTCGGCGGCGTCGCGCACGGCGGCATCGATCGCATCGAGCGCGCTGTCCAGGGTGAACACCTCCGCGATGCGCGTGCCGTGGCCCGGCAGGTCGATCGCCCGCGCGGCCACGCCTCTCGCCTCGAGGTGCTCCAGCTGCGCGCGCCACATCGTCGCGGAGGTCCTGATGCCGTGGACGAGCACGACCTGCACAGTCATGCGCCTCACGCTAGCCGGGACGCTCGCGCGCGGGCTCGGAGACACGGTTCGAGCCTTCGAGTCGCGGCACCGTAGAATCGGACGGACATGTCTCCCCGTGCCTCTTCGCCGCTCGAGCCCGCCGCGACGCCCCCCGAGCGCATCCGGAACTTCTGCATCATCGCCCACATCGACCACGGCAAGTCGACGCTGGCCGATCGGATGCTGCAGATCACCGGCGCGGTGGCCGATCGCGACATGCGCGCCCAGTACCTCGACCGCATGGACATCGAGCGCGAGCGCGGCATCACGATCAAGTCGCAGGCCGTGCGCATGCCGTGGGAGCAGGACGGCCACGCGTTCGCGCTGAACATGATCGACACCCCGGGCCACGTCGACTTCACGTACGAGGTGTCGCGGTCGCTGGCCGCGTGCGAGGGCGCGATCCTGTTGGTGGACGCCGCGCAGGGCATCGAGGCGCAGACGCTCGCGAACCTGTATCTGGCGCTCGAGAACGATTTGACGATCATCCCGGTGCTCAACAAGATCGACCTGCCCGCAGCGGATCCGGAGCGGTTCGCGAAGGAGCTCGCCGACCTGATCGGCGGCAGCCCGGACGATGTCCTGCGCGTGTCGGGAAAGACCGGCGAGGGCGTCGAGGAGCTCCTCGACCGCCTTGTGGCCGAGATCCCCGCACCGAAGGGCGATGCCGACGCCCCGGCGCGCGCGATGATCTTCGACTCCGTGTACGACGCGTACCGCGGAGTGGTGACGTACGTGCGCATGATCGACGGCACGCTGTCGCCGCGCGAGCGCATCCAGATGATGTCGACGCGCGCGACGCACGATCTGCTGGAGATCGGCGTCTCGTCGCCCGAGCCGGTGCCCTCGAAGGGACTGGGCGTCGGCGAGGTCGGCTACCTGATCACGGGCGTGAAGGACGTCCGCCAGTCGAAGGTCGGCGACACCGTGACGGGAGCCCGCACGCCCGCGACGCAGGCGCTGGCCGGTTATGTCGACCCCAAGCCGATGGTGTACTCGGGCCTGTACCCGATCGACGCCAGCGACTATCCGGACCTGCGCGAGGCCCTCGACAAGCTCAAGCTGTCGGACGCGTCGCTCGCCTACGAGCCGGAGACGTCCGTGGCCCTCGGCTTCGGCTTCCGCTGCGGGTTCCTCGGCCTGTTGCACCTCGAGATCATCACCGAGCGACTCGAGCGCGAGTTCGGGCTCGACCTCATCACGACGGCACCGAGCGTGATCTACGAGGTCACGACGGAGACGAACGAGACGATCGTGGTGACGAACCCGAGCGAGTACCCCGACGGCAAGATCAACGGCGTCACCGAGCCGATCGTGAAGGCGTCGATCCTCGCCCCCAAGGACTACGTCGGCACGATCATGGATCTCTGCCAGACGCGTCGCGGCACCCTGCTCGGCATGGACTACCTGTCCGAGCAGCGCGTCGAGCTGAAGTACACGATGCCGCTCGGCGAGATCGTGTTCGACTTCTTCGATCAGCTGAAGAGCCGCACGCAGGGCTACGCGAGCCTGGACTACGAGCCCGCCGGGCGCCAGGAGGCCGACCTGGTGAAGGTCGACATCCTGCTGCAGGGCGATCGGGTCGACGCCTTCAGCGCGATCGTCCACCGCGAGAAGGCCTACGCGTACGGCACGACGATGACCGAGCGGCTGCGCAAGCTCATCCCGCGGCAGCAGTTCGAGGTGCCGATCCAGGCGGCGATCGGGGCGCGCATCATCGCGCGTGAGAACATCCGCGCCATCCGCAAGGACGTGCTCGCCAAGTGCTACGGCGGCGACATCACCCGCAAGCGCAAGCTGCTCGAGAAGCAGAAGGAAGGCAAGAAGCGGATGAAGATGGTCGGTCGCGTCGAGGTGCCCCAGAACGCGTTCATCGCGGCACTGTCGGGCGACGTCGAGGCTGCCAAGTAGTCGAGGCTGGCACTGCCCGTCAGGCTAAGAACGTAGGCTGGAGCACATGCGTCGCGGCACCTTCCAGGACGAGACGGTCGACTATGCGGCGGTCGGCGCCACTCAGGCGCACGACCTGCTGCAATACCCGCCGGAGCACAGCCTCCCCGCGGCCGATTCGTGGCGGATCGGCAGTGGAGAGGAACGGTTCCGCACCGCGGGTGACGCACTGCTGTCGTGGGGCGCCCTGAAGGGGGCCGGCCTGACGGTGACCGATGTGCGCCCCGCCCCGGGGCCCGCCTACTCGGGCGTGAGCTTCGACGGCGACGGAAACGCCGTCGCGCCTTCCCGTCTCGAGGCCGACCAGCACTACGACGCCGAGGGCACGCCGTACGCGGGGCCCGGGACGACGCTCCGCGTGCACGGCCGCGTGGGCGGCATGCGTGCCGACGCGGAGCTCCGTGTCATCTTCGTGATCGAGGAGGCGCGCCGCATCGGGTTCGCGCTGGGCACGGTCGGCGGCTCCGTCGTGAGCGGCGAGGAGTCGTTCATGGTCGAGTGGCGCGACAACGACGAGGTGTGGTTCACGGTGAAGGCGTTCGACCGCCCTGTCGGTCTGCTCCACCGCCTCTTCCGCGGAATCGTGCGCCGCCGCCGCAAGGCGCTCTTCGCCGGTTACCTGCGCGCGATCTCACCGCTGTTCGCCACGCCCGGCACCTGATGGCCGGCTGCTGATGGCCGGCCCCCTTCCCCTGGGAGACCCGGCTCCCGCCGACGGGCGCCTGCCCGCCGGTCTCCGCTCCGCGGCGGACGTCGACTTCAGTGTGTACCTGCACGTGCCGTTCTGCCGCGTGCGCTGCGGATACTGCGACTTCAACACGTACACGTCGAGCGAGCTGCGAGGCGCCCGGCAGGACGAGTACGCCGACACCCTTCTGCACGAGGTCTCGCTCGCCCGCCAGGTGATGGCGGACGCGGACGCCCTGCGCCCCGCGAGCACGGTCTTCTTCGGCGGCGGCACCCCCACGCTGCTTCCCGCCGGCGACCTGGGCCGGATGCTGGACGGCGTGCGCTCGGCGTTCGGCGTCGCACCGGACGCGGAGGTGACGGTCGAGGCGAACCCCGACACGGTGACGCCCGCCGTCGCGCGCGAGCTCGCCGCGGCGGGCGTCACGCGGATGTCGGTGGGCATGCAGTCGTCCGTGCCGCACGTGCTCGCCGCGCTCGACCGCACGCACTCGCCCGCGAACGTCCGCACCGCCGTGGACGCCGCGCGCGACGCCGGTCTCGACGTCAGCGTCGATCTGATCTACGGCGCACCGGGGGAGACCCTCGCCGACTGGGAGGACTCGCTCGAGTCGGCGCTCGCGCTCGATTCGGATCACATCTCCGCGTATGCGCTCATCATCGAGGACGGCACGAAGCTCGCGCGGCAGATCAAGCGCGGCGAGGTGCCGGCGCCCGACGACGACCTGCAGGCGGACATGTACGAGCTCGCGGACGCGCGGCTCGGCGCCGCCGGCTTCGACTGGTACGAGGTCAGCAACTGGGCACGGGGCGAGGTGCACCGATCGCGGCACAACCTCGCCTACTGGCGTGGCACCGACTGGTGGGGGTTCGGCCCCGGCGCCCACAGCCATGTGGGCGGTCTTCGCTGGTGGAACGTGAAGCATCCCGCGGCCTATGCGCAGCGCCTGGCGAGCGGGGCCTCGCCGGCAGCCGGCCGAGAGCTTCCGGACGACGGCGCGCGGGCGCTCGAGCGCGTCCTGCTGGAGAGCCGCATCCGCGAAGGACTCGCGGCCGACACCCTCGGCGTGGACGCCCGGCGCGCCGTCGCCGGCCTCGTCGCCGACGGTCTCGTGGACGGGGCCTCCGCCGTTCGAGGCCGGGTCGTGCTCACCCTGAAGGGCCGCCTGCTCGCCGACGCCGTCGTGCGCGCGCTGACCCAGTGAGCCGCTCTCGGCAGGGCACAAGACGACCTCGGGCTCAGAGCCGCCTCTCGTGGCGTCGGGGCTTGAGACGCTCCGGCGCGTCCGCGCACTCGGGGAACTCGCACGTGAACCAGCCCTCATAGCCGAACAGGAAGCCGAAGACGCGATTGCGCACCTCGAGTCGCACATGGAACGCGCCGCGCTCGTCGTCGTACCGCTCATGAAGTTCTGCGTACCCGGAGAACAGCATCGGGAAGCGGAACGCGATCGGCCCTTCGTAGAAGCGCTGGGCGCCGGACCTCAGCACGAGTCCGCCTGAGCCGTCCACGTCGAGCTCGAGGTCGACCGCCAGGTGCTGGTGCGTGCCGAGATAGTCCACGATGATGCCGCGGCTCGGGTCGAAGACCATCGTCGCGTCGAAGCGGGCCGGCCTGCGGCGGGCCCGATACTCGCGCACGAACGTCACCGTCTCCCGTCCGAAGGGGTCGCGATACGGGTAGTTCTCGATCAGGAACGGGACGTCGTCGCCGGTGTCTGCGACGAGGATGCGGCGCACGCGGCCGAACTGCAGGAAGGGCACGGTCCACCAGGGACCGCGTCGGATCCGCGTCATGGTGCCGCGTCCCACACATGAATAGCCGGCCGCGAGAGAGACGCCGAAGCGCCGCTGCAGCATGGGATGCAGCCGGTCGAACGCCGGTCCGAGGGCCGCGCGGAACATCCCGTCGGACGTCACGACGCGTCCAGCCCCTCGAGCGTGGCAGGCGCTTCCGCCATCGCCCCGGCGGCGGGAGGCGCCGTCCGGCATCGACCCGCGCGGGGCCGCCCGGTGCGCCACCACGCCAGCACGGTGGCGGGACCCCAGTGCTCCGGCTCCTGACCGGTCTCCGCCCAGATGCGCAGCCGATCGAAGCTCCACGCCGTCATCCAGAGGATGAACGGTCGCAGCACGAGATCGGGAAGCGCCCCGAACCCCGGCGCGTAGTCGTAGCCGGTGATGAAACGGACTCCATCGGCGGTGGGCACGTACCGCCAGTAGCCGCGCCCACGCCGGAGCGGAGAGAGCGGGTCCTGGGTGTCGAAGGCGAGCGCGGACGTGCGCGTTCCGTCGTCTCGAAGGCGTTCGCCGATCGACACGCCCGTGCCGGTGATGCGGTGCAGCGGCAGCGCGCGCGAGGGCAGGGCCCGTTCGTAGCGGAACCGGGTGCGTCCGTGCTCGTCCACCGCCACGGGAATGATCGCGCTGAAGCGCAGGTCCCACCGGGGGTGCAGCCGTGGATCCTGCGTCAGCCGCCAGACGAGCTCGATGTCCGCGCGGATGAGCGTCTCGACGTACAGCGCGCGTGCGCGTCGACGGCCTCGGCCCATGCGTCCCTCCCGGCCTCGAACTCTATCGACGCTCGCGGCGGCGACGCGCGTCCAGGCCGCGCGACGGCCCGATCCTCGCTAAGATTGGCACTCAGAAGTCACGAGTGCCAGGGGGCCCTAGGTCGTTCGGGGAGGTGCGATGGTCACGGAACGAGGACTGCAGGTGCTGCGCGCGATCGTGCAGGACTACGTCGACACGCACGAGCCCGTCGGCAGCAAGTCGATCGTCGAGCGCCACGCATTCGGGGTGTCGGCGGCGACGATCCGCAACGACATGGCGCTGCTCGAGGACGAGGACCTGATCGCGGCACCGCACACCTCCTCGGGGCGGGTGCCCACCGACAAGGGGTATCGCGTCTTCGTCGATCACCTCGCGGAGCTCCGGCCGCTGTCGACGGCGCAGCGCTCCGCGATCTCGACGTTCCTCGGCGATCCCTCCGACCTGGATGACCTGCTCGTGCGCACGGTCAGGCTTCTGACGCAGCTCACAGGGCAGGTGGCGCTCGTCCAATACCCTTCCTTCGCCTCCGCCAACGTGACGCACGTCGAACTCGTCGCGCTGGACGCCGCCCGGATGATCGTGATCATGGTCACCGACACGGGTCGTGTCTCGCAGCGGCTGACCGTCCGTCCGGCGGGCCTCCAGGACGAGGATGTCGCGGTGCTCCGCGCGCAGCTCTCGGCTCTCGTCACCGGTCGTTCGGTGCGGATCGGGTCCGAGCGCATCGAGGCGCTGCGCGCCGCGGCGGCCGCGGGCCGCTCGCCCCTCGACGAGGCGCTGCTGGCGCTCGCGAGCGTCGTCGGCGAGGAGCTCGACGAGTTCCGCCAGGACCGCCTGGTGATGGCGGGGGCGGCGACGCTCGCGAAGCGCGAGCACGACTTCCGCGGCAGCATCCACCCTCTGCTCGAGGCCATCGAGGAGCAGGTGACGCTGCTCCGGCTCATGTCGGAGATGGCGGCGGACGAGCACGGGCTGTCGGCGAGCATCGGGCGCGAGAACGACGCCTTCGGTCTGACCGAGGCGTCGATCATCGCGAGCGACTACGAGGCGGGCGTGGGCAGGGCGCGGGTCGGTCTGATGGGCCCGACCCGGATGGACTACCCGAGCAACCTGGCGGCGGCTCGCGCAGTGGCGCGATACCTGACGCGGCTGCTGGAAGAAGACGAGAACCACCGGTAAGAGGATCCGGATCCGACCGGTACGGATGTCAGGACGGGGAGGGTGCGGCGAGATCGTGCCCGACCCGAGGAAAGGCGAGTGTGGCTGACCACTACGAGGTGCTCGGAGTGTCGCGTGAGGCGACGTCCGACGAGATCAAGAAGGCGTACCGCAGGCTGGCACGCCAGCTGCATCCCGACGTCAACCCGAGCGAGGAGGCGGCGGAGCGGTTCAAGCTCGTCACCCACGCCTACGAGGTGCTGAGCGACGACGAGAAGCGGCGCCGCTACGACATGGGCGGCGACGAGGGGATGTTCGGCGGAGGCGGCGGCTTCGGCGGCTTCGGCGACATCTTCGAGACGTTCTTCGGCGGAGGCGGCGGGCCGCGCGCCGGGCGGCCACGGTCGAGGCGGGAGCGGGGACAGGACGCGCTCGTCCGCGTGACGCTCGAGCTCGGCGACGTGATCTTCGGCGTGCACCGGGATCTCGAGGTGGACACGGCGGTGCTCTGCGAGACCTGCCAGGGATCGTGCTGCCAGCCGGGCACGAGTCCGGAGCGCTGCGAGATCTGCGGCGGCGCCGGGTTCGTGCAGCGGCAGGTGCGCAGCCTGCTCGGCAACGTGGTCACGCAGCAGCCCTGCGGCGCATGCCAGGGCTACGGCACGACGATCCCGCACCCGTGCGCCACCTGCGGCGGTCAGGGCCGCGTCCGCTCGCGCCGGACGGTGTCGGTCGACATCCCGGCCGGCGTCGAGTCGGGCCTGCGCCTCCAGCTGCCCGGGTCGGGCGAGGTGGGGCCGGCCGGCGGGCCGAACGGCGATCTCTACATCGAGGTGCAGGTGAACCCGCACCCCGTGTTCAGCCGGGACGGCGACGACCTCCTGGCGACCCTCGAGGTATCGATGACCGACGCGATCCTCGGCGCCACGACGACGATCGAGGCGCTCGACGGAACCGTCGACCTCGAGCTGCGGGCAGGCGTGCAGGGCGGCGACGTGCTCACGATCGCCGACCGCGGCATCACCGGCCTGCGCAGCTCGAAGCGCGGCGACCTGCGGGTCGGCGTGCACGTCGTGACGCCGACCCGTCTGGACGCCAAGGAGCGCGCGCTCGTCGAGGAGCTCGCGAAGCGCACGAAGGCGCCGAGACCGCACCTCGCGGAGTTCCACCAGGGGCTGTTCTCGAAGCTGCGCGATCGCTTCCGGGGCGCGTAGGCCGCCGTGGCGCTGCACTTCATCGATCCGGCGGCGGGAGACGTCGCCGCCGGCGACGTCCTCGCCCTCACCGGTGCGGAGGCGCATCACGCGGCGAACGTCCGTCGCGTGCGGGTGGGCGAGGCCGTCACGGTCACCGACGGACGCGGCGTCTGGCTCGACGGCGCGTGCGAGAGCGTGGCCGCCCGCGAGGTGCTCGTGCGGATCGCCGGGCGGCGGGACGAGCCCGCCCCCGCGCCGCGGATCGCGTTGGCGCAGGCGCTCGCGAAGGGCGACCGCGACGAGCTCGCCGTCCAGGCGGCGACCGAGCTGGGCGTCGACGAGATCGTGCCGTGGCAGGCCGCGCGCAGCGTCTCCCGATGGGAGGGGCCGAAGGCGGAGAAGGGGCGCGCGCGGTGGGCGACCATCGTGCGCGAGGCGGCGAAGCAGGCGCACCGCGCCTGGCTGCCCGAGGTCGTGCCGGTCGAGACGACCACGGAGCTCGTCAGGCGGGCGTCGTCGAGTCGGATGCTCGTGCTGGACCCGACGGCGGAGGTACGCCTGTCGGCGGTGGGCCTGGAGGGCGCGGCATCGATCCTGCTCGTGGTCGGCCCCGAGGGCGGCATCGCCCCGGACGAGCTCGAACGCCTGGTCGGCGAGGGAGCGACGCCGGTGCGTCTCGGCGACACCGTGCTGCGCACGTCCACGGCGGGGCCGGCGGCGCTCGCGCTGGTCAACGCGCGGCTGGGCCGCTGGTGAGGCACGCGGATAGACTGGGACATATGACTGAACCCTCGATCTTCACGCGCATCCTGCAGGGCGACATCCCCGGCGAGATCGTGGCCGAGACCGAGCGCGTCTTCGCCATCAAGGACATCGCGCCGCAGGCGCCCGTGCACCTGCTCGTGATCCCGAAGACCCCGTACCGCGACGTCGCGGAGCTCGCCGCCGGAGACCCGTCGCTGCTGGCCGAGGTGGTGCAGGTGGCGAAGGATCTCGCGGCCGAGCACGCGGACGGCGACTACCGCCTGCTGTTCAACTCCGGCGCGGGAGCCGGTCAGACGGTGTTCCACGTACACGCTCACGTGCTCGCGGGCGGCCTGGGAGAGAAGAGCCTCGTCGGTGAGTGACGATCGCCGCCCCGAGCTCGGCGGCGACGCCGTGACCGACACGGTGACCGCTGACGGCGTCGCGATGGTGCAGCTGCTCGGCCCGCAGGACCGCCTGCTGAGGATGGTCGAGAAGGCGCATCCGGGCGTCGACGTCCACGTGCGGGGCAACGAGATCACCCTGCGGGGCGCGCCGGATGCCGTCCGTGCGGCGCGCGTCCTCGTCGATGAGCTGCTGGAGATGACCAGGGCGGGCCATGCGCTCGGCCCCGCCGACGTGCAGAGCTCGGCCCGCATGCTGCGCGACGAGTCCGGTCCGCGCCCGAGCGAGGTGATGGGCGAGGCGATCCTGTCCAGTCGTGGCAAGACGATCCGGCCGAAGACCGTCGGCCAGAAGGAGTACGTCGACGCGATCGACGAGAACACGATCGTGTTCGGCATCGGTCCGGCCGGAACGGGCAAGACGTACCTCGCGATGGCGAAGGCCGTGCAGGCGCTGCAGCGCCGCGAGGTCGACCGCATCATCCTCACGCGCCCGGCGGTGGAGGCAGGAGAGCGGCTCGGGTTCCTGCCGGGCACGCTCACCGACAAGATCGACCCCTACCTGCGCCCGCTGTACGACGCGCTCAACGAGATGATGGACCCCGAGCTGGTGCCCAAGCTGATGGCGACGGGCACCATCGAGGTCGCGCCGCTCGCGTACATGCGCGGACGCACCCTGAACAACTCCTTCGTCGTGCTCGACGAGGCCCAGAACACCACTCCCGAGCAGATGAAGATGTTCCTGACGCGCCTCGGCTTCGGCACGCGGATGGTGGTCACGGGCGACATCACGCAGGTCGACCTGCCGCAGGGCGCGTCGGGGCTGCGGCTCGTGATGCGAGTGCTCGACCGGGTCGACGACATCCACTTCTCGCGCCTCACGAGCGACGACGTCGTGCGCCACTCGCTGGTCGGGCGCATCGTCGACGCGTACAGCGAGTACGACGAGCGCCGCATGGCAGCCCGTCACGAGCGCGACGAGGCCTCCGAGCTGGCCAATCGCGCCGAGCGCCGCGGCTCAGCGGCCACCCGACCCAGCGGTCCGCGTGACCGCATGCCCAAACGAGGACGATCGTGATCGACATCAACAACGAGTCCGCCGTCGAGATCGACGAGTCGGTGCTGCTGCGGCTGACCCAGGAGAACCTGGCGGCCCTGCACGTGTCGCCCGACGCGGAGGTCGCGATCGTCCTGGTGGACGAGGGTGCGATGGAGCAGCTCCACCTCCAGTGGATGGACGAGCCGGGACCGACCGACGTCCTGAGCTTCCCGATGGACGAGCTGCGTCCCGGCACGGAGGACCAGCCGACGCCGCCCGGACTGCTCGGCGACATCGTGCTGTGCCCGCAGGTCGCCGAGTCGCAGGCGGAGACCGCCGGCCACTCCACGATGGACGAGCTCATCCTGCTCACGACCCACGGGCTTCTGCACCTGCTCGGCTACGACCACGCCGAGCCGGACGATGAGCGTGAGATGTTCGGCCTGCAGCGCGAGCTCATCGCCGCGTTCGCCGCCTCGGAGCGTCGACGACCGGCATGACCGAGACCTCGCTCGTCGCGCCCCTCCTCCTGCTGGGCGGGGCGCTTCTGCTCGTCCTCTTCGCCGGCCTGATGTCGGCTGTCGACGCGGCGCTGTCCGTGACGTCGCGCGGCGACCTCGTCGACCTCGCCACCGAGGGGCGCAACTCGCGCGCTCTCGCCCGGATCGCGGCGGACCCCGACCGTCACGGCGGCGTGGTGGTGTTCGTCCGCGTGCTGGCGGAGATGACCGCCGCGGTCCTCGTCACCGCGGCCTTCTCGCTGCTTCTCGACAGCGTGTGGTGGGCTATCCTCGTCGCGGCGGTGCTGATGGCGGTCGTCGACTACGTGGCGGTGGCCTCGAGCCCCGCGTCGTATGGCAGACGGTACGCCGCGACGCTCCTGCCGCTCACGGCGCCGCTCGTGCGGGGCGTCCGCGTCGCGTTCGGGCTCGTGGCGCACGGCCTGGCCAGCGTCGGCAACCGCGTCACGCCCGGTGCGGGGCGACGCAGCTTCGAGTCGGAGGAGCAGCTGCTCAGCATCGTCGACGAGGCCGCCTCGTACGCCCTCATCGAGAACGACGACCGAGAGCTCATCCATTCGGTGTTCGACTTCACCGACCAGGTGGTGCGCGCGGTCATGGTGCCGCGCACCGAGATGGTGACGGTCGACGCCGACGCGAGCATGCGGGAGGCGATGCAGCTCTTCCTCGATCGCGGCATCTCGCGCATGCCCGTCGTGAACGGCGAGGTCGACGACATCGTCGGGGTGCTGTACCTCAAGGACGTCGTGCAGTTCGGATTCCGCGACACGGTCACCGGCGCGGAACGGGTCGGCTGGCGCGACGCGGGCATCCGCGCGATCGCCCGCCCCGCGGTCTTCGTGCCCGAGCAGATGCGCGCCGAGACCCTGCTGCAGCAGATGAAGCGCGACGCCGTGCACGTGTGTCTCGTGGTCGACGAGTACGGCGGGATCGCCGGTCTCGTCACGCTCGAGGATCTGATCGAGGAGCTGGTCGGCGAGATCTCCGACGAGTACGACGCCCCGTCGCGGGAGATCGTCGAGCTCGCCGACGGACGCTACCGCGTCAGTGCGCGGCTGCCGCTCGACGAGGTCGGCGATCTGTTCGGCATCGAGCTCGAGGACGACGACGTCGACTCGGTGGGCGGTCTGCTCGGCAAGACGCTCGGCCGGGTGCCGCAGCCGGGCGATGTCGCCGAGGTCTCGGGCGTGCTGTTGACCGGCGGCACCTCTCGCGGGCGCGGGCGCGGCATCGCCACCGTGTTCGTCGAGCGCGGCGAGGCGCTCAAGGCGGTCGAGGAGGCGTTCGCGGAGTTCCACCCGCGCACCGGCGAGGTCGAGATCAGCAGAAGAGAGAAGCAAGATGACTGAGGCGTCCCGATCCGGCTTCGTCACGTTCGTGGGCCGCCCCAACGTCGGCAAGTCGACCCTGATGAACGCGCTCGTCGGCGAGAAGGTCGCCATCACGAGCGAGAAGCCGCAGACCACGCGTCGCGCGATCCGCGGCATCCTCAACCGGCCGGCCGGCCAGCTCGTGGTGGTCGACACCCCGGGCATCCACAAGCCCCGCACCCTTCTCGGACAGCGTCTGAACGACCTGGTCGAGCAGGTGCTGGGCGACGTCGACGTGATCGCGTTCTGCGCGCCCGCGCCCGAGAAGGTGGGCCCCGGCGACCGCCGCATCGCGGAGTCGCTCGACGGCTATCCGAGGGCCAAGAAGGTGGCGATCGTGACGAAGACCGACGCCGCCTCCTCCGACCAGGTGATGGAGCGCCTGATCGAGGTCAACGCGCTGCGCGAGGACTGGGCGGCCGTCATACCGCTGTCGTCTCTGACCGGTGACCAGCTCGAGGTGCTGAGCGACGAGCTGCTCGGGTTGATGCCCGAGGGGCCGGCGCTCTACGAGGAGGGCGTGGTCACCGATGAGAGCACCGAGGACCGCGTCGCGGAGATCATCCGCGAGGCCGCCCTCGAGGGCGTGCGCGACGAGCTGCCGCACTCGATCGCCGTGACGGTCGACGAGATCGCCGCTCGCGAGGGGCACGACGACCTGACGGACGTCTTCGCCAGCGTCGTCGTCGAGCGCGACAGCCAGAAGGCCATCATCATCGGGCACAAGGGGTCGCGGCTGCGCGAGGTCGGCGCCCGCGCCCGGGGGCAGATCGAGCCGCTCCTCGGCACCAAGGTGTTCCTGAAGCTGCACGTGCGCGTCGCGAAGGAGTGGCAGCGCGACCCCAAGCAGCTCGGACGTCTCGGGTTCTGACACACCCGGGCGCGAGGCGATGCTCGACTGAGCATCCTGCGCAACCTGGAGGTGCTGAGCCCCGCCGACATCGCGCAATGTGCGTGCTACCCTGACGGTATGCGCCTCGGTGGGCTCCTTCTCCTTAGCCGCCGCGACGAGACCTCGCAGTAGGGCCTCCTCGTCGCGGAGATCGTCGTGGCCCGACACACAACGACGAAGCGAGAGAGCGACATCATGGAGAACACCCAGAAGCCCAGCGGCATGCCGATCCACAAGTATCGGCCGTTCCACGAGCAGATCCGCGTCGATCTGCCCGACCGCACGTGGCCCGCGAAGCGGATCGAGAAGGCGCCCCGGTGGTGCGCGGTCGATCTGCGCGACGGCAACCAGGCGCTCATCGACCCGATGAGCCCCGAGCGCAAGCGGGTCATGTTCGACCTGCTCGTGAAGATGGGCTACAAGGAGATCGAGGTCGGCTTCCCGTCGGCCAGCCAGACCGACTTCGACTTCGTCCGTCAGCTGATCGAAGAGGGACTGATCCCGGACGACGTCACCATCCAGGTGCTGACGCAGGCCCGCGAGCACCTCATCGCGCGCACCTACGAGTCGATCCGCGGCGCCAAGCAGGCGATCGTGCACCTGTACAACTCGACCAGCGCGCTGCAGCGGGAGGTCGTGTTCCGGACCGACCGGCAGGGCATCGTCGACATCGCGCTCGAGGGCGCGCGTCTGTGCCGCACGTACGAGCAGACGGTGCCCGAGACCGATGTCTTCTACGAGTACTCGCCCGAGAGCTACACCGGCACCGAGCTGGAGTTCGCGGTGGACGTCTGCAACCAGGTGCTCGACGTGCTCGAGCCGACGCCCGAGCGCAAGGTGATCATCAACCTGCCCGCCACGGTCGAGATGGCCACGCCCAACGTCTACGCCGACTCGATCGAGTGGATGGGCCGCAACCTGAACCACCGCGAGAACGTCATCATCTCGCTGCACCCCCACAACGATCGCGGCACCGCCGTCGCGGCGGCGGAGCTCGGCTACATGGCGGGCGCCGACCGCATCGAGGGATGTCTGTTCGGCAACGGGGAGCGCACCGGAAACGTCGATCTGGTCGCGCTGGGCGTGAACCTGTTCACGCAGGGGATCGACCCGCAGATCGACTTCAGCGACATCGACCAGGTGAAGCGCACGGTCGAGTACTGCAACCAGCTGCCGGTCCCGGAGCGGAGCCCCTGGGCGGGCGACCTCGTGTTCACGGCGTTCAGCGGCTCGCACCAGGACGCCATCAAGAAGGGCTTCGAGGCCATGGCCGCGAAGGCCGAGGCGCGGGGCGTCACGGTCGACGACATCGAGTGGGGAGTGCCGTACCTGCCGATCGACCCGAAGGACCTGGGCCGTTCGTACGAGGCGGTCATCCGGGTCAACTCGCAGTCGGGCAAGGGCGGGGTCGCCTACCTGCTGAAGACGGACCACTCGCTCGACCTGCCTCGCAAGCTGCAGATCGAGTTCTCGGGAGTGGTGCAGGCCAAGACGGACGCCGAGGGCGGCGAGGTCACGAGCAGCCAGATCTGGGCGATCTTCCAGGACGAGTACCTGCCCGCCTCGCACGACGACGACCGGTGGGGCCGTTTCGAGCTGCTCGGCACGAGCACGCGCAGCAGCCTGGACGGCGATGTCGCCCTCGAGGTCGCGTTGCGCGACGGCGACCAGCAGGTCGACCTGTCGGGGCACGGCAACGGACCCATCGCGGCGTTCCTCCAGGTGCTGCAGGAGCAGGGCGTGGACGTCACGCTGTACGACTACGTCGAGCACACGCTGAGCGCCTCGGGCGACGCCGAGGCGGCCGCCTACGTCGAGCTGCAGGTCGACGGCCAGCGGCTGTGGGGGATCGGCATCGACGGCGACATCTCGACGGCGTCGCTGAAGGCCATCGTCTCGGGCGTCAACCGCGCGATCCGCGCGCGCACCCCCGAGCTGGTCGGCGCGGCGGTCTGATCGCCGTCGCGTTCAGCGGGCGGGGCCGTCGTCGGCCTCGCCCGCTTGCGCGTCCCAGGTGATCGTGTCGATCGCCTCGGTCGCGAGGTCGGCCGCCGCCTGTGCCTGTTCGACGGCCTCCGTCACCTGCTCGATGACGTCTGCCGCCTGATCGGCGGCCGCCTGCGCCTGCTCCACCGCTTCGGCGGCCTGCGACGCCGCTGCCTGCGCCTGCTCGGCGTCGGCCTGCGCCTGCGCGAGAACCGCCGGAGAGATCACCGGGATGGCCGACGTCTCGAGCGCGACCCGACGGCGGTAGATGCGGCGCTGCTCGGGGAGGCTGAGGTCGAAGACCACGGCGAGCAGTCGGATCACGGTCGTGACCGAGACGCCCAGCACGGCGGCGGGCACGATCTCGAGGCCCAGCTGGTACGAGATGCCGAGCGCGGTGCAGCCCGCGGCCGCCGCGACCGCGTAGAGCGAGCCGACGTGCATGATGGCGATGGGCAGTCCCATCGCGATGTCGCGGGCGATGCCGCCGCCCACCGCGGCGATGGCGCCGACGAAGATCGCCGGGATCAGCGGCAGCCCCAGCGCCAGCGCCTTGCTGGTGCCGAACGCCCCGAACAGGCCGATCAGCACGGCGTCGAGCGCGACGATCAGCTTGTTGAGGCGCTGGAAGACGCCGGCCAGGAGCATGCCGGTGAGCGACGCGGCGACGGCGGTGAGGATGTACCAGTTCGACTGCAGGGTGGCAGGCGTCACGCCCAGCAGAACGTCGCGGATGAGGCCGCCGCCCATGCCGACGATGATGCCGATCAGCGCGACGCCGAGCAGGTCGAGCCGCCGCTGGCCCTGGAAGCCGGAGGCGAACACCGCGCCTTGCACGCCGCCGAGGGCGACGGCTGTCAGGTCCGCCCAGAGGGGCAGCACGAACGCGGGCTCGGTCACGTCCCCTATCGTGACATCCGGTCCTGCGCATCCCGGGCGAGCCGGAGCGGCGTGCCGGGCGGGACACGGCCGTTTGTCGGTCGACCGCGGCAGAATGGAGGCGTGCCCACCTATCGAGACGAAGCGGTCGTGCTGCGCACGCACAAGCTGGGCGAGGCGGACCGCATCGTCACCATGCTGAGCCGTGAGCACGGGAAGGTGCGCGCGGTCGCGAAGGGCGTGCGACGCACCTCGTCGAAGTTCGGCGCGCGTCTCGAGCCCTTCATGGTGGCGGACGTGCAGCTGTACGAGGGGCGTTCGCTCGACATCGTCCAGCAGGCCGAGTCGCTGGGCTCCTACGGCGCCGAGATCGCCGCCGACTACGAGCGCTACACGGCGGCCAGCGCCATGGTGGAGTCGGCCGATCGCCTGACGCACGACGAGCCGGCGCCGAACCAGTACTTCCTCCTCGTCGGCGCGCTGCGCTCCCTCTCGCGCGGCGAGCACTCGCCCCGCCCCACCCTCGACTCCTATCTGCTGCGCTCCCTGTCGCTGGCGGGATGGGCGCCGGCGCTCGAGGACTGCGCGCGGTGCGGTCGTCCGGGGCCGCACGACATGTTCCTCGCCCAGCTGGGCGGCACAGTGTGCGCCGCGTGCGCCCCGCCGGGGACACCGCGCGTGAGCGCGACGGTGCTCGGGCTGCTGCGCGCGCTGCTCGCGGGGGACTGGGAGGCCGTCGACGCGGCCGTGGAGCGCGACGCCACCCAGGCGTCCGGCCTGGTGTCGGCGTACGTACAGTTCACGATGGAGCGCGGCCTTCGCGCGCTCTCGCAGACGCGAGGATCCCGATGACGCCCAAGCCCTACACGCATCGCGACGCGGTGCCGTATCGCCCGATCGACTGGACCGGCCTGCAGGCGCCCGACTACGGTCGCGATGCCCCGGGCCACGTGGCCATCGTGATGGACGGGAACGGGCGCTGGGCGAACCGTCGCGGGCTGTCGCGCATCGAGGGGCACAAGGCGGGCGAGGAGGTGCTGCTGGACGTCGTCGCGGGGGCCATCCAGGCCGGTGTGAAGCACCTGTCGGTCTACGCGTTCTCGACGGAGAACTGGCGCCGTTCGCCCGACGAGGTGCGCTTCCTCATGGGCTACAACCGCGATGTCCTGCACCGGCGACGCGACCAGCTGAACGAGTGGGGCGTGCGGATCCGCTGGGCGGGACGGACGCCGCGGCTGTGGGGGTCGGTGATCAAGGAGCTGCGCTTCGCCGAGCAGCTGACGGCAGGCAACGATGTGCTGACGCTGACGATGTGCATCAACTACGGGGGCCGCAACGAGGTCGTCGACGCGGCGCGGGCGCTGGCGGAGGAGGTCGCGGCGGGGCGGCTGAAGCCGTCGGGGGTGACGGAGAAGGCGCTGCGCCGTCACTTCTACGTGCCCGACATGCCGGACGTCGACCTGTTCGTGCGATCCAGCGGCGAGCAACGCACGTCGAACTTCCTCCTCTGGCAGGCCGCCTACGCCGAGATGGTGTTCCTCGACACGCTCTGGCCCGACTTCAGTCGTGCGGATCTGTGGCACGCCATCGATCTGTACCTGGGCCGCGAACGCCGCTTCGGCGGCGCGGTCGACACTCCGCAGGAGGGCGCCGGCCCCGCCTAGACGCATGAACGGCGGGGAATACCTCGCGGGTCCGCCGAGTTGCACCCCGTGTGAGCGATGTGACGAACAGCCCTGCCCCGATCCGGATCGATGTCTGGAGCGACATCGCTTGCCCGTGGTGCTACATCGGCAAGCGCAACCTCGAGAACGGCCTCGCCGCCGTGGCCGCCGACGAGGACGCGCCTCAAGTGGAGATCACGTACCACTCGTTCGAGCTCTCGCCCGACACGCCGATCGACTTCGACGGGTCGAGCGCCGACTTCCTGGCTCAGCACAAGGGGATCTCACCCGATCAGGCTCAGGAGATGAACGATCGCGTCGCGCAGATCGCCGAGCAGCAGGCAGGGCTGCACTACCGGTTCGATCTGCAGCAGCACACGAACACCGTGAAGGCGCACGAGCTGACGCACTTCGCCAAGGAGCACGGCAAGCAGGTCGAGATGACCGAGCGGCTCATGTCCGCCTACTTCGTGGAGGGACGCCACGTGGGCCGCATCGACGACCTCGTGGAGCTCGCCGAGGAGGTCGGGCTGGATGCGAGCGCCGCCCGAGACGTGCTCGACAACGACCACTACCTGCCGGACGTGCGGCAGGACCAGGCGCAGGCTCGCGCCTTCGGCATCAGCGGGGTGCCCTTCTTCGTCATCGACGGCAAGTACGGTGTGAGCGGCGCGCAGCCGCCCGAGGCGTTCACGCAGGTCGCCCGCCAGGTCTGGGCCGAGCACCGCGCCGACTCCTGACGCGTGGCCGCTGATGCGCGGGCGTCCGCGCCGTCGGCGGGCCGCAAGCGCACGCCTCCACACCGCTCGGCTGCACAGCCCGGAGTCTGGGAGAATGGTTCCGTGACCCCCGTCCTCGCTCCTCCCGCCCGTCACGCGACGGAACCGGGGCGCTCGCTGCGCATCGGCTCGATCGACCTCGACGTGCCGGTCGTGCTCGCCCCGATGGCGGGGATCACGAACACGGCCTTCCGCCGGCTGTGCCGGGAGTACGGCGCCGGACTGTACGTGAGCGAGATGATCACGACCCGCGCGCTCGTCGAGCGCAACGAGGCCACGATGCGTCTGATCCGGCACCACGAGTCGGAGACGCCCCGGTCGATCCAGCTCTACGGCGTCGATCCGGTCGTCACCGCCGAGGCGGCGCGCATCATCGCCGAGGAGGACCGGGCCGACCACATCGATCTGAACTTCGGCTGTCCCGTGCCGAAGGTCACCCGCAAGGGCGGCGGCTCGGCGTTGCCGTGGAAGCTCGGCCTGTTCCGCGAGATCGTCGAGGGGGCGGTCAAGGCGGCGGGGCCCGTGCCGGTCACGGTGAAGATGCGCAAGGGCATCGACGCCGACCATCTGACGTACCTGGACGCGGGGCGGATCGCCGAGGACGCAGGGGCGGCCGCCGTCGCGCTCCACGCCCGCACCGCTGCGGAGTTCTACTCCGGAACGGCCGACTGGTCGGCGATCGCCAAGCTCAAGCAGACCGTGACGGGCATCCCCGTGCTCGGCAACGGCGACATCTGGAGCGCCGCCGACGCCGTGCGGATGATGGAGGAGACGGGCTGCGACGGCGTCGTGGTCGGACGCGGATGCCTGGGGCGCCCATGGCTCTTCGGCGAGCTGGCCTCGGCCTTCGGAGCGGAGGCGCCGCAGGTCGACGCGAACCTCGGCTTCGTCGCGCAGGCCTTCCGCCGCCACGCGGAGCTGCTGGCCGAGTTCTTCGAGGACGAGGACCGCGGCTGCCGCGACATCCGCAAGCACGTCGCCTGGTACTTCAAGGGATATCCGGTCGGAGGCGACCTGCGCGCGAGCCTCGCCACCGCCTCGAGCCTCGCGGAGATCGACGACCTGCTCGATCAGCTCGACCACGGCGCCCCCTATCCGGGTGAGGCGGCAGAGGGGCAGCGCGGGCGAGCGGGTTCCCCCAAGCGGCCGGTGCTGCCGCAGGGCTGGCTCGACTCGCGCGACATCGGTGAGGACGCGAGCGGCGTCCTGCAGGGAGCGGAGCTGGACACCAGTGGCGGCTGAGGCGGTCCGTCCGGCGGGCTACGGCGAGCTGGACGGAGAGCGTTTCGTCGCCGAACGGCACCGCTCGGAGCGCGACGACTTCGCCCGGGACCGTGCCCGGGTGCTGCACTCGGCGGGTCTGCGGCGGCTGGCGGCCAAGACCCAGGTGCTGAGCCCGGCGAGCACGGCCGACTTCGCCCGCAACCGGCTCACGCATTCGCTCGAGGTCGCCCAGGTCGGGCGCGAGCTCGCGATCGCCCTCGGGCTGTCCGCCGACGTCGTGGACACGGCGTGCCTGAGCCACGACCTGGGGCATCCGCCGTTCGGTCACAACGGCGAGCGAGCGCTGAACGAGTGGGCCGAGCACATCGGCGGGTTCGAGGGCAACGCGCAGTCGCTGCGCATCCTGACACGGCTCGAGGCGAAGGTGCTCGACGAGCGCGACCACTCGGTCGGGCTCAACCTGACCCGGGCGAGCCTCGACGCGACGTGCAAGTACCCTTGGACGGTCGACAACCCGCTGCCCGATCCGGGTGGGCGGCTCAAGTTCGGCGTGTACCCCGAGGACGAGGCCGTCTTCCACTGGATGCGCCAGGACGCCCCCGGGCGCCTGCGATGCATCGAGGCGGAGGTCATGGACCTCTCGGACGACATCGCGTACTCCGTGCACGACTTCGAGGATGCGGTGGTCAACGGCTACGTCGACCTGGCGCGCCTGTCCGACCCCGTGGAGCACCACCCGCTGATCGGGAAGATCCAGCAGTGGGTCGGCTACGACTACTCGCGCGAGGAGCTCGCCGACGGTCTGTACCGCCTCACACGGCAGCCGATGTGGCTGAAGTCGTTCGATCGATCGCGTCGCGATCTGGCGCGGCTGAAGAACCTCACGAGCGACCTGATCGGCCGGTTCGCGCGCGCGGCCGTGTCGGCGACGCGCGAGGCGTACGCCGGCCCGTCCCTGGCGCGATACAACGCCCACGTGGTCGTGCCCCGCGTCATCGAGGTCGAGATCGCGGTGCTGAAGGGCGTCATGGGATCGGCCATCGTCACCATCGACGCACGCAAGGGCGTGTACAAGGAGCAGCGACGCGTGCTCAAGCGCCTGGCCGACGCGCTCTGGTCGACGGACACGCTGTGGTCGGCCGGCCCGGACGTGCTCGAGCCGGCGTTCGCCGCCGACTTCCGCGCCTCCACGACCGACGCGGAGAGGGCGCGGGTCGTGGTGGACCAGGTCGCGAGCCTGACGGATCAGACCGCGGTCGACTGGCACAACCGCCTGGTCGGCGAGATCGATCCGGCCGAGGTGGGCATCTGGACGCCGCGGCACGCCCACCCGGGCGCTCGCGCCCGGGCCGGTGCCGGATCGCGCGCGGTGGACGCCGGGGTGTCCTGATGCCGCGCATCCGGCAGGCCGATGTCGAGGAGGTCAAGGCCCGCACGAACATCGCCGACGTGATCGGCGAGCGCGTCGCGCTGCGGTCCGCCGGCGTCGGGTCGTTGAAGGGCCTCTGCCCGTTCCACGACGAGAAGAGCCCGAGCTTCCACGTGCGGCCCCAGGTGGGGTACTACCACTGCTTCGGCTGCGGCGAGTCGGGCGACGTGTACACGTTCCTGCGCGAGATGGACCACGTGACGTTCACCGAGGCCGTGGAGCGGCTCGCGGGACGCATCGGCTACGCGTTGCACTACGAGGACGGCGGCCCGGCGCCCGAGACCAGCGGGCGCTCGCGCCTGTTCGCGGCGAACACGGCCGCGGCCGAGTTCTTCCGCGGCCAGCTCATGTCGGCCGAGGCCGAGACCGGGCGGCGGTTCCTCGGCGAGCGCGGCTTCGACGCCGGCGCCGCGGCGCACTTCGGGGTCGGCTACGCGCCGCAGGGCTGGGACAACCTGCTGAAGGCGCTCACCGCCCAGGGCTTCTCCCGAGAGGAGCTCACGACGGCGGGGCTGGTGTCGACGAATCAGCGCGGTGGCGTGTACGACCGCTTCCGCGGTCGGCTGGTCTGGCCGATCCGCGACGTCACCGGCCAGACTGTCGGGTTCGGCGCGCGCCGCCTCTACGACGACGATCAGGGGCCCAAGTACCTGAACACCCCGGAGACGCCGATCTACAAGAAGGCCCAGGTGCTGTACGGCCTGGATCTCGCCAAGCGCGACATCTCCCGTGGCGACCCGAAGCGCGTGGTCGTGGTGGAGGGATACACGGACGTGATGGCGTGCCACCTGGCAGGGGTGACGACGGCGATCGCGACGTGCGGCACCGCCTTCGGCTCGGAGCATGTCACGGTGCTGCGCCGCATCATGGGCGACGACTCGGCGTCGGGCGAGGTCGTGTTCACGTTCGACGGCGATGAGGCGGGGCAGAAGGCCGCGATCCGCGCGTTCGCGGAGGACGGTCGGTTCAACGCGCAGACGTACGTCGCCGTGGCGCCGGATGGGCTCGACCCCTGCGATCTTCGACTGCAGCGCGGTGATGCCGCCGTGCGGGGGCTGCTCGACCACAAGCAGCCGATGTTCGAGTTCGTGATCGACCGTCGCATCGGCGGGTTCGACCTCGCCAGCGTCGAGGGCCGCATCGGTGCCCTCCGCTCCGCGGCGCCCGTCGTGGCGGCGATCCGTGACCGGATGGTGCGGGCCGGGTACGAGCGCGTGCTCGCCCGCAAGCTCGGCATGGAGCCGCGGGACGTGCGCGGTGAGGTCGAGCAGGCCGCACGCCGCGCCTCGTCGTCCTCCTCGCAGGGCGGCGGCTCGCGCTCGTCGGCGACGGCCGGGCCGCGTCCGATGCCCGGCTCGGAGCAGCCGACGTCCGACGCGCCCCTTCAGCGGGTCACGCTCGCTTCGCTGCCGCGGACGACCGATGTAGCGATGGAGCGGGACGCCCTCACCGGCGTGCTGCTCTACGGCCACCGAATCGAGCCCGGTCTGCTGGCGCGGGCGATCGCCATCCCGTTCCGCACGCAGGCGCTGGAGGCCGTGCGCGCGAGCGTCGCGGCTGCCGCCGACCGGACGCGACCGGGATGGGCCATGGCGGCGATCGAGGCGGTGCGCGAGCCCTATCGGCAGCTCGCCGGAGAGCTGCTCGCGCGCGACTTCCCCGCGCGAGACGACGAGCACGCCGTCGCATCGGTGAACGACATCTGTCGACGCCTGGTGCTGCGTTCGCTCGATCAGTCGAAGACCGAGCTGCTCAGCGCCGTGCAGAGGACCGCGCCGTCATCCGAGGAGGGGCGTGCGCTGCGGGTGCGGTTGCGCGACATCGACATCGAACGGCGCGCGCTGATCGACGTGGAGTGATCGCGTGCCCGGTGCGACCCGCCCGGCGGGACGCGCTGTCGGCACGTGTGCTCCGCGGGAGGCAGGATGGGAAGCATGTTCCGCGTCCCCGATGATCCCGTGAACGCCGTCGTGTGCGACGACCTCAGCGTGAGCCGCTGGGGGCATGGCCCGGAGACCCGTGCGGTCGACGGCGTGACGTTCACCTTGCCGTCGGCCGGCACGCTGTGCGTGTCGGGTGCGACCGGGGCCGGCAAGTCCAGCCTGCTCGGCGTGCTCGCCGGACGTGGTGACGACACCTTGACGGTCGCGGGCGGGGACGCGCGCGTGTCGGGCATCTCGGTGCTCCGTCGTGGGCGCGACCGTCGTGTGCTGACGTACCGCGTGGGCTATCTGCCGCAGGGTGCGGGCGCGAGCCTCCCGGCGCGGCTGAGCGTAGGGGAGACGATCGCGGAGCCGATCACCTCCCGCACGCGCCGAGCCAACACGCGTGCGGTCTCGGTCCGGGTGGCGGCCCTTCTCGACGAGATGCACCTTCCGCTGGGCGCCGCCGACAAGTTCCCCTTCGAGCTCAGCGCGGGCATGCGCCAGCGCGTCGCGTTCGCGCGGGCGCTCGTGCTCGACCCGCGCATCCTGGTCGCCGACGAGCCGCTCGCGAACATCGACCTCGAGGTGCGGCACGTCGTGTTCGATGCGATCGTCCGCCGCCGGCAGGAATGGGGCATGGCGGCCCTGGTCGCCACGAACGACGGCTCGCTCGTCCGCGAGCTCGGCGCCGCCGAGCTCACGCTGCGCGGCGGGCATGTCGTGGCCCAGAATCCGGGCGGTCTGGTGGCGTGGTCGGCCGACACGCCAGGGCGCGCACCCGTGTCGTGAGCACACCTCGGCGTTTGCTAGAATTGTGGGGTTGCCCCGCAGGGGTAGAGGAGTGATCCTCGGTAGCTCAATTGGCAGAGCAGCCGGCTGTTAACCGGCAGGTTCTTGGTTCGAGTCCAAGCCGGGGAGCGACGAGAGGCCCTCGACCGCAAGGTCGGGGGCCTCTTCCCCTTTCCGCGATCGGTTGCACCGGCGTCAGAGCAACACGAAGAGCAGCCAGACGGCGAGCGGCGTGCCGATCACGAAGAAGATCAGGCCGATGACGGCGCTGCGGGGGCGAGAGTGCCCGCGATCCGGAGGTGTCATGCCCCGAGCATGGCACAGACGCGGAGGCGGTCTCCCTCGCGACCGAGCCGGGTCGTCGTCTCCGCCCATCCGTTTCCCCGTCCGTGCCGAATGGAGGGAGGACAGCCGCGATCGCGGTGCTCGCGTCCTTCACCGCCACAGAACAGATCCCCATGAAGAAGACACTCGCGCGCCTGGCGACCATCATCGTCGCTCTCGCGCTGCTCCTCCCGGCGCAGGCGGCTCACGCCGCTCCCGGGCAGGAGAAGGCCCCCCGCAACCTCGTCTGGTCGAAGTCGACCGTGTGCGTCGAGAACTGGCTGGACAAGACGTGGGACACCTACGTCAAGAAGGCCGCGACCGACTGGCAGAGCGGGAGCGCGTTCAGGATCGTGACGAAGAATCGCGCGCAGTGCGGGTCGGCCTACCAGGGGCGGACGGTGACCATCAAGAGCGGCAGCCTCGAGACCGGCACTCTCGCGACGACGAACAACACCGTGAAGGGCGACTACCCGAACACGGTGATCAGCGGCAGCAGGATCGTCGTGGACGTCGAGGAGTTCTGGAAGAACAACCCTCGCACCCGCCAGCCGATCATCTGCCACGAGCTGGGACACGCCTTCGGCGTCGCCCACTACGAGGATCGCTCGTCGTGCATGAACGTCACGACCTACGACGGCGTGGCGACGAAGCCCCACGCACGCGATCTGGCGATCTTGAAGGCCCGATACGGCAAGGGCTGAGCGAGACGTGTGCGAGCGCACGTCCGAGAATCGGACCGGGTCGTTAGGCTTCGGCCATGACCGATCACGCGGTTCCGAATCTCCCGTCTCGTGACTTCGACGACACGAGAGCGTTCTACGAGGGGTTCGGTTTCGAGCAGACGCATCGAGACGAGGGCTGGCTGATCCTCCGCCGCGGCGAGCTTCGGCTGGAGTTCTTCCTCTTCCCCGATCTCGTGCCCGAGGAGAGCTCCTTCATGTGCAGCGTCCGAGTCGACGACCTCGACGAGCTGTACCGGCAGATCACGCAGGCGGGCGTCGTCGAGAAGACCGCCGGGCGTCCGCGGCTGCACCCCGCGCAGGCGCAGCCCTGGGGGCAACGAGCCGGATTCCTCGTCGACCCGGACGGCACGCAGCTCAACCTGATCGAGAACGCCGCCTAACGCGGTCTCGGCGCCGGCCTGACGGAGCGGATGAGGCACGGCCGCGGCCTCCTCGCGAATCGCCGACCCGTCTCCGACGCAGGCTAGCTCTGGCGGCGGCTGTCCACCGCGACGCCGAAGGCGACGCCCAGGGCGATGCCGAAGCCGAGCCCGAGGGCGGGGTTGTCGAAGACGAGCCAGCCGAAGACCAGCCCGAAGGCGATGCCGAGCGAGATGCCGATCGCGAGGCCTCTCTGGGGTCGCCTGTCGTCCTTCTGCGGCTTCTGCTCATCGGCCATGCCCCCAACGTACGAGTCCGAATGTCGGGCCGCTTCCGTCGCACGGCGGAGATCTGCCGCCGTGGAGCGGGCCGTGACGGCTGGTAGCCTGCGTGCTGGCGCGTCCCCGTCGACCTGGAGGACGCCGGACGATGGAGGAGACGAGACATGAGCTGGGCACGCCGAACCGCGAGACGAGTCGCCGCCACGGTCACGGTCATCGGTGCGATGACGCTCGTCGCGGGGTGCTCGGGCGCCGGCTCGGCGTACTGCGACACGTTGACGGAGAACAGCGCCACGTCGGCGACCGTGTTCACGCCGGTCATCCCCGGCATGACGACGTCGGCCGAGGTGGACACGCGTCTCGCGCTGCTGGACGAGGTGGGCGACGACGTGCCCGAAGACCTCCGGTCCGACTTCGACGCCTGGCAGGCGCATCTCGAAGAGGCCCGCGATCTCCTCGACTCCGACGAGGCAGGCGCCGCGAACGAGGTGCTCTCGTCCGCGGACGCCGGGGCGCGCGAGGCGGGGGAGCGGCTGGCGGATCACTACATCGGCACCTGCATGGCGTGATCGCGCGCGCCGCGACGCATCAGTCCGTCGCGGGCGTCTCGATGCCTCGGGACATCGGCTTCAGGCGGAGGCGGCCCTGCAGAGGTTCGCGAGGTGGTGGCGCCAACCGTCCCGGTGCTCCTCCCGTAGCCGTCGGCCTGTGGCGGTGTCGGGGAACCCCGTCTCGGTGATGTCGATCCGGGTCACAGGTCCGGTCTGCGCGAGACGGATGGTGACGGTGCGCGGCGCGCCGACGGCGCCGTCGTGCCATTCGAAGGCGAGGCGCTGCGACGTCTCGGCGGCCAGGACGGTCCCCGTTGCGGTGCGCGCGCTTCCGTCTTGCGTCCAGGTCTCCGTGAGCGGCGCGCCGACGACGGGCTCGAAGACGAGCTCCGGCCACCACGCTCCGCGTTCGGCGGTGAGCGCGCGCCACGCGCTGTCGCTGTCGGCGATGGCGAGTCCGGTGACCGTGAGCGAGCCGCTCATCGCGGATGGCTCGGTGCCGAGGAGGACCTCCCACTCTCGGCGGATCAGCTCGCCGTCGAACTCGAAGACGTCGAGAGACCGCCGGCCGGCGTCGTCGACGAGAGATGTCGCGACGCGAGCCCGTTCGACGTCGATCGTCATGTCGACGCAGCGGAAGGCGGTGGCGACGTCCGAGTAGGCGGCCCGGATGGCCGAGAGGTAGTCGCCGCGCCCGACGACGACGCGCTCGGAGGCCCCGTCGACGAGCGTCCACTCGACGTGGGGATGCAGAAGGCGCGCGTACGTGCGCCAGTCGCGAGCGTTCTCCGCGCGGAAGAAGGCCTCGACGAGCCGTCGCAGTCCGTCCTCTGATCGCGCCGCCACGGGCTCACTCTAGGGGAGAGCACCGGACGGGCGCCGCCGCCTCGGGGTCATCCCGGATAGTCCCGCAGCGCGGGCGTTGTCAACCCTGTGCCGCTCTTTGGCGCGAGACATGCGGCATCCGGCATGCTGTCTGGCGAGGCATCCACTTCTGGGGTGAGGGGAGGCCTCGAAGCCGGTTTCGGGTACCGGCGACATCATCTCCGCCCCTCCGGGTCAGAGCGTTACCTCGCTCCCCGGAGGGGCGGATTCCCGCGCGGTGGCGGTACGAGGGCGGTTGCCCAGCCGGCAGCGCCTATGTTCGTCTCATGGGGAGCTTCTACTACGACGGCAAAGAGACACCGATCACGGTCGACGACAGGGCGCTGAGCCACCTGAAGGCCGTGATGCTGACGAAGCTCCGGCGCAACGAGAGCTTCGCGGTGTCCTGGGCGGACGAGAAGGGGCACGGCCGGAACACCATCTGGGTGAACCCTGCCGTGCCGCTGCGCTTCATCTTCGACGAGCCGGAGCGGCCGGAGCTCGACCCGTCGTGGCTGACGAAGCTCGCCGAGGAGGCCGCCTTCGGGGGCATGACCTTCACGGCGCAGCAGAGCGGCTAGCGCCCGCCGCCGGGTCGCGGGCATGGGGAGCCGTGCCCGGCCGCGGTCGGGCAGCACCCCACGCGCACACCGTAGTGTGAAGGGGAGAACTGCTCATGACCACGTTGGGGGACGTGTTGAGTGCTTACGCACAAGGGGAACCGTGTCCGGAATGCGGCGGCCAGGTCGTCGCCGTCGGGATGGGATGGAAGGCCGGCGATGACGCGCCGGAGCATTGGCTATGTCGTTGCACGCACTGCAGGTGGACGACGGAGCTAGCGCCGTAGCGCCTTCTCGTCGTGACGCCCGGGTCGGTGCGCGTGTGGGCAGGATTGCCCCATGGCCGTCGTCCTTCGCCGGGGAGGAGCCTGGGTACGGTGGTGAGCACGACCCGCATACCCAGGAGGCGCACGACGATGAAGAGGACCCTGACGACGATGGCGGTGGCGGCGAGCGCCGCATTGCTGCTGGCCGGCTGCTCCGCCGCGGACGAGCCCGACGGTGCGGCAGAGACGACCTCGCCGGCCGCCTCGGCCTCGGCGCCTGCGCCGTCCTCGTCCTCGACGCCCTCCGAGCCCGTGTCGGAGCCGCTGACAGACGCCCAGCTGGCCACGGTCTTCGAGACGATCATGTTCGGGCCCGACGAGTACGACACGACCGCTGAGCTGCTCGACTCGATCTACCCCGGCCTCGCCGTGTCCGATCGCTCGTGCCTCGCGCCGTTCGGTGCGGAGTGGGAGTCCGCCGCCGGCGATGGCGGCACCGCCGAGTTCGGCACGAGCACCGATCGGTCGATGACGGCCGTCGTCGTGAGCGCGGCGGGCGCCGCCGCGGCCGACGAGCTGCTGGCTCAGTCGGAGGACGCCCTGACGCGCTGCGCGGACGGCGAGGAGCTGTTCACGATGCAGGGCGAGCCGGTGACGACGACCGTCGAGCCGTACGACCTCGCCCTGACCGGTGCGGACGACTCCCTGGGGTGGAAGGTGAGCGGAGACGTTGCCGGCTCGTCCTTCACCCTCATCGGGTCGACGGTGCGGGTGGGGGACGAGGTGCTCGCCCTGGTCGGCTGGGACCCCTCCACCAACACCGACTACGTGCCGCGCGCGACGCAGATGTTCGTCGACGAGCTCGCGGGAGCCCGTGGTTGAGCGCCTCCTTCTCGGAGGCGCTGTCACAGGTGAGCGTCGTGCTGCGACCGAGCCGCGAGGAAGACCTCGAATGGCTGGTCGAGCTCCGTGCCGAGGTGCTGCGGGAAGACCTCGAACGTCTCGGCCGATACGACCCGGTGCGCGTGCGGCAGCGTCTGCGTGACGGGTTCTCGCCCGCCGCGACGCGCATCGTCGTCGTCGACGGCGAGGAGGTGGGCTGCGTGGCGGTCCGGGATGCCCCCGACGCGCGCTGGGTCGAGCACTTCTACATCATGCCGGCAGCGCAGAACAGGGGAGTGGGCGGCCGGGTGCTGTCCGAGATCCTCGAAGAGCCGAGCTCCAAGCCCACCCGGCTGAACGTGCTGCAGGGCAGCGCTGCGCGGCGTCTCTACGAGCGCCGGGGCTTCGTCGTCGACGCCGAGGACGCGGTGGACGTCTTCATGACCCTTCGGGGATGAGGACGCCCACCGGTCTCGATCAGCGCGCGGAGCCTGCCAGGGAGCCGCTGACCTCGACGACGCCCTCGGCGGAGGGCTCGTAGATCACGCACTGCACCATGCGGTCCTGCAGGGTGGGGTCGTTCCACCCCTCCTCCAGGGGTGTGAACGCGCTGTAGTCGAGAACGGACTCCTCGTAGGCGAGTCCGACGAACGGCTCGAACTCGGTGTAGCAGCCCTCGCTGGCCGCCGTCTGCACGGCCTCGCTGCCGGGCCAGTCGCCGTCGGGCATCTCGAACTCGTCGTAGATCTCGTCGGTGTGCGGCTCGTCGCAGGGGACCACCGCCGCAGCGGAGAGCTCGGTGGCGTCGTCGAGCTGCAGGCAGTCGCCGACCTCGAGCTGGAAGACGTCCACGTCGGAGGCCTCGGTGACCTGGTTGGTCTCCTCGTCGCGCTCGGGAGCGGAGCCGCCCGAGACGAACTGGCTGATCGTGCTGCAGCCGCCGAGCGTCACAGTCAGAGCGAGGAGGGCCGTCAGGGTCACGAGACGGGCGGGGCTGGTGCGCACCATGGGGTTCCTTTCACACGCGGACGCCGCCGCGGCGCCCACCGCGAATCACAGTAGTGGTCGCGCGCCCCCGGGTGCGACCCGGTACGCCGCTGGTTCAGCCCTCGAGGTCGTCGACGCCGGGCATCCAGCTCGCGCCGGGGCGGCCCCACCCGCGCTTCCGGGCGATCTTCTGCACGAACTTGGCGTCGGACCCGATCAGTCGGTCGACGTAGAGGACGCCGTCCAGGTGGTCGAACTCGTGCTGCATGATCCGCGCGCGCCAGCCGTCGACCTCGATGCGCACCGAGGAGCCGCTGAGGTCGGTGCCGGTCACCACCACCCGCTCCGAACGGCGAAGCGCGAACCTCTCGCCCGGGAAGGAGAGGCAGCCCTCCGACTCCTCGTCCTCGTCGGGCTCGCCGGGCACCAGAGGGGTCATCCACAGCTCGGGGTTCAGGATCACGCCGCGCCACGGCTCCCCGTCGTCGTCCTCGTACGAGTAGGTGTAGATCCGCAGCGGAACGCCCACCTGTGGGGCGGCGAGGCCGACGCCCGGTGCGGCGTCCATCGTCTCGAACATGTCCGCGACCAGCGAGCGGACCTCGTCGGTCACCTCCTCGACCATGCCGGCAGGTGCGTGCAGGACGGGGTCGCCCATGATTCTGATCGGGAGAACGGCCATGCCTCCAGCGTAGTCGCGGGCCGGCCGGTTACCCTCGGAGGGTGTACTGGGGTGCTGCTGCGTTCGTCGGGTTCGGCACCGGCGTCGACGACGTCGGCGAACAACTCGTCGGCATCTTCCAGAACCCCGGTCTGCTGCTCGGCATCCCGCTCGCGATCGCGGGCGCGGTGTTCATGTCGCTCGGGGCCCAGTACCAGAGCCAGGGCGTGCGGAAGGTCGAGCGGATCTCCGGCGAGACGGGGGAGACCGGACTCGGCGTCTCGCACCTGCTGCGGCTGCTGACGCGACCGTCGTGGGTGATCGGCACGGTGCTCCTCGGCGTGGCCATCGTGTGCCAGCTGAGCGCGCTGGCGGTCGCGCCGCTGATCGTCGTGCAGCCCCTCGGTGCCGTCTCCCTCGTGATCACGACGCTGCTCAACGCGCAGGTGTCGGGGCATCCGCCGACTCGGAAGTCGCTGACCTCGATCGGGCTGTGCGTGGGCGGCATCTTCCTGTTCGTCCTGGTGGCGGCCCTCCACGCGACGGAGCGCCCCCTCGGCGACGTCGAGCTGCTGACCGTGCTGGCGATCCTGCTGGTCGTCATCATCCTGCTCGGCACGGCCTGGCTGCTGCTGCGTCACCGGATGAGCGCCCTGTTCTACATCACCGCCGCCGGAGTGCTCTACGGCTTCGTCGCGACGCTCGCGAAGGTCGTGATCAAGCGCATCCAGGCGCAGAACTTCGAGTGGATCACGATCGTCTGCCTGATCGCCCTCGTGGCGGCCGCGGCGGCCGGCGGGTACTTCGTGCAGACGGCCTACTCGTCAGGTCCGCCCGACCTCGTCATCGCCGGCCTGACGGTGATCGACCCGATCGTCGCCGTCCTCATCGGGGCGATCGTGCTGGGCGAGGCCGCGAACGCGCCGCTCTGGGCACTCGTCTTGTTCGTCATCGCCGGCGCGCTGGCGACATGGGGCGTCGTCATGCTCGCGCGGAACCACCCACAGGTGCTGAGCGAGAGCCAGGAGCTCGGGATCGCGCGCGGCCGGGACGAGGGCGTCGACCGTGCCGCCCGGGACACGGGAGAGCAGCCGCGCGGCGACGCGAGCGCCCTCGATCGGCTGCGTGCCATGCGCGACCCCGACGACCTGCTGACGCGCCGGCTGCCGCCGCCGGACGAGCCGCCGAACGCCACCCGATAGGCTCGAAGATGACACGGGGCGGTGGCCAAGATGGTCAAGGCAGCGGGCTCATAACCCGACGATGCGTGGGTTCGAGTCCCACCCGCCCCACCAGGGAGGAGAGCCGCCGGATGAGCGCGACCCCTCCGTGCGCGGGCGGCCCGGTCGGACCGCTGCGCGCCGAGCCCGGGGGAGGCACGCGATGACCCGCATCGCGCTCGTGTGCGACTACTCGCTCGACTACCTCGGCGGCGCGCAGTCGGCCTTCCTCGATCAGGCGGCGATCCTGGCCGACCGCGGCCACGAGGTCACGGTCATCGCGCCGGGCCGGCGACGCCGTCGGCGTGCGACACGGCCGGCCACGGCCGCCAAAGCTCCCCGGCTCGATCGATTCGAGATGCCCGCTTCGGTGACGCTGCCCGTCGTCGACCTTCCTGTGGTGCGGAATGCCCGTTCCACGCGCCGCAGGCTGCGGGCGGTGCTGGAGGCCCGCGACATCGAGGTCGTGCATCTCCATTCCGAGTTCGGCGTGACCGCTGCGGCCACGGACGTCGCGCGCGAGCTGGGCATCCCCGTCGTCCACACGATCCACACGTTCTTCTGGCAGACGCAGATGGGGCCCGTGGCAGCCGGGCTCGCCGCTCCGGCCCTGCGCGCGTCGGCCCGGTGGCTGCGCGGGCACTCCGCGTCGCGCCGGCGGCTCGCGGAGTCGCGGACCGACTCCGTGCTGCGGGGGATGACGCTGTCGACCGCCGAGCGCGCCGACGTGGTGATCTCGCCGTCCGCGCACCAGGCGCAGCGGCTGCGCGACGCCGGTCTCGAGGACGTCGTGGTGATCGAGAACGCGATCCCGCGTGCCACCGCGCCCGAGGCTCCTCTGAGCGGCGTCGACGGCCCGCTGCGGGTGGTCTGGGTCGGGCGTCTGATGCCCGAGAAGCGCGTGCGGGAGTTCGTCTCGGCCGCCATCGCCGCGGTGCGCGAGCTGGGCTCGGGCGCTCTGGACGTGGAGGTGATCGGCGACGGTCCCGAACGGGGCGCGATCGAGGCGGAGATCGCCGCGGCGGGTCTCGAGGCCGCGATCCACGTGCGCGGGCGCCTCACGCGCGACGAGGTGAGGGACCGGATGCGTCGCGCCCACCTCGTCGCGCTGACGTCCTTCGGCTTCGACAATCAGCCGGTCGTCGTCGTGGAGGCCTTCAACGCCTCGCGCAGCGTCCTCTACGTCGATCCCGCGCTTCAGGAGGGCCTCGCCGAGGGCGGCATCCGAGCGACGTCTCCCGACGTGGCGGGCATGGCGGAGACCCTGGTGCGCCTGGCGCGGGATCCGGAGCAGGTGGTGCGGGCGTCCGAGCGCGCGCGTCGTGCGGCGCATGTCTTCGCGCCGGCACGGCATGCCGGCCTCGTGGAGCAGGCGTACGACCGCTCCCGCGGCGTGACGCTCGCCGCCGCTCCGGCGCCGCGGGTCAACGTGCCGTAGCGCGACGCCGGCGCGGCGACCGGATCGCTAGTCGCTCGACCGGCCGAAGAGGGACAGCACCACGCCGACGATGCGCAGCACCTGGACGATGATGACGATCACCTGCACGACCGCCATCACCCCCTCGAGGGTCGAGCCGAGCACGCGCACGTTCTGCGAGACGTCCGGGCCGCCGAGGCTCTCCAGCTCCCGCTCCCACCTGCGCTCCTGACGGAACAGGATCGCGTACGGCAGCAGCCTCTCGTTCAGGACGTACCGGTCGAGCCCCGACTGCGCCACCGGGTCGCCCGCGGTCGGCATCGCGGAGAGGCCGAGCGCCTGGCCGCCCGGTGTCAGGGCGCCGGCCGGGGTGCGGAGCGCGCCCTCGGGCGACTGCAGCAGCCTCAGTCGGTCCTGCTCCGCGAGACGGATGTAGTCGCGCAGGCCCGACAGGTGGCGGCGGTGCTCCTGACCGAGCGCGGTGAACCACAGCAGGGGAGGAGGAGCCAGCGTGAGCACCCAGAACAGCACGGCCACGTCGAAGAGCACGACCACGGCGCCCATCCACTCGCCGTTGAGGATCGCGCCGAGGCCGAGCAGCACCCCGGCGACCGCGGCGGCGAGGAAGAGCAGCGAGAGCAGCACGAGGTGGACGGAGACCGTGCGCTTGTGGGCGAGTCCTTCCGCCTTCACGCGTTCCCGCAACGCGTCGAAGAACGTGCGCAGCTCGCGGCGACGGTGAGCCCGGAACGCGCCGCGACCACGGATGAAGAAGACGTCGGGCGCATCGTCCGGCGCCGCGTGGACGCCGAGCTCGGCGAGCGCCCGGGCGTAGCGGCGCTCCTGGCGCGGACGCATCCTCTCCGGGCGCAGTGCCCTGAGGAGCGCGTGCTCGTCGGCGGAAAGCGGCGCGCCGGCGAGGATCTCGACCGCCACGGGTCCGCGCGAGCCGCGAGGCGCGAGCACGCGGATCGCGCCACGGATGGCCAGAGACGTCACCGCCGCGGCCAGCAGGCGACGGTCGGCGCGCACCAGCAGCCCGTGGGCGAACAGGTCGCCCTCCGGCGGCACGTACTGCACGATCGGCGACCGAGGCAGACGACGGGCGAACGGGGTTGTGATCCCGATGACGACGAACGCCACGAGCACGAGCACGGCTCCGATCAGAAGGAACCCGATCAGCGTGTCGGCATCCAGCACTCTCGTCACGCTACCCGACGCCGCACGGCGGGCGCGGCGTAGGCGGTCGGCGTGCCCGAAGCGGCGCCGTCCGGCGACTCGGCGTCCGAATGACACGCTTGTGATTCCGCGGCTCTGCGGTCATAATGCTGGGAGAACCGAATACACGTCAGCCGGGTCCGCCGGTCAGGTCGTAGGGGAAGACGCACCTGACGAAACGGAGAGATCATGGCGACACCTATCGCGCGCGGAGTGGTCTACATCCACTCAGCGCCACGCGCGTTGTGCCCCCACCTCGAGTGGGCGGTCGGCCGCTCGCTCGGCCGTGCCGTGAACTTCGAGTGGGCCGATCAGCCTGTGCTGGCCGGGTCGCGACGCGCCGAGTTCTACTGGGAGGGCCCGGCCGGTACGGGCGCTGCTCTGGCGACCGGGATCCGCGGGTGGGAGCACCTGCGGTTCGAGGTGACGGAGGACCCGACCCCGCGCAGTGACGGCGGACGCTGGATGCACACGCCCGATCTCGGCATCCACTACGCCCAGATGGACACCGCCGGAAACGTCGTCGTGCCCGAGGATCGCATCCGCTACGCGATGGAGGTCGCGGCGGGCGACCCGATCGAGCTGCAGCGCGAGCTCGACATCGCGCTCGGCTCGGCCTGGGACGACGAGCTCGAGCCGTTCCGTCACGCGAGCGACGACGCGCCCGTCGTCTGGCTCCACAAGGTCGGATGAGCCGCCTCCGGCTGGGCGTCGGCTGACGGCCGGCACACAGACCACGGAGCGGCGTCGGTACCGACCTTCGGTGAAGGATCCCGGCGGGTGGGAAGACGTCACTCCGGTCACGAGAAAGACAGAAGGGCCCCTGGAGAACCAGGGGCCCTTCTGGCGTGTGCGGCGCGACGCGTCAGCGACGGCTCACGCGTCGTAGGACGCGAAAGCGGCGACGGCGTTGTGACCGCCAAAGCCGAACGAGTTGCAGATCGCCAGCTGCGGCTCGGCGTCGAGCTTCTGGGGCTCGGTGGAGGCCTTGAGCGGGATCGCCGGGTCCTGGTCCACGAGGTTGATGGTCGGCGGGGCGACGCGGTCACGCAGAGCGAGGATCGTGAACACCGACTCGATCGCGCCGGTGCCGCCGAGCAGGTGACCCGTCGACGCCTTCGTGGCGGACACCGGGATGTCGTGCACGCGGTCGCCGAACACCGACAGCAGGGCCGCGTACTCGGCGGGGTCGCCCACCGGGGTCGACGTGGCGTGCGCGTTGATGTGGGTGACCTCGTCCGGGGTGCGGCCGGCCTGCTCGAGTGCCTGGCGGACGGCGCGCGACGCGCCGGCGCCCGTCGGGTCGTTCGCGGTGATGTGGTGCGCGTCAGCGGTCACCGCGGTGCCCACGAGACGTGCGTAGATCCGGGCGCCGCGCGCCAGCGCGTGCTCCTCCGTCTCCAGCACGAGCGCTGCGGCGCCCTCGCCCATGACGAATCCGTCGCGGTCGACCGAGAACGGTCGCGACGCCGTCTCGGGCGAGTCGTTGCGACGCGAGAGCGCCTGCATGGAGGCGAACGACGCGACGGTGATCGGGTGGATCGCCGACTCGGTACCGCCGGCGATCACGACGTCCGCGAGACCGAGCTGCAGGTGCTCGTACGCGCTCGCGATCGACTCGACGCTCGAGGCGCATGCGGACGCGACCGTGCGGGCGAACGCGCGGGCGCCGAAGTGCAGCGAGAGGTTGCCGGCGGCGGCGTTGGGCATCAGCATCGGGACCGTCATCGGCATGACCCGCCGCGGTCCCTTCTCGCGCAGGGTGTCCCATGCGTCCAGCAGCGTCCACACGCCGCCGATGCCGGTGGCGAAGTCGATGCCGAGCCGCTCGGGCTCGACCTCGGGCTCACCCGCGTCGGCCCACGCCTCCATCGCCGCGATCAGCCCGAACTGCGAGGCAGGGTCCAGACGCTTCGCCTGGGGCCGGGGCAGCACCTCCTCCGGGCGCACGACGGCCTCCGCGGCGAACGTCACGGGCAGCTCGTACTTGGCCACCCAGTCGTGCTCGAGACGACGCGTGCCGGAGACGCCGGCCAGCAGGTTCTGCCAGGTCTCGGGGGCGGTGCCGCCGAGCGCCGAGGTGGCGCCGATCCCGGTCACGACGATGGACTTGCTCATTTTCGGTTCCTCGTGCTCCCTGATGGAAAACGGTGCCGCACCCTGTCCAAGGCGGGTGCGGCACCGCCGATGTCACTGGTTCGACGTGATGAAGTCGACGGCGTCCTTCACCGTCTTGAGGTTCTTGACCTCGTCGTCGGGGATCGTGACGCCGAACTTCTCCTCGGCGTTGACGACGATCGTCATCATCGAGATCGAGTCGATGTCGAGGTCGTCGGTGAACGACTTCTCCAGCGCGACCTCCTCCGCGGCGATGCCGGTCTCGTCGGTGATCAGCTCGGCCAGACCGGCCAGGACCTCGTCAGTGGTGAATGCCATGGGGCTCTCCTCTTTCTCAGGATGTGTTTCGGGTCGGAAGGATGTCGAGGACGACGGAACCGTGGTTCAGTCTAGGGTCGCGACGTGCGCCGTCACGGGAGGACGACGACCTGCGCGGCGAAGACGAGACCGGCGCCGAAGCCGATCTGCAGCGCCAGCCCGCCGCTGAGCTCGGGGTTCTCCTGCAGCAGCCGGTGGGTGGCGAGGGGGATGGACGCCGCCGACGTGTTGCCGGTCGTCTCGATGTCGCGCGCCACCTTGACGGTCTCCGGAAGACCGAGCTGCTTGGCGAACTCGTCCACGATGCGCATGTTGGCCTGGTGCGGGATGAACGCGGCCAGGTCGTCCGCGGTCACACCGGCGGCCTCGAGCGCCTGCTTCGCGACCTTCGCCATCTCCCAGACGGCCCATCGGAAGACCGTCGGACCCTCCTGGCGCAGCGTGGGCCACTCGGCGACGCCGTCCCGGAAGTCGGTGAGCGTGTGGTTCATGCCCACGGCGTCCGCCTTCGAGCCGTCGGAGCCCCAGATGGACGCCGAGACGCCGGGCGTCTCGCTCGGGCCCAGCAGCGCCGCGCCGGCACCGTCGCCGAGCAGGAAGGAGATGCTGCGATCGGTGGGGTCGACGATGTCGCTGAGCTTCTCGGTGCCGATCACGAGCGCGTAGCGGGCAGCACCCGCCCGGATGAGCGCGTCGGCCTGCGCGATGCTGTAGCAGTAGCCGGCGCACGCGGCGTTGACGTCGTACGCGGCGGCGGGGTTGGCGCCCACCCGGTCGGCGACGATCGCCGACACCGAGGGCGTCTGCTTGGGATTGCTGATGGTCGCGACGACGACCAGGTCGACCTCAGAGGCGTCGATGCCGGCGCTCTGGATGGCCTCCAGGCCCGCCGCGGTCGCGAGGTCGATGGCGCTGGTGTCCTTCACCGCGCGCGTGCGCGTGACGATGCCGGTGCGCTGGCGGATCCACTCGTCGCTGGAGTCGATCGGGCCGACGAGGTCGTCGTTCGGCACGGCGATCTCGCCGCGGGCGGCGCCGTACGCGTAGATCCGGGAGTGCGGGGCCCCGACGGCCTCCTTGAGCGTGACGGTCATCGTTGTCGTTCCGTTCTTCTCGAGCTCGGGTGTCAGGAGGCCAGCAGCTCGCGAGCCGCGGCGAGGTCGTCCGGGGTCTTCACGGCGACGCTCGGCACGCCGCGCAGGCCGCGCTTGGCGAGACCGGTGAGAGCGCCGGCCGGGGCGAGCTCGATGAGACCGGTGATGTCCCGGTCGGCGAACGACGCCATGCAGAGGTCCCAGCGCACGGGCGACGCGACCTGGTGCACGATCAGGTCGAGCGCGCGCCGACCGTCGTCGACGGCGGAGCCGTCGCTGTTGCTCCACAGCGTGAGCGACGGATCGTCGACCGAGTCGATTCCCTCGACGGCGGTGCGCAGCGCGTCCTGGGCCGGTGCCATGAATCGCGTGTGGAACGCTCCGGCCACCTGCAGGGGCACGACGCGCGTGCCGCGCGGCGCCTGCTCGGCGAGGGCCGCGAGCCCCGGCAGCTCGCCGGCGGCGACGATCTGGCCGCCGCCGTTGTAGTTGGCCGGGGTGAGGCCGTTGTCGGCGATCGCCTGCAGCACCTGGCCTTCGTCGCCTCCGACCACCGCGCTCATCCCCGTCTCCACCAGCGCCGCGGCGTCCGCCATGGCACGGCCGCGCACGCCGACGAGGCGAAGCCCCGCTTCGGCGTCGATCACGCCGGCCGCGACGAGTGCGGCGATCTCACCGACGGAGTGCCCGGCGACGCCCTCGGGCCGCGCACCGGCAGAGGTCAGCTGCTCCCACGCGAGCAGGCTCGCCGCGACGATGAGCGGCTGGGCCACACGCGTGTCGCGGATGGTGTCGGCGTCCGACTCCGTGCCATGGGCGACGAGGTCCACGCCGGCGGCGTCGGAGAAGGCCGAGAGACGCTCCCGTGCCCCGTCCAGCTCGAGCCAGGGGGAGAGGAAGCCGGGGGTCTGCGAGCCCTGTCCAGGGCAGACGACGACGATCACCCGACCAGTCTGCCAACGTTCGCGCCCCCGCGCTGGCGATGCCATCACAAGAAAACGCCGAACGATTGTGCGTGGCGGACAGTCGTCAGGGCGATGACGGCACTCAGCGGGCGCCGCCGTCGCGGGGACGCCGCACCGCGGCACGGCGTCGCGCGACGTCCGTCGACCCGATCGAGCCGAGGATCAGCGCGGTCTGCAGGATGAGCGCCTCGCGTGGCCCGGTCGCGTCCCAGCCGATCACATCGCTGACGCGCTTGAGCCGGTAGCGCACGGTGTTCGGATGCACGAAGAGCTCGCGTGCGGTCGCCTCGAGGGACCGCCCGTTGTCCAGATAGCTCCACAGCGTGGTCACGAGGTCGGTGGAGTGGGCCGCCAGGGGGCGATAGATGCGCTCGACGAGCGTCTGCTTCGCGACCGGGTCGCCGGCGAGCGCACGCTCGGGCAGCAGATCGTCGGCCTCCACGGGCCGCGGGGCGTGACGCCAGCCGCGCGCGACGGCGAAGCCTGCGAGCGCCGCCCGGGCGCTCTGGCTGGCGTCGACCAGCGCCGGAACCGTCGGGCCGAGCACGAGGTAGCCGTCTCCGAAGGCCGGCTCGAGCTGACGCGCGATCTCGACGAAGGGCAGGCAGTCCGGGTCCGGCTCGTCGGCGTCGGCGGGCTGCGCGCGGCCGATGACGACCACGAGGCGTGAGCCCTGCACGCCGACGAGCACGTCCACCCCGAGCTTGCGGGAGGTGCGACGCACCTGATCGACGTCGAACTGCGCGGGCGCGGTGCCCACCAGCACGCACACCTCGCCGTGTCCGTGCCAGCCGAGGGCGGCGATGCGGCTCGGCAGCTCCTCGTCGGCCTCGCCCGTGAGGATCGAGTCGACGACGAGCGCCTCGAGGCGTGCGTCCCACAGGCCGCGGGACTCCGCCGCGCGCGCGTAGACGTCCGCCGCGGTGAAGGCCACCTCACGCGAATAGAGCAGGATCGCCTCGCGCAGGTCCTCGCTCTTCGAGGCGACGCGCTCCTCGACGACCTCCACCGTGATCCGGATGAGCTGGAGCGTCTGCTGAAGGCTCACGCTGCGCAGCAGCTCGCGCGGAGCCGCGGCGAAGATGTCGGCCGCGATCCAGGGGGTGGACGTGGGGTCGTCGTACCACTGGATGAACGACGTGATGCCCGCCTGCGCGACGAGGCCGACGGCCGATCGTCGCGCAGGCGGCATGTCCGAGTACCACGACAGCGACTGCTCGAGGCGCGTCGTGGTGGCCGTGGCCAGGTCGCCGGAGATGCGTCGGAGCCACGCCAGCGTCGCGGCACGGTCCACCGTGCCGGCGTTGCTGAGCAGCCTCGAGTCGTCCTGATCCGAGGCTGCCGGCGTCGTGCCCCCCGACGCCGAGCTCTCCTGCGTCACGCGGGAGCTCAGCTCTCCCCGCCGGCGTTGCCGGACGAGCCGGCATTGACGTCGTGGAGGCGGTACTTCTCGATCGCCTGCGCGATGACCGAGCGGTCCACCTTGCCCTCGTCCGCGAGGCCCTGCAGCGCACGCACCGCCATCGAGGGTCCGTCGATCTTGAAGAAGCGGCGGGCAGCGGCGCGCGTGTCCGAGAAGCCGAAGCCGTCCGCGCCCAGCGTCAGGTAGCGGTTCGGGACCCACGGGCGGATCTGGTCCTGCACCGCGTGCATGAAGTCGCTGACGGCGATGACGGGTCCCTCGGCGCCCTTGAGCTTCTCGGTCAGGTACGCCGTGCGCGGCTCGGCCTCCGGGTGGAGGAAGTTGTGCTCGTCGGCGGCGAGACCGTCGCGACGAAGCTCCGTCCAGCTGGTGACCGACCACACGTCGGCGGCGACGCCCCAGTCGTCCTTGAGCAGCTGCTGCGCCTCGAGCGCCCACGGCACGCCGACGCCGGAGGCGAGCAGCTGGGCACGCGGCCCGTCGCCCGTGCCCTGCGAGACGCGGTGGATGCCGCGGACGATCCCGTCGACGTCCACGTCCTCGGGCTCGGCGGGCATGACCATCGGCTCGTTGTAGACGGTGACGTAGTACATCACGTTGGGGTCGTCGTGCTTCCCGCCGTACATCCGGTCGATGCCCGACTCGACGATGTGCGCGATCTCGTACCCGTAGGCCGGGTCGTAGGACACGGTCGCCGGGTTGGTCGAGGCCAGCAGGTGCGAGTGGCCGTCGGCGTGCTGCAGACCCTCACCGGTCAGCGTGGTGCGGCCGGCGGTCGCACCGATGATGAAGCCGCGCGCCATCTGGTCGCCCGCAGCCCACTGCGCGTCGCCCGTGCGCTGGAAGCCGAACATCGAGTAGAAGATGTAGATCGGGATGAGCGGCTCGCCGTGCGTGGAGTACGCCGTGCCGGTCGCGGTGAACGCCGCGAGGGCGCCGGCCTCGTTGATGCCGACGTGGATGATCTGGCCCTGCGGGCTCTCCTTGTAGGCCAGGAGCAGCTCGCGGTCGACCGACGTGTAGTTCTGGCCGTTGGGGTTGTAGATCTTCGCCGTCGGGAAGTACGAGTCCATGCCGAAGGTGCGCGCCTCGTCCGGGATCACCGGGACGATCCGCTCGCCGAAGCCCTTCACGCGCAGCAGGTCCTTCACGAGACGCACGAACGTCATCGTGGTCGCGACCTCCTGGGTGCCGGATCCCTTCTTCAGAAGCGCGTAGTCCTTCTTCTCCGGCAGAGGGATCTGGGTGTACTTCGAGCGTCGCTCCGGCAGGAAGCCGCCGAGCGCGCGGCGGCGCTCGAGCATGTACTGGATCGTCTCGTCGTTCTCGCCCGGGTGGTAGTAGGGCGGGCGGTACGGGTCGTCCTCGAGCTGCTTGTCGGTGACGGGGATGTGCATCGTGTCGCGGAACAGCTTGAGGTCGTCCAGCGTCATCTTCTTCATCTGGTGGGTCGCGTTGCGGCCCTCGAAGTGGGGCCCGAGGCCGTAGCCCTTGACCGTCTTCGCGATGATGACGGTCGGCTGGCCCTTGTGCTCCTGCGCGGCCTTGAAGGCGGCGAACACCTTGCGGTAGTCGTGGCCGCCGCGGCGCAGGCCCCAGATCTGGTCGTCCGAGTAGTCCTTGACGAGCTCGAGGGCGCGCGGGTCGCGACCGAAGAAGTTCTCCCGCACGTACGCGCCCGACTCGGCCTTGTAGGTCTGGAAGTCGCCGTCGGGGGTGGTGTTCATGAGGTTGAGCAGCGCGCCGTCGACGTCGCGGGCGAGCAGGTCGTCCCACTCGCGGCCCCAGACGACCTTGATGACGTTCCAGCCGGCGCCGCGGAAGAAGCTCTCGAGCTCCTGCACGATCTTGCCGTTGCCGCGCACGGGGCCGTCGAGGCGCTGCAGGTTCGCGTTGATGACGAAGGTGAGGTTGTCGAGGCCCTCGTTGGCGGCGACCTGCAGCTGTCCGCGGCTCTCGACCTCGTCCATCTCGCCGTCGCCGAGGAAGGCCCAGACGTGGCTGTCGGAGGTGTCCTTGATGCCGCGGTTGGCGAGGTACTTGTTCGCCATCGCCTGGTAGACGGCGTTGATCGGGCCGAGGCCCATCGACACGGTCGGGAACTGCCAGAACTCCGGCATGAGGCGGGGGTGCGGGTACGACGGGATGCCGTTCTCGCCGGCCGACTTCTCCTGGCGGAAGCCGTCGAGCTGGGCCTCGGAGAGACGCCCCTCGAGGAAGGCGCGCGCGTACGGGCCGGGGGAGGCGTGCCCCTGGATGAAGACCTGGTCGCCGCCGGAGGGGTGGTCCTGACCGCGGAAGAAGTGGTTGAAGCCGACCTCGTACAGGGAGGCCGACGAGGCATACGTGGAGATGTGGCCGCCGACGCCGATGCCGGGGCGCTGCGCGCGGTGCACGGTCAGGGCGGCGTTCCAGCGGATCCAGGAGCGGTAGCGGCGCTCCAGCTCCTCGTCGCCCGGGAAGTCCGGCTCGTCCTCGGGCGCGATGGTGTTGACGTAGTCGGTCGTGGGGACCATCGGCACGCCCAGGTGCAGATCCTTCGAGCGCTTGAGCAGGCTCAGCATGATCTCGCGACCGCGCTGGTGCCCCTTCGCGCCGACGAGCTCGTCCAGCGACTGCTGCCACTCGCTGGTCTCTTCGGGGTCGCTGTCGAGCGGCCCCTGGGAGTACGGATCCTGGTCGTGAACAGCCACCGGAAGACCTTTCGTCGAGCTCGGCAGATCATGCCGCGCGAACGTGCCTGCGCGCGGGCACGTCGAATGGACGTGCACACGCGTGATCGCCCATCAGCCTAACCCCCTGAGGCAGGGCAGGATGGACGAGTGCCGTTCGTGAGCTCCCTGTTCCGCTATCCCGTGAAGGGCTTCACGCCTGAGAGCCGCGATGTGCTCACCGTGCAGGACGACGGCCGCGTCGCGGGGGACCGGGTGCTCGCCTTCCGCTTCGCGGACGCCGCCGAGCCGGAGGACCGCGACGGCCTCGACTACTGGCCGAAGAGCCGGGGGCTCGCGCTGATGGACTTCCCCTCGCTCGCTCGTCTGCGGCTGACGTACGACGACGGCGCGCGACGTGTTCGGATCGCGCTGACCGGCCCCGTCGACGCTCCGGCGCCGATCGCAGACGAGGGGCTCGACCCGGACGGTCGCCGGCGCCTGGTCGAGGCCGTCACGGAGTACGTGCAGGGCACGGCGGACGCACGGCGGCTGCGCGCCGAGGGACGCCTGCCGCTCGCCCTCGTCGGAGACGGCGGGACGTCGCGCTTCCAGGACCGGCCGCGCGGCTTCGTCTCCCTGCACGGAAAGGCATCGGTCGCCGTGCTCGACGGGATCAGCGACGCCCCGGTCGACGACCGTCGGTTCCGGTCGAACATCGTCGTCGAGGGCCTGGCGCCGTGGGCCGAGCTCGGATGGACGGGACGCGTCGCCGTCGGGGACGTGCTGTTCGAGGTGCAGCAGCCGATCGGGCGCTGCCTGGCGGTGCACGCGAACCCCGACACGGGGGAGCGGGACGCGCCCCTCCTGAAGACGCTCACGAAGGAGGTCGGGCAGGATCAGCCCACCCTGGGGATCCTGCTGCTGCCGGTGGGCGGAGGCGGCGAGATCCGGGTGGGAGACGAGGTCCGACCCGCGCCGTGACGCCTGTGGGGGTCGCGGTCACGGAGCAGGTGCCTATGGTCGCGGCGAACCGGTCTTGACCCTGCCCCTGGGGCACGGGTGAGGCTCGTCGCATGGACATCGCAGACAGCGCACCGCGCGCCGCGTCGCCCGCCGCTCGCCCCGGGTGGCCGGAGGTGATCGTCGGCGTCGTGGTGGCCATCACCCTGTACCTGCTGGGCGGGATCGTCGGCTACCTCGTCCCCGAAGACGGCCCCCTCTCGGCCGGACACGTCGCGTTCATCGAGTCGGCGGTCGCTCCTGCCGGGGGCTTCTTCGCCGCGATGGCCGTACGGATCCGCCGTCTCGGGCCGTTCGGATTCCACCGGGTCCGCGCCGTCTGGGTGCTCGCGGGCGTGGGGGCCGGTGTCGCGTGCTTCTTCCTCAGCTGGCCCGTGTCGTGGCTTCTCGATCCGCTGTTCCCCGGCTCGGACTCCGTCCAGCAGGCCTACCGGGACGCGACCCAGCTGAGTCTGCTGTCGCTCGCCGTCACGGTCTTCCTCGGGGGAGTCCTGACTCCGATCGGTGAGGAGCTGCTGTTCCGGGGTCTCATCGCCAACTTCCTCTTCCGGTGGGGCCCCTGGGTGGGAGTCCTCTCGAGCGCGGCGATCTTCGCCGTCGCCCACGGCGTCAACGCAGTGATGCCCGTCGCGTTCGTGGTCGGCGTCGCGACCGGCGTCCTCTTGCGCGCGTCAGGATCCATCTGGCCCGCGATGATCGTGCACATCGTGTACAACTCGGCGGGGTTGGTCTATCACGGGATCGCGAGCTGAGAGGAGCGGCACAGTGGCCTGGAGCACCAGACAGCTGGCGGAACTGGCGGGGACGACTGTCAAGGCCGTCCGCCACTACCACGAGATCGGGCTCCTCGAGATGCCCGAGCGGGCAGCCAACGGGTACAAGCAGTACACGACCTCGCACCTCGTCCGCCTGCTCCACATCGCCCGATTGAAGGATCTCGGCATTCCTCTGAGCGAGATCGCCGCGATCGACGACACCGGTCACGACCTCCAAGACGCCATACGCGTCATCGACGAGGAGCTCTCACAGACCATCAGCCGTCTCCAGCGCGTGCGTGCGGAGCTCGCCGTGCTCGGGGCCAACCGTGCTCCTCTCACCACCCCGTCGCCCTTCGAACCGGTCGCCGGAGCGCTCTCGGAGCGCGACCGATCCCTTCTCACCGTCTATTCGCACGTCCTGCAGAGCGACGCTCTGGACGACCTGAGGCAGCTCATGGCCGAGCAGGGAGAAGAGGCAGACGCGTTCGATCTGCTCCCCGAGGACGCCGACGGCGAGGCGATCGACGCGGTGGCGGAGCACCTCGCCGTCACGATCCGGCAGCAGCAGGCCCGCTTCCCTCGGATGGTCGACATCACCGAATCGTCTGCGCTCGGCGCGCGGAGAACCGCCGACGTGATCGTCGCCGCCGTGGGGGAGCTGTACAACGAGGCGCAGCTCAGGGCCCTGGCGAAAGCCCACCAGATCATCATCCGGGAGCGACAAGAGCGCTAGCGATCCCTGTCGATCGACCCGACCACATCGACCCGACCACATCGACCCCCACGAGGGAAGAGGAGACATGACGCACAACACGCTCGGTGCGGGACCGTCCACGAGCTCCTCGACGAAGAGCTCGTTCGCCGCGCGTCCGACCCCACCCGGAGCGGAGTATCAGCAGGTCCTCGCGAGCGACAGGCGCCGCATCGGTCGGGGGGATCCTCGCGATCGCTCTGCTCATCGGAGGAATGTTCGGTCTCACGTTCGGAGCGGTGCAGATCGCGTTCCGCATCGATGGCGCGCTGGATCTCAGCGGCTACACCGCGAGCATCCACGTCGCGGCGATGCTGCCGATCGCGATGCTGATCCCCTGGAGCATGCTGATCCAACGATGGCTGTACGGCGTGCGGGCCGCCTCGCTGACCTCCGTCTCGAACGTGTTGCGCACCGCCGTCGTCGGGAGGGCGATGCTGGTCGTCGTCCCGCTCTGGGCGGTCAATCTCGTCGTCTCCACCCTGGTGCTGGGAACCACGGCGACCACGTGGTCGACCGTCGGCCTCGCCTCGGTCTTCCTGGTCACCCTTCTCCTGACGCCGTTGCAGGCCGCGGGAGAGGAGTACGGGTTCCGCGGCCTGGTTTTCCGCGTCGCCGCGAGCTGGGCGCGAGGCCCGCGCACCGCATTGCTGCTCGGCATCGCGGTGTCCAGCGTCCTCTTCGCCGTGGTGCACTTCTCCACCGACCCCTGGGTGAACCTCTACTACGTGGTCTTCGCGTCCACCCTCGCGATCATCACCTGGAGGAGCGGCGGACTCGAGATCGGCATCGTCGTCCACGCGGTGAACAACACGATCGGCTTCCTCGTCCTGCTCGTCCTGCACGCGGACTTCACCGCAGCCCACGATCGTTCCGACGGGGCCGGATCGGTCATCATGCTCCTCCCCATCGCCTTGCACATCGCTCTCACCGTGTGGGTCTGGTGGCAGACCCGCAGCTCGGGGCCGGTGCTCACCCCACCCCGCGGAGAGGGCGACGGGGCGCCGTCGGCGTCGTCGGCCGTCGCGACCTGCGTCCGGGCTGCCGGTTGAGGGGCGGCTACGAGATCGCCGCCTAGACTCGTCGCAGGGGCCTTTAGCTCAGCTGGTAGAGCGCCACGTTTACACCGTGGATGTCGTCGGTTCGATCCCGGCAGGGCCCACAGGACCGTCTTCCGTCTCGCCTGACGTGGTCGGGGGGAGAGTCAGCTCTTCTCCTCGCGGCGCTTCCTCTTGTTGAAGATCATGATGCCGTTGGATACGGCGATCAGCGCCATTGCGAGGGCGCTGAACCAGAGGCCGGGGCCAACGACGTTCAGAAGGATGAGCACCACGATCGCCGTGCATGTCCCTGCGGTGATGATGAGAGCAATCCACGGGAAGGTGAGACGCGGTTCGCTGCTGGACATCCGTTCACGATGCCATCTCGCTCGGGTGATGTCGAGGCACCTTCCGGCGCCCGCGCCGGAGCAGCGACGCTTCAGCCCCGCCGAAGACGACCGTTTCTGGCGAGCAGCTATCGGTTGTCGTTCCAAATACTCGCTGCATGGGTGGAGTCTGCGCGCGTGTGAATATGAGCGCACTGACCAAAACCTAGTCTGACGGCATGCGTAAGAGAATTGCTCTTGCTGTGCTCGTCAGCGTGCTCTCCGCTGGCGCGCTGGCAGGTTGTACCGTAAGTGCCAGCTCGAACCTGACCGTTCCCGGTTCCGATATCTCCGACTCCGCTGCCGGCGCGCTCGAGGAGCAGATCGGCATTCGACCCGAAATGGACTGCGGTGATGACCAGGTCGACTTGGTCGATGGCACGGTCGTCGATTGCGTTCTGACGGATCCGAGCACGGGCTCCACCTTCGACGCCCCTGTGACCATCAGCGGCGTCGACGGATCCGAGTACCGGGTCTCCGTCGAGGTGGCGGACACACCGCGCGAGTGATTCAGGCTCGCTCCCATTCACCACGCGCACGACGAGAACGTCGGATATTCATCCACGCATCGTTCTCGAGACGCGGTGGGTTGCAAAGGGAGTCCACGAGTCGGCGTGTTCCGACTTTTTCGGAGCGGTCGCATGACCCCGAAGCGGCTGCCGATCGCTCCCTTTCTGCCGCTGGCGTTCGGGGCCGCACTTATCGCGTTCGGCGTCGTCGCCCTTCTCGCCGGCGCCTGGGGCGGGTACGGACGGGGCGGCGGGGCCGTGCTCTTCGTGATGACGATCGGGGTCGTTCTCACGGTCGTGGGTGCAGTGTCGTGGTCGCCGTGGTTCCGGTACCGGAGAAGCACGGCCCCGCAGCAGAGGCGGGGCCCTTGAGACCGTCTTCCGACTCGCTTTAGACGGCGTCGTGCGCCGCTCGGGCGAGGGCGGTGGCCTGGCGGACGAGCTGTCGACGTCGCTGGGAGTCGTCGGCGGGCGTGGTCAGCACCACACCGGCGAGGTGGGAGAGGGTCCACCAGCCGGCGGCGAGCGTGACGATCGACAGCAGCAGATGCTCCGCGCCGTGCTGGTCGACGCCGGGCAGCGCGTCCCGGATCGAGGAGGCGCGGCGCGCGCACAGATTCGCCCGCTCGGCCGTCGAGGCGGGGTGCTCGAGCTCCAGGCTCTCCCAGGCCAGCAGGCGCGCGGGGGTGGCGTCGGCCTGGAAGCGGTCGAACAGGGCGCCGGCGAAGTCCCCCATGGCCTCCGCTCCGCCGCCGCGGACGTCGGCTCCCTCGAGGAGGGAGTCGAGCTGATCGGTGAGCACCGCGAGGTAGAACGCGTGCTTGTTGCCGAAGTACTGGTAGACGCGCTCCTTGTTGACTCCCGCCTCACGCCCGATCACGTCCATCCGCGCACCCGCGAAGCCGTGGGCCGCGAACTGCTGGGCCCCCGCTGCGAGCAGCTTCCGTCGTGTGCCCTCCGTGTCCCACGCCATGGGGCGAGCCTAGCGGATCTCCAACCATCAGGTTGGAGATCCGTGCGAAACCTGCTTGTGGTGTGCCAAACAAACGTTTGGAGATTGAAGTGGTCATGGTCCCGGTTCTTCCTCGCATCGTCATCACCTGGCTGGCGATCTTCCCGCTCGTCGTCGTGTGCCGTCTGCTCGTGACGCCGCTCCTGCCGGGGTGGCCGGACCTCGCCCAGACGGCGATCGTGATGGCGGTGGTCGTGCCCGTCGCCGTGCTCTGGGCGGTGCCGCTGCTCACCCGCGGATACGTTCGGCTCACCCGCGCCTCGGTGGGGAAGGGAGGGGCGAAGTGAGGGCACTGGTGCTCGGCGCGCGCGGCGCGGTCGGTCGGGTCGTCGTCTCCGACCTGCGTGCCGGCGGCCACTCCGTCACCCCGGCGGGGCGCACGCCGTCCACAGGCTCGGTGCGGATCGACCTGACCGCAAGTGACGGCGGCGACGCGCTGAGAGCCGCAGCGGTCGGTCACGACGTCGTCGTGAACGCCAGCGGTGTCGAGGACCCAAGGATCGCGGCGGCGCTCGGCGGAGCGACGCTGGTCGAGATCTCGGCCACTGCGGGCTATCTCGATGCGCTGGCCCGCGCGGCACCGGCGGGCAGCCGCATGGTGCTCGGGGCGGGTCTCGTGCCGGGGCTGAGCACGATCATCCTCGCCGCGCTCGACGCCGGGGCGGGCGACGAGCTCGACCTCGGAGTCGTCCTCGGCGGCGGCGAGGATCACGGCGCGGCCGCGGTCGCGTGGACCGCCGGGCTCGCCGGTCGCGCGCTCCACGACCCGCCGGAAGGGCGCCGCGTGCTCAACTTCCGCGAGAGCCGGGAGCTCCCGACGACGGCAGGCCGGCGTCGCCTCCTTCGTGCCGACTTCCCGGATCATCTGCTGCTGGGTCGAGGCGGCGGGTTCGCTGTGCGCAGCTACCTCGGCACGGACAGCCGTCTCACCACGGCGGCCCTCGCGGCCGTCGGCTTCCTGCCCGCCCTGCGCCGAGCGGTCGCGTACGCCCCGCACGTCGGGGGCAGCGGGTGGTCGATCTCCGCCGTCGACCGGCGGACCGGAAGAGGACTGATCGCTCACGGCGACGGGCAGTCCCTGAGCACCGGGATCCTCACCTCGCGCATGGCCGCGGCCGCCGCGGCGGGCGGCCGGACAGGCGTGGTCACCGCGGCAGACGTCCTCTCGCTCGACGATCTGCGGCGGGTGCCGGGGGTCCGCATCGCGCTGGTCTGACCGCGCTGTCCCGCCCGGATCGGCGGGCTCGGGCGCATCGACGGCCTTTGGCCGGCACCGTGCGGTGCCGGCCAAAGCCAGAACGTCAGAGACGGCCTCGTCGGATCAGAGTGCGCGCAGCCGCTCGAGAAGGGGGCCCGCCACCTCGTCGAGGAAGCGCTGCTGCTGCTCGTCGCCGATCTGCACGATCGCCACGTCGGTGAAGCCCGCCTCGAGGAACGGTCGCACGCCCTCGGCGAGCTCGTCGAGGTCCGGCCCGCACGGGATCGCGGAGGCGACATCCTCGGGACGGACGAACTGCGACGCGGCCTCGAAGCCCGCGGGTGTCGGAAGGTCGGCGTTCACGGCCCAGCCGCCGCCGAACCAGCGGAACTGATCATGCGCCCGCGCGATGGCCGCGTCCTTATCCGGATCCCAGGAGATCGGCACCTGGCCGATCTTCCTCGACGGCGACGGGTGGTGCTCGTCCCAGCCCTGCACGAGGTCCGCCTCCGGCTGCACAGCGATCAGGTGGTCGGCCAGCGGCGCGAACCGCGAGATCGATGCGTCCCCCGAGACCGCCACGCCGATCGGCACGCCGTCGTCCGGCGCGTCCCAGATTCGGGCGGAGTCGACGCGGAAGTACTCGCCGTCATAGGTCGCGAGCTCCCCGGAGTGCAGCTCGCGGATGATCTCGATCGCTTCGACGAGCATCTCCTGCCTCGAGACGATGCCCGGCCAGCCCTCGCCGACCACGTGCTCGTTCAGGCTCTCGCCGCTCCCGAGCCCGAGCGTGAAGCGTCCGTCCGAGAGGAGCTGCAGGGTCGCGGCCTTCTGAGCGACGACCGCGGGGTGGTAGCGGATCGTGGGGCACGTGACGTAGGTCATCAGCTCCACGCGTGACGTCGCCTGCGCGACGGCCCCGAGCACGGTCCAGGCGTACGGCGCGTGTCCCTGGCTCACGAGCCAGGGGGAGTAGTGGTCGCTGGAGACCTCGAAGTCGAAGCCGACCTCCTCGGCCTGCTGGGCGTAGCGCACGAGCTCGCGCGGTCCGCTCTGCTCGGTCATCAGGGTGTAGCCGAATCGGGTCATCGAGGGTCCCTTCGTCATTGTCACTGGCACCGTGACGCTACGTCGGCGCGGCCGGCGGCGCACGGGGCTTGCGGCGACGGCGTCGGTGAGGCAGTGCGGACGCCCGCACCGCGGGCGGAGGCCGGACGGTAGGTTGGAAGGGTGAAAGCAAGCCCTGCCGACCAGCTGCTCCTGCTCGACGTCGCCGACATCGACCGACGTCTCGCCTCGGCGGAGTCGACGCGACGCAACCCCCCGCAGGCGGCGAGGGTGCAGGAGCTGATCGCCCAGCGCACGGCGCTCGGCCGTGAGCTCGCGGAGCGGGCCGGAGCGCGCGACGATCTGCGGACCGAGCTCAAGCGCATCGAGTCCGACGTCGAGGTGGTCGCGGCTCGGCGGGCTCGCGACGCCGAACGGCTCGCGACGACGGCGAGTCCGAAGGACGCACAGGGGCTCGAGCGGGAGATCGCGACCCTCGACAAGCGGCGCAGCGACCTCGAGGACGCGGAGCTCGAGATCATGGAGAGGCTCGAGGCCGCCGATTCGGCGGTGACCGAGCAGCAGGCGCTGCTCGACGCCACGACGGCCGAGGGGCAGCGCCTCAGCGGCGAGGCCAAGGAGCTGGTCTCCCGGGCAGCGTCCGATGCCGAGGCGCTGACGCGCGACCGTTCCGCGATCGCCGACCGTCTTCCGGCGGATCTGCTGGGGCTCTATGAGCGGCTCGCCGCACGAGGCACCGGAACCGCCGCGTTCACCCGCGGGATGTGCGGCGCCTGCAACATGACGCTGTCGCCGAGCGACCTGCAGGTGCTCCGCGGCACGCCCGACGACGAGGTCGCCCTGTGCCCGGAGTGTGGCGGCATCATGGTGCGCACCGCCGAGTCGGGGCTGTGACCGGCCCCTCGCTGATCGTCGAGGCCGACGGCGGCTCTCGCGGCAATCCGGGCGTGGCGGCCGGGGGAGCGGTGGTGATCGACCAGACGACCGGCACCGTGATCGTCGAGGTGGGCGTCTACATCGGCGTCGCGACGAACAACGTCGCGGAGTACCGCGGCATGATCGCCGGCCTGCAGGTCGCGCTCGAACGCGATCCGGCAGTCGTCCACGTGCGCATGGACTCGAAGCTCGTCGTGGAGCAGATGACGGGGCGATGGAAGATCAAGCACCCCGACATGCAGACCCTCGCACGGCGCGCCCACGAGCTCATCGGCGAGCGCGCCGTCACCTTCGGATGGGTGCCGCGCGCCGAGAACGCGCTGGCTGACGCCGCGGCCAACGAGTCGATGGACTCCCGTGCGAGCTTCCGGAGGGATCTGAGCTCGGCGACGACGGAGCCGACACCGGAAGCGGTCGGTGGAGACGCCCTCTTCTGACGCCTCGGCGCCATCGCCGTGGGCCGACGCCGAGAGGATCGTGCTCGGTCGTGACGCCCGCGGCGGTGCCGTCGCCGTCGCCCTCGACCGCGGGGGCGAGCACGGCCGCCGGCCGCTGAGCAGCACCGAGCTGCCGGTCTGGGTGTCAGCGCGCGAGGCGGAGGGCGCCGCCACGGGCCGGGGCATCCGCTGGGTGTGGTCGAGCACCGCCGCGTGGTACTCGGCCCTGCTCGGTGCCGGCGTCCGCGTGTCGAGGGCGCATGACCTGCGGCTGTGTCACGCCGTGCTGCGCGACGCCGTCCCCTCGGCCTCGGCATTGCGCGAGGCTACGGCGTGGGACGGCGCACCGGCGGAGGCGGGGCCGTCGGCCGGCGCGCTCTTCGAGCTCGACGACCTCTCCGGGAACGGAGCCGCGGGATCGCGTCGACCCGGCCGGGACGGCGTGGCGGAGACCGTCGCAGAGCTCCTGCGCCAGGACGCCGCCGTCGCGCAGGCCGCCCACCCGGGGCGGATGCGGCTGCTGCTCGCCGCAGAGTCGGCGGGTGCTCTGGCGGCGGCCGAGATGCGCGCCGCGGGCGTGCCCTGGGACGCGGAGCACCACGATCGCATCCTTCGCGACGCCCTCGGCGATCGCCGTGCCGGCGGCGCCCCCGCTCGCATGACGCGGCTGGCCGCCGAGGTGCGCGAGGCGCTCGGCGACCCCGCACTGAGCATCGACTCGCCGCCGCGCCTGCTGCGCGCGCTGCAGCGTGCGGGCATCCGTGTCGAGTCGACCAGCAAATGGGAGCTGGGCGAGATCGAGCACCCGGCGATCGCGCCGTTGCTGGAGTACAAGCGGCTCGCTCGGCTGCTGACCGCGAACGGCTGGGCCTGGCTCGACGAGTGGGTTCGCGACGGCCGCTTCCGCCCCGTCTACATCCCGGGCGGGGTCGTCACCGGCCGATGGGCCTCGTCCGGCGGTGGAGCGCTGCAGCTGCCCCGACAGCTGCGCGGCGCGCTGAGGGCCGATCCGGGCTGGCGCATCGTCGCCGCCGACGTGGCGCAGCTCGAACCGCGCGTGCTCGCCGCGATGGCGCGCGACGAGCGGATGGCGGAGGCGGCGCGCGGGCGTGACCTGTACGAGGGCATCGTCGCGGCCGGCGCGGTGCGCACACGTGCCGAGGCCAAGATCGCGGTCCTCGGAGCCATGTACGGGGCGACGACGGGCGACTCCGGCCGCCTCGTGCCGCGGTTGCGGAGGGTGTTCCCCGATGCGATGGCGCTGGTCGATGCGGCGGCGCGCACGGGTGAGGAGGGCGGGGTGGTCACCACCTGGCTCGGACGCACGTCGCCGCCGCCCGATGACGCCTGGCGCGCCGCGCAGGCGCGGGCCTCCCGTTCGGGGGCGTCCCCGGCCGACGAGACGCGGGCTCTGCGCATCGGGCGCGACCGTGGACGGTTCACCCGCAACTACGTGGTCCAGGGCACGGCCGCGGAATGGGCGCTCGCCTGGCTGGCGGACGTCCGACTGCGACTGACGAGGCTGGCCCCCGTGGACTCGGGAGAGGGCGCGCCACGCTCCGGTCCTGCGTTCGCCCGTCGCGCGCATCTCGCCTTCTTCCTGCACGACGAGGTCATCGTGCACGCGCCCGCCGAGCATGCCGACGCGGCCGCGGAGGCGTTGCGGGAGGCCGCGGAGGCTGCCGGCCGACTGCTGTTCGGGGCCTTCCCGATCGACTTCCCCCTGGACCTGCGCATCTCCGACAGCGCGGCGAAGGACTGACGCGGCGCCGCGTAGACTGGACGGCGCGAATGGGTCGGCCGGACGGCCGCGTCGCGGACGGCTTGCCGTCGCGCGCCGAGGAACGTCCGGGCTCCGCAGGGCAGGGCGGTGGGTAACACCCACCCGGAGTGATCCGCGAGACAGTGCCACAGAAAGCAGACCGCCGGGGGCTCGCCCCCGGTAAGGGTGAAACGGTGGTGTAAGAGACCACCAGGGGTCGCGGCGACGCGATCCGCTCGGTAAACCTCGCCCGGAGCAAGACCAGACAGAGGATGTTGACGCGGCCCGCCGAGTCCTCGGGTAGGTCGCTAGAGCGGCACGGCAACGTGTCGCCGAGAGAGATGGCCGTCGACGGGGCGCGAGCCCCCGAACAGAACCCGGCGTACAGGCCGGCCCATTCGCTTCATGACTTCTGATCAGGCGTCTCCTTCTGCATGGAACGCCACCGGCGACGCGCTGAGCCGCGTGCGCTGGTGATCGTCCGTCCCGCCTCGTGGGAGCATGGACCCCGGCGTCCGCACGGGTCGCGGCCGTCGAGACTCTGGCTTGAGAGGTGGGAACGCTTGACGCTGCTGCGCTTGGTCCGTCATGGCGAGACGGAATGGAACACCATGGGCCTCATTCAGGGGCGGCGTGACATCCCCCTCAACGACCAGGGTCGTGTGCAGGCCGCGGACGCCGCCGCGAAGCTCGCCGGGCTGGAGTACGCCGCGGTGGTTGCCAGCCCTCTCGTGCGAGCCTCGGAGACCGCTCGAATCATTGCGGACGAACTGCTCATCGACGCGGTCGAGCTCGATGAGGATCTCATGGAGCAGGCGTGGGGCGCGGCCGAGGGGGTCGAGTGGAGCGACCTCGACGATGCGTTCCCGGACGGTCAGATCAAAGGTCGCGAACGAACCGGGCAGTTGGTCGAGCGCGCAGAACGAGCCATGGACCGTATCGCGCGCGCCTACGCCGGACGCAACATCATCGTCGTCACCCATGGCGGGCTGATCAACGCCGTCAACCATCGAGCCGCGGCAGCCGACCTGTCCGACGTCCGCGGTAGCGCCGGCAACGGCTCGATCAGCGACGTGGACGTCCACCCGGACAGTTCGGGCGGGGCGCCGTCGATCACTTACGCGACCGTGTCGGTCGTCGAGTCGGCGTTGGGCTGACTCCGTTCGCCAGGCCGCCGGCCTGACCTCCAACGCTGCTCCAGGCCCCTCGTCGAGCGGATTCAGCCCTTCATCGGCCTCTTGCCGAGAGTCGAAGGGGGCGCGGACGGCGTGCTCCCGGCCTCGGCTTCGCGTGGGGATCGTGCCGGGTCGCTCGTCATCGCCCCGGGGACAGACGTGGGCGCGGATGCGCCACGGGCGCCGGGTGTGTAGCGTTTTGGTAACGTCTCGCCCCAGTGCGCGGCGCACATCCCGCATCGCCCCACAGCGCCGCGGGCTGGGGAGTGCCCCTCTGCCGAGCATGCTCGGCGGAGGGGCGTTTTCGTGTCGACCGCTTCTCGCCGAGGCGCGAAGGGGGGGGCGGGGCAGTGCCGTCGGCGCCGCCGTCTCGCCGCGCATCGGCGGCGGTCAGACGTCCCAGCCGTTCGCGACGGCCTCGGCGCGAAGCGCGTCCCGGCGAGCCTGCAGCGCCCGCTCCAGCTCGGCGGCTTGTGCCTCTCCGTCAGGCCGGCTGCGCCAGGTGAGGCCCAGCCGCGCGAACGAACGTGCGAGCGGCGTCCCGTCGTCGAGCTCCCTCCGCCCGCCGTACGCGACGATCTCGCGGACCAGCACGGACACGCGGTGGGTGACGGGATCGAGATCCCAGTTCAGGATGTCGGTGAGCCAATGATCACCGGGTCCGCCTGCCGCCACCAGGCCATCATGGCACCCGCGAAGCGACGTCGGCGTCAGAGAGCGAGGGAGGCCGCGCCGATGATGCCCGCGTTGTTCGCGTGGGTGGCGATGCGCATCTCAGCGCGAGTGCTGATGAGGGGCATGAACTTCTCGGGGTTCTTCGAGACGCCGCCGCCGACGAGGATCAGGTCGGGGGAGAAGAGGAACTCGAGGTGATCGTAGAACTCCTGCAGGCGCGCCGCCCAGTCCTTCCACGAGAGGTCGTCGCGCTCGCGCGCTGTCGGAGCGGCGTACTTCTCGATGGAGTCGCCGTTCCACTGCAGGTGGCCGAGCTCGGTGTTCGGGACGAGCGCCCCGTCGAACAGGAACGCCGAGCCGATCCCGGTGCCCAGGGTGGTGAGGACCGTGAGCCCCGGCTGGTCCGTCGCCCCGCCGTAGCGGAGCTCGGCCAGGCCTGCCGCGTCGGCGTCGTTGACGAAGTGGATCGCGTGTCCCAGGCCCTCTTCGAAGAACTTCTCGGCCTCGAAGTCCTGCCACTTGTGCGACACGTTCGCCGCCGACAGCGTCCGGCCGTTCTTCACGATGGTCGGGAAGCAGATGCCGACCTGCAGCTCGTCCGCGTCGTGGCCGAGCAGTCCGAGGAGCTCTCTCACCGTCGACAGGACGTCCTTGGGCTTCGCGCCCGCGGGGGTGGGAATACGGACCCGGTCGCTGACCAGTTCGCCATTCGCGAGGTCCACGATCCCGGCCTTCATGCCGGTGCCGCCGATGTCGATGCCGACGGCCCGATCCACGCTGTTCGCCATGCTCTCAGCCTAAGCGAGCGGGAGCCCCGTCGATGACGCGAGGCGGCCACGCGAACACGAAGACGCCGGCCCCGAAGAGCCGGCGTCGTGGTGTGCGCGTTACGCGGTCTTGGCGCGGGTCGGGTCCTCGCCGGCGCCGCGTCGGGCACGGACGAACTCCAGGCGCTCCGCGAGGATCTCCTCGAGCTCCGGAAGCGTGCGCCGCTCGAGCAGCATGTCCCAGTGGGTGCGCGGGGCCTTGTCGCCGCTGTGGTCGACCTCGACGGTGCCGCCCTCGACCTTCAGCAGCGCCTCGCCACCGCAGCCGCGGCACTCCCAGGTCTCGGGGGCCTCAGCGTCAGCTGCGAACGTCAGCGTCGTGTCGCGGTCGCAGGCGGCACAGTGATACGTGTGCTGGGTTCGCTCCATGAACACGACGCCCTCTTCGCTCTGGAGGCTCTGGGCGCCGAGTCGGATTCCGCGAAGGCTGCGATCTGCCATTGTGTGGTCCTCTCGTCAGGTGTCAGGTATAACGTTCCCGGCTGTGCGCATCATCCGAAGGGGTGGCCGCGGAGCGCCTTTCCCAGCGGAATCCCAGTTGTGAGCGACGGTCGAGGACGAGTCAGCGCGTGAGCGTCTCGATGGCGACGTCGGCACGGTCGGTCACCACTCCGTCGACGCCGAGCTCGACGAGCTCCAGCATCCGCTTCGGGTCGTTGACCGTCCAGACGTGCACCTCCACGTCGGACGCGTGCGCCCAGTCGATGAGGCGTGGCGTCAGCACGCGGATGGCACCGTGCCGTTCGGGGATCTGGAGGGCGTCGAGACCGCGCAGCAGCCTCATGCCGGCGGGCCTCAGCCGCATCGCCACGGCGGCGACGAGGCGAGCGATCGTACGCGATCCGGGCGAGGTCGCCGGCCGCGACGGGCCCGCCGCATGGAGCGCGGCCAGACGCCGCTCGTCCGAAAAGCTCGTGATGAGCACGCGGTCGGCGTGGGCGGCGACTGCGCGGCCCACCCGGCCGGCTGCCGTCGGCACCTTCACGTCCAGGTTGAAGCGTGTCCTCGGGAAGGCCTCCAGCGCCTGGTCGAGCGTCGCGAGACCGCCGCGCTCTTCCATCAGCCGTTCGAGCTCACGCAGCGTGACCTCCGCGATAGGGCGGGGGTCGCCGGTGACGCGATCCAGGGTGTCGTCGTGGAAGAGGACCACATGGCCGTCCGACGTGAGATGGCAGTCGGACTCCACGTATGCCGCGCCGGCGGCGTGGGCCGCGGCGATGGCGCCGAACGAGTTCTCGGCGACGTCGTCCTCAGGCACGGCCAGGCCGCGATGGGCGAGGACGCGCGGATGGGCCGTGCCGCGCAGGTACGGGTGGGTCACGCCCGGTCCGCGGGTGCCCCGCCCCGCGCGAAGCCGCCCGTGATGCCCTTGAGCGCCTCCGTCAGCTCGCTGGGGATGATCCACATCTTGCTGCTCTCGCCCTCGGCGATCTTCGGCAGCGTCTGCAGGTACTGGTAGGCGAGGAGCTTGTCGTCGGGCTGGCCGGCGTGGATCGCGTTGAAGACGTTCTGGATGGCCTCCGACTCGCCCTGCGCGCGCAGCACCTGCGCCTGCTTGTCGCCCTCGGCCTTCAGGATCTCGGCCTGCCGAGCGCCCTCCGCGACGAGGATCTGCGACTGCTTGTGCCCCTCGGCGGTGAGGATCGCCGCACGACGGTCTCGCTCGGCGCGCATCTGCTTCTCCATCGCGTCCTGCAGCGTCACGGGCGGGTCGATCGCCTTCAGCTCGACGCGGCTGACCTTGATGCCCCAGTGGCCGGTGGCCTCGTCGAGGGTGGCATTGAGCTTGCCGTTGATCACGTCGCGGCTGACCAGGGCCTCCTCGAGGTTGAGACCACCCACCACGTTGCGCAGCGTCGTGATCGACAGCTGCTCGACGGCGCCGAGGTAGTTCGCGATCTCGTACGTCGCGGCGCGCGGGTCGGTGACCCGGAAGTACACGACGACGTCGACGGCCACGGAGAGGTTGTCCTCCGTGATGACCTGCTGCGGGGGAAACGACACCACCTGCTCGCGCAGGTCGACCCGCGAGCGCGGACGGTCGATGATCGGGAACAGCAGGTGCGGGCCGCCGTAGAGCGTCCGGTGGTAACGGCCGAGGCGCTCGATGATGAAGGCCTCGCTCTGGGGGACGATGCGGATCGCCTGGACCAGCACCGTGATGACCACGATCACGATCGCGGCCGCCAGGATCCACAGCAAGACCGTTCCGACGATGTCCATGACTCAGGCCTCCTGAGGGCCGGTGGGGGTGGGGAACCCGGCGGGAGCCGGGGACACGATGGCGGTGGCGCCCTGGATGGACTCGACCACGACCGGGGTCTGCGGCGGCAGGTCCGAGCCGTGCTGCACACGGGCCGACCAGGAGTCGCCGTTGACGAGCTTCACGCGGCCGGCAAGAGCGGTGACGGTCTCGGTCACGACGCCTCGGAGCCCCACCAACGCCTCGACGTTGAACTTCTGAGGATCGGCGCCGCGTCGCAGACGCCGCAGCAGAGGCGGGCGAAGCAGGGCGAGGAAGGCCACGGCCGCGACGGCGGCGATGATGATCTGCAACCAGATCGGCGCATCCGCGAACGCCGACACGATGCCCGCGACCGAGCCGAAGGCGAGCATCAGGAAGGTGAGCTCTCCCGAAACGATCTCGATCGCGAGGAAAAGGGCGATGAGCACGAGCCAGCCGACCCAGGCGAACTCCACGATGACGTCCATGCGGCCTCCTTGCCCCGCACCCTATCAGCGGGCAATGACGCCGCGGGGCGGCAGGCACCCGTCCCGCACAAGGGCACGGGCGCGACATTGGAGGCTCACGACAGGGGCACGGCGCCGCGGATTGCTAGTGTCGAACGGATCCCGTCGGCAGTCCATGGCGGGTCCGTGCCGAAACCGTCCCGCCGTCAGGAGCCCCACGTGACCGACGCCCCCTCGCAGCCCATCGCCCCCGGAACGCTGAGCGGCACGGTCGCGCTCGTGACCGGCTCGTCGCGAGGCATCGGCGCCGACACCGTGCGCTACCTCGCGCAGGCCGGCGCGGACGTCGTGATCAACTTCCGCAACAAGGCGCCGCGGGCGGAGAAGCTCGCGGCCGAGGTACGAGAGCTCGGCGTCCGTGCGCTCGTCGTCGGCGCGGACCTCACCGAGCAGCCGACCATCGACGCCATGTTCGAGGCTGTGAAGGAGGAGTTCGGCCGTCTCGACGTGCTCGTGCTGAACGCGTCGGGCGGTATGGAGTCGGGCATGGCCGAGGACTACGCGCTGCGGCTGAACCGCGACGCGCAGGTCGGCGCCCTGCAGGCGGCCCTGCCGCTGCTCGAGGCCTCCACCGCCGAGGGAGGCGCCCGGGTGGTGTTCGTGACGAGCCACCAGGCGCACTTCATCCGCACCACTCCGACGATGCCCGAGTACGAGCCCGTGGCGCTGTCGAAGCGCGCCGGCGAGGACGCCCTGCGTGAGCTCATCCCCTCGCTGGAGGCCAAGGGCATCGGCTTCACGGTGGTCTCCGGCGACATGATCGAGGGCACCATCACCGCCACGCTGCTCGAGCGCGCCAACCCCGGCGCGATCGCGGAGCGCCGCGAGTCGGCCGGAAAGCTCTACAACGTGTCCGAGTTCGCCGCGGAGGTCGCCCAGGCCGCCGTCGACCCGGTGCCGGCCGACAACACGCGCCTCGTCGGCGACGTCAGCGCCTTCGCCGCGGAGTGACGCCCGCACAATAGAGCCATGCCCTCGCACGATGTGGTCGTCGTCGACCACCACGACAGCTACACGGGCAACCTCGTGCACCTGATCGCGAGGGTGACCGGAGGGCTGCCGCGCGTCGTGGAGCACGACGAGTGCACGGCGTCCGACGTGCTCCGACACGACTACGTGGTGCTGTCGCCCGGACCGGGACACCCGGGTGATCCGCACGACTTCGCGGTCGGGCGTGAGGTGCTGCGCGCCGGCGAGCGACCGGTGCTGGGCGTGTGCCTCGGGATGCAGGGCATCGTCACGGCCTTCGGCGGCGTCGTCGAACGGGTCGATCCCGGGCACGGCGTCGACGCCACGGTCCGGCACGACGGCGAGGCACTGTTCGCCGGTGTCCCGGACGGGTTCCGGGCGATCCGCTACCACTCGCTCGCCGCCCTGCGGCTGTCCGACGAGGTGCGGGTCACGGCGACCGACGAGCGCACGGGACTCGTGATGGGCGTCGCGCACCGGACGCTGCCGGTCGTCGGAGTGCAGTTCCATCCCGAGTCGGTGCTGACGGAGCACGGCGAGCTGCTGGTGCGCAACTTCCTGGGCGCGGCATGAGCGACGGGGACGGCGAGGGCTGGCCCGGCGCCCCGACGGGGGAGAGGTGGGCGTGGCTGCAGGCCGGCGACGGCGGGCCCGAGCTGGTACGGCTCGACCCGATGGACGTCTCGCTGAGCTACGACGCCGCGTCGCGCCGGGTGACCCGGCATGCCGATGGACGATCGGAGGTCGTCGGCGACGACGTCTTCGCGGCGCTGGGGGAGGAGCTCGCCGCAGGACGTCCGGAGGACCGCTGGTACGGCTATCTCGGCTACGCTGCGCGACCGGACCTGCCGGCTCGCCCGGACGGTCGCCTGCCGGACGCGGTGTGGATGCGGCCGTCGCACCTCCGCCGGCAGCCCGCGCCCGCGCCTGCCCCCGGTGAGATCTCGGCGCCCGAGCATGCGGCGACTCCCGACTGGTACGCGGTCGCGTTCTCCGAGGTCCAGGAGCAGCTGCACGCCGGCAACTCGTACGAGGTGAACCTGACGTACCGCGCTGCCGTGCGCAGCGGTCGCGACCCGCTCGACGCGTTCCTCCGGCTGAGCGCCCTGAACCCGGCGCCGTACGCCGCGTACGTGCATCACGACGTGCCGGGCGCCCGCGCGTTCGTCGCGAGCTCGTCTCCCGAGCGGTACGCACGCGTCGAGGCGGCCGGCGGCGTGCGGACGCTGGAGGCGAAGCCCATCAAGGGCACGACGCCCCGGGGTGCGACGGCGGAGGCGGACGCCGCGGCGTCGGAGCTGCTCGCGACGGACCCGCGGTTCCGCTCCGAGAACCTCATGATCGTCGACCTGCTGCGCCACGATCTGTCGCAGGTGTGCGAGGTCGGCACCGTCGAGGTGCCGACGCTGATGGCCGTGGAGTCGTACGCGTCGGTGCATCAGCTGGTGTCCACGGTGCGGGGTGCGCTGCGCGACGACGTCGGGACGGTGGCGGCCCTGCGGGCGCTGTTCCCCGCCGGGTCGATGACGGGCGCGCCGAAGCTGCGGACGATGCAGATCATCGAGGACGTCGAGGAGACGCCGCGCGGGGTCTACGCGGGCGCCCTGGGGTGGATCGGCGCGGACGGGCGGGCCGATCTGGGCGTGGTCATCCGGAGCCTGATGACGGCCGGCGACGGGGAGTACCTGCTGGGGACCGGCGGCGGCATCACCGTGCAGTCGCAGGCGGACGACGAGTACGCCGAGTCGCGCTGGAAGGCCGAGCGGCTGCTGCGCGCGCTGCGCGATTGACCGCGCCGGCGCCCTGCGCGTCCGGCCCTGATCAGGCGCCGAACAGCAGGGCGGCTCCGAAGACCACGGGCACGCAGCCGAACGTCGTGAGGAACACGACGTCCCGCGCGAGCACCTCGCCGACGCCGTAGCGCTGGGCGTAGTTGAACACGTTCTGCGCGCTCGGGAGGCTCGCCAGCACCACGACCACGAGCATGGCGTGCGCGTCGAGCTGGAACAGCAGGCCGATCGCCCAGGCGGCCACCGGCATCGCCAGCAGCTTCAGGCCCGTGGCGAGCAGGACGTCGGGACGGGAGGCGCGGGTCGTGAGCACCCGCTGGCCGTAGAGCGACATGCCGAAGCTCAGCAGCAGCACGGGCACCGCCGCGCCGGCGAGCAGGTCGATCGGCTCGGAGACGAGGGGCGGCAGGTCGATGTCGAGCACGGCGACCAGCACTCCGAGCGCCGCGCCGATGATCATCGGGTTGCGCAGCGTGCGGCGGAGCGCGCGTCCGAGCTCGCGCCATCCGGCCGCGCCGCCGCTCGAGACCGCGTCCAGGACGGCCAGCACGACGGGCGTGATGACGAGCAGCTGCACGAGGATGACGGGCGCCGAGTACGCGCCGTTGCCGAGGAGGTACGTGGAGATCGGGATGCCGATGTTGTTGGCGTTGACGTATCCGGCGCCGAGCGCGCCGAGCACGGTCGCTCCGGCGGAGCGCTTCCAGACGAGCCGGGCGATGAGGCCGTAGACGAGGAACATCGACGCGGCGGCGAGCACGGACACCGGCAGGAGCGCCGAGAAGAGCAGGTTGAGGTCGGCGTCCGCCAGCACGGAGAAGAGCAGGAACGGGTTGAGCACGAAGAACGTCAGGCGGCTCAGCACGTAACGCGCGTGCTCGCCGAGGAGATCGATCCGCGCCACGACATACCCGGTGACGATGGCGAGGCCGACGACGGCGAAGCCGGTGAGGACCCCGATCACGAGAGCGCACCCGTCATCGTCGCTCCGAGTGGTCAGGCGAGTCAGGCGGCGGGGTCACCTGTCCAACCTATCGACCTCCGTAGGGTGGGAGCATGAGCGCCACCCTTCACCGCATCACGGTCTTCACCGGATCCGCCTCCGGCCGCGACGACGCATACACGAGGGCGGCCGTGGACGTGGGGCAGGCGCTGGCGGCGCGCGGCATCGGCATCGTCTACGGCGGCGGCAACGTCGGTCTCATAGGCACGGTGTCGACCGCTGCGCGTGAGGCGGGGGCAGAGGTGCACGGCGTGATGCCCCAGGCGCTCGTGGACAAGGAGATCGCCCACCCGAACCTGACGACCTTCGAGGTGGTTCCGGACATGCACGCCCGGAAGATGCGGATGGCCGAGCTCGGCGACGCGTTCGTGGCGCTGCCGGGCGGCATCGGCACGCTCGAGGAGTTCTTCGAGGTGTGGACCTGGCTGCAGCTCGGCATCCACCGCAAGCCGGTCGCCGTCTACGACGTGCGGGGATTCTGGCGACCGATGCTGACGATGGTCGACCGCATGGTCGAGGAGGGCTTCGTGGCCGAGGCGTTCCGCGACTCGCTGCTGGTCGCGACGACGCCGCGCGAGCTGATCCGGAAGCTCGAGGAGTGGACGGCACCGGCGCCGAAGTGGGGCGGCTCGGGCGCCCCCGCGGAAGGGAAGTGGGGCGGCTCGGGCGCCCCCGCGGAAGGGAAGTGGGGCGGCTCGGGCGCCCCCGCGGAGGGCGCAGCGGCGTCGGGCATCCGCCCGTTCCTCGACGACGCGCGCTGAGACCCGCCGGCTGCGGCGCGCGGTGTCGGCGGGCTGCGTCACCATGGGATGATCCGTCCGATGTCGCCGACCGAAGGAGCCCCGGTGCACGCCGCTGACAACCACGATCGCATCCGCGTTCAGGGCGCTCGCGAGAACAATCTGAAGGACGTCAGCGTCGACATCCCCAAGCGTCGGCTGACGGTCTTCACGGGAGTCTCGGGCTCGGGCAAGAGCTCGCTCGTCTTCGACACGATCGCGGCCGAGTCGCGACGCATGATCGACGAGACGTACAGCGCGTTCGTCCAGGGCTTCATGCCGTCGGTGCCCCGCCCGGACGTGGACGTGCTGGAGGGGCTGACCACCGCGATCATCGTCGACCAGGATCGGCTCGGCGCGAACCCGCGGTCGACGGTCGGCACGGTGACGGACGCGAGCGCGATGCTGCGGATCCTGTTCAGCAAACTGGGCGAGCCGTACATCGGTGGGCCGACCGCGTTCTCGTTCAACATCCCGACGCAGAAGGCCAGCGGGGTGATGACGGGGCCGAAAGGCGAGAAGAAGATCGTCAAGGACGCCATCTACCTGGGCGGCATGTGTCCGCGCTGCGAGGGCAGGGGAGCGGTGTCGGACCTCGACCTCGCGCAGGTGGTCGACGAGTCGAAGTCGCTGAACGAGGGCGCGATCATGGTGCCGGGGTACACCGCCGACGGCTGGATGGTGAAGGGGTTCTCGGAGTCGGGCTTCTATCCCGCTGACAAGCCGGTGTCGTCTTTCAGCGAGAAGCAGCGGAACCTGTTCCTCTACGGCGAGGTCACGAAGGTGAAGATCTCGGGCATCAACATGACCTACGAGGGCCTGATCCCGAAGATCACCAAGTCGATGCTGTCGAAGGACCTCGACGCGCTGCAGCCGCACATCCGCGCGTTCGTGGAGCGCGTGGCGACGTTCGCGCGCTGCCCCGAGTGCGATGGCACGCGGCTCACCGAGGGCGCGCGATCGTCGAAGATCGACGGCGTCAGCATCGCGGACGCGTGTCGCATGCAGGTGACCGACCTGGCGGATTGGGTGGGCGGCCTCGACAAGCCCGGTGCCGGTCCGCTGCTCGACGCGCTGCGGGCGAACCTGGCGGCGTTCGTCACGCTCGGGCTGGGATATCTGAGCCTGGAGCGTCCGTCGGTCACCCTCAGCGGGGGTGAGGCACAGCGCATCAAGATGCTGCGCCATCTCGGGTCGTCCCTGACGGACGTCACGTATGTGTTCGACGAGCCGACGATCGGTCTCCACCCGCACGACATCGAGCGGATGAACGGTCTTCTGCTGCAGCTGCGCGACAAGGGCAACACGGTGCTGGTCGTGGAGCACAAGCCGGAGACGATCGCGATCGCGGACCACGCGATCGACCTCGGCCCCCGAGCGGGCGGCCAGGGCGGGGAGATCTGCTTCGAGGGCTCGGTCCAGGGGCTGAGGGGGAGCGGCACGCTGACGGGCGAGCATCTCGACTTCCGGGTGCAGGTGAAGCCCGACCTGCGTGCGCCGACGGGCGTCATCGAGGTCCGCGGTGCCACGTCGCACAACCTGCAGGACGTCTCCGTCGACATCCCGACCGGCGTGCTGACGGTCGTGACCGGCGTGGCGGGCTCCGGCAAGAGCTCGCTGATCCACGGTTCGGTCGCGAAGCGGGACGGCGTCGTGTCGATCGACCAGGGGGCGATCAAGGGCTCTCGACGCAGCAACCCGGCGACCTACACGGGTCTGCTGGAGCCGATCCGCAAGGCCTTCGCGAAGGCGAACGGCGTGAAGCCCGCGTTGTTCAGCGCGAACTCCGAGGGAGCGTGCCCCACGTGCAAGGGCGCGGGGTTGATCGTCACGGAGCTGGGCTTCATGGACACCGTCGAGACGCCCTGCGAGGACTGCGGCGGCAAGCGGTTCCAGGCGACCGTGCTGGAGTACCGCCTGGGTGGGAAGGACATCACCGAGGTGCTCGATCTGCCGGTCGCGGAGGCACGGGCGTTCTTCTCGGACGGTGATGCGCGGCTGCCGGCCGCAGCGACGATCCTCGGTCGCCTGGAGGACGTCGGCCTGGGGTATCTGACCCTCGGGCAGCCTCTGTCGACCCTTTCGGGCGGTGAGCGCCAGCGCATCAAGCTCGCGAACCAGATGGGCGAGAAGGGCGACGTCTACGTGCTGGACGAGCCGACGACGGGCCTTCATCTCGCTGACGTGGCGAACCTGCTCGGACTGCTCGACCGCCTCGTGGACGCCGGCAAGTCGGTCATCGTCATCGAGCACCACCAGGCCGTCATGGCGCACGCCGACTGGATCATCGACCTCGGTCCGGGCGCCGGCCACGACGGCGGACGCGTGGTCTTCGAGGGCACGCCCGCCGAGCTCGTCGCGGCCCGGTCGACGCTCACGGGCGAGCACCTCGCGACCTATGTGGGAGCGTGAGCACGGCACCGCGCGAATCGGTCGGCGCCTGGTAGACATCTCGAGAGGGCGGTCGGGGGAGGGCGCATGAGCACGACGAAGGCCACGCACGCCGCCGATGTCGTGCCGTCCCGCATTCTCCTGTACGGCGCGACGGGTGCGGGGAAGACCACGGCCGCGGTGCGACTGGGGGAGAAGCTGGGCCTGCCGGTGGTCCTCGCCGATGAGATCGGCTGGTTGCCGCAGTGGGTGTCGCGGCCGGTCGACGAGCAGATCGCGCTCGTCGACGATGCCGTGGCCCGGGACGCCTGGGTCTTCGACAGCGCCTATTCGTCGTGGCGCGAGCGCGTCCGGCCGCGGGCCGACCTGATCATCGGCCTCGACTTCCCGCGATGGCTCTCGCTGCTGCGAGTCACCCGCCGGGCGGTGCGCCGGGTGATCACGCGCGAGGAGCTGTTCGCCGGCAACCGTGAGACGTGGCGACAGCTGCTCTCGCGTGACTCCATCGTGGTCTGGCACTTCCGTTCGTGGAGGCGCAAGCGCCGAGCCATGCGCGCGTGGGCCGCCGATGCCACCGGGCCCCCGGTGCTGCTCTTCCGCCGACCACGTGACCTCGAGCGCTGGATCGACGCTCAGCCGGCGCACGACCAGAGGGACGCGACGTGAGCCTCGTCGTACGGCCGGCGGTGTTCGCCGATGCGGAGCAGATCGCTCGCCTGCACGTGGAGACGTGGCGACAGACGTATGCGCATCTGCTGCCGACGGACTTCTTCGGCCCTGCCCACGCGCGGATGCGGCAGGACATGTGGACGCGGGTGCTTCGTGATCCCCACGACGAGTGGACGGTGCGTGTGGTGGAGGCCGACGACTCGTTGGTCGGATTCGCGACGTCGGGGCCTGCGGCCAGCTCGGATGGCGACGATCCGCCGCGCGCGCGTCAGCTCTTCTCGCTGTATGTCGACGTCTCGCGCCACGGCGCGGGGATCGGCCGCGCACTGCTCGACGCTGTGCTCGGCGACGACGCGGCGCTGCTGTGGGTGGCGAAGCAGAACCCTCGTGCGATCGCGTTCTACATGCGCAACGGCTTCACCTTCGACGGCGAGGAGCGGGCCGACCCGGGCACGCCCTCGATCGAGGAAGCACGGATGGTGCGCTGAGGCGCAACACGTTATGTCAGTATCGATCCTACGGCGTGCGGTCGAGGGGAGCGCAGCGGGCCGGGCGCCGTCCTGGTCCGAGTCAGAGCCGGTTGGCCTGTAGTGGAGCCCGCGCGTCGTCCCGGGCGTCGTCGTGTCGAACGAGTTCCGAGCTCGCGACCGGTATGGACGGGTGTCAGGTCGGCGGGCGAACGCGCGGACCAATGGCCGGCGAGTGCGGCGTGCACGCCGTGCAGCGTGCCGTGATCGCCTGTCCCTCGTTGCGGGAGTGGGCGCACGGCAAATAGCCGATAATACACATTATGTCAGATTGACTGTCGACGAAGAGGCGCGCCCTCCGACCAGGCCTCGGTTCGTCCGTCCCCCGGTGTGTGGGCATGCGCGTCTTCTCCTCGTCGAAGACGCGCATGGTCGACTCAGTCTTCGATACCGTCTGCCGGGGCCCGACGAGATCGCGCGTCGGTCCGATCGCATCCGCATCGACGTCATGGCGCGAGTGGGACGCTCCCGGCATCGCATCCGCATCGTCGCGGCGATCGTCGCGGCCCTGGCGTTCACCGGCGCCGGTGTGGCCGGTGCTGGTGTCGCGACGGCATTCCATCCGACGATCGTCGACATGCAGGGCGTCATGCGGACCGAGTTCGTCGACGAACTGGTCGCGTGCAACGAAGAGGCTGGAGTCGAGACGGTGATCCTCACCGGCGTCACGGCCGCCGAGGTCCTCGCCGGCTGGCCCGATGCGAGCCCATCCACTCACAGCGCGATCGAGCTGCGGATGGACAGCAGGAACCAGGGTGAGCTCGGGCGTGCGGTGTCGGCGTGTCAGGCCGAGATCGCCGAGCGGGCCGGCGAACCAGCGCTCTGACGTCGCCCTCTCCCCCGACCGACGCCGCAGATCAGCGCTGCGCCCGGGCGAGGACGCCGCTCAGCACCAGCAGTGCACAGCCGCAGAGCGCGAAGGCGGCCATCGTGAGCGGCACGGTCGTCGCCTGGATCAACACCCCCGCAAGCGCGCTGCCCGCGCTGGACCCGAGGTTGTGACTCGTGTTCACCCACGTCGTGGCGGCGTTCTGCCGGTGCTCGCCACCGGCGAGCTGCGCCGCGACGTAGGCGACGATCATCACGGGCGAGAAGAACAGCCCGGCGCCCGCCAGGACGACGCTGACGGTGACGGCGCCGCTGACCAGCGAGAGCAGGCTCGTCGTCCCCAGCAGGGCTCCGGAGAGGAGCACGAGCTGACGCACCGCTCCCCCGGGAACCCGCAGCGCGCCGAACAGCAGGCCGCCGACGGCGCTGCCGCCCGCGAACAGACCGAGCGCGATGCCGGCGGCGGCCGGACCCCCGTCGCCCTGCAGCACGACGGGCACCGCGACGCTCAGCGCACCGGATACTCCGCCCGCCACGAGCGCGGGCACGAGGACGGCGACGAACGCCCGGTCGCCGAGCAGTGAGGGAACCGCGAAGGCGGCGTCCCCCGCGTCGGGCGCCGGGACCATCGCCCGCACGGCGGAGGTGCAGACGAAGCCCAGGCCTCCGACGAGCACGAGCGCCGCCGGAGCGAGCAGCACGGCGCCCGGCGGGAGGAACGCGAGCGCCACGCCCGCGGCTGCCGGACCGGCGAGGTAGAGGAGTTCTTCCATCACCGCGTCGAGGCTGAGCGCCTTCCGCAAGGCCGAGGGCCCCGGAGCGAGACTCCCCCAGGCCACACGCATGGTCGGTCCGAGCGGTGGCGCGACGACGCCCGCCAGCCCGGCGGCGATGAGGAGGAACCACTCGTGCCCGCCTGCGAGCGACCAGGCGCCTGCGGCGGTCAAGGTGCCGCCGAAGGCCAGGACGAGGGGAACCAGAACTCGCGTGGCCCCGTGCCTGTCGATCAGCCAGGCACGGACCGGCGCGAGCAGGCTGGCTCCGGCGCCGTAGAGCGCGATGGCGACGCCGGCGAGGGCGATGGACCCGCTCGTCTCCTGCACCGCATAGAGCAGCGGGAGGATGACGAGGGCGTAGGCGGCGCGGCCGAGCAGCGCTGTGCCGAAGGTGAGCGGGACGTGCGGGATCGCGAGCACGTCGAGATAGCGCGGGGTGCGTGGGGACGGCATGGCGGAGCTCCAGGCGGGGCGCCGTGATACGGCGCGAGAGGGATCAGGATCGGGGTCGGCGCGCGCAGCGGCGCATCGGGCCGATCAATCACAGGCGAGGAGCATGTTCCCGATGTTAGCGGCGGGCGTCCGGGTCGCCGCTCCCCTGCGCGCACCGAGAAGCGTCAGGGGCGGCGAGGGCCTGCACCGCGAACTCGATGGCCGTCTCGACGGCGTCCGGCAGGGCCTCCCAGCCGTCGCTGACGTAGGAGCTCGCGTGCGTGCCGTTGAAGAGGTACACGAGTGATCGCGCGGCCCGAGGGATGTCCACCCCGCGGTGGAGCGAGCCGTCGGCCCGGGCGCGCTCGAGCGTGCTCTCCAAGGCCTGGAGCCACGAGGGGTTCACGAGCTGCGCGACCCCGGGGAACTCCTCCGGGGCCTGCGTGACGAGGCGGACGCCGGCCCGGGCGACCGCGTCCGCCTGCAGATGCCGGCCGAGTGCTCGCCCGATCGCGACGAGTGCCGAGATCCCCTCCCCCTCGGCCGCCGCGGCGTCGCGCAGCTCTGCGAAGGCGGCGTCCTGCCGGAGGATCAGCTCCTCCGCGACCTGCTTCTTCCCGCCCGGAAAGTGGAAATAGAAGCCCCCCTGCGTGATCCCGGCCTCCGCGAGGATGTCAGCGACGCGTGCGCGCTCGTAGTGCATGCGCCCGAACACGCGGGCTCCCGCCTGAAGGATCGCCTCACGTGTCGCGATCCCGCGTTCCTGCTTAGGCAACGGTCCGCGTCGGACTGCCGTCGAGACCGACGGACGAAGGCGGCGCCGTCACGGGGCGGAATCGCCCGAGGAGGACGAGGAAGACCACGAGCACCGCCGGGACGATCCAGCCGGTCCAGCCGGTCACCGTGGCGTGAAGGGGGTCGAGCACGGAGTTCTCCGCGACGAACAGCACGTAGAGCGTGGCGGCCGCGTTGAAGGTGCTGTGCGCCAGCGCCGCGGGCCAGACCGATCCGCCGCGCAGCCGCAGCCAGCCGAAGACCCCGCCGATCACCGTCGACAGCGCGATCATCGCGAGGATCGCAAGCCAGCCGGGGGTGCCCGGATAGTTGTAGCCGAGCAGGATCAGGGGCGCGTGCCACAGACCCCAGATCACGCCCGAAAGGCCGATGGCCGCCCACGGCCCCAGCGGAAGCAGCTTCGGGAGCAGCCAGCCGCGCCAGCCGATCTCCTCTCCCAGGGCCGGAACGAGGTTGAGGAAGAACGCGCCGATGACCAAGTTGACGATCTGCAGCGCCGCGAGGGCCTCGATCGGCATCGGGAGCTCATCGATCCCCGCCTGAGCCAGCTGCCACTCCGTGATCTGTCGGAAGCCGCTGAGACCGGCGAAGTCAGCCGGGAAGACCCCGATGAACGCCCCCAGGGGCAGTGCGGCGAAGCAGATCACCACGGGGATCACGAAGCCGAGCGCGAGGTAGCCGATCAGCCGCCCGACGGGGCGGAGCGGAACGAGCCCGAGCGCGCGTGCCTTGTGCCGCGGCTTCTCGACGAAGAAGACGACGACCAGCGCCGCGATGGTCGGTGTGAACATCATCGCGACGGCGAACACGCGGAAGAGCGGCGACTGCAGGCCGTCCCCCGCCCAGAGAGGCAGTGCGACCGCCCACGCCAGCCCTGCCGCCACCGCGACGAACACGACGACGGGCCTCCAGGCGATGGAAGCGCGAGGCGGGTGAGAGGCCGCGCCGATCGTCGTCGTCGATGTCGGATCCGTCATGGTTCCCCGTCCTGTCGCGTCGCAAGAATTATACGGCCATGGCTGTTTTCATCGGCCTCAGCGATGATCTTGCGACTCGTCGAGCTCGCGCAGGCGGCGGAGCCTGGACCACGGCACGAAGGCGATCCATGCGACCGAGGCGATCGAGGCGCCCATGATCATCGATGACATGTCCATGGGTAAGACGCTACGGGCGCGGGGAGGGCGGCGCCTCCCCCGGGCGACGGATACGGATCAGGCGGATGGTGACATGCGAGTAGGCGCGCCCCCGGGGGGACGCGCCTACTCGAGTGCCTCGCTCTACTCGGCGGGAAGCACGAGCTCCTGCCCGACCTCGATGAGGTCCGGGTTGGACAGCAGGTCCTGGTTCACGGCGTAGATGCCGAGCCAGCCGCTCTCGACATCGACAGACTCGGCGATGTCGAACAGGGTGTCGCCCGACTCGACCTTGTAGGTCTCGTCCGATGCCTCGACGTCAGGCAGCTCGTACGTCTCCTCGACCGGCGCCGCGGCCGGCGCGGGCGCCTCGGCCGGCGCCGGCGTCTGCTCTGCCGGTGCCTGCTCAGCGGGAGCGGCCTCGGCAGGGGCGGGGGCCTCCGCTGCGGGAGCCTCTTCGGCCGGAGCCTCTGCCGGCGCGGGAGCGCTGGTGTCGGCGGAGCCGCTGGCGCCGATCTGGGCGGAGCATGTCGGCCACGCGCCCCAGCCCTGCGAGGCCAGCACGTTCTCGGCCACGCGGATCTGCTCCTCCCGCGACGCGGCCGCGGGGTTGCCGGTACCGCCGTTGGCCTCCCAGGTGGGCTGAGAGAACTGCAGGCCGCCGTAGTAGCCGTTGCCGGTGTCGATGGCCCAGTTGCCGCCCGACTCGCACTGCGCGAGCGCGTCCCAGGTGGCGTCGTCGGCCGCGTTGGCGGCCGTGGGGATGAATGCGCCCGCCGCGACGGCGGCGAGTCCTGCGGCGACGAGGCCGGTCCGAGCCGCACGGCTGGTGCGCGGCGAAGTGGTCTCACGTCGGGTGTTCGTCTTCAGGATCACTCGGAACTCCACGGTCCCGTCTCGGCAGGCGACCTGGGTCCTCTGCGCGTCCGCCCGGCCGGAATGGGTCTTCTCGATTCCAGGCGCGAAGGACTCTCGGGGCGGATGGACGGCGGTCCTTCGCGGTTCGACGTGCCACCATACGTGAAGATCACGATGAAGTAACAATCGCGTCCAGGCTGTTGCCAGGAACGGGCGCGGAGGTAGCGGGTTCAGCCGTCCGCGGTGAGGGCTGCGAGCCGACGGACGTCTCCCGTGACGACGTTCATGTCGATGAAGTCCTCGTCGCCGTCGTATCCCTCAAGGCGATCACGGTGGGAGTACTGCCAGATCGTCCAGTCGCGGCCATCGGCGAGGCGCGGGGGCAGCACCACCGAACGGATCCAGATGGGGTTGTCCGCGTAAGCGCCGACGATGTATCGGTCGTACGCCTCCGGTGTGGCGTAGATCACCGCGGGCACGCCGTAGTGGCTCTCGAGACGTTCGAGCAGAGGGACGAGGATCGCGTCGACCTCTGCACGGGAGGGCGGATGCTCGAAGTAGTCGCCGTAGAACTCGACGTCCACGGCGACCGGCATCGTGCTGTCGTCGGGGACGGTCTCGATGACATGCTCCGCCTGCCGCTCGCCAGGAGTCTCGAAGCTCATGAAGTGATACGCGCCGACCAGAAGCTCGGTGTCGAGCGCGCCGCTCCAGTTCGCCTCGAATCGCGTGTCGACGAAGGACGATCCCTCCGTCGACTTGATGTAGGCGAAGTCCAACCCCTGCGCCTCCAGCTCCGGCCAGTCGATCTCGCCCTGATACGACGACACGTCTACACCACGGACGTCGTAGCCGGACGCGAAGACGCGTCCCGGCCAGATGGCGCCCGAGAAGACGAGCGCCGCCAGCACGCCGAGCTCGAGGACGATCGCCAGGCCGAGGGCGAGCAGTCGCCGGCGCCACGTCCTCACAGGCGCAGCTCCATCTCGAGCTCCTCTCCGAATGGCGGGAGCTCGTAGGGGATCCTGCGCCCGGTGTCCTCGAAGCCGCGGCGACGATAGAACGCGATCGCGCGTGGGTTGTCGGCGTGGACGTCCAGTCGCAGGGCGTTCCCCTCTCCCCTGGCCCACTCGACGACGACGTCGAGCAGAGCGTCCGCGACGCCCGCTCCCGCGCCGCGCGCTCCGGGGTCGACGAAGACGCCGACGAGCATGGGGCCACGCCGCTGTGAGACGTATCCGCGCATGATGCCGACCCAGGCGCCGTCCTGCGCGACGGCGACGGCGGCCGTGTTTCCCGACTGCACAGCGCGCAGAGCGCGAGAGCGCCACTCGTCGTCGTCGAGCCGGAGCGCCTGCTTCAGCGTCTCTCCATAGGCGATCGGCGTGTCGCGGAGCATACGCAGACGGAGGTCCCGGAACGCCTCCCAGTCGTCCGCGACCGGGCGGTGGATCGTGAAGCTCATCCGGTCATCGTAGGCGCGGGTCGCCGCGCCGCGAGATGCGGGCGGCAGCGCCGGACGCTCGGTTCCCGCTCACTCCGAGGGGATCACGATCCAGAACGCGACGTACACAGGGATGGTCCAGCCGAAGAACAGCACCCCCAGCACGGCGAGCACGCGCACGAGGTTCGTGCTCAGGTCGAAGCGGCGCGCGATGGCGGAGCAGACCCCCGCGATCGCGCGGTCCGAGGTCGGGCGTACCAGTGCTTGCGTCATGTCGTCAGGGTATCGGCGGGCAGGCGTCGCGACCACCCGTCCCAGATCGCGGAGTCGATGATGCAGAAGCGGTTCCCCTCGGGGTCCTCGAGGATGACGTAGTCGGCGTCGTCTGGTCGGGCGTCCCAGTGCACCTCTGTCGCGCCGAGGCCGACAAGACGCCGGACCTCGGCCTGCTGGTCCTGCGCGTACAGGTCCAGGTGGATGCGGGGCGGCAGCGCACGCTCGGAGCGCCGGACGTCGAGCGACACGTTCGGTCCGACGCCGTCACGCGGCGTCAGGACGACGAAGTCGTCTTCGACGGGCTCCCGTACGCGGTAGCCGAGCGCCGCCGTCCAGAAGCGGGTCTGAGCGGCGATGTCCGCGACGCGGATCACGATGGAGCCGACGATGAGCATGCGGCCACCATATGCGGCGCCGACGGGGGCGGACCAGGGGCGCAGACCATCGATCGGCGGGGTCGCACGCCTCGTGGTCCGGCGGCGGGCTCAGGCCGTGGTCGCGCCTCTCGCCACGCGAAAGCCCAGGTCGGCCTGGCCGGTGCGGGGACGGTCGCCCCGCCGTGCGTCGGCGCGCACGGCGGAGGCGTCATCGGCGAAGCCGCCGCCGCGGATGACGCGATGATCCCCGCGATCCGCGTCGTAGAGGTCCCAGCACCATTCCCAGACGTTGCCGAGCGTGTCGAACAGCCCGTTCAGGTTCGGCAGCTTCCCGCCGACCTCGCGAGGGCTGCCCGCACCGTCGGCCGCCGTCCACGCGACCTCGCGCAGCGGTCCGTAGTGCGGCCCGACCGACCCCGCGCGGCACGCGTACTCCCATTCGACCTCGCGCGGCAGACGGTATCCGTCGGCGTCGACATGCCAGGTGACGTCCTCGCCGTCGAACGTGTACATGGGGTCGAGCCCCTCCCACTCCGAGGCCGCGTTGCAGAAGCGGATGGCGCGCTGCCAGCTGACGTCGACGACCGGTCGCCGCGGGTGGGGGTGCTCCTCCCCCGGCTCGGCAGACCACGCGCCGCCGAGCAGCTCGGCCATCTGCTCCTGCGTCACCGGATACACGCCGATCTCGAAGGACGAGACCTCGAGGACGCGCTGCTCGCGGCGGCGCTCGTGCGTCAGGCGGAGCACGCCGGCGGGGATGCGCGCGAGCGCGATGTCGTCCATGACTCCATCCTCTCCTCGCCGAGGCAGGAATCCACCGCGACATGACCGCCACGCCCATCGCGGTGAGGCTGCCGCCTCGGGTGGAATGGAGGCATGACAAGCGCGCTCATCGTGATCGACATGCAGCAGGGCTTCCTCGATCCGCACTGGGGCCCGACCGCCAATCGACCGGAGTGCGAGGCGAACGTCGCCCAGCTGATCGGCGCGTGGAGATCCGAAGGCGCGCCGATCGTGGTCGTCCGTCACGACAGCCGGGACCCTGCCTCGCCGCTTCATCCGGACTCTCCGGGAAACGCGCTGATCGACGAGGTCGCGGCCGTTCACCCCGCGCTGTTCGTGAGCAAGTCGGTGAACTCGGCGTTCTACGGCGAGCCGAGCCTCGACGCGTGGCTGAGGGAGGCGGGGATCGGCCGGCTGGTGCTGTGCGGGATCCAGACGAACATGTGCGTCGAGACGACCGCGCGCATGGGCGGGAACCTCGGATACGAGCTGGTGGTGCCGCTGGACGCGACGCGGACCTTCGACCTCACGGGCCCGGACGGCCACGTGGTCTCCGCGGCAGACCTGATGGCCGTGACCGCGGCGAACCTGCACGGCGGCGGATTCGCGACGGTCACCACCACGGCGGCCGTGCTCGCACAGCGGTGAGGGCGGCGCGCGGCGTCAGTGCTGCCGCAGCGCCCGGAGGTACCGCCACTGGACGACCCGCTGCGCCACGAGCAGCAACGGGAAGAGGGCGCGCCACGCGCCCGACTCTGCCGGCGAGGTCCGCGAGTCGATCGTGAGGCGGACCGCCTGACCTTCGCGCGTCAGGACGAACGACTCCGCGCCGTGGACCGGGTGTCCGGGCAGCGTGCGATACCCGAGCACCACTCGGTCTGCCTGCCTCACGACCTCGGTCACCTCGATCGGCTCCCGGGTCCGGATGCCGAGGGCTCCGGCGACGAGGACGAGCCGTTGCCCGGGGACGGGAGGCCCCGGGGCCTCTACCGCGAAGCCGCTGCGGGTCTTCACCCGCCATGCGAGCACGTCCTCCGCCGCCTGTCGCCAGGTGTCGTCTCCCCGGCCGACGACGGCGGTGCGCGTCGTCGCACGCGCCCTCATCGCGGTCCTTCCACGACACTCACGCTATTGCACGACGGCGGGACCTATGGTGGGCGGATGAGCCCCGGGCCGGTGGACGATGTGCTGGCGCTCGAGCGCGAGCTGCAGACGATGTCGACGCGTCGTGATCCGGCGCGTGTGGACATGCTCTTGGCCGCCGACTTCCATGAGATCGGCGCCTCCGGCCGGACGTGGGATCGCGGGGAGATCATCGCCTCGCTGGCGGAGGAGACGGGTTCCGGGCCGATCCAGGTGCACGACCTGGCCGGCAGGGTCGTCGCCGACGGGGTCGTGCTCGCGACCTGGATCTCCGTCCGCGGCGAACGTCGGGCACTGCGCAGCTCGCTCTGGCGCCTGGATGAGGATGGCCGGTGGCGCCTCGTCCATCACCAGGGCACCCTTCTGCGCGACGGCGACGGGGTGTGACGAGAGCCATCGCGAGGGCACCGCGGTCCGGCCGGCCGGGATCGCCGAGCGTCCTGTCAGACTGATGCCGATGAGCGGTGTGGCGGAGCGGATGGAGCGACACCAGGTCGCCCTGTATGTCGTGGCGCTGGCGCTCGGCGCGGCGGTCGGGCTGCTCGTGCCGGCGGTCGCCGCGCCCCTGGAAGCGGCGATCACTCCGGTGCTCGGTCTCCTGCTGTACACGACATTCGTCGGGGTGCCGCTCACGGGGCTGTCGAGCGCATTGCGGGACGTGCGGTTCCTGGCGACGCTGGCGCTCGTCGACTTCGTGGCGATCCCCGTGCTGGTGTTCCTGCTCTCGAGGTTGGTCGCCGCCGACGAGGCGCTGCTGGTGGGCGTGCTGTTCGTGCTGCTGACGCCCTGCGTCGACTACGTGATCGTCTTCGCCGGTCTCGCCGGCGGCGCGAAGGACCGCCTGCTCGCGGCGACCCCGCTGCTCATGCTCGGCCAGATGCTGCTGCTGCCGCTCTACCTGTGGTGGATGGCCGGGCCCGAGCTCGTCGGCGCGGTCGACCTAGCGCCGTTCGTCGAGGCGTTCGTCCTGCTCATCGTGACGCCGCTCGTCGCCGCGGCGGCGACGCAGGTGCTGGCCGCCCGCGTCCCGGCCGCGAGGGCGCTCCCCGGCGCGGTCTCCACGAGCATGGTGCCGCTCATGATGGCGACGCTGGCCATCGTGGTCGCCTCGCAGATCGCGGGCATCGGAGCGGCCGCCATGACCGTGCTCGCCGCGGTCCCCGTCTTCGTGATGTTCGTCCTGATCGCCCTGCCGCTGGGCGCGGTCGCGGGACGGCTGGCACGTCTCGAGGTGCCGGCGCGTCGCGCGGTGGCGTTCAGCGGCGTCACCCGCAACTCGCTGGTGGTGCTGCCCCTGGTGCTCGCGCTGCCCGACCGCTTCGACCCCGCGCCGTTGGTGGTCGTGACGCAGACCCTCGTCGAGCTGGTGGCGATGGTGGTGCTGGTCAGGCTGGTCCCGCGAGCGATCCGCTGACGTTCGGCAGAGAGCCGAGCTGGGTGCTGGCGTACCGCGGCATCACGGACCGTCGAACACGCCGCCGCCCCACGATCGTTACGCTGATGCGGTGACGCACGCACCGCTCGATGGGCCGGACTTCCCGCAGAGGGCCCTGGTGTACTGGTACAAGAGGCCTGTTCTCGCCATCGCCCGTCCGGGTGCGTTGACGTATGACGGCAGGTCCATCACGTGCGTAGACAACGAGTTCGACCCGGTCTTCGGTGCCCCGCTGGCGATGGTGACCGTCAAGAGGCGTTTCGGGGTCTTCCAGGTCTGCGTCGACGGAAGGCACGTCAGCTATCTGAGCCCGATTCGCGGTCTGCTCTCCCCGGCACCGAGCGAGCGCTTGCTGAGATCCCTCGACATCACCATGCGGCGTTCCTCGCGGGGGCGGCTTGTCGAGGCCCGTGGCCGTCGTCATGCGGGACGGATCAGGAACCGCTCCGCGGGTGACGAGTCCGTCTTCTCCGGTCCGTTCAGCTGGACAGATGCCGCGACCGACTACGTCCTGGGCGTTCAGCGACTGGGAAGACTGTTCAGCGAGATCGGTGTGTGGAGACCGTGACGTTCGGTCACTGATGGGCGCCTTTCCGGCAGGCTCGACGCGCTCGACTCGGTGCGCGACCCGGCGACCTCGCCGGTCAACGCCAGCCGAGGGCGGGCGCCACCTCCGTCAGGATGGACTCGATGAGGTGGGTGTTGTAGTCGACGCCCAACTGGCTCGGGATCGTGATGAGGAGGGTGTCGGCCTCGGCGATCGCCTCGTCCCGGCGCAGGTCCTCCACGAGGCGCTCCGGCACGTCCGCGTACGAGCGCCCGAAGATCGCCCGCGTGTGCTGGTCGATGTACCCGATCTGGTCCTCGTGCTCTCCCCCGCCGACGAAGTAGCGGCGGTCGCGCTCGTCGGTGATCGCCACGATCGATCGCGAGACCGACACGCGGGGCTCGAAGTCCCACTCGTGCTGCGCCCACTCCTCGCGGAACAGCCGGATCTGCTCCGCCTGCTGCACGTGGAACGCCTGACCGTCCTCGTCGTCCTTGAGCGTCGAGCTCATGAGGTTCATGCCCTGCTGGGCCGCCCACTTCGCGGTGGCGTTCGATCCTGCTCCCCACCAGATGCGCTCGCGGAGCCCCTCGGCGTGCGGTTCGAGCCGCAGGAGCCCGGGCGGGTTCGGGAACATCGGCCGCGGGTTCGGCTCCGCGAAGCCCTGGCCCTCGAGCAGCTGCAGAAGCAGCTCCGTCTTGCGGCGCGCCATCTCCGCGCCGGTCGGGTCGTCGTCCGCACTCGAGTAGCCGAAGTACTTCCAGCCGTCGACGACCTGCTCGGGTGACCCGCGCGAGATGCCCAGCTGCAGCCGGCCGTCGGAGATCAGGTCGGCCGATCCGGCGTCCTCGACCATGTACATCGGATTCTCGTAGCGCATGTCGATCACGCCGGTGCCGATCTCGATGCGCGACGTCTTGGCGCCGATCGCGGCGAGAAGCGGGAACGGCGACCCCATCTGTCGGGCGAAGTGGTGCACGCGGAAGTACGCGCCGTCACCCCCGACGTCCTCGACGGCCTGCGAGAGGTCGATGGCCTGGTGCAGCATGTCGCCGCCGCTGCGTGTGCCCGACTCGGGATGAGGGGTCCAGTGCCCGAACGAGAGGAAACCGATCTTCTTCACCTTCGCTGCAACCCGGCGCCGCCCGAATCCATTCCGGCGAATGCAGAAGAGGGTCGGTGTCCGCTCTCCCTCAGGACGTGGAGACCATGCCGAGCAGCGAGACGACGACGAACGCGACCACCGGCAGCATCAGGGCGCCGAGCGCGACCGCGTTGAGCAGGAGGTGATCGCGCAGCAGCGCCGCGAACTCCCGCAGCAGCGCACTCGGAACGTAGTAGCGGGCGGTGCGGGCACCGATCGCCTGACCGGCGATCCCGAGCCGTCGCAGCAGGTTCGCCGCGCGGAACGCATGATAGTCGCTCGTCACAGCCAGCACAGGGCCACGGACATCGCGCTCTGCCAGCAGCGTCTGCGACAGCGTGAGGTTCTCCTCGGTGTTGGTGGACTGGCGCTCGATCAGGATCCGGTCGCCGGGGGCACCGATCTCGCGCGCGTACTCCGCCATCGCGTCGGCTTCGCTGCGGGGCTCGTCGGCACCCTGTCCGCCGGACAGCACCAGGACCGACGCGGGGTGTGCGCGCTGCGTCTCGACGCCGAGTGCCACGCGCTGAGCGAGAAGCGGGGTCACCTTGCCGTTCGCGAGGCCCGCGCCGAGCACGATGACCGCGCTCGGCGACGGGGCGCGACGGGCGAGGAGCGCGTACACCCGCGACCAGCCGAGGAAGGCGACGAAGGCGGTGCCGACGTAGCCGATCGGGGCGATCAGGAGCAGCAGTGCCACGGCGAGATGCAGCCAGCTCGCGACGAACGCCACCACCGCCAGCGCGAGGACGCCCAGCACAGCGATACCTGCGAGCAGGGACAGGGCGTGAGCCGGCGACACGCGCTCGCGGCGCAGCATCGTCACGCCGTTGGCCACGAGGGCGCCGCCGAGCGCGAGCCCGGAGACGAGCGGGACGAGGAGCAGCATGAGCCCGCCCACCAGGTTCCGCGCGTCATCGTCGAGTCGCGCGAGCGCGGCGCCGAGCTCCAGCACCAGGCCCACCAGCGATGCGACCAACGATGCGGCTCCGAGCGTGAGCAGCACGCCCGGCAGCAGCCGTCGCGGGTCGTGCCGCGCGAGCGCGACGCCGAGGAGGAGGAAGACGATGGTGAGGAAGCCCGGCACGCCTCCAGCCTAGGTACCGGGAGGCGGACGCACGGGAGCGCCATGGCCCGGGATGCGCAGCACGTCGTGGCGGCTGGCGCGGCTCTTCTCAGGCGGTGCCGGGCGCTACGTCGAGCCAGGTCGGGTACTTCGCCGACCGGTGATCGCCGGACGACGTGCCCGTGAGGCGGCGCCGCACCCACGGGCCGACGTGGGCCCGGTAGTACGCGGCGCCACGAAGGCGCGTGCCGGACTCGTGCGGCAGATCCCACCAGGTCGGCTCGGGCTCGAGGTCGAGGGCCGAGAGCACCCGAGCGGCGACACGATGGTGGCCGCGTGCGTTCATGTGGAGGCGATCCTCGGACCAGAACGACGGTCCCGCCAGCTGCTGATCCGGCCAGTTCAGGGCGCGGATGACGTCGGGGCGGTCGGCGATGCGTCCGACGACCGCGGCCGACAGCGCGTCGCCGCGTCGGCGCACGAGACCTCCCAGCGGCAGGCCGCGAGAGGGATCCGCGCCCGACAACAGGATGAGCTGGACACCCTCCTCGTCGCACCGGCGCAGCACCCGCGAGAACGCGTCGGCGATGTGCGAGATGGCGGTGCGCGGGCGCAGCATGTCGTTGCCTCCGCCGTTGAAGGACAGATGCGTGGGGCGCAGGGCCAGGGCCGCCTCGAGCTGCTCGTCGACGATCGGCCAGGCGAGCTTGCCGCGGATCGCGAGGTTCGCGTAGCGGATGGGCGCTCCCGCCGCGTCGGCCCACCCCTGGGCCAGGAGGTCGGCCCACCCGCGCGTGATGGTCACGCCGGTGTCATCGGTCAGCTCATCGCCGACGCCCTCGGTGAAGGAGTCGCCGATCGCGACGTAGCGCACGTCAGTCACGGCGTCAGTCTATGCCGCCACGGGCATGTGGGCGTCGGGGCCCTCACACGGTCGGCAGACGCTCGTCCAGCGGCACGCCCTTGCGATCCGCCAGGGGGATCACGCCGATCGCCGCGATCGCGAAGAAGATCGAGAAGACCACGAACAGGAGCCCCGCCCCGCCGATGCCCAGGGCCCAGGGCACGAAGAGCGGCGCGACGATGGAGGCCAGGCGGCCGACGGCGGCCGCCCACCCGGCTCCGGTCGCGCGCATCGACGTCGGGTACAGTTCCGGGCTGACGGCGTAGAGCGCGCCCCAGGCGCCCAGGTTGAAGAACGACAGCGCCATGCCCGACGCGATGATCTGCCAGACCTCGGTCGATCCGCCGAACAGCAGCGCGGCGACGGCCGACCCGACGAGGAACGTCGCGAGTGTCGCACGTCGCCCCCACACCTCGATCAGCCAGGCCGCCGCCGCGTAGCCCGGCAGCTGCGCGAGCGTGATGATCAGCGTGAAGCCGAACGATCGGACGAGGTCGAACCCCTGGGCGAACAGGATCGAGGGGATCCAGATGAACGCGCCGTAGTAGGAGAAGTTCACGCAGAACCAGACGAGCCACAGCGCGCCGGTGCGGGCGCGCAGAGCGGGAGCCCACAGCGCCGCGACCGCCGCGAGGCCGCGGGGTGCGCGAGCGGCGGGCTCGGGCCGAGCCATAGGCTGCGGCTGAGCGGCAGACATCGGCTCGGAGGCGGCGGGAGACTCCACGGGAGCGCGGCCGGCGGCGGTCTCGAAGTCCCGCACGATGCGCTCGGCCTCCGCCACCCGTCCACGGCTCTCGAGGAATCGCGGCGACTCCGGGAGCGCCCAGCGGACGACGAGCGCGTATGCCGCCGGGATCGCGCCGATCGCGAAGGCCCACCGCCAGCCGTCCTCGAGCGGGACGACGAAGTACCCGATCACTGCCGATGCGGTCCAGCCGACCGCCCAGAACGCCTCGAGGATCACGACGAGGCGTCCGCGGATGCGGACGGGGGCGAACTCGCTGACATAGGTCGACGCGACCGGCAGCTCGGAGCCGAGCCCGAGGCCCACGAGGAAGCGCAGCACCAGCAGGGCCGCCACTCCCCCGACGAGCGCGCTCGCCCCGGTGGCGATGCCGTAGATCAGGAGAGTGAGCGCGAACACCGATCGTCGTCCCAGCCGGTCGGCGAGCAGTCCGCCGACGCTGGCCCCGATCGCCATGCCGATGAAGCCGACCGACGCGATCCAGCCGGTCTCCGTCGTCGTGAGCTGCCACTGCACGCTGAGCGCAGCGATGATGAACGAGATCAACCCCACGTCCATGGCATCGAGCGCCCACCCGATGCCGGAGCCGGTGAGCAGGCGGAGGTGCTTGCGGGTGAAGGGCAGCGTGTCGAGGCGAGCGGACGGTGACGTCATGCCCACAGCCTAATGGTCAAATAGACCTTTTAGGCGGACGGGGGCGGCTCCTCGTCGGCGAGCAGCTGCCGCACCATCGGCGCGACCCGCGTGCCGTACAGCTCGATGCTGCGCAGCAGCTTGTCGTGCTCGAGCCCGCCGTTCGCGAACTTGAGGTCGAACCTGGTCAGGCCGAGGGTCCGCACGGTGGCTGCGATCTTCCGGGCGACGCGTTCGGGCGATCCCGCGAAGCCCGCGCCCTCCGGGCCGACCTCGTTCTGGAACTGCAGCCGGTTGTAGCCGCCCGACCAGCCGCGCTCCCGACCGATCTTCTCGCGCATCGCTGCCATCTCCGGGTACAGCTCGTCCCAGGCCTGCTCGTCGGTCTCGGCGATGTGCCCGGGCGAGTGCACGCCGACGGGCGCCGAGGGTCGTTCGAACGAGGCCAGCGAGCGGTGGAAGAGGTCGACGTATGGGCGGAACCGGGCGGGCGCGCCGCCGATGATCGCCAGCATGAGGCCGAGCCCGTGGCGCGCGGTGCGGACCACGGACTCGGGCGAGCCACCGACGCCCACCCACGCCGTCAGGCCGCTCGCCGTCTTGGGGAACACGTCGGCATGGTCGAGCGCCGGGCGCATCGTGCCCTGCCAGGTCACGGGACGCTCGGTCAGGAGCGCCGCGAACAGCTCCAGCTTCTCCTCGAACAGCGCCTCATAGTCGCGGAGGTCGTAGCCGAACAACGGGAACGACTCGACGAACGAGCCGCGCCCCAGGATGACCTCGGCACGGCCGTTGGACACGGCATCGAGCGTGGCGAACCGCTCGTACACCCGCACGGGGTCGTCGCTCGAGAGCACGGTCACCGCGGTGCCCAGCCGGATGCGCTCGGTCGCCGACGCGATCGCGGCGAGCACGATCTCGGGGCTCGAGACCGCGAACTCGTGGCGGTGATGCTCGCCGACTCCGAAGAACGACAGCCCCACCTCGTCTGCCAGTCTCGCCTGCGCCACGACGTTGCGGATCGTCTGGGCGTCGCTCACGGGATGCCCGTCGACGCCCCGCGTCACGTCGCCGAAGGTGTCCAGTCCGAGTTCGATGTCCATGCGCATCCTCTCTATGCATCTGCATAGAACGACGAGGGCGGGCGCGTATTCCCCGGTCGCGTCGACGCCGGGATGCCGCGGCCGCCCCTCAGCCCAGGAGCGCCGCGCGCAGCGTGTCGAGTCCCACGCCGCCGAGGTCGAGCGCGCGCTTGTGGAACTCCTTCATCGAGAACGCGTCACCGCGTGCGGCGCGGTACGAATCCCGAGCCTGCTCCCACAGGCGCTGGCCCACCTTGTAGGCAGGGGCCTGCCCGGGCCACCCGAGGTAGCGGTTCACCTCGAACCGCACGAACTCGTCGGACATGTTCACGTTCGCCCGCATGAACTCGAGCGCGTAGTCGGCGTCCCACGTCCCGTTGCCGTCCGGTCGCGGCTTGCCCAGGTGGACGCCGATGTCGAGCACCACGCGCGCAGCGCGCATCCGCTGGCCATCCAGCATGCCCAGGCGGTCGGCCGGGTCGTCCAGGTACCCGAGCTGCTCCATGAGCCGCTCGGCGTACAGTGCCCATCCCTCGGCATGGCCGGAGGTGCCGGCGAGCAGCCGGCGCCAGGAGTTCAGCTGAGCACGGTTGTAGACCGCCTGCCCGATCTGCAGGTGATGGCCCGGCACGCCCTCGTGGTACACCGTGGTCAGCTCGCGCCAGGTGTCGAACTCCGTGACGCCCTCGGGCACGGACCACCACATCCGGCCGGGGCGGGAGAAGTCGTCGGTGGGGCCGGTGTAGTAGATGCCGCCCTCCTGGGTGGGGGCGATCATGCACTCGAGACGGAGAACGGGCTCAGGGATGTCGAAGTGTGTGCGCCCCAGCTCGGCGACGGCCCGGTCGCTGGTGGCCTGCATCCACGTGCGCAGCGCCTCGGTGCCTCGCAGCTTGCGCTGGGGGTCCCGCTCGAGGTGGGCCACGGCCTCCTCCACGCTGGCACCCGGCAGGATCTCGCCGGCGATCGCCTCCTGCTCGGACGTCATGCGCGCGAGCTCGTCGATGCCCCACTCGTACGTCTCGTCCAGGTCGACGACGGCGCCGAGGAAGCGACGAGAATGCAGCGCGTACAGCTCTCGCCCGACCGCGTCCGTCTCGGTCGCCGCGGGCGCGAGCGTCTCGGACAGGAAGCGCGCGAGCCGGTCATAGGCGTCGCGGGCGGCGCTCGCCGAACGCTCCAGGTCGGCGCGCAGCGAGTCCGGCAGCGGGGCGGGGCCGCTGCCGGCTCCCGCGACGAGCGTCGCGAAGAACCCGTCATCGGCGGTGTAACGCGGGATCTGCGCGGCCACCTCGCGCACCTGCCGCACGGCCGGCACGACGCCGAGGCGGACGCCTTCGGCCAGGGTGTCGGCATAGCCCTCGAGCGCTGCAGGCACCGCTGCCATCCGACGGGCGATCATCGCCCAGTCCTCCGTCGACTCGGACGGCATCAGGTCGTACACCTGGCGAACGTCCTGGGCGGCGCTGGCGATCACGTTGATGTCGCGCAGGTGCCAGCCCGCCTCGTGAAGCTCGTCGTCGAGCCGCAGCTCGGCCCCGAGATCCGCCTGTGTCACGCGGTCGACGTCGTCCTGGGGCGTCGCGCCGTCCAGCTCGGCGAGGACGCGCCTCCGCACCTCCCGCGCGCGCTCGTTCCCGCTCGGGCTGAAGTCGTCGTAGCGGTCGTTGGCCTCGTTGCGCCCGATGTAGGTCGCCGCGATCGGCGAGAGGCCCACCACCTCGTCGACCCACCGCTCCGCGATGCGGTCGATCTCCGTCTGCTCACGCTGCTGCTGCGTCATCCTCGGCGGCTTCCTCTCGTCGTAGCGGTCCATCCGCTGCGCGCGCTCAGTGCGCGGCCTCGTTCCAGTCGGCGCCTCGACCGACCTGCACGTCGAGCGGCACGGTCAGCTCGGCGGCGGCCCCCATGCGCTCGCGGACGATGCGCTCGACGTCGTCCCATTCGCCGGAGGCGACCTCGATCACGAGCTCATCGTGGATCTGCAGCAGCACGCGCGAGCCCATGCCCCGCAGATCCTCGTGGATGCGGAAGAGGGCGATCTTCATGATGTCGGCGGCGCTGCCCTGGATCGGGGCGTTGAGCGCCGCGCGCTCCGCGTTCTCGCGCAGCACGCGGTTCGGGCTCGTCAGGTCGGGGAACGGTCGACGGCGGCCGAAGATCGTCTCGGTGTAGCCGTCGACCCGCGCCTGCTCCACCGCGGAACGCAGGTAGTCGCGCACGGCGCCGAACCGCGCGAAGTACTCGAGCATCAGCGACTTCGCCTCGGACTGCTCGATGCGCAGCTGCTTGGAGAGCCCGAACGCCGAGAGCCCGTAGACGAGGCCATAGGACATCGCCTTCACCTTGGTGCGCATCGCGGGGGTGACGTCCTCCGGAGAGACCCCGAAGACGCGCGCGCCGACGAAGCGGTGCAGGTCCTCTCCCGTGTTGAACGCCTCGATCAGCCCGGGATCGCCGGAGAGATGGGCCATGATGCGCATCTCGATCTGCGAGTAGTCGGCGGTCAGCAGCGCGTCGTATCCCTGCCCGACCTCGAAGGCAGCGCGGATGCGCCGCGACTCCTCGGTGCGCACCGGGATGTTCTGCAGGTTCGGATCGGTGCTGGACAGGCGACCGGTCTGGCTGCCGGTCTGCACATACGTCGTGTGGACACGTCCGTCGGCGCCGATCGCGGCGTCGAGGCCGTCGATGATCTGCTTCAGCTTCGTGGCCTCGCGGTGCTGCAGGAGCAGGTCGACGAACGGGTGCGGCGCCTTCTCCTGCAGGTCGGCGAGCGCACCGGCGTCGGTCGTGTACCCGGTCTTGGTCTTGCGGGTCTTGGGGAGCTGCAGCTCCTCGAACAGGACCTCCTGCAGCTGCTTCGGCGAGCCGAGGTTCACCTCGCGCCCGATCGCCGCGTAGGCGTCCTGCGCGAGCTTCTCGGCGCGGCCGCCCAGCTCGCCGGAGAAGCCCGACAGCTTCTCGTGCGACACCGAGACGCCCGCGAGCTCCATGTCCGCGAGGGCGATCACCGAGGGCAGCTCGATGTCGGTGAGCACCGTCAGCACGCTCTCGGGCAGCTCCTCCCGCAAGCCCGCTGCGACCCGCAGGGTGTACCAGGACAGCTGCGCGGGGGTCGCACCCTCGGTCTCGGGGACGAGCTGCGACGGGTCGGCCTCCGGCAGCTTCTCGCCGAGGTACCGCTCCACGAGGTGACCGAGCGTGCGGTCGGGGAAGCTCGGGCGCTGCAGCCAGCCGGCGAGCAGGACGTCGAAGGCGAGGCCGCCCACCGCGAGTCCCGCACGTCCGAGAGCCTTGATCTGCGGCTTCGCATCCGCCAAGACCTTGGGGGCATCGGAGGAGATCCACGGCCCGAGCGCGTCGGCCAGCTCGTCGGACCAGCTCGCCTCCACCGCCTCCGTGCGGGTGGCGAGACCGACCCGGTCGGGCAGCCCGGACAGCACGGTGACGGTGACCGCCACCTCTCCCTCGGCGCCGGCGGCCCAGGCGGCCAGCTCGTCGGCGGAGAGCTCCCGCGGCGAGGGCGCGGGCGTGGCGGCCTCCGCAGGCTCGTCGTCGACGGCCCCGACCGCCTCGAACACGCGCGGCAGGAGGGTGCGGAACTCGAGGCGGGCGAAGACGTCGCGTACCGCCTGTGCGTCGAGGGACCGCATCTCCAGGTCGTCGGGACCGACGGGCAGCTCGACGTCGCGCAGCAGGCGGTTGAGCCGACGATTGCGCCGGACGTCCTCGATGTGCTCGCGGAGGTTCCCGCCGACGACGCCCTTGATCGTGTCCGCGCCGTCGAGCAGCGCGTCCAGCGACCCGAACTGGGTCAGCCACTTCACCGCGGTCTTCTCGCCGACCTTCGGCACACCGGGCAGGTTGTCGCTCGTCTCCCCCACCAGGGCGGCGATGTCGGGGTACATCTCGGGCGCCAGCCCGTACTTCTCGACGACCGCCTCGGGGTCGTACCGCTTGAGCTGCGAGACGCCCTGCACCGACGGGTAGAGCAGCGTGACGTCGTCGTCCACGAGCTGGATCGTGTCGCGGTCTCCGGAGCACACGAGCACCCTGTAGCCGTCCGCCGACCCCCGCGCGGCGAGCGTGGCGAGGATGTCGTCCGCCTCGAAGTCGGGCTTCGTCAGGACCGTCACGCCCATGGCCTCGAGGCACTCCTGCAGCAGCGGGATCTGGCCCTTGAACTCGGCGGGCGTCTCGGACCTGTTGGCCTTGTACTCGGTGTACTCGCGGGTGCGGAACGACTCGCGGGACGTGTCGAAGGCAACCGCCAGATGCGTCGGCTTCTCGGCCTTGAGGAGATTGACGAACATCGACAGGAAGCCGTAGATGCCGTTCGTGTGCTGTCCGTCCTTGGTCGTGAAGTTCTCGACCGGCAGCGCGTAGAAGGCGCGGTACGCGAGCGAATGGCCGTCGACGACCAGGAGGGTAGGCTTTGCGGAGTCCGTCACCATGCCAGCCTAACGAGGGGCTGGGACATACCGAGGAGTCAGATGTCCGACCTCTCCCCCGGCCTCGAGTGGCTCCATCGTCGCGGGATCGGCGTGCTCGCCGAACGCATGGGCGTGCGTTTCGCCGAGTTCACGACCGAGCGCTCCGTCGCGACCATGCCGGTCGAGGGGAACACGCAGCCGGTCGGGCTGATGCACGGAGGCGCGTACGTGGTCCTCGGCGAGACGATGGGGTCGATGGCCGCCAACTACCACGCGGGCCCCGGTCGCCTGGCGGTCGGCCTCGACATCAACGCGACCCACACCGGGTCGGCCCGCAGCGGCGTCGTCACCGCCACCTGCACGGCGATCCACCTCGGCCGCAGCACGACGGTGCATGAGATCGTGGTCGCCGACGAGACCGGCAGGCGGTGCTCGACGGTGCGGATCACCAATCTCATCAAGGACCTCCCCGCGACCTGATCGCCGGCGCCCGCCGTCCGTCCCGTCGCGCGGTCAGTCTTCGAGGATCCGCTGGAACAGCAGGTGATCCTGCCACTCGCCGGCGATGCGCAGATATGCGACGGCCAGTCCGAACCGCTCGAAGCCGGAGCGCTCCAGCACTCGTTGAGACGCGGCGTTGTGCAGGAGCGTGCCCGCCTGCAGCCGGTGCAGCCCGAGCTGGTCGCGACAATGCGCTGCGACCGACCGCAGGGCGGCGGTCATGATGCCGCGTCCGGCCAGCTCCCGCTCCGTCCAGTAGCCCACGCTGGCGCTCTGCGCCGCCCCGCGCACGATGTCGGTGACGTTCAGGCGCCCGACGATGCGCGCGTCGGCGTCCTCGAGCACCCAGCGCGAGGCCGCTCCGCGGCGCTGCTCGCCGAGCGCCAGCCTGAGCTGGGCATCCTGGGACGCGGACGTGTAGAAGTCCTCGGTGCGCAGCGGCTCCCACGGCGCCAGGTGCTCGCGGTTCCGCCGGTACGCCGAAGCGAGAGCGGCTCCGTCACCCTCGGCGAGGGGACGGAGCCGGATGTCCTCGGGGAGCGTGCGCTCGATCACGCCTTCTTGGGCGACAGCTGCTCGATGATCGCCTTGGCGACGTCCTGCATCGTCAGACGGCGGTCCATCGAGGCCTTCTGGATCCAGCGGAACGCCTCGGGCTCGGACAGCCCCATCTTCTCGTTCAGCAGCCCCTTGGCGCGGTCGACGAGCTTGCGCGTCTCGAACCGCTCGACCATGTCGGCCACCTCGGCCTCGAGCGTGATGATCTGCTCATAGCGGGCCAGGGCGATCTCGATCGCCGGCAGCAGGTCGTTCGGGGTGAACGGCTTGACCACGTACGCCAGCGCGCCGGCCTCGGTGGCCCGCTCGACGAGCTCCTTCTGGCTGAACGCCGTCAGCAGCACGACGGGCGCGATGTGGTTCTTGTTCAGCCGCTCGGCCGCGCTGATGCCGTCCAGCTGCGGCATCTTCACGTCCATGATCACCAGATCCGGACGCAGCTCGGTCGCCAGCTGCACGGCGGTCTCGCCGTCGCCCGCCTCGCCGACCACGTCGTATCCGTTGTCCCGGAGGATCTCGACGATGTCGAGGCGGATGAGGGACTCGTCCTCGGCCACGACAACACGGCGCGGTGCCGCGGGTGCCTGCCCGGTCTGCTCTTCGCTCACCTGTACATCCTAATTCGTCAGGGCCCTGGGTTCCCGGAGCCACGCTCGCCTCGATACGTCGTGCCGGTGGTGGGACTCGAACCCACACGCCCTTGCGGACAGCGCATTTTGAGTGCGCCGCGTCTGCCATTCCGCCACACCGGCCCGGAGAACGACGATACCGCCTCGCCCGGGCTGCCCCGGCGAGGCGGTATCGACGTGAGAGGCCCTACTTCTCCTGGTACACGGGCGCGGCGCCCTGCACGGCGTCGCCGACCTTGTGCACGCGCAGGTCGTTGGTGGAGCCGACGATCCCGGGAGGGGAACCGGAGATCACCACGACCTTGTCGCCGATCTGCGCCAGGCCGTTCTCGAGCAGATACTCGTCCACCTGGTGGAACATCGCGTCCGTGTGCTCGACCATGTCCACGAGCGTCGACCGCACGCCCCAGGTGAGCGCCATGCGGTTCTGGATCGCGGCGTCCGGGGTGAACGCGATCATCGGACGGTGCGAGCGCAGTCGCGACATCCGGCGGGCCGAGTCGCCCGACTGGGTGAAGACGCACAGGAACTTCGCCTCCACGAAGTCGGCGACCTCGACCGCCGCGAGGGTGATCGCGCCGCCCTGCGTGCGGGGCTTCGTCCGAAGCGGCGGGATCCGCTCGAGGCCGTGCTCCTCGGTCGACTCGACGATGCGGGCCATGGTGGCGACCGTGACGACGGGGTGCTCCCCGACGCTGGTCTCGCCCGAGAGCATCACGGCGTCGGCGCCGTCGAGCACCGCGTTCGCCACGTCGCTCGTCTCGGCGCGCGTGGGAACCGGGTTCGAGATCATCGACTCGAGCATCTGCGTCGCGACGATGACGGGTTTCGCCATGCGGCGGGCCAGCTCGACCGCGCGCTTCTGCACGATCGGGACCGCCTCCAGGGGCAGCTCGACGCCGAGGTCGCCGCGGGCGACCATGATGCCGTCGAAGGCGTCGACGATGTCCTCCAGCGCCTCCACCGCCTGCGGCTTCTCGATCTTCGCGATGATCGGGACGCGGCGCCCCTCCTCCGCCATGATCACGTGGGCGCGCTGGACGTCCTTTGCGTTCCGCACGAACGACAGGGCGATCAGGTCCGCGCCCTTGCGCAGCGCCCAGCGCAGATCCTGCTCGTCCTTCTCGCTCAGGGCGGGGACGTTCACCGCCGCGCTCGGGATGTTGATGCCCTTGTTGTTGGAGACGTTGCCCGCGACGATCGTCTTCGTGGTGACGGTCGTGTCGTCCGCCTCGACGACCTGGAGGCGCACCTTGCCGTCGTCGATCAGGAGGAAGTCCCCGGGCTTGACGTCCTGCGGCAGCCCCTTGTAGGTGGTGCCGCAGATGTCCTTGGTGCCCTCGATGTCCTCGATCGTGATGCGGAAGATGTCTCCCTCGGCGAGGAAGTGGGGCCCGTCGGAGAACTTGCCCAGGCGGATCTTGGGGCCCTGCAGGTCGACGAGGACGGCGACGGGCTTGCCGACGTCCTGCGCGGCCCCGCGCACGTTCTCGTAGTTCGCATCGTGGACGGAGTAGTCGCCGTGGCTGAGGTTCAGGCGGGCGACGTCGACGCCGGCCTCGATCAGCTCACGGACCTTCTCGCGTGTCGATGTCGCCGGCCCGAGGGTGGCGACGATCTTGGCACGTCTCAACTGCATACCTTCCGCACAGAGTCACTCAGCACGTGCCGCTCGCGACGGGGTCGCTCGCTTCAGGCCACTGAGGACGAGGATTGACGGGCACTGTCGCAGAACTTCCGATCCATGCGTCGGCGCCCCCGGGTTCGATGCCAGACTACGCGGGCTGCAGGCCGATCGCGACATCCGACGGGCGCACCGGCGCCGGGAGCGCCGTGTCACCCATGAGGAACGCGTCGACCTCCGCGGCCACGGAACGGCCCTCGGCGATCGCCCACACGATGAGCGACTGACCGCGACCCGCGTCGCCGGCGACGAAGACGCCGGGCGCCGTCGACTGGAAGGCGGCGTCGCGCTCGATGGCGCCGCGCGGGGTGAAGCCCGCCTGCAGCTGCGCCTCGAGCGCTTCGCGCTCCGGGCCGGTGAAGCCCATCGCGATCAGCACGAGGTCGGCGGGGATCTCCCGCTCGGTGCCGGCCTTCGGCACGCGGCGGCCGTCGACGAACTCGGTCTCGGCCACGACCAGCGCGCGCACCTCACCCGCGCCGTTGCCGACGAACTCGACGGTCGAGGCGAGGAACTGCCGCTCGCCGCCCTCCTCGTGAGCGGACGAGACCTCGAACACGGTCGGCGTCATCGGCCAGGGCTGGTGCTCGGGGCGGTCCTCCCCCGGTCGCTTCCCGATCGCGAGGTTCGTGACGCTGAGCGCGCCCTGACGGTGCGCGGTGCCGATGCAGTCGGCGCCGGTGTCGCCGCCACCGATCACGACGACGTGCTTGCCTTCGGCGCTGATCTGGTTCGGCACCTGGTCACCGGCTGTCGCCTTGTTCGACTCGACGAGGTACTCCATCGCGAAGTGGACGCCGGCGAGGTCGCGGCCCGGGATGGGCAGGTCGCGCGGCAGGGTCGCGCCCGTGGCGACCACCACGGCGTCGTAGCGCGCGCGCAGGTCGTTCCACGCGATGTCCTTGCCGATCGCGACGCCCGCCCGGAACCGGGTGCCCTCGTCCTGCATCTGGCGGAGACGCCCCTCGAGGTGGCGCTTCTCCATCTTGAAGTCGGGGATGCCGTAGCGCAGCAGGCCGCCGATGCGGTCGTCGCGCTCGTAGACGGCGACCGTGTGGCCCGCGCGCGTGAGCTGCTGCGCCGCGGCCAGGCCGGCGGGGCCCGAGCCCACGACGGCGACCGTCTTGCCGGTCAGGCGTGCCGGCGGCTTCGGCTCGACCCAGCCGTTCGCGAACGCCTCGTCGATCGTCGAGACCTCGATCTGCTTGATCGTCACCGGCGGCTGGTTGATGCCCAGCACACACGCGCTCTCGCACGGCGCCGGGCACAGCCGACCCGTGATCTCCGGGAAGTTGTTGGTGGCGTGGAGGCGCTCGATCGCCGCCCGTCCCTCGCCCCGCCAGTTGAGGTCGTTCCACTCGGGGATCAGGTTGCCCAGCGGGCAGCCCTGGTGGCAGAACGGCACGCCGCAGTCCATGCAGCGCCCCGCCTGGCGACGGAGCACGGCCGAGTCTCCGGGCTCGTACACCTCCCGCCAGTCCATGATGCGCACGGGCACGGGACGACGGGCGGGAAGCTCCCGCTCCGTCACCTTCAGAAAGCCCTTGGGATCAGCCACCGGTCACCTCCAGGATGCGGGTCCAGACGACGTCGCCGTCGGGGTCGAGCCCCTCCGCGACCGCCTCCTGGCGGGTCTGCAGCACGGCGGCGTAGTCGCGCGGAAGCACCCGCACGAAGTTCGCCACCTCGTCGTCGAAGTCGTCGAGCAGGCGCGCGGCCAGCTCCGACCCCGTCTGCGCCACGTGCTGCTCGAGCAGGTCACGCAGGATCTCGGCGTCGCCCGACCCGAGCTCGGTGAGCGTGAGCTCTCCCGAGGCGAGCGACTCGCGGTTCACCAGATCGGTGTTGAGGCGGTGCACATAGGCGGTGCCGCCCGACATGCCCGCGCCGAGGTTGCGACCGGTGCGACCGAGGATGACGGCCAGGCCACCGGTCATGTATTCGAGCGCGTGGTCGCCCACCCCCTCGACGACGGCGGTCGCGCCGGAGTTGCGCACGAAGAAGCGCTCCCCCACGACGCCGCGCAGGAACATCGTCCCCTGCGTCGCCCCGTAGCCGATGACGTTGCCGGCGATGACGTTCTCGGACGCGTCGAACGTCGCTCCCCGCGGCGGACGGATCACGATCTGGCCGCCCGAGAGGCCCTTGCCGACGTAGTCGTTCGAGTCGCCCTCCAGTCGCAGCGTGATGCCGTTGGGCAGGAACGCTCCGAACGACTGGCCTGCCGAGCCGGTGAGCGTGATGTCGATCGACCCGGCGGGCAGGCCGTGCTCGCCGCGCGCCTTGGTGACGTGATGGCCCAGCATGGTCCCGACCGCGCGCGCGGTGTTGCGCACCGGCATCGAGACCTTCAGCGTGCCGCCGACCTCGATGACCTCGCGCGCCTGCTCGATGAGCGGCACGTCGAAGTGGTCCTCGAGCTCGTGCGCCTGCTCCCGGGCGTGGCGTCGCGGCTCCTCGTCGGCGAAACGCGGACCCTCCAGGATCGGCGACAGGTCGAGGCCCTCGGCCTTCCAGTGCGTGATCGCGTCGTCGACGTCGAGCAGCTCGGCGTGGCCGATGGCCTCGTCCAGCGAGCGGAAGCCGAGCTCGGCGAGGTACTCGCGCACCTCCTGGGCGATGAACTCCATGAAGTTCACGACGTGGTCGGCCTTGCCCGTGAAGCGCGAGCGCAGCAGCGGGTTCTGCGTGGCCACGCCGACGGGGCAGGTGTCGAGGTGGCAGACGCGCATCATGATGCAGCCCTCCACCACGAGCGGTGCCGTGGCGAAGCCGAACTCCTCGGCTCCCAGCAGCGCGCCGATCAGGACGTCGCGTCCGCTCTTCAGCTGCCCGTCGACCTGGACCACCACGCGGTCGCGCATGCCGTTCAACATCAGCGTCTGCTGGGTCTCGGCGAGGCCGAGCTCCCACGGCGTGCCCGCGTGCTTCAGCGAGTTCAGCGGGCTCGCGCCCGTTCCGCCGTCATGTCCCGAGACGAGGATGACGTCGCTGAGCGCCTTCGCGACTCCCGCGGCGACGGCCCCGATGCCCGCCTGGCTCACGAGCTTGGTGTGGATCCGCGCCGACGGGTTCGCCCGCTTCAGGTCGAAGATCAGCTGCTTGAGGTCCTCGATCGAGTAGATGTCGTGGTGGGGCGGCGGCGAGATCAGCCCGACGCCGGCGGTCGCGTGACGCGTGCGCGCGACCCACGGGTACACCTTGCCGGGAGGCAGCTGGCCGCCCTCGCCCGGCTTGGCGCCCTGCGCGAGCTTGATCTGGATGTCCTCCGCCTGGGTCAGGTAGAGGCTCGTGACGCCGAAGCGGCCCGAGGCGACCTGCTTGATCGCGCTGCGACGCTCCGGGTCGAGGAGCCGGTCGACGTCCTCGCCGCCTTCGCCGGTGTTCGACTTCGCGCCGAGCCGGTTCATGGCGATGGCGAGCGTCTCATGCGCCTCGCGCGAGATGGAGCCGTAGCTCATCGCACCTGTGGAGAAGCGCTTGACGATCGACGAGATCGGCTCGACCTCGTCGAGGGGCACGGGCTGGCGCACGTCGGTGCGCAGGCGGAACATGCCGCGCAGCGTCTTGAGCTGGGCCGCCTGATCGTCGACCAGGCGCGTGTACTCCCGGAAGATGTCGTAGCGACGGGTGCGGGTGGAGTGCTGCAGCCGGAAGACGGTCTCGGGGTTGAACAGGTGGGGCGAGCCGTCGCGTCGCCACTGGTACTCGCCTCCCGTCCAGAGTCGCTCGTGCGTGCGCGGGGCGCGGTCCTCGGGATAGGCGAAGGCGTGGCGGGCGGCGTTCTCGGTCGCGATCTCGTCGAGGCCGATGCCGCCGAGCTTCGTCTCCGTGCCGGTGAAGTACGCGTCCACGAGGTCCTGGGCGAGGCCCACCGCCTCGAACACCTGCGCACCGGCGTACGAGGACACCGTCGAGATGCCCATCTTGGACATGATCTTGAGCACGCCCTTGCCGAGTGCGTAGATCAGGTTCTTCACGGCCTTCTGCGGCGTCAGGCCCTGGATGGTGCCGGCGCGGACGAGGTTCTCGACGGTCTCCATCGCGAGGTACGGGTTCACCGCCGAGGCGCCGTAGCCGATCAGCGTCGCGACGTGATGGACCTCGCGCACGTCCCCCGCCTCGACGACGAGACCGACCTTCATGCGGGTCTCGTTGCGGATCAGGTGGTGGTGGATCGCCGAGAGCATCAGCAGCGAGGGGATCGGGGCGAGGTCCTGGTTGGAGTCGCGATCGCTGAGCACGACGAACTCGACGCCGTCCTCGATCGCGTTGTCGACCTCGCGGCACATCTGCGCGAGCCGCTTCTCGAGGCCCTTCCGGCCGGCGGCGACGCGGTACAGCCCGCGGATCGTGACGGACGAACGCCCCGGCAGCGACGTGTGGATGTGCTGGATCTTCGCCAGCTCGTCGTTGTCGATGACCGGGAAGTCCAGCCCGACGGTGCGCGCGTGGGCGGCGCCCCAGTCGAGCAGGTTCGCCTCGGGGCCGAGCCCCAGTCGGAGGCTCGTCACGACCTCCTCGCGGATCGAGTCGAGCGGCGGGTTCGTCACCTGCGCGAACTGCTGCGTGAAGTAGTCGAACAGCAGGCGCGGGCGCTCGCTCAACACCGCGATGGGCGTGTCGGACCCCATCGCACCGAGCGGCTCCGCGCCCGTGCGACCCATCGGGGTCAGGAGGATGCGCACCTCCTCCTCGGTGTAGCCGAAGGTGCGCAGGCGCCGGTTGATGGACGCGACGGGGTGCACGATGTGCTCGCGCTCGGGCAGGTCGGCCAGTCGCACGGTGCCCTTGTCGAGCCACTCCTGCCAAGGGTGCATGGTCGCCAGCTCGCGCTTGACCTCGTCGTCCGAGATGATCCGGCCCTCGGCGGTGTCGACCACGAACATGCGGCCGGGCAGGAGACGCCCGCGACGCTCGATGCGCTCGGGCTCGAAGTCGAGCACGCCGGTCTCGCTGCCGATCACGACGAGGCCGTCCTTGGTCACGGTCCATCGCCCGGGCCGCAGGCCGTTGCGGTCGAGCATGCCGCCGACGACCGTGCCGTCGGTGAAGATCAGCGACGCGGGGCCGTCCCAGGGCTCCATCTGCAGCGAGTGGTACTCGTAGAACGCGCGCAGGTCGGGATCGATGTCCGCCTGCTTCTCGTACGCCTCCGGCACCATCATGAGCATGGCGTGGGGCATGCTGCGCCCCGTCAGCGTCAGCAGCTCGAGCACCTCGTCGAAGGACGCCGAGTCGCTCTGCTCGTCGGTCGTGATCGGCAGCAGCGGGCGGATGTCGCCCAGCAGGTCGGACGCGAGCTGCGACTGGCGGGCGCGCATCCAGTTGCGGTTGCCGCCGACGGTGTTGATCTCGCCGTTGTGGGCGAGCATGCGCAGCGGCTGCGCGAGCGGCCACGACGGGAAGGTGTTCGTCGAGTAGCGGCTGTGCACGACGGCGAGCTCGGTGACGAAGCGCTCGTCCTGCAGGTCGGGGTAGAACGGCTCGAGCTGCAGGGTGGTGACCATGCCCTTGTAGCCGAGCGTCCGGCTCGAGAGCGACACGAAGTAGGCGTCCAGCTCGTGCTGGGCCCGCTTGCGCAGACGGTAGACCCTGCGGTCCAGTTCGATGCCGGAGAGGGCCGGCTCGTCGCCCTGGGCGGGGCGGGAGACGAAGAGCTGCTCGAACGCGGGCCGGGCCTCGAAGGCGAGCTTGCCGAGGTTCTCGTCGTCCGTCGGGACGTCGCGCCAGCCGAGGACCGTCAGCCCCTCGCTCGCCGCGACGCTCTCGATCGACGCCTTCATGGCGGAACGCGCCTCGGGCTCGCGCGGGAGGAACATCATGCCGGCCGCGTACTCGCCCACGGCCGGCAGCTCGAAGCCGACGACCGCGCGCAGGAACGCGTCCGGCATCTGGGTCAGGATGCCCGCGCCGTCACCGGTGCCGGCGTCGGAGCCGATCGCACCACGGTGCTCGAGATTGCGAAGGGCGGTCAGGGCCAGGTCGACGATGTCGTGACCGGCCTCGCCGCGCAGCGTGGCGACCATCGCGAGGCCGCAGGCGTCCTTCTCGAAGCGCGGGTTGTACAGTCCCTGCTTCGGGGGATACGCACCGGACGCGCCGTACGGAGGCTGGAAATACATGACTACCGTCCTATGGATCAGAAGGAAGATCGGGGCGTCGTCGACCCAGGAGAGCCCGTCACCTACGGCGCGATCCGCCTCGTGTCCTCTCCGAAAGGACAGCAGGGGCGTTCTGCGATCGACCGATCACAGGTGATCGTTGCGCTTGTGGCGACGGTGCTTATTCGACCTTGGCCGGGCCGGCCGCGGTCTTCTCGACGTCCGACGCAGCGGGGTCGCTGACGTCGACGAAGTCGGTGGGGTCCTCCGATTGTAGCGCCTCGGCGCCGGCCGGCAGACGACCGGGGACGTAGGGCGAGGGCTCGATGCCCGTGTGGCGTCGCTGCACCACGAGGATCGCGATCGCGACGGCGATGCCGAGCAGCGCCGCCCAGACGTTGGTGCGCAGGCCGAGGTAGATCTCGCTCGGGTCGATGCGGATGGTCTCCCAGACCACGCGGCCCGCGCTGTACCAGATGAGGTAGACGGCGAAGAGGCGTCCCCACTGCATCGTGATGCGTCGCCCGAGCCAGAGCAGGACGAGCACGCCGAGGACGTTCCAGATGACCTCGTAGAGGAACGTGGGGTGGAACAGGGTGCCCTCCGGCAGGCCGAGCGGGCGCGCCGCGTTGTCCTCGTCGATCTCGAGGCCCCAGGGCAGGTCGGTGGGCCAGCCGTACAGCTCCTGGTTGAACCAGTTGCCGAAGCGGCCGATCGCCTGCGCCAGCAGGAGGCCGGGGGCGAGCGCATCGGCGAACGTCCAGAACCGCACGCCGGTCCAGCGGCAGCCGAGCCAGGCGCCGATCGCGCCGCCGATGAGGGCGCCGAAGATGGCGATCCCGCCCTCCCAGATGCGGAACACGGCCAGGATGTCCTTGCCCTCGCCGAAGTAGAAGCCCGGGTGGGTGAGGACGTGGAAGATGCGCGCGCCGATGATCGCGAGCGGCACTGCCAGCAGCGCGATGTCGATCACGACCCACGGCTCGGCACCCCGCCGGGTGAGGCGACGATTCGTCAGGATCGTCGCGACGACGATGCCCGCGATGATGCACAGCGCGTAGATGTGGATGCGCAGCGGGCCGACGTCGAAGTAGCTGACCGGCGGGCTCGGGATCGACGCGAGCAGGATCGACAGAGAAGTCACGACCGCGATTCTAGTCCGCGCTGGGGCGGCGACCGGCTCACTCGAGTCGTCGCAGGGGTCGCCATCAGGGTGCGCGGACCGCGGCGAGGAACAGCGGCCAGCCGGTCTCGTCGTGCGAGACGGTGAACAGGAAGGGCCGATCGAAGGCGAGCTCTTGCCCGACGAGCGCCGACGACTCGGTCATGCCGAGCTCCGTGACCGCCGCGGCGACGGTGCCGGCCTCGTCGACGCTCAGCACCGCCTGCTGCACCGCCTGGTCCACGCAGAGGTCGCCCGGCGCGAGCGCGATGCCGGACAGGTCGGCGCTTCCCGACGTGCACGGCAGGCTGCCGAGGCCGAGCTCGGGCAGCAGAGGGAGAAGGTCGGTCTTCGCGTCGCCGATGTCGAGAACCGGCAGGGAGAGGGCGATCGGCTCCGGAGCCGCGTCGTCGAGGGCGGTCGCGAGCTCTCCGAGGAGCTCGCCCGTCGCGGTCGCGGGGTCCGTGCCCTCCGGCGGCAGCAGGATGTCGGCGTGCAGCGCCTCGTCGTAGGGCAGCCGGACGGCCCGCCAGCCATCGCGCTCGGCAGAGGCGAACGATACCTGGGAGGAGCTCATCGTGTCGACCTCGCTCCTCGTCCCGTCGGCGAGCGTGAAGCCCTGGGGCGCTGTCGCACCCTCGTCGAAAGGCGCCTTCCAGGCGGCGGCGAGCAGCACCGCGTCCTGGAGCACGATGCGGAGCTGGGGGTCGGGCTCGATGGCCGACTGCTCGATGAGTCCGCCGGTGTGCTCGCGCACCCATGCGTCGAGCGCGGCCTTGCCCTCCTCGCCGCCGAGGTCGACCTGCTGCGACCCCGCGTCGAACGTGTCGGCCAGCGCCGCGAGGAAGTCGTCGCGCACCTCGAAGCCCTCGTCCACGACCACCTGGCTCGCGAGGTGCAGGAGGGGGCGCTCCGGGAGCTCGTCCGCTGCGACGGCGGACGGATCGCCGTCGAGAGCCGACAGCGCGCCGCGCACGGCGGCGAACGCATCGCGGCGCCCGTCGCCCGTCGCACCCAGCACCGACTCGAGCTCGGCGAGCGTCGCGCCCCGTGCGCCGTCGGCGAGCATCGACAAGGCCGTCGCGAGGCCGGCCGGCGAGAGCACCACGTTGCCGTCGGGATCGGCCAGCGCCAGGGTCTTGGCGCCGAGCTCGCGCGCCGCGGCAACGGCCTGCGGCAGCTCGACGGCGTCCGAGATCGACACGGCGCGCGCGGAGACTCCCTCCGCACGGATCACGTGGTCGTCGGGCGACGGCGTCGCGCACGAGGCCAGCGAGGCGGTCAGGACGAGTGCGGCGGCGCCGCCGATCCAGCGGGAGGGGCTCATGCCCAAGAGTGTCGGCGGCCGTGGGATCGTCTCACCCGGATCCCGCCGGGCGTCAGCGGCGTGTGCCGGCGGCGAGCTCACGCGTGGTCCGGGCGAGCTGCTCGAGCCCGCCGTCGCGGAGCGCTCGGACGAGAGCGGTGCCGACGATCGCTCCGTCCGCGTACTCCAGCACGCTCGCGATCTGCTCGGCCGTGGAGATGCCGATGCCGACGCACGAGCGGACCGCGCCGTGCGCACGAAGGCGCTCGACCAGGGTGCGGGCCGCCGCGTCGAGCTGCGCCCGCTCGCCCGTGATGCCCATGGTGGAGACCGTGTAGACGAAGCCGGTCGTGTTGCGGATCACGAGATCGAGCCGCTCGTCGCTCGACGTCGGGGCCGCGAGGAACACGCGGTCGAGGCCGGCCCGCTCGCTGGCCGCGATCCACTCGGGAGCCGCGTCCGGGGTGATGTCGGGCGTGATGAGACCGGCTCCCCCGGCGGCGACCAGGTCGTCCGCATAACGATCGACGCCGTACTGCACCACGGGGTTCCAGTAGGTCATCACCAGCACCGGCACGTCCACGCGCCGTGTGATCTCCCGCAGCGCGGCGAACAGATCGCTCGTGCGGAAGCCGGCGGCCAGCGCCGCCTGCGTCGCCTCCTGGATGATCGGGCCGTCCATGACCGGATCGCTGTAGGGCGGGCCGAGCTCGATGACGTCCACGCCGTTCTCGGCGAGCGTGACGGCGGCGTCGATGCTCGTCTGCAGATCGGGGTAGCCCACCGGGAGGTAGCCGACGAAGGCGCCGCGGCCGTCCGCGTGGGCTCGGGCGATGGCCCGCTCGACCGTCATGCGCGGTCCTCCTCGTCGTCGTAGAGATCGAAGTACCGGGCGGCGGTGTCCATGTCCTTGTCTCCGCGGCCGGAGAGGCAGATGGCCAGCACCGCGTCGGGCCCGAGCTCGCGCCCGACCCGCAGGGCGCCTGCCAGAGCGTGGGCGGACTCGATGGCGGGGATGATGCCCTCCGTGCGGCTCAGCAGGCGCAGCGCCTGCATGGCCTCGTCGTCGGTGGCGGGGATGTACTCCGCGCGGCCGATCGAGGCGAGCCACGAGTGCTCGGGACCGACGCCCGGGTAGTCCAGACCCGCCGAGATCGAGTGCGACTCGACCGTCTGGCCGTCCTCGTCCTGCAGCACGTAGGTGCGCGAGCCGTGCAGCACGCCCGGGCGGCCGCGCTCGATCGAGGCGGCATGGCGCGGCGTGTCGACGCCGTCGCCGGCGGCCTCCACGCCGTACAGCTTCACCGCCGCGTCGTCGAGGAAGGCGTCGAACATGCCGATCGCGTTCGACCCGCCGCCGACGCACGCGAAGACGGCGTCCGGAAGCCGTCCGATGCGCTCGAGCAGCTGGGCCCGCGCCTCCTCGCCGATGATCCGCTGGAAGTCGCGGACCATGGCCGGGAACGGGTGCGGGCCCGCTGCCGTGCCGAAGATGTAGTTGGTGGTCTCGACGCTCGCGACCCAGTCCCGATACGCCTCGTTGATCGCGTCCTTCAAGGTGCGCGACCCGGTCGTGACCGGCACCACCTCCGCGCCGAGCAGGCGCATGCGGGCGACGTTCAACGCCTGCCGCTCGGTGTCGACCTCGCCCATGTAGATCGTGCACTCCATGCCGAACAGCGCGGCGGCCGTCGCGGTGGCGACGCCGTGCTGGCCGGCACCGGTCTCGGCGATGACGCGGGTCTTGCCGAGGCGACGGGTGAGCAGCGCCTGACCGAGGACGTTGTTGATCTTGTGCGACCCGGTGTGGTTGAGGTCCTCCCGCTTGAGGAAGATGCGGGCGCCGCCCGCGTGCTCGGCGAAGCGGGGCACCTCCGTCAGGGCCGACGCGCGACCGGCGTAGTCGACGAGCAGTCCGGCCAGCTCGTCGCGGAAGGCCGGGTCGGCCATCGCGTCGGAGTGGGCCTGGGCGAGCTCGTCGATCGCGGCGACGAGCGACTCCGGCATGAACCGGCCGCCGAAGTCGCCGAAGAACGGACCCTGCTGGTCCCGCAGGCTCGTGGTCTCGGTCATGTCTCCTCCTGGGAAGCGTCGTCCTGGCCGGCCTCGAGGAACGAGGCGAGCGTGGCCACGGGGTCCCCGGTCACGAGAGCCTCGCCGATGAGCACCGCGTCTGCGCCGGCCGCGCGGTAGTGCGCGACGTCCGCCGGCCGGAGCACGGCCGACTCCGCGACCTTGATCGCCCCGGACGGGATGTCGTCGACCAACCGTCCGAACAGGTCGCGGTCGAGCTCGAACGTCGACAGATCGCGGGCGTTGACGCCGATGAGCTCGGCGCCCAGGCTCGCTGCGCGAGCGACCTCGTCCGCCGAGTGCGCCTCGACGAGGGGGGTCATCCCCAGCTGACGCACGAGCCCGTAGAGCTCGGCGAGAAGCGGCTGCTCCAGCGCCGCGACGATGAGGAGCACGAGGTCCGCCCCGGCAGCTCGCGCCTCGAGCACCTGATAGGGCGTCGCGACGAAGTCCTTGCGGAGCACGGGCAGCGAGACCGCGGAGCGCACTGCGGCGAGGTCGTCGAGACTGCCCTTGAACCGGCGCTGCTCCGTGAGCACGCTGATGACGGACGCCCCACCCTCCTCGTACAGGCGCGCCTGCAGAGCGGGGTCGGGGATCGCCGCGAGGTCGCCTCGCGAAGGGCTCGCGCGCTTCACCTCGGCGATGATGCGCACACCCGCAGTCGGCGCCAGGGCGGCGATCGCGTCCCGCGCGGGCGGCTGAGCCAGCGCGATCCGCTCGACCTCGTCCAGGGGACGGCTCCGTCGGCGGCTCTCCGCGTCCTCGACCGCTCCCGCCGTGAGGTCGGCGAGCAGCATCAGTGCGCCTTGGTGAGGTACTTGGATCCGTTCACGCCGTAGCCGGCCTTCGACATGACCCAGCCCACGATGGGTCCGAGCACGAGGATGCCGACGGCGACCCAGAACACCGGCCACGAGTCGACGAACAGCGCGACGGTACCGACCGAGATCGCGACCAGCATGATGATCACCGTCGTCCAGGCAGCGGGCGAGTGTCCGTGACCGGGCTCGTCGATCTGGTTGCTCATCTCGTGTGTTCTCCTTCGATGCGGGGGACGCCGCCCAGTCTATCGGGAGCGCTCGGCGTTCTGCCGCGCGCCGACCGGCCGGCGGGACACGGCGACGGCGTCGGGTCAGCGCGTGGGGTCGTCCCCGCGCGAGAGGTCGTCCCACGAGTCGACAGCGTCGAGGGGCCCCGCCTGCTCCTGCGCCGCGGTGGTCGTGCCGGTCGCGAAGCGCCGTCCGCCCCGCGCCCACGTGTGGGCCGTGGCGAGCACGACGAGTCCCGCGACCGCGAGCACCGCCGCCGCGGCGAGCGTGACGAGCGGCCAGGGCGTCGGCGAGATGCCGGACACGACCGCCTCGGCCGCCTCGACGCCTGCGAGCCCGGTGCGCTCCGCCACCGCTGCAGCCACGGAGGCCACCGGGGGGTCGACGACCATCGGCGCCGAGAGCCAGCCCAGCACCGCCGCCACCACCACCGCGAGCCCGCCCAGGACGTAGCGCAGCACGCGGCCCACGAGCGTCAGGACGAGGCCGAGCGCCAGCGCGGTGAGCGTCAGCGGCTGCAGAACGGGGATGGCCGTGGCCCCGGACACGTCGAGGTCTCCGTCGGCGAGCCGAGCGACGGCCCAGGTCTGCGTCGAGCCGATGAGCGCGACGGCGCCCGCCGCGAGGATCGTCACGACCGCCAGCGGGCGCATCCGTGCGGCGCGACTCTGCCCGGACGGCGTCATCCGGCTGCCTTCGTGTCGCCGCCGAGATCGGCGGCGACCGCGTGGAGGTCGTCGGCGTCGAAACAGGTGCGCGTGCCGGTGTGGCACGCGGGGCCCGTCTGCTCGACCTGCAGCAGCACCGCGTCGCCGTCGCAGTCGAGGCGTGCGCCGACCACGCGCTGGACGTTGCCGGACGTGTCGCCCTTCCGCCAGTACTCCTGCCGGGAACGCGACCAGTACGTGACCCGGCCGGTGGTCAGAGTGCGGCGGAGCGCCTCGGCGTCGAGCCACGCCATCATCAGCACCTCGCGCGTGTCCCACTGCTGCACGATCGCGGGGACGAGGCCGTCGCCGTTGAACGCGACGCGCGCGATGCGCGCCTCCACGTCCTCCTGCGGGCGCGGTGTCGTCGACTCATCGCTCATCGTGCCTCGATCCCGTCCGCGCGCAGCGCGCGCTTCACATCCGCGATGGTGAGCTGCCCGGAGTGGAACACGCTGGCCGCCAGAACGGCATCGGCGCCGGCGCGCACGGCGGGCCCGAAGTGCTGCGGAGCGCCCGCGCCGCCGGAGGCGATGACGGGCACGGCGGAGACGTCGCGCATCAGCTCGATCAGCTCGATGTCGAAGCCCTGGCGCGTGCCGTCCGCGTCGATCGAATTGACCAGCAGCTCGCCGGCGCCGCGCTCGATCGCCTCGCGCGCCCAAGCGAGCGCGTCGAGGTCGGTCTCGGTGCGGCCTCCGTGCGTCGTCACGACGAAGCCGGAGTCCGTGCGGGGCGAGCGCTTGACGTCGAGCGAGAGCACGAGGGCCTGAGCGCCGAACCGGTCGGCGATCTCGCCGAGGAGGTCGGGGCGGGCGATGGCCGCCGAGTTGACCCCCACCTTGTCGGCGCCGACGCCCTGGAGCCGGGCGACGTCGTCGGCGGTGCGCACGCCTCCCCCGACGGTCAGGGGGATGAAGACCTCCTCCGCGGTGCGCCTGACGACGTCGTACATCGTCGCCCGCTCGTCCACCGTCGCGGTCACGTCGAGGAAGGTGAGCTCGTCCGCCCCCTGCTCGTAGTAAGAGCGGGCCAGCTCGACGGGGTCGCCCATCTCGCGGAGGTTCTCGAAGTTCACGCCCTTGACCACCCGACCGGCGGCGACGTCGAGGCACGGGATGATCCGGGTCACGACGGACACGCCGATCACAGCCTCGCGTTGTGGATCGCGGTGACGAGGATCGCGCGCGCGCCGAGCCCGTACAGGTCGTCCATCACCCGGTTGACGCCCTTCCTGGGCACCATGACGCGCACGGCCACCCACTCGGGGTCGCGCAGCGGCGAGATCGTCGGCGACTCGATGCCGGACGCGATCTCGACCGCACGGTCGACCAGCGCGGCCGGCAGGTCGTAGTCGACCATCACGTACTGGCGCGCGACCATGACGCCGCGCAGGCGGCGAAGGAGCGTCTCCGTGCCCTCCGACTCGTTCGGCCCGGCGATCAGCACCGCCTCCGACTCGAGCAGCACCGGCCCGAAGATCTCCAGCCCCGCCTGGCGCAGGGTGGTGCCCGTCGAGACGACGTCGGCGACCGCGTCGGCCACACCGAGCTGCACGGCCGACTCGACGGCGCCGTCGAGCGGCACGAGGTCCACGGCGATGCCGTGCTCGTCGAGGAACGCGTCGACGAGACCGGGGTACGCCGTGGCCACGCGCACGCCGTCGAGGTCCTCCAGCGTCTGGAAGCGGCCGGGCGGGCCGGCGAAGCGGAACGTCGAGTCGGCGAAACCGAGCGTCTCGATCTCGCGGGCGGGCATCCGCACGTCGAGAAGCAGGTCGCGGCCGGTGATGCCGACGTCGAGCGCGCCGAGGGCGACGTACGTGGCGATGTCACGCGGACGCAGGAAGAAGAACTCGACGTCGTTGGCGGCGTCGATCAGGTGGAGCTGCTTCGAGTCGCGGCGGCCGGCGTAACCGGCCTCCGCGAGCATCTCGGCGGCGGTCTCGGACAGGGAACCCTTGTTGGGGACGGCGATGCGCAGCATGGGGGCTTTCGGGGACGAGGAGTGAGGGTCGAGGCGCGCGTCTACAGATGTCGGTAGACGTCGGCGGGCGTCAGGCCCTTCGCGAGCATCATCACCTGCAGGTGATAGAGCAGCTGCGAGATCTCCTCGGCCGCCTCGGCGTCCGACTGGTACTCGGCGGCCATCCACACCTCGGCGGCCTCCTCGACGATCTTCTTGCCGATCGCATGCACGCCGGCGTCCAGCTGCGCGACGGTGCCCGATCCCTCGGGTCGCGTCTGGGCCTTCTCGCTCAGCTCGGCGAACAGCTCGTCGAAAGTCTTCACGTCTCCAGGCTACCGTCCGGAGAGCACTCCCCCGCTCGCCCAGGCGCGCCGCGCGACCTCAGTGGGCGTGGGCGGCGGCCGCCGCGCGCAGCCCGGCGATCGCGGCGTCGACGTCGGCGGCGCCGTAGACGGCCGACCCGGCGACGAACGTGTCGGCCCCCGCGGCGGCGGCCTCGCCGATCGTGTCGGCGGAGATGCCCCCGTCCACCTGCAGCCAGACATCCGCACCGCGCCGGCGCGTCTCCTCCGCGAGGCGGCGCAGCTTGGGCATGGTGTCGGCGCGGAACGACTGCCCGCCGAAGCCCGGCTCGACGGTCATGACGAGGATCTGGTCGAACTCGTGGAGATGCTCGAACAGCCGATCGACGTCGGTCGCGGGCTTGACGGCGACACCCGCGCGGGCGCCGATGCCGCGCAGCCGTCGGGCGAGCGCCACCGGCTCGGCGGCCGCCTCCAGATGGAACGTCACCGAGGCCGCGCCCAGCTCCGCGTACCCCGGCGCCCAGCGATCCGGGTCGTCGATCATCAGGTGGACGTCGAGCGGCACGGGGCTCGTCGCCTGGACGCGCTCGACCATCTGCGGGCCGAACGTGAGGTTCGGGACGAAGTGGTTGTCCATGACGTCGACGTGCACGAAGTCGGCCGAGGCGATGCGGGCGAGGTCCGCCTGCATGTTCGCGAAGTCGGCCGACAGGATGCTGGGGTTGATGCGCGGGGCGCCGGGCAGGTCCATGGCTTCGATTATCCCGGCCGTCGCACCGCTGTCAGCGCACGCGACGCAGCAGGGCGAGAAACATCGCGTCGGTGCCGTGACGGTGCGGCCACAGCTGGGCGTGTCCGCCGTCCGATGCCGGGGCCGGCAGATCGATCGCACCGCGCGACACGCGGCGCAGCACGGCACGCGCGTCGAGCTCCTCCACCGCGTCGCCGACCTCGTCGCGCACCTGCCCGACGATGGCGGCGGTCTCGGCCAGGTGAGGCGAGCACGTGACGTAGGCGACGACGCCGCCGGGCCGGAGGGCGCCGATCGCCGCGCGCAGCAGCCCTCCCTGCACCTCCGCCAGCTCCGCGACGTCGGACGGCTGCTTGCGCCAGCGCGCCTCGGGGCGCCGCCGCAGCGCACCAAGGCCGGTGCAGGGCGCATCGACGAGGATGCGGTCGAACTCGCCGGGGTGCTCCGCCGTGAGCTCGCGTCCGTCCCGCTCGTGCACCACGACCTCGAGCGGGACCGCCTCGAGGGCCTGGCGCACCAGACCGGCCCGGGCGGGCACGACCTCGTTCGCCTCCAGCACGGCGCCGTGCGCGACGGCCTCCGCGGCGAGCAGCGCGGTCTTGCCGCCGGGCCCGGCGCAGAGGTCGAGCCATCGCTCCCCGGGCTGGACGGGCGCCAGACGGGTGAGCGCGAGGGCGACGAGCTGCGAGCCTTCGTCCTGCACACGCACGGTGCCGCCGGACGCGCGGAGCACCGGCTCCGGATCGCCGCCCGCGAGACGGAAGCCGACGGGCGAGTAGGAGGTGCGGGTGCCCTCGGGCGAGGCGAGGCCCGGCAGCGCGGCGAGCGTCACCCGCGGCGACACGTTGTCGGCGTCGAGGAGATCGTCGAGCTCGTCGGCGCGGCCCTCGGCCGCCAGGGCGCGTCGCAGCGCGCGCACGATCCACACGGGGTGCGAGGCCTCCAGACCGATGCGCTCGTCGTCGGAGCGGGCCGCGCCGGCGACCAGCTCGAGCCACTCGCCGGGGTTGTCGCGGGCGATGCGTCGCAGCACCGCGTTCGCGAATCCGGCTGCGCCGGCTCCGGCGGCCTCGCGGGCGAGGCTCACGGACTCGTTCACCGCCGCATGCGAGGCGACCCGCGTGCCCATCAGCTGGTGGACGCCCAGTCTGAGCGCATCGAGGACCGGCGCGTCGATGGTCTCCGTGGAGCGGTCCGCCGCAGCCTCGATCACGGCGTCGTAGGTGCCGAGGCGGCGGAGTGTGCCGTAGGTCAGCTCGGTCGCGAGGGCCGCGTCGCCGCCGCTCAGCCCGGCCCGCTCGAGCTCGCGGGGAAGGAGGAGGTTCGCGTACGCGTCGGCCTCGCGGACCGCCCGCAGGACGGTGTAGGCCACGCGGCGCGCCGGCTGCACGATCCACGGCCGGTCGGTCGTCCGGCGCGGCTGCCGGTCGCGGCCGCCCGGCGCCGACGCACGCTTCCGGGCGTCGCGCCGCCCGCCGCCCTCGCGATGATCGACCATCAGGCGTCGCCCCCGAGGACGATGTCGCCGCGCACGCCGCGTGCCCAGTCGGACGCCGCCATGGCGGGCTTCCCGGCGGGCTGGACGCGTTCGACGAGCACGGGCCCCGTCGCCGTCCCGACGAGGACGCCGCCCGGGGCGGGAGCCACGGCGCCCGGCGCGAGGGAGGCGGCGTCCGGCGCGGGCCGGGCGCGGAGCACCTTGAACCGTGCGCCGTCGAGCGTGGTGTGCGCGCCCGGCTCCGGCGTGACGCCGCGGTAGCGGTCGAGGAGCCGGTCGGCCGGCTGCTCCCAGTCGAGCAGGCCGTCGTCGATCGTCAGCTTTGCGGCGTGCGAGGGCTCGCCGTGCTGTGGGCGCGCCACCGCGGTGCCCGCGGCGATGCCGTCCACGACGTCGGTCAGAAGGCCGGCGCCGGCATCCGCCAACGCGTCCAGCACCTCGCCCGCCGTGGCGTCGGCGGGGATGTCGTAGCGCAGCTCGGCGAAGACGTCGCCGGCGTCGAGCTCGGGGACGAGCTGGAAGACGGAGGCCCCCGTCGTCCGATCGCCCGCCATCAGCGCCCGCTGCACCGGCGCCGCGCCGCGCCATCGCGGCAGCAGTGAGAAGTGGAGATTGATCCAGCCGTGTGCCGGAAGGGACAGCAGCGGCTCGCGCACCAGGCCGCCGTACGCGACGACGGCGGCGAGGTCGGGTCGAAGCTCGGCGATCCGCTCGGTCGCCTCGGTGTCCAGACGCGCCGCCTTGATCACCGGCAGGCCGAGCTCGTCGGCGGCGAGGGCGACGGGCGACGGCGTCAGGACGCGCTTCCGCCCGAGCGGCGCGTCGGGGCGGGTCACCACCGCGACGACGTCATGGCCGGTCGCGTGCAGAGCGCGCAGCGTCGGGACGGCCACCGACGGCGTCCCGGCGAATGCGATCCGGAGCGGGACGGGTCCTCCGTCAGCGGTCATCGGGATTCCTCGTCTCGCGGGATGTCTGATCGATCGGCCGGGGCGCGGCGGCGCCCGTCACAGCTCCGGCTCGACGATGTCGAGCCTGGCCTGGAGTATATTCCGGGGCGCCCGGGACTTCGCCGGGCCCCGGCGGGACGAGCGTGCCCCCACGGCCTCCGCGACGACCGATGCGCGCAGGCTGCCGGCGACGGCCGCGCCCCGCCCGTACTCGAAGCGCACCAGGGCGCGCGCACCCGGCCATCCCTGCCGATCGACCGGAACGGGGCCGAGAACCGCGTCGGGCGGCAGGTCGGGGATGTCCTCTCGGAGCGTGGCGAGCGCGCGGTCCACGGCGGCGACGTCCCCCTCGAGACGGGCCACCCGCGCGGTCGGTGGCATCCGCAGCGGCGCCCGCTCCCCCAGCTCCGCCCGCGCGTAGGCCCCGTGGGTCCATGTGGCCAGCGCCCGGGCCACGGCGCCCTCGACGCCGACGAGGTGCACCTGTGCGTCCGGCGCGGCCAGGGCCGCCGCGTTGGACCACCACCGCAGGCAGGCCTCGCCGATGCGCAGCTCGGGCGCCTGGAGCATCCGTTCGCCGTCGAGCAGCAGCACGGCACGGTACCCGCCCTCCGCGAGCGGCTCGGCCCCGCGTGTCGCGACGACCAGTGCGGGAGCGTCGTCCACCTCCCGCACCGGATGCGCGCCGTCCGCGACGACCACGCGCACGCCGGGGAAGGCGCGTCCGAGCTCGTCCGCGGTCCGTTCGCTCCCTGACGACGCCAGGCGCACCTTCGGGGATGAGCAGGCCGCGCACGTCCACGCGTGCGCGGCTCTGCCGCACCAGCCGCACACCGGGACGGCGCCGCGGCCCGGCGCGTGCAGCGGCCCGCCGCAATGGCGGCAGCGAGCGGGCGCGCGGCAGTCGGCGCACACGAGCGTGGGGGCGTAACCCGGACGCGCGACCTGCACGAGCACCGGGCCGTGCGCCAGCGCGTCGCGGGCGGCGCGGAACGCGGCCGACGGTATCCGGGCACCGGGGCGCTCGCTGTCGCTCAGGGCGCTGAGCACCACGCGCGGCGTGTATCGGCGGGCCGCGGGCACCTCCTCGACCCAGCCCACGGCGACGAGACGCTCGACGTCCGTCGTGCGGGTGTGCCCGGCCAGCAGCAGCGCGGGCCGCTCCCCCGATGCGGGTTCGGCGACCTCCTGCCGCACCAGCGCCGCGTCGCGGGCGTGGACATACGGCGCGAGCGGCTCGTCCAGCAGCGGATCGCCGTCGTCCCAGATCCCGATCAGGCCGAGACGGGAGACGGGGGCGTACACGGCCGAGCGGTTGCCGATGACCACGCACGGCGCGTCATCAAGCGTCCGGAGGAACCCCCGGTAGCGCTCCGGCCCCGTCTGCGCGGCGTCGTGGCGCACGATCGCGTCGCTCGGCACGGCGTCGGTCAGGGCTCCGTGCAACAGGTCCAGGTCGCGGTGATCCGGCATGGCCAGCACCACGGACCGCCCCGCGGACAGCACGACCGCCGCGGCGGCGGCGAGCAGCGCGGTCCAAGCGGGTCGCCCACCCTCGAGACGGGGCGGCGCGTCCACCGCGACGCGCGCGCCCTCGGTCAGCTTCTCGGCGAGGCCGGGGAAGCCCGCGAGGACGGCCCGCGCTGCATCGACCGCCTCGGCGCCGACCTCCGGGGCGTCCCGCCGCTCAGCGGCGAGCCACTGCTTCTCGACGCGCACCTGGCGTTTCGGGATCGCGAGCCGCAGGATGTCGATGGCAGAGCCGGCCGCACGGTCGGCCACCCGGCGCGCCAGCCCGTACAGCCGCTCGGGCAGCACCTCGGCCGACGACACGACCGCGTCCAGCTCGGACAGCGGACGATCGCCGTCGGACTCCTCGGAGACCTCCACCACGAAGCCGTCGACCACCCGCCCCGCGGTGCGCAGCGGCGCCTTGATCCGCACCCCCGGCACGACGGCCGGGCTGAGCTCGTCCGGGATCGCGTAGTCGAACAGGCGGTCGAGCTGCGGCAGCGGCGAGTCGATCAGCACGCGTGCGACGCGCCGAGACATCCCGACCTCCCCCGGCTCGGCGGCGGTCAGAGCCCCGCCGCGCGACGCAGCTCGTCGACGCGCGAGGTCTGCTCCCAGGTGAAGTCGGGCAGCTCCCGGCCGAAGTGCCCGTATGCGGCGGTCTGCGCATAGATCGGGCGCTTGAGGTCGAGCTGCTCGATGATCGCGGCCGGGCGCAGGTCGAACACCGAGCGGATCGCGTCGGCGATGTCGTCATCCGAGACCGCGCCCGTGCCGAACGACTCGACGTACAGTCCCACGGGGTTCGCCTTGCCGATCGCGTACGCGACCTGCACCTCCAGGCGCTCCGCGAGGCCCGCCGCCACCGCGTTCTTGGCGACCCAGCGCATCGCGTACGCCGCCGAGCGGTCCACCTTCGACGGGTCCTTTCCGCTGAACGCGCCGCCGCCGTGCCGCGCCGCGCCGCCGTACGTGTCGATGATGATCTTGCGACCCGTCAGGCCGGCGTCGCCCTTCGGCCCGCCGGTGACGAACGGACCCGCGGGGTTGATGTAGAGCTTGACGCCGCCGTGGTCGAGGCCCGTCTGCTCGAGCACCGGACGGACCACGCGCGCCTCGATCTCGGCGCGGATCTCCTCCTGGCTCAGCTTCGGGTGATGCTGCGTCGAGACGACGACGGCGTCGACGGTCTTCGGCGAGAAGCCGTCGTAGCCCAGGGTGACCTGGGTCTTGCCGTCCGGGCGGAGGAACGGCATCTCGCCGTTGCGGCGCACCTCCGTGAGGCGCTCCGCGAGGCGGTGCGCCGTCCACGCCGCCATCGGCATGAGCTGCGGCGTCTCGCTCGCGGCGAAGCCGAACATGATGCCCTGGTCGCCCGCTCCGAGCTCGTCGTAGGCGTCGGACGAGCCCTCCCGGGTCTCGAGCGCCTTGTCGACGCCGGCCGCGATGTCGCCCGACTGCTCGCCGACCGAGACGCTGACGCCGCAGGAGTCCCCGTCGAAGCCCATGTCGCTGGACGTGTACCCGATCCGGTTGATGACGCCGCGCACGATCGCGGGGATCTCGACGTATCCGTCGGTGCGGATCTCTCCTGCGACGTGCACCAGGCCGGTCGTCACGAGCGTCTCGACGGCGACCCGGCTCTCGGGGTCGCTCGCCAGCAGTGCGTCGAGGATGCTGTCCGAGATCTGGTCGCAGATCTTGTCGGGATGCCCCTCGGTGACGGACTCCGAGGTGAAAAGACGAAGGCTCATGCGGCTCCTGACGACGGGATCGTGCGGCGAGATCCGGACGGATGGGTGGTCACAGACGAAGGTGGTCGCCATCCATTCTGGAGGCGACCACCGACAGGGGGCGAAGGCGGGAGTCCGCTGGTCGCGGGACCTCCACCCTCATCCCGTCGGGACGGCGGGCACAAGGCCGCTGACCCGAGGATTACTCCGCGTGACGCAGGCGCAGCTTGTCCTGGTGGATCTCGTGCAGCGCGATCGTCAGCGGCTTGTCCTCGACGGACGAGTCGACCAGCGGACCCACGTTGTCGAAGAGGTTCCCCTCGTGGAGATCCGTGTAGTAGTCGTTGATCTGACGGGCGCGCTTCGCGCCGTAGATGACCAGCTGGTACTTCGAGTCGACCTTGTCGAGCAGCTCGTCGATGGGCGGGTCGATGATGCCCTTGTTGTCCGTCGTCATTCGGATCCTCCTGTGTCGTCGCGCGCTCTCCGGTGGCCTCCGAGGCCACCGACGTTCTCAGTCGGCCTGCGCGGAAGTATCTGCCAAGTCTACGACCTGCCGGGCGGCCTCGGCGACGTCCTCGTTCACGACGTGGAAGTCGAACTCGCCCTGGGCGGCCAGCTCGACCCGCGCCGTGCGCAGGCGGCGGCTGCGCTCCTCCGCGTCCTCGGTTCCGCGCCCCACGAGCCGGTTGACGAGCTCGTCCCAGCTCGGCGGCAGCAGGAACACGAGCGATGCGGAGGGCTCGGCCGCGCGCACCTGCCGCGCGCCCTGCAGGTCGATCTCGAGCAGCACCGTGCGCCCCTCGTCGAGGGCCTTCTCGATGGGGCCGCGCGGCGTGCCGTAGCGGTGCTTGTTGTGGACCACGGCATGCTCGAGCAGCTCGTCGTCGGCGAGCATCCGATCGAACTGGTCGTCGTCGACGAAGTAGTAGTGCACGCCGTCCTGCTCGCCCGGACGCGGCGGACGCGTCGTCGCCGAGACGGACACCAGGATCTCGGGGTGGTCCTCGCGGATGCGGGCGGACACGGTGCCCTTGCCGACCGCCGTCGGACCGGCGAGCACCAGCAGGCGGCTGCGCCCCGGTCGGGGGCGCGGCTCGGGCATGCGCTGGTCGAGCCAATCGCCGAGCGCGCGCAGCTGGCGGGTTCCGAGGCCGCCGAGCCGCTTCACGGGCGAGATGCCCAGGTCGGTCAGGACGCGGTCGCGCTTGCCCTCGCCGATGGCGGGCAGAGACGTCAGGAAGTCCGGCACCCGCAGCGTGCCGGCCGCGGAAGCGGGGTCGGCGACGGCGCGACGCAGGACCTCCTGCGGGGTGACCACTCGGGTGGCGAGGTCGCGCTTGAGGGACGCGCGAGCGCGCCGCGCGGCGACCGCCTTGCGGGAGGCGGCGGCGCGATCGACCTCGGGTGGCCGCTGCGCGCCGGCAGCCGGGTCAGACATCGGGGCTCCCCTCAGCGGCGTGTGCGTAGGCGGCGGCGGCCGCGGCGATGGCGTCGGCGATGCCGTCCGGGCCCGCCGACAGGATGCTGCGGCTCTCGCTGGCGATCACCGTCGAGGACATCCGGCCGTAGACCTCCGTCAGCCGATCGGGACGAGCGCCCTGGTGCCCGAAGCCCGGCGCCAGGATCGGGGCCGGGGGCGAGAACGGAGCGAGCCCCGCATCCCGCCAGTCGACGGTGGCGCCTATCACGAGGCCGATGCTCCCCCAGGAGCCCTCGTCCGTGACGAGCGCGTTCCTGGCCGCGATGTCGGCGGCGACCTCGCCGGAGACCGTGCGCCCCTCGGCGGTCGTCGCCCGCTGGACCGCTGCGGCCTCCGGGTTGCTCGTGGCCGCGAGCACGAACACGCCCTTGTCGTGCGCGTGGGCGAGGTCGAAGGCGCCCGAGAGCGCTCCGACGCCGAGGTAGGGGCTGACGGTCAGAGCGTCCGCCTCGAACGGGGCGCCGGGCGTGAGCCAGGCGGCCGCGTAGGCGTCCATCGTCGAGCCGATGTCGCCCCGCTTGGCGTCCGCGATCACGAGCAGGCCGGCCGCGCGACCCGCGGCGAGCACCTCCTCGAGCGCCGCGAGCCCTGCGGCGCCGAACCGCTCGAAGAACGACACCTGCGGCTTCACGAAGCCCGCCCGGCCCGCGGCCGCCTCGATCGTCCGCAGACCGAAGTCGCGCACGCCCGCCGCCGACGCCGTCAGGCCCCAGGCGGCCAGCAGCGGCTCATGCGGGTCGATCCCCACGCAGAGCCGGCCGTGCCGCGCGACCGCGGCCCGGCTGCGCTCTCCGAACGACGTCACGCGACCCCCACCGGCTCCGCGGCGGCCTCGAGGCGCTCCGCGCGTTCGACGGCGTACTCCTGCAGGCTCTTCACGCCGAACCCGTCGTGCATCGTGTCCATCGCGCTCACCGCGGCGCCGAGCGTCGCGATCGTGGTGAACAGGGCCTTGTCCCCGCCTACCGCAGCCGCGCGGATCTCGTAGCCGTCGGCACGCGCCGACATCCCGCTCGGCGTGTTCACGATCATGTCCACCCGGCCCGCGTTGATGAGGTCGACGATGTTCTGGGCGCCCTCGGTCCCGTCCTCGGATCCGGCTGCTCGCTGCGGGTCGCTGAACTTGCCGACGACCTCCGCGCGGATGCCGTTGCGCAGCAGGATCTCCGCGGTGCCCTCGGTGGCGAGGATCTCGAAGCCCAGCTGCTGCAGGCGGTGCGCCGGCAGCAGGACGTCGCGCTTGTCGGCGTCGGCGACCGAGATGAACACGGTGCCGCCGAGCGGGATCCCGCCGTATGCCGCCGCCTGGCTCTTCGCGAACGCGGTCGGGAAGTCGCGGTCGATGCCCATGACCTCACCGGTGGAGCGCATCTCCGGACCCAGCACCGAGTCGACGATGTCGCCCTCGCGGGTGCGGAAGCGCTTGAACGGCAGCACGGCCTCCTTGACCGAGACCGGCGAGTCGAGCGGCACCCGCGAGCCGTCCACGGCCGGCAGCAGGCCCTCGGCGCGCAGCGCGTCGATGGTGTCGCCGGCCATGATGCGCGAGGCGCCCTTTGCCAGCGGGATCCCGAGCGCCTTCGAGACGAAGGGCACGGTGCGGCTGGCCCGCGGGTTGGCCTCGATGACGTACAGCACGCCGGCGCTGATGGCGAACTGCACGTTCAGCAGGCCGCGGACGCCGACGCCCTGGGCGATCGCGAGGGTCGCCTCGCGCACGCGGTCGATCTCGGTGCGGCCGAGGGACATGGGCGGCAGCGCGCAGCTCGAGTCGCCTGAGTGGATGCCGGCCTCCTCGAGGTGCTCCATGACGCCGCCGATGTAGAGCTCGTGCCCGTCGTAGAGCGCGTCGACGTCGATCTCCACGGCGTCGTCCAGGAAGCGGTCGACCAGCAGGGGCGCGTCGTCGCCGATGATCGCGTGCTCGGCGATCCGGGCGAAGTAGTCGCGCAGGCTGGGCGGATCGTAGACGATCTCCATGCCGCGGCCGCCGAGGACGAAGCTCGGCCGGACGAGCACCGGGTAGCCGATCTCCTCGGCGATGCGGACCGCCTCGGCCTCGTTCACGGCAGTGCCGTTGCGGGGCGCGACGAGACCGCCGCGCTCGAGGATCTCGCCGAACAGCTTGCGGTCCTCGGCGAGGTCGATCGCCGCGGGGCTGGTGCCGAGGATGGTGTACCCGGCGTCCTCGATGCCCTTGGCGAGGCCCAGAGGGGTCTGGCCGCCCAGCTGGCACACCACGCCGTGGATCTCGCCCGAGAGCGACTCGGCGTGCAGCACCTCGAGCACGTCCTCGAGCGTGAGCGGCTCGAAGTACAGGCGGTCCGACGTGTCGTAGTCGGTCGAGACGGTCTCGGGGTTGCAGTTGACCATCACGGTCTCGAAGCCCGCCGCGGACAGCGCGAAGGACGCGTGCACGCACGAGTAGTCGAACTCGACGCCCTGCCCGATGCGGTTCGGTCCCGAGCCGATGATGACGACCTTCTTGCGGTCGGAGGGCGTCACCTCGGTCTCGAAGTCGTAGCTCGAGTAGTGGTACGGCGTCAGCGCCGGGAACTCGCCCGCGCAGGTGTCCACCGTCTTGAACACCGGGCGCAGGCCGAGACCGTGCCGCACGGCGCGGGCCTCCGCCTCCTCGATCCCGCGCAGCTGCGCGATCTGCGCGTCCGAGAAGCCGTGCTCCTTCGCCAGGCGCAGCACACGCTCGTCGAGCTCCGCGGCATGGTGCACGGCCGCGGCGACCTCGTTGATCAGCACGATCTGATCGAGGAACCAGGGGTCGATCGCGGTCGCGTCGAACGCCTGCTCGATCGTCGCGCCCTTGCGGAGCGCCTGCTGCACGAGCACGATGCGCCCGTCGGTCGGCGTCCGGGCCTCGTACAGCAGCTCGTCGACCGTGCGGGTCTCGTCGCCCCAGTGGAAGCTCGATCCGCGCTTCTCCACCGAGCGCAGCGCTTTCTGAAGGGCCGTGGCGTAGTTGCGCCCGATCGCCATCGCCTCGCCCACCGACTTCATGGTGGTCGTGAGGGTGGGGTCGGCGGCGGGGAACTTCTCGAACGCGAAGCGCGGGACCTTGACGACGACGTAGTCGAGCGTGGGCTCGAAGGACGCCGGCGTCACCTTCGTGATGTCGTTCGGCACCTCGTCGAGTCGGTAGCCGAGGGCGAGCTTGGCCGCGAGCTTCGCGATCGGGAAGCCCGTCGCCTTGGACGCCAGCGCCGACGAGCGGGAGACGCGGGGGTTCATCTCGATCACGATGATCCGGCCGTTCTCGGGGTTCACCGCGAACTGGATGTTGCAGCCGCCGGTGTCGACGCCCACCGCCCGGATGATGTCGATGCCGATGTCGCGAAGGCGCTGGTACTCGCGATCGGTGAGCGTCAGCGCGGGCGCCACCGTGATCGAGTCGCCCGTGTGCACCCCGACCGGGTCGACGTTCTCGATCGAGCAGACGACGACCGTGTTGTCGGCCGTGTCGCGCATCAGCTCGAGCTCGTACTCCTTCCATCCGAGGATCGACTCCTCGAGCAGCACCTCTGTGGTGGTGGACTCCCGCAGGCCGGCGCCCGCGATCCGCCGCAGGTCGGTCTCGTCGAACGCGAAGCCCGAGCCGAGTCCGCCCATCGTGAAGGACGGGCGCACCACGAGCGGGTAGCCGAGCTCCTCGGCCCCCGCGATGACCTCGTCCATCGTGTGCGCGATGACGCTGCGCGCCACCTCCGCGCCGGACTCGATCACGAGCTCCTTGAAGACCTGCCGGTCCTCGCCCTTGCGGATCGCGTCGGGCTTCGCACCGATCAGCTCCACGTCGTACTTCTCGAGGATCCCGCGCTCGTGCAGCGCCATGGCCGCGTTGAGCGCGGTCTGGCCGCCGAGGGTCGGCAGGATCGCGTCGGGCTTCTCCTTCGCGATGATCGTCTCGATCACCTCGGGGGTGATCGGCTCGATGTACGTCGCGTCGGCGAAGTCGGGGTCGGTCATGATGGTCGCCGGGTTCGAGTTGACCAGGATGACGCGCACGCCCTCCTCGCGCAGCACCCGACAGGCCTGGGTGCCGGAGTAGTCGAACTCACAGGCCTGGCCGATGACGATCGGGCCGGAGCCGATCACGAGGACGGACTGGATGTCGTCGCGCTTGGGCATCAGTGGGTGTCCTCCTGGGCGTTGCCGGTCGCCGTGCCGCGGTGCTCGCGCACCATGTCGGCGAAACGGTCGAAGAGATAGTTGGCGTCGTTGGGGCCGCCGGCGGCCTCCGGGTGGTACTGCACCGAGAAGGCCGGGATGTCGAGCGCGCGCAGGCCCTCCACGACGTCGTCGTTGAGCCCGACGTGGCTGACCTCGATGCGTCCGTATCCGGCGGGGCTGTCGAACTCGCCCTCGAGCGGGGCGTCGACCGCGAAGCCGTGGTTGTGGGCGGTGATCTCCACGCGCCCCGTGAGCTTGTCCTTCACCGGCTGGTTGATGCCGCGGTGTCCGAAGGGCAGCTTGTACGTGCCGAGGCCGAGGGCGCGTCCGAGCAGCTGGTTGCCGAAGCAGATGCCGAAGAACGGCAGCCCCTCGTCGAGCACGCCGCGCAGCAGCTGCACGTGGTCCTCCGACGCCGCGGGGTCGCCCGGCCCGTTGGAGTAGAACACCGCGACCGGGTCGATCGCGAGCAGCTGCTCCTTCGTCACGCTCTGCGGCAGGACGTGCACCTCGAACCCACGGCGGGCGAGGTTGTTCACGGTGGCCTGCTTGATGCCCAGGTCGATCACGGCGAGGTTGCCGATGCGCGCGCCCTCCGCCGGGGTCACCTCGGCGACCTCGACCGACACCTGATCGGACAGGTTCTGGCCGGTCATCTGCGGCGCCTCGGCCACGAGGCGCACCTGCTCCTCGGGGTCGACGCCTGCGGCCTCACCCGAGAAGATGCCGCCGCGCATGCTGCCGGCGGACCGGATGTGGCGGGTGATGGCCCTCGTGTCGATGCCGCTGATGCCCACGATGCCGTCGCGCTCGAGCGCGTCGTCGAGCGACTCCTCCGCGCGCCAGCTCGACACCACGCGGGAGGGGTCCCTCACGATGTAGCCGGCCACCCAGACGCGTCGTGACTCCGGGTCCTGCGTGTTGACGCCGGTGTTGCCGATGTGCGGCGCGGTCTGCAGCACGATCTGGCCCGCGTAGGACGGGTCGGTGAGGGTCTCCTGGTAGCCGGTCATGCCGGTGGTGAAGACGACCTCGCCGAGAGTGGTGCCTCGCGCGCCGTAGGCGTGTCCGGGGTAGCGCGTGCCGTCCTCCAGGACGAGCACGGCGGGCTCCCGGTCGAGGAGGGACGGGCGGTCGAGAATGGATGTCACAGTTCTGCTCCCATCGCAGCGGAGGCGAAGTCGGTGCGCAGGCGTTCGATCTCTGCCACGAGGGCATCGGGATCGCCGTCCTGCAGGCGGATGTAGGTGTCGCAGACGGTGCCGTCGTCCGCGGTCCAGGCGACGAGCACGAGGCCGTCGGCCTCGACGACGCGGTCGATGGTCCAGGTCGCGCGGCCGGCGCCGTCGAGTCGTCCTGCGTCGAGGAACACCGTCGGCTCGCCGGGCATGTCGAGGGCGACCCCCGCGTCGGTCACGGCGATCGCGACCCGAGAGCGGAAGGCGAGGTGCCGGACGTTCAGCCGGTCGAGCGGCTGGTCGTGGCGGGTGGTCGCGACGTACAGCCCCCCGAACGAGGCGCGCCGCGTGCCCCGGGCCGGGCCGGTCGGCGCCGCGATTCCGGCATCTCGACGCGCGCGCCGCCGCCATCCCCACACCATCAGGGCGAGGGCGACGATCGCGAGCGAGACGAAGAGGAGGATGCCGGGCAGCTGCTGGCTCATGCGTGCACCGCCGGGGGGTCGACCAGCTCGCCGTCGGCGAGGGTGGCGTGACCACGGTGGAACGTCCACTGCACGCGTCCGGGCAGCTCGCGGCCCAGATAGGGCGAGTTCGCGCTGCGGCCTCGCAGGTCGGACGCGCCGAAGACGCCGCCGGCAGCCGGCTCGCGCCGCGTCGGATCGTACAGCGTCAGCTCGGCGGGCAGTCCGGCGACGAGGTCGGTGCCGTGGCCCTCGAGACGGCCGATGCGTGCCGGGGTCTTCGACATCACGCGCGCCACATCTGCCCAGTCGAGCAGGCCGGTCTCGACCATCGCCTCGTGGACGACGCGCAGGGCGCTCTCCAGCCCGACCATCCCGTTCGCCGCCGCCGCCCACTCGCAGGCCTTCGCCTCGGCGGGGTGCGGGGCGTGATCGGTCGCCACGATGTCGATCGTGCCGTCCGCCAGGCCTTCTCGGACGGCCTGCACGTCCTCGGCGGTGCGCAGCGGCGGGTTGACCTTGTAACGCGCGTCGTAGTCGCGCACGAGCTCGTCGGTGAGCAGCAGATGGTGCGGGGTCACCTCGGCGGTCACGTCGATGCCGCGCTTCTTCGCCCAGCGGACGATGTCGACCGACCCGGCTGTCGACAGGTGGCACACGTGCAGCCGGGACCCGACGTGCTCGGCGAGGAGGACGTCCCGCGCGATGATCGACTCCTCCGCCACGGCGGGCCACCCGGCCAGGCCGAGCTCCGCGGAGACGATCCCCTCGTTCATCTGCGCGCCCTCGGTGAGGCGCGGATCCTGCGCGTGCTGGGCGACGACGCCGTCGAAGGCCTTCACGTACTCCAGCGCGCGGCGCATGATGAGCGGATCCCACACGCAGAAGCCGTCGTCGCTGAAGACCCGCACGCGGGCACGGGAGTCGGCCATCGCGCCGAGCTCGGCGAGTCGCTCGCCCTTCTGCCCCACGGTCACGGCGCCGATGGGCTGCACGGTCGCGTAGCCGGCGGCCTCTCCGAGCGCCAGCTCCTGCTCCACCACACCGGCGACGTCCGCGACCGGCGAGGTGTTCGGCATCGCGAAGACGGCGGTGAATCCTCCGGCCGCCGCGGCGCGGGTGCCGGTGAGGATCGTCTCGCTCGCCTCGTAGCCGGGTTCGCGGAGATGGGTGTGCAGGTCCACCAGCCCGGGCAGGGCGACCAGGCCGTCGGCGTCGACGCGCGTCGCGCCCGCGCGGCTCAACCCGGTGCCGACCTCGACGATCCGCCCGTCCTCGACGAGCAGGTCGGCGCGCCCGCCGCCCTCGATCGAGGCGCCGACGATGAGGAACGACTTCGACTCGGTCACTTGGCTCTCATTTCGACTCGCTCGCTGTGCTCATCCGGCATGCCCACGCAGGACGGCCGATCGCTCCGTCCGCGCCCGATGGGCGTCACCGCGCTCACCGGTCCTCCTCGTTCCTCTGGTCGCCTGCCGTGCGCTCCCCCGCCAGCAGCAGGTACAGGACGGCCATCCGGACCGACACGCCCGCCCGGACCTGCTCGAGCACTGTCGAGCGGGGCGAGTCGGCGGCCTCCGCGGAGATCTCCAGCCCGCGGTTCATCGGGCCGGGGTGCATCACAATGCTATCGGCCGGCAGCGCCGCCAGACGCAGGGCGTCGAGGCCCCAACGCCGCGAATACTCCCGCTCAGAGGGGAAATACGCGGCGTTCATGCGCTCGAGCTGGATCCGGAGCATCATCAGCGCGTCGGGCCCGTCGGCGATGGCGTCGTCGAGGTCGTAGCGGACGGTGACGGGCCACGCCGACACGTCCTGCGGCAGGAGCGTCGGCGGCGCGACGAGAGTGACGTCCGCGCCCAGGACGTGCAGCAGCCACACGTTCGAGCGGGCCACCCGCGAGTGCAGCACGTCGCCCACGATCGCGACGCGGAAGCCGCTCAGGTCCCGCCCCCGGCTGGCCGCGCCGTAGCGGCGCTTGCGCATCGTGAAGGCGTCGAGCAGGGCCTGGGTGGGGTGCTCGTGCGTGCCGTCGCCGGCGTTGACGACGCCCGCGTCGATCCACCCGCTGGTCGCGAGCGTGCGCGGCGCCCCGGAGGCGCCGTGGCGGATGACGACCGCGTCGGCGCCCATCGCCTGCAGCGTCTGCGAGGTGTCCTGGAGGCTCTCGCCCTTGGAGACGCTCGAGCCCTTCGCCGCGAAGTTGATCACGTCCGCCGACAGGCGCTTGGCGGCGGCCTCGAACGAGATCCGCGTGCGCGTGGAGTCCTCGAAGAAGAGGTTCACCACCGTCTTGCCGCGCAGCGTCGGCAGCTTCTTGACCTCGCGGGACTGCGTGTCCGCCATGTCCTCCGCGACGTCGAGGATCCGGATCGCCTCGTCGCGGGCGAGTGTCCGCGTGTCGAGCAGGTGCCTCACTCTCCGCTCCCCTCGATCGAGACCTCGTCGGCGCCGTCGATCTCCGCGAGCCGGACGTTGACGTGCTCGCTGCGGGCCGAGGGCAGGTTCTTGCCCACGAAGTCGGGGCGGATCGGCAGCTCGCGGTGTCCGCGGTCGACGAGGATCGCCAGCCGCACCGCGGCGGGACGCCCCGAGTCCAGCAGCGCGTCGAGGGCCGCACGGATGCTGCGTCCCGAGAACAGCACGTCGTCGACCAGCACGACCACCTTGCCGTCGATGCCCGTCGCGGGGATCTCGGTGGGGTGCGGCGTGCGTGTCGGATGATGGGCCAGGTCGTCGCGGTACATCGTGATGTCCAGCGAACCGACCGGCACCTCCGCTCCTCCGAAGCGCTCGATGAGGCTCGCGAGGCGGTGCGCGAGGGGCACGCCGCGGGTGGGGATGCCCAGCAGGACCAGGTCGTCCGGGCCTCTGTTGGACTCGAGGATCTCGTGAGCGATCCGAGTCAGGGCCCTGTCGATGTCGGCGCTGTGCAGAACGGTGCGGAGCAGGCCGGTACGCGTGCTCATCCGCCACTCCCTTCTCCGCCTCACGGGACGGTGTTAAAGGTGCAGGTGCTTCGAGCATACCGGGCGCCACACCCATTCCGCGCACGGTCGCGGAACACCCGCCGCTGATCGAGGACATGTGCCGGGCAGCGGATCCGACTCGCGTATCGCCCCTCGATCCGGCACATCCCCGCGACTTTCCACGTGTCGTCCTCGGATGCGCGCGCGTTCGAGGAGGTCAGGTGCTCAGATGCTCGTGGGTCATGACCCAGCTGCCTGCTCGACGCATCATGACGTTGGTGCCGCGGCGGGCTCCCTCTGCGGCCTCGCCGTGCACAGTCCCGCGCCAACTGAAGCGATATCGCGCAACAGCGAGATCGAGACTCGCGGCAACCCACTCGATGTCCGTGATGACGTAGTCCTCGTCGGGGATGGTGTCGAAGGTCAACGCGATCGCCCGGAGGATCTCGTCTCGCCCGGTGTGGGATCCGTCCGTGAACCAGTAGGTGGCGTCCGCCGCGATCAGGGGCGCGAGCCGCCGGAGATCGTGCGCGTCCGTGAGGCGCGCGTACTCCGTGAGAAAGGCCTGCGGGGTTCGCCGGGCGGCGAGGGACATCCCGAGCAACCGGCGCGACGGCGCCGAGTCGCGGTCGAGGCCGACGTCCGTCATACCGACTCGCTCCGCGACACGGCGCGACGCGGCGTTGTCGGGGTGGACGATCGCGACGAGCTCGACGGCGTCCGTGGCCGTGACCGCGAGGTCCCGGCACGCGACGGCAGCCTCCGTGGCGTACCCACGGCCCTGCAGGTCGGCGCGCACGTGGTAGCCGACTTCGAGCTTGCGTTCACCGCCGACCCGTTGCCACGTCAGCCCGCAGTCGCCGACGAACGCGCCGTCGTGGGTCTCGATGATCCACAGGCCGTGTCCGTCAGCGGCGTAGCGGCGCTGATTCGCGTCGATCCAGGCCGCCGCCTCGTCTCGGTTCTTCGGCGCCGGGTAGTACGTCATCACCCGTGGGTCGCCGAGCAGTGCGGCGACGTCATCCAGGTCCGAGGCCCGCATGGCTCGGAAACGCAGACGATCGGTCGGGTCTGGCAACACGCTCAGCACCCTAGCGGTCCCCCGCTTACGGGAGCTCCGCACAGCCGTGCCTCCGCAACCCGCAACGCGGCCTACGAACAGCACCCCCAGAGGGGTGGAGGCTGGGCTGGGCGGTACCGGCCGCGTGGTGTCGGTCGTGGGGTCGCGTCTTACTGAGTCGGATCCGAGCGATCGGCGGCCCGGAAAGCAGCCGTACGGCGCGCTCTGGCTGACCGGTCTGGCAGGGAGTCGGCGATGGCGCTGTTCAGGAGAAAGCTGGAGAACGTCGTCGTCCCGGCGGCAAGTTCCCGCGCCACTGATGCGGTCACTCCGAGAGTTGCTGCTAGTTCGTCGGCGGTCGCTCCCTGCGCGCAGGCATCAGTGATGCGCTCGTCTACTTCCTTGGCTTCCGTCAGGGCGGCGCCCAGCGCGTCGATGGCTTGATTGCGCCCGCGAAGAAGCAGATCGAGCGGGTTGCCGGGGGAAGAATTCACTTGCACCTCCGAATTGGTCTCCTTGATGATATGGCTGTTCGTGTCGCTGTTAGGCGATTCACAAAGTGAGAAGGGCAGGTCTCGCAGTGCGCAAGCTTCGAAGAATGACGTCAGTTCTCTTCGCCGCAGTTCTCCTCATTGGAAGTCCGGCTGTTGCGAACGCAGACGACGGGAAGGATCCCGTGGAACCGGAACCTACGGTTCATTCGTCGTCAGAACCGCGAGTCCTCGGTGGCAGCGTGATCGAGGAAGGCCCCGACGCAAGCGCGCCACCGATCGATGCCGACGAGTTGGCCCAGCAAGGGGTGACGGGCGATGTCGTATCGGTGGAGCGAGACGTCAACGGCGCGACCTTCTACTTCTACGAGGACGGAGACTATGTCTTCACCCTCCCGGACGAAGTGCCGAATGAAGACGGGGACATGGTGAGTGCAGCTTGGTCTTCAGGAACATACTGCACCGGACACTTCGCTCAGATCGCGAAGCTGAACGGTCAGCTGTACTGGGGCGGCCAGAACTACTGCAGTGGCACGAACAACGTCTATCAGCATGACCTTCGTGTCGTGCTGCGCGACGGGTGCACCGGTCCGTTCTGCTTCCAGGAGGAAACGGGCGAGGCGCGGGCCCCGGGCTCCGCCTACGACATGGTCAAGACGGTGTCGCAGTTTCACACGTGTGCGAATTCGAATCAGCGTCGGTATGACATGATCGCCTACCCGATGGTCCGGAGCGTCCAGTTCGGCCCGATCGTCGACTCCGAGAACTTCATCGTGGCCTGCGACTGGATCTGAGGGCGTTTCGTCTGGCCACGGACCATCCGCCGTCCTATGGCACGCGGCCAGATCGCACCTCATTCGTCCGCGACTCCTGGGGAGCTCCACCTAGCGCGCCCGAAGCGCGGTCGCACTGCCACACCCGCCTGGGGGCGGGCAGCACGCTCAGCACCCTATCGATCGCTCGCGAGAACGCAGGATGGGGCCGGGCCCCGAAGGGTCCGGCCCCATCTCTCCGTGACCGCGGTCAGCTGGAACGCGAGACGCGGGCGAGCACGCCGTGCACGAACGCGCCGGAGTCGTCGGTCGAGAACTCCTTCGCGAGCTCGACGGCCTCGTCGATCGCGACCGCGGTCGGGACGTCGTCGTTGAACAGGATCTCCCAGGCGCCGATGCGCAGCAGCGCGCGGTCGACGGCCGGCATCCGCTCGATCTTCCAGTCGCGACTGTGCGTCGCGATCTGCTCGTCGATCTCGTCGGCGTGGTCGATCACCCCGTCGACGATCTCGCGCGCGTACAGCCAGGACGCCTGACGAGCCGGCTCCGACGCGGCGCGCTTCGCCTCGGCGGCGAGGGCGACGGCGATCTCGTCGCCGCGCACGTCCGCCGAGAACAGGATGTCGAGGGCGCGCTTGCGCGCCTTGGTGCGGGCGCTCATCGCTTCTCGCTCTTGGCGCTCACTTCTCGCGACCGAGATAGTCGCCCGTGCGGGTGTCGACCTTGACGCGCGTGCCGGTCTCGAGGAACAGGGGCACCTGGATCTCGGCGCCGGTCTCGAGCGTCGCCGCCTTCGTGCCCGCCGACGAGCGGTCGCCCTGCAGGCCCGGCTCGGTGTAGGTGATCTCGAGGACCACGGAGGCGGGGAGGTCGACGTACAGCGGGGTTCCGTCGTGCAGAGCGATCGTCACCTCCTGGTTCTCGAGCAGGAACTTCGACGCATCGCCGACCGTCGCGGCCGGGACGTTGATCTGGTCGTAGTCCTTCGCGTCCATGAACACGAAGCTCTCGCCGTCGTTGTACAGGTAGCTGAAGTCACGGCGGTCGACGTTCTGGATGTCGACCTTCGCGCCGGCGTTGAACGTCCTGTCGACCACCTTGCCGGTCACGACGTTCTTCAGCTTGGTGCGCACGAAGGCTCCGCCCTTGCCGGGCTTGACGTGCTGGAACTCCACGACGCTCCAGAGCTGTGCGTCGATGCTCAGCACGACGCCGTTCTTGATGTCTGCGGTGGATGCCATGGGGGTCCGTTCGTTCGGTTGAGCGCGCCTCGGCGCGGAAAATGGGTGGCCTCCGGACTCGAACGAATCAGGGCCGAGCTTCGATTCTAACGTCGAGAGCGGCGAAGGCCCGGCGCACGGGCCCGCGACTAGCCACGACGGGTGCTGATGATGCGTCCCTGGTCCTCGGCGCCGACCTCCTGATACGCGGCGAACAGCAGCGACTCGTCCGGCGCCTGCAGGACGGTCGGCTTCGCGATGTCGTCGAGCACGATGAAGCGCAGCATGCCGCCGCGCGACTTCTTGTCGCGCTGCATGGTCGCCAGCAGCGTCTGCCAGGCGCCGGCCCGGTACGTGGTGGGCAGCCCCAGCAGCTCGAGCACGCGGCGGTGGCGGTCGACGGCGGCATCGGAGAGACGGCCGGCCAGCCGCGACAGCTCGGCGGCGTACATCATCCCCACCGAGACGGCGGCGCCGTGCCGCCAGCGGTATCGCTCCGCATGCTCGATGGCATGGCCCAGGGTGTGGCCGTAGTTGAGGATCTCCCGCAGGCCCGCCTCGCGGAAGTCCTCGCCGACGACGTCGGCCTTCATGCGGATCGCCAGCTCGATGCAGCGCCGGAACTCGGGGGTCGTGACGTCGACGGCGCGTGCAGGATCCGCCTCGACGATGTCGAGGATCTCCGGGTGGCGGATGAAGCCGGCCTTGACGACCTCCGCGAAGCCGGCGAGCACCTCGTTCTCCGACAGCGTGCCCAGCAGGTCGAGGTCGCACAGCACCGCGCGGGGCGCCCAGAAGGCGCCCACGAGGTTCTTGCCCTCCGCCGTGTTGACGCCGGTCTTGCCGCCGACGGCGGCGTCGACCATGCCCAGCACCGTGGTGGGCACCTGCACGATCTCGACGCCGCGGAGCCAGCTGGCGGCGACGAAGCCCGCCAGGTCGGTCACCGAGCCGCCGCCGAAGCCGACGACGACGTCCGTGCGGGTGAAGTCGGCCTGGCCCATGATCTGCCAGCAGAACGCGGCGACCTCGATCCGCTTCCCCGGCTCGGCGTCGGGGATCTCGGCGAGGAGGATCTCGCGTTCGCCCACCAGCGACTCGCGGAGCTCGTACGCCTGCGCCGCCAACGTCGGGGGGTGCACGATGAGCACCTTGCGGGCGGCGGGCGGGAGCGCGTCGCTCAGCCGGGCGACGACGCCGTGCCCGACGGTGATGTCGTATCCGGGCGTCCCCGACACGCGGATCACGGTGTGCTCTGCGGTCTCGGTCATCGTCCTGTCCCCTCGTGTGCCGTGGCGGTGCCCGCTGCCTGATCTGCGCGAGCCCAGTCGGCGATGGCGGTCACCACGTCCTGCAGCGGTCCTCGCGACGTGTCGAACACGACGTCGGCCACCGCGCGATAGACGGGCTCTCGCTCGTCGCGGATGCGCGCCCAGGCGGCGACGGGATCCTCGTCCGTGTTCAGCAGCGGGCGCTTCTGGCTGCGGATCCGCCCGGCGACCACGCGCTCGTCCACGGTCAGCAGCACCACGCGGTGCGCCGCCAGCGCCTGACGCGTGCGGGGGTCGAGCACGGCGCCGCCGCCGAGGGCGACCACGCCGCCGCCGGCGATCGCGTCGCTGACCGCCTCATGCTCGATCGCACGGAAGTGCGCTTCCCCGTGGTTCGCGAAGATGTCGGCGATGGCGCCGTGCCGACGCACGATGCGGGCATCGGTGTCGACGAAGCGCACGCCGAGGGCCTTCGCGAGCCGGCGGCCGATGCTCGACTTCCCGGCGCCCATCGGCCCGACGAGCACGACGGCGGGGGTACGGGCCTCAGCGGGCGAGGTCATGGGCGAGCGCGGCCTCGTCGGCGTCGAGCAGGCCGGACGTGGTCCGCAGGGTCTCCGCGATCGATGCCACGTACGCGTCGAGGTTGCGGCGGGTCTCGGCGACCGAGTCGCCGCCGAACTTCTCGATCACGGCGTCGGCGATCGTGATCGCCGCCATCGCCTCGGCCACCACACCGGCCGCCGGCACCGCGCAGACGTCCGAGCGCTGGTGGTGTGCGGCCGCGGTGTCCCCGGTCGCGACGTCCACCGTGCGAAGCGCGTGCGGCACGGTCGCGATCGGCTTCATCCCGGCGCGCACGCGCAGCACGGTGCCGGTGGACATGCCGCCCTCCGTGCCGCCCGCGCGGTCGGTGCCGCGGGCGATCCCGTCGCCCGTCACGAAGAGCTCGTCGTGCGCGGCGGAGCCGCGACGGCGCGTGGTCTCGAAGCCGTCGCCGACCTCGACGCCCTTGATGGCCTGGATGCTCATCAGCGCCTGAGCCAGCTTGCCGTCGAGGCGCCGGTCCCAGTGCACGTGGGAGCCGAGCCCGGGCGGCAGACCGTAGGCCAGCACCTCGACGATGCCACCGAGGGTGTCGCCGTCCTTCTTCGCCGCGTCGACCTCGGCGACCATCCGCTCCGAGGTGGCCGCGTCGAAGCACCGTAGCGGATCCGCGTCCAGTGCCGCGACGTCGTCGGGCGCCGGCAGCGCTGCGTCGTCGGGCACCCGCACGGTGCCGATCGAGAGCGTGTGGCTGACCAGCCGGATGCCCAGCTCGGCCAGGAAGGCCCGAGCCACGGCGCCGAGCGCCACGCGTGCCGCCGTCTCGCGCGCGCTCGCGCGCTCCAGGATCGGTCGGGCCTCGTCGAAGCCGTACTTCTGCATGCCCACCAGGTCGGCGTGCCCGGGCCGGGGGCGCGTCAGCGCCGCGCCGCGTCCGCGGGACCGCTCCGTCAGCTCGACGGGCTCGGGGCTCATCACCTCGGTCCACTTGGGCCACTCGGTGTTGCCGATTCGCAGCGCGATCGGACTGCCGAGCGTGAGGCCGTGGCGGACGCCGCCGGAGATCGACAGCTCGTCCTGCTCGAACTTCATGCGGGAGCCGCGACCATAGCCCAGCTTCCGACGCTGCAGGTCGGCCTGGATGTCGGCGGGCAGCAGCGGGACTCCGGCGGGGAGGCCCTCCATGACGGCGATGAGTTCGGGGCCGTGCGATTCGCCGGCCGTGAGCACGCGGAGCATGCGCCTAGTCTCCCACGAGAGCCGAGCGCATCGATGCGCGCACGGCGTCCTCGTCGGCGAGCGGCGCATCCGCCGTCCCGGTCGTGAAGATGCGCACCTGCAGCACCGCCTGGTGCAGCAGCATGCCGAGCCCGGGGATCGCGGGAGCGTCTCGCCAGCGGGAGGCCAGATGAGAGGGCCAGGGGTGGTAGGCGACGTCGAACAGCGCGCCGCCCGCCGCCGCGAGGGCGTCCGCGTGGTCTTCCGGCAGCGAGGTCCCGCCCGGCAGCGCGCAGACCGTCAGATCGACGCCGGTGTGCGCGCCGTCGAATCCCTCGACGACGACGTCCATCCCCAGCCGCGCTCCCAGTTCCGCGAGCGGTGCGGCGCGCTCGGGACGGCGGGCGACGATCCCGACCTCTTGTGCGCCCAGCTCGGCCGCCGCGACGACCGCGGACGCCGAGGTTGCCCCGGCGCCGATCACCCGCACCCGCTGCACGCGGGTGATGCCCTCGTCCGCGAGCGCGGCGACGATGCCGCCGACGTCCGTGTTGAAGCCGACGGGTCCCCCGGCGGGCGCGCCCTCCGGGCGGGGCACGTCCGGATGCGGCAGCAGGAGCGTGTTGACGGCGCCCGTGAGCTCGGCGCGTCGATCCCGCCACGTGCTCGCCCGCCAGGCGCGCTCTTTCAGCGGCATGGTGACCGCGAGCCCGCGCCACGACCCGTCCAGGCCGGCGAGCACGCCGTCGAACGCGTCCTCCGCAACCCGGACGCGCTCGAACGTCCAGTCGAGTCCGAGCGTCGCGTAGGCGGCGGAGTGCAGCTGCGGCGAGCGGCTGTGCGCGATCGGGTCGCCCCAGACCGCCAGCCGGGCGGCCTCACTCACAGTAGGCGGCGTTCTCTTCGCTCTCCTGACACCAGGCCTGCAGGCGCGCCACCGCGGCCTCATGCTCGGCCAGCGTGCTCGAGAAGACCGTCTCGCCGGTCGCCAGGTTCACGGGCACGAAGTAGAGCCAGTCGCCGTCCGCCGGGTCCGCGGCCGCCCGGATCGCCGACTCGCCCGGCAACCCGATCGGTCCTGCAGGCAGCCCCTCGTGGACGTAGGTGTTGTAGGGGTTCGAGGCGTCGGCGCGCTGCTCGTCCGTGGTCCACACCGTGTGCGTGCTGCCGGCTCCGTAAGCCACGGTGGCGTCGGACTGCAGCAGCATCCCCTGGTCGATGCGGTTGTAGAACACCCGCGCGATCTTGGCCATGTCGTCGTCGCCGCCGGACTCGCGCTGTACGAGCGCCGCCATCGTCAGCGTCTCGAAGCGGTCGGCCTCGGCGACGCCGAGAGCGTCCAGGCGTTCGTTCATCTCGTCGACCAGCGTGCGGATGACGTCCTCTGCCGTCGCCTCGGGCGGGAACGTGTACGTCGCCGGGAAGAGGAAGCCCTCGATACTGGGGGCCTCGGCGGGCACGCCGTACTTCGTGTAGTCGGCCGCCTCGGCCTGGAGATCCTCGAGCGGCACCTCCGTCACAGACGCGATGTTCTCCAGCGCGTCCTCGGCGAAGCTGCCCTCGGTGATCAGCACGGTGTTCTCGAGCTTGCTCTCCGGGTCCTCCAGCGCCGCGAGAGCGGCCTCGGACGTCATCTTCTGCTGCAGCTGGTACACGCCCGGGTAGAACGTCGGGACAGCGCCGGAGTCGATCAGGTGGTCGTAGAACGAGTCGGGCTTGAGCGTCACTCCCGCGTCGTACAGCGTCTGGGAGATCGCCTCTCCCCCGTCGCCCTCGGCGATCGTGATGACGGCCTCGCCGGTGGCCTCCCCGGCCTCGTAGTCGCTCGGGCCGTCCCAGCCGAAGAACGCAGAGATCCGATCGCCGTAGGTGTTCGCCACCCACACGCCACCGATGGCGATGCCGCCGACGATGGCGAGGAGGATCACCAGCACGACCAGGCACCCGCGGCCTCGTCGGCGGGGCTTCGGCTCCACCACGTTCTCCGGCACGAAGAGGTCCTCGAGCCCTGCGCCGGTCGGTTGGCCCTGCGCGGGCTCTGTCGCCGGCGTCGTGCGCGCTGCGGTCTCGGCCAGGGTCGCCGGGGCCGGCGCGTCGGCGCCTTCCCGCGCGACCACGCCGCGGACCGCCTCCCCCGGCAGCGTGGGCCGGTCGGTGGCGTGCGCGGCCTCTCGGGCCTGGCGGCGCGTCAGGGGGGCGGTCTCGTCGGACGACGGATCGGTCATGAGCGGGGTCTACTCCTCGGGCAGGCCGGCGGGGCTACCGGCGGCCGCCCCGGTGCGCTTCTCGCTGTCGATGGCGTGCTGGAGCAGCACCACCGCGGCGACCTGATCGACAATGCTACGAGACGCCTTCTGGGATCTCCCGGACTGCCGCAGCGCACCGTGAGCGCTGACGGTGCTGAGGCGCTCGTCCACCAGCCGCACCGGGGCGCTCTGCGCCGCCGCGAGACGCGCGGCGAACTCGCGCGCGTCCGTCGTCGACGGCGTGTCCTCCCCGCGCATGTTCAGGGGCAGGCCGACCACGAACTCGAGCGGCTCGTGCTCGGTCGAGAGCTCGACCAGCCGCGCGATCGAGCGGTCATCGCGCGGGACGGTCTCCACGGGAACCGCCAGCATTCCGTCCGGATCGCAGCGTGCGACTCCGATCCGCGCCTTGCCGACGTCGACGCCGAGGCGCACTCCGCGCCGGAAACCTGTCATCGGGCGGTTCCGGTCATGCGGCCGCGAGCGCCCGGCGGACGCCGTCGAACGCGGCGGGGATCGCCGCGCTGTCGGTGCCCGCGCCCTGCGCCATGTCGTCGCGCCCGCCCCCGCGTCCGCCGACGTGCTCGAGCACGACCTTCACCAGGTTGCCGGCCTTCGCACCGGCGGCCCGGGCCGCCTCGTTGGTGGCGACGATGGCGAGCACCCGCTCGCCCGCCGTGCCGACGAGCACCACGACGGCCGACTCGGAGCCGAGCCGCTCGCGCACGGACGTCGCCAGGCTGCGCAGGTCGTCCGCGGAGCCGACCTCGCCGACCGACTCGGCGACGAGGTTCACCGACCCCGCGCGCTGAGCGGTCTGGGCGATGGCGGGCACTCGGTCGGCGAGAGCGCGCGCCTCGAAGGCGGCGATCTTCTTCTCCGCGGCCTTGAGGCTGGCCGTCAGCTCGGCGATGCGCGCGGTCAGCTGGTCCTTCGGCGCCTTGAGCGACGTCGACAGCTCCGCCACGAGCGCGCGCTCCGCGGTGAGCTCCCGGAAGGCGTCGAGACCCACCAGCGCCTCCACGCGCCGGTTGGACGCGCCGACCGACGACTCCCCGACGAGGCTGATCAGGCCGATCTCGGCGCTGGCGCCCACGTGCGTGCCGCCGCAGAGCTCGCGCGACCAGGGGCCGCCGATGTCGACCATGCGAACGGTCGAGCCGTACTTCTCGCCGAAGAGCGCCATCGCGCCCGCGGCCTTGGCGTCGTCGAGCGACATCACGCGCGTCGTCACCTCGAGGTTGTCGCGCACGGCGTTGTTGGCGATCTCCTCGATCTCGCTGCGGGTCGCGCCGCTCAGCGCCTGCCCCCACGTGAAGTCGAAGCGGAGGTAGCCCGCGCGGTTCAACGATCCAGCCTGGGTCGCGCCCTGCCCGAGCGTGTCGCGCAGCGCCGCGTGCACGAGGTGGGTGGCCGAGTGCGCCTGCTGGGCCGAGCGCCGGTTCGCCGCATCGACGATCGTCGTGGCCGGCTGATCCACGCCGACCTCGCCGCGCGTCACCTCCACGGTGTGGCTGATCAGTCCCGGCACCGGCCGCTGCACGTCGAGCACCTCGAGCTCGTATCCCGGCCCGACGATCGTTCCGCGATCGGCGACCTGGCCGCCCGACTCCGCGTAGAGCGCGGTCTCGGCGAGGATCACCTCCGCGATCTGACCCGCCGAGGCGCGGCCCGTGGCGACGCCGTCGACCAGCACCCCGAGCACGCGGGACTCGGTCTCGAGATCCGTGTAGCCGGTGAAGACGGTCTCGCCGAGCGCCCGGAAGTCCCGATAGACGCTGACGTCGGCGATCGCGCGCTTGCGCGAGCGGGCGTCCGCCTTCGCCCGCTGACGCTGCTCCTGCATGAGCGTGTCGAACGCCGCGCGATCGACGCCGATCCCCGCTTCCTCGGCGATCTCCAGCGTGAGGTCGATCGGGAAGCCGTACGTGTCGTGCAACAGGAATGCCTGGTCGCCGGCGAGCGTCTCGCTGCCGGTCGCCTTGGTCTTCGCCACGGCGGTGTCGAGGATCGTCGAGCCGGCGGTCAGCGTCCGCAGGAACGTCTCCTCCTCGGCGAACGCGTACGACGACAGGCGCTGCCAGTCCGTCTCGACGACCGGGTAGGCCTCCTTCATCGCGTCGCGCGACGCCTCGAACAGCGCGGGGAAGGTCGCCTCCTCGACGCCGAGCAGACGCATGGCACGCACGCTGCGTCGCATCAGACGGCGCAGGATGTAGCCGCGCCCCTCGTTCGACGGCGTGACGCCGTCGGACAGCAGCATGAGCGAGGACCGCACGTGGTCGGCGACGATGCGGAAGCGCACGTCGTCCTCCGCGTCCGCGCCGTAGCGGCGGCCTGTCAGCTCCGAGGCACGGTCGAGCACCGGGCGGACCTGGTCGGTCTCGTACATGTTCTCGACACCCTGCTTCAGGAAGGCGACGCGCTCGAGGCCCATGCCCGTGTCGATGTTCTTCATCGGAAGTTCGCCGACGATGTCGAACTCGGTCTTGCCGCGGATGTTCTCGATGAAGTCCTGCATGAACACCAGGTTCCAGATCTCCAGGAACCTGGTGTCGTCGGCCGCCGGGCCGCCGTCCTGGCCGTAGGCCGGCCCGCGGTCGAAGAAGATCTCGGAGTCGGGGCCGCCGGGGCCCGGCTGCCCGGTGTTCCAGTAGTTGTCCGCCCGGCCGAGCCGCTGGATGCGCTCGGGCTTGAGGCCGATGACGTCGCGCCAGATGGCCTCGGCCTCATCGTCTGTCTCGTAGACGGTCACCCAGAGGTCCCGCTCGTCGAAGCCGAGTCCGCCGTCGGCCTCGGAGCTGGTCAGCAGCTCCCAGGCGTAGCGGATGGCCCCCTCCTTGAAGTAGTCGCCGAACGACCAGTTGCCCAGCATCTGGAAGAAGGTCCCGTGCCGGGCGGTGCGACCGACCTCTTCGATGTCGTTGGTGCGGATGCACTTCTGCAGGTCGGCGATGCGCGGGTGCGGCGCAGGAACGACGCCCGTCAGGTACGGGATCATCGGCACCATTCCGGCGACCGTGAACAGCAGCGACGGGTCGTCGCTGACCAGCGAGGCCGAGGGCACGATGAGGTGGTCGTTCTTCTCGAAGTAGTCGAGGTAGCGCTGCGCGATATCCGCGGTCTTCATGTGGGGTGCTTCGTCCTTGACTGGTGGGGGCGGAGCGGTCCCTTGCGGGACACGCCGCGGTGCATGCGGGAGCCGCCGTCTCGGGCGACGGCTGAAGGTCGAGTGGGGTCAGGCGGCGGGGGCGTCGCCGGTCGACGAGCGGCGGGCCTCCTCGACGCGGTACGCCTCGCCGATGCGGTCGACGAACTCGTCGATGCGCGCGTCGATGTCGGCGAGCACCTCCGCGCCCCGTGGGTCCTTGTTCAGGAAGTGCGCGGCGACGAAGCCGCCGACGAGGCCGAGCAGGAACCACAGCACGTTCTTCATCTCACCGATCCTCCGGTCCGGCGCCGCGCGTCGCGGCGTTCTCCCCATCGTAGACGCCGGAGGGCGCCGAGGCCGAAGCCCCGACGCCCTCCCAGCGTTCCGCGTCGCTTAGCGCGCAGCGTAGGCGGTCTCGCTCTCGCGAGCCCGCGAGACCAGTGCTTGTCTGGTCGCTACGCTCCTGAGCACTACGCTCCTGAGTACTAAGCGCCGCTTAGCGCGCCGCGTAGTACTCGACGACCAGCTGCACGTCGCAGGTGACGGGCACCTGAGCGCGCTTCGGGCGGGCGACGAGCTTCGCCTGGAGCTTGTCGAGCTCGACCTCGAGGTAGGCCGGGACGTTCGGCAGAACCTCGGCGTGACCACCGGCGGCGGCCACCTGGAACGGCTCCATGGCCTCGCTCTTGGCCTTGACCTCGATGGTCTGGCCCGGCTTCACGCGGAACGACGGGCGGTCCACGATCTTTCCGTCGACGAGGATGTGGCGGTGCACGACGAACTGGCGGGCCTGCGCCGTGGTGCGGGCGAAGCCCGAACGCAGCACGAGCGCGTCGAGGCGCATCTCGAGCAGCTCGACGAGGTTCTCACCCGTCAGGCCGTCGGTGCGGCGCGCCTCGTTGAACGCGATGCGCAGCTGCTTCTCGCGGATGCCGTACTGCTCGCGCAGACGCTGCTTCTCGCGCAGACGGACGGCGTAGTCGCTGTCCTGCTTGCGCTTCGTGCGACCGTGCTGGCCGGGGCCGTAGGGGCGCTTCTCGAGGTAGCGCGCGGCCTTCGGGGTCAGCGCGACGCCGAGGGCGCGCGACAGGCGGACCTTACGGCGGTCCTGGGACTTGGTAACCATGGTTTCCTTTCACGAGGCCGCGGCTGTCGCGGCGCTCGGACGTACAGTCCCCTCCCATCCGATTCAGGCGTACGTCTACCCACCTGAGGGATACAGCGAAAGGGGATGTGCCCGGATGTCGAGCCGATCCAGCTTACCAGACGGCGTCCCGACCACCCATGGGCCGGCCCTCACTCCCCCAGGATCCGCCGCAGCTTCTCCAGCCGCGCCCCGACCTCGCGCTCCGCGCCGTGGGGCTTCGGGTCGTAGTAGCGGCGTCCGCGGAGCTCGTCCGGCAGATACTGCTGAGCCACGACGCCGACCTCGCTGTCGTGGGGGTAGACGTATCCCTTGCCATGACCGAGGCGCTTCGCCCCGGCATAGTGCGCGTCGCGCAGGTGGAGCGGGACCCTCCCGAACCGGCCCGCCTTGACGTCGGCGATCGCCGCGTTGATCGCGTTGTACGCGGCGTTCGACTTCGCGGCGGTCGCCAGGTACGCGGTCGCCTCGGCAAGCGGGATCCGCCCCTCGGGCATGCCGATGAACGCGACCGCGTCGGCCGCGGCCACGGCGATCTGCAGCGCCTGCGGGTCGGCGAGACCGATGTCCTCCGACGCCGAGATCACGAGCCGACGGGCGATGAAACGAGGATCCTCGCCGGCTTCGATCATGCGGGCGAGATAGTGCATCGACGCGTCGACGTCGGACCCCCTGATCGACTTGATGAACGCGCTGATCACGTCGTAATGCTCGTCGCCCTGCCGGTCGTAGCGAAGCAGAGCCCGATCGACAGCCTGGGCGACGTGTTCGTCGGTCACCGCCGGCCGCTCGCCGCCGTCCTCGCCCGACTCGGAGACCGCGACGCCCGCGCTCGCCTCCAGCGCCGTGAGCGCTCGGCGGGCGTCGCCCGAGGCCAGGCGGATGAGGGCGGCGCGCGCCTCCGGTGTGAGCTCCACCGTCCCGGCCAGCCCGCGGGGGTCTTCCACCGCACGGTCGACGAGGCGCTCCAGATCGTCGTCGGTGAGGGGCTGCAGCGTGAGCAGCAGCGAGCGCGAGAGCAGCGGCGAGATCACGGAGAACGAGGGGTTCTCGGTGGTCGCGGCGATGAGGATGACCCATCCGTTCTCGACGCCGGGCAGCAGCGCGTCCTGCTGCGCCTTCGTGAAACGGTGGATCTCGTCCAGGAAGAGGATGGTGGAGTGCCCGTACAGGTCGCGCTGGTCGAGCGCCTCCTGCATGACCTCGCGCACGTCCTTGACGCCGGCCGTGATCGCCGACAGCTCGACGAAGCGGCGTCCGGACGAGCGGGCGATCGCCTGGGCGAGCGTGGTCTTCCCGGTGCCCGGCGGACCCCAGAGGATCACCGACACCGTACCCGGCGCCTGGGCGTCCGGGTCCGCGAGCGCGACGATCGGCGATCCCGCGCGCAGGAGGTGCGCCTGGCCCGCGACCTCATCGAGGGAGGTGGGGCGCATCCGCACCGCGAGCGGCGTCTGCCCTTGGAAGAGCGCACCCGTCGACATCACCTGTCCAGGCTAGTCGGGCCCACGGACACGCCAGGCCGGATTTCGACGTGAGCGCCGCGGCTCCGTATGCTCGTGGCCGCGCCCGAACGGGCGACCCACGTCGAGAGGACCGCAGTCATGGCCGCAGGTGGCAGGGGCTCCGCGAAGGAGCGCGCCGCGCGCGAGGTGCGCGAGCGCGCACGCCTGTACGAGGCGCGTGTGCAGCACCACCAGTCGCAGGCCCGGCGCCGGCGACGCGACAACATCGTCGCCACGAGTGTCGCCGGCGCGCTGGTGGCCGCCGCGATCGGCGCCCAGGCGCTGTTCTACGGCGTCGGCCCCGGTGCGGCGTCCGACGCTCCGGCCCCCGCGGAGACGCCGGCGACGTCGGAGAGCCCGGCGCCGGCGGAGACCCCCGGCGAGACGGTGTCGCCGGAGCCGACGAGCACCCCCTCTCCGACGGTGACGCCGGACGACTGAGCGCCCGGCCCGACGGTCGGCGGGGTACTAGGCTGGGGCGCGTCCTGTCCCCTCCCGCGGTCACCGCGCAAGGAGCCTCCCGTGACGAATTCCGATCACACCCCCACTGACGAAACCGCCCCCGACACCGCCGCCGCGGGTCCGGTCGAATCCACCGCCGACGACAGCTCGGAGACGAGCTCCACCGAGAGCGCACCGGTGGACGAGTCCGTCACCGACGCGCCCGTGGCCGAAGAGCCGGTTTCCGAGGCCGCCGAGCCGGCTGCCGAGGCCGAAGAGCCGGTTTCCGAGGCCGAAGAGCCGGCCGCCGAGCAGGTCGATCCCCTGCCGAGCCCCGACGAGGCGCCGGAGCCGGCTGCCGAGGGCGATGCCGCCGCCGCCGAGACGGCGCAGGTGATCGAGTCGATCACGGCGTCCGAGGGCGAGCCCGTCGCTCCGGCGGCCGCCCCCAAGGAGGCGAAGGAGGCCGCCTGGGGCCGGGTGGACGAGGCCGGCGTGGTGTCGGTGCGCGAGAGCGACGAGTGGCGTGTGGTCGGCGAGTACCCGGACGGCACGCCGGACGAGGCGCTCGCCTATTACGAGCGGAAGTTCGACGATCTCGCGCTGCGCGTGCGCACGCTGGCGCAGCGGCGCCTTCGCGGTGGGGCTTCGGCTTCCGATCTGCGCAGCCAGGCGAAGAAGCTCCGCGAGGAGGTCGTGGGTGCGGCCGTCGTCGGCGACCTCGCCGGCCTCACCGACCTGCTCGACGCCCTCACGGCGTCGCTCGCCGAGGCCAGCGCAGAGGAGGCCGCGGCGCACCGCGCCGCCGTCGACGAGGCCGTGGCCCAGCGCACCGCGATCGTCGAGCGCGTCGAGGCACTCGCCGCGCGCGAGCCGCGCAGCATCCAGTGGAAGCAGGCCACGGCCGAGCTCACCGCGGCCTTCGAGGAGTGGCAGCAGCACCAGAAGGACGCCCCGCGCCTGCCGAAGGCGACGGGACAGGCGCTCTGGAAGCGCTTCCGGGACGCGCGATCGACGGTCGAGCGCCATCGCCGTGCCTTCTTCGCCGAGCTCGACGAGACGCACAAGAGCGCGCGCGACCAGAAGACGCGCATCATCGAGCGGGCCGAGGCGCTCGCGCCCAAGGGCGAGGACGGCATCCCGGCGTACCGCGCGCTGCTCGACGAGTGGAAGTCCGCCGGTCGGGCCGGTCGCAAGGTGGACGACGCCCTCTGGGCGCGCTTCAAGGCCGCGGGGGACGCCCTCTACTCCGCGCGTGCCGAGCGCGACGCGGCCGAGCAGGCCGAGTCGGCGCCGCGCATCGAGGCGCGGAAGGCGCTGCTCGAGGAGGCGAAGGTCGTCGGCGACACCTCCGACATCACCGAGGCGCGGCGCCTGCTCACCGGCATCCAGCGCCGCTGGGACGAGGTGGGGCGGATCTTCCCGCGCGACACCGAGCGCGGCCTCGACGACCAGCTTCGACGGATCGAGCAGGAGCTGCGCGGTCGTGAAGAGGTCGACTGGAAGCGCAACAACCCCGAGACCAAGGCACGCGCGAACGACGCGACCCGCCAGCTCGAGGACGCTATCGAGAAGCTCGAGAGCGAGCTGGCAGCAGCCCAGGCGAAGGGCGACAAGAAGGCCGAGTCCTCCGCCAAGGAGGCGCTCGAGGCGCGGCGCGCCTGGCTCAAGGCCATCGGCGGCTGATCGAGGGACAGAGGACGCGCGAGCCTCTTCCCGGCTCGCAGGGCGCGTGGCCCGGTTATCCACACCGGGCCGCGCGCCCTCGTCGTCTCGCGTCAGACTGCTCGCATGCTCTTCATGGAATTCGGGCACGGCGGGCTCTCACCCGCTGAGCTCTCGGCGGCGCGCCTCGATGGCGACCTCGTGGTCGTCGGAGACGCCCACGTTCCCGCGCACGCGCTCGAGACGCCCTTCCTGCGGGCGGCGACGCTCCGCCCCGTCCTCGGCGACGACCTGATCGCGATCGGGCACAGCGCCGCCTGGGTGCACGGCGCACTCGGGCTGCCCCCGCGCGTGCATCACGTCCAGCGGGGCAGGTCGCGGACGAAGCGTCCGATCGACCATCGCGTGCGGTTCCGGGACACCGCGCTGGACGACGCGGACGTGGTGCGCATCGGCGGGGTACGGGTGTCGAGCCGGGCGCGGACGCTCGTCGAGCTCGCGCGCATCGGAGACGACGACCCGACCGGCGCGGCGGCTGCGAGGCGGATCGCCACCCCGGAGGTGACACGGGAGGCGATCGCCTGGCTGGACTCGCACCTGCGCTTCCCCGGTCGTCGACCGGCACGGCGCTTCATCGACGCCGTCATCGGCGGCGACGGAGGCGCGATGGCGCCGCTGAGCGTGCCGGAGCGCCCTACGAGGACGTGACGCGGTAGACGTCGTACACGGCGTCGATGCGGCGCACCGCGTTGAGCACGCGATCGAGGTGCACGGCGTCGCCCATCTCGAACACGAAGCGGCTGATGGCGAGGCGCTCCTTGGTCGTGGAGACGGTGGCCGAGAGGATGTTCACGTGGTGCTCGGTGAGCACCCGCGTGACGTCCGAGAGCAGTCCCGACCTGTCGAGCGCCTCGACCTGGATCTGGACCAGGAACACGCTCTTCGTGGTCGGCGCCCAGGTCACGTCGATCATCCGAGCCGGGTCGGACTCCAGCGACTTCACGTTGGTGCAGTCGGCTCGGTGCACCGAGACGCCGCTCCCGCGCGTGATGAAGCCGACGATCTCGTCACCGGGGACGGGAGTGCAGCACTTCGCGAGCTTCACCAGGATGTCGTCGGCGCCTCTCACCAGAACGCCCGAGTCGCCGCCTCGCGGACGGCGCTGGCTGACGGTCGGCGGCAGCTCGACCTGCTCGGTGGTGGTCTCCTCGCCGGTCTGGATGAGGGAGGTGACCTTCTCGAGCACCGACTGGGTGGAGACGTGGCCCTCGCCCACCGCGGCGTACAGCGCCGAGACGTCGTCGTAGTGCATGAGGTCTGCGACGTCCTGCAGCGACTCCTTCAGACGCTGCAGCGGAAGGTGATGGCGGCGCATCGCCCGGGCGATCGCGTCCTTCCCCTGCTCGATCGCCTCGTCGCGCCGCTCCTTCGTGAACCAGCCGCGGATCTTGTTGCGGGCGCGAGTGCTCTTGACGAACGCCAGCCAGTCCTGACTGGGGCTCGCGTCCGGGTTCTTGGACGTGAACACCTCGACCACGTCGCCAGAGCTCAGCGTCGACTCGAGCGGCACCAGCCGGCCGTTGACCTTGGCGCCCATGGTGCGGTGCCCGATCTCGGTGTGCACGGCGTACGCGAAGTCGACGGGCGTGGCGCCGGCGGGCAGGCCGATGACCTTGCCCTTCGGGGTGAACACGTAGACGTCCTTCGCGCCGATCTCGAAGCGCAGGGAGTCCAGGAACTCGCCCGGGTCCTTGGTCTCCGACTCCCAGTCGGAGATCCTCGCCAGCCAGGCCATGTCGGTGTCCACCGACTTCTGGTCGGGCTTGGCGCCCGCCATGCGCTCCTTGTACTTCCAGTGCGCGGCGACGCCGAACTCCGCCTGCTGGTGCATCTCCTGCGTGCGGATCTGGATCTCCACCGTGCGCCCGCCCGGCCCGATCACGGTGGTGTGCAGCGAGCGGTAGAGGTTGAACTTGGGGGTGGCGATGTAGTCCTTGAAGCGCCCGGGCAGCGGGCGCCAGCGGGCGTGGATCGAGCCGAGCACGGCATAGCAGTCGCGCACGGTGGCCACGATCACGCGGATGCCGATGAGGTCGTAGATGTCGTCGAACTCGCGGCCTCGGACGACCATCTTCTGGTACACCGAGTACAGCTGCTTGGGCCTGCCGACGACCGTTCCCCGGATCCGCAGCTCGTGCAGGTCCCGGGACACGGCGTCGATCACGCTCTGCACGTACTGCTCGCGCTGGGGCGTGCGCTGCTTCACGAGGCTGTCGATCTCGTTGTAGATCTTCGGATGCAGCACGGCGAACGAGAGGTCCTCGAGCTCCGACTTGATCGCCTGGATGCCGAGTCGATGCGCGAGCGGCGCGTAGATCTCGAGCGTCTCCGTGGCCTTCTTCTTGGCCTTCTCGGGCGGCACGAAGCCCCATGTCCGCGCGTTGTGGAGACGGTCGGCCAGCTTGATGACCAGCACCCGGATGTCCTTCGACATCGCCACGATCATCTTCCGGACGGTCTCGGCCTGGGCGCTCTCGCCGTACTTGACCTTGTCGAGCTTCGTCACGCCGTCGACCAGCAGGGCGACCTCGTCGCCGAACTCGGCACGCAGCTCGTCGAGCGGGTAGCCCGTGTCCTCGACGGTGTCGTGCAGCAGGGCAGCGGCGATCGCCCGGGGCCCGAGCCCCAGCTCGGCCAGGATCTGCGCGACCGCGAGCGGGTGGGTGATGTAAGGCTCGCCGCTCTGCCGCTTCTGCCCGCGGTGCTTCTCGTCGGCGACCGCGTACGCCCGCTCGATCACCGCCATGTCGCCGCGCGGGTGGTTCGCGCGCACGGTCGTGATGAGCCGCGTGAGGTCGACGTGCCTCGCGGCGCGGGAGAAGATCCTCGGCACGAGGCGCCGAAGGCTCGGCGTCTGGGACGTCACCTGATCGGCCATGCCGCGCCTCCTCCCCCGCTCCCCGGATACGCGTGCGGATTCGAACATCCTACGCCCGGGCGCGGCACCATCAGGCGCCGGCACGGGCCGCGAGCACCCTCTCGTCGCCCTGCCGGATGGCGGGCTCGCGCTCCCGGAAGAGCGCGTACAGCGGAGCCGCGACGAACAGCGTCGAGTAGGTCGCCACGAGGATGCCGACGAAGATCGACAGCGAGATGTCCGACAGGGTCTCGGCACCCAGCCAGAGGGAGCCGATGAACAGGATCGCCGCCACGGGCAGGGCCGCGACCACCGACGTGTTGATCGAGCGCACCAGCGTCTGGTTCACCGCGAGGTTCACCGACTCGCCGAACGTGCGACCGGTCGCCTCGGCGTCCTCCGCGGTGTTCTCTCTGATCTTGTCGAACACCACCGTGGTGTCGTACAACGAGTACGCGAGGATCGTGAGGAACCCGATCACCGCCGCCGGCGAGATCTCGAAGCCGCAGAGGGCGTAGATGCCGATCGTCACGATGAGAACGTCCAGGACGCCGACCATGGCGGCGGCCGACATCTTCCAGGTGCGGAAGTAGATGGCGAGGATCAGGAACGTCAGCGCCAGGAAGATCGCGAGGCCCCAGAGGGACTGGCGGGTGACGTCCGCGCCCCAGCTCGGTCCGATGAAGGACGCGGTCACCTCGCTGCCGTCGACCTCGTAGGCCTCCGCCAGCGCCGCGCTGACGCGCTCCGTCTCATCGGTCGTCAGCTGTGACGTCTGGACGCGGATGTCGCGCTGCCCGATCGTGGTGACCTTGGTAGTCGTGCCGGGGACGCTCTCCTCGACGGTGTCGGTCGCGACGTCCTGATCGGTCGACGCCGGCGCCGACACCACGAACTGCGAGCCGCCCGTGAACTCGACGGAGAATTCGACGCCGCGCAGGAACGGGGCGATGGACGACAGCGCGACCAGCACGATCGCGACGATGAACCACGCCCGCCGGCGGGCGATGAACGGGAAGGAGGTCTTGCCCGTGTAGAGGTCGTTGCCGAACTCGGTCATGGAGCGCATCAGGCGTTCTCCTCCTCGGCGCCGGAGGCGCTCTTGTCCGACGATGCCGCGAGCTCGGCCTGCTTCCGCTCGGCGATGGTCTGCCGCCGCTCCGCCTCGCCGCGCGACCGCTTCTGCCGTCCGGCCGCGGCGACGGGCGTCCGGAACGTGGCGCGTCCGCGGTACACGGCGCCGAGCGCCGCCGGGTCGAGCCCGGACAGCGGGTGGCCCTCGCCGAAGAAGCGCGTGCGGACGAGAAGCTGCATGACCGGGTGGGTGAACATCACGAAGATCAGCACGTCCAGCACCGTCGTGAGCCCCAGCGTGAACGCGAAGCCCTTCACGGTGGCGTCGGCCAGGATGTAGAGCACCACGGCCGCCAGCACGTTGATCGACTTCGAGATGTAGATCGTGCGCTTCGCGCGGGCCCAGCCGTCCTCGACGGCCACGGTCACGCCCTTGCCGTCACGCAGCTCGTCGCGGATGCGTTCGAAGTACACGATGAACGAGTCCGCCGTGAAGCCGATCGTCACGATCAGGCCCGCGACGCCCGCGAGCGACAGGCGGTAGCCGAGACGCCACGACAGCAGGCAGAGCAGGATGTACGTCAGCACCGCCATGACGCCGAGCGAGGCGATGATCACGAAGCCGAGCGATCGATAGCTCACCAGCACCACGAACAGGCCGACCAGGACGAGGCCGATGAGCCCCGCGATGAGCCCGCTCTGCAGCTGCTGCGATCCGAGCGTGGCGGAGATCGTGTCGGAGCTGACCACCTCGAAGCTCAGCGGCAGAGCACCGAACTTGAGCTGGTCGGCGAGCGTCTTCGAGGTGTCCTGGTCGATGCCGCCGCCGGAGATGCTCGGCTTGCCGTTGGTGATGACGGCGTCCATCGAGGGCGCCGAGATGATCGATCCGTCCAGCACGAACGCGAACTGGTTCAGCGGCGACTGCTGGCCGTAGAGCCGCTGGCTGATCTCGCCGAAGGTCTCCGTGCCCTCGCTGTCGAAGCTGAGGTTGACGCTCCAGCGGCCGTTCTGCGGGTCCATGCCGTTCGTCGCGTCGACGATCGACGACCCGTCCATCTCGACCGGGCCGAGGATGTACTTCGCCGTGCCCGACGTGTCGCAGGTGATGAGCGGCTGATCGGCCGGCGCGGACGTCGGGTCGTTGCTGTCGTCGGCGCACGAGTACGCGAGGAACTCGGCCCACAGGAGGTCGCTGACCCACGCCGGGTCCGAGCCGTTGGACGGCTCTGTCGACGGAGTGGCGTTCAGCGACGGATCGGCGGTCGGATACGGCGTCTCCTCGCCGTCGTCACCCACGAAGGTGTTCGTCGGCTCCGACGCGTAGATCACGGCGCGCAGCTCGAGCTGCGCGCTGTTCTGGATGCGCTCGCGCGTCTGCTCGTCGGCGACGCCCGGGATCTGCACGACGATGTTCTTCGATCCCTGGGTGGAGATCTCCGACTCGCCGACGCCGGACGCGTCGACGCGCTGACGCATGATGGCGACGGCCTGCGCCAGCTGCTCGGAGGACGGGTCCGCCCCCTCCGTCTGCGCTTCGAGGACGATCTGCGTGCCGCCCTGCAGGTCGAGCGCCAGCTCGGGCACCCAGGTGCCGCCCTTGAAGACGTGCACGCCGAGGGCGTTGGCGCCGAAGAGCACGGCGGTGATGACCAGCAGACCGGTGAGAACGCGCCAGGCACGGCGCGCAGGAGTGGATGTCGCCACGGACGTCAGCTTTCTGCAGCGGGAGGGGACGGAGCCGAGGCTCAGTCCTTCTTGTCGTCGCCCTTGCCGGCGCCGGGGAGCTCGTCCGTCTCGATGCCGTTGACCGTGTAGGTGCCAGGGGTCTCCGCCACGGCGTCGGCGGCCTCGTCGGCGCGGACATCCTCTTCGATGACCTCGGTCTCGTCGGTCTCGTCGACCACCGGCGCGGTCCCCTCCGGCGCGAGGTCGACGGCCTGCGTGTGCAGCTCGACGACGACGCCGTCGGCGATCTCGACCTTGGCGGGCTGCGACAGGTCGTCCTTGTCGTAGGCGACGAGGGTGCCGAACAGTCCGGAGCGGGTCATGACACGCGCTCCCGGAACCAGCTTCTCGGCCTTCAGCGCCTGCTCGTCGCGCATCTTCTGCTGGCGTCGGCGCGAGCTGAAGAACATCCAGACGAGCAGCGCGACGAGGACGACAAGCAGGAGGATGTTCGGATCCATGGGGCGGGGAGTGCCTTTCGCGTATGCGCACGCGCCGGCGTCGGCGCGAATCGGGGAAGCGGGCGGATGACGCCCAGACCTTCAGCGATTATAGGTCATCGATTTTCAGCGTCCCGTCCGCGTGGGCGACTCCCAGATGGGCGTACGCCTCGGGCGTCGCGACGCGCCCTCGGGGCGTACGCCCCATGAAGCCGATGCGGACGAGATACGGCTCGACGACGCTCTCGACGGTGTCCGGTTCCTCGCCCACGGCGACCGCGAGAGTCGACAGCCCCACCGGACCGCCGCGGAATCGCCGCACCAGCGCTTCGAGCACCGCGCGGTCGAGGCGGTCGAGGCCGATCTCGTCAACGTCGTACAGCTCGAGCGCGGCACGCACCTCGCGCACCTCGGCGGCCGCGCCCCCCGCGTGGACGAGCGCGTAGTCGCGTACCCGCCGCAGCAGCCGGTTCGCGATGCGCGGGGTGCCCCGAGAACGCCGCGCGATCTCTGCGCGCTGCTCGGCGCCGAGCGCGACGCCGAGCACGGCCGCGGACCGCTCGACCACACGCTCGAGCTCGCCGCTCTCGTAGTACTCGAGGTGAGCGGTGAACCCGAAGCGGTCGCGGAGCGGGTTGGGCAGCAGCCCCGATCGCGTGGTCGCGCCGACGAGCGTGAACGGCGCGAGATCGAGCGGGATGCTGGTGGCTCCCGCTCCCTTGCCGACCATGATGTCGATCCGGAAGTCCTCCATGGCGAGGTACAGCATCTCCTCCGCCGAACGCGCCATCCGGTGGATCTCGTCGATGAAGAGCACCTCGCCGGGGGTCAGGCTCGACAGGAGCGCCGCGAGGTCGCCTGCGTGCTGGATGGCGGGGCCGCTGGAGAGCCGCAGCGGCCGCTCGCTCTCCTGGGCGACGATCATCGCGAGAGTGGTCTTGCCGAGGCCGGGAGGGCCCGCCAGCAGGATGTGATCGGCGGGACGCTGCTGGATCCTCGCGGCGTCCAGCAGCAGCTGCAGCTGCCCGCGCACCTTGTGCTGCCCGACGAACTCGGCGAGCGTCGCGGGACGCAGAGCTCCCTCCACGGCCAGCTCGCCCTCGTCGAGCGCGTCCTCCGACGTCACCGGCATGTCGTCAGCCACGCGGCGCGCCCTGCTTCGCCGGGCCGAGGAGGGCGAGCGTCAGCCGCAGGAGGGCCTGCACCGACGCGCGATCGGCATCGGATGCCGCTTCCGCCGCCTGCGCGACCGCGTCGCCCGCGACCCGCTCGGGCCAGCCGAGCCCGGCCACCGCCTGGACGACGCGCGCCACGACGTCCGTCGGCGCCTTCTCCGGGGCGCTGTTCTCCGCCGGCGGCGCGAGCCTTCCCTGCAGCTGGACGACGATCAGCTTGGCCGTCTTGGGGCCGATGCCGGACACCTTGCGGAACGGCTTGTCGTCGTCTTCGGCGACGGCGGCCGCGATCTGGTCGACGGTCAGGGCCGAGAGCACGCCGAGCGCCGACTTCGGGCCCACTCCGGAGACGGAGAGCATCGCTCCGAACACGTCCAGCTCGGCGCGGTCCGCGAAGCCGAACAGCGACAGGGCGTCCTCACGCACGATCAGGCTGGTGTGCAGCAGCAGCGTCTCGCCCACGTGCGCGGTGCGCGCGACGTCCGGCGGGACGGCGACCGAGAAGCCGACTCCCCCGACCTCGACGATCACGCTGTCGGTGCCGGCGTGCAGGACCGTGCCGCGCAGGGAGGAGATCATGCGTCCAGCCTAGGGCGGCGGTTCGCACCTATGTTCGAGCGACACGCGACCGGCGGGAGCGCTTCTCAGCCTCGGCCCACGCTCGCTGGGCCGGGGTGAGCGCCGTGTCGGCCCCGTGGGCCTGTGCCGAGACGCCGCCGCGCCACGCATGGGTGAGCGCGAGCGCGAGCGCGTCGGCGGCGTCGGCGGGCTGGGGCAGCGTGTCGAGTCGGAGCACGCGCTGGACCATGGCCTGCACCTGCCGCTTGTCGGCCGCCCCGTAGCCGGTCACCGCGGCCTTCACCTCGGAGGGTGTGTGCGTCGCCGCGGGGATGCCCCGCTCAGCGGCCAGCATGAGCGCCACGCCGCTCGCCTGTGCCGTTCCGGTGACGGAGTGGAGGTTGTGCTGTGCGAACACCCGCTCCACCGCGACGACGTGAGGCTCGTGCGCCTCCAGCACCTCGCGGATGCCTGCGGCGATGGCGGCGAGCCGCTCGGCGATCGGCAGCTCGTGAGAGGTCCGCACGACGCCCACGTGCACGAGTGTGGCCGTTCGATCCCGCGCGACGTCGACGACTCCGACGCCGCAGCGGGTCAGTCCCGGATCGATGCCGAGGACGCGCAAGGGGCTCACCCGCTCAGCGTAGGCGGACCCGCCGCGATCGCGACGACGAAGCGCCGTCGGCCCACGACCTCGGCGATCAGCCCCGCAGCCTGGCGGCGTCGCGGCGATACATCGCGGCGTGGGCGACGAAGTCCTCGCGCCCGGTCACAGCAGCCCGGCCCTCGGTGTAGGACGCGAGCTCCTGCAGACGTTCCGCTGCCATGGCGCGCACCTCGTCCGCCGACCATCGCATGCCGTACGCGGCGACCAGCTCCCCGGCCCGCTCGTCCGCCGAGCCGAACCGTGCAGCGTCGAAGCCTTGCGCGTCCTCGGCGAACGGCGCCATCCGGTACGCGAGGTACGAGACATCCCACAATCGCGGTCCCGGCGCGGCGAAGTCGAAGTCGATCGCTCCGCTCAGCTCGCCGTCCTGGACGAGCAGGTTGTAGGGGGCGAAGTCGTTGTGGCACACCACCTCCGCGAGCTCCCGCGGAGGCAGGCGCCACGTGAGGCCTGCCGCGGCGAGCGGCGTGGCCGCGTCGTGGATCCGGCGCAGCAGGCGGGCCGCCGCGCGCAGCACTTCGCGCGACCAGAGCACGTTCGGATCGGCCTCGGCCAGGACCGCTCCCGGCACGAAGCTCAGGATCTCCCTGTGCCGGCCGTCGACGCCCCGCACCCGCGGCACACCCGGGACGTCGGCGTCCTCGCACAGCCGGAGGAGCCTGTGCACAGCCGGAGTCCAGCGACCCGTCGCACGTCGGACGGTGTCGCCGACGCGCACGACCGGTGCGGTATTGCCCCCGCTGAGCATCTCCTCGTCGGCGCTCGGCATCGTCCTACGCTAGTCGCACGCCGCACGCGAGGACTCCGCGACGGCGGGGCGGACCGACGAGCGACGGCGCCCGAAGACGGCGGCGCCCCATCCGGATGACCGGGTGGGGCGCCGCCGTCGGGCAAGGCTCAGTCCTCGTCGTCGTCCTCGAGCTCGGCCTGCACCTCCGGGGTCAGATCGATGTTCGTGAACACGTTCTGCACGTCGTCGCTGTCCTCGAGAGCGTCGATCAGCTTGAAGACCTTGCGTGCGGCGTCGGCGTCGACGGGCACCTTGACGTTCGCGACGAACTCGGCGTCCGCCGACTCGTACTCGATCCCGGCGTCCTGCAGCGCGGTGCGGACCGACACGAGGTCGCTCGCCTCGGTGACGATCTCGAAGCCCGCGGGGTGGGGCTCGACCTCGAGAGCGCCCGCCTCGAGCGCGGCGAGCATGACGTCGTCCTCGGTGGTGCCCTCGCCCGAGGCGACGATGACGCCCTTGCGTTCGAAGTTGAAGGACACGCTGCCCGGGTCGGCCATGTTGCCGCCGTTGCGCGTCACGGCCGTGCGCACCTCCGCCGCCGCACGGTTCTTGTTGTCCGTCAGACACTCGATGAGCATCGCGACGCCACCGGGCGCGTAGCACTCGTACATGATCGTCGTGTAGTCGACCGACTCGCCGCCGATGCCCGCACCGCGCTTGATCGCGCGGTCGATGTTGTCCTTCGGCACCGACGTCTTCTTGGCCTTCAGCACGGCGTCGAACAGCGTGGGGTTGCCGGCCTGGTCGGCGCCGCCGAGCTTGGCCGCGACCTCGATGTTCTTGATCAGCTTGGCCCACGACTTGGCACGCCTGGCGTCGATGACCGCCTTCTTGTGCTTGGTCGTTGCCCACTTGGAATGACCTGACATGACTCTCCCGCTCTGCCGACATCGGCTCGGCGCTCGCGCACCGGGCCACGGGACATTCTACGAGACGGAGGCCGCCCGCCTCACTCGCTGATGTAGACGGGGGTGCCGGGGGGCAGGTCGGCGAGCCGCGCGGTGGCCTCGGCCGGCACCCGGAGGCATCCGTTCGAGATGGGCCCGCTGCGCTGATCGTGGTAGTGGAAAGCGGTGACCGCCACCGACTGCCCGCCGAAGCCGGCGAGGGTCGGCGACTGCACGGAGAGGTACACGAGCGGGTTGCCCCGCGTGTACGCGAACTCCTCCACGACGTCGGTGAACATCAGGAAGGAGCGACCGAGCGGCGTGGGCGTCTCGGCGGTGCCCCAGGCGAGATCGTCGGCGATCAGCTCCTCGTCGCCGCCCTCCGTCACGATGCGCACGGTGCGGTCCGAGATGTCCACCTCGACGCGCTGCGTGGCGGCGCTCAGCGTCACGTCGGACACCCTGATCCACCCCGACAGCTGCGAGGGGTCGCCGTCTCCCGGCAGTCCCTGCCGCCCGGCGAGGAGCACCCGCACCCAGTGGTCCTGACGCTCGACGACCGGCACCACGGTGCCGCCGTACGTCTGCGTCTGCGGCAGCTGCGCCACCGGCTCGCCCCGGGGGTCGGCGAACACGGGCGCGGCCGCGGCGGCCGGCTGCGCCAGCAGCGGTTCGAGCGCGGCGAACGGCTCGTCGTCGACGGGCAGCTCGGGCACGACCGCGAACACGTCCACCGCCGGCAGGCCGCTCAGGTCGTACGCGCGCGTGTTCTCGGGGAAGCCTGTCGGCGTCGGTGTCGGGGTCGGCGTGGGCGCAGCGGCCGGAGTCTGCGCGCCCACCGCGCGCGCGGGGCCGGCCTGCGCATCGGACGGCGGCGCGAGCAGCGCGACGGCCGCCCAGGCCGCGACGGCCACCAGCACCGCCGCGCCGACGACGAGTGCGACGCGCGGCAGGGCCCGCCTCGAGAGACCTGTGCCGCCGTTCACGATCCCAGTGCACCACAGCGACCGCCGCAGCGCACGGCAGGTGGGAGGATCGAGGGATGAAGATCCTCTCGATCCAGTCGGCGGTGGCGTACGGGCACGTGGGCAACTCCGCGGCGGTGTTCCCCCTGCAGCGCATCGGCGTCGAGGTCCTGCCGGTATACACGGTGAACTTCTCGAACCACACCGGCTACGGCGCTTGGCGCGGGCCGCTGATCGCCCCCGAGGACGTCCGCGAGGTCATCGCCGGCATCGAGGAGCGCGGCGCGTTCCCCGGCATCGACGCAGTGCTGTCCGGCTACCAGGGCGGAGAGGGAATCGCGGACGTCATCGTCGACACGGTCGCGCGGGTCAAGGAGGCGAACCCGGGCGCGATCTACGCCTGCGATCCGGTCATGGGCAACGCGAAGTCGGGTTGCTTCGTGGCACCCGCGATCCCCGACCTGCTGCGCGACAAGGTCGTCCCCGTCGCCGACGTCATCACTCCGAACCAGTTCGAGCTCGGCTACCTCACGGGAACGTCGCCGCTCGATCTCGACTCGACGCTGGCGTCGATCGATCTCGCCCGCGCGATGGGGCCCGCCACCGTGCTGGTCACGAGCGTCGAGCGCCCCGACCGCCCGGAGGGGACGATCGAGATGCTCGCCGCCGACGAGCACGGCGCCTGGCTCGTGACGACGCCGCAGCTGCCGTTCAAGGCGAACGGATCGGGCGACGTCACCGCCGCGCTCTTCACTGCTCATTACCGCTCGACGGGGTCCGCCGCCGACGCCCTGGCGCGGACGGCCTCCAGCGTCTTCGGCCTGCTGGAGCAGACCCTCGCCTCCGGGGAGCGCGAGCTGCAGCTGGTCGAGTCGCAAGAGCACTACGCGAACCCGCGCATGGAGTTCACCACGCGCCGGGTCCGCTGAGTCGGTCTCAGCCGGCGGGATACAGCTCGTCGTAGGCCGCCTGCCACTGCGGGTGATCCGCCTCGCAGATGAACGACGTGCCGAAGACGGCGATGCTGAGCATGCTCGCCTCGATCTGGTCGGCCTGGTCCGGCGCCGCGTCCACCTGGCCCTGGATCAGCGGTGACGTGGCGACGTGCGTCTGCACCGTGGTCGTGTCGACCTCGTGACCGTTCAGGATCGAGGTCTCGCACGCGTCGAGAGCGAGGGCGAGGGAGATCCCCTCCGCCTGCTCGGACCAGGTGCCGCCCTGCGACTCGACCCACGCCTGCTGCTCGTCGATGAACGCGATCTGCTCCGGAGTGCGGGCCACCGGCAGCGATCCGTCGAGCGGCTGCTGCTGGTCCACGAAGAACTGCTCGCGCTCCTCGAACGACGCGCCGATCTCTCCGCCCTCGGTCTCCTCGGGCGCCGGCGTGGTCGGCCCCGCGGCGGGCGTGGACTCGCTCGTGGTCGGTGCGGGGGCGGGGGCCGGAGCCGCCTCCGGCTGCGCCAGGAGCGAGACCAGCCAGATGCCGAGGATCACCAGGCCCGCCAGCAGCACGACTGCGCCGGCGATGATCCCGATCAGGAGGCCCTTGCGCGACGCCGGGCGCGCAGCGGGCGGCGTCGTTCCCGCGGCGGCGACAGCGTCCTCGCCCTCCGGCTGCGTCGCCGTGGCTACTCCGGCCTGCGGGTCGTCGCCTCGCGGAGCGCGGTGCTCCGTCCACTGAGAGCCGTCCCACCAGCGCAGTCCACCGGCGCCGTCGTCGTACCAGCCTGCGGGCGTCCCGCCCTGCCCCTGTCCATCGGTCATCGTCGTCGCCTCCCCTGTCGGCCGCCGTGGCCGTGCGGGCCCAGCCTAGCCATACCTCCGCGGCCGGCCTGCTCGGCGCGAGGCCACCTTCGCCAGGAATCGCCGGTGGAAGCGGGTCTCCCCCGTGGCCTCCGGATGGAACGCCGTGCCGAGCAGCGCGCCCTGCTCGACGGCGACGACGCCACCGCCGGGAAGCGCCGCGAGCGGCCGCGCCATGCCGGCCTCGATGACGAGGGGGGCTCGGATGAAGACCGCATGCACCGGGGGCGCGCCGAGAGCCGGAACGTCCAGCGCGGTCTCGAACGACTCCGCCTGCCCGCCGAAGGCGTTGCGCCGCACGGTCACGTCGAGTCCGCCGAAGGTCTGCTGCCCCGGGGCTCCGTCGATCATCCGGTCGGCGAGCAGGATCAGTCCGGCGCAGGTGCCGTAGACCGGGAGTCCGCCGGCGATCGCCTCGCGGATCGGCTCGCGCATGCCGAACGCACGGCTGAGCCTGTCGATCGCGGTCGACTCGCCACCCGGCAGGACGAGCCCGTCGACGGCGGCCAGCTCCACGGCGCGACGCACGAGCACGACGTCCGCGCCGAGTTCCTCCAGCACCCGCGCGTGCTCCCGCACGTCGCCCTGCATCGCGAGAATGCCGATGCGGGCTCGCGCGCTCACCAGCCCCGCTCGGCGAGGCGATGGGGCGCGGGCAGGTCTGCGACGTTGATGCCGACCATCGCCTCGCCCAGTCCCCGCGAGACCTCTGCGATCACCTGAGGGTCGTCGTGGAAGGTCGTCGCCTTCACGATCGCCGCGGCCCGCTTGGCGGGCTCGCCCGACTTGAAGACGCCGGATCCCACGAAGACGCCGTCCGCGCCGAGCTGCATCATCATCGCGGCGTCCGCCGGGGTCGCGACGCCGCCGGCCGTGAACAGCACGACGGGCAGCGTCCCCGTCTCCGCGACCTCCGCCACCAGCTCGTACGGCGCCTGCAGCTCTTTCGCCGCCACGTAGAGCTCGTCCCGGGTCATCGATCGCAGGGCGTTGATCTCGCCGGTGATCCTGCGGATGTGCTTCGTGGCCTCCGAGACGTCTCCGGTGCCGGCCTCTCCCTTCGAGCGGATCATCGCCGCGCCCTCGTTGATGCGCCGCAGCGCCTCACCGAGGTTCGTCGCGCCGCACACGAACGGCACCGTGAACGCCTGCTTGTCGATGTGGTTGACGTAGTCGGCCGGCGAGAGCACCTCCGACTCGTCGATGTAGTCCACGCCGAGCGCCTGCAGCACCTGCGCCTCGACGAAGTGGCCGATGCGCGCCTTCGCCATGACGGGGATGGAGACCGCGGCGATGATGCCGTCGATCATGTCGGGGTCGCTCATGCGGGAGACGCCGCCCTCTGCCCGGATGTCCGCGGGCACCCGCTCGAGCGCCATCACGGCGACGGCGCCGGCGTCCTCGGCGATGCGGGCCTGCTCGGGCGTGACGACGTCCATGATGACGCCGCCCTTGAGCATCTCGGCGAGCCCCCGCTTCACGCGTCCGGTGCCGGTCCGTGTCGAATCACTGATGGCGGTGGTCATCGCCCTCGTCCTCTCCTCGCATCCTCCGCGCTTCGCGACGCGAGGATTGGCCTAGGCCAGTTCATCGGCCTAGGCCAAAAGCTAGCACGCCCGCGGCATACACTCTTCGGGATGGCCGAGCCGACGCGACGAGACGAGACGAACGGGATCGCGGGACGCACCGCCGCCGACATCGCCGACAGCGTGCGTGCACTGCTGGACGAGGGCGCGCTGCGTCCTGGAGACGCGCTCCCGTCCGTGCGCGCCCTCGCCGATCACCTGGGCGTGAACCGCAACACGGCCGTCGCTGCGTACGGCCTGCTCAGCCGCTCGGGTCTCGTGGTCGCCGGCGGACGCGCCGGCACCAGGGTCGCGTCACCTGCCCGCGTCGCGAGCGAGGGATATGCCACCGGCACGGCCCTGCGCGACGTCGGCGCCGGCAACCCCGACCCGGCGCTCATCCCGGACCCGTCGCGCCTGCTGCCGTCGATCGCCGGTCGCCCCGCGCTCTACGGCGAGCCCGTGATCGACAGCGACCTCGACGCCTGGGCACGTGCATGGATGGCGAGCGACGTCGCGCCCGACGAGCTGAGCCTGACCCTCACGGGCGGGGCCGTCGACGCTGTCGAGCGACTTCTGGCGCAGGCGCTCACGCGAGACGACGCCGTGGCGCTGGAGGACCCCTGCTGGCTGGCGAGCATCCACACGGTGCGCCTGGCGGGCTACCGCGCCGTCCCCGTGCCCGTCGACCACGAGGGGATGACGGTGGACGGGCTGCGCGCAGCGCTGGATCAGGGCGTCCGGGCGATCGTGTGCACGCCCCGTGCCCAGAACCCGACGGGCGCGAGCCTGACCGAGCGTCGCGCCGCGAGCCTGCGCGCCGTGCTCGCTGACCACCCCCACGTGCTCGTCATCGAGGACGACCACTACTCCCTCCTGTCGCAGCGGCCCTTCCTGTCGATCGTCGGCCCGCACCACCGCCGGTGGGCGCTGGTGCGCTCGGTGTCGAAGTTCCTCGGGCCCGACATGAGCCTGGCGTTCACCGCCTCGGATCCGCAGACCGCCGAGCGTCTGGCGATGCGCCTCAGCCCGGGCACGACGTGGGTGAGCCACCTGCTGCAGCGGCTCACGCACGCCCTGCTCACGGATCGCGAGACCCGCGGGGTCATCGCACGGGCGGGGCTCCACTACGCCGCCCGCAACGAGGCCTTCGCCGCCCGACTCGCCGTCCACGGCGTGGACGCCGTCCCGGGCGACGGGCTGAGCCTCTGGGTGCCCGTGGCCGCCCCCGCCCGAGAGGTGGCCGCGCGGCTCGAGGACCGTGGCTGGCTCGCCCGCACCGGCGACGAGTTCGTGCTCGGCGCGTCGTCGGCCCCGGGCGCGCACCTCCGCCTCACCGTGCACGACCTCGCCGATGCCGACGCCGAGGCGCTCGCGGCCGACGTCGCCGCGTCGAGCGGACCGACCCGCTGACCGATCGGAGCTGAAGCCCCCGGCGCGAGCGGAAGCCGCATGCCCGGTCAGGCCGGCCACGCCTCCGAGATCGCCCGCCGGACGTCGCCGAGCAGCTGCGGCAGCGCCTTGGTCCGCGCGATGATCGGGAAGAAGTTCGCGTCGCTGGCCCACCGCGGCACGACGTGCTGGTGCAGGTGCTCCTCGACGCCCGCTCCCGCCACGTGCCCCTGGTTCATCCCGATGTTGAACCCGTCGCACCTCGACGTCTCGCGCAGCACGCGCATCGCGGTCTGGGTGAGCGCCGCGATCTCCGCCGCCTCTGCGTCGGTCGCCTCGTCGTACAGGCCGATGTGCCGGTAGGGGCACACCAGCAGATGGCCCGAGTTGTACGGGAACAGGTTGAGCAGCACGAACGCGTGCTCTCCCCGATGCACGATGAGGCCGGTCTCGTCGTCCTTGCCGGGCGCGGCGCAGAACGGGCAGCCCGACCCGCGGTTCACGTCGGCGCCCGCGTTGATGTACGCCATGCGGTGCGGAGTCCACAGACGCTGGAACGCGTCGGGCACCGCGGCGAAGTCCGCCGCGTCCTCGAGCCCCGTCTCGTCGGGCCGAGGGCCGTCCGTCACGCCAGGTCCTCCGCCGTCTGCACCAGGGCATGCGATCCGACGGCGCCGCTCACGAGCGCGACGGCCTCGTCGAGAGGCACCCCGTTGCGCTGCGAGCCGTCGCGGAACCGGAACGAGACGGTGCCCGCCGCGCGGTCCTGCTCGCCGGCGATCAGCAGCAGCGGCACCTTCGAGGTGGTGTGCGTGCGGATCTTCTTCTGCATCCGGTCGTCCGAGTGGTCGACCTCCGCCCGCACACCCGCGGCGCGAAGCTGCCCGATCGCGTCGTCGAGATAGTCGCCGAACTCGTCGGCCACCGGGATCCCCACGACCTGCACCGGCGCGAGCCACAGCGGGAAGTCGCCCGCATAGTGCTCGAGGAGGATCGCGAAGAACCGCTCGATCGATCCGAACAGCGCTCGGTGGATCATGATCGGGCGCTTCTTCTCGCCGTCGCGGTCCGTGAACTCCAGGTCGAACCGCTCGGGCAGGTTGAAGTCGAGCTGCACGGTCGACAGCTGCCAGGAACGCCCGATCGCGTCGGTCACCTTGAGGTCGATCTTCGGACCGTAGAACGCCGCCTCGCCCGGCTCCTCGATCAGCTGGAGACCGGTCGCGAGCGCGACGCGTCGGAGGGCGTCGGTCGCGGTCTCCCACACCTCTTCGTCGCCGATCCACTTGGCCTTCTCGTCGTCGCGCATCGAGAGCTCGAGCCGGAAGTCGGTCAGCCCGAAGTCCTTGAGCAGCGACAGCACGAACTCGAGCACCTTGGTGGTCTCGGTCTCGAGCTGCTCCGGGGTCACGAACAGGTGCGCGTCGTCCTGGGTGAACCCGCGCACCCGCGTCAGGCCGTGCAGCGCGCCCGACAGCTCGTTGCGATACACCGTGCCGTTCTCCGCGAGCCGGAGGGGCAGGTCGCGGTAGCTGCGACCGCGCTCCTTGTAGATCAGGATGTGCATGGGGCAGTTCATCGGCTTCAGGTAGTAGTCGACGCCCTGCTTGGTGACGTTGCCGTCCTCGTCCCGCTCCTCGTCCATCCGGATCGGCGGCCAGATGCCGTCGGCGTAGGTCACGAGGTGGTTGGAGGTCACGAAGAGGTCCTTCTTCGTGATGTGCGGCGTGTAGACGTAGCTGTACCCCTCGGCGATGTGCCGGCGTCGCGCGTGCTGCTCCATCTCGCCGCGGACGAGTCCGCCCTTCGGGTGCCAGACCGACAGGCCCGAGCCGATCTCGTCGGGGAACGAGAACAGGTCGAGCTCGCGGCCGAGCTTGCGGTGATCGCGCCGCGCGGCCTCCTGCAGGCGCTCCTGGTACGCACGGAGGTCGTCCTTCGTCGCCCAGGCGGTGCCGTAGATGCGCTGCAGCTGCGGGTTCTTCTCGCTGCCTCGCCAGTACGCACCGGCGATGCGCAGGATGTCCCAGCCGTTGCCCACGAAGCGCGTCGTCGGCACGTGCGGCCCGCGGCAGAGGTCCTTCCAGATCGTCTCGCCGGAGCGTGCGTCGACGTTGTCGTAGATCGTCAGCTCGCCTGCGCCGACCTCGACGCCGGCGCCCTCGGCGGCCTCCTTCGTGCCGCCCTTGAGGCCGATCAGCTCCAGCTTGAAGGGCTCGTCGGAGAGCTCCGCGCGTGCTTCGTCATCGGTGACGACGCGGCGCTGGAAGCGCTGCCCGTCCTTGACGATCCGCTGCATCTCCTTCTTGATCGATTTCAGGTCGTCCGGAGTGAAGGGCTCGTCGACGCCGAAGTCGTAGTAGAAGCCGTCGGTGATGAAGGGGCCGATGCCGAGACGGGCCTCGGGTCGGAGGCGCTGCACGGCCTGCGCGAGCACGTGGGCCGTCGAGTGCCGCAGGATGTCGAGGCCCTCGGGGCTGTCGACGGTGACCGGCTCGACCGTCTGCGACGGTGTCCCATCAGAAGCGAGGGTGACCTCGGTGGCGAGGTCCTTCAGCTCACCGTCGACGCGGATGGCGACGACGTTCTTCTCGGGGTGCAGATCGAATCCGGTGGTCACCCGATCATCCTATTGCGCGCCGGCCGGGCGAACCGTTCGCACGGCGGCGCGCGAGGCGGCGAGGCGTCCGGGCTAGCGAACGCGCGTCGCGCGGTCGGTGGCCGAGAAACGCTGCTCGCCGAGCACCGACAGAAGCCGCAGCTTCTCCCACCCCTCGCTGCGGGGCGGTGCGGTCAGCACGAGCAGCACCTGCGACTGATCCTCGGTGAAGAGCACCTGGCAGTCGACCTCGACGTCCCCCAGCTCGGGGTGCACCAGCACCTTGTGGTCCTCGTACCGACGGGCGACCTCGTGGCGGTCCCAGATCGTGGCGAACTCCTCGCTCCGCTGACGCAGCAGTCGCACCAGCTCGCCTGCGCGCGAGCGCTCCCCCATGGCGCCGTACGCGACCCGGAGGTTGGACACGAGGGCGCGGGCATGCCGCGGTCGATCCGCCTCGGGGTAGACCTCCCGCGAGCCGGGCGTGACGAACCAGCGGTACACGTCGCTGCGTGCCCAGCCCGTACGCGCCGAGTGATCGCCGAACAGCGCCGTCCCGAGTCGGTTGGACACGAGCGTCTCCCCCAGGCTCGACAGGATCACCGCAGGGGTGTCGTCGAGACGGTCGAGCACCCTCAGCAGCGCCGGAGCCACGTGGGTGCCGGCGTCGAACCGATCGGGCGCCGGGTGCCCTGCCACGCGGAACAGGTAGTCCCGCTCATCGCCGCTGAGGCGCAGGGCGCGCGCCAGCGCCTGCAGCATCTGCGGGCTGGGCTGCGGTCCGCGAGCCTGCTCGAGACGCGTGTAGTAGTCGACGGACATGCCGGTGAGCTGCGCGACCTCCTCGCGGCGCAGACCGGGCGCGCGGCGGCGGGCGCCGCCCGACAGCCCGACGTCGCCCGGCTGCAGCTCGGCGCGTCGCCGGCGCAGGAAGTCTGCGAGTTCGGAACGCTCCACGGTTCCATCATGCGCGCGCGGCGCGTGCCGTGCCAGGGATCGCCGATCCCCCGATCCGCGGGTCTCTTCCGCGCCTTGGACGGCGGGCGGAGGCTGGGGCCATGGACATCACACACGACACCGTCTTCATCCCAGGAGCCACGAGCGGCATCGGGCTCGCCCTCGCCCTGCGCCTGCAGGCCCGAGGCGCCACCGTCGTCATCGGCGGGCGACGCCAGGAGCTGCTGGACTCCCTGGCCGCACAGCACGGCTTCGGCGCGGTGCGGATCGACACCGCGGACCCGGAGAGCATCCGGGAGGCGTCGGCCAACGTCATCCGCCGCTGGCCCGAGGTGAACGCCGTCGTCCTCATGGCGGGCATCATGGTCACCGAGGACTGGCGCTCCCCCGAGTTCCTCGCCACCGCCGAGCGCATCGTCGAGACCAACGTCCTCGGCCCGATCCGGCTGATCGCCGCGTTCGTCGAGCATCTCCAGAGCCGGCCGGATGCGACGATCGTCACCGTCTCCAGCGGGCTCGCGTCCGTACCGCTGCGTCCCACTCCGACCTACAACGGCAGCAAGGCCTTCATCCACATGCTCAGCGAGTCGCTGCGTCTGCAGTTCGCCGGCACGAGCGTGCGCGTCACGGAGCTCGTGCCGCCGGCGGTGCGCACGGCGCTCATGCCCGGGCAGGAGGAGGCGCCGAACGCCCTGCCTCTCGACGACTTCGCCGACGAGGTCATGGCGATCCTCGAGGCCGACCCCGAGGCGCACGAGGTGCTCGTGGAGCGCGTGAAGTTCCTCCGCTTCGCCGAGGTCCGCGGCGAGTACGACGAGGTCGTGCAGATTCTCAACGCCTCCGACCCGCACGCGGCGGCAGACTGAAGGCGCCGCGGGCCGTCACTCCGTGGGCAGCGGTCGACCGAACATCTGGGCGGTCGCTCGCGCGGAGGGCGTGCCCGCGTCCAGGTCCGCGCCGGCCGCCAGCAGCACCCTCACGACGTCGTCATGCTGCTTGAAGACGGCGCCCGCGAGCGGCGTCTGACCCCGATCGTTGATGCGATCAGCGTCCGCGCCCCGCTGGAGCAGTCCCGCGACGGCGTCCGCATGCCCGTGGTACGCCGCGAGCATCAGCAGAGTGTTGCCCTGGGCGTCGGTGAGCTCCACGGGCACTCCCGCATCGAGCTGATCGAGAAGGAGCGCGGTGCTCCCCTCGCGAGCCCAGTCGAACAGGCGGTGCGCGAGCTCGATGGCGTCGGCCGAGATGTCGTCCGTCATGCCTTCCAGTCAACCACCTGCGCCCGCCCCGGCACGACGAAACCCCCGGCCTCGGCCGGGGGTTCTGTTTTCTGGAGCGGATGACGAGACTCGAACTCGCGACCCTCACCTTGGCAAGGTGATGCGCTACCAACTGCGCTACATCCGCATGAGACGGATCGTCGGATCCGGCTCGTGCGCGATACTGGGATCGAACCAGTGACCTCTTCCGTGTCAGGGAAGCGCGCTACCGCTGCGCCAATCGCGCTCATCAAGAGCTGTTCAGTTATGTCGAGGTGGCGACGGGATTCGAACCCGTGTAAACGGCTTTGCAGGCCGGTGCCTAGCCACTCGGCCACGCCACCACGGGGATGAGACCCGCATGCCGAGATCCTCACGGACCTCTGCACTCGAGCGGATGACGAGACTCGAACTCGCGACCCTCACCTTGGCAAGGTGATGCGCTACCAACTGCGCTACATCCGCATCGCACCCGATCGCGTCGGGCACTTGTTACACATTAGCCGACGTCGGCGCCGGAGCCAAACCACGACCCGCCTCCGGGCGTGTCCCCACCGGGGCATGGAAAGGGCGGCTTTCCCGTTGTCAAGCCGGTGCGACGGACGGCGCCGTCGCGTACGGTCTGCGCCATGGGCACCGAAGACGAGATGACTCCCGAAGAGAAGCGGCACGACCAGCTGACCACCGCCCCCGACGCCACGGAGGACGACGCGCGACCGCGCATCGTCGTCTCCGACCACGACGGTGCGAAGCGCATCGACATCGCGGACGACTCGCCCGTCCGTCCGGGTGATCCCACCAAGGAGCCGGACGACGAGTGACGCGACTCGACGAGAAAGGCCCCCGGAGATCTCCGGGGGCCTTCTTCGTCTGTGGGCGATACCAGACTCGAACTGATGACCTCTTCCGTGTGAAGGAAGCGCGCTACCAACTGCGCCAATCGCCCATGGTGTTCACTTGTCTCGGCCTTGCGAGCCGAGAACCGATACTACCCGATCCCGGGCCACGCGCCGAACCGGCGGGCACAGCGGGCGTGGCGCCCGCGTGGTCAGTGCTCGAACGACCATCCGTACCGTGCACGGAGCGCGTCCGCGACGCGAGCGAAGCGCGCGGGGTCGAGGGCCGCGGCCTCGCGTCGCATGCCGTCGACGTGCACGCTGTACAGCTGGTCCAGGTCGACCCAGGACGGGCGTCCGGCGGAGTCCCACGCGCCGGTGCCGAGCGAGAGGAACTCGCGGTCGCCGTCCTTCGGCTTGCTGGTCAGCTTCACCGCGTAGACGCGCTCCGTCCCCTGCCGTGCGATCACGAGCACGGGTCGGTCCTTGCCGCGTCCGTCGTTCTCCGCGTACGGCACCCAGGTCCAGACGACCTCGCCGGCGTCCGGGGCACCGTCGCCCTCGGGCGCGTAGGAGACCCGCAGTCCCGGCACGCTGTCCGGCCGCACCTCGACGGTGTCGACGCCTCCGGGCAGCACACGGGTCTCCGCTGCCGGTACGTCGCGGCGCCCCGGCCCGGGCTCGCGTCGACGGAGCGTTGCGCGCCGCCGGCGGGGCTCGGCCTCCAGCCGCCGAGGCCTCCCGACGGCGGACGACACCGCGTCGAGGGCGAGCCTCACGAAGGTCCCCACGATGCCCTGCCGCGCCATGCGTCGAGCCTAGCCGCAGAGGACGCACCGGCCCCGCTCACGCAGACCGAGGGGCGCCCCGGCCGAAGCCGGAGCGCCCCTCGGTGTCTCGGGTGGGGATGCGAGACCGCACCGTCCGATCACTCGGCCAGTGCGTAGCCCTTCTCGCCGTGCACGACGGTGTCGACGCCGGCGATCTCGTCCTCGTTCTTCACGCGGAATCCGATCGTCTTCTCGATCGCGAAGCCGACGACGAGCGCGATCACGAACGAGTACACCGCGACCGCGAGCGCGCTGACGGTCTGCAGGACCAGCTGGGACAGGTCGCCGGTGTAGAACAGTCCGGCGTCGGTGGCGGCGAATCCGAGGAAGATCGTGCCGATCAGGCCTGCGACGAGGTGGATGCCCACCACGTCGAGCGAGTCGTCGTAGCCGAGCTTCCACTTGAGCTCGATCGCGAGGGCGGCGACCGCACCGGCGATGAGACCGAGGATGAGCGCCCAGCCCGGGGTCAGGTTGCCGGCCGACGGGGTGATCGCGACGAGGCCGGCCACGGCGCCCGAGGCGGCACCGACGGAGGTGGCCTTGCCGTCCTTGAGCTTCTCGACGATCAGCCATCCGAGCACCGCCGCCGCGGGGGCGCCGATGGTGTTCAGGAAGCTGAGGCCGAGGCCCTCCTGGTCGCCGGACAGGCCCGTGTTGAACCCGAACCATCCGAACCACAGGATCGAGGCGCCGAGGACGACGAACGGCACGTTGTGGGGCTGGTGGATGCCCTTCTGGAAGCCGATGCGCTTGCCGAGCACGAGGGCGAGCGCGAGCGCCGCGGCTCCCGCGTTGATGTGGACCGCCGTGCCTCCGGCGAGGTCGATCACGGCGTAGTCGCCGATCGTCCACGACTGGATCCAGCCGCCGCCCCAGACCCAGCCGGCGACGGGGAAGTACGACAGCGTCGCCCAGATGCCGGCGAACAGCAGCCACGACCCGAACTTGGCGCGGTCGGCGATCGCGCCGGAGATCAGCGCCACCGTGATGATCGCGAACGTCGAGCCGAACGCGACGTCGATCAGGTCGATGCCCTCGGCCGTCAGGCCGAAGCCGGCGAAGGGGTTGCCGGCGAAGCCGGGGATGAGGACGGCCGCGCCGTCGAAGTACACGCCGTCGCCGCCGGCGCCGGTGTAGATCATGTAGCCGTAGAGGATCCAGAGCACGCCGATGAGGGCGATCGATCCGAAGCTCATCATGATCATGCTGATGACGCTCTTGGCCTTGACGAGTCCGCCGTAGAAGAACGCGAGGCCAGGGGTCATGAACAGCACGAGCGCGGCGCTGGCCACGATCCAGATGCTTGACGGGGTGAGTTCCATCACTACCTCTCATGTGTTGGATTGCAGGTCCGTCCGGTGTGACCGCATGCGGATCCGCCATTCGGGTGCGCCAAGTCTCGTGGCGACCCGTTACCCGTCTGGTGCTCGGCGTGTTTCGGCGCAGTTACGCGACACCCGCCCACGTAAACATCGCGTTACCGAAGCGTGCGAGGACCGCCGGTGGCACCTTTGAGGCGCCTGCAGGAAGCTCCCCGTTCGCCGCCGAGAGAGGCGGACGGCGCGGAGAGAGGGCAGCGCGAGGCGGCTCAGGCGTTCGTGGACGCGACGAGCCGGGAGATGGCGCGGAGGTACTTCTTCCGGTAGCCGCCGGCCAGCATGTCGGCGCCGAACACCTGGTCGAGCGAGAGGCCCGTCGCGCGGATCGGCAGCTGCGCGTCGTACACCCGGTCGACGAACGCCACGAAGCGCAACGCCTCCGACTGGTCGGTCAGCTGCCGGACGTCCCGCAGCCCGACGGCCTCGACGCCGTCGATCAGGCGGATGTAGCGAGAGGGGTGCACCCGGGCGAGATGAGCGACGAGCGCGTCGAACCCGTCGTCGCTGGCCGTGCCGTATGCGGCGAGGCGACGGCCGTACTCGGCTTCGTCCAGCACCGGCGCCGCGGCGTCGAGCGAGCGCTGCCGGAAGTCGACGCCGTCGATACGGATGGTCTCGAAGCTCGCCGACATCGCATGGATCTCCCGCAGGAAGTCCTGGGCGGCGAACCGTCCCTCCCCCAGGGCGTTCGGCGGCGTGTTGCTGGTCGCCGCGAGGCGGGTCCCGCTCGACACCAGCTCGCCCAGCAGTCGTGTCATGACCATCGTGTCGCCCGGGTCGTCGAGCTCGAACTCGTCGATGCACAGCAGCGCGGACCCGCGCAGCAGCTCCACCGTCTGCTTGTAGCCGAGCGCGCCGACGAGCGCCGTGTACTCGATGAACGACCCGAAGTACTTCCTGCGTGCGGGGACCGCGTGGTAGATCGAGGCCAGCAGGTGCGTCTTGCCGACGCCGAACCCGCCGTCGAGGTACACGCCCGGCTTCGTCTCGGGCGTCTTGGGGCGCCGCGAGAATAGGCCGCCGCGCTTGGCCTGCGGCGCACCGACGGCGAACGTCGTCAGCAGCTCCTTCGTCTCCTGCTGAGACGGGTACGCCGGGTCGACGCGATACGACTCGAAGGTCGCGTCGTCGAACTGCGGCGGCGGCACGAGGCTCGTCAGCATCTCCTCCCCGCTGAGCTGGGGCTGACGCTCGGTGAGGTGCACGATGCCGGTCGAGGTGGAGGTCATGCGGCGGATTTCCGTTCGTTACGGGCGGATCGGGCGCTCCGGTGCGCGGGCGCGCCACGGCGCCTACGCTCGACACAGGGACGCAGGACAGCCTAGTTCCGTCCCGCCGCGCGGTATCCCCGCGAGGCCGCACACGACCCTCAGGAGCACACCGTGAGCGTGGAATTCGACCCGTCCCCCGCCTTCGCCGACTACGCCGAGCCCGGCCGCCTCGTGTCCACCGCGTGGGTCGAGGAGCATCTGGGCCAGCCCGGTCTCGTCGTCGTCGAGTCGGATGAGGACGTGCTGCTGTATGAGACCGGGCACATCCCCGGCGCCGTGAAGGTCGACTGGCACACCGAGCTGAACGACCCGGTCGTGAGGGACTACGTCGACGGAGAGGGCTTCGCGCGGCTGCTCAGCGAGAAGGGCATCGCCCGTGACGACACCGTGGTCATCTACGGCGACAAGAACAACTGGTGGGCTGCCTACGCCCTCTGGGTGTTCTCGCTGTTCGGGCACCAGGACGTGCGGCTGGTCGACGGCGGCCGCGACCGCTGGATCGCCGAGGGACGCCCCCTCTCCACCGAGCCCGCCGGCCGCGCGGCCACGGACTACCCGGTGGTCGAGCGCGACGACGCCACGCTTCGCGCCTTCAAGGAGGACGTGCTCGTCCACCTCGGCAAGCCGCTGATCGACGTCCGCTCCCCCGAGGAGTTCTCGGGCGAGCGGACCTCCGCGCCCGCTTACCCCGAGGAGGGCGCCCTGCGGGCCGGGCACATCCCGAGTGCGCAGAACGTGCCGTGGGCGAAGGCCGTCGGCGAGGACGGCGGCTTCCGACCCCGCGCCGAACTGGAGTCGATCTATCGCGACCAGGCGGAGCTGGGCGACGCCGACGAGATCGTCGCGTACTGCCGGATCGGCGAGCGGTCGAGCCACACCTGGTTCGTGCTGAAGCACCTGCTCGGCTACCCGAACGTGCGCAACTACGACGGGTCCTGGACAGAGTGGGGATCCGCGGTGCGCGTGCCGATCGTCGCCGGCGCCGAGCCCGGCGAGGTGCCCGCGCGCTGACGTCCCTCCGCCGCTCGGCGGTGGGAGGATGAGGGCATGACGTCCGACGCCCTTCCCGCTGCGCTGGCGGAGATCCGCTCCGACTTCCTCGAGCTCGACGAGCCGGAGCGCCTTCAGCTGCTGCTCGAGTTCTCGCGCGAGCTGCCGGATGTCCCGGCCGCGTACGCGGATCATCCCGAGCTCACCGAACGGGTCGCGGAGTGCCAGTCCCCCGTCTTCATCGTGCTCGAGGTGACGGACGACGAGACCGTGACGATGCATGCTGTGGCGCCGGCCGAGGCGCCGACGACTCGAGGCTTCGCCAGCATCCTCGTCCAGGGCATCTCCGGGCTCACCGCGGCCGAGGTGCTGGCGATCCCGTCGGACTATCCACAGTCGCTCGGGCTGACCCGAGCCGTCTCGCCGCTGCGCATCGCGGGCATGACGGGCATGCTCATGCGCGCGAAGCGACAGGTGCAGGCCAGGCTCGACGCACGCTGAGGCTGCGGGTCAGCGGCTCGCGCCGAGGCCGTTCGCCGCGAGCCAGCCGCGGATGGCGGCGGTCCAGCGGCTCTCGTCGTAGTTCCACAGCTTCGTGTGCCTGGCGACGGTGAAGCCCTCGAGCGTCACGATGTCGGGTCGCGCGTCGGCGAGGGCCCGGGACGCGCTCGACGGCACGAAGCCGTCGTCGTCGCTGTGCAGCAGAAGGATGGGAGCAGTCAGCTCGTCGGCACGGGCGACCATGTCCAGCTCGTCGAATGGAATGCCCCGCCCGGCGCCCGCCGCGCGTGCGGTCCAGGGGGTGCCCAGCGTGCCCATCGCCGCCCGGGCGGCGATATCGGGCACGCCGAGCTCTCGCGCGTGGAAGTCGAGCACCACGCGCCAGTCGACCACCGGCGACTCGAGCACGATCCCCGCGATGGCCTCACGATGGGCCGAGTTCACCGCGGCCTGCAGCACGACCGCGCCGCCCATCGACCAGCCCATGAGCACGATCCGTCGAGCGCCGTTCTCCAGCGCCCAGCCGATGGCGTCGTCGGCGTCGCGCCACTCGGTGGCGCCGAGCCCGTACAGCCCCGTGCGGCTGCGCGGCGCCTCTCCGTCGTTGCGATAGGAGACGACGAGCGACGAGATGCCCGCGGCGTGCAGCACCGGCACTGCGCGCAGGGTCTCGGCGCGCGTCGTGCCCCGCCCGTGCACGAGGACCGCCCAGACGTCGCCCGTGCCGGCGGGGAAGAGCCACGCAGGCGCCGGGCCGACCGGGGTCTCGATCGCGTGGGTGCTGAACGGCAGATGGAGCTGTTCAGGCTCGTCGAAGTACCAGCCGCTGAACGAGGCGTGCGGCCCGACGCGCGTGCCGGCGTCGACGTGGCTCAGCAGCTTGCGTGTCACCCCGCGGTCGTCCTGGCCGAGGACGGCGCCGAGCTTCACATAGCCGGCGCCGTTGGTGAACACGCCGTAGCGTCCCGGGAGCTCCGTATCGGGGGTGCGGGACAGGGTGATCGTCTGAGCGGCCCTGTCGATGCCGAGGATCTCGACGTCCGCGACCCTCGGCGCCGGGGTGACGACGCGGCGCGCGACACCGGCGATGCGGACGCCGAGCGCCGCCGCCACGCTCGCGAAGAGGACACCGACGCCGAGCACCGAGACGAGTGCCGATGGGGCGACGGGGGAAGCGGCGCGCCTGAGGTGCTTCATGACGCCTCCACTCTAATCTGACGGCGTGACACCTGATGGAGGCGCTCCCGCCGCGTTCGCCGCGGCGCAGGAGCAGCTGCGTGCCGCGACGTTCCGCAGCGACTTCGTCGTCCGCGAGATCCCCTCGCCGCAAGGCGTCGCACCGCACAGCGTCGCGCTGGCGGGCGATGTCCGCCCGACGAGCGAGGGCGAGTCCCCGTACGGGACCGGACGGTTCATCCTGCTCCACGACCCGTCGGAACCCGACGCGTGGGGCGGGGCGTGGCGGATCGTCGCGTTCGCGCAGGCGCCGCTCGAGCCGGAGATCGGCACCGACCCGCTGCTCGCCGACGTCACGTGGTCATGGCTCGTCGACGCCCTCGAGTCGCGCTCGGCGCCGTACCACTCCGCGTCGGGCACGGCCACGAAGATCCTCTCCAAGGGCTTCGGCTCACTGGCGGACGAGGGCGACGGAGCGCAGATCGAGCTGCGGGCGTCCTGGACGCCGGACGGAGACTTCTCGGCCCACGTGGGTGCGTGGGCAGAGCTCGTGTGCATGCTGGCGGGACTGCCGCCGGGTTCAGAGGGCATCGCGGTCCTCGGAGAGCGGAGGAACGCGAATGGCTGAGGCCGCCCGATACGACGTGATCGACACCGCGGAGGAGCTGGCCGAGGCCTCCGCAGCCCTTGCGGAGGGCGCCGGTCCCGTCGCCGTCGACGTGGAGCGGGCCTCCGGCTTCCGCTACTCGCAGCGCGCGTACCTCGTGCAGGTGTATCGCCGCGACGCGGGAGTCTTCCTCTTCGACCCGCCGGCACTGCAGGACCTCTCCCCGCTCCGGGAGGCGATCGGCGACGCGGAGTGGATTCTGCACGCCGCCAGCCAGGACCTGCCGTCGCTGCGCGAGCTCGACCTGCTGCCGCCCCGCATCTTCGACACGGAGCTCGCCGCGCGTCTGCTCGGCTGGGAGCGCGTGGGGCTCGCCGCAGTGGTCGAGGCGACCCTCGGCATCACGCTGAAGAAGGAGCACTCCGCGGCCGACTGGTCGACGCGTCCCCTGCCCCAGGCGTGGCTCGAGTACGCCGCGCTCGACGTGGAGCACCTGGTGGACGTCAGGGATGCGCTCGAGGTCGCGTTGCGAGAGGCGGACAAGACGGAGTTCGCCGCACAGGAGTTCGAGGCCACGCGCCTGCGCGAGCCCAAGCCGCCGCGGGCCGAGCCGTGGCGTCGGCTCAGCGGGCTGCACACGGTGCGCGGACGCCGCAACCTGGCTGTGGCGCGCCAGCTGTGGCTCGCCCGCGAGGAGTACGCGCAGCAGCAGGACGTCTCCCCCGGGCGACTCGTGCCGGATCGCGCGCTCGTCGCGGCCGTCGCCGCGGCGCCCGCATCCAAAAGCGAGCTGGCCGCGCTGAAGGCGTTCAACGGCCGGGCGAGCCGCACGCAGCTCGACCGGTGGTGGAACGCCATCGTCGCGGGCCGCGAGTCCGCCGAGCTCCCCGTCGAGCGGGTGCCCGGTGACACCCTGCCGCCTCCCCGCGCCTGGGCCGATCGCAATCCGGAGGCGGACGCCCGGCTGAAGCAGGCGCGACCGGCGGTGGAGGAACGCGCCGCCGATCTCGCGATGCCCACCGAGAACCTGCTCACCCCCGACACGCTGCGTCGCGTGGCGTGGGAGCCTCCGGCCGAAGCGGACGCGCCAGCCGTGGCCGAGGCGCTGCGGCGGCTGGGCGCGCGCGAGTGGCAGATCTCGCAGACGGCGGAGCTGATCGCCGAGGCGTTTGTGCGGGCCGTTCAATCCGGCGATGACGCCGCCGAGTCGGCTTAGCGGTTACGGCCAACCCGTTCGAGGCGCACGGGGCGCGTACCTAGGCTGAAGGTCAACCGACACGGGGCGGCCTGCGATGGCGGCCCGACCAACCCGGGAGGCAGAGTGGCCGAGCTGGCTGATGTCTATTTCATCGATGGAGTGCGCACGCCGTTCGGGCGCGCCGGTGAGAAGGGCATGTACTGGAACACGCGGGCGGACGACCTCATCGTCAAGGCGATGAAGGGGCTGCTCGAACGGAACGAGGAGATCCCGAAGGATCGCATCGACGACGTCGCGGTCGCCGCGACGTCGCAGACGGGCGATCAGGGTCTGACCCTCGGCCGCACCGCTGCCATCCTCTCCGGCCTGCCGATGACCGTGCCGGGCCTCGCGATCGAGCGGATGTGCGCCGGCGCGATGACCAGCGTGACCACCATGGCCGCGTCCATCGGCGTGGGCATGTACGACCTCGCCATCGCGGGCGGCGTCGAGCACATGGGCCGCCACCCCATCGGGGCGAACGCCGACCCCAACCCGCGCTTCGTCGCGGAGCGCCTCGTCGACCCGGGCGCGCTGAACATGGGCGTGACCGCCGAGCGCATCCACGACCGCTTCCCTGAGCTGACCAAGGAGCGCGCCGACCGCTTCGGCATGCTCAGCCAGCACAAGGTGCAGGCCGCCTACGAAGCCGGCAAGATCCAGCCCGACCTGGTCCCCGTGGCCGTGACGGGCCCGGACGGCCAGTGGGGCCTCGCGACCGAGGACGAGGGCCGCCGGCCCGAGACCACGATGGAGGGCCTCGCCTCGCTCAAGACCCCGTTCCGACCCCACGGCCGGGTGACCGCGGGCACGTCCTCGCCGCTCACCGACGGCGCCACCGTGAGCCTGCTCGCGAGCGGCGCTGCCGTGAAGGAGCTCGGCCTCACGCCGAAGATGAAGCTCGTCTCCTTCGCCTTCGCGGGCGTCGAGCCCGAGATCATGGGCATCGGACCGATCCCCGCCACGGAGAAGGCGCTGGCCAAGGCCGGGCTCGACATCTCCGACATCGGCCTGTTCGAGCTGAACGAGGCGTTCGCGATCCAGGTCCTCTCGCTGCTCGACCACTTCGGCATCGCCGACGACGACCCGCGGGTGAACAAGTGGGGCGGCGCGATCGCGGTCGGACACCCCCTCGCCGCGTCCGGCGTGCGTCTCATGATCCAGCTCGCCGCGCAGTTCGCCGAGCACCCCGAGGTGCGCTACGGCCTGACAGCGATGTGCGTCGGCCTCGGACAGGGCGGCAGCGTCATCTGGGAGAACCCGCACTACACCGGCAAGAAGAAGAAGTGAGCCAGGCTGTGACCGACTACACCACCATCGACTTCTCCCCGCTCCTCGCCTCGTCGACAGACGAGATCGTGACGCACTCGCTCGTGTCGGATGTGCGGCTCGCCAGCGGCCGCACGCTCGCGCTCGTCACCCTCCACAACGGCAAGGACCACACCCGTCCGAACACGCTCGGCCCGGCCACGCTGACCGAGCTCGGTGAGACGCTCGACGGGCTCCAGCGCCGCGCCGCGGCGGGCGAGATCGACGCCGTCGCCATCACCGGGAAGCAGTACATCTTCGCGGCGGGCGCCGATCTGTCGGGCGTCGGGGCGCTCCCCTCGACCGACGTCGCGCGCCTCATCGCTCAGCTCGGGCACCACGTGCTCGGCAAGCTGTCCACGCTCGGGGTGCCCTCGTTCTCCTTCGTGAACGGGCTCGCGCTCGGCGGCGCGGTCGAGATCGCCCTGCACTCGACTTACCGCACCGTCGACTCGTCTGCGGCGGCGATAGCGCTTCCCGAGGTATTCCTCGGGCTCGTCCCCGGCTGGGGCGGCGCGACCCTGCTGCCGAACCTCATCGGCATCGAGAACGCGCTCGAGGTCATCATCTCCAACCCGCTGAAGCAGAACAGGACGCTGAAGCCGCAGCAGGCGTTCGATCTCGGCATCTTCGACGCGATCTTCAGCCCGACCAGCTTCCTCGAGGACTCGCTGCGCTGGGCGGACGGCGTCCTCGAGGGAACCGTCAAGGTCTCCCGCAAGAACGTCCCCGGCAAGATCGAGCGGCTCACCAAGTGGCCGGTCGCCATCAAGGTCGCCCGCAACATGCTGGAGAGCCGTATCGGGACGATCCCGAAGTCGCCCTACCTGGCACTGGAGCTGCTCGACAAGGCCAAGAGCGGATCGGCCGAGGAGGGGTTCGCCCGGGAGGACGAGGCGCTCGCCGAGCTCATCTCCGGCGACCAGTTCATCGCGTCGATGTACGCGTTCGACCTGGTCCAGAAGCGCGCCAAGCGCCCCGTCGGTGCGCCGGACAAGGAGCTGGCGAAGAAGGTCACGAAGGTCGGCGTCATCGGCGCGGGGCTCATGGCCAGTCAGTTCGCGCTGCTGTTCGTCCGGCGTCTCCAGGTTCCGGTCCTGATCACCGACATCGACCAGGCGCGCGTCGACAAGGGGATCGCGTACATCCGCGACGAGATCGCGAAGCTGCAGGACAAGGGCCGCATCGACCCCGACACCGCCAATCGGCTGCGGGCGCTCGTGCGCGGCACCGTGGACAAGAGCGAGTATGCCGACTGCGACTTCGTGATCGAGGCGGTGTTCGAGGAGACCGGCGTGAAGCAGCAGGTGTTCTCCGAGATCGAGGGCATCGTCGCACCGGACGCCGTGCTCGCCACCAACACGTCTTCGCTGTCGGTGGAGGAGATCGGCTCGGTGCTGAAGCACCCCGATCGGCTGGTCGGCTTCCACTTCTTCAACCCGGTCGCCGTGATGCCGCTCATCGAGATCGTGAAGACGCCGCATTCGAGCGACGAGGCGCTGTCGACGGCGTTCGTCGTGGCGAAGAACCTGCGCAAGAACGCTATCCTCACCGCCGACGCCCCCGGCTTCGTCGTGAACCGTCTGCTCGCGAAGGTCATGGGCGAGGCGGCTCGCGCCGTCGACGAGGGCACCCCTCTGCTGACGGTCGAGAGCGCATTCGCACCCCTCGGGCTGCCGATGACGCCGTTCCAGCTGATCGACCTGGTCGGCTGGAAGGTCGCCGCGCATGTGCAGGACACGATGGTGCGCCACTTCCCGGAGCGCTTCTTCGCGTCGGAGAACCTGCATCGCCTCGCGGAGCTGCCGGAGGTCGTAGAGAAGGATAAGAACGGCCGGGTGACCGGTTGGACGAAGCAGGCGCAGAAGGCGTTGGAGACGGGCAAGAAGACCGCATCCGAGGCCGAGATCCTGCGACGGGTGGAGGACGGTCTCGCGAGCGAGATCAGGCTGATGCTCGACGAGGGCGTCGTGCCCGAGGTCGAGGACATCGATCTCGGGCTCATCCTCGGAGCGGGTTGGCCGTTCATCGACGGCGGGGCGTCGCCCTACCTCGACCGCTCCGGCGCCTCCGAGCGGGCGACGGGCTCGACGTTCCACACTCCCCCGCTGCGGGGCGTCGCCCACCGCTGAGCACCCCCGGCGACGCGCGCGTCGCCGCCCAGAACGAGAACCCCGAGCCTCCTCACGGAGCTCGGGGTTTCTCGTCGGTGGGGGCGCTGTCGGCGCCTCGGATGCCGCTCGGGCGGGTACGTCAGCGCCCTGGCGCGTGCAGTCGCCCGACAGGGCCGGTGACGGCGGGCAGCCCGCGGCTGTCCTCCGGGCGTGCCACCGGCACGCGCGTGCCCAGCACCTGCGCGACCACGTCCTGGGCGATCTTCGCGGGTGTGAGACCGGCGTCCTCCAGGATCTGCTCGCGTGACGCGTGGTCGAGGAACTCGTCGGGGAGGCCGAGCTCGTCGACCGCCGTGTCGACGCCCGCCTCGCGCAGCACCTGCCGCACGCGCGTTCCGATGCCCCCGACGCGGATGCCGTCTTCGAGGGTGATCACGAGACGATGCCGGGCCGACAGCTCGACGATCGACGCCGGAACGGGCACGACCCAGCGCGGGTCGACCACGGTCGCGCCGATGCCCTGTGCGCGCAGGCGCGCCGCCACCTCGAGCGCGAGGCTCGCGAAGGGCCCGATGCCCACGATCAGGACGTCCTCCACGTCGCCGCGCGCGAGCACGTCCACGCCGTCCTCCAGGCGCTCCACCGCGGGGATGTCCTCGGCGACCGATCCCTTCGGGAAGCGCACGACGGTCGGGGCGTCGTCCACCGCCACGGCCTCCCGCAGCTCTTCGCGCAGCCGCGCCTCGTCGCGCGGCGCCGCCAGCCGGATGCGCGGCACGATGTGCAGCAGCGCCAGGTCCCACATGCCGTGGTGGCTCGGTCCGTCCGGGCCCGTGACGCCCGAGCGGTCGAGGACGAACGTCACGCCCGCCCGGTGCAGCGCGACGTCCATCAGCACCTGATCGAACGCGCGGTTCACGAACGTCGAGTAGAGCGCCACGACGGGATGCAGGCCGCCATAGGCCAGGCCCGCCGCCGACGCCACGGCGTGCTGCTCGGCGATCCCCACGTCGTACACGCGCTCGGGGAACCGCTCTGCGAAGGGCGCGAGCCCCGTCGGGCGCAGCATCGCCGCCGTCATCGCGATGACGTCCGGCTGCTGCTCGCCGATCCGCACCAGCTCGTCGGCGAAGACGTCGGTCCACCCTGGCGAAGACGCGCCGAGCGCACCGCCCGTCGCCGGGTCGATCCGGCCCACGGCGTGGAACTGATCGGCCTCGTCGTCGAGCGCCGGCTGATAGCCGCGGCCCTTCTCCGTGATGGTGTGGACCAGCACCGGAGCGCCGTAGGACTTCGCGAGCTCGAGGGTCTCGACCAGCGCGGACAGGTCGTGCCCGTCGATCGGCCCGAGGTACTTGATGTCGAGGTTCGAGTACAGCGACGAGTTGTTCGTGAGCCGCGAGAGGAAGCCGTGCGTGCCGCCGCGCACACCGCGATACAGCGCCCGACCGACGGCCCCGAAGCGTCCCGCCATCCGCGATGACCGCTGGGAGAGGTCTCGGTACGCCTCGGCGGTGCGCACCCGGTTGAGGTGACGCGCCATTCCGCCGATCGTCGGCGCGTAGGAGCGTCCGTTGTCGTTGACGACGATGACGAGGTTGCGATCGTTGTCGTCGGTGATGTTGTTGAGCGCCTCCCATGTCATGCCGCCCGTGAGGGCGCCATCTCCGACGACCGCCACCACATGCCGGTCTCCGCGCCCGGTGCGGCCGAAGGCCCGGGAGACGCCGTCGGCCCAGCTCAGCGAGCTGGAGGCGTGCGACGACTCCACGACGTCGTGCTCGCTCTCCGAGCGCTGCGGGTACCCCGCGAGACCGCCCCGGGCCCGCAGCGCGGAGAAGTCCTGCCGCCCGGTGAGCAGCTTGTGGACGTACGACTGGTGCCCGGTGTCGAAGATGATCGGGTCGCGCGGAGAGTCGAACACGCGATGGAGGGCGATCGTCAGCTCGACGACCCCGAGGTTCGGTCCGAGATGGCCACCGGTGCGTGCGACGTTCTCCACCAGGAAGGAGCGTATCTCCGTCGCCAGCTGCTCGAGCTGCTCTGGGGTGAGGGCGTCGAGGTCGCGCGGACCGCTGATGCCGTCGAGAAGACTCATGCACAGAGCCTACGCCGGTGCCCTGGGATCGGCGTGAACGCCGGCCTGGCCGGGCGGGTCATGGCTGCGGCGGGGTCCGGCCACGGACGTGAGAGCGCCCCGCCCGGCCGGAGCCGGATGGGGCGCTCTCACATCGGTGCGTCAGACGAGGCTGCGCAGCACGTACTGTCGTGTCCCGCCTTGAACGGTTGTTTAAGCACTCTATCGCTTCGCTGGATGCCGGCTCCGCCCGAAACTGCAGGTCAGAGGCTGAATAGTACGCATCGCGCACTACTGCTAACGCAGCACCGTGACCCCTCAGGAGCGAGTCGCAGGAGCCGTGGGTCGAGGTGCTGCGTTAGAGGCTCATAAACCTGCTCGCTGGTTCGCAAGCAGCCGTCGCCGCCAGTGGGTGTCTTGGATCGGGTTCCTCTCGCAGGTCCACCAATTGCGACCGTCCACGCAGGTTCACCCGCGGGGTTGACAGGTGCAACCGAACCCGATGTCCCCCAGCCTGTCGGCGCTAATCTTGCCGCACCGCCGGCACCGCGTGAGATGGGGGTCGCCGCCGTAGGAGGGCGCGGTCAGAGGCCCGAGATAGTCGAACCCGTTGGCTTCCGCGTGGGCTCGTGCTTCCTCAAATGAGACAGGCGTGAGGTACGCCCACTCCCCCTGCAAACGGCGACCCTCAGCAGCCCAGTTGCGCCAGTAACAGGCTCGGCACGTGGGCTCTGAATACTGGTTCTTGTCCAGCGTGTAGGCGAAGCGGTAGTGCGCCTCGACACCGCAAGCGACGCACTCAGTCAGCTGCCAATCGTCGGGATGGGTGAAGGACTCTAGCGCTCGCAGGCCCCCGGTGAGCTGAATCTCCGCGACGTGCGCCGAGCACCACGTGGGCTTCGTGCGCGTCTTGAACGCCGCCACAGCATCGCACCCTTCCACCGAGCAAACCTGATCGGTGGGGATGGGCTCGCGTCGAAGCGGGCGAGGAGGCTTGACAGGCTTCGCCTCGGAACGTGCTGCGGTGCTGTCTTCGCGGGTCACTGCGGCAGATGCGCCAGCCGCATCGACCGCGCTGCGGTCAGTCCGGAGAAGAACCTCAACTCCATCCAGAGTGTTGCCGTCAAGGCATCGGAGGAAGTCGTCTTCCGTCATCACCTCGATCTCTTGGCCTTTGTCTTGCAACTCGAACGCTCGGCGCGCCTTGCCCGTGAGGCTCGACCCTGGCCGCAGGACAGCAGGGTTGATGTCGCCGACGACGAGGACGTTGGTTCGCTTCGTCGTGTTCTCCTCGGGAGTAGCCCCGAGCCTCGCGCACTCTTGTCGAGCCATGTCGCGTGTCATCGACAGCAACGCGCCCGTGAAGACGACAACACGACCGTAGAGGTACCCCTCAGGATCAGCGTCCGAGTTCACCTCGATGGGAGTGAACGCGCGACCACTTCCACCCCCGGTTGCGACGCTGCCCTTGTAGATTCCGCGCCCCATGGTGCCGAGCGCGACGCCCACCGACTCAGCAAGACCTCCGATGTCGGCGGTGTGCTGTGTTTGAGTGAGCCTTCGTACGATCTCAACCACCGCCCGAGCATCAGCCAACGCATCGTGGTGTGCTTCTAGCTCGTACCCGAGAGACTCTGCCACGAACGGCAGGCGGTAGCTTGGCAGTGAGAGGGCGCGGCGAGCGAGAACCAGCGTGCACAGGAACTTCAGTTCGGGCCACTCGATGTTGTCGACAGCGCAGGCATACCGGATCACGCCCGTGTCGAAGGCCGCGTTGTGCGCGACCACGACATCGTCGCCGATGAAGCTCACAATGTGCGGAAGAATCTCGCTCCACCGAGGCGCATCAGCGACCATGTCCGCAGTGATGCCGTGGATCGACGTGTTCCACCCGTCAAACCAATCAGCACCGATCGGAGGACGGATCAACCAATGACGCTCGTCAACAACCTGGCCATCGCGCACACGCACCAGCCCAACAGAGCATGGCGAGCCCCGGTAGGAGTTGGCAGTCTCAAAGTCGATCGCGATGAAATCAAGCATCCGTCACACCCCAAGTCACTCGGTCAGACGAATCTTGGTGATGAATCCCGTCTGCGCTGAAGGCTCCAAGCACGACCATAGCGTCCGATGCAATCTCGTGGATGGACGATGACTGAATCGGCCTGGTTTTCGTTCCTATCCGGTTGTCTGTCCGGCGGTGGCCGGGTTGGCTGATTCAAGGGCAGCGTAGTACTCGGTCTCGGTCTCGATCGGGGTGCGCATGTCGAGTTCGCCGTGGAG
>NZ_JAIJZW010000005.1:0-207584 GCF_019753765.1 Microbacterium marinilacus
AACCCGACCCGCCGGCACACCGCGCTCGGCAACCTCAGCCCCGTGGAGTTCGAACGACTTCACATCCCCGCCGCAACCGCGGCATGATCAACACAGAGAAACCGTCCGGGAAACCGGGTCACGCTCCCTCTGCCCATTGCTCCCAGGTGGAGATCCGGTCCGCGTAAACGCCCTTGAATCTGTCGAGAACCCAGTCGCCGAGGATGAGGCGCAGCGGCGGCGTCTGTGAGTCGACGACAGCCAGGATCGCCTGAGCGGTGGCGCCGGGGTCGCCGGTGGTGTCCGGACTGAACGACGCGTAGATCGCATCGCGGACGGCGTCGTACTCGGGGCTCTTCGGTGCGGACTTGACGTTCGAACTGAAGTTGGTGCTGTAGCTCCCGGGCTCGATGATCGTGACGTGGATGCCGTGACATGCGACTTCGCCGGCGAGGGATTCGCTGAGCGCTTCGACCGCGAACTTCGACGCGACATAGGCACCCCCGGTCGGGAAGCTCGCGATACCGCCGATGCTCGACACGGTGAGGATGTGCCCGCTCTGTTGGGCGCGGAGGTACGGAAGGGTGGCCTGGATGACCGAGAGGGTGCCGAACACGTTGGTGTCGAAGTTCGCCTTGGCGTCATCGAAGTCAAGCTCTTCGATCGCTCCGGTGTAGCTGTAGCCGGCGTTGCTCAGGATCACATCTAGCCGGCCGAAGCGCTCGTGAGCGGTCTTGACGGTGGCGAAGACGGCAGCACGATCGGTCACATCAAGGCTCGCTGTCGCTACCAGGTCGCCGAAGCGCTCGGTGAGGTCGTCGAGGGCAGAGGCGTTCCTGGCAGTAGCGAAGACCTTGTCGCCGCGGTTCAGGGCGGCCTCGGTCCAGATGCGTCCGAAGCCGCTGGATGCTCCTGTGACGAACCAGGTCTTGTTGTCAGCCATGACAGTCCTTTCAAGTATTTACACTCAGTGCAAGACGCCAATGTCGCACTGGGTGTAATCTTGTCAAGCGCGGGTCACCGGCCCTGCAGGGAAGGCGTCATGAAACAGCCAGAGAGCCGTCGTCAGGCGAAACGTCGTGAGACGCACGACCGCATTGCGGCCGCGGGCCTAAGGCTGTTTCTGGAGCACGGCTACGAGGCCACGACTCTCGATGCGATCGCCGAAGCGGCAGGCATTTCTCGCCGCACATTGTTCTACTACTTCGCGTCCAAGGACGACATCGTGCTGACCTGGAACGGCGCCGGGAAGGTGTCTAGCGCGATCGGTCCAGCCATCCTGAGCCAGTCTCCCGATTCGAACCCGCTCGATGCTGCCCGCACGTGCCTGGTCGACTTGGCCTCGCAGTTCGAAGCGCCGGAATCTCGGGCCGTCGACGCACTCATGCGCTCCAGTGAGGGCCTTCGTCTTCGCAAGGACGCGGTGTTCGTGGCACTGGAATCAACTCTCGTCGAGGCCTTCGCGACGCTGTGGTTAGACCCCGCTAGGCAGACAGAGCTGCGGACCACCGCCATGATCGCCGTCGGTGTCCTCCGGCTCGCCCTCGACGACTGGCGCGACAGTGCCGTCCCTCGGCCACTCGCCGACCACATCTCTGAAGGGTTCGCCGCTCTCGACCAGGTCGACTGGTCCACCACCGCTCGCCGAGCGTGAACATCCGCAGCACGCGATCCTCGCATGCCGACCCGAAGTGGCGGCCTCAGACCGAACTCCTACACCCTCGATTGGGATGAGCCCGTAAACCCCTAGCAATCCTCCCGGAACAACGACGAAGCCCAGGCAAGAAAAATGCTCTCACCTGGGCTTTTCTGTCGGGATGACAGGATTTGAACCTGCGACCCCCTGACCCCCAGGTAGACGGTTCCGGCGAATTCCTCGGTTTTCCGGGCCTCGATGCCCCTCAGATGAGGTCATTTCACGTCATGGATTGCATGGTTGGCATGCATCAGGTCCCGGCCAGGTCCCGGCTCGTGGTCCTATCGGCAGATGCGTGAGGGGTTTATGTGGAGTTTATGGAAGTGTTCCGAGGAGCACCGCACCGTAAAGGTTCGTCCCGCGATCGCGGATCATCATAGGAGTTCGCGGGCGTCGTGGATGCTCGCGACGGCCTCTTCCAAAGAGACCACGCCCCCTAAAGGAGTTGCTGCGCGGCTTTGTGGCTTTGTCACAGTTGACGGTGTAGGTCGGTCCGGATCTCGGCTTGCGCGCCTTTGACGTCGAGGGTTATGCGACTCCCGCGTGCGTGTGGTTGTCGACGACGATCCGCCCCGAAGGATCTTAGGACGCCTGGGCGCAACCGGGGTCCTCCTATGCGTCGGCGTGCTCGTCGCTGATCGCGATGATCTCATCGAGTCGACCAAGCGCGAGGCCGAGCTGATCGATCTTGTTCTGGATACGTTCACGCTCGGCGTGGAGCATCGCACGCTGCCCAGGATTGGTGCGGCCGACATCGATGCATGGCAGCAGCTCGGCGATACGCCGGCTCGGCAGTCCTGCGGCGAACAGGTCCTGGAAGAACGCCACCCGTTCAACGGCGTACTCGGTATAGGTGCGCTGGCCGCCGCTGTTCCGCTCCGGAGACAACAGACCCTGCTCTTCGTAGTACCGGAGCGACCTGACCGATACGCCGGTGCGGTCCGCGAGTTCCCCGATCCTCATTGCCCGCCCTCTCTGTACTCCTCATGATGTTCGGGGCGCGCGGACGCAACCCGGCTTGCACCTGACATTGATGTCAGGTTGCAGTCTAGATCCGTGAACATCAACGAATCCATTGCACTGGTGACCGGCGCGAACCGCGGCCTCGGCCGCGCCATCGCACAAGCGCTGCTCGAGCGCGGCGCGAGCAAGGTCTACGCCGCCGCCCGCAACCCGGAGACCATCGACCTCCCTGGCGTCGAGCCACTGCGACTCGACATCACCGATCCCGAACAGGTGAAGGCCGCAGCCCAGCGAGCCTCCGACACGACGCTCCTGGTCAACAACGCCGGAATCAACACAGTCGGCCCGATCATGTCCGGCCCACTGGACGGTCTTCACGCCGAGCTCGGCACGCAGCTGTTCGGCACGCTCGACATGATGCGTGCGTTCGCTCCCGTACTCGGTCGCAACGGTGGCGGTGCCATTCTCAACGTGCTCTCGGCCATGGCGTGGTTCCCCAACGTCGGCGGCAACGCCTACCACATCAGCAAAGCTGCAGCGTGGGCCGCGACCAACGGAGCGCGCGTGGAGCTCGCTGAGCAGAACACTCTCGTGACGGGTCTCTTCCTCGGTCTCGCGGACACCGACATGGCCGCGTGGTCAGACGCACCCAAGCTGAGCCCTGCACAGGTTGCGACCGCCGCACTCGATGGCATCGAGGCCGGTGCCGCCGAAGTGCTCGCTGATGAGTGGAGCCGCACCGTGAAGCACTATCTCGCCGAGCCGCCGGAGGCGTTCGCCTCGATCGCCATCCCCGATTGAGCGCCGACGTTTCGTACATCCGACTCAATGCGAAGGAAGACCGCTCATACTCTTGATCGCTGGACACGTCTACGTCCCGCCCGCCGACATCGACGAGTTCATCGCCGACGCACAGGCCACCTACCCGGTCGGTGCAGCCAACCCGGGCAACCGCCTGCTGTCGTTCGCCATTCACGACGCCGCGGCAGGTGCCGTGACAGTGCTTGAGAAGTAGGAGTCTCGCGAGGCGCTCGACTACTACCTTGCAACTCCCGAGGTCACCGGCACCTTCACGAAATGGGGTCCCCGCATGCGCAACGAAGTGCGTCTCTACGACGCCTTCAACGAACGCGACCCGAGGGCCTGATTCCGGACGCCGTGCGGTCGCGCCTTGGCGCAGGTGAACCTCACGGACGAGCGTGCGGAAGGGGGCTGAATCTCGGACACCTGCCGCTCTCGCAAATCACCGCCGGGATGATCGACCGCACCATCGACGACTGGGAAAAGGTGCACTCCCCCTCGACGATCAAGAACAGCATCGCACCGCTCGTGCGCGTGCTCGACGAGGCCGTCCGCGACGACGTGCTCGCCAGCAACCCCGCCCGCAACAGGTCCCGGCGCAGCCTCGGCAAATCCGCCCTCATCATCCCGGTCGAACAGACCTCGCCACGCGCGCACGCCCTACCGGATCTCGCGACGCTGAACCGGCTCGCCGAAGCATGCGGGCAGGTGCACCAGAGCTACTCGGACTTCGTCATGCTCAGCGCACTCCTGGCATCCCGGGGTTCCGAGGTCGCCGGGCTCCGTGTGGGCGACGTCGACGCGGAGACGAACATGGGAATGCTGAGCCTTTGGTTGACTCGTTTCCTTATGCCGCCAGGTCGACGGTGGTCTTCATGATTGCTTCGAACTCGATGGGGGTCAACTTCCCGAGTCGTCGTTGACGGCGGCCTCGGTGATACCGGGCTTCGATCCAGTGCACGACCGCGAGGCGCAGCTGCTCGCGGGTCTCCCAGGAGCGCTGGTCGAGGACGTTCTTCTGAAGCAGGCTGAACCAGTTCTCCATGGCCGCGTTGTCCGCGCACGCACCCACTCGGCCCATCGATCCGTGAAGCTTGTGGCGACGCAGAGCACGCCGGTAGCGACGGCTTCGGAACTGGCTGCCCCTATCCGAATGCACGATCACTCCGACCGGGTTATCACGGCGACCCACGGCGTCTTCAAGAGCGTCGACGGCCAGCCGGGCTTCATCCGCTCGCTGATCGAGTAACCCACGATCCGGTTGCTGAACACGTCCTTGACCGCGCACAGATACAGCTTTCCCTCGCCCGTGCGGTGCTCGGTGATGTCTGTCAGCCACAACCGGTTCGGAGCAGTCGCGGTGAAGTCGCGTCTGACGCGGTCGTCGTGGACGGCCGGACCCGGTCGACGATGCTTCCGCTTGCCCTTGCGGCGGTGCGCGGCGGAGAACATGCCCTCCTGCGAGCACACCCGCCACACCCGCCGCTCGGACAGGACCCACCCGTCGTCGATGAGCTCATCGGCGATGAGGCGATACCCCTGGCAGCGGTCCTCGTCCCACACGTCTCTGGCCGCGTTGATCAGATGCGCCTCGTCCCAGTCCCGGTCGCTGACGGGCTTGGCGAGCCATTGGAAGTACGCCTGCTTGGAGAAGCCGAGGACCCTGCACGCCACCGCGACCGACACCCGTGACGGGGTGCCGGCCGCGGCCATCTCACGGACGAGCGGGAACACTATTTTGGGCTGGCGGATCCGATCTTCAGGTTCGCTTGCGACAGATACGCCGCCGCACGCCGGAGCACCTCGTTCTCCATCTCCAACTCGCGGATCCGCTTAAGCATCTTCGCCTGCTCTCGTTGCGCGTCCACGTCTCCCGCGGGCGCGGGTTGGATCCCACGATCCTGCAGCTGACTGTCGCGCACCCACGCCTGGAGCGCGGACTTCGAGATCCCCAGATCCGCGCAGACCTGCTTCTGCGACATCCCTTGCGTGAGGACCAGAGCGACCGCGTCGCGCTTGAACTCACTCGAATACTTCACCGGCATGACTGCCATCCTTTCCCGCCCGATCGATCAGATCAAAGCGGTCTCGGAGTCAACCGAAGCCTCAGCATTCCCCATCCTCACCACCGTCGGCAGCTCTGCCCTGCAGAGCGACGACGAGCCGGCTACCAGAGGTCGCGAGCGTGCCCAGTGATGCAGCGACCGCCTGCAGGCCGGATAGAGTCCTCGACAGGCCGCGGGCGCAAGCGCGGAGTGCACTGTGGTCACGATTCGCGATGATGGACACCATCGAAGTGGCGGACCGCAGCCATGGCGATAGTCGCCTGGGGGCGGAATCTCAGGAATCGGCGGGTCGACTCTCCGCGGCGCGCAGCACCGCGCGCACGGGCAGCACACCGACCAGTCGCCTCATCCAACGGTTCCGCGTTCCGGAGATGACACTGACCGGCGGATTCCTGCGCTGGAGCGCATCCAGCGCGGTAGTGACGACCTGATCCGGCGTCTGGAACCGCACCCCGCTCTCCATGGTCCCTGATGTGCTGTAGAACTCTGTGGCCGTCGGGCCCGGAGAAACGGCCATGACGGTCACACCGGACGCACGAACCTCGTGTGCCAGCGCTTCGGTGAAGCGCACGACGAATGACTTCGCGGCCGCATAGACCGCCATGCCCGGCACCGGCATGTAGCCGGTCAGGCTCCCCACGTTGATCAACGCGCCCACGCCCGACCCGATGAGATGCGGAAGAAAGGCATGTGAGATCTCGACGGTCGCATCGATGTTGACCCGCAACTGCCGCCGCAGCTGATCCTCAGTGGAATCACCGAAAGCCCGCGTCACGCCGACGCCCGCACAGTTCACCACGGTGTCGACCCGCAGCCCCGCCTCAGCAAGCCGTTCGGCCAGCAGGTAGCCCGCGCGCTCCTGGGACAGATCGAAGGGAACGACGTGCACCCGCCGTCCGGTCTCGGCGCGGATGCTTTCCGCGAGCGCTTCGAGCTCCTCGGCCCGGCGGGCCACCACGACGATGTCCGCCCCGCGGCGCGCCAGACGCCGGGCGAACTCCGCACCGATACCCGAGCTCGCCCCCGTGACCAAAGCCGTCGCCGCCTCGTACCGCATCCCGTCTCCTCACCCGTCGAAGCCGCCATCGACAGGCGGCACAAGTCCCCTCATGTGAGAGGCTCACACATCAGAATAGACAGGCAATGTGAGAGACTGCAACATAGGATGCAGGAGGAGGCGCCCACCATGTCTGAACGCGGCTATCACCACGGCGATCTGCGCAATGCTCTGCTGGCGGCGACCACGGAGCTGGTACGCGAGCGCGGGGCCCGCGGGTTCAGCGTCTCGGAAGCCGCCCGACGCGTGGGGGTGTCATCCTCCGCCCCCTATCGGCACTTCGCCGACCGTGATGCCATGCTCGCCGCGGCAGCTCTGACCGGGTTCAGACAGCTGGAAGACCGATTCGCGAACCTTCCCATCCCTCCGACACTTGCCGACGCGGCCTCGCTGATCGCCACCGAGTACCTCCGCTTCGCCCGTGCGGATCCCGCACGGTTCGAGGTGATGTTCACCCACGGAATCGACAAGACCCAGCATCCGGATCTGCTTCAGCAGACCTTTCGAGTCCAGGAACGATTCGAGGCCGTCTTGAGCGCACACCTGCCACCGGCGGAGACGACCCGACGCGCCGCCGAGCTCTGGTCGCTCGCACACGGCACCGCCGCCCTCGCCACCGGCGGCAACATGCAACACATGCTCCCCGACACCCAGATCGCCAACCTCGCAGACTCCACGGCCAGAGCCTGGGCACGCGGCGCGGTCTGACCGACCTGCAGCGAGATCCATGGGCGAGAATCGTCACCCCTGAGGCCACCGAAGGTGGGTTACCACAGCAAGGCAGCTCGGTCATCCCGCCTCGCTCATGCGGCGCTCGAGCGCGAGGTCGTCACCCACCCTGCTTCGCGAGGTGGCCGACGACGCGCGACCGGACCGATCCGCGCCGCGGCACCGAGGAGCGCCACGGCGATCGCAGGAGAACTCCCCCGAGGGCATCGTCCGCTCGCCCGTCGCCCCGCACAAGCGCACGACACGCCACCGTTCCTGTCACACCAGTACTTGCCCCGCGAGTAGACGGTTCGGCTCAGATCCTTGATTTTCCGGGCCTCTCTGGCCTTCAAACGGCCTCATTTCACGTCATGGATTGCATGGCTTGCATGCATCAGGTCCCGGCCAGGTCCCGGCTCTTGGTAGTCGTCCACAATCTTGCCTCGGGTTTACGCGGGGTTTATGGAAGCGTCCTCTTCCTCCCAGTGATGTGCGTGGCGGCTTCCTCCCAGTGATGTGCGTGGCGGCGTAGGCCCCCAGGCAGGCCGAGCGGGGACCCGGGCGCCCGGACCGCGCAGCAGTCCCCGTGCTCGTTCGTTCAGTCCGGGACGATGACGAGCTTGCCGCGCTTGCCCTGCCTGCCCTGTTCGAGGTCGATCAGGGCGGGTATCGCCTGCGAGAGCGAAACGGTGCGGGCGACGGGGAGTCTGAGCTTCCCCGATCGTGCGTCCTGTGCGATCTGTTCGAGGTCTGCGGTGATGGGCTGAGCGATGACGGCGTGGTAGGGACCGGGCAGCAGGCTCTTGACGAGGTTCGCCGGAGAACTCGCGCTGTTCGCGGTGTGGTTCGCCCCTGCCGTGCTACGGCTGCTGGGCGTAGTCTGACTGGTCGCTGGCGTCGTAGAGCGTCTGCGCCAGTGACAGCACAGCCGTTTTGTAGAGCTCTGGCTTGACGTTTTCGGGGTCAAACAGTCCCAGCGCGGACAGCCCCAGGTCCAGGGCGGTCAGGATGCGGAACTGATCGCCAGGAGGGATGCGCGCGAATCTACTGTCGGTCGGGATCGGGGACTCGCCTGCCGAGATGTCACCGGCTGGGGAGATGAACTCGAGGAACCTGGCCGTGAGGTGCTCGTCGCGCAGCGCATAGGGGATGAAGTCGAACAGCAGCCGCGCGTAGCTGGAGCGTTCGCCGCTCTGAGCGGTGAGCACCCAGATGTCGCACCACGCTTCGAGCCGCTCATAGTCGTTGCTGGCACGGTCAAGGATCGCATGGAAGCCCTGCGCCTCCTGCGAGAGCGTCTGCCGGTACCGGATCACCTCCAAGATCAGCTCGCCCTTGCTGCGGAAGTTGGAGTAGACCGCACCCTTGGTCAGCCCGGCCTCCAGCGCCACATCATCGAGAGATGCGCCCGCGACGCCGCGAGCGGCGAAGACGCGCTCGCCCGCCTCAAGCAACAGCACCCTGTTGTGCTGCTGCCGCTGCTCGCGGGTCATCCGTGCCATGAGCCCCATGCTAACCACGGCGATCAGGCACCCCTCGCCCCCCGACCTGTTGATGCGTGTTCAAATACTATTAGTATCTGAGCATGACGAGTGCACCGCCACGTGCCGAGGCGCTCTCGCTGGATCAGGTCACCAAGACCTATGAGCGAGGGGGTGCTGCGGCGAACCGAGCCATCAGCCTGACCTTCCAGCCGGGTGAGCTGATCGCGCTCATCGGGCACAACGGGGCGGGCAAGACCACGCTCCTCAGCCAGATCATCGGGACAGTGAAACCCACCTCCGGGGACATCCGATACGGCCCATCCTCCCTGGTTGCCGCGCCGGACCTCGCTCGCCGGATCGCGTCGATGATGCCCCAGATGTACGCACCGCTGACGGGAGTGACACCACGGCAGGCGATCACATCGATCGCCCGACTGCGGGGCCTTTCCGTAGCGGATGCGAAGCGCGCTGCGCTCGACCTGATCGATGCGCTCGATATCGGCGAGTGGAAGGACACCGGCGGTGAAAAGCTCTCCGGGGGCCTGCGCCGGCTCACGTCCTACGCGATGGCCGTGGTCGCGCCCCCGCCCGTGCTCTTGGTCGACGAACCCACCAACGACGTCGACCCGGTCCGCCGTCCGCTTATCTGGCGGCATCTGCGCCGGCTCGCCGACGACGGCCACACAGTCGTGGTCGTCACTCACAACCTCCTCGAAGTCCAGCGCGCCGCCGACCGGTACGTGCTTCTGCAGAACGGCGCCGTTCTCGTCGACAACACACCGAGACAACTGGCCCAACAGGTACGCACCGCCGCCCTCACTGTGTCTGTACGTCCAGGCGCCGAGATCCCTTTGACACCGCCAGCCGCAGCGCATGCGGTCGAAGACGGACAGCTCACGCTCGACTTGGAACCCGCGCAGATCCCGGCCGCGATCGAGTGGGTCCTCCACCTGGTCGACACAGGTGCAGCGGACAGCTACTCGCTCGCCCCGGCATCGCTCGAAACCCTCTACGAAGGGATCACCAATGGCCGCTGACCTTCTCACCACACCTACACTGGCGGTGCCTCGCAGACGCGCCTGGCCGGTCAGCTGGTGGGGCCTTGTCCGGTGGAGCCTGACGCGGCACAAGTACCTGCTGCCGGCGTTCACCGCCGTACAGGCGCTGTTCGCTCTCGCGATCGTCTACGGCCTCGCGCTGATGATCCCGGACGTCGACCAGGAGGCAGCCCGCTACCTCTCCTCCGGCGCGTGGACGCTGGGGATCATCGCTGTCGGCTGCGTTCTCGCCCCGCAAGTCATGAGCACCTCGAAGCAGGAAGGACTGCTCGACTACCAGAAGACCCTCCCGGTGCCGCGCTCGGCGATCCTTCTTGCCGACGCCGTCGTATGGAGCCTTGCAGCGCTGCCCGGGATCGCGGTCGGAATGCTCGCCGCCTTCCTGCGCTTCGGCCTCGACATCCACACCGACCTCTTCACCGTCGCCGCGATCCTCGGCGCACAGTTCACCGCGGTCAGCATCGGATACGCCATCGCACTCTGGCTGCCCACCGGCGCAACCTCCCTCGCGACCCAAGTCATCATGATCGGCGGTCTACTGTTCTCACCCATCACGTTCCCCGCCGAACGCCTCCCCGAATGGGCCGTCACCCTCCACCAGTTCCTCCCGTTCACACCCCTGGGCGACATCATCCGCGAAGCAACCTTCCGCACCGGCGACAGCCAAGTCCTGAACATCATCGTCGCCGCCGCATGGGCAGGGACGGCATACCTGACCGCGTATCTCGCGCTGCGCAAGAGGAAGTAGCGATGGCGACAGCGCAACCGGCCCTCCACATCAGCCGACTCACCACGACCATCGCCGGTCGGGAGATCCTCACCTCCTGCGACCTCACGGTCGCGCCGGGTGAGATCTGCGCGATCATCGGACCCAACGGTGCCGGGAAGACAACCCTGTTCAAGACCATCGTCGGCTTGGCTTTCCCCACCTCGGGCACGATCACGATCCTCGGGCACACGCTCTCGGACGCCACTCGCGACGGATTGCTCTCACGGATCGGTGCGATCATCGAAGCGCCCGATTTCCACCCCGCGGCCACCGCGCGCACCGCCCTCGCGCTGCACTTCGACCTTGTTGGGATCACCTCTCCCGCTCCTGTGGACGAGCTTCTCGACCGGGTCGGCCTCACCGGTGCCGCCGATACGCCCCTCACCTCGTTCTCCCTGGGCATGAAGCAACGCCTCGCCCTGGCGCGCGCCATCGGGCACCGCCCCGAGCTTGTCGTGCTCGACGAACCTGCCAATGGCCTGGACCCGACCGGCATCGTCGACCTTCGCGAACTGCTCGCGTCCCTCGCGCAGCAGGGCACCACCATCGTGATGGCCAGCCACATCCTCACCGACCTCGAACGCACCGCCCACACCGTCGCCGTGCTCACCGACGGCCGACTCGGCCGGAAGCAGGACATCCGAACCGTCCTGGACGGCATCGACGGCGGGCTCGAAGCCTTCTACCGCGACAGCGTCACAGGAGAGTCCCGATGACAGGATTCCTGCGACTCGAACTCAACCGATACCGCCACACCGCGCTGTACGTCGCCCTGACGGCCGCGGGAACGCTCCTGGCTGCACTCTACTTCTTCGCCGTGGTCGGACGATTCGACGACAGCCCCGACAGCGCCATGCTCCGCAGCTACGATGCCGTCGTCCCACTCGCGCTGACCGTCGCGCTGTGTGTGCTCGTCGTCTACGGAGCCGTCATCTACGCCAGCCGCATCGTCGCCAACTACATCGGGAACCGCCGGATCGCCCTCTACATCTACCCAGGCGGACGCGGCCCCCTCTTCCAAGCCAAGAACACCGCCTACGCCCTCGTCATCGGCACGGCGAGTCTCATCGGATACGGCGCCGCCGTCAGCGTGTTCCTCCTCACCGAGTCCTTCACACCCATCGTCGACGGCGTCCACGACGGCGCGCTTTGGCTGACCGCCCTGCTCTCGACGAGCTGCGTCGTACTCCTCACCGTCAGCATCACCGCCATCGCCGGCACGATCGGAATCTGGCGGCGCTCCACGATCGCCACCATCGTCGCCGCGATCATCCTCATCGCACTCCTCGGCAACGTCCTTGCCGTCTCCCTCAACGGCACCCCCTGGCTCACCTGGCTCGTCACCGGCGCAAGCCTCGCGATCGCCGTCCTCATGCTCGGCATCCAGACACGCAGCATCCGCGTCGACGAAGTCCTCTGAGCCTCTGGAGTCATTCGATGGCTTCGGTCAACAGCAACATTGATCACCCCGGTACCAAGATCGGCGATGCTGCTCCGGGCCCGTCGGGCGCCGGGGCCGACGAAGCAAAGCGAATCGCCCCGGTACGTCCGGAGACGTGATTCCTTGGAAGAAGCCGTCATGTGGGACGTCCCAGTAGGTTCCCGGTCGAGTTGCAGGAGCGCGTGGCCCAGATGGTCGCGGCATAGTCGTGCGCGGATTCTGGTCCACTCCACAGGCACCTTCTGGTGCACTTCACCGGCGACGCGGCCGAACAAGCGTGGTGCACTTCAACGACGGTCGGATCGACCAGATCGAGCGAATGGACCGGCCAGTGACCTACCTTAGGAACGACGAAGCCCAGGTGAGAAATGAACTCTCACCTGGGCTTTTCTGTCGGGATGACAGGATTTGAACCTGCGACCCCTTGACCCCCAGGTACCCGGATCGGGCGTCTCCCTTGATTTTCCGGGCCTCTCTGCTCCGCAGGAGGCCCGTTTTCACGTCACACATTGCATGGTTTGCATGCATCAGGTCCCGGCCAGGTCCCGGCGCTCGGTAGCCGCATTTAGACCCTCGGCGAGAGTTTGTGCGAGGTTAACGACATGCTCGCGAACGTCTTCTTGAGTTGGCGGACGCGGTGGATTCTCCAGACCCAAGCTCTTTGAGCGTCTCCTAGTCATGGCGTCTGTCGACGTGGTCGATATCCTTCGATCATGAGCGAAGAGCCCGACGAACCAGAGGATCGGCGTGCTCCGGCCGACGAGGTCGAGCTGATCAGAGACGGGCAGAACCTTCTAGTCGTCGGGAGCAATAGAGGGGCCGTCGAGCGCTTCATGGGCTCGGCAGGCTTGCTGGAGCGCGCGAAGGAAATCACCTCGCGGCAGTTCGTGCCGATGCTGCGCTCAGCCGCCGAAATCACCCACACGCTCGCAGATACCGTCGCGGAGTCGGCGTTATGGGTCAAGCTCACCGAGGAGTCAGCAGAGGCCATCAAGGAGTTCGGCCTCACCGAAACCGAGGTCCCAGGCGTTGCCTATGCGATGGCAGGTCGCCCCGGCGACATCAAGCAGTGGCTGAAGATCAACACGTCGGCCGGCGCGAAGCTCGCGAGCCCCGGGCTGCTCTCCGGCGTCGCCGGCGGGCTCGCCCAGGCAGCGAGCCAGGCGGAGGCCGAGCAACTGCGCGGGCTCCTCGTGTCGCTCGACGCGAAGATCGACAAGGTGCTCCGCGGCCAGCGGGACGCCATAATCGGCCCGTTGAACGGCGTCGAGCGACACCTCCGCTCCGCCCAGACGTTCCTGCGGGTCCAAGGCGAGGTCGACGCCCAGGAGTGGGACAAGATCACTGGAGCTCCGCAGAGGATCCGTGAAATACAGTCCACGTCCGTGGAAAAGCTCCGCGGGATTGCTGCCGATATGGAGCAACACAAGCGCGTCGGCCAGCTCAGCTCACACCTACCGGAACTCAGAAACCAGGTCGAGCTGTGGGTAGGAGCGATCACCCGGTGCTTCGCCGCTCTGGACGACTTTGCCGCTCTCGAGCTGGAGCACACGGCCGTGATCGCCCCGGACCGGCTCGACGCGAAGCGACAAGCGATCCAGGAGGACCGACTGGAGGCGATCACGGAGCTCTCCGCCGGTGTCGCGGAGCTGATGAGTCAGATGACGGCGAGCGCCGACCGCGCGCAGGCGAACGTACTGCTGCACCGGACGAAGTCGCCCCGGGTGCTCGACATGATCGACAGCTCCCGAGGGGCGATTAAGAAGCTCTACAACGCTCTCGGGCTCGAGATCGACTGGGACTCGGTCACCGCACCGCAGTGGCGCGACGCGCTCCTGGAACTCGAGCAGTGGAAGAACGCACTCGCCGAGGGAGGCGCAATCACCTGGGAGAAAGGGAAGCCGGCACTCAAAGGGCTAGCCATGGCGGGGGCATTGGCGGTCGTCACTGCGCTGGTCAACGGCAAAGGCTCGGGCTCGAGCAGGGGCAGTTCCGAGGCCTGATTCAGCGCCGGGTCGCCGAACACACATCTTGCCGAGCTGCGGTCGAACCGAGGTACTCGACTCATGGGACAACATGCTCATTAGACGCTGAAGCTGGAGAGGCTCGATGTCCAGAAGATGCTCGACCGGATCGGCATCCACACGTTCGCCGGGGGTTGCTGAGGAAAGGTGTATCTAAGCTGATGCGGAGCAACACTTGTCTGCTCCTGCCCCGCAAATCGAAGCACGTCATGGAGGTAGAACACGTGGCGGTGGACAGTGGCGCACGATCTCGAGGGACCGCAGCTCTGGCCTGCCCCCTCGAGCCTGAGCAGACCGGGCAGGCCTTCATCGGCATGTACTCATGCACCGGTTGGGAAGCCGTCTCTGAGCAGTTCGCGAACCCGAGCCCTCGCTGCACCCGAGCGAGGGGTCGGGTTCGCCGACCAGTCAAACCGACTGCGTGTCATCGCTGTTCTCCTCTGCTCGTACACGCGCTCCCCTGAGCGGATCTGGTGGCCTCTATCCAGTCACTAGCGATCATCAGGGGGGCACGCCATCGGACGGGCAAGCGCTGCGGCGCGTGATGATGCGCGAAACGACGAGAGGACCAACGCGAGACGACAAGGAACACACGCACCGGTCGGCCGAACCGATGGTTGGGGACCGCCACGATAGGATCCGAGCATGCCGGAGGATATCCAAGAGCTCGGCCGCGAAGGCGCGGCGACACTCAAGCGTTGGCTAGAGGCGACGACATATATGGAGCTTCCTTTCGACGCGTACAACAACAAGATCGACTGCACGATTGGCACGACGAGCGGAAAACAGAAGCAGCTCGACCTCGCTGGCTACATGCTCATTGGGAAGAAAGCTCCTGTGTTCGTGGAATGCAAGAGGTATACGACGGCAGGGAGACAGTACACGGAGTTCGTCAAGTTTCTGGCAATCGCGTACGGGCACACAGCTCAGGAGCTCGCGGACCATAATACGACCCGCGAATCTCAGTATTACTGGGTCACGTTCCATCCCTTCAATCTCGACAACTGGTCAAAATTGGAGACCTATGAGCACTTGAAGAAAGCTCTTGAGACTCATCCCGAGTATCTGGGTGGCGATGCTCTCAACGAGTCCTTGGCACATGAAGTCGCCAGCCGAGTAACCGTCCTCGTGTTCAACCCCAAGCAGGAGGACCTCTCGCTCACCAGAGATGAGCTCGAACAGATCCGCCCCATTCTGAAGAGGAAAGTGAAGACGCTATGAGCGACCTGGTCGAGGCGCTGCACGCCGCTCGCGAATCGTACGTCAGGGAGGACTATGCTTCCAGAGTCAAGCAGGTGTTCCGTGAACATCTCGAGATGCTCGAGCCTGATGCCGAGATCGAGGACACTCTCTACTTCAATCACAGCGCGATTCCCGACTTCAAACTCACGTGGGGACGCGGCGCGAAGGGCAAATCGTCGCGGGACGTCTTCCTCCGCTCCTCCTACGCCGCTGTGGTCGCGGGCAACGAGACAGTCCAAATCACCAGCGGTGACCCGATCTTCCTGTCGATCAGCGCGGATCAGGTCGTAGAAGAGCCTGGCTTCGCGATGACCAAGGCCGACGTGTCGCACGCCGCCAGCCAGGCCCGCTACTCCTTGCTGACCGACGTGGAAGCGTTCAAGGAGATCGCAGCTCCGGTGAAGGACGACAACCCGCTGAGCTCCGCGGTGCGCTCGAATTTCCTCCGGGGAGGACGCGGGCTCGTCGACGAGCCCGTCGCAGAGCGCCTTCTGCTGTCCGGGAGCGATACTGGCGAGAGCGTCACCGACCTCATCAGAGAGACTTTCTTCGAGGACGCCGTCGTCCGCATGGAGCGCACTGCGCTCCTGGTGCATTGGGCGATGTCACCGAACGAGGCCATCGACGGGCTGGCGAAGCTCGACGGCGTGATGTCGACCGATGAACTCCGCAGCGTCTTGCCCTGGCTACTGAGCAGAGCCACCGCTCCGAAGAGAGACGGCTTCTGGGCAGCACTCGGATCGCTCTTCAGCTTTGAGCAACTCGAAAGTCTTGCTTCGGAGCTCAACGGCATGGATCTTACCGGACTGGTGCAGGCCAATCTGCGGACGTGGTCGGCCAAGCGCGCGTATGTGGGACTCAACGTTGACGTTGAGGGGAACCCCGTGTCGTCTGCCGCTGCAGCATCTGACGGCTCAATCGAGTCAGCTGACCCGGATCAGGAGTCGGACACGGGTTCCAGTGGTTGGCGGTTCAACTCGGGTACACTAGGCCTCGCGCTCGGCTCGACGATGATCCGCGTGAGCAACTCGGGCTACAAACTGAAAGCTCGTCCCGGTTCGTCAACTCCGAAGTGGTCCGCAACCGTCGGCCGCCTCGACGGCTACTCTCTCCGTTCGGCGTCGATCTCGGGGATCGAACGGGCCTTCCGCATTGACGCACGGGAAAGCGGGAATGTCAGGAGGGACGTCGAAACCGTCGTGCACTCCGTCGAGGACAGCTACTTCGTGAGCCATGTCGAAGTGATGCTCCCCGGCCCTGACCTCGGCGATGAGGACACCGGAGCGGAATCGGCGTCGGTCGACTTCGCCGGCGGGATCGTCGTCGCGGATCGTGCCGTACAGCTCGGCGCGCTTACTCGTGCCGCTGCGAACATCCTGGCGAACCAAGGGTTAGACGAGCAACTGCATCCGTCGGATCCTCACGAGCCCGTCGAGCAGGTTGACCCGTAGGGTCGAGGCCATGGAGCTGAGCGGTCGCGACGACCACCAGCCATTGTGGCGGCAGATCCGCCACGCGGTCCGCACGGACATTATCTCGCCACGATCGGCGGCCTCGTCTACGAGGCACCGGTGCCCAAACTCGGGGTCGTCGTGCGCGTCGAACAGCGCGTTCGCGCGATACGCCTCCGCCAACTCGGCGTTCGTTATGGGGTGGGCGAGTCAGCGGTAGTAGGGCTGGCGAGCGAGCCTGAGAACCCCGCACGTCAACGTGACGGGGATCCCGTCAGTGGTAGCTCTTGCACGAGCGGGTAGAGCCTCCCTGGCATATGCGCCTGCGACAAATACACAGTTGCTGGAAGCAACACCTCGACCTCCTGCTTGAGTCGCCGATTGCGCTGCCGCAACTCCCGTCGCTCGGCGTCACGGTCTTCGGCCGACGGGGAGCCGGTCTCGGCGGGCCTTCTCAGCGGCGCGAAAGCGGGCGAGCCGCTTCGTGAGGGTCATCGAGCGAGACTCCGAAGTCTTTCGCGATCTGCTCGACGCTGACTCAGGGCTCACGGTTCTCCGCGACGCGGATGACGTCCTCGCGGATCTCCTTCGGATACGGTTTGGGCAGGATGGCCTCCGTCCAGGCCAGCACTCTCGGGTAGCCACGTTTGATGTCCTTAAGGCAGATCCTGTTGGATTTCCGAATGAGTTCGTCTTGGCCAACACACATGCTCTCGCCGCGTCGAGTGTCGGTGCGCTCAGGCAGACTTAGGAACATCATCATGCGGGCTAGTGACTCGAGTAGTAGGGGGCGATCGTGTTGGAGGACATTGCTCACGCAAGCCCGATCGAGTTGATGGAGCACCTGCATGCGGATCTTGACGCTCACTTCACCAGGTTGGCTGCTTACCGCCAGAGTCTTGAGCCAGCAGCGCCTGTCTTCGCGCTCGAACACGGCCTCAGCCCCGACGACCGCGAGCTCTTGACGAAAGCAGTAGGCGACGCGCATCGACTGGGCTTGATGCCAACTGCGAGCCGAGACTGGTGGCTCCCCTTCGTGGTGCACGCCGCGGAGGTGGGATATGTCTACGACGGAGTCGAGTACTGGCCGATCTACGCCTCGATGACTCCCCACTGGTCCGATAGCGACTATGAACGAGATCGTGTTCGCAACTGGTTCGTCAAGTTCTCGCGGCAGTACGGAGGCGCAATCCCGCAGGGTGCTTGGGCGCGCACCTTCCGCAAGATTGCGTGGCCGATCACCCATGCAGTCCTCCCCCGGTATCTGCAAGTGCAGCTCGCGAGAATGCTGTCCGACTACCGAACGAGTTGGCCGAGTTTGCTCGACGACCCCGCGGCCCTGGGCACCCGACTCCATGCATGGTCTCGGTACTACAGCGACCGCCTCGAGAAGTTCTGCCAGAACACAGAGATCGTTGGGCGCCTCGGCGTTGCCCTGCTCATCACCGACGAACACGCAGACTCGCCACTGATCGAGTCGACTGCCCTCGCGCGCATTGTCGATAGCCTCAATTCGGAGCGCCAGTCACGGCGGTGGCTGTTAGAAGCTCGGCGCTCCGCCAGCAGCATCCGCACCCATAACTTCAGACCTCCGGAAGGCCAGGACGACCGGGCTCGTCCTCGACCTCCGCGTCCGGCAGTAACTGATCCGCAACTTCAACTGCGCGAAGACGCTGGCGGCGCCTGGCGAGCATTCGCGATCCTGCCGGATCTCAGACCCCTGCAGCATGCCATGCCCCAGCTGTACGAGGCGCTACGCAATTCACGCGCGATTGTTACGGGCGCTCGTCAGGAGATCCCCACCAGTGGACTCCTCTACGCCACGCCACCGATCGAACTCACCCGCTGGCCCGCACCGCCCCAGCCTTTCCTGCAGCTGCGACGCGCGTCGGACGAGGTCAACCTCCTGCTCGCGGAGCAATGCCGGATCACCCAGGGGCCATGGTGGGTCTTTCGCCAGAAGCCAGGAGCACCCGCGGGCGAGGTGAAGGGCAAGTTCGTTCGGCCCGGAGCCAGCTACTTCATCCTCGGCGATCAAGCACTTTCCCCGCCGCGGCTTGACTGGTGCGTCAAGGTGGATATCGCCCTTGAAGGCATGAGCGCCTACGTCATGAGCGTGCCCGCCACACTCAGTGAGGCGGACTCCACGGCGCTGGTCGAAGCTGGCATCTCGGTCGTCTCCGACGTGCGCGTACGCCCAGTCGGGGTAGTGGCGGGCCGCTGGGATGGCGACGGCGTCGCCGAGTGGCTGTCAGGCGAGCCGGTGCTGATCGCGATCCATGCCGAACACTCCCCCAAGAAGCTCGGCCTACGGATCAACGGAGATCCCTACTTCCTGGACTGGCCGGAGGGTGAGTCCGAGCTGTTTCTCTCGCTTGGGGAGTTGCCCGCGGGGACACACGAGATCGTTGTGTCAGTTGACTCGAACGGCGAGAACTCCAAGACTGAGGGGTCCCTGCTCGCCATCATCCGTGATCCGGATGTGCACAACGAAACTGGCCTCGCAGGCGAAGGTATTCGGCTGCGCAGCTTCCCCGCACAGCCGAGCCTTCCCGAGCTCTGGGATGGTCGAGCGCTCCTGGAGATCGATGGGCCCAGCGACGCAGGCGCCGAACTCGCGCTCACCCTTCGCGATAGCAGCGGCGCCCAGCTGGCAATCCACCACCAGAATCTCCGGGTCCCGGTCACGAGCAGTGACTGGCAATCTATCGTTGCTCGGCTGCGCGAGCAGCCTCAGATTGCCCGTCACTACGACGCAGCGGACACGGCTGAGCTGGCCGTCAGTAAGGCGGGCGTGGGGTTCGCCACCCTCCGATGTGAGCGCGGCTTTCAGGGGCTGCGGTGGGTTGTCTCAACGCGCCATCGCGACAACGGCTACATCGCGCGTCTCATCGACCGCACCGATGGCGACCCGGTCGAAGTCGTCTTCTATCCAGTCGAACGCCCGCTCGACGGCCAGCCACAGCCGGCCGACCAGGAGTTCTCAGGCCCGCCACGCGGCGGCCTGCTCGTGGCCAGCAACGAGCAGGATCAAGCTGCGCAGATCATCCCCCCTGACGCGAACCAACTGATTGGCACTGGTAACGCAACGCCTTCCATCCCTACCACCCAGAAGTCACTCGTCGAATGCACGAGACTCATGAAGGGTCACCAGTTGTGGAAGAGCGCCCAACTCCCTGCCCATCCATTTGGAGTACGCGAGCGTCGTCGGGTCCTCGACGCGATCACTGGAGCGCTTGTGGGACTGCTCACGCCTGGCAAATGGGCGAGCTTTGAGGGTCAGATCGCGACGCAGGCGGCGGCGGATGTCGATCTCGACCGAGCCCAGGCACTTGTCGGTGAGAGTCCTGCCCATCGTGTCGCCGCGGAAGCGATCGCGAACCACCTGTGGGAGTGGGACACCCGCGCGCTTCTCATCGAAGGATTCAGCGAGGCGGCGGGGGCGCTCATCTCGTCATCGGGCATGCCGAACAAACTCAAGGGTGCGCGGTTCCTCCTCCAGCTCGCCAGTTCCCCGAGCGAGCTTCTCGAGTGGGAGACGGCCGAACGCAATGTGTACCTCCGCGCGGTGATGACTGACCCCGTGCTCGTGCGCGCTGCGCGATTCGCCGTGCTCGGTACCGTCGAAGAAGTCGCAGGAGGCGTCGGATGAGCATTCAGCGACTGACTCCGACAGACCTCGAGGCAACGGCGGTCGAGTTGCTCGATCTCAACCACGAAGCGACCGGGCTGCTCTCCGTAGAGGGACTGTGCGCGTCCATCCGCCGCGCAGCGTCGTTGCTGTGTCCCGCGACGCCGCGTCAACTCGTCGACGCCGTGCTCGAAGTGCTTCGTCCGCTCTCACCGGACCTGAAGCGCGACGTAGTCGCCGAAGCACTCGATCTGGTTGTCGGCGTTGGCGATCTTCTCGAACTGCGATCAGCGGAATCAGGCGCGCGCCAGCTCTACCTCGCCCCACCTTCGTATGTGACGGTTCGACCGGGCCGGCACCTGCTGCTCGGCGTCAGGCCAAACGCAAGTCCGATCGTCGACGAATCCATCATCGGCGCCCCGGTGGAGCACGAAGCCCACACGCGGTTCCTGACACTCGAGACGGACAACGCCGCAGCTTCACTGGCGGCCGCAGGGCTTCATCGAATGACCGCCGAGCAATGGGCACGCGTCCCTCGCGAAGAGCCTGCCTCAGCGCTCATTGAGCGAACGGCCCGCCTACTAAGCCAGCACCAGATGCCCGGCGAGATACAGGGTCTTGAGATCATCGATCCAACGACACAGGTGCAGTACTACACCGGCCGCTGGCGAGAACTCACCTCCCGCGATGAAGGCATGCTCGTTGGCCGGCGCCCGCAGGCATATGGCGCACCAGTGTGGTGCGTCCTCGATGTCGCGGCCGGGATTCCGCGCGCTGTTCTCGACTTCCCGGTTGACTCGTTAGTTATGCCGGGGTGGGACGAGGCTCGCCATCTCCAAGCAGCTATCGACCATCATCGAGGCCAACCACAGGTCTTCAGGGTCCGCTCGACCGGAATGCCCGACGGCAATCGACTCCTCGACCTCTTCGCTCCGCTACCGTCATGGGCAGAGCGATACATCACGCTTGTCGGAATTCCGATGGGCCGGTTAAAAGGTGCGCTCCTCACGTATCGGGTTCCGTTCGATGCTGAGGATTCGCTCACGGGGTTTCTCTCGCAATCGCTGTGGATGACGGGAATCAAGGAAGTACAGGGACGATGACACGACGATCACTCACAATCGCCCAGACGACGGACGAAATCAGGAACGCCCTTCGCGAGTACATCGAAGCCACGTATCACGTCGGCCATCCGTCGTTGATCCGTCAGCGGCAGGTGCTCCTCGATCAGCAAGGCAACACCTTCCAGACTCCGTTCCTTGAGAGCACACCCCGCTACACCCCGGGCAGGCGGTTCGCCGAGCTCACGCTCGACCAGGCCGCACTGGAGTTGTTCGCTCGACTGACGTCAACGGCGCACGACCACGCGCCGCTGCTCTTCGATCCTCCGTACACGCACCAGGCGGCCGCGCTCGAGGCTGCGGCGTCCGGGCGGAGTCTCGTGGTCACGACCGGTACCGGCTCCGGCAAGACAGAGACCTTCTTACTCCCGATGCTGGCGAAGCTTGCCGAGGAAGCCGCCAACCGGCCACAGTCGTTCGCGGCGCCCGGAGTCCGCGCCCTCGTGCTCTACCCCATGAACGCGCTCGTAAACGACCAGCTTGGCCGCCTTCGCCTGCTTCTCGGCGACGAGCGAGTAACGAGCCAGTTCACAACGTGGGCTGATCGACCCGCACGCTTCGCGCGCTACACCAGTAGAACCCTGTATCCCGGCGTGCGAACAGCTGAGAAGGACAGAACCAGACTCAAATCGCTTGAGAAGTACTACATCGCCCTCCTCGACGAAGCAGCGAAGCCGGCTTCCCCCCGGCAGAAGCGCGCAGCGCAGCTCATCGGAGAACTAAAGGCGCGCGGCAAGTGGCCGGCGAAGCCGGACTTGAAGGCCTGGTACGGGTCGAGCGGACAACACTGGGTGGACTCGAAGACCGGTGCCTTCCAGCGCGCGGTCATGCTCCCGGGCGACGCCGAACTCCTCACGCGCCACGAGGTGCTAGCATCGCCGCCCGATGTCCTCATCACCAACTACTCAATGCTCGAGTACATGCTGATGCGGCCACTCGAGCGTCCCATCTTCGATGCGACGCGGCAGTGGCTACGGGATAACCCGGAAGAGAAGTTCCTCCTGATCATCGATGAGGCACACCTCTACCGCGGCGCGGCAGGCGCCGAAGTTGCGCTCCTGATGCGACGTCTGCGAGCCAGACTCGATATCCCCGCCGATCGCCTTCAGGTCATCGCCACCAGTGCAAGCTTCTCGGGAGCCGAGAAGGCCCAGGCGTTCGCCGCGCAGCTGACCGGCAAGGACGTGAGCGACTTTGACGCGGTCACGGGCACGCTCGACCTGCGGGATCCAGCAGCACCTGGCTCGCTTGAAGACGCTGAAGTGCTGGCCGAAGTTCCCATGGACGCCTACTACAAAGCGGAGACGGACAACGCGCGAGCACAGGCGCTGGCTCCCCTCCTGAAGTACCGCGGAGTCGCTCACGACGCCGAAACCTCTTCAAGCGCCCTGCTGTACCGCGCGCTGAATGGATACGCCCCACTCGGCCTCCTGGTCAACAAGACAATGAAGCAAGCGCTGCCTGTCCACACGCTGGGCGCGCACACGTTCCCGGGAATCGACCCAACACTGGCGGAGCGCGCCGCCTCCACTTTGATCGCGCTCGCGAGCGCCGCTCGCCTCAAGTCTGACGATGCCGGGCTGCTCCCATGCCGCGTACATGCCTTCTTCCGCGGCCTTCCTGGCATCTGGGTGTGCCTCGATGAGAACTGCTCGGTAGACCGCGGCGAAATCCCGAAGGGTCCAGTCGGTGCGCTGTATGGCCAGCCCCGAAGCACCTGCGACTGCGGTGCGCGTGTCTTTGAGCTCTTCACGTGTCGCGAATGCGGCGCCACGTATGCACGGGCGTACACGGACGACCTCGCCAACCCATCGTTCTTGTGGCAGGAACCGGGCGGTGCCTTCCAGACAGCCTCGGGTCCCATCGCGGCGCTCCAACCGATCGATCTGCTGCTTGAAGAACCGTCCGACGATGTCGGCAACGCAGTCCTCAAGGAACTGGACCTCGTCACCGGTCGCCTCAACCCGCACGATCCCGGTGATCGCTGGCGCAAGGTCTGGGTGCGACTCCAGCAGGACGACGAGCACAAACAAGATAACGACTCGACGGGCGGACAGAAGCAACCCGGAGAGTTCAACCCATGTGGCGTATGCGGCGATCACGCACTGTTCGGCCGCACCAGCGTCCAAGACCACCAAACCAAGGGTGACGAGCCCTTCCGAGCACTCGTAAGTCGCCAGATCGAGGTGCAGCCCCCCGGGCCGAAGCCAGCCGACGACTTCGCTCCGCTCCGAGGCCGCAAGGTGCTCGCCTTCTCCGACTCGCGACAGGTAGCCGCTCGCCTCGCACCAAATGTCCAGGAGTACTCACTTCGCGACGCCGTGCGACCGATCATCCTCAAGGGCTGGAGCGAGCTATCGAAGCACCCTGTCGCGCCGACCATGAGCCTGGAGGATCTCTATCTAGTCGCGATGGTGGGGGCCAAGCTGCTGGGGGTTCGACTTCGCCCTGAGCTCACCGGCACAGAGAATTTCGAGGCATTCACGCAGGTCTCGGAGTCGCTCGAGCGCGGCGCCCTGAGCGATCCAGCGGAGTTCATGCAGCTCTACGCCATCAAGGATCCGCCACCGCAGTCGCTTCTGCGCAGCCTGGTCCCCGCGCTCACGAGCCGCTACTACGGATTCACATCCCTCGGCCTCGCTTCCCTCCGCGAGCGGGGCAACCTGAAGAACTCCGTGCTCGCCGAACTGGTCGACATTCCCGGTATCGCGACAACCGAGGATGAAAAGCTCGCGCTGGTCCGGATGTGGCTATCGCTCTGGATGCGCCCCGGCATCTGGTTCTCCGCGATGAGTGCGGACTGGAAGGGCACCAAAGTCCAAGCCGTGAGCGGCAAGTTCACCAAGTTGACGACCTGGCTCGGCACCCGTGAGGCTCGGCGCATCTTCGATGCCGAATGGCTGCCCATTCTGCAGAGCAAGTTCTGCCAGAAGGTCGGTGACAAGTATCAGCTCGCCGCGCGCACGGTGGCACTCGACCTCGACACCGCCTGGGGCTACTGCGAGCGGTGCCGCTCCACCCAGCGCCACTTCCCCGGTCGAATCACCTGCATCTCCTGTGGTGCCGACAAGGTGAGGTCACTCGATCCTGAGACGGACGAAGTCTTCCAAGCTCGCAAGGGCTACTACCGCGCAAGTTCGCGCCGCGCCCTCGCGACGCCACCGGGCGAGGTGATGAGCGTCGTCGCAGCTGAGCACACCGCCCAGCTGAACTCGTCTCAGAGCGACGACGTGTTCTCGAAGGCAGAGATGTACGAGCTTCTGTTCCAGGACGTGAACATCGCGATGCCTGCACCAGGAGAGCAACCAGAGGTCGCAATCGACCTCCTGTCTTGCACCACCACGATGGAGGTCGGCATCGACATCGGGTCGCTGAGCGGGGTCGCACTCCGCAACATGCCCCCATCACGAGCCAACTATCAGCAGCGTGCCGGCCGGGCGGGGCGCCGTGGGAACGCGGTGGCAACCGTGATCGCGTTCGGCAGCGCCGACACTCACGACGACCACTACTTCCGTGAGCCAGCCGAGATGGTCAGCGGCGAAGTCGCCGACCCAATCCTCACTGTCGACAACGTGGAGATCGCCAAGCGCCACATCACCGCCTTCCTGCTGCAGCGATATCACCAAGACCGAGTCCCACACATCGACCCGACCACGATGCCCGCCAACCTCTTCGAAGTGCTTGGCTCGGTTGGCGACTTCCTGTCAAATTCGGCGACGCTCAACCGGACAGATTTCGAGAGTTGGCTTCTGACCAACGAAGCCACACTTCGTGGCGAAGTCGACGACTGGCTTCCAAGCGAGATCAGCGGTGACCATCGAGACGAGGTACTGGCCGGCCTGGTCACCTCAACTCTCCACGGCATCGATGATGCGCTCGACATCCGACCCGCACCGGCAATCGCCGAGCCCACGCCCGACCAGACCCCCCCAGCCGATGACGCCGAACCTTCAGCGAACGAGGGCACGGAAGCGGCAGAAGCGAACTCAACGGATCAATCTGCTGCTGAGGACAATGGCGAGGAGCTGAGCTCCCAGCGCGCCCGAGACAAGCTTCTCGACCGTCTGCTCTATAAGGGGGTGCTTCCGCGCTACGCCTTCCCGACCGATGTCGTCAGCTTCCACGTATTCGACGAGGATCGGTCTACCCCGTACCGTCCGGCATTCCAGTACGCGCCAAGCCAGGGCCTCACCGTCGCCCTGAGCCAGTACGCGCCCGGCAAAGTGGTGTGGGTCGACAAGCGTGAGTGGACTTCGGGCGCCCTCTACTCCCCGATGCGCAAGGAGCTCTCGGAGGCCTGGAACGATCGTCGCATCTACTTCGAGTGCCAGGACTGCCACTACGCAACCCACCTCCCGTGGGAACAGGTGGATCGCGGTCGCACGGGCGTCTGCCCTGCCTGCGAGGGCGACCGTTTCGGCCCTGGCATGAACTGGCTACGTCCGCCAGGATTCGCGCATCGAATCGGCCAGCCGCCGGGCACGAGCCCTGACGACGCACCAGCCGTTAGCTACGCGACCCGCGCCAAACTCATCGCCGACGGCCCCGGGAATGCCCAACTCTGGGAGCAGGTGAACGATCGTATTCAACTCAACTTCGATCACCAGAAGCTTCTGGTGTCCAACACCGGTCCGAACAACGAGGGCTACACGTTTTGCACATGGTGCGGGCTCATTGAACCGACCGCGATGCCAACGCCACTGCTCGCGGGAACGCATGCCAAACCGTTCCCTGACAAGGATCCAATGTGTCCAGGTGGTCGAGTCTCCCGAGATCTGGTACTCGGCACGGACTTCTTCTCAGATGTCTTGCTGATCCGCCTGACGGTCTCCGATCCGGTGACACTCCGACCGTCGTATCTGTCCTCCCAAGTCGCGCTCCGCACCGTCGCGGAAGCTCTCACCATCGCGGCAGCGAAACACCTCCAGATCGAGGCCAGCGAACTGCAAGCGGAGTTTCGGCCCGCGCTCACGCAATGGGGCGGACACGGGCGTGAAGCCGAAATCTACCTCTACGACACCCTGTCCGGCGGCGCTGGCTTCACTCAGCAGGTGAGCCAGCTGGGACGGAAGATCTTCGAGCTCGCGCTGGAGCGACTGGTCGAGTGCCCAGCTCAGTGCGAGGAATCCTGCTACAGGTGCCTTCGGAGCTTCCGCAACCGATTCGAGCACACACAACTCGACCGCCATGTCGGCGCCAGCCTGCTGCGCTACCTACTCGACGGCACGCTCCCCGAGCTTTCGCCCGCACGTGTCGACCGCTCCGTGCAACGTCTCTTCGAAGACCTCCACCGGTCGGGAGCGGATGACGTTCACTTCGAACGCGATGCCCAGATCGACATCGATGGCGTCGGTCCAGTGGTCGTCCCCATCCTTGCGACGAAGACGAGCGGAGAACGAGCGCTGATCGGTGTCCATGGCCCCATGACCCCCAATGTGGCTCCCACACAGGAACTGCACCGTGTCGCAGAAGAGACCTCCGAGCATGTCAAGTTCATAGACGACCTGATTATCGCCCGCAGCCTCCCGAACGCCTCTCGCGAGGTGTTGGACTTCGTCCAGTGACAGCACCTCGACGGCCTGCGAGTGGTAACCGCTTCGCGCAAAGTCACCGCGCACTTCCGGCCGACAGCGGCAAGTCGTCTTCCTCGGGAGGGAGAGGCACTCGCGCACCATGCATGACGGGACGTGTCATTCGGTGGCGCGCCATAGCCTCGCGAATTTCGGGCTGGCCCGCCCGGCGCAGTGCCCAGCGGTCCAGCCACCATTCAGAAATTCGCTGGTCGCCGTCCGGCAGGGACGGGTCAAGGATGTAGTCGGGATCATCGTCAATCCCGAGCGAGTAGTCGCGAAGGTTTCGGACGAGCGGCACGCCGTAGAGGATTCGCTGACGACCGTGCTTCAGGAGTTCATTCGTCGGCCAGCCGAGCGCAGCCAGACCGATTCGCACCTTTCGGAGCCGTGGACTGACTCCCTCCCCGAACAGACTGTTCACACGCACGGACGAGTCGCGCAGCGACGAAAGCCGCAGCAATGCTTCGACCGTCTCGTCCGTGAAGTGCGACGTTCCAAAAGATCGCGACCTTCCGAGTTCGTGAAAGCCCATGCGCGCGCCGGCGTCACCGCCCACAACCTCAGCCGGCCAGAACAGCCGGTTATACTGACTCGACCCCGTTCCATAGAGCGACGTGGTGCTGATGAGAGACAGACGGGCCTCGCGCACGACGGGTCGACCCGCCATGGCAGACGCGATCTCGCTTGGCCGGTTGTACTTCTCCTCATAGGCGGCCAGCACAGCCGGTGATACCGCAAGCGCTCCAACGAGCTTGCCCGCCGTGAGGCCGTTATACGGTGCGACCGCACCACAGACCGTGAGGTCAGCGATGACCGTTCCGACCCGCTCGCCGCGCGCACGGCGGATCAGCCGACGAAGTTGGGCATGGGCCCGCCGATCTTCAAATGCCGCGGCGAGCCCTTCGGCTGACGGCTCAGGACGAAGGTATGAGCCCAGCCACATCTGAATGTCGAGCGCTTCAGCCAGGGCGGCCGATCGCTTGCTCCGAAAAAGATCGGTCTCCGCGCGGGCCACCCAGGCATCACGCCCGATGTTGCGAACCTCGCGAATAGTGGCCGAGCGGTGATGACGCTGCCGATATCGTTCCGCGTCGGCCTTCAGTCGCCCGACGACTTCCTGTGTTGGCTTGGCGATGTCTGTGGGTTGCAGCACGCCAGCCCGGAGTAGATCTTCGATATAGATCGCGTCGATCTGAGCGGAGACCCGTCGGTCAACCCACCGCGCAAGCGCATCAGTGGGCTCCTCCCGGATCGATTGGAGGAACTCATCTGTCTCCCAGCCCATCCAACTGTCGCGTTCGGCAATCTGAACGACGGGGCTCGAGATGGCTGCCAGCCCAATCACGGCGTGATGAGGAGTGGCCGCGTCACGAACGAGGATCGGCATCGAGCGACCCGGCACCGTCGCGTAGGCATTCGACCATGTGTGGCGAAAGTACCGCCATATGTCATGGAGACGGAAGCCAGTCAAAGAGCAGACCGAGTCATCAACCACCTGCACGTACGGCTGGATCGCGGTCCGACCGGTCGGGTCGCGGTCGAGTGCGTCTGCGAGTTCTCGCCCATCGCGCATCAGATCGAAAACCGAGACCAGCGAATCGCCGAACTGGTGTGGTCTCTCCATACCCTGCACGAAGCGCCGCACGCTTGGCCGCAGCAGTTGTTCATCGCGCCTGAGATGCTCCTGGGCACGGATGCGCGACTTCTCAGCTTCACGGTCTCCTCGGACGGCGGGCGGTGAAAACAACGGGCCGAGTCGGTCGACCTGAACAACCCACCCCTGATCCACAAGATCGATCGCGGTGTGCGCCGCGGCGGCGAGCACTGGCTGGGCATAGATGTCCCCCAGGCCTGCGCGCTCCAGCCACTGCGCGTGCGTCGACCCAGAGGCAGACGATTCAGATAGCGCACGGCAGAGCCGGAGGAACTTCGCCCGCTCGGCGCGACTTGATCCGACAGGAAGGTTGAGCGGCAGAAACGTCGACTCAGTCATGCTTTCTGAAGCATCCGTCCGAAGGTCGAACCCCACTGGGACAGGAGTTGGTTGGTCCCTTCGCCGCTGGCGAGGCTTGCTCGCGCCATCGAGAGAAGGAGCAATTCGACTGCGGTGCGCAGTTGAGCGCCCGCACCATCGGACAACGCCTGCAGCGGCGCGTAGAGCGCAGCAAAAGCGGGGTGATCGACGTTGAGTTGTACCTCAAGGGTACCCGCGTGGAGCGACGTCGCGAAGAGCAGATCGGGCGTGAGCTGCGCGGTGCTGATCCGATATGCGAGCGGGCCTCGCCCATGCCCGCGGCCATCCCTCACCACAGGAAGGTCCGGATCAGCGGTCGCGGCCACTCGGCAGGCGATCTCGGCGGCGGCCTCGAACTTTACGTCATCGAACGATTGCCGGACGCGGGAGTTGAGCATGCGGGCGATCGATTCGAGTTCAGGTTCGAGTGCTTCGCGTAGTTCAGTCGAGGGCCGTATGCCTTGCTTGTTGATAGTGATTCCAAAGTGGTCGTCGAGTGTCGGCTCGAACTCAATCTCGCAGCGCCACCAATCATCGTAGTTCTCTCGGCGCTTGCCTCCCATCAGGTGCCAGCCGTGAGCAATCTCGCGTCCTGCGCGAAGTACCGAGACGCCACCACCGCCAACTATCCCAAAGCGTCGCTTCGTCAAGTTGTCGAGATGATGCCAGCGGTGCACCGGAAGGCTAGCAAAGCGGACGTGCACCCAACCGGAGCCGCCATCAGGCGTCCGAAGCTCATATGCGAGCGGTGCGAAGGCAAGCGTTGCTGCCTCGCCGTTAATGCGCGTCGACATCATCATCGGATCCTCAGGCTCGAGCAACCGCTCATTGAGCGAAACCTCCAATCCCTCGAACAAATGTCGCCGATACATACGTCCGAGATCACGGCGGAGCGAACGCTCTAGCCATCCAAGGCGCCGGTATTCGATACGATCACAGGTCCGCCACGTGACCCGGCAGCCAGATGGTGTTGACCGAGAGGTCGTGGGCCTTGCTCTCAGGGCTGGAGGCTCTCCAGCGACGATCGCATCCACATCGATGGTCACCGCGAGGGCGCGGCCGCTGTCTTGCCACGCGACGACCTCGACTTGACGTGCCTGGCTGAGGGATGCGGCAGGCAGCCCCATCCCGAAACGACCAAATGATTCACGCCGGTCGAAACGAGATGAGCCGCCAAACTTTAGGCAGAGTTCAAGTTCTCGACGACTCATTCCGACCCCGTTGTCGAGCACCTCGATCTCCGGGTGCTGTGCCCCATCTGGTCGGGTGATGGTGATGTCGATCGTAGTCGCCCCTGCTTGGATGGAGTTGTCGATGAGTTCCGCGAGCGCCGTGGCTAGGCTGATGTAGCCGGATTCGCGCACGGCCCGGATGAAATTCGACGATACGACGAGTTCGTCCGACCGCCGGGTGGTGTTGGTTCTGCCACTCATCGAAGCCCTCTCACTGGATACCGGGGTATCTCCAGAGTAGCTCGGCGAAGCCACCATGACGAGCAAGCAGCGGCACCGATTCTTCGGCGTTCGCCACGCCGAAGCCGACAGAATCCGAGGGTTCAAGGAAGCCCCATCGTCGCTGCTTCCTAGGCGCCATCACGGATCGGGCCATCGGTGACGGACCCGGGCCACCTCGCCAGGTCGCGCTCGGGTGGGACTAGCAGCCGCGCACGACGCGAAAAGCGTCCACGAATGGAAGAGGATTGCATTGTTACCCTGCCCGATCAGGCATTTCTTGTCGCTCCACTGCCCCGATCACCCCCAGTAGTCATCGCGCAGCTCCCATCGTCGGCACGCTGATATCGACTTCGGGGCCCTGCGAGGGGATCCAGCGTCCCGGGTTCGGATGCGCGCGACGATGCGAGGCCTATCGGACCGAGGAGCATGAACTTCAGCGGGAAGGCGGCTCCGGATAGCGCGCTTTTCGAACACGCTTGTTCGCACGGGCGGGCGCACGTGCAGGTCAGCAGGCCGCTTGCGGCTGCGTCCCACAGCGAATCGTGAGGACGATCGAACAACGGCCGCGCGCGCAGCAATGGCGTCCCTCCCAGTGACGGCCAGCTGTTCTTCCTCACTGTAGGCAGCCGCACCACGGCGGGCCCGTCAGCTCGCTCTCCCAAAGGCTTGCTCGAGGAAGTCGGCGGTGGCGGGGTTCACAGTCTCGTTGCGGCGGATGTAGTGCTCGCGGGTGATTGCGGGGTCGCTGTGACCGAGGAGCTCAGAGGCGAGCTGGAGTCCCCCGATGTCGTTGATGGCGGTGACGGCGGTGCGGCGGAACCGGTGCGGTGTGACGTCTTCGATGTCGGCTTGGTCCATGACGTCGCGGAGCTGGCGGCGGACGTTGTTCGTCGTGTGTGGTGTCCCGACACGGGTGGCGAACAGCAACGTCTCCGGGCCGACGAATCGAAGGCTGCGGACTCGGGCGCGGACGGCACGCAACGCGAATCCGGGAAGCGCGACGCGACGCACCGACCGCGCGGTTTTCGGATGGTCCTGTCGATGTGTGGGCTCGCCCTTGCGGCTGATGATCGTCCCTGCGATGCGGACCATCGGCACGGCCGCGTCAAGGTCGAGGTCGGCAACGCGAATCGCTAGGACTTCGCCGATGCGGGCGGATGTGCCGAGCATGACCTCGACGATCTGACCGAGCTGTCCATCGGGACGAGGACCGGCGAGGATGGGCCGCTTCTCCCAGTCGCGGATCGCGGCGCGGATGTCTGTGATCTCGTTCCAGGTGAACACGTCGGGGCTGCGCGTCGGTCTGCGCAGGCGCGAGACGTGGTCCATGGGATTGCGCGGGAGGATCTCGTGCCGGACGGCGAGTCCGAGGGCGAGACGGAGAACGACGCGGGCTTGGCGGGCACGGTTATAGCTCTGCTTCGCGAGTTGTTTGAGGAAGTAGTCGCAGCGGGCCACTCCGATCTCCCGGAGGGTGACGTCCTGGAAGAACGGCAGCACGAGCGTGCGCATGTTCCGCTCGTACAGTTGCCGGGTCGTGCGGGAGAGCCGGTCTTCGAGTTCCATGTCCTCCAGCCAGTAGTCGACCAAGGCGGTGAACGCGCTGTCGGCGCTCATCCCGGTGAACCCGGGGTGGAACAGCGAACGCTCGGCGAGCTTCTTCTTCAGCTCACGCTCCGCCGCTGGCCTCGTGGCGGCGGTGCATTGGACCTCTCGGCTCTTTCCGTCCCAGTCGCGGTAGCGGGTGCGCGCCGCGTACCGGCCGCTGGGCTGGCGGCGGATGGAGATGGTGCCGTACGTGCCGATCGGGGTGCGAGGTCTAGCCACGAAGCCTCCGCGCCCCCGTTTCGGCGAGAACGCGGGTCAGGTTCGGCGGGGCTACGAAGCTGTGGCAGCGACTGCGCTGTTGAGAGGGCATCCCTCCAGTCTGCCGATCATCGACGCTCGCGACTCATGCACTCGATGCTCCGCTCGAGCTACGCGGCCACTGCATCCGCGGAAGAGCGCTGAAGATCACGCTTCGCACGGTGTTCGCGGACGCGTGCCCTTGCGAGAAGCGGCAGGCTGATCAGGCCGAAGAGAAGGAACTTCAGCGCGTTCCACAGGCACAAGGCGAAGACGATGTAGAGCCCCTGCGACCAGCCTCCGTCGATAAGCGTGATGCTTCCCGCGGCGATGAGCAGGTAGACGAGGCCGAGTCCCATCGCGGGGACTCCCCACTTGAGGCCGCGTCGAGTCCGGAGGCTGTCGAGCAGGATGTTGGTGGGCATCCATCGGCGCAGGAGGGCGCGGTCGCGGACGCTGAGGGTCCAGAGGGGGCGGATGAGCATCAGGGGTCCTCGCTGTCAGGCCAACACGGTTGGTGCGGCGTGGTCCTGAGCTTTGAGGTCCCCGAGGGGTCTGCGTCGCCCGCCGGAACGGGGTCGGCCAACGATTGTCCTGCCGCTGCGCCCAGGTTACGCTCGTCGGCCGTCGAGCGGAAGGGAACGCAGACCGTCAGCGGGCGTCCCGGGAGACACCCCGGTGTAGGGACTGCTGTACAGTGTCGGGCTGTGCGTCTCGCGCGTTGCGTAGAACTACGAGTGCAGTGCGGGCGCGTTCGTAGTCCACGCGTTGCGCGTCGGCGTCCGGGACGGGGCCGAGTGGGTCTTGGCCGGTGACCGCGTACCGGTCGCGGTAGGCGGCGGCGACCGTCAACTGCTGGAGGACGTCATCCGACAGTGGGCGGACGCTGGACGGAAGTGTGAGCGTCGCCCAGGAGCCGCTCTCCCCCGCGGCCCGGCGAGCGAGCGCGACCGCACGTTGCGTGATGAGCTGCTCGCGCTCGGCGAGTGCTCGTGCCATCTCGGGTTCCATGTCTCCGCTTGCTTTAGGGATGATGCCGGCGATGAGCTGGCGACGCCGAATCGTCGGAGTGAACCGGGTTGCGACTCTCTGCATCCGGTATCGCAGAAGCGAGCCGAGGTCGTCGATGTCCTCCAGGTTTCCGGCCGAGACGACTCGGGGCAACAGGGCGTCGACATCGTGCCCTTCGGCGTCGAGGCGGCGCAGTTCGGTGCTGAGGATGCCGTACGTGTCGGTGGTGACGAGCTCATCGATGGTGGTCTCGTCGAGTCCGCCTGCGCGGAGGAGTCCGAGCCATCGGTCGTGTTGCGCGGATTGTGCGATGGTCTCGTATTCGGCGGCGAGCTGTCGGATCGATGTCCGTTCGTCCTGCTCCGCGGTGATTGTCTCGCGGGCGGACAGTTCGGCGCCGGTGTGCTGGAGGATCCCGTACAGGATGGAGCGGGCGCCGTGCTGCAGGTCGTCGCGGTGCTGGTGCTGTTCGAGGTGGTGCTGGTCGGTCACGACGTATGCCGTGTTCGCTTCGCGCCCTCGGGTCATCGCGACGTAGAGCGCCTCGCGGGTCATCTCGGGGCTGGCGACGACCGCGTGAGCGGTGTCGACGGTCGCGCCTTGCGCCCGGTGCGCCGTGATCGCGTAGCCAAGATCGACGTGCTCGGCGACGTAGGCAGCGGGCAGGGTGATCGTGCTGCGCCAGCGAGACTTCTCACGCCGGACGGTGAGCGACCCGTCCTCGTGCGCGCCTGTGACGTGCCACCGGTCGTTGTTCTTCACCCATCCGCGGCCGAGGGCGAGGCGGCGGTCGTTCTGTCTGGTGATCACGACATCACCGGCGGATGCCCGGGTGCCGTCGTGCAGGCGCACTCCTCCGTCGATAACGACCCCCGCGAGGATCAGGTCCGATCGTGCCCGTTCGTTGAGGTCGGCGACCGTCTCGATGGTCTCTGCGATCAGCACTGACACCTTCCCGGCCGTCTGATCCCGCATCCATGCCTGGTAGGCGGCGTCGAGCATCTGGTCACGATCGCCGCCCGCGACTCGCCCATGGTCCATATACGTGTCGATCACGGCGGCGTCACCCAGACGCAGCTGGAGCGAGGCATGCTTCTCCCAGTCGTGGCGGAACCTGCGCACATCGAAGAGCTCCGGTGCGTCATCTCGATCTCGGACGAGCATCCCGAACGCTCCGCCCGCGTCCACCGCCTGCAGCTGAGCGTGATCGCCAACCAGCAGCGCCTTCGCCCCGACCTGAGCAGCGTGCGCGGTGATGCGGTCCAGCGCGAAGGTGCCGGCCAGCGAAGCCTCATCGATGATCACGAGTTGCCCGGCGCGCAGATCCCATCGGCCCCGGTCGTGCTCGTACAACCACTTCGCCGTGTTCTCCGTCTGCACGTCGAGCTCTTCACCCAGGACCACCGCTGCCGCCGCCGACGGGGCAAGCCCCACCACGGAGTCCTTGCCGTGGCGGGTCTCCCATGCGCGTCGTAACGCCAGCATCGTGGTGGTCTTCCCGGTGCCAGCCGGTCCGACGAGCACGTCGAGAGTGCGGCCGGAGACACCGATCTTCGAGATCGCCTGCTTCTGATCCGCCGACAGCGTGTGCCCGTCGCGGTTCTTCGTGCGCGCGGCGTGCTCGATCCAGGTCAACGGCACGGTCGGTGCTTCCCGATGCTGGGCGGCGTCGAGGAGGCGGTCTTCGGCGGCGAGGACCCGCTCGGAGGAGTACACCGTCGCGTCTTTCGGGCAGAACACGCTCCACCCATCGGCACGCTGGAACACCGGAGGGCTGGACGCGAGCTCTGGCGGTGTCAGCCGCAATGACGCCGCCTCGGCCGCGTCGACGATCTGCTTCGTGATGACGTCACGGTCGGTGGCCGTGGCGAAGCGGATGCCCATGGTCTGGCGGACTGCTTCGGCGTGTAAATTCCAGCGCTTCCACGTTGCCCGCCGATCACCCACCCGTGCGACGACGACCTCCGCAACCCTCTGCAGCTCCTCGAGCGGGATGTCGTCGGCCCGCAGCAGCGGGTCCGCCTCAGCTCTGGCGACCAGGGCAGTCGCCCACGTCGGTGCATCCACGCCCAGTAGTCGAGTCGCGCGGTCGCGCCACTGCGCGGTCAACTCGCTCAACGAGTGCCGCTGCTTCGGGGGCCTGGTCTCCAGCGTGGCCTGCTGACGGAACTGCCACAACAGCTTCGGCGACGGCTGGCGCCCATGCTTCTCGACGTACTCCGCGACCAGGCGGTCCTTGGCCTGCTCAATATCGCGGGTGCGGGAGGAGAACTCATCCATCAGCTCCTGCGGCACCCCGGTGATCTCCCACGCCGTCGACCGGCCCGGCCCCCGCTCGCGTGCTTCCCAGCCGATGCCGAGCATCAGGGTGAGGTGATCGGCGAGGACCGCGTTGTAGTGCTCAGACAAGCCCGTCACCGCGGAGTGCAAGGCCCGTGAATCCAGAGTGCGCCACTTCCCGTCCCGGGCAGCCTGCACCCGGTTGGCGACCACGACATGGGTATGCAGTTGAGGGTCCGAGGACCGAGAATCGTAATGGTCATACGACGCGGCCACCACGCCCCGCACCGGCACCTGCGCGACCGCACCACGGGGGCCCTTCGCACCGACACGCGTGGCGGCCACTTCCCGCTCCAGCAGGGCGAGGACGTCCTGGAGCGCAGCATGATGCGCTTGCGCGATGAGAGCTTGCGCGCCGCCGTCGCTAATGGCCCAGAGCGTCGATACCGACTTTGGCACTGAGAACGTCAGATCGAACCCCGCCACCGGCGCCCCTGTCGGCTTCGATGCCTCCTCCGCCTCGATCGACGCCACCTGCGTGGCCCGCTCATCCACTGGCATGTCGTCCCGGAGAGCGTCGAGGCGACGCTTCACCCGGTCCGCCGCGGAAGCGAAGGTCCGGTACGGGCGGCCGAGCTGCTCACCGGTGCTCGGGTCCTCCCCAAGGGACATCAACCGCCGCAGCTGCTCCACACTGACCGGACGCCCCATGGAGATGTCACCGGCGAGTCCGACCAGGCCTGTACCGTTCCAGGAGCCCGGCGGCGTTCCTGCCTCGGCGTAGTACCGGGTCAGCGCCGACTCCGCATCCCGATCACCATCGCCGGCCGCAACCGAGTTCAACAGGTACCGGAACCCGTCACCGGCCGTCATCACCCTGATCGACACTGTCACATGAGAGAGGTGCTCTTCGCGCTCGTGACTTCCACACTCCACCCGACCCTTGCTGAACAGCGGGGGTGTCGCGATCCTGTAGGTGCCGAGACCTACCCTGCGATACAGGTGACGAGTACGCGCTCGCAGCGCTCGCCTTGCTTCGGATGACCCGGTGATTCGGCGGGCTCCTTGCACACCGTAGCTGCGTGGTGGATCCATAAGACGGTGGATGACATGAGAGTTTCGTGGTCGGTAGGTTCCTGCTCGTGGGGAACGGATCGAGACCACCCGCAGAGCTGAGGCGCTCTCGCGGCATCGTCGTGATCGACGGAGAGCGTTCGGATTGGCGCGACGATCGCTTCTACGATGACGGGAGGTTGCTCGAGTGGTCTTCTCTCACGAAGACAGTGACTGCGCGCCTTCTCGTAGAACTGGAACGGGCCCGCATAGTCGATCCAGCCACACTGGTATCGGAACTTCTTCCGTACCTCGATCTGAGCGGCGCCACGCTGAGGGACTTGAGTTCGCATCGGGCCGGGCTTCCTGTGATGCATCCGGGCGCCGAGAACGGAGTTTTCGGTGACCCGTGTCGGGGAGCTGAAAATGTGGAGTTCCTCGCCGACCGCGCCGGGGCAGTGGCGTCTTCTCAGAGCCGGCTCGGAGAGTACCGCTACTCAAATTTGGGCTACGCGATTCTCGGCGCGGCCATGGAGGCCGCCACAGGGAAGCAGTGGTTCGATCTCGTCCGCGAGTGGGTGCTACCGACGGAGCAGTTCCCATCCGTCACGGTCGCGCCGGACGCTAATCGTCGTGCCTTGCCACGACTTCTCGGCTTCCGTAGGGAGCCGTGGTCGATATCGGACGGGGTCTATCGAGCGGCAGGAGGGCTTTGGTCATCATTCGAGGATCTCGCCGGTTACGCAGAAAGGTGCATGCGGCGGGGGCACCGTAGCGGATGGTTCATGCTGCGTAACGCCGTCTACTACCACACAGGGCAAGCGCGAGATACCGGGGTATGCGTCATCATCGCTCCTGAGGCGGAGCGCTTCGGCGTCGCACACGCGATGCTTCGCGGACCGAACGCAACGAAGGCGCTGCTAGAAAACCTGATGTTCGACAACTACCGCTAATCGGCGCAGCGGGAAGCACCTCCGTTCGCGTTCGGTAGCGAGCATGTCGCTCCTTCCACCGCGAGTTCGCAGTCATCCGGATGCTGACTGCACCAAGGGGCGACGCCTCGCAGAAGATAGCGATGCTCCGAGACCCAGCGGTATGCGTACTCCTGCGCCCAATGCATCCCCGGCAGGCCGTGCAGCGCCGAGAAGACGCGCGTACCGAGTGCCGCATCGAGGGCGAGGTTGATGGCCCCCGCCCCCGCACTCCGTTGGCCGGCGATGAAAGCCCAGGCTGCGAGCCGACTCTCGTCTTCCGTGAGACCGAACCGGTCTCGGACGTGGCGGCGCTGGGAGGGGTGCAGATGCACGCGTGAGTGCCGGTCAAGGCGCTTGATCCAGTTGACGGAGCGGGTACAGAACCCGCACTGGCCATCGAAGATGAGGTCCACCCTGACGTCTTTCACACCTGCTCGTTTCATCCACAACGCTCTCGAACTTCCCTCGAAGTTACGCGAGGTGCCGGTTCACTGGATCCATATTTCTGTGGATCCCAGGCCGCCGGGCGCTTCGTAGCCTGGCCCTGTCGGACGCTCGGTCCGATGAGTTGGCGGTCCATTCCCACACTTCGAGCAAGGAGAGAACGATGCAGAACCTGATTACCCAGTTTGCCGATGAGGCGAACCTCGTCGAACCCGGCCGCGTGTATGGCGCGAGTGAGCCGGTGCTCGCGACGATCATCACCACCGTGACGACGGCCACCACCTCGGCCACCTCGATCACGTCGCTGTTCGGCTACCACGACGCCAAGCGCGTCGACGTGATGGCCGACATGGACGCCGATGCGTCGGTCGACGAGATGCTGGCGGCTCGCGCGGACGTCATGAGCGCCTGATCGACCGCTCGTCCACAAGGGGCCGGGCACCCCGGCACAGTACATGTGAGGGGGTGCCCGGCTCTTGTATGGTCACGTGTGCGGGGAGAACGGCGCGATGATTCCGTGCTCAATGGCGAGCACGACCGCGTGGGTGCGATTGCGGGCCCCGAGCTTGTGCCGCAGGTTCAGGATGTGCGTATGTACCGTCGCTGGCGACAAGAAAAGAGAATCCGCGATCTGAGCGTCTGACAGGCCGGCAGCAAGGTGGGTGAGGACGTCAACCTCTCGCTCAGAGAGTACGTGCGTCGCCTGCCTGTCAGAGTCAGATTGGGCAAGCAGCGCGGCTATCACCCGCCGCGAAAGGTAGCGTCCCGGGGCGATCAGCGCGTAGATGGCGCTGATCAACTCGGCCGTGTCAATCGGGAGCGCAATGACGGCGCTCGCGCCCCGATCGAGCATGTTGGTGCATACGCGCGGTTCCCGGGTGGCCACGATGACAGGTGTGCGTCGTTCGCTGTCGTCCGTGGAGTATCGGGCGAACTCCTCTTCGTTCATGAGCAAGACGTCGGCGTGCAGGCGTTCGCCCGAGTTGCGGAAGCTCAGGCGGACGCTGCCTCCAACGAGCTGTTGGAGAGGAGGGGCAAAGTTCTCGTCGCTGGGCCACGCGCCGACGATGGCAACGCGGTGCATCGCCGATTCACCGATCCGGTCCGCTGCGGGCCGCGTACACGGAGACGATGTTTCCCGCATCGGGAGTAATCGGGTGGCGTTCGAAATCGCTGTACCGCTCGGTGCGCTTCAGCCCCACGCTTTCGGCGAGCAGATCGAGCTCGCGCGTGGTGAGCCAGTAGCTGTGCTCCACGATGGTGTCGATGGTGCCTGGTCTGCAGATGGCGTGCACTTGGGTGACCTTCTGGGCGGCTCGGTCGACGATTACCGTGTCGGTCAGCAGAGTTGATGGCGCCAGAGGGAGAGTGACGGAGAAGGGCGATGGTCTGTCCAGGTACACGTGAGGGTCGTACGTTTCGACGATGAGATGGCCGCCCGATGCAAGTCGCTCGGATGCGCGCGCGAGGGTCTGCCGCTGTCCTTCGAGTGAGTCGACCATGAACAGCGTGTTGGTGGCGATGAGCACCAGGTCGAACTCTCCAGTTGCCACCGGCTGCTGGAAGTCGCCCTGCAATGCAGTGATTGTCAGGCCGCGGGCGCGCTCGTGCAGCATCGCAATCATGGTGCCGGATGCTTCAATGCCGGTGACCTGAAAGCCGGCCTTTGCGAGCGGGATCGCAAGGCGGCCACTGCCGATCCCGAACTCAAGGATGCTCGGCGTCTCGGGGCGCAGCGCTCTGCAGAACGCAGGCAGGTGGAGTACGTCGGGGCGGCCGGCATACATGAGGTCATACACGTCGGCGAGGTCGTCGCCGTACACGCCGTCGGCGGCCGTGGCATCTTTCATCGCACGTTCTCCAGGCGGTGCAGCTCAGACATGAACATCGGATCGGGGATCAGGCTCGGCTCGTACTCGGCGGCGCGGATCACAAGGAATTGCGTCCGACGCGCCTGCGAGGGGTGATCGACATGATGCGTCACCACGTTGAGCAGGGCGAGGTAGGAGGTGCTGAGCCGAATGATTCGCATGTCGTCCGTGGAGTCGGTGACGCGGAGCAACTCGCTGGTGGCATCGAACAGTCCCTTCTCCATGCGGCGGTGCGGTGCCCACACGAGGTGGATCAACCGTCGGTGCTGCCCGAAGTTCACTTCCTGCCAGGGCGTTGTCGTCCCGTCCGCGAGTTCGTCGCGGTACAGCAGGTGGTATTCGTGTTCAGCGGGGAACGGGGCGAAGAAACGCCAGTCGGGAACGATCAATCCGGTGGGGTCGCAGGATCGGATGATCTTTCCTCCGCGCCCGAGCTGGGTGACGATCGTGGCAAGGCCCCACAGGGTGAGCGGGATAGCGACCAACGCGCTCCCCGTCTGACGGCGGAGCAAGGTCGGCAACGGCATGAGTTACCCCTTTCGGACGAGATTGATGATCTCTGAGGCGACGCGCGCTGCATGCTCCGGCCGCATCACGAGGCCTTGGTGCGTCGCGTCATCGATGACCACGTGACGAGCGCTGCGGCTGAGGGCGGCGAGTTCGCGTTGGAGCACCCCATGGGCAGGATCGCGGTGTACGACGTCTCCTGCGGTGATGACCGTGAGCGGCAGGTCTTCGAGGCTCACGACGTATGCAGCATCGGGAGCCCATAGCGCCTGCCAGGCCTCGAACTCGCGGAGGGTCGCACGCGTCCCGGTGTGGCTTGTCGCTGCGCTGTGGGTGAGTCGTCCGAGGGGCGTGGGCAGATGGACGACATCTCCGTCGAACGGAACCGGTGGGCGTCGACGCCGAGCACGGTGGAGCTGCTGTCGCAGCCCGCGAAGACCTTCCCGTTGCCGAGAAGAGCGGACGTGCTGTTCGGGGTGGGAGGAGTCGACCAACAGCAGGGCGGCGACCCTCTCGGGGTGCGCCTGCCAGAACAAGAGGGAAAGAAGCCCCCCGACCGAGTGCCCGACGAGCACCACATTCTGCGGCGTGAGCTGCCGGACTAATGAGAAGAGGCGGTCAGCATGTTCGCGGGAGTGAGAGGGCTGAGGCGTCTCGGGGGACCAGCCGATGCCGGGCCGGTCGTACGCGACGGAGCGGATCCCCTCGGCGGCCAGTTCCCGTTGCACGTGGGCCCACTCCGTGCACGGGCAACCAAGTGCGGACTCAAAGACGACGGCGAAATCCGCGTCAGCCGAGCCATCGAGCATTGCGTGCACCCGGTCGCCGTCGACCGTGAGGAACAACCCAGGTGCGGGCGGCAAGCCGCTCTCTGTCGGGCTGCGGTGCAGACCAGTGGACCAAGACGGCATGGTGCCTTACCTCTTCTTCCGAATCAGCCGCTGGAGCGCATCGGCACGCTCGTCCACGACGGGGTAGGTGCCGAGGAAGGCCCAGAAGAAGCGATTGAGTCCCATGTATCGCGCGTTGCCGACATGGAAGATCGCAGCCAGCCCGAGCAGCGCGCGTCGGGGTACCGGAGGCAGGATCAGCACGACGGGGAAGGCTGTCTCAGCGATGATCACGGCCCAGGCGAGGCCCTTCGCCGCCCACGGCCGGTTGCGGATGAACTTATAGAGGCCTTCATCGCCATAGGTCTTGGTGCGGAAGATCCCGGTGACAGCCGATCCGTCGCGCCACGCGGGAGAACGCAGCTTTGCGACGCCTGCGGCAAAGTACGAAAGGGTGCTCTGAAACGCGAGAAACCCGGAGAACATGCCGCGTTGCGTCGGGCTGAGCGTCGGTAGCGACGCTGCGCTGGCGAGCGTGGTCGTGATGAACGACATCTGGTCCGAGCCATCGGAGCCGTAGGTCGAGCGGTAGCTCTTGGCGACCATCAGTCCACTGAGCCCGAACAGCGCGGCCTTGCGTGCTCTCGACGTCCCGGGCAGCAGCAGGACGGCGGTGGCAGCGAGGGTTCGAAGGCCGACGATCTTCTGGTAACGCGGGTGCTCGAAGTTCCGAAGTATCGGGGTGAGCTTCCTGTTGCTGAGGACACGGAGTCCTGTCCGACGGACGGGCCATGAGAACAGGCCACGGTCGTGCATATCGTCCGGACGCGACAGTTCTTCCAACGAGCCGACAAGCGCACCGAACGCCGTGATTCGCGCCGCCGTGATCATGCGCTGATCCGTGATAGCGGACCGGCTGACCCTGGGCGGGGTCGCTCGGTCGGGCGGTGTCCTCGGCCCGCGAGTCATCGCCGTGGTTCCCAACGGAAGAGCTGGCTGGCTACCACGAACGCCACGAACACCCAGGCCAACGTGGGTAGGACCAGCGGCACGATGTCCACCGGGTCAATGCCGTTCCATGCCTCGATGGCGAGTTCGGTGGCGGCGCCTCCCGGGATGAGTCGCTTGACGAAAGCGAGCTCCTCGCTGCCGGTGAATGCGATCCAGATGGCGGCGCCAAAGGCGCTGAAGAAGACCGGGAGCGTGGTCACCTGCGCGTGATCCGGGGAGTTGGTCAGCCCGGAGGTAGCGAGGGCGAACCCGAGGAACATCGCCTCGAGCAGCACGATGGCGAGAGCCACCACTGGTGCGTTCTGGGGCACGTCGCCGACGATCGCGAGGAAGACCAGGATGATCGCGATCTGGACGATGTTGATCACGACCAGCGGCGCGATCAAGCCCGTGATGATCGCCGAGTCGCTCACGGCAGTGGACCGGAGTCGTTTGAGGAAGAGGTTCTGGCGGCGTGAGGCGAGGGTGGTGGTGATGGTGATGTAAGTGCCCATCGCGGCGACCGTCATGCTGATGAGCGCTGCCACGATGGCGGAGCCGCCGAAGTTGTCCTGCGTGGCGATCAGCACGCCGGCGAACAGCACCGGTACGAGGATTGAGGTCACGGCGACGAGGCGATTGCGGAAGAGCTGAGTGAGCTCGCTGAGAGCGATAGCGCGCATCGAGAATGTCCTTTCGTCGTCAGCGGCTGAGGGTTCGGAAGACGTCGTCCAGGCTGGTCGGGCCAGCGGACAGGTCGGTCAGTTCGACGTCCTGCTCTTCGGCCCACCGCAGCAGCGTCAGGAGATCCCGTTGCAGGCTCTGCGTCTCGATGAGTAAGACGCCGTGCTCGTCGACCCGGCCGTGCACCGAGGCAGGCAAGGGACGGTCGGGGCGGGTAAGACGAATCGTCGCGGGCAACGCCGCAGTGAGTTCGGTGACCGTGCCCTCCAACCGGATCAGTCCCTGGTGCATGAGAGCGATTCGATCGGCACGCTGCTGCGCTTCTTCGAGGTAGTGGGTGGTGAGCACGATCGTGGTGCCACCGTTACGGAGTTCGTCGACCGCCGCCCACAACGCGTCTCGCGCCTGGATATCAAGACCGGTGGTGGGCTCGTCGAGGAACACCAGATCGGGGCTACCGAAGATGGCCGTTGCGAAGTCGAGCCGTCGCTTCTCCCCACCGGAGAGCTGAGCAACCTTGGTGGACCGCTTGTCAGTGAGATTCGCGACGGCGAGCACGCGATCGACATCGTCCCTGCGACCGCTGAGCTTTCCGATGAGGGTGACCGTCTCTCGCACGGTCAGATCCGGGGCGAAGCCGCTTTCCTGGAGCATGATGCCCGTGCGGGGACGCACGGTCTTGCGGTCCAGCGGGTTGTGTCCGAACACGCGCGCCCGCCCGCCGGTGGCGCTCCGATGACCCTCGACCGTTTCCAACGTGGAGGTCTTCCCTGCCCCGTTTGTCCCCAGCAGAGCGTAGAGCTCTCCACGGTTGACGGCGAACGACACGCCCCTGACGGCCTGATAGTCGCCGTAGTCGACGGTCAGGTCCGTCACCTCGATGATCGGTTCTTCTGCCATGCCACTCATCCCATCTAGAACAGCGCGACAGTGGCAGTGCCGCCGCGTCACCCCTTTGGAGTGACGCGAGCAGCCCGATCCTGTGACGCTACGTCACTGTCGAGGCACGGGTGGGCGAGAGAACATGAACGTACGCATGTCTGAGGACGAATGAGAGGAACTCCGGAGCGATGAGAGCTGTCCAGTACCTGTTCATCGCGGTGATCATCGCCGCGGGCATCCTCGGTGTGATCTGTGCGCTGGAGTACATGCCCATTGACCAGACCATCCTCCCGGCATGGGTGACCGGGTGGCTGCCGCCGCTGGGAAGTGCCGCGGCAGGGTGGCTGATCTTCGCGGTCGTCGCCACCTTGGTCGTCGCACCGCTCGCTGTCGCCGCGATCCACCGTGCCATCGAGCGGCGCAGCCCCACGGCATGAGTCAGGGGACGGAGGCAGCCCCGCTACGGCGGATGCGGGTCACAGCGACGCTGACCTTCATCGTCGTGCTGGGCATCTACGCCGGGGGGGCGCTGGTCATCGCATCAACGCCGTGGTGGCACGTGATTGTCCTGGCACCGAGCATGATCGCCGCCCTGTGGACGGCGACACGATGGCACACCCCCGCGCCGCCCCTGGCTATCGCCGGCGCCCTCGTCCTTGGTGAAGCGACCTGGGCTGTGGCAGCGACGCTTGCGATCAGTCCGGCCGCCGCGTTCGGTATCTCCGTCACCGGAGCTGTCACCGTCTCCAAGCTATCCCGGAAAAAAGGTGTGGCGGCCGCTGTGCTCGTCTCGATCGTCCTCGCGACCGGCTTGCTGGTGCTGATCCGGTATCCGGAGCAAGCCCCCGGGTACCTGCTGGTCGCCCCGATCGTGACGGTCGTCTTTGTCGCCGTGTTCTGGGTGAACCACACGGCGTGGCAGCTCTTTGCCGAGCTGGACTCGACGCGCCGCGCTGAAACAGAACTGGCGCTGGTCAAGGAGCGCTTCCGTTTCGCCGCAGATCTCCACGATATCCAGGGTCATACGCTCCATGTCGTCAAGCTCAAAGCCGCCCTCGCCGAGCGGCTGCTGCGCACCGACCCGGCTTCCGCCGAGGACGAGCTTCGCCAGGTTCAGGATCTGATCGCCGAGACCATTGTCCAAACCCGGTCGATCGCGTACGGGCAGCAGAAGATCACCGTCGCTGGGGAACTGGAGAACGCGAAGAACCTCTTCGAAGCGGCCGGCATCAACGTGCGCGTCACCAGCGACGGAGACCCCGCCGCCGCCATCGATGAGTACGTCAGCCTGGTGCTCCGCGAGGCGACAACCAACATCCTTCGGCACGCACAGGCAACACACGTCGCGATCATCGTCGCCCCGAACGGCATCAGCATCAGCAACGACGGTATCCCGACGGGCCCTCTTCCTGACCTCCACGGGCTCGCGGTACTGGACCAGCGGATCACCGGAGCCGGTGGCGCGCTCGAAGTGGTCAAGACCGCCAACCAGTTCGTCACAGCCGTGACCTTCGACCTCCCAAATCACCAGGAACACCCATGACCTCGATCGTGCTCGCCGACGATGAGACCTTGCTACGCAAAGCCCTTGCCGCGATCCTCCCGCTGGAGGCTGGGATCACTGTCGTCGCCGAAGCCGCTGACGGACACGAAGCCGTCGCCGCGACCCTTGAACACCACCCCGACGTGCTCGTCCTCGATCTAGAGATGCCTGGCCTCGACGGGCTCAGCGTGATCGAGCACGTCCGCGAGGTCCGCCCCGAACAGGCCATCCTCATGCTCACGCGCCACGCCCGCCCCGGCGTCCTCCGCACAGCGCTGACCCTGGGAGTAAGGGGCTTCGTCAGCAAAGCCGCAGAGCCCTCGCACATCGCCTCCGTCATCCAGACCCTGCACAGCGGTCAGCGGTGGATCGATCCCGACATCTCTATCCTCGCCGTTATCGACGACTGCCCCCTCACCGAACGCGAGATCGACGTCCTTCGTATCACCAGCGAGGGATATTCCGTCGCCGCGATCGCATCGAAGCTCCATCTCACCGAAGGCACCGTCCGCAACTACCTCTCGCACGCGATGCAGAAGACCCAGACAACCACGAGGCACGACGCCGCCAGATACGCCCGCGAACACGACTGGCTCTGACCACGACGAGAAGGCAACACGATGAATCTCTTCGAACTCACGCTCCAGGTCGTCCCTCTCATCTTCATTGCGCTCTTCCTCGACCTCCTCGCAAGACGACCGACGATGGCGCGGCGAAGGCGCCCGATACACGGATCGAGACCGGCTTCGACGTTGTCGTCGCTATCCTCGGGCTGCTCGCATTCATGGTCTCGCTCTATGCGATCGGCTCAGAGGCGACGACGCCCGAGCCGTGGATGCGGGTCATCGTGATTAGCGCCCTCAGTTTCGCGATGGCCGCCCTATCACCACAGGCCCTACTCCGCATCGTCCGTAATGCCAAGCGCCGGTGATGTATCCCGAGGCCTGTCCAGTTCGCAGCCGGTTTACGCCAGTAGGACGCTTCACAAGCCGATCGACGCTGGGGATGAACAGGATTCGAACGCACTGCGGCGGACTGACCTCCAAGTACGGAATTGTCCAGTCGACGAAGAGAACCCGCAGGCCGGGCAACCACAATCACGATCGAGACCCGAAGAAACGTCGAAAAGGCCCTTCTTCTTGAATGAGCGAACCATCCTCGCACCTTCGTCGGATGGGCCTAACGAGTGGACACGCATCGTCTTTGCGCTCGAAGGATGGGCAAGTATAAGCAGCTCGGAGCAGCGGGAGTCTCTCACCCGAGGCAGCGTAGTGACCATCCCTAACGGAACTGTGCCGAGACTGCAGCCATGCGGGCTATTACGTATCGTGACCGTTCATATCGAGCCTGGTTATCTTGCCAACCAGTTGAGGTGGCTACCCAGCCGGCACCCCCTGGTGCATCAGTTGCGCCGCGGCGCACATGATATGTCATCGCTCGGCAGACTGCAGCTGCATTCGCACGCCATGCGCGCGCTAACACCTGTGTTACTACACGCCGTTCGCCTGTCGCCGTTGAGCGGGCAGGAGTTCGCACTACTGGCCTCGACGTCGGAAGCTTTCGATATCGTCGGACAGGCCAGCGGGAACGAAGCGTTCACAGGCTACGGTGACAGACGACTACCACGGCGAGAGGTGGTCTTGGCCCGCAGCCAGCTCGAACTTCATCCAGATCATGCCTGGACAGTGGACGAGCTTGCCCGACGGGTACTCATCTCCCCGTCACAGCTCACGCGGATTTTTCGTGCCGATTTGGGATTGTCCCCCTCCGCATATCTGCGACAGGTCAGATCGGATCGGATGGCAGAACTCTTGAGCACGACGAGAATCGGAGTCAGCGAGGCTGCGCGACAGGCGGGATGGTCAAACTCGACCGTGGCGAGCAGAGCCTTCAAGAAGCGCTATGGAGTGAGCCCCCGAAGCTTTGCCGTCATGTATCCCGAGACGGAGTACGAGAGCGTCCCATAGCTCAGTTGCAACGCCGGAGGGGTCGCCCGACTAATTGGCGTCCGGCATCCTTATACCGCTGATTGCCGGTCGTGTGTGGGTGAAGTTTGGCGCTGGAAGGCAACGACGCGAAGCCGACCGGCTCGAGGGCAAGGACGCGGGAATCGCGCCCGGGTAGGAGCCTCCCACGCGGGCTCGTACGGGCGCGCGGCGGGCTGGGTGGCCGTACCTGCTGGGTGATCCTGTTCGTCGCACACGGGGGCGGACAGGGCCCGAACAGCAGGGAGCCCTCCCCCATGTCCGATCCGTCATCACCGAAACGTCGCCGTCTGAGCGAGCTTCCGGTTCCGGTGTTCACCCACGACCGCGCGACCGTCTACCTCGGCGATGCCGTCGAGCTCCTCCCGCTCCTGCCCGCGGGGAGCATCGACGCGCTGGTGACCGACCCGCCCTACGGGCTGAGCTTCAACGGGCACGCGTGGGACGACGCGACAGGGTTCCGGGAATCACTGCACGATGTCGACACCAGCGCGATGAGTGCACCGGAGGTGTTCGAGGCGTGGTGCACGGCGTGGGCTGCAGGAGCACTGCACGCGTTGAAGCCCGGTGCGCACGTTGCAGCGTTCGGGGGTGCACGCACGTGGCATCGCATGGTGCGCGGCATCGAGAATGCAGGGTTCGATATCCGTGACCAGATCGCGTGGCTGCACACCACCGGGATGCCGAAGAGCATGGACCTTTCGCACGCGATCGACAAGCTCCACGGTGTGCACCGCGCCGACCGCACCGTGCACACCGATGACCGCGACGGCGTGCTCGGTGCGACTCGCACGGTCGTCTCGAAGGGCACCCCGGTGACAGAGGACGCGCAGCGGTGGGAGGGATGGGGGACAGCGTTGCGGCCGGCGTTCGAGCCGATCGTGATCGCCCGCAAACCTCCGAAAGGCAACTCGGTCCGCAACGTCCTTGCCCACGGCGTCGGCGGGATCAACATCGACGGGGCCCGGTTCGCTGATGATCGGTGGCCGACGAACGTCGCCTTCGATCCGGTGCAGGCGGATGCGCTGGATGTGCTAACGGGGACGTGGCAGGGCGAGTCGTTGTCTCGGAAGTTCCCGATCTTCCGGTTCGAGCACAAGCCCGACGCGAGCGAGCGACCCCGCGCGTTCGGTGTGTCGCATTCGACGGTGAAGCCGCTCGGACTGATGCGCTGGCTGGTCACGTTGCTCACCCCCGCGGGTGGTGTCGTGCTCGAGCCGTTCGCGGGCTCCGGGGCAACGGTCGAGGCCGCGATGCGCGCGGGCTTCGAGGTCGTGGCGGTGGAGAAGGACCCGCGCTATGTGCCGTTGATCCGTTCTCGGTTGGAGCGGTGAACCGTTCTCCTACCTACTGAGCATGCTGTGCGATCCCGCACGGTCGTCTCGAACCGGAAGGACCGCCCATGGATACCGAGCCCACTCCCGAATCGCCTCACTCGCGGCTGCGGAGCCATCTGCGCGATCGTGCGGCAGGGTCGTTGAGTTTCGCGGTGATCGTGTGGTCGGACGACCCCGAGGCCCAGCCGACCGTCATCGCGGATCGCAGCCCCGTCGTGGTCGCGCGGGCGACGGTGCTGGCCACCCACGAGATGATCACCGACCCGTACTTGTATGCGGGCGCGACGGACTTCGTCGAAACGCAGAACCCCCACAGGACTGGCGAACCCCGGAGGATGTCGACGCGTGGCTCGATGCGCTGCAGCAATCGACGCCGTACCCGGCGTTCTCATTCTACCGCGTCCCGATGACGGGTAGCACGGGCGGGCTGAACGGTCTGATGATCGACCAGCACCTCCAACACGTCCTGCAGCAGCGGGAACGCGCCGTCCTGTCGGACGACCCGAGCCACCAGCCCAGCAGCGCGTCCTACCCGCCGGGACTCGAGCGATGAACCGCAGACTCGGCAGTCGGCAGGCGACGATTCGACGCAGATCTGTGACTCCAGCGCGCATCCTCACCGGAGTCCCTTTCCCATCCACCCGTCCTGCGGGTAACCCAGGTTCCGACCGTTCGTCGCTGCCCGGGTCGCACACCCGCACCGAGCCCTCCGCCCCGCGAATGAGGCCTCACCCGCCGATAGAAAGAGCCCACTGCCATGCCTGCTGACGAGACCGCTCCACCCCTGGGCTACACGCCGGAGCCGCTCGAGCCGCGACGCGTGGTGATCGAGTTCGATGTTCTCGCCCGCTCCGACGCCGAAGCCGAGCATCTGGTCAATGAGGTGCTGATCGAAGAGCTCACCGGCTCACCGGACCAGCTGCGCGCCGACGGCGACCGCGTCTACGGGGAGGACTTCGGCGACGATGTCTCGCACATCCGCTCCTGGACCCCGCGACCTGCCTCCGTTCACAGCGCGACCGCGATGGTGGTGCCGTCGGTGGAGTGGTCGGCGTTCGAGGAGTCCGGGATCCCGGAGATCGTCGCCGGGATGTTCCCGCCCGAACCAGCCGAGGATGACTTCCGCGTCGAGGACGGGACGGTGGATTTCGATCGTCTTGAGGATGCCCGCGACCGGTGGCGAGACGAGCGCCTCGCCCTCGCCATGGCCGCCTCGCGCCTGCCAGAGACGCTCGCGCGACTCAACCGCGCCGAGCGGGTGCACGGCGGGCTGATCGATCTGGTGGAGCGGGAGCCGCTGCCGGTGGAGCCGCGGAAAGAGGATTACCTGGTCACCGTGTCCCCGAGCTACGAGGGCGAGTACGAGGACGCCCGCTACCGGTGGGATCACGTGCAGTGGGAAGCGGACTTCAAGGCCGCTTCCCGTCGTCGGGAGAGCGCCCTGCAGGATCTCCTCGACGATGACGGGTCGCGGACGTCGTCTTTGCGTGAGCGGCTCCGTCAGGTGCGGGTATCGGATCTGGTCGCGATCCAGACCCTGCGCGAGGTCGTCGAGCGGGACAGGACGGGCTCCGGTGAGCGGCTGCTGGACGGGTCGGTGCGGGAGCATCTGGAGGAGATGCTGTTCGCTGCGGACCCGGACGTGCAGGTGACGGATCCGGATGACCCGGTGGGGCCGCCGATCTACGAGGGGCCGGCATCGGAGGCGCATGCGTGGATCGTCCCGGGCGTGTACGCGGCGACCGGGTTGGACGGGCATGGCGAGTTCCGGCTCGTCGTCGGCCCTGTCCCTTTCGGGCACGAGCGGACGGCGTCGGCGGCGTTCCCTCCGGCGGAGCGCGACAGCACGGTCGTGAACGAGATCGCCCGCATCCTCGAACAGCACACCGAGAGCCATACCCCGGACGAGGTGCTCGCACAGATCAACCAGGCGGTCCTCCGCACCGGCCGCACCGGCATGCTGACCCCTGGGCCGGTGGAGCCGCCGACGCTGCTCGAGCGCGGTGGACTGCTCAGCGAGCTCCTCGCCGAACGGGAACGTGACCTCAGCGCAGGCCCCGACGGTCTGGAGCCTCCCGAGACGGGACGAGGGACACCCGGGCGTCGATTCTGAGCGGCGTCGGGGTCGGTCGGGAGTTGACGATTTCCCGCATGTTCCCGACGTTCCCGCGCATCCTGCCGGGATCCGCTCGCGCCTCAAGGTGCGCGTCGGGTAGGGGTTGAGGTCTCTCGTCTGGCGGGAATGCTCGTGAGCCGACAGCATCCGGCCAGGGTCGGTAGCACTGCCACCGCACCTTTCCGGTGACACGGCGCACGAGCATTCCGCCCCTCGTGCGCCGTGTCCCGGAAGGAGGTGCCGCTCATGACCGGTCCCGACCCTACCGGCTGGACCCTGCCCGCCGCACTCCCCGGAACGCTCGTCGATGCGGCGCTCGCCTACGCGGCGGCGGGCGTGGCGGTGTTCCCGTGCGCGCCGGGTGCGAAGACCCCGCTGACGAAGCGCGGGTTCCACGATGCGACGACCGATCCGAGGCGGATCCGGTCGTGGTGGTCGTGGATGCCGGAGGCGAACATCGCCCTGCTCACCGGCACCCGGGTGGATGTCGTCGACGTGGACGTGCACGGGGTGGGCAACGGGTTCCCGGTGCTGCGGGCGCTGCAGCGCGACGGGCTGATCGACGGATGGGGTATGGCGGTCCGTTCCCCGTCCGGTGGCGTGCACCTCTACTACCCGGCCGCCCCCGACCGCCCGCAGAGCTCGTGGTCGCGCGGGGCCGCGCATGTGGACTTCCGTGGCACCGGCGGCTACATCATCGCCCCGCCCTCCACCATCCGGGGCCTGGACGGCACGACCTCGGCATACGAGGTGATCGCGCGCGGGCGGCGGCCGCGGCCGGTCGATGCCGACACGCTCCGCGACATCCTCACCCCGACACCACCACCCACCCCACAGCGACAGATCCGCGCCGACGACGTCGATGAACGACTGACCGAGCGCTTGTCGGGATGGGTGGCGCGGCTGCCGGAGGGCAACCGGAACGCCGGGCTGTTCTGGGCCGCGTGCCGCCTCGCCGAAGCCGGGCTCAGCGAAGACGAAATGACCACCGCCCTGGAGCCCGCGGCGGTGTCGACGGGGCTGGAGGTGCCGGAGACGCGCGCGACGATCCACTCCGCCCACCGCACCATCACCGGCAGCAACGGCGGCCCCGTCTCCTCCTCCCGAAGGACGACCGCCGGGCTGGAGGCTGGGCGATGACGTCCCCCGGACAGCAGCCGACCGAGCAGAGCCCCGTCCCCGCGACGGGCGGATTCGGCGGTGGAGTGACCCGGGGCGTGGTGGTGCTCGCGGTCGGCGGGACGGTGCTGCTGGCGTTGGGGGCGTTCTGGCTGTCGTTCACGACCCTCCGGGATCTCGCCGTGCTCTCCGGGATCCCGGTCGGGCAGGCGTGGGTGTGGCCGTTGATCGTTGACGGAGTGATCCTCGAGGCGACGATCAGCGTCGTCGCGCTGCGCACCTCTGCCCGCCGCGCGCGCCGGTTCGCGTGGCTGCTGCTCGCCGCCGGCGCCGGGGTGTCGGTCGCCGCGAACATCACCCACGCCATCGTCGCCGCCCACACCCAGGTCCCGGCGCTGATCGCGTCGCTGGTCGCGTCCGTGCCGCCGCTGGTGCTGCTGGCGATGACCCACCTCACCGTTGAACTCACCCGCAACAGCACGCAGAGGACGGAGCCCGTGCGGGCACGCCCGGACCGCGTGCTGCCCATCTCGCGCGGCGACGAACACGATCAGGATCGTGCCCTGCTCGCGGACACGAGCGCAGACAGCTCGGCCGTGCTCGTTGATTCGCCGGAGGATTCCGAGCCGGTTACGTCGGGGAAGCCGGGGCGACGTCATCTGCAGGAGCGGGCACGGGAGTTGCGGGCGCGGGGGGTGTCGCGTCGTGCGGTGGCGGCGGAGCTCGGGGTGCATCCGACGACGGTCGGCCGGTGGGAGCACGCACCTGAGAGTCAACTGGACGGAGCAGACCATGACTGACCCCACCACAACCAACCAGCCCGATCCGCGCGACCCGGTCCTCGACCGCACGACAGACGAACGCCGCGATCCGGACGACGTCGAGCACACGTCGGAGCGTGATCCGGAGCGGGCGTCGGCGTTCGCGACGCGCGGCGACCCCAGCACCACGACCACCGACGTCCCGGAGGTGGCGCAGCGCTCCGGGGTGCGGTGGGTGCGTCCGACCGACCTCGCAGCCCAGGCCGGCGCAGCCGTGCTCGCCCGGGGTGCCGCCGCGAACCAGCAGTTGCATGACGCGGTCGCGGAGGGGCTGCGGGAGCTGCGGGAGCTGCGCGCGAACCTCGCGGACCGGCTCGCCCGCCGACAAGCGCAGCTCGAGCCAGAAGCCACGACGATGGGCCCGGCGACGCAGGAGCGGTCGCTCGGGAGGACGGGGGTGAGCCGGTGACCTCTCCTTGTCCTGGCAGCACCCGACTGCCGGAGCACATCCGCCACCCGTAACCACACCAACCGCCGCCTGGTGCTCACTGTCGCACCGGCCGGCACCACGCACAGACCACCGTAGCCAGGGTCGGTCTGACAGTCCTCCCTGCCCTCCCGTAGCCGCCCCGCGCTGCGCGAGGTCGGGGCAGGGGTCGTGTCGGGACGGGTGTCGTACCTCACAGATACCGACGGATTCTTCATCTTCAGGGAGTCACGATGAACCCCACACCATCGGGCCCAGATACCGGCCCGGATTTCACGAGCAGCGAGGGCCTGCGCGCGCTGCTGCGGGAACTGAACGAGCACGACGCGTGGGCGACCAGCCCAGTCGCGGCGGAGCTGATGGCCTACGCCACCCGCAAGTACGAGCCGATCGCAAAGGCCTGGCATCGCAGCCCGGAGGACGCCGCGTACGAGGCGTTCATCGCGATGCGCAAGCGCACCACCGTGAAAGCGGATGACCCGTGGGCGGTGATCACCCGCGCGGTCGCGCTCGGGATCGCCGCGGAAGTCCACGCCGACCGGAACATGACCAGCCAGGACAAGGCCCGCCGCCCCGAGAGGCGCCCCGATGAGGAACCGGTGCGTGCCGGGCACTACGAGGAGTTCTTCTACGACATCCACCCCCACAACGAGCCCGCCGCGGATGCGGCGGAGGGGGATCATTCGGTGGACCGGGTGATCCGCGCGACCTGCGTGTTCCTCGTCCTCACCGACTGGCCCGCCCGTCCCGTCGAGCAGGCCGTGGACTACATCGCCCACCGCGTCACCGACCTGTCCTCCGGCGACTCCGCCGTGGACGTCGTCTCCCGCGACCTGCACATCGCCCTCCGTCTCGGCTACACCCCTGAAGCGTGGGCGGCGCTCGTGCGGCTGGTCGTCGGCACGAAGACCGGCCGCCGCCGCACCGGCCACTACGGACTGTTCGCCCGCGTGCTCCTCGGCGACGACGTCGCCGACCTGCTCCGCGACGACGACCTCGTTTCAGCGTCCCGCCGGAGCGCGCACGTACCTGACAGGTCGGAGCGGAATGGAGACGCGTCATGAGTCGTGGGCATCTGGTGATGGAGCATGCGATCGATCAGATCCGGGAAGGCCACTCCTACCGTCGCGACCTCGGGGACTTGGAGGAGCTGACGGAGTCGGTCCGCCGGTTCGGGCTGCTCTCACCGATCGTGATCACCACCGGCAACGTCCTCATCTCCGGCAACCGTCGCCTAGCCGTCATGCGCACCCTCGGGCACCGCACCGTGCCCGTGTGGATCGTCCCCGGGGTGTCGGACAAGCTGTCGATGGTCCTGGCGATCCAGGACGAGAACACCCTCCACAAGATGCTCGCCCCGCTCGAGCAAGCGGAGCTCTACGCCGAGCTGAAAGAGCTGTACGCGGAAGAGAACGCCCGCAAGCAGGAAGCCACCCAGTTCGGCGCGACCACGCCGTCCGAATCGGCCAGCAATGGCGGGCCCGCACCCGGCGACTCGGGTGGGGGTGACGGTGGTGTCGATTCGACACCACCGCAGCCGAAGGGTGAGGGGCAGAAGACGCGGGTGCAGGCGGCGAGGGCCGTGACAGGCCGTGACTCGCACGGGATGCTCGACCAGGTCGTCGAGCTGAAGCAGATCGCCGCGTCCGAGGCGGAGCATCCGGAGGTGCGGCAGGCGGCCGCCGAGGCGCTGCTGGAGCTGAACGCGGACGGGAAGGTCAATGGCCGGTTCCTGCGCGTGAAGCTGCTGCAGGCGGTCCACACGCTGCGTCGGTGGGCGACGCACCCGGACGAGCCCGACCCCGTCCGCGCGGCGGCGGCGTCCGAGCTCGCGCTGGTGGAGACGCAGGAGCATCCGAAGGACGCGTTGAAGGAAGCCACCCGCGCGATCGGCCGGCTCACCCAGCTGCGCGCCGACGCCGCCGCCGCTGCGGGACCGGCCGGGTGGAAGGATGCGGATCCGCTGCTGCGCCAGAAGCACGCGATCCGCAAGCTCGTCGACCTGCTGCGCCGTGAGCACGGCTGGTGGGACCGTTACGACCCCGCCGACTTCGGGAAGTACGCCGACGAGGAGCAGTGGGAGCTCGTCGAGACCTTCATCACGGAGGCCGCGGGCTTCCTCGACCATGCCCGCGCCGCACGCGAGGACAGAGAGAAGGCGTCTGATGCCGACGTATGAGAACCCGCAGCAGGATTCGGACGAACTCGAGGAGGCCGCCCGCGCTCTGGCGTATGCGACCCGCGTCATCGACGTCCCCGACAGCACCTATCACGTCCTCGGCTCCGTGCACCTGACGCTGTCACGGATCCAGCAGAGCCTGTCGCAGCTCGCGACCTGGCATCAGCAGCACAGTGGTTTCGCGGCGACCGACGACGGGGACCGCGAAGCGGGGAATGACAGTGCCCAGAGGGCGGCGGGCTGGTTGCTGATGGCGGCAGCCGGCGCCGGGCAGATCGCCGACCTGGTCATGGCGGCGCAGGCCGAGAACGGGACCATCGCGTGGCAGCAGGCCGCGGACCCCATCGGCATGATCGCGCAGCGAGAAGCCGCGCTGACGCCGGAGCAGGCTCCCAGCGAGGAAGGCCCTGGCAGCGGGGCGGCATGTCGAGGTGAGCGAGGGACCTGCGTGAGGGGTGGCGCACCTATCGGGTGACCAGCGCCCCTTACGTCGTTCCCGGGAAGGAACCCCGTCATGTCGTCACCTCTCGCCGATGACCGCCTGCGCCGCCGGCGTCGACTGATCATCACCCTCACCGCGACCGCCCTGGTCGTCCTCACCCTCGCCGGCATCGGCATCTACGGCCTCGTCGCCCGCCCCGACCAGACCCCAGCACCGACGTTCACGAGTACCGTGCCCGCGCCTCCCGTGCCGAGCTCGATCGGCCAGCCCACCGTCGAGGCGCTCGCGGGGCTGCCCGAGACGGATGACCCGGAGGAGTATGCGGAGGCGGTCGCGCATGCCCTCTTCGACTGGGACACCTTCACCCTCTACACCCCGGCCGACCACCGCGGCGTGCTCATCGACGACGCCGATCCATCCAGCACCGAGACACCCGGCCTGGTCACCGACCTCGACGGGTACTTCCCCACGAGCGAGACCTGGCGAGACCTCGCCGAGTACCGCACCCGGCAGTCCCTTGTGATCGATCGGGTCTTCGTGCCGGAGCAGTGGGACGAGGCGGTCGCGGCGGCGAACGGTCAGATCGCAGACGGCACGATCGCGTACACGATCGAGGGCACCCGGAACCGGGAAGGCGTCTGGTACGACGACCCCGTCGAAAGCCGCCACGAGGTCGCGTTCACCGTGTTCGTTGCGTGCGAGCCCGTGTTCGACCGGTGTCATCTGCTGCGCCTGTCCCAGCTCGACAACCCCCTCCGCTGAGAAGGGCGCTGACGTGAAGAAGTTCCTCGCACTGGGGATCGTCGGGGTCTTGCTCGCCCCGATGTTGGGTCTGCTCACCGTCGGCGTGGTCATGAACCCCGCGGTGACGAGTCAGGCGGCGTGTGTCGTGTCGGATGTGCATGTCGGGCCGGTGCCGGACGAGCTCGAGGTCACCACCGCCGGCGGCGACACGTTCACGCTGAACCACACGCAGCTCACCCACGCCGCCACCATCATCACCACGGGAGCGGCAACACCCGGGGTGGGGCGGGACGGGATCCTCATCGCGCTGATGGCGGCGCTGACGGAGTCGACACTGCGGCATCTGGCGAACGCCGGCACCTACCCGGAGTCCGACGACTACCCCAACGATGGCAACGGCTCCGACCACGACAGCCTCGGACTGTTCCAGATGCGCCCGCAGTCAGGGTGGGGCACCGTCGAGGAGCTGATGGACGCCACCTATCAAGCTGAGGCGTTCTACGGCGGCCCCGACGGCCCGAACCGGGGTTCCCCCCGGGGCCTGCTCGATATTCCCGGGTGGGAACAACTGGGTAAGGGCGAGGCCGCGCAGTCCGTCGAGGTCTCCGCGCACCCGGACCGGTACGACAACTACGAGCCCGTCGCCCGAACGATCCTCGATGCCCTCACCACCAGCGCCGGAACCGGCGGCGGTAACGACGAGCGCGGTATCCCCGAGACCAGCGGCCTGGTCTTCCCTCTCCCCACCGGCACGTACGTCAAGACCTCCTCCTTCGGTCCGCGTATCCATCCGATCACCGGTGGATCCCGTCTGCACGCCGGCACCGACTGGGCAGCCCCCAACGGCACGGAGATCTTCTCCCTCGCCGACGGAGTCGTCACCTACGCCGGCATGGTCGGCGGCACGTCGGGGCAGATCACGATCGAGCACACCATCGACGGGCAACCCGTCGCGACCAAGTACATCCACATGTGGGCCCACGGCATCCACGTGAAGGCCGGCGACCGGGTGATCGCCGGGCAGCACATCGGCGACGTCGGCAGCAGCGGACAATCCACCGGCCCCCACCTGCACTTCCAAGTCCACCCAGGCGGCGCCGACCAGCCCGCGGTCGACCCCGAGCCCTGGCTCGCCGAACACGACGTCGACGGCGTCGACACGCCCACCGGTGGCGGACCGTCCTGCGCCGCCTAACCCCACTCAATGCAGGCGTGCGAGCGGCGCACCTGAGAGGTGCCCGCCCGCCTTTCACGTGTCAGGAGCCCCGCTCATGCATCGCCTCACGACGCTCATCCTCGCCGAGAACGTCTACCCGGATCTCAGCGGAGTCGGTGGCAAGGACACACTGATTTCAATCGTCGGCGCCCTGTTGACGTTCGTGCTGGTCGTCGCGGTGCTGATGCTCATCGTCTCCGCGATCGTCTGGGCCATCGCCTCTGCCCACGCCAACCCCCAGGTCGCGGCCCGTGGCAAGACCGGCGTGTTCGTCGCGCTGGGAGCAGCCGCGCTTGCCGGTGCGGGCGTGACGTGGATGAACTTCCTGCTGGGCCTGGGAGACACTCTCTGACATCGGGTCACGTGCGTCGCTGCGCGCGGGTGAAAGCTCAGGCCCACAGTCAGGGAACGGTCCCGGTGGGCGCTGTGATCCGCTTGAGCAGCTGCCCGAGGGCCACGTGTACGCGGGCCGCGCTTTCGGCGGTGACTTCGACATGTTGGCGGTCGTTTGCGATCACCACCCAGGTCTCCCTCGCATCCACGTCCCGGTACGCGACGATGTTGAGCTCATCGGCTTCCACCTCATCGGGGGCTGTGTCTGCCCCGGGGATGCGTTGACGGTGCTGGATCACCGCGGCGATCTCGTACTCGCTGTGATGGCGCTGGTCTTCGAGGAGCCGTTGCTCGTCGTGCTGGCCGTCACACCATGCCGGGCAGTGTTCGGTGAGCCGTTCAGGATGTTCGTTGGACACGTTGTCTCCTTATCTCCCGGACGCACGATGTCTCCGGGAGAACACAACACAGCCCGGAGTCCGGCGATGAAGCTAGCAGCTTCGCAACCGGCGAACACATGTACTGCCACCGCCGAGCAGATCGAGCAACGCCTCACCGACGGAACTGTTCGAAGCAGCCGACCGGGAGACCTGGTCACCCGCCTGGCCGGCGCCCGGCGCGACCGCGGCCGCGGCCGCTAACCCCCGCAGACCGCCCGACCCCGCCAAAGTGCGTGGGGATCGCGCGTCGCACCTGTCCAGGTGACCGCTTCCCGTCCCGGGGAGGGGTCGCCTGTGAAGGAGCCGCCATGTCTGCCGTCCTCGACATCCTCACCACCACCTTGACCGTCGCCGCCGCGAGCGGGCTCGTCTCCGCGGAGATCGACGTCACCCCGAACGACTCGGGCCTGCCCGGGATCGCGGCACTCCGCACCATCGTCGGCGCCGTGATGACGATCGGCCTCATCCTCAGTGTCTTGGCGCTGATCGTCAGCGCAATCGTGTGGGGGTTCGGCGCGAACTCCTCCAACCCGCACCTCGCCTCCCGCGGCAAGATCGGCGTACTCGTCTCCTGCGCTGCGGCGATCATCACCGGCGCGTCCGTGACGCTGATCACCTTCTTCTGGAACGTCGGCCAGACCGTCTCCTGACCACCACCGCGACCTCGGGAAGGGAGGGGTGACGTGGCTGGCATCTGTGACGTCCCCATCATCAGCAACGTCTGCGACACCGTCGGCGAAGGCGCAGCCACCCTCATCAGCGCCCCGTTCGACTGGCTCGCCCAGGCCATCGGCCATGCCGCATCCTGGCTGTTCCAGGGCGTATGGTGGCTGTTCGACACGACAACGCTCGTCGACCTGACCGACGCGGGCTACATCGGCGTGTACAACGTGATCTTCGGGATCGGCATCTTCCTCATGCTGATCTTCTTCTGCCTCCAGCTCATCACGGGTCTCATCCATCGCGACCCCGGTTCGCTCTCCCGTGCCGGGATCGGGCTCGCCAAGAGCGTGCTCGGGTGCTTTCTGGTGATCACGCTGACCGCGACGCTCCTTGAGGTCGTCGACCAGCTCACCATCGGGGTGATCCAGGCGACCGGGACCACGCTGGAGGAGATGGGCGGGAAGATCGGCGTCCTCATCGCCGGGCTCACCGCCATTAACCTGACCGCACCCGGGGCGGGGGCGATCATCACGATCTTCCTCAGCTTCCTCGCGATCTGCGCGGCGGCGATTGTGTGGTTCAGCCTGCTGATCCGCAAAGCGTTGATCCTCGTCGCGGTCGTGATGGCGCCGATCGCCCTGGCCGGCGGGTCGTGGGATGCGACCCGGGGCTGGTTCGGGAAGTGGGCGTCGTTCGTGCTCGCCCTGATCTTCTCGAAGCTGGTGATCGTGGTCGTGTTCCTCGTCGCGATCAACCAGGTCAACGCCCCGATCGACCTCGACCTGGCCTCGATCGCCGACCCGGTCGCGGGCATCGTGCTGATGTTCGTCGCCGCGTTTGCGCCGTACATGGTCTACAAGTTCATCAGCTTCGTCGGCTTCGACCTGCACCAGGTCATGTCCGCCGAGCAGGAAGCCAAACAGTCCATGAACCGACCCATGCCCCTGCCGACCAAACCCGACGGGGACGGCCCGAAGAAGGTCCTCGACGGGTCCGGCGACGGCAATCCGCCGGGCGGGAACAACGGCGGCGGAGGCGGTGACACACCCCCGCCACCATCTCAGCCGGGCGGTCCAGCACCCGCATCCGCCGGCGCCGGCGGTACGGGCGCGAGTGGCACCGCGGCGGCGGGCAGCGGAGGCGCGGCCGGTGCGGCAGGTGGTGGTGCGGCCGCGGGTGGTGCCGGGGCTGCCGGTGCGGGAGCTGCGGCCGGGCCGGTCGGGCTCGCGGTGGTCGGCGGCGCGACGGTCGTCAAGGGTGCTGCGGAGGCGGGACCGAAGGCCGGGAACGCGATCGGACAGGCCGCAGAAGGCCACGCCGACGCCGCCTCCGACGGCCAGGCACCGCCACCGAACACTCCCGGGAACCAGCCTGCTCGGCCGACACCGCCGAGCAGTCCACCGCCAGCCGACGCCGCACAGGCACCGTCGCCGGCGTCGACGCCGCCGTCGTCTCCGCCTCCACCGTCGTCTCCGAAGCCGCCCCCGCGGGGTGATGGCGGGGCGCCGAAGCCCCCGCTGCCTCCGGAACCGAAGCCATAGGGCTGCAGCACGTCAGCAGAAGGGAGGTGATGACAGTCCCGTCGGTGTGGGCGGCAGCACGATCGCGTGCTGCCGCCCACGGCCATTCCCGGGGCGCGTACCTGACTGGCGACCCGTTGTCTTTGCCATTCCAGGAGCGCTCATGGCCACTGCATCTCCCGCGAACGAGTTCGAGCTGTCCCCGGTGAAGTTCTCCCGCCTCACCAAGCGCGGCATCATCCTCGGGCTGTCTCTGCCGCAGGTGATCGCCCTCGCCGTCGCGGTCGCCGTGTTCGTTGCTTCCCTCTACGCGGGTGGCCCCGCCGCGCTCTACACGTCACCCGTTTGGGGCACCGCGCTCGCGCTCACCTGGGCGGGCGTCGGCGGGCGCAAGCTCGTCGAGTGGGTGCCGATCAGCCTCCACTGGGTGTTGCGGTCGTTCCTCGGGCAGACCCGGTACCGGCGTCGCATCGTCAAGCCCCGGCCGGCGGGGACGCTCGCGCTTCCCGGGGATGCGGCGCCACTTCGGCAGTACGAGGACCCCGAGACGGGGGCGGTCATGGTCCATGACACGCACGCGCAGACGCTGACCGTGCTGGTGGAGGTGACGCATCCGTCCTTCATCCTCCTTGACCCCGGTGAGCAGGAACGACGCGTCCACGCCTGGGGCCGGGTGCTGTCCACCGCGTGCCGGTCCACCCGCATCGCCCGCCTGCAGGTCCTCGAACGCACCATCCCCGACTCCGGGCAGGGGCTGGCGCAATGGTGGGCGGAGCAGGGCACCGACGACGACTCCTGGGTCGCCCGCACCTACCGCGAGCTCATCGACCGGGCAGGCCCCACCGGGGAACGCCACATCTCCACGATCTCCCTCTCCCTCGACATGCGCACAGCCACCCGGCCGATCCGCGCCGCCGGCGGCGGCCACAAAGGCGCAGCCGCCGTGCTGCGACAGGAGATGGACACCCTCACCACCGCGCTGCGCACCGCCGACCTCAAACCCTCCGACTGGTACACGCCCGGGCAGCTGGCGATCATCCTCCGCTCCGCCTACGACCCCGCCATCGCCGCCACCCTCGAACGGTCCGGAGAGATCGGCAAGGACCTCGCCGCCGCAGGCCCCGTCGCCGTGGAGGAGACCTGGGACGGGCTGCGCTCGGACTCCGCGCATCACGTGGTGTTGTGGATCAGCGAGTGGCCGCGCGCGCTCGTCTACCCGGGGTTCCTCGCCCCGCTGCTGCTGAGTTCCGGGATCCGGCGGGCGTTCACGCTGCTATGCGACCCGATCCGCTCCGACCAGGCCGCCCGCGACATCCGCAAGAAGAAAACCGAATACATCAGCGACGCCGCGCAGCGGCAGAAGGTCGGGCAGATCGAGGACGCGCAGCAGACCGCCGAGTACCAGGACGTGCTGCAGCAGGAAGCCGACCTCACCAGCGGCCACGGCGTGCTTCGTTACACCGGCCTCCTCGCCGTCTCCGCTCCCACCAGCGAGGAGCTCGAGACGGCGGTCGCGGCGATCGAGCAGGCCGCGATCCAGGCCTCCTGCGAGACCAGGCGTCTCGTCGGGCAGCAGGCGCAAGCGTTCGTCGCCGCAGCGCTGCCCCTGTGCCGCGGGATCTGAGCCGCCAGGCCCGACAGCGAGCGCCTGATGGCCGTACCTGACAGGTGCCCACGTTCGTTCACAGGAAGGTGCCTGCGCATGGGAACCGATGGTTCGAAGAAGCGGTTGTATTCGACGGTGCTGGTCGAGGACGGCACCGAGAAACGCGCCCGCAAGGCGCGCGAACGCGCCGCCCGCCAGGTCGTCGCCCGCGACCACGCCACCCAGCGCCAGCAAGCTCGGGAGCGGGCGAACGCGGAGCGCGCCGAAGCCCGCTCCACCCTCTACCTCCCGCCGGGCGGCGAGCCGGGGAAGGCGGCGTTGCGGTCGTACCGGCCGTTCCGGGTGCCGGCGCATCAGGACACCTCCGCGGCACTGCGGGGCGCGTATCCGTTCCTCGCAGAAGGGGGCCTCGGGTCGCAGGGGGTGTTCGTCGGGCAGGACATGTACTCGGGCGGGTCGTTCGTGTACGACCCGTGGCGGTTGTACCAGCGGGGCGTCATCACCGCCCCGAACCTGGTGCTCGCTGGCATCGTCGGCTCAGGGAAGTCATCGCTCGCAAAGAGTCTGTACACGCGGTCGATTCCGTTTGGGCGGCGCGTGTACGTCCCCGGCGACCCGAAGGGTGAGCATACGCCGGTCGCTGAGGCCGTCGGTGGGAAGGCGATCGTCCTCGGCCACGGGCTCCGCAACCGCCTCAACCCGCTGGATGAGGGCTACCGGCCCGCCGGGCTCTCCGACGTCGAATGGGCGTCGACCGTCGCCGCGCGCCGCCGCGACCTGATCGGCGCCCTCGCCGAGACGGTGCTGGAGCGGGCGTTGTCGCCGTTGGAGCACACGGTCATCGACATCGCCCTGCAAGCTGTCGTGTCGACGGCGGCGGTGCCGATCCTGCCGATGGTCGTCGACCGCATCCTCACCCCCGACCCCGGCGGCGACGGGCGGCTCGCCGAAGATGGCCGCATGGTCGGCCACGCCCTGCGGCGCCTGGTCGCCGGCGACCTCGCCGGCCTCTTCGACGGGCCCAGCACGGTGTCGTTCGACCCGTCGTTGCCGATGATCACCCTCGACCTGTCCCGGGTCGTGGAGAACTCCACGTTGATCAGCGTGCTCATGACCTGCTCGTCCGCGTGGATGGAATCCGCGCTCCTGGACCCGAACGGCGGGCAACGGTGGGTCGTGTACGACGAGGCCTGGCGGCTCATGTCCCACCCGGCCCTGCTGAAGCGGATGGACGCGCACTGGCGGCTCGCCCGCCACTACGGCATCGCGAACCTGTTGATCTTCCACAAGCTCACCGACCTCGACAACGTCGGCGACTCCGGCTCCGCCATGCGCAGCCTCGCCAACTCGTTGTTGGCGAATGCAGAGTCGCGGATCATCTACCGGCAAGAGTCGGATCAGATCGGGACGACAGCGAAGACGCTCGGCCTGACCGGCACCGAGCAGAAGCTTCTGCCGACGCTGGGGACGGGGCAGGGGCTGTGGCGGATCAAGGAGTCCAGCTACGTGGTCCAGCACCAGCTGCATCCCGAGGAGTTGCGAGCCTTCGACACGACCCAGCGCATGGGCGAGATCCCGCGGAAACACGCCGCAAAAGCCCCGGAAAGGGAGCTTTTATGAGCGCGCGCCTCGCACACGTTTCACACCAGAAATCCGGCCTGTTCTCGCCCGAGGAGGTGCGCCCGTGGTGCTGAGTGAGGCGGAGCTGACGCGGAACATGATGGCGCTCGACGAGGGTCTGCACCGCATCGAGAAGCAGTTCGACGAGCATGTGCTGTTCTTCTACGAGGACCCGCTGACCTTCGGCGGCGGGCACTTCGTCCTCTACCCCGTGGAAGGCTCGTCTCCTCGGTTCGCGATCGAGGAGCAGTATCCGCTCGGGGTCGACTGGTCCGACGAGGACCGGGTGCCGACGTCGTGGACGTGGGTGGCCGAGGCGTACCTTCCGCAATCGGGCGGCTCGTAGATGTGGGTGCCGCACGGCGAAGGCGAGATCGCCTCGCAGGACTATCGGGAGCTGCTGACGATCGCGGAAGCATGGGCGCAAGCCCTGCACGACGTGCTGGCGCGTGAAGAGTCCCTCACGCCGGATCCGCCCGTCGCGGAGCAGACCGGGCGGCAGGATCCGGGGCGTACCTGGCTGGCATGAGCCACAGAACAACATCCTCACCATCCGTCGCTGGAACCGACGAGGCGACCGCGTGAGCGAGCAGCAGGATCATCCTCGGCGGCTGCGCCGACACGGCGCCGCCCGTGCTGGATCGGCCAGGGTGGTGCCGGCGGTGCTGCCGCAGATCGTTCTCGAGGCGGTCAGCGCGGACACGCTGATCGCGACCGTGAACGGCGATAAGATCACCGCCGCCCCGATCGCGCGCGCCGAGGTGCCCAAGACGGTCACCGAGCTCGTCGCTCGCCTCGGAACACCGACGCGGGTGGAGGTACGGGAACTGGACGGCACCGTCCACGCCGACATCCTCACCCCGCCCCCGCCCGCTGCTGACGATCCGGCGACCGGCGAGTCGGATACGACGCGGCGGTCGCTACCGGCGCTCGCGGAATTCACCGCGGACGGGTACGTGCCCGGTGAGGACGTCGCGATCGCGATGATCGTCCGCCACACGTCCGCCGACCACACGGGCCGCGCTCGAGCCCTCCTCGACCGGGCAGAACTCCCAGACCGGCCCGGGGAGCTGATCCTGCTCGGGCGGATCTCCGAGACTCTCTCGATCCACCGCACCGACTGACCCCGGCACCGGCCGGCGACGATTCCTGAACGCGTTGTCGGACGCACCTGTCTCTCGCCGCGCACCACCGACGCGTGCGGGGTAGGAAGGTGCCCTCCATGTCTGGCCCGGCGCAGGCGAAGCCCGCCAACGATCTGTTCATCAACCTCGCCCTCGGCGCGATCGTCACCGCCGTCTGCGTCGCCGGTCTCCTCCGCGTCGCGGGTTCGGTGACGGCGTTCCTCACCGGGCTCCCGCAGCCGACCGGCGGTGTCAGCTCCGGCATCGCCGTTCTCGCCACGCCCCTCGATCCCGGGGCCGCGTTGGGGGCTACGGGCTTGAACCCGTTCCTGTACTGGCTCGTCGTCGCCGTCTTCCTCGCCGCCCTCGCCACGGCGCTGGTCTTCGTCGCTCGTGCGGTCCTGGCAGGCAGGGGCCGGGCCGATCCTCATCGGCTCGCCGGGACCGCAACCGGTGCGGAGGCTGCCGCGGTCGCGTCCCCGAAGGCGTTGGTGAAGAAGGCTGCGACGTTGCGGCCCTCCCTCGGGGGTGGAAAGGCGCGGCCGGAGGAGGTCGGGTATCTACTGGGGACGTCGAAGGGCGGGCAGGTGTGGGCGACGGTCGAGGACTCGATCCTGCTCATCGGCCCGCCCCGCTCGGGCAAGGGCCTGCATGTGGTGATCAACGCCATCTTGGATGCTCCCGGCGCGGTGATCACGACCTCCACCCGCCCCGACAACCTCACCGCGACGCTCAAAGCCCGACAGGAGAAGGGGACGGCGGCGGTGTTCGATCCGCAGCACCTCGCGCCCGGGCTGCGGGCGGGGATGCGGTGGTCGCCGGTGCGGGGCTGCCAGAACCCGCTGACGGCGATGATCCGCGCGAAAGGCCTGGCGACCGCAACCGGATTCGGCGGCGTGCAGGACGCCGGGTTCTGGGAAGGCAAGACCACCGCCGCGATCCAAGCGCTCCTCCACGCCGCTGCCCTCGACGGGCGGGACGCGAAGACCCTCTACCAGTGGGCGCTCAACCCGACGCTCGCCGCCGACGCCGTCCGCATCCTCTCCTCCCACCCCGACGCCGCCGAGGGCTGGGCGGATTCGCTGGATGCGATGGTGCAGGCCGACCCGCGCACCCGGGACTCGATCTGGCAGGGCGTCTCCCTCGCCTTCGCGGCGCTGGCCGACCCCCGCGTCCTCGACGCCGTCTCCCCCGCACCAGGTGAAGAGTTCGATCCGGAGACGTTCCTCCTCGGCAACGGCACGCTCTACCTCCTCGCCACCGGGGCGGGCGCGGGAGCGTCGTCGGCGCTCGTGGCGGCGCTCATCGAAGACCTCGTCGAGACCGCCCGGAAGATCGCCGCCCAATCCCCGGGATCGCGGATGGACCCGCCGCTGCTGCTCGCCCTGGACGAGATCGGAAACCTCGCCCCGCTCCCGTCGCTTCCAACCTTGATGGCCGAAGGCGGCGGCACCGGCATCACCCCGCTGCCGGTACTGCAGTCCCTCGCGCAAGCGCGAGAGAAGTGGGGCGAGAACCAAGCGAACGCGATCTGGGACGCCTCCATCGTGAAGATCATCCTCGGCGGCGCCTCCAACTCCCGCGACCTCCAGGACCTGTCCACCCTGATCGGGGACCGCGACGAGACCACCGACTCCGTCACCACCGACGCGCACGGGGCGCACTCAAGCCAGCGGTCGATCCGGCGGGTGCCGGTGCTCCCGCCGGACGTCCTCCGCACCCTCCCGTTCGGCACCGGGGTCGTGATGCTCCGCACCGCACGCCCCATCATCATGAGGCTCCGCCCCTGGCCCGCCCGGCGCGACGCGACCGCGCTGAAGGCGCAACGGGGCGAGATCGAGAAGGCCCTCCAGGCCGGCACGGTCCCGGCCGCGGAGTAGCGCGGCGCGGGGTTCGTACCTGTCGGTTAGCCCCGCCCCGCCGGGCGGGCGTGACCGAAGGAGAACAGTCATGGTGATCCGCACGAAGGAATCCCTCTCGGGGTTCGTCGCTTCCGACCCTGAGCTGACATTCACCAGCAGAGGCGACGCCCGCCTGTATCTGCGGGTCGGGCAGCCCCAGGTGAAGTTCGAAGAGGACGGCACGTTCACGCAGCTGGACCCGACGTTCACGGACCTGGTGATGTTCCGCAAGTCCGCCGAGCGCGCCCACGACCAGTTCCGCAAGGGCGACAACTTCATCGCCGAGGGCGAGAGCCGCACCTACACCGGGCAGGACGGCGCCGAACGCGAGCAGTTCGTCGCCTCCCGCATCGGGCACGACAACAACATCACCCGCTACAGCGTCGACCGCACCCCGCCCCAGCGCGACGCCGCCGACCGGGAGACCCCGGCCCGGGAGGAGACCTCCCGTGAGCCGGCCGCGCGGGAGACGGCTCAGCAGGCGGTCGCAGCGCGCGAGGCGGCGCTGGAACCCGACCCGGAGCCCTCCGCGAGCACGACCAGCGTGCAGCGAGAAGCCGTCACCCGATAAGCCGCGGGTGCGGCGACCAGCCCACCGCCTCCACCTGGCCGCCGCACCCGCACCCCTCCGTCGCGCACGGGCGCGGCCCTCGTTCTTCCATCGATCCCAGGGAGCTTCCGATGAGCGACACCCCGACACCACCGCCCGACGACGAGCCGCCCGCCCCGCGTCCGGGGACGATGCGACCGGATGACCTGCCGCCGGAGATCGTCGCCGAGGCGAAGCGGATCGCGAAGGAACAGTTCACGACGGAGATGACCCAGGTCCTCTCCACGACGCCCAGGCCGATCAACTGGCGCACCCTGCCCCCGCCCGACCTCGAACGGGAACTGCTCGAGCTGAACCAATGGGTCGACTGGCTCCGGCACACCTACGGGCTGCCGGCGCAGGTGATCCCGCCGATGTGGCACCGGCACCCGGAACTGCTGTGGGAGCTGTCCGCGCTGCGGCAGCACTGGCTGTTCTGCTTCGACCCCGCAGCGAAAGGCAATCAGGCACTTGCCTGGCATCACGACTTCGCCGTCGCCCGCGAACGCCTCCGCGACTGGGTCACCATCTCTGGCACGCGCCTGGACCGCGACCGCCCCACCCGCATCACCGCCTGGCCCGGCGGGGAGCCCGAAGGCTGGGAGCCGCCGGACACGGCCGAGCGGCCGGTGACGAAGCGGAGCGAGGACTTCGTCGCGTTCGTCGAGGAACAGGTCGCGGCCCGGCAGCGAGAGCAGGACGCGACGATCCGAGAGATCGTGAACACCGAATGGAGCGACCGGCCATGAACGACATGACCGCCGAGACGCCGCTGGTGTCGCCGCTCCTGGACAGCCGCGAGGTGTCCGCTTACCTGAAGGTGTCGGAGGCGACGTTGTCGCGGTGGCGCACCGATAAGAAGGGACCGCCGTTCCTGCGCATGGGTGGGATCACCCGGTACCGGCTCGACGACGTCCAGACCTGGCTCGCATCGCTCACCTCCGATGAGCACAGCTGAGAACGCCCCCCTGGTCCCGCCCTTCGGGGTCAAGGTCACCACGGACCTCGAGCACCGTCCCTCCGGCATCCGGGCACGAGCGCGCTGGATCGACCCCCAGAGCAAGCGGCGCATCGTGCGCGCACTCGTCGTGCCCGACGAAGACGCCGCGGAAGCGTTCTTCAACGATCTGCGGAAGTCCTCACAGATCGGCATCGACCGCCACATCACCTTCGCCCAGTACCTGACGACCATCGGCGATCGATGGACACGAGGGCTGGACCCGACCTCAACCGCCGACGGATACAAGGTCGGCCTACGACTGCGTGTGCTCCCCGCGCTCGGACACCTCCCGCTCTCGCAGATCACCGCCGGGATGATCGACCGGACCATCGACGGCTGGGAGAAGGTGCACTCCCCATCGACGATCAAGAACACCATCGCACCGCTCGTGCGCGTGCTCGATGAGGCGGTGCGCGACGACGTGCTCGCCAGCAACCCCGCCCGCAACAGGTCCCGGCGCAGCCTCGGCAAATCCGCCCTCATCATCCCCACCGACAAGACCTCACCGCGCGCTCACGCTCTGCCCGATCTGGCCACGCTGAACCGGCTCGCCGAAGCCTGCGGACAGGTGCACCAGAGCTACTCCGACTTCGTCATGCTCTGCGCTCTCCTCGCCTCCCGCGGGTCCGAGATCGCCGGGCTCCGCGTGGGCGACGTGAACTGGGACACCAACATCGTGACCATCGAGCGACAGACCTACCCGGGCTCTGGAGGCCTCGTTACCAAACAGACCAAAGGACGGGCGGCACGCCCTGTCCCGATCCTCAACGCTCTCAGACCCGTCCTGGAGCGTCTGACCGCAGAACGCGAACCCGACGAGCGGCTGCTGCGCGGCCCGCGCGGCGGCGTCCTGACCACAGCGAGCGTGCGCGACGCGACCAAGTGGGACGAACTCATCACCGGACTCGAACTGCCCTCGCTCACCCGACACGGGCTCCGGCACACCGGCGCTACTTGGATGGCCGATGCGGGCATCCCGCTGCACGTGCTGCAACGCAGCCTCGGCCACAAGTCGATCGAGACCACCCGCGGCTACCTGCACCCGGACACCCGTCACCTCGCCTCGGCAGCCGCGCAGGCCAACGCGTTCCTCGACGCTCAAGAACGGCAGCCGATGTCCGCGCAGCGCTCCCCCGGGAACCGGCGTTCACCGCAGCGCTGACCGGCGTCACGCATCGCAGAATCCGTGCCGGTGTCCCGGCTGTGTCCCGGCGCTTGGCAACGCGCCCCAATCTCGACGTCACGACGCAGGAGAGCGTCGCTCGCGCAGGTCCGCGTAAACTCTCGGCGCGAACGACGAAGCCCCGACGAGAAATGGCTTCTCATCGGGGCTTTTCCGTCGGGATGACAGGATTTGAACCTGCGACCCCCTGACCCCCAGTCAGGTGCGCTACCAAGCTGCGCCACATCCCGTTGTTCACTTTTCAGGCTGAAACAGCCGCTACCGCACTTGACCCCCAGTCAAGTGCGCTACCAAGCTGCGCCACAGCCCGATGCCCGCCGAAGCGGACAACTCGACTAGTCTACCCGGTCGCCGAGGGTGCTGCGAACCGGTGTGGCGATCGGGGCCGTCGCGCGTGTCGGAGGCCGGTCGTACGCTGACGGCATGGCTCAGATCACGACCCGGCCGGCGACGATGGCGGAGTGGGACGACGTGCAGGCGGCGCTGACAGGCGGCGGCGACGGGCGGTCGTGCCAGTGCGTGTGGCCGCTGCTGCCGAGCAAGGAGTGGAGCGTCACGACGGTCGACGAGCGGGAGCAGCTGCTGCATGACGAGATCGAGGCGGGGCCTGCTCCTGGTCTCGTGGCGTATGTCGACGGTCGGGCCGCCGGCTGGATCCGGATCGGCCCGCGCACAGCGCAGGCGCGCATCCTGCGCAGCCGCATCGTGAAGAGCGGATCGGACGAGCCCCTCGACGACGGCGACGTCTGGGCCGTCACCTGCTTCTCCGTGCGGAAGGAGCACCGCGGGCAAGGCCTCAACGCCTCGCTGCTCGAGGCCGCAATCGACTACGCACGCGACAGCGGAGCACGCGTCGTCGAGGCGTACCCGATCGCGACCGACACGACGAAGACGTCGTCGAACTCGCTCTTCGTCGGCGCGCTGTCCACGTTCCTCGGCGCCGGGTTCCACGAGATCGCCCGCCCCACCGCCACCCGCGCGGTGGTCGCGCTCGACCTGCCCGGCGCCGCGGCCTGACCGGCTACTGCTTGGTGGCCCGCTCGATCGACATGACCAGCACGACTCGGTCGGCCGAGTCGGGCGGGGGCGTCGTGCTCGGGTTGCCGTAGCGGTTCTGCAGCCGCACGTAGAAGGCGCCCTCCGGGTCCGGCACCGCCTCCACCAAACGGCCCGCCACCTCGACGTAGCGGAACACGTCCTCCGGGTCGATCACCGACAACGCCATCGACGGGTTGTGCCGCAGGTTGCGGAACTTCTGACGCTTCGTCGTGTGCGTGAAGCGCACGAACTCGCCGTCGAACTCGAACCACATCGGCGTCACCTGCGCCGTGTCATCCGGCCTGATCGTCGCCAGATGCCCATACAGCGGCCGCTCCAACAGATGGCGGTACTCGGCCGGGATGATCTCGTCGACGCTGCTCATGCCGCCAGTCTGCTGCACCCGCGCAGAAGCCGGACCGGCGCGCGCGATCCTACGATGGACCGATGAGCGAATCCGTCCGCGTCGACGCCTGGCTGTGGGCGATCCGCGTCTACAAGACACGCTCGGCCGCCACCACCGCGTGCCGCGCCGGGCACGTGCGCGTCAACGGCGCCCACGCCAAGGCCGCGCAACTGGTCCGCCCCGGCGACGAACTGCGCGTGCGCGTCAACGGCTTCGACCGCATCCTCGCCGTGCGGCGGACCATCGCCAAGCGCGTCAGCGCCGCACTCGCCGCCACCGCCTACGAGGACCGCACCCCTCCCCCGCCTCCGCGCGAGTTCGCCGGCACCATCGCCACCCGCGACCGCGGCGCCGGACGCCCCACCAAGCGCGAGCGCCGCGACATCGACCGGCTGCGCGGCCGCGACTGACGCGTCGCCGAGCGCCACGTGGCACTCGCGGACGGGACGTGAGTGCGTTAAGGCACTCGCGAACGGCGGCCGAGTGTCATACGGCACTCGCGGGGCCGGCCCCACGCCGCCCGTCCGACGCCCAAGCCGTCAGCCCAGCAGCCCCGTCAGCCAGCCGGCGCCGTGGACGGTCGCCCCGGCGTCCTCGGCGCGGGCCCGCAGGCCGCGGTCGCTCGTGACCACCGTGACCGCGTGTCCGTCGTCGGCGAGCGCCGCCGCCTCCGCCGCGATCGTGTCGTCGCCCTCGCCCGGCGCGCGCACCGTCCGCACCCCGTCGATGTCCATCACGTCCCGAGCCTGGCCCTCGACCACGACGACGAAGTCGGGGAACCAGTGCGTCGCGCCGAGGCCCAGCGCGTCGGCCGGCACTCCGGACGACGCCAGCGCGGCCACGCGCGTGAGCAGGTGCTCGGCGGCGCCCGCGCGATCCTTCCACCAGCCGTCGGGCACCGACCCGACCACGTTCGCGGCGTCGACCACGATCACGGGGCGCACGTGCAGCAGCGACCGCAGCGACGACCACGCGTCGGCGAACCCCGGATGGAGCGGTCGGTCGTCCACCTCGTCCACCGGCGACCACTCCACCGCGAAGCTCTCGGGGTCGGTCACGGCCGCGGCGAACCGCTCGATCACGTCGGCGACGACGGTCGTGTACGACCAGACGCCCAGGTCCAGCACGTTGGTGAAGCGGGGGCGGACGGACGCGACCGGCACACCGGCCTCCTCGTGCGCCTCGCGCAGCGCGCCGGCGATCGCGGGCTCGCCCTGATGCAGCGCGCCGCCCGGCAGCGCCCATGTGCCGCCATGGTGGCTCCAGCCGACGCGGTGCTGCAGCAGCACCCCGCGCTCGGTGTCGAACGCCATGAGCCCCGCGGCGCCGAAGCGCCCCCAGTACCGCTCGCCGGCCTCGGTCACCACCCAGGCGTCACCGGGGTCGCGCGGGCCGGCGAAGCGCGGCGGCTGTCCGGGCAGCGCGGGCTCGATGGTCACCGTCCCAGCCTGTCACAGCCACGCCCGTCGCGCCCGCCGCCCCGTAACGGTTGCTCGCACAGCTCGCACAGCCGCCCCAGCGCAGCCGCCCGGGTCCTGAGGCCCGGACGGCGCCGACACGGATCAGCGCTGGCGGCGCTCCCGCACGCGCATGTTGATGACGATCGGCGTGCCCTCGAAGCCGTACAGCTCGCGCAGGCGGCGCTGCACGAAGCGGCGGTAGCCCGGGTCGAGGAAGCCGGTCGTGAACAGCACGAACGTCGGCGGCCGCGTGCCCGCCTGCGTGCCGAACAGGATGCGCGGCTGCTTGCCGCCTCGCAGCGGGTGCGGGTGCTCGGCCACGAGCTCCGAGAGGAACGCGTTGAACTTGCCGGTCGGGATGCGCTGATCCCACGATGCCAGCGCCGTCTCAAGCGCCGGCACGAGCTTGTCGAGATGACGGCCGGTCTTCGCCGAGATGTTCACGCGCGGCGCCCACGCCACGTGGGCGAGGTCGGTCTCGATCTCGCGCTCGAGCATGCGCCGGCGGTCGCCGCCGCGGCGGTCGTCCTCGAGCAGCTCGTCCCACTTGTTGAACGCGAGCACCAGCGCACGACCCGACTCGAGCACGAGGTCGATGATGCGGATGTCCTGCTCGCTGATCGGCTGACTCACGTCGAGCACGACGACGGCCACCTCGGCCTTCTCGAGCGCGGCCGACGTGCGCAGCGACGCGTAGAAGTCGGCGCCCTGCTGCAGGTGCACGCGCCGGCGGATGCCCGCGGTGTCCACCAGCGTCCACAGCTTGCCGCCCAGCTCGACGATCTCGTCCACCGGGTCGCGCGTGGTGCCGGCGAGCTCGTTGACGACCACCCGCTCCTCGCCCGCCGCCTTGTTCAGCAGTGACGACTTGCCGACGTTCGGGCGACCCAGGATCGCCACGCGGCGGGGTCCGCCGATCTCGTGCTTCGCGACGGCCGAGACCTCGGGCAGCACCTTCATGATCTCGTCGAGCAGGTCGGCGACGCCGCGGCCGTGGATGGCCGAGACGGGGTGCGGCTCGCCCAGGCCGAGGTTCCACAGCGCGTACGCCTCGGGCTCGTGGCGCGCGTCGTCGATCTTGTTGGCGACGAGGAACACCGGCTTATCGGTCTTGCGCAGCAGCTTCACGACGTGCTCGTCGGTCGACGTCGCGCCGACCGTGGCGTCGACGACGAACAGGATCACGTCGGCCAGGTCGATCGCGACCTCGCTCTGCGCCGCCACCGAGCGGTCGATGCCTCTCGCGTCCGGCTCCCAGCCGCCCGTGTCGACCAGCGAGAACCGGCGGTCGAGCCACTCGGCCTTGTACGTGACGCGGTCGCGCGTGACACCCGGGGTGTCCTCGACGACGGCCTCGCGGCGGCCGAGGATGCGGTTCACGAGCGCCGACTTGCCGACGTTCGGGCGCCCGACGATCGCCACCACCGGCAGCGCCGGCATGTACTCGATGCCGTCCTCGCCGCGCTGCACGCCGGCGAGCAGCTCGGCGTCCTCCGCGTCGAGGTCGTAGTCCTCGAGCCCCTGGCGCAGGGTGGCGGCGCGGCGCTCGGCGAGCTCCTCGTCCACCTCGGCCAGGCGCTCGGCGAGCCGGTCCGGCTTGCCCTCGTACTCGTCGTCAACGGCCATCGCGGCCTCCTAGCTTGCTGTCGATCACCGTGGTCACGGCATCGATGCTCTGTTCGAAATCCAAGTCGGTCGAGTCGACGACGTCGACCCCCGGGTCTGCCTGCGCGAGGTCCAGCACGTGGCTGTCCGACTCGTCGCGGGCGTTGATGGCGGCCGCCACCGTCGCGGTGTCGGCGCCGAGCTCGAGCCCGCGGCGCGCGGCGCGCACCTCGGGCGATGCGGTCATCAGGATGCGCACGGGCGCGTCCGGGGCGACGACCGAGGTGATGTCGCGGCCCTCCATCACGACTCCGGGCAGCCCCGACTCCCCCGCCAGCCGGCGGTAGATCGCGTTGAGGTACGCGCGCACCTCGGGCACGCGCACGAAGCCCGCGATCGCCGCGGTCACCTCGGGCGTGCGGATGGCGGCGGTCACGTCGGTGCCGCCGACGGTCACCGTGCGGTCGTCGGGCTCGAGGCCCAATCGCAGCTCGAAGCCGCCGAGTGCCGCGATCACGGCGTCCGCGTCGGCGGAGTCCACCCCGGCCGAGCGCAGGTGCCACGACAGGGCGCGGTATCCGGCACCGGTGTCGAGGTAGCCGTAGCCGCGGCGGCGCGCGACCTCCTTCGAGACGCTCGACTTGCCGGATCCGGCGGGCCCGTCGATCGCGATGATCGGGGTCTGCTCGGTCGTCGCCCGGTGGGCGGCGGCGGTGTTCGGGTCAGTCATGGGTCGTGCTCGCAATCCGCCAGCCGCGCTGCTCGAGCCCCTCGACGGCGCCGCGCAGGGCACCCGGCACCACGCTGATCTCCGCCAGGCCGAACTGCGCGCCGGGCGAGTGCTCGAGGCGCAGGTCCTCGATGTTGATCTGCAGCGTGCCGAGGTCGCCGAACAGGCGGCCCAGCTGGCCGGCGGTGTCGTCGATCATCACGACGAACGACTCGAAGCGGCGGTTCTGGCCGTGCTTGCCCGGCAGGCGCTCCACGCCGTCGTTGCCGCGGCGGATCGCGTCGGCCAGCGCGCGTCGGGCGCCGGCGGCGTCGGGATCGCGCAGGGCGTCGGCGAGCGAGGCGAGGTCGGCGGCGAGGGCGTCGAGCACGTCCACGACCGGAGCGTGGTTCGCGCCCAGGATCTGCACCCACAGCTCGGGGGCCGAGTGCGCGATCCGGGTCGTGTCGCGCACGCCCTGGCCCGCCAGGCGCAGGGCCTCGTCGGGGGCGTCGGTGAAGCGCCCGGCCAGCAGGCTCGCCACCACCTGCGGCACGTGCGAGACCAGCGCGACCGAGCGGTCGTGCTCCTCCGGCGTCATCTCGATCGGGGTCGCACCGAGGTCGAGCGCGAGCGCCTCGACGAGGGCGAGGTCGGCCGCCGTCGTCTCGCCGTCGCGGCAGATCACCCACGGGCGGCCCGCGAAGATGTCGGCGCGGGCAGAGATGGCGCCGCCGCGCTCGCGCCCGGCCATGGGGTGCGAGCCGATGTAGTGCGTGAGGTCGAGGCCGCGCTCGCGCAGCTCGCTCAGCGGGCCGAGCTTGACCGACGCGACGTCGGTGACGACGACGCCCGGGAACCGCTCGAGCTCGCGCTGCACGACGTCCGCAGTGACGTCCGGCGGCACGGCGACCACGATGAGCGACGGGGCGTCGCCCGCAGCCTCGGCCCGCCCGGCGCCGTAGTCGATCGCGAGGCGCAGCTGCGTCGGTGAGGTGTCGGTCAGGATGACGTCCACGCCGAGCGCCCGCAGGGCGTGTCCGATCGACGCCCCGAGCAGACCGGCGCCGACGATGCGCACGGTGCCGGACACGCGCGCGGCGCGGTCCCTGTCGGCGGACGGACGCGGAGCGGCAGCGGTCACGTCGCGCGCAGGCGCAGCGGTATCGCTCACGAGTTCTCCGAGTTCTCTCCCGACGGGGGCGCCTCCCCCACAGGATCCGCCTGGTCAGGGCCCGATCCACGGCGCGAGAGAGTCAGCAGCGCGCCTCGCTCCAGTTTAGTCAGTTCCCGCGCCTGACCCACTGGGAGGGTTCCCAGGTGCAACGGCCCGAACTGGCGCCGCACGAGCTCGACGACGGGGTGGCCGACCTCGGCCATCATCCGGCGCACGATCCGGTTTCGCCCGGAGTGCAGCGTCAGCTCCACGAGGCTCGAGTCGCCCGACGCGTCGAGCAGCCGGGCCTTGTCGGCCTGGATCGGCCCGTCGTCCAGCTCGACGCCCCGCGTTAGGCGCGCGATCGTCTGCGCCGTGACGCGTCCGTCGACCTTGGCGATGTAGACCTTCGTGACGCCGAACGAGGGGTGCGCGAGCACCTGCGCCAGCTCGCCGTCGTTCGTCAGCACCAGCAGGCCCGACGTGTCGTAGTCGAGGCGGCCGACGTTGAACAGACGCTCGTCCCAGTCCTTCGCGTAGTCGCGCAGGTCGGGGCGCCCGCGGTCGTCCCGCATCGAGCTGATCACGCCGGTCGGCTTGTTGAGCATCACGTAGCGCTTGTCGGCGTCGAGCTGCACGGCCACGCCGTCCACGTCGACGAGATCGGTCTCCGGGTCGATGCGCGAGCCGAGCTCGGTGACCGTCTGGCCGTTGACGCGCACGCGCCCCTCGACGATCAGCTGCTCCGACACCCGCCGGGAGGCGACTCCCGCGTTCGCGAGCACCTTCTGCAGGCGGATCCCCTCAGCCTTCTCTTCCATGTCTCACCTTCTGGGCTTCCGCCCTCTCCCCCGGCCCATGATCGAGCCGGGGCATGTCTCAGCCGACGATGTCGTCGAAACCGTCGGAGCCGTCGTCGAGCAGCGGCGAGATGTGCGGCAACTCGTCGATCGAGTTGATGCCGAGCTGCTGCAGCAGCAGCCCGGTCGTGCCGTACAGGATCGCCCCGGTCTCGGGATGCGTGGAGACCTCCGTGACGAGGCCACGCGCCAAGAGCGTCCGCACCACCGAGTCGACGTTCACCGCGCGGATCGACGCGACCTGTGAGCGCGTCACCGGCTGCTTGTACGCGATCACCGCGAGCGTCTCCAGCGCCGCCTGCGACAGTCGCGCCGGGGCCTGGCCGCCCACGTAGCCGGCGACCATGTCGTCGTAGTCGGAGCGCACGTAGAAGCGCCAGCCGCCACCCACTTCACGCAGCTCGAAGCCGCGCTCCGGCGTGCCCTTCACCCCGTCGTAGTCCTCGACCAGCGCGGCCAGCGCCTTGCGCACCGCCGGCACCGGGGCGCCCACGGCCGTCGCGAGCGTCACGACGCTCAGCGGCTCGTCGGCGATCATCAGGATCGCCTCCAGCCGCTGGGCGACGCCGCCGGGGAAGTCCGCCGGCTCCTCGGCCGCCTGCTCGACGGGCTCCAGCTCGGGCGCGGCCGCCGCGACCGTCGCGTCCTGATCGGGCTCGACCGCGTCGGTCGTCGTCTCATCGGTCATAGTCGGCCCCCAGGGTCGCCAGCGTCTCGTCGGACCAGTGGTCCGCCGTCCAGGTCAGCGTCAGCTCGCCGAGCGGCTCGAGCTGCTCGAACGAGATCGCCGCGTGCCGGTACAGCTCCAGCACCGAGATGAAGCGCGCCACGATCACGCCCGCGCCGTCCGCCCCCGCGACCAGCTCGCGGAACGTCAGGCGTTCGGCGCTGCGCAGCAGCGTCACCACCACCGCCGCCTGCTCGCGGATGCTCACCAGTGGAGCGTGCAGATGGTCCAGCCCCACGCGCGGGATCTCGCGGGGCGCGAACGCCAGCATCGCGATCGCCGCGAAGTCCTCGGGGCTGAGCGTCCACACCAGCTCGGGCGTGCGCGAGCGGTACTTCGGATCGAGCGGCACGCTGCGCGTGTGGCGCCGGTCCTCGCCCTGCAGCCGCCGCGCGAACCAGCCCGACACCTCCTTGAACGCGCGGTACTGCAGCAGGCGTGCGAACAGCAGGTCGCGCGCCTCGAGCAGCGCCACCGCCTCGGCGTCCACCAGCTCGCCCTGCGGCAGCAGGCCCGCGACCTTCATGTCGAGCAGCGTGACCGCCACGACGAGGAACTCCGACGCCTGGTCGAGCTCCTCGTCCGGGCCCAGGTCGCGCAGATAGGCGATGAACTCGTCGGTGACCTTCGACAGCGCGACCTCGGTGATGTCGAGCTCGTGCTGCGAGATCAGGTTGAGCAGCAGGTCGAACGGGCCGTCGAAGTTGGACAGCGACACCCGGAACCCCGGCACCTCGCCGTCGGCCGCCGCATCGGCAGTCGAATCGGCCTCGACCTCACTGGCCGGCTCGACCTCACCGTCGCCCGGCGACGGCGCCACAGTGCTGAACTCCGCCTCCGGCGGCCGCGGGCCGTCGCTAGGCGACGGCGCCACGGTGTTCGACTCCGCCTCCGGCGGCCGCGGGCCGTCGCTAGGCGACGGCGCCACGGGCGACCAGCTCCCGCGCAAGCCGCAGGTAGGCCTGAGCGGCCGGATGCTGGGGCGCGAACTCGGTGATCGGCACGCCCGAGACGGACGCGTCCGGGAACTTCACGGTGCGGCCGATGACCGTCTCCAGCACGTCGTCGCCGAACGCCTCGACGATCCGCTCCAGCACCTCGCGCGAGTGCAGCGTGCGCGGGTCGTACATCGTCGCGAGCAGCCCGTCGAGCTGGATCGACGGGTTCAGCCGGTCGCGCACCTTGCCGATGGTCTCGATCAGCAGCGCGACGCCGCGCAGCGCGAAGAACTCGCACTCCATCGGGATCAGCACGCCGTGCGCGGCGGTGAGGGCGTTGATGGTCAGCAGCCCGAGCGACGGCTGGCAGTCCACCAGGATGACGTCGTAGTCGGCGGCCACCTTGCGCAGCACCAGCGACAGGATCTGCTCGCGGGCGACCTCGTTGACCAGGTGCACCTCGGCGGCCGACAGGTCGATGTTCGCCGGGATCACGTCGAGGTTCTCGGTGGCGGTCTGCACGATCGCCTCGTGCGGGTCGCGCTTGGTGTCGAGCAGCAGGTCGTAGATCGTCGTGACGTCGTGCGCCTGCACCCCGAGGCCCACCGTCAGCGCGCCCTGGGGGTCGAAGTCGACCGCCAGCACGCGACGGCCGTACGAGGCGAGCGACGCGGCGAGGCTGATGGTGGTCGTCGTCTTGCCGACGCCGCCCTTCTGGTTGCACAGCGCGATGATGCGCGCGGGGCCGTGGCCCTCGAGCTTCGGCGGGGTCGGGAAGCCGTGGTACGGGCGTCCGGTCTCGCCCAGGATGACCTCATCCTGCTTCTTCGCCCGGGTCGCCTTGTCCGTCACCGATTCTCCCGCCTTCGACATGCTTGCTCGATTGTAGCGATGCTCGCCTGCGCGCCCGCGGATCGGGCCCGGCGATCCCCGGGACGCGGCCTCAGGGAGCCAGCACCCGGGTGACGCTCTCGCGCAGCAGCTCGCGCCGACGTGTGTGCACCGCGGCCGTCTCGTCGAGGCCGGCGGCGTAGACGCCGCTGGCGGGAGACCACGCGCACGACATCCCGATCACCAGCGTCAGCAGCTCGAACGGATCGCCTGCCCTGATGCGCCCGGCCGCCTGGGCCTCCTCGATCGCCGTCAGCTTCGCGGCGTGATCCGCGTCGTCGAAGAGACGACCGGTGGGCCGGCGCTCGAGGCGGATCCAGGTCGTCAGGCGGATGAGCTCGGGCTGCCGCAGGTACTCGTCGTACAGCCGCACCGCCCACCCGGCGAGGTCGGCGCCCTCGAACGGCGCGATGGTCGTCAGCCGGTCGATGGAGTCGGACACCACGGCGTCGAACAGCCCGTCCTTGCTGCCGAAGTAGCCGTAGACCTGGGCCTTGTTCGTGCGCGCGGCGCGGGTGATCCGCTCGATGCGCGCTCCGGCGATGCCGCGCTCGGCGAACTCGTCGGCCGCGACGTCGAGGATGCGACGGCGCGTCGCCGTGCCGCGTGCGGTGGATGGCAGCTCGGGCATGTGCCGAGCCTAGCGAGAGACGAACCGGTCTGTTTGCGGGAGAGGCTTGCGCGGCGTACATTAACAAACCGAACGGTCTGTTTCTCATCTCTGGAGGATGACATGCGCACGACGGAAGGCTGGCAGGCGACGGACGGGACCACCCGGCTGAGAAGGGTCGCGGTGCCCCGCCGCGACCTGCGCGACGGCGACATCGCCGTGCGCGTCGACTACTGCGGGGTATGCCACAGCGACCTGCACTCGATCCACCGCTCGGGCTCCGACGGCGCGGTCCCCGGCCACGAGTTCGTCGGCACGGTCACGGAGCTCGGATCGGACGTCGCCGCCCTGCGGGTCGGCCAGCTCGTCGCGATCGGCACCATCGTCGACTCCTGCGGAGAGTGCGATGCATGTCGCGCCGGCCAGGAGAACTACTGCGCCGAAGGAGCGACCCTCACCTACGGCGGCACCGACCGCGTCGACGGCAGCCGCACGGCGGGCGGATACAGCCGCGAGTACGTGCTGAGCGCGCGCTTCGCCTACCCCCTCCCCGAGGGACTCGACCCGGCCGCCGCCGCGCCGCTGCTGTGCGCGGGCATCACGGTCTGGGAGCCGCTGCGGGTCACGGGCATCGGCCCCGGCAGCCGCGTGGCCGTCGCCGGCATGGGCGGCCTCGGCCACCTGGCGATCAAGCTCGCCGTCGCGCTCGGCGCCGAGGTCACCGTGCTCAGCCGCACGGTCGAGAAGGCCGACGACGCACGCGCCCTCGGCGCGGCGCGACTGGTGCTGTCCACCGATGAGGCCGCCCTGCGCGACGCGGCGGGCTCGTTCGACCTCATCCTCGACACCATCTCCGCGCCTCACGACGTGCCGCCGCTGCTCGACCTGCTCGCCATCGACGGCACGCTGTGCATGCTGGGCTTCTTCGGCGAGGTCGCCGTGCCCGTCATGCGGCTGATGATGGGACGCAAGCGCCTGACCTCCTCGGGAACGGGAGGACGCGCGCACACCGCCGAGCTGCTCGAGTTCTGCGCCGAGCGCGGGATCACGGCCGACGTCGAGGTGCTGCCGTCGGCCCGCGTCTCCGAGGCGCTCGATCGGCTGGAGACCGGAGACGTGCGCTACCGCTTCGTGCTCGACCTCGCCGACCTCGACGCCGGCTGACCCGCCCTGCGCGCTCGACCGGCCGCCGCCGCGACGCGGGTGGTCGGTCGAGCGCGGCGGGCGCCCCGGCTCAGCGCGCCCGGGGGTGGCTGGTGACGTACACGTCGCGCAGGGTGTCGACCGTGACGTGCGTGTAGATCTGGGTGGTCGCGACCGACGCGTGGCCCAGCAGCTCCTGCACCACGCGCACGTCGGCGCCGCCCTGCAGCAGATGGGTCGCGAACGAGTGGCGCAGCGTGTGCGGCGACACGTGCGCCTCGATCTGGGCCTTCTCGGCGGCGGCCTGGATCACGAGCCAGGCGCTCTGGCGCGACAGCGGCGCCCCGCGTGCGCCGAGGAACAGCCGCGGCGTCGCCCTGCCGCGCGTCGCAAGATCGGGGCGCACCCGCGTCAGATACGCGTCGAGCGCCGCACGGGCGTACGAGCCGACCGGCACGATCCGCTCCTTGTCGCCCTTGCCGCGCAGCCGCAGCACGTCGCCGGTCTGGACGTCGTCGACGTCGAGCTGCACGGCCTCCGACACACGGGCGCCCGTGGCGTAGAGCAGCTCGAGCAGCGCCCGGTCGCGGATGCCGATCGGGTCCTCCCCCGAGGGGGCCGCGAGCAGCCGCTCCACCTGGTCGACGGTGAGCGCCTTCGGCAGGCGGCGGGCCTGTTTCGGCGGCCGCAGCCGCTGCGAGGGGTCGGCGTCGGCGATGCCCTCGCGTGCGAGGAAGCGGTGCAGGCCCCGCACCGACGACTGCAGGCGCGCGAGCGACGACGCCGCGGGCGGCGGCTCCGCGGAGGCACGCTCCGCGCCGAACGCGGCGATGACCGCCGGGGTCACGTCCTGGGTCTCGACGACGCCGCGCTCGTCGAGCCACTCCAGATAGCCGACGAGGTCGCGGCGGTAGGCCGCGACGGTGTGGTCGGAGAGCCCGCGCTCGATCGTGACATGCCGCAGGTACGCGTCGAGCGCGCGCTCCAGCCTCATCGCGGGCTCCGCTGCTCCAGGTGCGCGATCGGGCGCCGCATCACGCCGCGGCGTCCGCCCGTCGCCGCACCCTCTCGGCGGCGAGCATGACGCCGAGCATCATCGCGCCGTTGGCGACCTCGCCGCCCAGCACCGCCGAGACGGCCTCCTCGATCGGCACCCACGCCAGCCGGATGTCCGCCTCCTCGCCGTCCCGGTCGAACGCCTCGGGAGCGTCCGAGAGGCCGGTGGCCAGGTACAGGTGGATCACCTCGTCGCTGCCGCCGGGAGTCGGCGCCATGCGGGCGAGCTTCTCCCAGTGGTCGGCGACGAGGTCGACCTCCTCGGCGAGCTCGCGCTGGGCGGCCTCGAGCGGATCCTCGCCCTCGACGTCGAGCAGGCCGGCCGGGATCTCCCAGTCGCGCGCACGGATGGGATGCCGGTACTGCTGGATCAGCAGCACCCGGTCGTCGTCGTCCAGCGCGACGACCGCCGCGGCGCCGGTGTGCGCGACGTAGTGACGCACCAGCTCGTGGTCGTTGTAGCGGAAGCGGTCCTCGCGCACGTCCCAGACGTGCCCCTCGAAGGCGAGACGCGAGTCGAGCACCTCGACCTCGAACGGCTCGTCCCGGATGTGCTCTTCTTGGATGTGCTCTTCTTGGATGTGCGCAGCGTGCGAGGGCATGTCAGGCGCTCTCGACCTCGAACAGCTCGCTCGCCCGGTGGCGCTCGACGGCGGCGCCGACGAGCCCGCGGAACAGCGGGTGCGGGTCGGTGGGGCGCGAGCGCAGCTCGGGGTGCGCCTGCGTGGCGACGTAGTACGGGTGCACGTCGCGCGGCAGCTCGACGAACTCGACCAGGTTCAGGTCGGGGTTGATCCCCGAGAAGACCATGCCGGCGTCGGCGATCTGCTCGCGGTACGCGTTGTTCACCTCGTAGCGGTGACGGTGGCGCTCCTGCACCTCGGTCTGCCCGTACGCCTCGGCCACGATCGATCCGTCGGCGAGCTTCGCGGGGTACAGACCCAGGCGCATCGTGCCGCCCAGGTCGCCGCCGGCGATGATGTCGACCTGCTCGGCCATCGTCGCGATGACCGGGGCCGACGTCTCCGGGTCGAACTCGCTCGACGACGCGTCCTCGATGCCGGCGACGTGTCGGGCGTACTCGATGACCATGCACTGCAGGCCGAGGCAGAGGCCGAGCGCGGGGATGCCCTGCTCACGGGCGAAGCGCAGCGCGCCGAGCTTGCCCTCGATGCCGCGGATGCCGAAGCCGCCCGGCACGCAGATCGCGTCGACGTCGGCCAGCTGCTTGGCCGCGCCCTCCGGCGTCTCGCACGTGTCCGAGGGGATCCAGCGGATGTTGACCTTCACCTCGTGCGCGAAGCCGCCGGCCTTGAGCGCCTCGGTCACCGACAGGTAGGCGTCGGGCAGGTCGATGTACTTGCCGACGAGGCCGACCGTGACCTCGAGCTTCGGGTTGTGCACGGCGGTCAGCACCGTGTTCCAGCGCGTCCAGTCCACGTCGCCGGCGGTCAGCCCGAGGCGGCGCACGATGTACGCGTCGAGGCCCTGATCGTTCAGGGTCGAGGGGATGTCGTAGATGCTCGGCAGGTCGACCGTGTTGATGACGCCCTCGACGTCGACGTCGCACATCAGCGCGATCTTGTTGCGGTTCGACTCGCTCACGGGGCGGTCGCTGCGCAGCACGAGCGCGTCGGGCTGGATGCCGAGCTGGCGGAGCGCCGCGACGGAGTGCTGGGTCGGCTTGGTCTTCTGCTCCCCCGACGCGCCCATGAACGGCACGAGCGACACGTGGACGAAGAACACGTTGTCGCGACCGAGCTCGTGGCGCAGCTGACGCGCGGCCTCGAGGAAGGGCTGCGACTCGATGTCGCCGACGGTGCCGCCGACCTCGGTGATGATGACGTCGGGCTTCGGGTCGGCCTCGGCCTGCAGGCGCATGCGCCGCTTGATCTCGTCGGTGATGTGCGGGATCACCTGCACCGTGTCGCCGAGGTACTCGCCGCGACGCTCCTTGGCGATCACCTGCGAGTAGATCTGACCGGTGGTGACGTTCGCCGCCTGGCTGAGGTTGACGTCGAGGAACCGCTCGTAGTGGCCGATGTCGAGATCGGTCTCGGCGCCGTCGTCCGTGACGAACACCTCGCCGTGCTGGAACGGGTTCATCGTGCCCGGGTCGACGTTCAGATACGGGTCGAGCTTCTGCATCACGACGTGCAGTCCGCGGGCCGTCAGCAGATTGCCGAGGCTCGCCGCGGTGAGGCCCTTGCCGAGCGAGGAGACGACACCACCCGTCACGAAGATCTGCTTGGTCGTGTCGTTCTTGGGTCCCGCGCCAGGAGTCTGCATCACGGGCTTCGATCCTAACAGTCGCAGCTTCGAGCGAGCCGTGCGGCACGCCCGTGGAGACCGCGCCCGACCGCCGGACGGCATGCGGCGGGGTGCCGCGCTCGTCGCGCCGGGCCGTGCGCTTCGGCATATCGTGTCATGGCCGGGGCTTCGACCGCGAACGGCCGGTGCGCGCTGCGGGCGCGTTCGCGGCACGGCGCGTCGCGACGAGCGACCAGATCGCCGCGACGACGTTCACGAGGAACAGGATCCCCATCGGCGCGAACCACGGCTCGTCGCCGCTCCAGTCGGCCGTCGTCCACACGAACACCGGCAGCTGGGCCACGGTGGCGGCGGGCGCCAGCCAGCGCGCGGCGTCGCGTCGCGCCCCCTGCGGGAGGCTCCGTCCGCGCCGGATCCCGACGAGCGCCGCGGCGAGCGCCGTCAGGCCGATCGCCATCGTCAGGACGATCGGGAACGCGCGCCAGCCGGCCCAGAGCACCCAGCCGGTGCGTTCCGCGTCCACGACCGAGCCCTCCGGGAACAGCAGCTGCAGCCCGAGGTAGCGCGCGTCGTCGTCAGGCTCGGGGTGGAGCCGGTAGGTCACGTCTTCACCGTCGCGCTGGACGGCATCGGGCTCTCGCACCGAGACGTCGTCGTTGCGGCGGTGATCGAGCGCGCCGATACCCGCCGCCTGCTCGGCGAGGTCCGCCGGCATCGTGAGCGACACGGCCACGTCCTCGACCTCGATCGTGTCGCCGCCCAGTTCGAGCAGTCCGTCCCAGCCGAACGACCAGTCCGGGTCGATCGCCGTCCAGCGCAGCTCGTCGTGCCACGCGCCGTCGGCGAACGTCCGTACAGCGGGCGTCTCCAGCCGGTAGGCGATGACGACCTCGTGCTCGCCCGGCCAGTCATCCTGCAGCGTGGTGCTCATCAAGAGCTTCCCCTGCAGCCGGCTCGTCTCGAACGGCACCTCCTCGCCGTCCACCGTCACGCTCTCGACGACGAGACCCTGGTCCTGCCCGTCGGGCCGGTCGGTCCACTGGCGGGTGACCTGCCTGACGTACCGGCCGCCGTCGGCGACGGTCACCTGCAGGCGCTCCTCGACGGCGAGCGCGAGCCCCTCGTCGGATCGGTCGAGGCGGGCGTCCGCGGCGAACTCCCGCACGAACATGCCGTAGCTGCCGGGGACGTCGCCCAGGAAGACGGCGTCCATCTCGGGGCGGACGGTGGGCGAGGGCACGAGGGCGGCCACGAGGAACGCCCCGACGACCAGCACCGCCGAGCCGACCCGCAGCGCGATGCGTCCCCCGCTCAGGAACGCGGGATCGGCTTTGACGTCGCGGGCCACACCCGCGTCGTCCATCGCCCGGGCGACGATCGCGGCCGCGCGCCGGGGCCGCGAGAACATGACCGCGTACGGCAGCAGCGGGTCGGCGAGCGTGCCGCGCTCGGCCAGCTGCGTGCGCTCGGCGAACAGCCGCACTCCCAGGAGGTGCTCGCGCACGAACGCGCCGGGACGCGTCAGGGGTCGAGCGGTGAGCGCGATGACCAGCACGAGGGCTCCGAGCAGGATCGCCACCGCGACGGCGGCGACCGGCCACCAGTAGACGCTGAGCGGGAACTGGTGCGAGAGCTGCCGGGCGAGCCCCAGCTGCACGACGGGCAGCGCGAGGGCGGCGCCGACGAAGTTGTCGCGCACGAAGCCGTGGGGCACGCGACGCAGCTTCAGCCGGAACGTCTCCGACCAGGCCGGCGCGCCCAGGTAGTGGGTCCACGCGTGGGGCCAGTTGCCGAGCCTCCCCGCGCGGTGCAGCTCACGTGCCAGCGCGCGCCGGGCGTCCTTCGGTCGTGCGGCCGCCTGCGCGCCGCCGGAGCTGTCGACGGCTCGCCCGCCCTTGCCCTTCCGCCGCCAGCGCGGGGCCTTCCGCTCCGTCTCGGCCGCGCCCGCCGTCGCCTCCTGGTACGCGGCGAGCGCGCGCACGAGCGGGGCGGTGCCGATGGAGCGCCAGAGCCGTGCGGCGATCGACGGCGAGACGCCCTTCGGCGGATCCGACTGCGCGACGTACCAGGCCCTGCCGCGCGCATCCCCCCAGGCCACGGCGCGGGCGGCGAGCGCGAGCAGCAGCGCGAGCGCGGCCAACAGCAGCGGCACGAAGGGGCCGACCACCATCACCCAGTACAGGGCGGTCGGCGCGGGCATCTCGAATGTGCCCGGCGCGAAGTGGAACCGGAACCAGAACGACGAGTGCGGAGGTAGCGTCTGGTCGTTCGTGAGCTCGTAGGTGACGGTGTCGGCGGTCTCGCTGTCCGGTTCGAGCGCGGTGCTGTCGGCGGCGAGCAGCCACTCCACGCCGCCGCGCGGCTGCCGAGCGTACGCGTCGACGAGGTCGCGCGGCATGGTCACCGTCACGGTCGTCGACGCGGAGCCGTGCGCCCAGTCCGGGCCGAACGCGTCCCACTCCAGCATCTGCGTCCACGCCCGCGTCGACTCGTCGAACGTGTCGGCGGCGGCGTCGCGCAGCGTGTAGCGCAGCACCACGTCGTGGTCGCCGGTCAGGCGCTCCCCCGCGTCCACCCGCAGCTCGGTGCGCGTGGCGCTCCGGCGCACCTCCGCGTCGACCGCCGCGCCGTCGAGCTCGGCGGAGACCAGCGCGACGTCCAGGTCGTGGCCCTCGTACTCGCCCACCAGCACCCGCTCGACGGACGACTCGTCCACGTCCTCGGGGAAGAGGGCGGTGATCCGCTCCTCGACCTCGATCGCGAGGTGGCCGTCCTCCTCGCGCGAGACGGTGTAGTCGGCCTCGAAGCTGCGCGCGATCCACGTCTCCGTGCCCGACTCCGCCGCATCGATGTAGTCGTCGAACCCCATCGGGGCGTTGATCACGGGGCCGAACAGCAGCAGCACGCCGAGCGCCGCGACCACGCCCCATGTGATCCTCGCCGCGCGGCGGGAGCGCTTCGAGCCTCGGGCCCGAGCCCGCGCCTCGGTGCGCAGCAGCCACACCGAAAGCCAGCGGTACAGCGGCGTCTGGCGGCGAGGCGGGATCGCGACGGCCTCCGCCGGCGGGGTCGCCGTCGGGTCGCCGTCCCGCGCGTCGGTCATGCTCCCGCGCCCGTCACGCCCGCGGCCCTCAGGCCCGCAGCCCTCATACGCGGGCAGTGCCGAGCTGCAGCAGCTCGCGAGCGTGGGTCAGTGCCGCGTCCGAGTCGGCCAGGCCCGACAGCAGCCGCGCCATCTCGGCCTCGCGGTCGCCGCCGTCCAGGCGGGTGACGCTCGACGACGTCACCGACCCGTCGTTCGCCTTGACCACGCTGAGGTGGTTGCCCGCGAACGCGGCGACCTGCGCCAGGTGGGTGACGGCGATCACCTGCGACGTCTCGGCGAGGCGCGCGAGGCGTCGTCCCACCTCGATGGCGGCGGCGCCGCCGATGCCGGCGTCGACCTCGTCGAAGACGAACGTCGGGACCGGGTCGGTGCCGGCGATCACGACCTCGATCGCGAGCATCACGCGGCTGAGCTCGCCGCCCGACGCGCCCTTCGACACGGGGCGGGGCTCGGCGCCCGGATGCGGCGCGAGCAGCAGCGAGACGTCGTCGCGGCCGTGCGTCGACTCTGCCCCCGGGACCACGTCGACCAGCAGACGGGCATCGGGCATGGCGAGGGCGTGCAGTTCCTCCGTCACCGCCCCGGCGAGCCTCGCCGCGGCGTGCGTGCGGGCGGCGGTGAGCGCGCCGGCGTGGGCGTCGAGCGCGTGCCTCGCCTCGGCGAGCTGCGCGCGCAGCCGGTCGACGCGGTCGCCGTCGTCGTCCAGCTCCGCCAGCCGGGCGGATCCGGTCTGCAGCAGCTCGATGGCGGCGTCGAGCGACCCGTGCGCGCGCACGAGGCCGTTCAGGATCGCGCGTCGCTCCTCCACGCCGGCGAGCTCGGCCGGCCCGCTCTCGTCGAGGTCGGCCAGGAAGCCGGACAGCTCGACGGCGATGTCGGCGGCGCGGTACCCGAGATCGGCGAGCTGCTCCGACAGCGCGGCGAGCGCCGGGTCGGACGCCCGCTCCAGCGCGCGGCGGGCATCGGCGAGCAGCGTCGACACGTCGACCGCGTCCTCCTCGCTCGAGAGCGCCTCGCGGGCGACAGCGGCGGCGTCGCGCAGCTCCTCGGCGTTCGCCAGTCGCTCGGCGCGCTCGGCGAGGGCGACGTCCTCGCCGGCCTCGGGCGCCGCCTGCTCGATCTCGTCGAGCGTCGCCCGCAGGGTCTGCGCCTCGGCGGCCCGGGCGTCGCGGTCGGTGACCAGCGTCGACAGCTCCTGCTCGAGCGCGCGCCAGCCGTCGTAGGCGTCGCGGTACGCGGCGAGCGCGTCGCGCACCGGCTCGCCGGCGAAGCGGTCGAGCGCGTCGCGCTGCGCCGCCGCAGACTTCAGCCGCAGCTGGTCGGACTGGCCGTGGACGACCACGAGCGCGTCGGCGAGCTCGGCGAGCACCCCGGCCGGTGCGGCCCGGCCGCCGACGCTCGCGCGGCTGCGTCCCTCGGCCGCGAGCGTGCGCGACAGGTACAGCTCCGCGCGTCCCCCGCCGATCGGCTCGAGGTCGCCGCCCGCCTCGCGCACGCGCTCGGCGACCGGCCCCTCCTCGGGCACGATCCAGACGCCCTCGACCGAGGCCTGCGGCGCGCCGGCCCGCACGGCGCCGGAGTCGGCCCGCTGACCGAGCAGCAGGCCGAGGCCCGTGACCACCATGGTCTTGCCGGCGCCCGTCTCGCCCGTGATGGCGGTGAAGCCCGCCCCCATCGGCAGGGCGGCCTCGCTGATGACGCCGAGGTCGCGCAGACGCATCTCTTCGATCATGTGGTCGCCTCCGCGACGTGGTCGGTCATTCGCCCTGCTCCGTGAAGGGGCCGGGGGCCGGGATCGCGTCCAGCACGCCGGTCGCCGTCGGGTCGGCCGGGCCGCGCCATCCCTGCACGGGCAGCTTGAACTTGCGCACGAGCCGATCGGTGAAGGCGGCCGGGTGCAGCCGGGCGAGGCGGACGGGCTGGGGCGAACGGCGCACCGAGACGCGCGCACCCGGTGGCAGCGGGTGCGAGCGGCGGCCGTCGCACCACAGCACGCCGGAGGCACCGGCCCCGCCCTCGAGCACCTCCACCGCGACGGAGTGCTCCGGGCCGACGACGAGCGGACGCGCGAACAGCGCGTGCGCCGACAGCGGCACGACGGCAATCGCCTGCACGGACGGCCAGATCACCGGGCCGCCGGCCGAGAAGTTGTAGGCCGTGGAGCCGGTGGGCGTCGCGATGACCACGCCGTCGGCGCCGAAGGCGGACAGCGGACGCCGGTCGATCTCGATGACGACCTCGATCATCTTCTCGCGGCTGTCCTTCTCGACGGTCGCCTCGTTGAGCGCCCACGTCTCGTAGACGACGCGGTCGGACCGGTCCTTGACGCGCACCTCGAGCGCCAGGCGCTCCTCGACGGCGTAGTCGCCCTCGACGGCCCGCTGCACCGCGGCGTCCATCGCGTCGCGGTCGATCTCGGCCAGGAAGCCGACGTGGCCCATGTTGATGCCCAGCACGGGCGCGGTGCCGGAACGCACCAGCTCCGCGGCGCGCAGGATCGTGCCGTCTCCGCCGAGCACGATCGCGAGGTCGATGTCGGCGAGGTCGACCCCGCCGTCCTCGCCGAGCGCGGCGACGTCGGCGAGCGACGGTGCGAGCGCCGACAGCTCGGCGCGGTCGTCCGGGGCGAGCACGGGCACCGCACCGGCCGAGCGCAGCAGCCCGACGACCCGCACGGCGGCGTCCACCGTGTCGTCGCGGTGCGCGTGGGCGACCACCAGGATCTTCCGCTCGCGACGCGAGGCGGCACGCTCGGACGTCGAGCCGCTCGCACTGTCGTTGCGATTCATCGTCCTCCGTCGCTGTGGTCGTGCATCGGTCCGGCGGTGCTCAGCCGGCGCAGCAGCGCTCGACCGTGGTCTTCCATTGTGTCGGATCCGTCCCCCGGCCCGGCGCGATGTGGATCAGCGCCTCGACATTGCCGTGCGTGCCCCGGAGCGGGGACGGCAGGACGCCGAGCGTGCCGAGCCCCAGGTCGTGCGCCGTGAACAGCACCTCCATCACGGCGTCCGCACGCAGGCCGGGGTCGGTGACCACGCCTCCGCGCACACGCGTGCGGCCGACCTCGAACTGCGGCTTGACCAGCAGCACCACGTCGGCGTCGCCGGAGGCGACCTCCGCGACGGCCGGCAGCACGTGCGTCAACGAGATGAAGGACAGGTCGCCGACGATCAGGGACGGCGCCTCCGTGACCCCGCTGGCCTCGACGAGCGTCTGCGCGGTCATGTGCCGCACGTTGAACCCCTCGACCGCGCGCACCCCGGCGTCGAGCGCAATGAGCAGCGCGAGCTGGCCGTGTCCGACGTCGACCGCGATCACGGGCTCCGCGCCGCGCTCGCGCAGCACCTGCGTGAACCCGCCAGTCGACGCCCCCATGTCGAGCGCGACGCGACCGGCGGCGGCGATGCCGAAACCGTCGAGCGCGCCGATCAGCTTCTGCGCGCCGCGGCTGACGTAGTGGTCGGCGTCCGACACGGCGATCTGCGTGTCGTCGTCGACCTTCATCGACGCCTTGGCCGCCACCCGTCCCGCGACCGTCACGCGGCCTTCCTCGATGAGCGAGGCGGCGTGCGAGCGGGAGCGGGCGAGACCGCGGGCGGCGAGAGCCGCGTCGAGCCGGCTGCTCATCCGGCGCCGCGCGCGGCGCCGCCGGCATCCGAAGGGGCCTGCTCGAGCCGGCGCGCCAGCTCATCGTGCAGGCTCGCATAGGCCTCGGCGCGGGCGGCGAGCGGCTGCTGCTCGATCACGCGCACCCGGCTCACCAGGCCCTCGGCACCCGTGTCGTCCGTCGTCTCGCTCACCGTCCCAGGTTACGTCCTGATCCCTCCCGTTCCCGGGAATGGGCAGATCGGCCGAGGACAGCGAGTGAAGACAGGTTCCTCACCGCCCTGAGCCGATCGGGGCAGGGTGCGAGCGCGCGGCGCTGCTCAGCGGCGGGCGACGCGGAACGGGTCCGCGTAGAGGCGCTCGGGCACCCGGAAGCCGAAGATCTGCCGTCCGGTGTCCCAGATGGCCTTCGCGGACGCGCGCAGCAGGTCGATCGGCGCTCCCTCGGCCACGATCTGCACGTCCGGCCCGTCGATCCGCACGGCCGCGTCGCGCACCCAGACCGTGTCGCCCTTCACCTTCGCGACCGGATACGGCTCGAACAGCTCCCGCAGGTCGGTGACGATGTAGGTCGGACGCGAGTCGGGCGGCGCCGCCAGCACGTGCTTCGGCCGGTCGATGCCGGTGAGGACGAGGACGGACGGCACGCCGGCGCGGTTGGCGCCGAGGATGTCGGTGTCGAGCCGGTCGCCGATGAACAACGGCGAGGAGGCGCCGAAGCGCGCCACTGCCTCATGGAAGATCGGAGCCTCCGGCTTCCCCGCCACCGTCGCGAGCCGGCCGACCGCCGTGTGCACGGCCGACACCAGCGTTCCGTTGCCCGGCGCGATGCCGCGGGCCTGCGGGATCGTCCAGTCGGTGTTGGTGGCGATCCAGGGGATGCCGCCCTCCTCCTCCGGCGTGTGCAGCGCGTAGGCCGCCTCCGCCAGCTGGGTCCAGGACACGTCGGGCGCGAAGCCCTGCACGACGGCCGCCGGGTCGTCGTCGGCGCTGCGCGTGACGGTGAAGCCGGCGCGCTCGACCTCGACGACCAGCCCTTCGCCGCCCACGACCAGCACGGTCGAGCCGGCGGCCACTCTGTCGGAGAGCAGACGCATCGCCGCCTGAGGACTGGTGACGACCTCCTCGGGCTTGGTGCGCAGCCCGAGCTCGGCCAGGTGCGCCGCGACCGTGGCGTCGGTGCGGGAGGCGTTGTTGGTGATGTAGCCGAGCCGGCGCCCCTCGGACGCCGCGCGGTTCAGGCTCTCGACAGCGTGCGGGATCGCTCCCGCGCCGGCGTAGACCACGCCGTCGAGGTCGGCGAGCACCACGTCCACGCCGTCGAGCGGCGTGCTCTCGCGCTTAGAAAAGAGCGCCATCGGGACGGTCCTCGTCCTTCTCCCCCTGCGCCGGGGCAGGGTCGGCCTCGCCCGGCTCCGGGGCGGCATCGACCTCGGCGAGGATCTCGGCGACCTCGTCCTCGACGGTGAACTCCTCCCCCGCCTGCTCCTCGGGGATCGCCTCGGGCTCGGGCGAGACCTCAGGCTCGGGCTCGGGCTCGGGCTCGGGCTCGGGCTCGGGCTCGGGCTCATCGGACGGTGCCGGCTCGTCGGTCGACGGCTCCGAGTCCTCGTCCGGCTCGTCGACGCCGACCGGCTCGTCCGTCTCGATCTCGTCGGGCAGTTCCTCGGTGTCCGCGTCGTCGATCTGGATCACGTCGAACTCGTCCTGATCGACCGCATGTCCCAGCGCCTCGGCGGCGACCTCGGCGCGGCGGCGCCACTGGGCCGCCTCATCCGCCGAGCCGAGGTCCTCGAGCACGGCGGCGCGCGCCGCGAATAGGCCGGGGCTCCACTCGAACGCACGGTCGGGGTCGAGCTCCGGGATGTCCAGCTCGACCAGCGCGAGCTGCGTCTCCCCCAGGTCCAGGCGTGCACCCGACATCGCCACGGCGAGCTCCACGCGCACCGACGTGGGCAGCGCCGCGCGGTCGACGCCGCGGCCTTCCTCGAGGGCACGCTCGGGGCGTCCCATGCCGCGCTCGCTGTCGACGATGAGCGCGATCAGGTCATCGCGCCCCGTGATGCGCCGGTGCGTGCGCAGCTCTCGCAGCGCCAGCGCGAAGTCGCCCACCGTGTAGGCCGTGATCGCCAGCGTCTCGCGCGCGATCGCGACGCGTCCCGCATGCCGCACCGCCGCCTGCGCGTGCTCATGCGCCAGCGCCGGGTCCTCATCGAGGGTCTGCGCGACGAACGCGAGGTGTCGGGCGACGCGCTCCGCGTTCTCCTTGCTCAGGGTCTTCAGCTCGTTGCGCGCAGCCGACGGGAGATCGCGGGCCGTGATGTCCTCCGGCAGCTCCGGGTCCCTGACGCGCGCGGACTCCGGCGGGCGCGAGTTGGTGCGGTCCCGCGAATCCCACCCGCGGTCGTCGAACCGGCGACGGTCGCCGTCCCGCGGAGGGCGACGGTCGTCACCCGATCGCTGCGGCCGATCTCCGTCTCGCTGGTACCGCGGACGCTCGTCACGCTGCTGACGGTCTCCCCCGCCGTAGGGGCGGTCTCCGCGGTACGGACGCGCCTGACCATCGCGCGAGTAGCCGGAACGCTCGCCGTCCCGACGCGGGCGGTCACCGTCACGCTGCGGACGCCCCCCGTCACGGGAGTACCCGGGCCGGTCGCCCTCACGACGCGGACGATCGCCGCCGTACGAGCGGCCCCCCTCGCGCGAATAGCCGGAACGCTCTCCATCGCGCTGGGGACGCCCACCGTCTCGCGAGTATCCGGGCCGGTCGCCATCACGACGCGGGCGATCGCCGCCGTACGAGCGGCCCCCGTCGCGCGAATAGCCGGGCCGGTCGCCATCACGACGCGGACGATCGCCGTCACGCTGGGGACGCCCACCATCTCGCGAGTAACCGGGCCGGTCGCCATCACGACGCGGACGATCGCCATCGCGCTGCGGACGCCCACCATCGCGGGAGTAACCCGAACGCTCACCGTCCCGACGCGGGCGGTCGGCGCCGTACGAGCGGCCCTGCCCGTCCCGGGAGTACGACGGCCGGTCCCCATCGCGGTGCTGCGGTCGCTCCCCATCGCGCGAGTAACGCGGGCGGTCGCCATCCCTGCCCTGTCGGTCGCCGTCGCGCTGCGGACGCTCACTGTCCCGGGCATAGCGCGGGCGATCTCCGTCGCGCTGGGGACGATCACCGCGGTACGACCGCTGCTCGCCACCGTCCCGAGAAGAGAACGGCCGGTCCCCGTCGCGGCGCGGCCTGTCGCCGTCCCGCGAGGAGCGGGGCCGGTCGCCGTCCCGACGGGGGCGATCGGCGGATCTGTCGTCACGGCCTCGAGAAGCGCCGTGGCCTTCGCCGCGGTCCTGCCGGTCCCGGTCCGGGCGGTCGCCGTCCTGGTCAGCCATGTCCACTCCTCCATACTGCCGTGTTAACGCAGAGAGGCCACCCAACATTGGGTGGCCTCTCTACCTAAAGGAAGTCCGGCGGTGTCCTACTCTCCCACAGGGTCCCCCCTGCAGTACCATCGGCGCTGAGAGGCTTAGCTTCCGGGTTCGGAATGGGACCGGGCGTTTCCCTCTCGCTATGACCGCCGAAACACTGTTGATGTTTCAGTCACAACAAAAGCTCTATGCTGTTGTGTTCTCGACCGTACATCGAGAACCACTCAGTGGACGCGAACGCTTATCAGAAAGCGAAGTGTTATCAAGTCATCGGCTTATTAGTACCAGTCAGCTGCACACGTTGCCGTGCTTCCACATCTGGCCTATCAACCCAGTAGTCTGGCTGGGAGCCTCTCACCCACAAGGGGCATGGAAGTCTCATCTTGAGGCCGGCTTCCCGCTTAGATGCTTTCAGCGGTTATCCATCCCGAACGTAGCTAATCAGCGGTGCTCCTGGCGGAACAACTGACACACCAGAGGTTCGTCCAACCCGGTCCTCTCGTACTAGGGTCAGATCCTCTCAAACTTCCTACGCGCGCAGCGGATAGGGACCGAACTGTCTCACGACGTTCTAAACCCAGCTCGCGTACCGCTTTAATGGGCGAACAGCCCAACCCTTGGGACCTACTCCAGCCCCAGGATGCGACGAGCCGACATCGAGGTGCCAAACCATGCCGTCGATATGGACTCTTGGGCAAGATCAGCCTGTTATCCCCGAGGTACCTTTTATCCGTTGAGCGACAGCGCTTCCACAAGCCACTGCCGGATCACTAGTCCCGACTTTCGTCCCTGCTCGACCTGTCAGTCTCACAGTCAAGCTCCCTTGTGCACTTACACTCGCCACCTGATTGCCAACCAGGTTGAGGGAACCTTTGGGCGCCTCCGTTACTTTTTGGGAGGCAACCGCCCCAGTTAAACTACCCACCAGGCACTGTCCCTGAACCGGATCACGGTTCGAAGTTAGATATCCAGAGTGACCAGAGTGGTATTTCAACAACGACTCCACGATAACTGGCGTCACCGCTTCAAAGTCTCCCACCTATCCTACACAAGCCACACCGAACACCAATACCAAGCTGTAGTAAAGGTCACGGGGTCTTTCCGTCCTGCTGCGCGTAACGAGCATCTTTACTCGTAATGCAATTTCGCCGAGTTCGCGGTTGAGACAGTTGGGAAGTCGTTACGCCATTCGTGCAGGTCGGAACTTACCCGACAAGGAATTTCGCTACCTTAGGATGGTTATAGTTACCACCGCCGTTTACCGGGGCTTAAATTCTCAGCTTCGCCTTGCGGCTAACCGGTCCTCTTAACCTTCCGGCACCGGGCAGGCGTCAGTCCGTATACATCGTCTTGCGACTTGGCACGGACCTGTGTTTTTAATAAACAGTCGCTACCCACTGGTCTCTGCGGCCTCCAAACGCTTTCGGAGCAAGTCCTAATACGTCGAAGGCCCCCCTTCTCCCGAAGTTACGGGGGCATTTTGCCGAGTTCCTTAACCACGATTCTCTCGATCTCCTTGGTATTCTCTACCTGACCACCTGAGTCGGTTTGGGGTACGGGCGGCTGGAACCTCGCGTCGATGCTTTTCTCGGCAGCATAGGATCACCCACTTTTTATCCGCATCGTGTCTCAGCCACATGACTCCCGGATTTGCCTAAGAGTCGGCCTACGCACTTGCACCAGGACAACCATCGCCTGGCTTGGGCTACCTTCCTGCGTCACACCTGTTAATACGCTAACCGCACCAGCATGGGGTCGCGCGCTAGCCCACCCGGTGTCACCCGAAGGTGACGATGGATGGATTCGGGCGCTTAGCACCACTGGATTAGTTTGGGCGGTTCTTCGCCGGTACGGGAATATCAACCCGTTGTCCATCGACTACGCCTGTCGGCCTCGCCTTAGGTCCCGACTTACCCAGGGAAGATTAGCTTGACCCTGGAACCCTTGGTCTTTCGGAGGACGTGTTTCTCACACGTCATTCGCTACTCATGCCTGCATTCTCACTCGTGTAGCGTCCACGGCTGGTTCACACCGCCGCTTCACTCGCCACACGACGCTCTCCTACCCATCAAAACGGCTGGACCACGAAGGCCTGCCAATAGTTTCAATGCCACAACTTCGGTGGCGTGCTTGAGCCCCGTTACATTGTCGGCGCGGAATCACTTGACCAGTGAGCTATTACGCACTCTTTCAAGGGTGGCTGCTTCTAAGCCAACCTCCTGGTTGTCTAAGCAACTCCACATCCTTTCCCACTTAGCACGCGCTTTGGGACCTTAGTTGGTGGTCTGGGTTGTTTCCCTCTCGACTATGAAGCTTATCCCCCACAGTCTCACTGCTGCGCTCTCACTTACCGGCATTCGGAGTTTGGCTGACGTCAGTAACCTTGTAGGGCCCATCGGCCATCCAGTAGCTCTACCTCCGGCAAGAAACACGCAACGCTGCACCTAAATGCATTTCGGAGAGAACCAGCTATCACGAAGTTTGATTGGCCTTTCACCCCTATCCACAGCTCATCCCCTCAGTTTTCAACCTAAGTGGGTTCGGCCCTCCACGACGTCTTACCGTCGCTTCAGCCTGGCCATGGATAGATCACTTCGCTTCGGGTCTAGGACACGCGACTGAATCGCCCTATTCAGACTCGCTTTCGCTACGGCTGCCCCACACGGGTTAACCTCGCCACGTATCACTAACTCGCAGGCTCATTCTTCAAAAGGCACGCTGTCACACCTACCAGGGGTGCTCCAACGGTTTGTAAGCAGACGGTTTCAGGTACTATTTCACTCCCCTCCCGGGGTACTTTTCACCTTTCCCTCACGGTACTTGTCCGCTATCGGTCATCTGGGAGTATTTAGGCTTATCAGGTGGTCCTGACAGATTCACACGGGATTTCTCGGGCCCCGTGCTACTTGGGATACTCTCCACGCCAGCACACGCATTTCGACTACGGGGCTTACACCCACTCTGGCCGGCCATTCAAGACCGTTCGTCTATACGCTGCTGTCACGTCGACCCTTCGGCAGAAAGATCAAGAGAGTCCCACAACCCCGAACGTGCAACGCCTGCCGGCTATCACACACGCCCGGTTTAGCCTCATCCGGTTTCGCTCGCCACTACTCACGGAATCACTGTTGTTTTCTCTTCCTGTGGGTACTGAGATGTTTCACTTCCCCACGTTCCCTCTACCCGCCCTATATATTCAGGCGGGAGTCACCAGGTCGCACAAACGCCTGGCGGGGTTTCCCCATTCGGACACCCTCGGATCACAGCTCGCTTATCAGCTCCCCGAGGCTTATCGCAGATTGCTACGTCCTTCTTCGGCTCCAGATGCCAAGGCATCCACCGTCTGCTCTTAAAGACTTGAAATCACATGAGCCACAAAACAAACAAAGTTTGATCTGTGTTCGCTATCTTTAAAGATGCTCGCGTCCACTGTGTAGTTCTCAAAGTACGGGCGGTACCCCACCAAGACCCCCGCAACCGCGGAAACCCCAGCAGGGCCCAGAAGGAGGGAACCCAGAGGCCCCGGTCCTTCAGGACCCAACAGCGTGCAGCCGCCCCGCTCCCCGACCAGACCGTTCCAGACCCGCAAGCAGGTCGTACTAGCTCCAATCAGCTGCGCTGACGGCATGTCAAATGTTCCACCCATGAGCTAACCAGCAGAACACATTCGGTCCTGATCTGGCGCCTGGAAGGCCGAGGCCTCCAGATGCTCCTTAGAAAGGAGGTGATCCAGCCGCACCTTCCGGTACGGCTACCTTGTTACGACTTAGTCCTAATTACCGATCCCACCTTCGACGGCTCCCTCCACAAGGGTTAGGCCACCGGCTTCAGGTGTTACCGACTTTCATGACTTGACGGGCGGTGTGTACAAGACCCGGGAACGTATTCACCGCAGCGTTGCTGATCTGCGATTACTAGCGACTCCGACTTCATGAGGTCGAGTTGCAGACCTCAATCCGAACTGGGACCGGCTTTTTGGGATTCGCTCCACCTCACGGTATTGCAGCCCTTTGTACCGGCCATTGTAGCATGCGTGAAGCCCAAGACATAAGGGGCATGATGATTTGACGTCATCCCCACCTTCCTCCGAGTTGACCCCGGCAGTATCCCATGAGTTCCCACCATTACGTGCTGGCAACATAGAACGAGGGTTGCGCTCGTTGCGGGACTTAACCCAACATCTCACGACACGAGCTGACGACAACCATGCACCACCTGTATAGAGACCTTGCGGGGGAACTGTTTCCAGAACTTTCCTCTATATGTCAAGCCTTGGTAAGGTTCTTCGCGTTGCATCGAATTAATCCGCATGCTCCGCCGCTTGTGCGGGTCCCCGTCAATTCCTTTGAGTTTTAGCCTTGCGGCCGTACTCCCCAGGCGGGGAACTTAATGCGTTAGCTGCGTCACGGAGACCGTGGAAAGGCCCCCACAACTAGTTCCCAACGTTTACGGGGTGGACTACCAGGGTATCTAAGCCTGTTTGCTCCCCACCCTTTCGCTCCTCAGCGTCAGTTACGGCCCAGAGATCTGCCTTCGCCATCGGTGTTCCTCCTGATATCTGCGCATTCCACCGCTACACCAGGAATTCCAATCTCCCCTACCGCACTCTAGTCTGCCCGTACCCACTGCAGGCCCGAGGTTGAGCCTCGGGTTTTCACAGCAGACGCGACAAACCGCCTACGAGCTCTTTACGCCCAATAATTCCGGATAACGCTTGCGCCCTACGTATTACCGCGGCTGCTGGCACGTAGTTAGCCGGCGCTTTTTCTGCAGGTACCGTCACTCTCGCTTCTTCCCTGCTAAAAGAGGTTTACAACCCGAAGGCCGTCATCCCTCACGCGGCGTTGCTGCATCAGGCTTCCGCCCATTGTGCAATATTCCCCACTGCTGCCTCCCGTAGGAGTCTGGGCCGTGTCTCAGTCCCAGTGTGGCCGGTCACCCTCTCAGGCCGGCTACCCGTCGACGCCTTGGTGAGCCATTACCTCACCAACAAGCTGATAGGCCGCGAGCCCATCCCGAACCAAAAAATCTTTCCCACCACTACAGATGCCTGTGCGGTGCGTATCCAGTATTAGACGCCGTTTCCAGCGCTTATCCCAGAGTTCGGGGCAGGTTGCTCACGTGTTACTCACCCGTTCGCCACTGATCCACCCCAGCAAGCTGGAGCTTCACCGTTCGACTTGCATGTGTTAAGCACGCCGCCAGCGTTCATCCTGAGCCAGGATCAAACTCTCCGTAAAGAAAAATACTGCGATCACCGGGAAAACGATGAAGCAGCGAGTTTGAAACTGACCAAAAACGGATGTCAAAACTGACTTCCATAAATTGATCCAAAGGAATCTCTGCCAACCAACTCCAAAGAGTCAGCCGACGAGGTTATTTGGCATTTGACAAGTGCACGCTGTTGAGTTCTCAAGGATCGGATGCTCCCAGCCCTGCGACTCCCGCCGCAGCCCTCCGGGGCAACTTCTCTATCTTATCCAGCTCGTTCGGCCTGTCAAACCGACACGCCGCCTCGGTGACCGCCTGAGCGGGCCGACCCGACATCGTCGAGTCGAGCCCGAGAAGCTGGATCCCCCACGCTAGACCCGAAGGCCAGCACGCTCAAGAGCGTGATCTTCACGTGGGGTTGTCGTCGACCTGGGGTGGGAGCCTTCCGGCTCAACCTCACCGCTTGGCGGCGACAAGGGAATACATTACGCGAATCCCCCCGGACGGGCAAACCGCGGCCGGTCCCGGGCGTGTCGCGGCGCCCACCCCCTCGCCCGGCGCCACCACCGCCGCCCACCGCTCGCATCCCGGACCACCTGTGCGTCCGCTCCGAGGCCACAGATTTATCTTGACATCAAGATAAATCCCGAGTGTTCTTTAGGTAAGGCATACCTAAATCAACCTTCGGAGGCTCCCATGACCGAAGTACAAGACCTCGCCCGCTTCGTGGCGGACGCGTCCGCCGCCCGACTCGATACCGAGACCGTCGAGCAGCTCAAGATCCGGGTGCTCGACACCCTCGGGGTCGCCATCGGAGCGCTGGACGCGGAGCCCCTCGTCCGCATCCGCGGGCTGGTGGACGACCTCGGCGGCTCGCCCGTGTCGACCCTGATCGGCGGCGGTCGCACTGCTCCCGACCGGGCGGCGTTCTTCAACAGCGCCCTGAGCCGATATCTCGACTTCATGGACTCCTACCTGGCCAAGGGCGAGACGAACCATCCCTCCGACAACCTCGGCGCCGTGCTCGCCGCAGCGGAGAGCGCCGAGGCGAGCGGCGCCGAGCTGCTGACGGCCCTCGCGGTCGCCTACCAGGTCCACACACGCCTGTCGGACGTCGCCCCGGTGCGGGCGAAGGGCTTCGATCACACGACGCAGGGCGCCTACGCCGCCGCCGCGGGCGCCGCCAAGGCGCTGCGCCTGGACGAGCAGCAGATCGCCAACGCGGTGTCGATCGCCAGCACCGCCAACGTGGCCCTCCGTGTCACGCGCACCGGCAACCTCAGCCACTGGAAGGGACTGGCCTACCCGCACGTCTCAAAGGAAGGGACCTTCGCCGCGCTGCTCGCCTCGCGGGGCATCACCGGCCCCGAGGCGGTGTTCGAGGGCAACAAGGGCTTCAAGGACTCGATCGCCGGTCCGTTCGAGATCGACTGGTCCGCCGAGCCGCTCGACAGCGTGCGACGGACCATCATCAAGAAGCACAACGCCGAGATCCACTCGCAGTCGGCGCTCGACGCAGCCCTCGACATCCGCGCGCAGCGGGGCTTCCGCGTCGACGACGTCGCGACGGTGACCCTGCGGACGTTCGACGTCGCGTTCTCGATCATCGGCGGCGGCGAGGAGGGTGACAAGCGCACCGTCCGCACCAAGGAGGAGGCCGACCACTCCCTGCCGTGGATGATCGCCGCCGTCCTGGTCGACGGCGAGCTCACCCCGCGTCAGTACGCTCCGGAACGCATCCTCGCCCCGGACGTGCAGTCGCTCATGTCACGGGTGCGGATCTTCCCGGACGACGCCTTCTCCGACCGGTTCCCCGCCCACATGCCGGCCGAGCTCGTCGTCACCCTGCGGGACGGCACCGTGCTGACCGCGGCGCGCGACTCGTACCAGGGCTTCCACGACGACCCGCTGAGCTGGGAGGGCGCTCGGGCCAAGTTCGACGCGCTCACCTCGCCGTTCGCGGACGCCGCGCTGCGCGACGAGATCGCGGGCGTCGTGCGAGACCTCGAGCACCGGCGAGTGGCCGAGCTGACCGACGCGCTCGCACGCGTCTCGATCACCCGCTCCTGAGACAACCCCAGAGAAAGGAACACCCCATGAGCAATGCCGTTCCCCACGACGTCTCCTTCAACTTCGTGCCGCGCGCGTATCGCCCGGCCAAGCCCCGCACGTTCGGCATCACCGAGATCCGGGCTCCCTACTACTACACGTTCGGCACACGGCGCATGCAGGACGTCTTCGACGTCGCCGGCCCGTGGGTCGACGGCATCAAGTGGGCCGGCGGGTCCTTCGCCCTGCTGCCCGCCGAGCAGGTGCGCGCCTTCAGCGACATCGCCCACGAGAACGGCGCGTACGTCTCGTCGGGCGGATGGATCGAGACCGTGCTGCGGTACGGCGACGACGCCGTGGACCAGTACCTCAAGGAGGCGAAGGACGTGGGCTTCGACGTCATCGAGATCTCGACGGGCTTCATCATGCTCAACACCTCGGGCCTGCTGCGACTCGTCGACAAGGTCGTCTCGGCCGGCCTGAAGGCGAAGCCCGAGCTCGGCATCCAGATCGGCTCGGGCGGCGACTCGAGCGAGGCGGAGCTCGCCGGCGAGGGCAAGAAGGACATCGGGGACCTCATCGACCGCGGCAGGCGGGCGCTCGACGCAGGCGCCTCGATCATCATGATCGAGTCCGAGGGCATCACCGAGAACGTCTCGGAGTGGAACACCGGCGCGGCCGCTTCGATCATCAACGGCCTCGGCATCGAGAACGTGATGTTCGAGGCGGCCGACGGCCCCGTCTTCGAGTGGTACATCAAGAACTACGGCAACGAGGTCAACCTGTTCGTCGACCACAGCCAGATCCTGCAGCTCGAGGGACTGCGCCAGAACATCTGGGGCAACAAGAGCACGTGGGGGCGGGTCATCAACCCCGCGCCGTGACCGTCCGCCTCGACGGCGCCGACCTGCCGGACCCCCCTCCGGCACGCGGCGCCGTCGAGGCGCGTCCACGTCGCCCAGACCGCACGTCCGTCACCGTCGCGCCCCGGCGCAGAACCGTTGATCCATGACCTTCACCCTTCCCCTCACCGGCACGGGCCGCGCCCACGCGAAGGCGATCCTCGTCGGCGAGCACGCCGTCGTCTACGGAGCACCGGCGCTCGCCATCCCGATCCCGGAGCTGTCGGTCCGAGCCACGCTCGAGGCGGCCCCGGCACCCGCCGTCGCCAGCTCCCTGTACCGCGGACCGCTCGCCGACGCCCCTCCGCGCCTCGCCCCTCTCACCGCCGCGGTGGAGGCTGCTCGGCACCGCCTGGGCCTCCCGCCGCTGTCCGTCACGGTGCTCAGCACCATCCCGACGGCCCGCGGGCTCGGCTCGAGCGCCGCGGTCGCATCGGCGATCGTGGCCGCGGCCGCGGACGCCGCCGGCGTCCGGTTGGGCCCCGACGAGCGGTACGCCCTCGTCCAGCAGTCGGAGCGTGCCGCGCACGGGGCGCCCAGCGGGATCGACGCACGCGCCGTCGCCGCCGACACCGCGATCAGGTTCAGCGTCGTCGAGACGCCGGCTCCCGTCGTGGTGACGGCGCCCGTCGCCTTCGTCGTCGCCGACAGCGGTGTGCGACGCTCCAGCGCCGACGCCGTCGACCGCGTGCGCGTGCTGCGGCAGGCCGACCGGCGCGCCGTCGACCGCATCGTCGCCGAGCTCGGCGACATCGCCGACCCGGCCGCGCAGGCCCTGGCCGCGGCGCGAGCCGACGAGCTCGGCGACCTGCTCGAGCGGGCACATGGCCTGCTCCGGCGGCTCCGCGTGAGCACGCCGCGACTCGACGCGCTCGTCGACGCCGCCCGCCGCGGCGGCTCCCCGGGAGCGAAGCTCACCGGCGGTGGGCGCGGCGGGTGCATCGTCGCCGTCGCCCCGCATCCCGACGGGGCGGCCCGGCTGGTGAGCGTGCTGCGCGACGCGGGCGCAGCGCGCGTGTGGACGACGGTGATCGGCGGCGACGGGCCCCGCACCGACGCGACGGAGACGCCGGCATGACCGCCGCCACGGCACACGCACATCCCAACATCGCTCTCGTGAAGTACTGGGGGAAGCGGGACGAGCAGCTCATGCTGCCGCAGACCGGCAGCCTTTCCATGACGCTCGACATCCTGCCGACGACCACGACCGTCGAGCTGGACCCGGACGCCGCCGCCGATGAGTTCGTCCTCGGCGACACCGCCGCCGGCCCGGCGGCGACCGGCCGAGTGGTGCGATTCCTCGATCTGGTGCGTGAGCGCGCGGGCCGCCCCGAACGGGCGGTGGTGCGCTCGGTCAACACGGCGCCGACCGGCGCCGGCATGGCGTCGTCGGCAGCGGGGTTCGCCGCGCTCGCGGGCGCTGCGTCGGCCGCCTACGGCCTGCCGACCGACGCCCGCTCGCTGAGCGTGCTCGCCCGGCGCGGATCGGGCTCGGCCGCGCGCTCGGTGATCCCCGGGCTCGCCGTCTGGCACGCGGGCCACGACGACTCCTCGTCGTTCGCCGAGCCCGTCGACGCCCCGCCGATGCGCCTCGTCGCGGTGTCGGTCGACGCCCCCGAGAAGGCCGTGTCGAGCCGGGAGGGCATGCGACGCACGGCCCTCACGTCGCCGTTCCACACCGCATGGACCGCTTCCGCCTCGCGAGACCTGGAGGCGATGCTCGACGCGTGCCGCGACGGCGACTTCTCTCGCATCGGGAGGATCGCGGAGACCAACGCGCTGCGGATGCACGCGGTGACGCAGGCGGCGGACCCGCCCATCCGGTACCTGCGGCCGTCCAGCATCGCGGTGCTGGACGAGGTGCAGTCGATGCGGCGGGCGGGGCTGGAGGCCTACGCGACGGCCGACGCCGGCCCGCACGTGTTCGTGCTCGCGCGACCGGCCGACGCCGACGCCGTCGCGAGAGCCCTCGCCCCGCTCGGCGAGGTGCGCGTGGCCGGCCCCGGACCCGGAGTGCGGGTCGAACGGCACGACGAACGGCACGGAGCAAGACAACGCGGCGGAGCGGAGCACGGCGACGAGCGGAGGAACGCGGACGCATGATCGAGACACGAGCACCCGGCAAGCTCTTCATCGCCGGCGAGTACGCCGTGGTCGAGCCCGGTCAGCCCGCCGTGCTGATCGCCGTCGACAGGTACATCACGGTGCGGCTGACGGAGGGCTCCGGCGCGGGACGCGTGCACTCGCGCGAGTACGGCAGCCTGCCGCTCGTCTGGGTGCGCGACCAGGACAGCGTCGGCATCGTCCTCGAGCACCACCCGTACGACTACGTCGTCGCGGCGATCGCCGTCGCGGAGAGACTGCGCGCCGAGCGTCGGCTCGCGCCGCGGTACTTCGACCTGCGGATCGAGAGCGAGCTCGACGACGCCGACGGACGCAAGTTCGGCCTCGGCTCGTCCGCGGCTGTCGTCGTCGCGACGATCGCCGCCCTCGACGAGTTCTACGGTCTCGCCCTCACACGGGCCGAGCGCTTCAAGCTCGCCCTGCTGGCCACGATCCAGGTCGCTCCCTCCGCGTCGGGCGGCGACATCGCCGCCAGCACGTTCGGAGGGTGGATCCGCTACAGCGCACCGGACCGCGGCGCGCTGCGCGAGCACCTGCAGCGCCACGGCCCGAGCGCCGCGCTCGAGTCCGATGCCTGGGCAGAGTGCTCGGTCACGAGGCTCCCCCATCCGTCGGCGCTGCGCCTGCTGGTGGGTTGGACCGGCTCCCCCGCCCCCACCGAGCGCCTGGTCGACGGCGTCCGGCCGCACGGCGAGACCGCCGGGGGCAGCTACGGCGCCTTCCTCGAGGAGAGCCGCACCTGCGTCGACGACCTGGTGTCGGCGCTCGCCGACGACGACGGGCCGCGTGCGCTCGCGGTGGTGCGCCGCGCGCGCCGCCTGCTGCGGCGCCTCGGAGCGGCGTCGGGCACGCAGATCGAGACCGAGAAGCTGCGGGTGCTGTGCGACGTCGCCGAGGAGAACGGCGCCGCGGCCAAGCCCTCCGGTGCCGGCGGCGGCGACTGCGGCATCGTCCTGGCCAGCGCGGACGCCCACGCCGCGGCGCTGCTGCGCGCCTGGGAGCGCCACGACATCCGGCGGCTCCGCCTCGGGGTGCACCCCGCGGAGGGAGGCGTCTTTGGACTCTGAGACCGTCACGGCCGGCACCCGCGCCGCGCGCAAGGACGACCACCTCCGCCTGGCGGTGACGCAGCAGCGCGAGCCGGCGGCGCGCAACGACTTCGACGACGTGGAGATCGTCCATCACGCGCTCGACGGCATCGACGTCGGCGACGTCGATCTCGCGACCAGGGTGGGCGACCGCACGTGGCCCGTGCCGCTCTACATCAACGCGATGACAGGCGGCACGGCGAACGCCGAGCGCGTCAACCGCGCCCTCGCGATCGCCGCCCGCGAGACGGGCGCGCCCATCGCCTCCGGCTCCCTCTCCCTCGCGCTGGACGACCCCTGGACCGCGCAGAGCTTCCGCGTGATCCGCGACGAGAACCCGCGCGGCGTCGTGCTCGCCAACCTCGGCGCCGACCGCGGCCCCGAGGACGCCGCACGCGCCGTCGACCTGCTCGAGGCCGACGCGCTGCAGATCCATCTGAACGCCGTGCAGGAGACGATCATGCGCGAGGGGTCGCGCGACTTCGGATCCTGGGCCGGCCGGATCGAGCGGATCGTCGCCGCGTCGCCCGTGCCCGTGATCGTGAAAGAGGTCGGCTTCGGCCTCAGCCGGCGCACCCTGCGGCGCCTCTCCGGCCTCGGCGTCCGCGTCGCCGACGTCAGCGGCACAGGCGGCACCAGCTTCGCCCGGATCGAGGACGCGCGCCGCGGCGGATACGCCTTCTTCGACGGCTACGGCCAGTCGGCCGCCTGCTGCCTGCTGGACGCCCCGGGCGACGGGCCGGCGCTGCTGGCCTCCGGCGGGGTCCGCTCCCCCCTCGACGTGGTCCGCTCGCTGGCGCTCGGAGCCCGCGCCGCGGGCGTCGCGGGCCCGTTCCTCGCCGTCGCGGTCGACGGGGGCGCGGACGCCGTGGTCGAGGACGTGCGGGCCTGGATCTCACAGACCGCCGAGCTGCTCGCGCTGCTCGGCACCCCGACTCCGGCAGCCGCCGCCGGCGTCGACCTCCTGCTGCGCGGACGCGTCCGCGAGTTCTGCGAGCTGCGCGGCATCGATCCCGGGGCGTTCTCGCGCAGGGGCGACGGCACGCCCGCCGCGGCCGTCGCCCCCATCCGGAAAGGCAGGACAGCATGAGCCCGCTCGGCGCAGAGGAGCCGCCCGTCACGACGATCCCGACCCGGTGGGTCGGGCCGATCCGCGTCACCGGCGCGGTCGACGAGGAGGTCGAGGTGCCCCTCGCGACCTACGAGACGCCGCTGTGGCCGTCCGTCGCTCGGGGCGCACGGGTGTCCCGGGAGGCCGGCGGCATCCACGTCTCGATCGTCGACGAGCGGATGACGCGTTCGGTGCTGCTCACCGCGCGGGACGCGGCGTCCGCGGATGCCGCGTCCCGCGCGATCGACGCACGCCTGGGCGAGCTGCAGCTCGTGGTGTCCGCCCAGAGCCGTCACGCCCGACTGCTGGAGGCGAGGTCGGAGATCGTCGGCAACCTGCTGTTCGTGCGGTTCGCGTTCACGACGGGGGACGCGTCCGGCCACAACATGGTCACGTCCGCGTCGGACGCCCTGCTGCGCACGATCCTGTCGTGGGGGCTCGCCGTCGAGTACGGGTCGGTGTCGGGCAACTACTGCAGCGACAAGAAGGCGACCGTGGTCAACGGCGTGCTCGGGCGCGGGCGCCGAGCGCTCGCCGACATCCTGATCCCTCACGACGTCGTCGCCGGCACGCTGCGCACCAGCACCGCCCGGCTGACGGACCTGGTGACGCGCAAGAACCTCGTCGGCAGCACGCTCGCCGGCGCCTTGCGCTCGGCCAACGCGCACTACGCCAACATGCTGCTGGCCCTCTACCTCGCGACGGGGCAGGACGCGGCGAACATCGTGGAGGGCTCGCAGGGGATCACCTACGCCGAGACGCGGGACGAGGGGCTGTACTTCTCGTGCACGCTGCCCCACCTGATCGTCGGCACGGTCGGCAACGGCAAGCACCTGCCCCACGTCGAGCGGGCGCTGACCCGGCTCGGCTGCCGCGAGGAACGCGAGCCCGGCGCCAACGCCCGCCGGCTCGCCGCCATCACGGCCGCGACGGTGCTCTGCGGCGAGCTGTCCCTGCTCGCCGCGCAGACGAATCCCGGCGAGCTCATGGCCGCGCACACCGTCCTCGAACGCGGGGGCGCGCGCCCCGCGCGGGAGGACGAGCGGTGACCGCGGTCGGCATCCACGACCTCGCGATCGCCACCGCGCACCACGTCGTGGGGCTCGCCGATCTGGCCGCCCGGCGCGATGTCGACCCGGGCAAGTACCTCGTAGGGCTCGGTCAGGAGTCGATGAGCTTCCCGGCCGAGGACGAGGACGTCGTGACCATGGGCGCGGCCGCGGCCCGGACGCTCCTGCATCGCACGGGTGCCGACGGCGTCCGCTGGCTGCTGTTCGCCACCGAGTCGGGCGTCGACCAGTCGAAGTCGGCCGCCGTCTACGCGCACCGCCTCCTCGGGCTGCCGCCGAGCGTGCGTGCCGTCGAGCTCAAGCAGGCGTGCTACGGCGGCACGGCGGCGCTGCAGACGGCTCTCGGCATCGTGCACCGCGACCCGGCCGAGCGCGTGCTGGTGATCGCCGCGGACGTCGCCCGGTACGCGCTGCACTCGCCCGGGGAGCCCACCCAGGGCGCGGGCGCGGCCGCGATGCTCGTGTCCGCGGATCCGGCGCTGCTCGAGGTCGAGCCGGTGTCGGGCGTCGCCACAGCGGACGTCGACGACTTCTGGCGCCCCAACGACGCCTCGACCGCCGTCGTCGACGGGCGGCTGTCGGTCTCGGCCTACCTCGCCGCCCTCAAGTCCGCCTGGGACGACCACCGTGCGCGGGGCGGCGCGACGGCGTCGGAGATCGACCGGTTCGTGTACCACCAGCCCTTCACCCGGATGGCCGAGAAGGCCCACGCCGCCCTCGCGCGGCACGTCGGGCTGCCGGACGGAGAGCGGCTCGGATCGGGCCTCGAGTACAACCGGCGGCTCGGCAACACCTACACCGCGTCGCTGTATGCGGCGCTCGCCGCGCTGCTCGACGGCGACGACGCCCTCGCCGGTCGGCGGATCGGCCTGTTCAGCTACGGGTCCGGCAGCGTCGGCGAGTTCTTCACCGGCGTCGTCCGGCCCGGCTACGACGCCGTCCGCCCCCGCGACGAGGTGACGCGCGCGCTGGCGGCGCGCGTGCCGCTGAGCGTCGACGAGTACGAGCGACTGCACGCGGCGCGGCCGACCGGGTCGGCCGACGCCGTGACCCGGCGCGTGACGGACGGCCCCTACCGGTTCGCGGGCGTCCGGTCCCGTGCCCGCCGATACGAGAACACCGCGGACCGGCCGTCCGCGGCCGCAGAGCAAGGAGGAAGCGTATGAGCACCCACGTCACCTGGAGCGGCGTCGTCCCGCCGGAGGCGATCGAGGCGCTGCGCGCCGACGGCGGCATGATCGTGGCGCCCACGAAGGTCGGCTACGTCGTGATGGCCACCGACCGGGCCGGGCTCGAGCGCAAGTTCGCCGCGAAGCAGCGCGCGCGCACCAAGCCCGCGGTCGTGCTCTGCGGGTCGCTCGAGGAGCTCCGCGAGCTCGCGCAGCTCGACGACGAGGTCGACGGGTTCTACCAGCGGCACTGGGACGACGACATCCTGCTCGGCTGCATCCTGCCGTGGTCGGAGAGCGGACGGCGTCTGCTGTCCGACGACGCCGCCGAGCTCGCCACGGACGGACGGGGCACCAGCTGCTTCGTCGTCCGCTTCGGCACGCCCGGCGAGCAGATCGCGCGCGAGCTGTGGCAGCGCGACCGCACCATCGCATTCGCGAGCTCCGCCAATCCCTCCGGCCGCGGCAACCGCGGCGTGGTGGCCGGGATCGGCGAGGCCATCGACGCCGCCGCGGACGTCGTCGTCGAGGCCGACGACTACGTGCGGTCGATCCAGCCGTCGGCCTCGGCGCAGACGCGCTACGAGCAGGGGGTGATGGTGTCGTTCGTCGACGACGACGGCAGGCTCGTCCCCGAGCAGAGGGGGGCACGCGGCGTGCTGCCCGCGCCGACCGTGATCCGCGGGGGCCTCGACGTCGACCGCATCCTGTCGCACCTGGCGGCGGCCTTCCCCAGCTGGGACTACCGCCACGGCCAGTACTACTGACGGCTCGCCCTCGCCCTCGCCGCCGATCTCATAGCGCCCCCATATCGGTCCGATCGGCCTCTCATGGCGGCGCGCGCTGGAATCGTCCCGACGACATCGGACGGCCGGTGACGCGAGCCGGAGGGAGACGGGCATGGACCAGCAGGACGGCCAGCAGGAGACGGCACGGGACCTTCCCGAGGGCGGCGCGGCGGCCGCGTCGGCTCGCTCGCCCTGGTACCGCCGCCGCGGGCCGATCGCCTGCGCGGCGGCGGCGCTGGTCGTCGCCGGCGGGATCGCGTTCGCGGTGCCCGCGGCAGTCGGGGCGAGCGCCGACACGACGACCGCCACGGCTGACACGACGCCGACGCAGGACGCTCCGTCTCAGGCCGCGCAGTCTCGCGGCGGCGGCTGGTCGGCGCCCGGTCAGGACACCGGCGGCCAGGGCTCGCCGACGCAGACGTTCCCCGATCAGGGCGGCTCCTCGCCGTCCACCGGCGACTCCGCGGCCTCCGTCGCGGAGGCCGCCGCGGCGTCGGACGAGCAGTCGACCGGCGTCGTCATGATCGAGACCGTGCTCGGCTACCAGCAGGCGGAGGCCGCCGGCACCGGCATCGTCCTCACGAGCGACGGGCTGATCCTGACGAACAACCACGTCATCGAGGGGTCCACCGAGATCTCCGTCACGATCGGCACCACCGGCGAGACCTACACCGCCAGCGTGGTCGGCACGGCGGCGTCCGACGACGTCGCGCTGCTGCAGCTCGAGGGTGCCTCGGGCCTCGAGACCGCGTCGATCGACGACGACGAGGAGGCGGTCGGAGACGCCATCACCGCGGTCGGCAACGCCGAGGGCGGGGGCGTGCTGCTCGCCGCCGAGGGAGAGATCACCGCGCTGGGTCAGACGATCACGACCACCGCCTCCGCCTTGTCCTCCTCGGCCACTCTGGACGGCCTCATCGAGATCAGCGCGGACGTCGTGTCGGGCGACTCCGGCGGTCCGGTGCTCGACGCGGAGGGCGAGGTCGTCGGCGTCACCACGGCGGCCTCCAGCGGCACGGCGACGACGGTCGCCTACGCCATCCCGATCGACGAGGCACTGGGCCTGGTCGACCAGATCCTCTCCGGAGAGGACACGGACACGGTCAGCATCGGCCTGCCCGCCTTCCTCGGGGTGCAGCTCTCCGACACCACCGCGCAGGGGGCCTCCTGGCAGCCCGGGGCCTCGCAGCAGTCGACGACATCCGGGGCGACCATCGCCGGGGTGGTCGAGGGCACGCCGGCGGCGGAGGCGGGACTCGCCTCCGGCGACACGATCACCGCGGTGGATGGCACGGCGGTCGACGGGGCCGACGCGCTGCGCACGCTCCTCGTCGGCTACGAGCCCGGCGATGCGGTGTCGATCGACTGGACCGACTCGTCCGGTGCGACCCACAGCGCCACCGTGACGCTGATCGAGGGCGCCGCCGGCTGAGCGCCGCCCGCGCGATCCGTCGACACCGGTGCTCCCCGACGCTCCGAGCGCCTCGTCACCCTCGCGGAAGCCGGTCGCGAAGCCCGGCGGCGATCGGCCGCAGGAGGTCGCCGAGCGTCGCGACGTCGGCGGGATCGATGAGGTCGAGGACCGTCCGGCGGATCTGGTCCATGTGGCCGGAGGCCGCGTCGAGGAACGCCATCCGGCCCGCGCGGGTGAGGGAGACGTAGCGGTTCGCCCCGCGCCGGTCGCGGCTGACGAGCTCGCGATCCTCGAGCCTCGTGACCGAGTGGGACAGGCGGGAGAACGAGCCCGCGGTGAGCGTGCTGAGCTCCGCCATCGCCAGAGTGCTGCCCTCCGCGCGATACAGGGCGTGCAGCACCGCGTGCTCGTAGTGCCCGAGGCCGGCATCGCTGCGCAGCTGCTGGTCGACCACGGCGGGCAGGCACTGGGCGATCACGAACAGCTGGGCCCAGGCGTCCTCCTCCTCGGCGGTCAGCGCCGGCTTCCGGGTCATCGGTCCTCCTCTGTGGCCGAGTCCACCTTACTTGACTGTTCAAGTTGAAGCGCTAGCGTCTCAACTTGAACATTCAAGTATCAAGGTGAGAACGAGATGAAGAAGATCGGCTTTCTGTCCTTCGGGCATTGGAGCGATGCACGCGGCTCACGTGTGCGCTCAGCGGAGGAGTCGCTGCGGCAGTCGCTCGAGCTGGCCGTCGCCGCCGAGGAGATCGGGATCGCTGCGGCGCACTTCCGCGTCCATCACTTCGCCGCGCAGCAGTCGTCGCCGCTCCCCCTGCTCGCGACGATCGCGGCGCGCACGAGTCGGCTGGAGGTCGGCACCGGCGTGATCGACATGCGGTACGAGGCGCCTCTGCACCTCGCCGAGGAGGCGGCCTCCCTCGACCTCCTCTCCGGCGGACGGGTGCAGCTGGGCATCGGCCGAGGCTCCCCCGAGGCCGCCGACCGGGGCTACCAGCGCTTCGGGCACACCCCGAGGGACGATGAGTCACCCGCTGACCTGGCACGCCGACACACGGCGTCCTTCCTCTCCGCGATCGGCGGCGACGGCATCGCCACACCGGCTCCGGAGTCCGGTCGCGCCGGGGCTCTGCTGCCGATCACCCCCGTCTCACCCGGTCTGCGCGAGCGCGTGCTGTGGGGAGCGGGCAACCTCGACACGGCGCTCTGGGCCGCGCGGCAGGGGATGCAGCTGATGAGCTCCACGGTCATCATCGACGACAAGGGCATCCCCTTCGAGCACCTTCAACGCGAGCAGATCGACGGGTTCCGGAGCGCCTGGCGCGAGGCCGCGTGGCCGTGGGAGCCGCGGGTCACGGTGGTGCGCAGCATCGTGCCGCTCGTCGACGATCTCAGCCGCGCCTACTTCGGCGCCGATCCGCGACGGGACGAGGGATCCGGGGTGCTGCAGGGCCTCGCGTACAGGTTCGGCGGCTCTTTCACGGGCGAGCCGGAAGAGCTGGTCGAGCGCCTCCGCGCAGACTCCGCCCTCGCCGCCGCGGACACCGTCCTGATCACGATCCCCAACCAGCTGGGTGTCGACTACAACGCCCGACAGCTCGCCGCGGTGCACGCGATCGGGCGCGAGCTCGGCTGGCACGAGTAGCCCTCGAGCGACCTCCAGGCCAGACGCAGAACGGGAGCCCGGCCGATGGCCGGGCTCCCGTTCTGACACAGATTGCGGTGGACCCAGGGGGATTCGAACCCCCGACCTTCTCATTGCGAACGAGACGCGCTACCAACTGCGCCATGGGCCCGTGAACCTCGGACTACGTTACCAGACCTCGGGCGCCTGCCCGAACCGCGCGCGCCCCGGGCGGGTCACGCCGAGGCGCGGCGAGCGAGCAGATCGCGGACGTGCGCCTCGATCTCGGCGTCGTCGACGTAGCCCATCCGGGCGTAAGGCGACGACGCGGCCGCCGGCGCCGACTCGGGCCTGGCGGTCTCGATTGGCACGGGCGCCGGGCGGAGGCGCTCGGCGCGAGCACGCAGCGCCTCGGACTCTGCCGCGCGGCGCAGCGCATCGCGCGCCTCCTGCTCCGCCCGGGCGGCCTGGGCGCGTGAGCCCTGCGTCCCCGTGAGCGGCGCGGGAAGCGGACGGGGCACCCAGCCGCGGTCGGCCTCGTCGATCAGCGTCACCGGCTCGCGGCGACGCACGGGCTGCGGCACCACGGCGACCGCGGCGCGGCGCGCGGCTCGCACCTGGACCGCCGCCATGCGCTGCAGGACGCCCGCGCCGACGATCGCGAGCAGAGCCCCGACGACCAGCAGGAACGCACCTGCTCCGGCGATGAGCGCCCATACCCCGAGGCCGGACAGCACCACGCCCGACAGCGCGGCGACGGTCGCCGCCAGCCTCGCGCGGCGCCGGGCCTTCGCCTGGCGCACCTCGGGAGCGGCACGCAGGCGAGCGACCTCGCGCCGCTTCTCCTCGAGGGCCACCAGGTCCTTCTCGACGTGCAGGCGGCTCTGCTCCGTCTGAAGCTGCCGGGCGAGCCGCTGCTTGGCGGCCGCCTCGCGCGTGGTCAGCTCGACGCGCACCTCCTCGGGCGTCTCGCTCGTCTGGGCGAGCACCCGCAGGGCCTGGTTCAGCCGCACCGCGTTGCGCTCGGCGGCGTTGTACTGCATGCGGCTCTGCCAAGTGGGCAGCAGGTAGACCAGCCAGAGCAGCGCGGCGACGGCGACGACCACGCCTCCGCCCAGCAGCTGCCCATCCATGCGACCCACGGTAAGGGACGGGCGAGCGTGCGCCGGGACGTCGGCGCGTGTGTCGCCGCGATCCACGGTCGGACCCGCCGGCCTCTCGCGCCGCTCAGCCGGGGAGCGCCTCGGTCGCCCACCGGTCGCCGACGCGGCGATAGGCGACGCGACGGCTCGCCGTCACAGCCGACCCCTCCCAGAACATCAGCTCGCTCGGCCGCAGGTGGAAGCCGGTCCACGCCGCCGGCGGCTCGCCCGACGGGCCGTCGGCGTCCGCGTCGCCCCACCGCCGCTCGCGCTCCGCCCGCGGCAGGCGCGCGAACCCCGCCGTGTTCACCCAGGCGAGCAGCTGCAGATACCGCGCGCGCCGCTCGTACGCGATCCGCTGCTCCTCCGCGCTCGACTCCTCCACACGCCCGCGCAGCACCACCTGCCGCGCGGACTCCGGCCACCGCACCACGAAGGCGGCCACCGGCCGCACCCTCAGCTGCTCGGCCTTGCGGCTTCGGGCATCCGTGTGGAACGTCACGCCGTCGTCGAGCACGGCCGTCAGCAGCACCGTCCGCGCATCGGGCATCCCCTCCGTGTCGACGGTGGCGACGGTCGCCAGCGGGCGGTCGGGGTCGCCGTTCTCGGGTGCCCACTCGCGCAGCAGCAGAAACGGATCGGCGGGCCAGCTGCCGTCCTGCACCGGTCGCGCGAGACTCTCGGGCGGCACGTTGCCCGGCGCTCCGCTCATGCGTGACGGAAGCGGGCGATCTCGGCGAGCGCCTTCGCCACGAACGCCACGCCCTCGCTCACCAGCCGTGCGCCGTACGCGGCATCCGCCCCGGTGGGGTCGCCGATCACGCCGCTGGGGCCGAAGTCGTCGGAGGTCCACCCGAAGCTCACGGGATAGCCGTTGAAGCCGATGGTCTCGTAGTCCGCGATGTGCGCCGGCACGTTGCGCACGGCCCGGGGCATGTCGACGAGCTCGGGCCGCAGCGCGAGCATCACGCTCGTCTCGGAATGGCCGGCGTGGATCCCCATGCCGAGCTCGTCGGGCCCCTCCTGGCCGTCACCGGCACGCTGGATCCCCGACCCCATGCTGAACACGCGCAGGCCGAAACGACGGCGCAGCTCACGGTTCGCGACCTGCAGCAGCGCCGAGTTGCCGCCGTGACCGTTGACGAACACGAGGGTGCGGGCGGGGGTCGCGGCGACCGAACGGCCGATGTCGACGAGCGTCTCCCAGAGCGTCGACGCCTCGAGCCAGAGGGTGCCGGGCGCCCAGTGGTGCTCGTCGCTCTTGCTCAGGGCGAGCGGCGGCAGCAGCCACGCGTCGACGCCGTCGGCGACGACCCGGTCGACGGCGGCGCCCGCGATCGCCTCGGGGATCACCAGGTCGGTGTTCAGCGGCAGGTGTGCGCCGTGCTGTTCGATCGCGCCGATCGGCTGGACGATCACCGAGTCCTCGGTGAGGAGCGCGGCGACCCGCGGCTGGGGCAGTTCGGCGAGCAGGCGGGTCATGGTGTGCGCACCTCCGAGGGGGCGGGACGGCGGACGGACGGGAGGACGGGACTGCCCGTCGCTCACCGGATGGAGCCCTTGGTGGGGCCGTCGTAGTCGGGGTTCAGCTTCCCCGGGTTGAGCAGTCCGCGCGGGTCGGTCGTGCGGGCCAGCGCGACCGTGCGCTGCAGTTCGAAGTCCACGTTCCACTGGTGGGGGTTGTGGACGCCGACGCCGATCGCCGTGAGGCGGTCGATCGCCGCGCGCACCTCGTCCGGCCCCCGGTACTCCGCCGCGAGCATGCCGATCGGCACCGTGTGACCGGCCTCCACGTGCAGCAGGCCGTCCCCGATCGTGGCGTGCACGAGGTCGATGTCCTCGACCAGGATGTCGCCGCCGACCTCGAGGTGGTAGTAGTACCCGGGCCGCGTCTTCTGCAGCCACTCGATCGGGTGGTTGTAGCTCAGCGTCGACAGCCGCGCCGACGCCTGCGCCCCGGTTCGGACGTCCTCGACGCGTCCGCCGGCACTCTCGATCAGCGCGACCGCCTGCTCGAGGGCCTCCGGCGCGATGATCGAGCGGAGGCTCGACCGACCGTCGGGGATGGCGGGGTCGTCCGGAAGCGCGCGGGACACCTCCACGGTGTCGGCGGAGACCAGTCGCGGACGCGGGGTCAGGAGCCCGATCTCGCGGATCACCGACAGCGGGCCGGGGAAGTCGTCGAATGACGCGTACAGCGCGCGCCAGTCCACGAGGGGCTCGAGGCGAACGGTGGCGCGCACGATGATGCCCGCCGTGCCGTAGTTGTGCACGTAGAGCTGCGCCTCCTCGCCCTCGACGTGGCGCAGTCCCCCGCCGTCGGCATGGACGACGTCGAGCGCGACGACGAAGCCCATGTGGTTCGCGCCGTGCTCGATCGTGCCGGTGCCGCCCGAGCCGCCCGCGAGGAAGCCGCCGATCGAGGAGTTCATGGTCGACGGATACATCCACAGCTGCTGACCGGACGCCGCCGCCGCCTGCTCGAGCGCGAGCATCGTGGCGCCGGCCTCGGCCGTGATGACGCCGTCGCCGACGTCGAGGACGGCGCGGGCGCGGGACAGGTCGAGCACGAGGCCGCCGGTCGACGGGATCGCCTGGCCGTAGTTCCCGGTGCCCTTGCCGCGCGGCGTGACGGGCACGCCCAGCTCCACCGCAGCACGCACCGTGTCGGCGATCGCCTCGGCGTCTGTCGGGAACGCGACGAGGTCGGCGACGCCGAGGGGCAGCAGCTCGCTGATGACGGGAGACATGCGGGCACCGTCGACGGACGCTCGCTCGAGCAGCCGCGCGTCCGACGAGACGTTGCGGGCGCCGAGGCGCTCGGTGAGGCGCTCCTGCAGCGCCGTGATGGCGGACAGGTCGACCATCGGGTTCCTTTCGGTGTGCGGGCGGCGCTCGAGTGAGCGCCGCCCGCGAGACGGGGTGTCGTCGCCGGCGGCGGCGTGGGTCAGTCGGAGAGGCCGATGGAGGTGTCGAGGAAGTCGTTGGTGTAGATGTCCTCGGCGGTGAGGTCGGGATCCACGTCGGCGGCCGTCTCGGTGAACAGCTCCTTGCCGATCTCGAAGAAGGCGCTCACGCGGTCGGGGTCGAAGTCGCCGACGTACTCGTTGTCGCCGTTCGACACGATCCCGTCCGCGAGCATCGTCTCGACCGCGTACTCCGCGACGCCGTCGCTGTAGATCCAGCCGTTGTCGTAGGCGTCGACCGCCTCGAGGATCAGGTCGATGGTGTCGGAGGGGTCCTCGACGAAGTCCACGAGCGCCTGCTGCATGACCGGCACGAGCTGTTCGAAGCACGGCGAGAGCTCCTCCAGCCGGTCCGCGCGCACCGACAGGGCCGATCCGTAGATGTCCCAGCCGGTGGACGAGATCAGCGCGTACTCGACGGGCTTGCCCCACTCCGGCACCTCGTGCTCGTAGGTGTACGGCTCGGCCGAGGCGAAGCCCTGCTGCACCGACGCTCCGCCGTCGGTGACGAAGCCCGCGGGCGTGCCGTCGTACCCGCCGTCGGTGAGCTCCTCCGGCACGACGCCGGATGCGATGAGGTACTCCATGTACGTGGCGCCGCCGAAGTAGCGCCACACCCCGCCGGTGCCCTCCATCGCCTCGACGAGGCTCGGGATGTCGTCGGCGTCCGGGTAGGTCTCCGGGTCCCACATCACCATCTGCGGGTTGACGTCGAGCTGTGCGAGCACGCCGACCACGGGCGTCGTCGCGGAGCTGGCGATGGCGGCGTCCGAGTGCACGTATCCGAGCGTGATGTCCTCGTCCTGGTAGATCAGCGACTGCACCGGGCTGTACCCGACCGCGGGCCCGCCGGAGCGGACCTCGAGGTTCACGCCGGTGTACTCGCCGCCCGCGAGCAGGGGGCCGGACACCGACTTCGCGTCGGCGTCGATCGTGTAGTCGTCCCCGAGCATCTCGTAGAGGTGCCCGTGCTCCGACTCGGGGTTCCAGTCGGTCTGCACGACGATGGTCGCCGGGCACGCCTCCGACAGGTCGACCGAGCCGATCTCGAGGTCGGCGGCGGGCTCGGCTTCGTCGTCTGCGCCGGACGAGCACGCGGCGAGCGCGATCACCGAGACGGTGAGGACCGATGCCGCGGCCAGCGCGCGGCGATGAGTGATGGATGCCATGGTGCTCTCTTTCACGTTTGGGAGGGATGCGTTCGGGAGGGGCGTGCGGGAGAGGTGCGTTCGGGAGGGGCGTGCGTCCGGGAGGGGACGGGCGGCGGGACTGCCGAAGGTCGGCGCGGTCAGTCCTTGGTCGCGTCGTACCAACGGCCGACGACGACCCGTGACAGCAGGCCGAAGCCCACGAAGATGGCCACGCCCAGCAGCGCGGCGACGATCACCGACGCGTAGAGCTGCGGCGCGAGCAGCCGAGAGGTGTAGGTGCTCATGAGCGAGCCCAGGCCGGGCGTGCCGCGGCGGAAGAAGTAGTCGCCGACGATCGCGCCCACGATCGAGAGCCCGGCGGAGGTGCGCAGGCCGACGAACATGGCGGGCAGGGCGGCCGGCAGCTGCAGCTTCCAGAGCGTCGTCCAGCGGCTCGTGCGCTGCAGCCGGAACAGCTCGCGCTGCGACCGGTCCACGGACTGCAGGCCGAACAGGGTGTTGGACACCATCGGGAACAGGGCGATCAGCACGCAGACGATGACGCGGGCGGGCAGGCCGTAGCCGAACCAGAAGCCGATCAGCGGCACGAGCGCGAGGATCGGGATGCACTGCAGGATCACCGCGTACGGATAGAGCGAGCGCTCCGCCCACTTGGCCTGCAGCATGGCGATGGCCCACCCGACGCCGAGGACCACGGCGATGGCGAGGCCGATGCAGGCGACGAGGACGGTCTGGCCCAGCGCGGCGACGATCTCGGGCAGCACCCGCGGATCAAGCAGACCCTCGGTGAAGATGCGATGCGGTGCGGGCAGCAGGAAGCTGCGGTCGCCGAGCAGCGCGCTCGCGAGGGTCCACGCCGCCAGCAGCAGGACGAACACGAGCACCGGCGGCCATAGCGACTGCAGCGGGCTGCCGCTGCGGCGACGGCGCGCCGGCACGGGCTGCGAGGCGGTGAGGGCGACGACGGGCGCCTCTGCCTGGGTCATGCGTGGGCCTCCTTGAGCGAGTGGGAGACGCGGCCGACGAGCTCGCCGAACTCCGGCGAGTAGCGGATGTCGGGGTCGCGGGGCATGTCGAACGGCACGTCGACGACGTCGACGACGTGACCCGGCCGCCCGGACATCACGACGACGCGGGTGGAGAGGTACACGGCCTCGGCGACGGAGTGGGTGATGAACAGCCCGCCGAACCCCCGCTCCGCGAACAGCCGCAGCAGTTCGTCGTTGAGGCGCTGACGTGTGATCTCGTCGAGCGCCCCGAAGGGCTCGTCGAACAGGAACAGGTCGGGATCGAGCGTGAGCGAGCGTGCGAGCGACACGCGCATCCGCATGCCTCCGGACAGCTGACGCGGCAGCGACGCCTCGAACCCGCCGAGGCCCACCAGCTCGATGGCCTCCGCCGCGGCGCGCTTGCGCTCGGCGGCGGGCAGCCCGTTCAGCTCCGCCAGCAGCTCGACGTTGCGCTGCACGCTGCGCCACGGCAGCAGCGTGGCGTCCTGGAACACGAAGCCGACGCGCTCGGTCCGGGTCCGGCAGGTGCCGGCGGTGTTGCTCTCGAGCCCCGCGGCGATGCGCAGCAGGGTCGACTTGCCGCAGCCGGACGGGCCGACGACGGTCACGAACTCGCCCCGCCGGACGGAGAAGTCGATGTTCTCGAGCGCGACGGTGCCGCTGTCGTAGGTCATGCCCACGTCGTCGAAGTCGACCAGGAGCGCGTCGGGCGGGGACTCGACGGACGGGCTGGAGTCTGTGGGGGCTGTGGTCACGGGGCGGTCTCCTTGCCGATGCCAGGGTCGATCCAGCGGGTGGTCTGCGTGCGGGCGACGAGCCGGCCCGCCGCGAAGACGAGGCGGTCGGCCGGCGCGGTCGCCATCGCCTCGGGCAGGCTGCCGGCGCGCACCGCCAGCAGGTCGGCCGCCGCGCCCTCGCGCGGGCCGGCCTCCGGCAGCCGCATCACGGCGCGCGCGCCGTCGGTGACGGCGGTCCAGGCGTGCTCGATCGAGAGGTGCCCGGCGACGACGAGCAGCATCGCCGTCTCGAACGCGTCGGCGCGGCCCAGCGGGTTGAAGGGGTCGCGGACGTTGTCCCCGCCTGCGGCCGTCAGCACGCCGGCCTCCGCGAGCCGGTCGAGCGGCGCGATCCCCCGGGGCGTGGCGACCGGATGCTCCCATCCCTGCAGCCAGAGGTTCGTGATGGGGTTCGCGATGACGCCGATCCCCGCATCCGCCACGACCGCGGCGACATCGTCGAACTGGCCGGGCTCCATCGTCGACAGCCGCACGCAGTGGCCGGCCGACCGGACGACGGCCCAGTCGCGCGTGCGGTCCGCATACGCGGCGAGCGTGGATCCGTGGCTCAGGTCCTCGTCGGCGTGCAGGTCCACGCCGACTCCCCGCCGCTCGGCGATGTCGAGCAGCCGATGCAGGTCTGACAGCTCGTCGTCGGCGAGGTGGGGGGCGCCGCCCACGAGATCGGCGCCGGCGTCCAGCGCGGCCTCCACGCGGGCGTCGGTGGTGTCCGGGCCGGCGAGGGCGACGATCTCGAGGTGCAGCCGCCCGGCGTACGCGTCGCGCACACGCGACAGAGCGGTGACGGCGCGGATCGGATCGCCGTCGGCCGGCACGTCGACATGCGTGCGGATCGCGACGGTGCCGTTCGCCAGATAGGTCTCGGCGGCGCGCGTCGCGCGTGCCTCGATCTCGGCGCTGTCGACGGTGGCGATGTAGGCGCGCCACGAGGCGATCGCCGTGCGCAGGTCGCCCCGCGGCGGTCGCACGGCCTCCCAGGACAGCGCCTTGTCGAGGTGCGCATGGGGGTCGGCGGGCGCGGTGAGCAGCAGGTGGCCTTCGAGCGACAGGTCCCCGGCGGCGAGCGGTTCGCCGGACGCGGGCGAGACGCGGGCGACGCGGGAGCCGTCGAGCTCGACGTCGACGACCGAGCCGTCGGCGAGGATCGCGTCGCGCAGTCGCGCGGGGTGAAGGACCATGCTGTGCACCTGTGTCAGAATCGAGAATGTTGATGTGATCAACATCTGCGAACCTACGGTTCAGAGGTTTCACCGGTGTAACGACCCCATTTCCTTCCGCCACCGGAGGCACGGGCGACCGAGACGGAGGCACATGTCGAACGACGAGGCACTGCGCCTGGGCGCCGCCATCCGGGCGCGCCGCAAGCAGCTGGGCCTGACGATCGTCGAGCTCGCGGAGAGGGCCGCGCTCTCGCATCCCTTCGTCAGCCAGCTCGAGCGGGGGCTCGCCCGGCCGAGCCTCGACTCGCTCGGACGCATCGCGCACGCCCTCGGCACCAGTCAGATCGAGCTGTGGTCGGGGACGGCTCTGGACGCCGAGCGACCCGGTGTCCAGCGGAACGAGGCGCGAGAGGCCACGGGCGTCTACGGCCTCGAGCAGGCGCGCATCCTCGTGCACGGCGACACGCGCTTCACCCCCATCGACGTGCGGGGCGACCACCGCGAGCGCGGCGAGTACTTCCTGCACGACGAGGACGAGTTCGCACTGGTGATCGAGGGGCGGGTCGACATCGACCTCGGCCCCGAGGGCGTGTTCACGCTCGGCCCGGACGAGTCCCTCTACTTCCCCGGCGGCACGCCCCATCGCTGGGGCAGCTCCGACGGCGGCGCGTACCGCATGGTCGTCGTCAAGGAGCGCCGGGCGACCACGCGACCACCGATCGCCGGCTGCGGCGCGGCCTCGACCGGCGGCGCCGGCACGACATCCCGCAGAGGAGCCGAGGCGTGAGCTTCTTCAACGACGTCGAGCGAGAGCTGATCGTCACCCGGCGCACCGAGGTCGCCGAGGACATCGTCGCCCTGGAGCTGGCGGCCTCGAACGGCCGGCCGCTGCCCGCGTGGACGCCGGGCAGTCACATCGACCTGATCCTGGGCGACAGCGTCGAGCGGCAGTACTCGCTGTGCTCGGACCCCTCCGACAGGGACGCCTGGCGCGTGGCGGTGCTGCGGGAGCCGGCAGGACGCGGCGGCTCAGTCGCCGCCCACGCTCTGCGCGAGGGCGACCTCGTGCGGGCGCGGGGGCCGCGCTCGAACTTCGCGTTCGACTCCCCCGCAGCGGGCGGCGTACGCTTCGTCGCGGGCGGGATCGGCATCACCCCGCTGCTGTCGATGATCCGCGCAGCAGAGGCCTCCGGCGCCGACTGGACCCTCGACTACGCCGTGCGCTCGCGCGCACGGCTGCCGTTCGTCGACGAGCTGGCCGCGTACGGCGACCGCGTGCGCCTGCACGTATCGGACGAGGCCGGGCGACTGGACGCCTCCGCCCTCGTCGCCTCGGCGGGCGGGGACCCGATCTGGGCGTGCGGCCCGGCGCGGCTGCTCGACGCCCTCGGCGCCGCCGCGACCGCGCAGACGCGGCTGCACATCGAGCCGTTCACCGCCGCCGTCCTGCCCGACCCCGTGCGGGCGGAGCCGTTCGAGGTGGAGCTGATGTCGACGGGCGAGGTCCTTGAGGTGCCCGCGGACAGATCCGTGCTCGAGGTGCTCGAGAGCCACGGCGTCTTCGCCGTGTCGTCGTGCCGCGAGGGGACCTGTGGTACGTGCGAGACGGTGGTCGTCGAGGGCGAGGTCGACCACCGCGACCGCGTGCTCAGCCCCGCGGAGCGCCAGACGAGCCCGGTGATGATGGTGTGCGTGTCACGCGCCGCCTGCCCCCGCCTCGTCCTCGACCTCTGAGGGCGTTCGCGCGAGGACCCTCCCGGCGACGCCGGACGCCGCGACCGCAAGGCGCCCCGTCACCGTGCGACGCGCTCGCGCAGGGCCGCGACGATCTCCCCCTCGTCGCCCGAGACCAGGCGATAGTCCTGCACCACGAACCGACCGGCCACGACCACGTGCCGCGGCCGGCGTCCCGGCGCGGCCCACAGCAGCCCCGCCACGGGATCGGCGACGCCCGCGTCGGCAACGCCCGAGACGTCCCACACGCACAGGTCGGCCGCTGCGCCGACCTCGATGCGGCCGAGGTCGGCGCGGCCCAGCCCGGCGGCGCTGCCCTGCGTCGCAGCCTCCAGCATCTCTCGCGCCGCCAGCTGACGTCCCGCCAGACCCGACACCTGCATCGCCAGCCGGGCGTCGGCCAGCAGATGGCCCGCGTCGTTGCTGCCGCCGCCGCTCGTCCCGAGCCCGACCGGGATCCCGGCCGCGAGCATCTTCGCGACCGGCGCGACGCCCCAGCCCATCGGCACGTCGCAGCCCGGCGCGTGCGTCGCGGTCACACCGCGCTCGGCGAGCAGCGCGATCTCGTCGTCGGTGACATCGCAGAGGTGGGCGAGCGTGACGTCCCCCGCGACCCACCCCCACTCGTCGAGCAGCTCGATCGGCCGGCGACCGTATCGCGTGGCCGCTATCTCGGTGTCGACCTGCTCATTCGCCTGGGTGCGGCGACGCAGGCCGTGGCGGCGCGCGACGTCCCCGAGCGCGTCGAACGTCTCCCGCGCGTCGCTGTGGACCCCCGCGGGTCCCACGGCGATCTGCACCATGCCGTCAGCGGTCGTGCCGCCGGGCCCGGTGCCGGCGAGGGCGACGATCGCCTCCGCGCTCTCGGCGGCGGCCGCCGCGGAGTCGCCGGCCGTGCCGCGGACGAACGCGACCCGCGCTCCCAGCTTCCGCGCCGCGCGCAGCGTGCCGTCGGCGATCTCCACGTCCGACTCGGCGCCGGCGCCCGGCCAGGTGAGGTGATGGTCCGCGATCGTCGTCACGCCCGAGAGCAGCGCCTCGGCGATCCCCGCCCGAGACGCGGCATACGCCAGCGCCCCGTCCACCACCGCCTCGCGGTACGCGGCCGCCATGGCCGGCAGCCAGTCGCGCATCGCCACGGCCCGCGTCCCGGGAAGCGTGCGGAAGGCCGTCTGCAGCAGATGGTGATGGGCGTTCACCAGCCCGGGCGTCACCACGCAGCCGCCCGCGTCCAGGTCGACCGCATCCGCGACGGGCTCCGCCACGATCCGCCCGTCGGCGACGTGCACCTCCCCGGTCCCCTCGGCCGCGGCGGACCAGACGGACAGGGCATCGCGCACGCGCAGGGAGGACGTCACCCCCTCTGCTTAGCAGCGCCGTGTTGCGCGCAGATCACGGCGCCCGCCCGCCGTCGCCTGCGGCGCGCTCAGCCCACCATGCGGTCGGCCGGTGGCACGTCCGCCGCATGCGCCGGGGCACGGCCCTCGACCCAGCGGCGCAGCACGCCGTCGGGCACCTCCTCGGCGGTCAGCGCGAACGCGTAGTGGTCGCGCCAGTCGCCGTCGATGTGGATGTAGCGCCGCCGCAGCCCCTCGTAGCGGAAGCCGAGCTTCTGCACCACGCGCAGGCTCGCGGCGTTCTCGGGCCGGATGCAGATCTCCATGCGGTGCAGCTGCAGCTCGCGGAAGCACACGTCGGTCGCCAGCGCCACGGACGTCGGCGTGATGGCCCGCCCCGCGAAGCGCTCGCTGACCCAGTACCCGATCGTCGCGGACGACAGGGAGCCGCGTGCGACGCCCCAGACGTTCAACTGCCCCGCCACGTCGCCCTCGTACTCCATGACGAACGGCACGCCCTGCCCGTCGCGATACTGCTGTAGAAGACGCCGGATGCTGCCGCGCATGTCGAGGGAGGCCGGGCCGCCAGGGCTCGTCGCCTCCCAGGGACGCAGCCACGAGCGGTTCGTGAGCAGCTCGTGCTGCAGCGCCCGGGAGTCCCGGGGACGAACGAGCCGGATGGAGATCGGCCCGTGCTGACGCGGGGCGAGACCGTCCATCCGGCTCCTTCAGAAGATGCGTGGCTACAGCGTCTCGGCGAACTCCTTGAACCACGGGCGCAGGTCCGGCCCGAGGTCCGCGCGGTCGGCGGCGAGACGCACGATCGCCTTGATGTAGTCGACCCTATCGCCGGTGTCGTAGCGACGGCCGCGGAACACGACGCCGAACACGCCGGGCCCCTCCGGGTCGGCGGCGACCTCCTGCAGCGCATCGGTCAGCTGGATCTCTCCGCCCTTGCCGGGCTCGGTCCGCTCGAGGATCGGGAAGATCTCAGGCGAGAGGACGTACCGGCCGATGATGGCGAGGTTGGACGGCGCGTCCTCCTTCGCGGGCTTCTCGACGAGGCTCTTGACCTTGACGACGCCGTCGGTGTCGGTGGCCTCCACGTCGGCGACGCCGTACATGTGGATGTGGTCGGGGTCGACCTCCATCAGCGCGATGACCATCGCGCCGCGCTTGGCCTGCTCGGCGATCATCGTCGTCAGCAGCTCGTCGCGCTCGTCGATGAGGTCGTCGCCGAGCATCACGGCGAAGGGGGCGTCGCCCACGTGCGCCTGGGCGCGCAGCACCGCGTGCCCGAGGCCCTTGGGCTCGCCCTGGCGGACGAAGTGGATGTCGGCGAGGTCGCTCGACTTCTGGACGCGCTCCAGGCGGCTCTGGTCGCCCTTCTTCACCAGGTTGGTCTCGAGCTCGGGCACCGAGTCGAAGTGGTTGGCGAGGGCGTTCTTGTTGCGCCCGATGATCATCAGGACGTCGCGGATGCCGGCGGCCACCGCCTCCTCAACGACGTACTGGATGGCCGGCTTGTCCACGACCGGCAGCATCTCCTTCGGCGTGGCCTTCGTGGCGGGGAGGAAGCGCGTGCCCAGGCCCGCTGCGGGGATGACTGCCTTGATCTGCGGAGGATGCATTCCACAATCCTATGCGACGAGGCGTTTTTCGCCCGCACCCGGCGGTCCGACGGCGTCCCGGCGTCGGCGCGTGGCGGATCGCGGTGCGGGGCAGGGTGGGCGCGCCGCGGGCTCGCCCTACACTCGGACGCATGACGGACACGCTGGACCACGCCAAGCGAGCGCTTCGAGCGGAGCTGCGGGAGAGGCGCCAGCAGCTCTCCGACGCGCAGCGCGAGGCCGCCGCCGCGGGCATCCGCGACCGGCTCGACGAGCTCGTCGACAGCCTCGGCGCGACGAGCGTCTCGTGCTTCCTCTCCTCCCCGACCGAGCCGGGCACGCGCCCGTTCATCAACGCGGCGATCGCGCGCGGCATCCGGGTGCTGCTGCCGATCACGCGGGAGGACGGCCTGCTCGACTGGACGGTCGCGACGGCCGAGGGGCAGGAGATCGAGAGCGTGTACGGCGTCCCGGAGCCCGTCGGCGAGGTGCTCAGCCCGATCGCGGTGAACGACGTCGACCTGATGATCATCCCCGCGGCCGCCGTCGACCGCAGCGGGATGCGCCTGGGCTGGGGACGCGGCTTCTTCGACAAGACCCTGGGTTCGATGGACCGGCGCCCTCCGGTGTACGCGGTCATCTATGATTCGGAACTGATCGACAGCGTGCCGCAGGACGTGCACGACCAGCCGGTGTCCGGCGTCGTCACCCCGACACGCGTGCAGGACCTGTCGACCGACTCCTAGCCCTTCGTCCCGATCTCCGAGGTCGCATGCCCACCTATGCCTATGCCTGCAAGTCCTGCGGGCACCGCTTCGACGCCGTCCAGTCCTTCAGCGACCCCGCGCTGACCGAGTGCCCCGAGTGCTCCGGCCCCGTGCGCAAGCAGTACGGGTCGATCGGGGTGACGTTCAACGGCGGCGGCTTCTACCGCACCGACTCGCGTAACACCACGTCGACCTCGGGCTCGGACGCTGGCACTTCCACACCGGCTGCGTCATCATCGAAGACGTCGTCCGATTCGGGCGCATAGATCGTCGGATCCGGCCGCACGGCCGCTGCAGAGGGGGAGAACCTATGGCAGACAACAAGGGCCTCATCGAGGGATTCAAGGAGTTCATCTCCAGAGGGAACGTGATCGATCTCGCGGTCGCGGTGGTCATTGGCACCGCCTTCACGGCGATCGTGACCGCCATCGTCGAGAGCGTCATCAACCCGCTGATCGGGGCCTTCGTGCCGTCGGGAAACCTGGCCGCATGGACGATCGACTTCCCGGGGATCTTCGCCGAGGTCAAGCTCGGGATCGGCGGGATCATCTCCGCCCTCATCAACTTCTTCGCCGTCGCGCTGGTGGTCTACCTCGCGCTGGTCCGCCCGTTCGCCGTGCTCAAGGCCCGCCGCGACGCGAAGCTCGGCGTCAACCAGGCCGACGACGCCCCGCCGGCCCCCACGCAGGAGGAGCTGCTCGCGGAGATCCGCGACCTGCTCGCCGCGCAGAACAGGCCGTAACGCACCGAGCGTCCCGCGAGGCCGTGCCCGATCCCCGGATCCGGCGCGGCCTCGCGTCGTACGAGACCGACGTCGCTGCGCAGCGCTCCCGGTGTCGCGGTCAGTAGTGCGGGGGGACGTCCTGACGCAGACGGTCGTCGTTCGGTCCCCTGGGCCCGTCCGCGGCGGAGGGAGACGCACGCCTTTCGCCGCGGAGGGTCGCCTCGGCCTCCGAGTCGCTGAGCGTGCCCTCCACCGGCGTCAGCTGCGCGCGGCGGGCGCCACGGACGCGCACCACCCGCTGTCTCGGCCGATCCTGATCCATCCCCGAAGGGTATGTCAGATGTCGAGCGGCTGGGTGTCGCCGTCCGCGCGCTGCTGCTCGGGCGAGACGCCGAGCACGGCGGCGATCCGCTCCGCAACGGCCGCCGGGTCGCTGTAGAGGTCGAACGCGTGCACGCGCACGTAGTGCCAGCCGAGGCGGCGCAGCACGTGCGGACGCAGCCGCAGCGACTCCCGCAGCGATTCGCCGCGCGACTCGGGGTCGGGCTCGACGACCACGGCCTTGCCGCCGTGCTGGGCGACCAGGGGCAGCAGGCCCCGGTAGTCCACGTCGACGGCGACACCGAGGCGACGCAGCTCCCGCGCGAGCGCGAGCGTGAGCGGGTCGGCGAGGTCCTCGAGGCGCGCCTCCCGCCCGCGGGCGGCGATGCTGCCCAGGATCCCCATCAGGGTGGCCGCGCCATGCTCGAGCCGCCCCTCGTCGTAGGCCGACGGGCGGATGGACGACACGATCACCATCGAGCGGCGCGCCCGCGTCATCCCGACGGTGAGCAGTCGCTCGCCGTCCGGGGTCGACAGGTCGCCGAACTCGCTCAGCACGCGGCCGTGCTTGGTGACGCCGTAGCCGAGCGAGAAGATCACGCGGTCGCGGCTCTCGGCCGTCGCCTCCTCGAGCGTGAGCACGGTGAGCGGCTCCGCGGTCTCGCGCGACACGAAGTCGGCGACGTCGGAGCGGCCGGCGAACGCCTCGGTCACGGCGGTGCGCACGCGCTCGGCGTGACGACGGCTCGCCGTGACGACCATCAGCGACTCGGACGGCCGGTTGACGGCGTGCTCGACGACGAGGGTGACCACGCGGGCGACCTCGGCGTCGGGGCTCTCCACCGATCCGGTGACCGGGTCGGGCGTTCCCGATCCGCCCTCCACGTAGTCGACCGACAGGCTGCCGCGGCCCAGGTACGAGCCGGCCCAGGGCAGCGACACGATCTCGCCGCCGTAGAACGCGTCGTTCACCAGCTCCGCCAGGTCTTCGCCGCCGGCGCGGTAGCTGCGGGTCAGCGTCGCGACCGGCAGCACCTCGGCGAGGCTCTCGAACAGGCTGTCGTCGTCGACCGCGGCCTCGGGGTCGGGCTGCCCGACCGCTGCGACGGTGAACGGCGTCGGCCGCTGCGTCACGGGGTCGCCGAACGCCACGACCTGCCGGGCGCGACGGATCGCGGGCACGGTCTCCGTCACGCCGACGGCGCCGGCGTCCGCGATCAGCACCACGTCGAACGCGGGGTCGTCGGGGATCGACGGCACCTCGTACGGCGACGCGATCCACACCGGGGCCAGGGTGCGGGCGAGGGTGGGGGCCGCGGCGACGAAGTCGTCCGGGGTCAGCTGGCCGCGGGTGAGCGCGCGCCGCAGCGCGGCGGACTCCTCGGGCTCGTCCACGATCCCGATCCGCCACTGCGCCGCGAGCTGCCAGGCCAGCAGCGGCCCGGAGGCGGACGCGTGGGCCTCGTCGACCAGGCGGAAGTCGCGCTCCAGCCGGTCGACGACGGAGGTGTTGGCGCCGAGCAGCGCGCGATCGGTCTGCAGCAGGTGCTCGAGCACCGACTGCCACCACGCGAACTCGAGCTCCTCGCCCACGCGCGCCTCGTCGACGTGGCGCACCGAGAGCTCGGTCAGCAGGGGCTCCAGGCCGAGGCGCGCCAGCTCGGTGCGCAGCTCCGCACGCTCGACGATGTTGTCGAAGACGTCCGAGTCGGCTGCGAGACCGGCCAGCGTGCGCACCAGGCGCTGCACCGGCATGGCCGCCAGGCGCGTGCCGCGTCCCAGGGCGCCGTCGAGCGCCGTCAGCTCGGCCTCGACGCGCTGCCACTCGACCTGCACGTCGGCGAGGCCGAGGGGGATGTCGGGGATCGTGCCCACGTCGACGAGCTTCTGCCACTGCCCACGCTGGTGCTGGATGCGCACGAGCGCCTCATGCATGTCGGACAGGTGCACGCCGGGGCGCAGGTACTCCTTGGCCAGGCGCTTGAGGCGGCGACGCGCGGCACCCGTCATGTTCTGCGCCTCGCGGCGCGGACCGTAGGCGCGGATCATGTCGGCCAGAGGGCGCTCGAACACGGTCGGGCTGAACCGGTCGAGCGAGTCGCGGATGCCGTGCAGCAGACGCAGGAACTCGCCCAGCTCGTCGACCGTGGTGAAGGGGCGCATGCGGGTCTGCGCGATCAGCTCGTAGCCACGCTCGAGCAGCTCGGGCACGCTCGTGCGGTGCAGCCTGCCGGCCTGCTCGTGCGCCCGGCGGGCCTCGTCCGTCGTCGCGAACGTGACGCCGTACCAGGGCGAGTCGTCGGGGCCGACCTTGAACTCGCCGAGGCGTGCGGCGAGCGCGAGGGTGGACGCCGCGGCCTTGCGGTCGCCGGCGAGGGCCTCGAGGGCCCGGACTCCGAGCCGCGCCGAGGTGGACGGGGGCTCGGGCAGCGACGCGAGCCTGGTCAGCGCGCGCGTGGCGTCGAGCACCGACACCCCGAGGCGGTCGTGCGTGCGGGTCAGCGAGCGGCGGTAGTCGCGCAGCACGGTGCGCAGGCGCACCAGGGCGTCGTCGACCTCGGCCACCTTCGGCTGGCTGGCCTTCTCGTTGCGTCCGATCGCGCGGATCAGGTCCCGCCGGAGGTCCGACGGCGACACGGCGAGCCCGTCGAGCCCGATGCCCGCGAGTCGGTGGCGCACACCGTCGAGCGTCGATCGGCGCGCGCTCACCACGAGGACGCGCTTGCCCGCACGGACGAGCGAGCCGACGGCGTTGATCACCGTCTGCGTGCCGCCCGTGCCGGGCAGGGTGTGGACCACGAGCGACTGGCCGGCGGCGATGCGGGCGAGCACCGCCTCCTGCTCCGCGTCGGCGTCCAGCAGCAGCATGTCGGCGGCGGGCGACCGCTCGTCGGGGTTGGAGACGGCGGGCGCGGCGGTGTCCGAGTCGAGCGCCGCGAGATCCTCAGGATGCCCCGCCAGGGCGTTCAGCAGCGGGTGGTCGAGGTCGTGCATGTCGCGGGACAGCGCCCCGCCGACGTCGGCGAACGTGGACACCACGAGCCGCGGCCGCACGGTGAAGGTGTCGACGTGCGCGAGGGCTGCGCGCAGGTGGTCGATGACCGGCTGCGGCTTGAACACGCCCTCGCCGTAGGCGAGCGCTGCGAGGGCGGCGCCGTCGAGGTCGACCCCGAAGTGGTCGCGCGCAGCGCGCACCAGCTCGTCGTTGACCTCGAACTGGCCGTGCAGCTTCAGCTCGAAGTCGGCGTGATGGCGACGGATCGCGAGGGGACGCAGCAGCACCGGCGCCGAGAACCGCTCGTCGCCGATGCGCCAGACGGCGAGGCCGACGGCGAGGCGCACGGCGTCGATGCCGCGCACCGTGCGCAGCTCGAGGTGCTTGGTCGTGATGCGCTCGGCGGCGAGGCGGGCGGTACGCAGCGCCACCTCGTCGCGGAACAGGTTCGACAGCAGCGTGGACTTGCCCGTGATGAACTGCGGCAGGCTGCCGGGGTGCGCCCGGGTGACGTCGATGCCCGCCTCCGACGCCTCGCGGCCGTCGGACTCGAGCGGGAAGTGCAGCAGGGGCGACGGGCCGCCCAGATCCCGCGCCACGACGCGAAGCCGCTCGCGCTCGGGGTCGGCGACGTGCGCGATCACGAGCCCCGGCTCGGCCATGCCGAGGTCCGTCGGGGTCACGATCGCCGTTCTCCCGTGGGCCGCGGTGTCATCGACCGCGGCGCTGCCTTCTGTTCGCCACACGTGAGACAGGGTAGGCGGGCATCGGGCGATACCCGCGGCAGGGCGCGGAGTTTCGCGGGATTCGCGCGACACGCCCGAGCTCCCGTTCAGCGGCGCCCTGTCGTCCCCAGCCCGCCGCCCGTCGCCGGCCATCCCCCGACGGCGCCGCCGCGCCGCGGATGTCCCCTCCGCCCGCCAGGATGAGAGCGTGACCCTCCGATACGACCTCACCGGCACGCCCGTCGGGCTCGCGATCGCGGTGTTCTCCGATACGGGGCTCCTGGCCCTGCGCGTGACCTCCGAGGACGACCGGTGGGTGCTCGAGATGCTGGCCCACGAGCACGGCGTGGTGCCCGTGCGCGAGCCGGGGTGCGGTGACGCGCTCTTCGCGAAGCTGGGCGGATACTTCGATGGCGAGCGCCGCAGCTTCGACGTCGACCTCGACTGGAGCCTCACGACGGGCTTCGCCCGCGACGCGCTGCGGGCGGCGTGCGAGATCCCCTACGGCCAGACCGCGAGCTACGGCGAGGTGGCCGCGATGGCCGGACGGCCCCGTGCCGCGCGCGCCGTCGGCACGGCATGCCGCACCACGCCGTTCTCGCTCGTGGTTCCCGTCCACCGCGTCGTGCGCGCCGACGGCTCGCTCGGCGAGTACGGCTCGTCCCCCGAGACCAAACGGTTCCTCGTCGAGCTCGAGCGCGACGCGCTGCGCTCCCAGGCCTCCCCTTCCTCGACCCGAACGGAGCCGTGATGACCGACACCGTGCCCTCCCCCGACCTGATCGTGGGCGCCGACGGGCTGGCCCGCCCGCTCTGGGCGGCGCGCGACCCCCTGCTGCAGGCCTACTACGACACCGAATGGGGCCTGCCGGTACGCGACGAGCAGGGGTTGTTCGAGCGTCTCAGCCTCGAGGGGTTCCAGTCGGGGCTGTCGTGGGCCACCATCCTGCGCAAGCGTCCCGCCTTCAGGGAGGCGTTCGCGGGGTTCGCCCCCGACGCGGTCGCCGCGTTCGACGACTCCGACGTCGAACGGCTGCTCGGCGATGCCGGCATCGTGCGCAACAGGGCCAAGATCCTCGCCACGATCGGCAACGCCCGCGCGACCGTCGCGCTGCGCGGCGACGCCGACCACGCGGGCGGCCTGCCGGACCTCGTCTGGAGCTTCCAGCCCGCACAGACCCCGACGCCCCGGTCGCTCGCCGAGGTGCCGTCGTCCTCGACCGAGTCGATCGCGCTGTCGAAGGAGCTCAAACGGCGCGGGTTCCGCTTCGTCGGACCGACGACGATGTTCGCCCTCATGGAGGCCGTCGGCATCGTCGACACGCACCTCGTCGGCAGTCACCGCCGCGGCAGCAGCGGCGTCTGGGGCGGCTGACGGCGAGACGCCGGTCCGCGGGTGTGTAGGCCACCCGCGGACCGGCGTCTCGTGACCTGGCCCTCAGCCCTGCATCAGTGCTGCACGGCCTTCTCGGCGCCGTGACCGGTGAGCGAGCGCACCTCCATCTCGGCGGCGAGCCGCGGATCCTCCGACCCCTTCTTCGAGGTGAGCGATCCGATCCACCCGAGCAGGAAGCCCACCGGGATCGAGATGATGCCCGGATTGCTGAGCGGGAAGATCGCGGTGCCCTCCCCCGTCTTCAGCACGCTCGTCTCGCCGCCGAAGAACACCGGCGACAGGACGATCAGCACGATCGCGGTGAGCAGACCGCCGTACATGCTCCAGACGGCCCCGCGGGTGGTGAAGCCGCGCCAGAACAGCGAGTACAGGATGGTCGGCAGGTTCGCCGACGCGGCGATCGCGAAGGCGAGAGCCACCAGGAACGCCACGTTCTGACCGAGCACCGCGATGCCGCCGACGATGGCGAAGGCGCCGATCACGAGGATCGTGACGTTGGCGACCTTGCGCTCCTCCTTCTCGGTGGCGGCGCCTCGCTTGACCACTCCGTTGAAGATGTCGTGCGAGAACGACGCGGCCGCCGTGATCGTCAGACCCGCTACCACCGCGAGGATCGTCGCGAACGCGACCGCCGAGATGATGCCCATCAGCACCGGTCCGCCGAGCGCCTGCGCCAGCAGCGGCGCCGCCGAGTTGACCCCGCCCGGGGCGTTCGCGATCGTGTCGGGGCCGACGATCGCCGCCGCGCCGTAGCCGAGCACGAGCGTCAGCAGGTAGAACAGGCCGATCAGCATGATGGCCCACACCACCGAGCGTCGGGCCTCCTTGGCGGTCGGCACCGTGTAGAAGCGCATCAGCACGTGCGGCAGACCCGCCGTGCCCAGCACCAGCGCGAGGCCGAGCGACAGGAAGTCGACCGGGTTCGTGTACTGCAGCCCCGGCGCCAGCACGGCGGCGCCGTGCGGCGAGTTCGCCGCCGCGTTGCCGAGCAGGTCCACTCCCTGCACCGCGAGCACCCACACGGCCATCACGATGCCGCCGCCGATCAGCAGGAACGCCTTGACGATCTGCACCCACGTGGTGCCCTTCATGCCGCCAATGAGGACGTAGCCCACCATCAGCACGCCCACCACGGCGACCACCACGGCCGTGCCGATCCGGTCGTTGATGCCGAGCAGCAGCGACACCAGGCCACCGGCGCCCGCCATCTGCGCGAGCAGGTAGAAGAAGCAGACCACCAGCGTGCTGATCGCGGCCGCCATGCGCACCGGGCGCTGCTTGAGGCGGAAGGACAGCACGTCGGCCATCGTGAACTTGCCGGTGTTGCGCATGAGCTCGGCGACGAGGAGCAGCGCCACCAGCCACGCGACGAGGAATCCGACCGAATAGAGGAAGCCGTCGTATCCGTTGATCGCGATCGCCCCACAGATGCCGAGGAAGGACGCCGCCGACAGATAGTCGCCCGAGATCGCGAAGCCGTTCTGCGGCCCCGAGAACGATCTGCCGCCGGCATAGAAGTCGGCCGCCGTCTTGTTGTTGCGGGCGGCGCGGATGACGATGAACATCGTCACCGCGACGAACACCCCGAAGATCGAGATGTTCAGGACCGGATTGTTCTGCGTGGTCGATTCCACCGCGGCGAGCACGCTCATGCGCCGGCCTCCTGCTTCTCCAGGTCCTCACGGATGGCGGCCGATTTCGGATCCAGCCGATTGTTCGCGAACGACACGTACCAGAGGGTGATGACGAGGGTGGTCACGAACTGCCCGAGCCCGATCAGAAGGCCCACGTTGATGTCGCCGATTACCGGGGTGGCCATGAAGTCCTTCGCCCAGCCGGCGAGCAGGACATAGACGAAGTACCAGATGAGGAAGAACGCCGAGAGCGGGAACACGAATGACCGGTGCGCGCGCTTCAGCTCTTGGAAGCGAGGAGAGTTCTCCTCCGCGATGTAGTCGATGCGTCCCCGCGGGGGCGCATCGGAGGGGGATTCTGTCATGAGGCCTCCTTGCCGCATGTGTCCACGGACGACGCGCCTTCGCGCCGTCCGACCCGATGCCGGGAACGCGGTGACCGCGACGCCCGGGACCCTGCGCAGGCGCAGAGCCGGTGATAAGTTCGACGCTACGAAAGACGGCGAAGGAGCCGTCACCCCCGAAAGTAGGTAGCCGGGTGACCCTGCAGGAGCAGCTCGCCGACGACCGCCGACTGGTCGCCGAGGCCGTGCGCGCGCTGTCGCGACGCACCCGCTTCCCCATCGCGTTCGGCGGGCTCATCGAGAACGGCACGGCGCGGATGAGCGCGTTCTTCGGCAATCACACCGACTCTCTCGACGGTCTCGCCGTCCGGCCCGAGCGCGGCCTCGGCGGGCGGGCGATGATCGAGATGCGGCCGCGGATGACCGGGGACTACCGGACTGCTCGGCAGATCACCCACGACTACGACGGCTACATCCTCGGCGAGGGCATCGGCACGCTGATCGCGGCGCCGATCGTGGTCGACGGCAAGCCGCGCGGCGTGCTGTACGGCGGCGCCTGGGGGCGCTGGAACATCGGCGGCGTGGCCGCGGCGCCCGCCGTGCGGGTGGCGGACGAGGTCGCCGCCGAGCTCTCGGTGCGCGACGAGACCCGCCGCCGGCTCTCCGGGCTGCAGGACGCGGATGCGGGCCCCGCGCTGTCGCCGGGACACCGCGAGGAGCTGCGGGAGAGCTACGCGGAGCTGCGCCGCATCGCCGCGGACATCGACGACGCCGACATCCGCGCCCGGCTCGCCGATGTCGAACGCCGGCTGGCTGCGTTGTCGGGGATCGCGCAGGCGCCGCGCACGGAGCCCGTGCCCCAGATCCGGCTCTCGCCTCGCGAGGTCGATGTGCTCGCACGGGCCGCGTTGGGCGAGACGAACGCGGAGATCGGCGCGCTGCTCGGGCTGAGGGAGGGGACGGTGAAGGCCTATCTCAGCGCCGCTATGGCGAAATTGGATGCGTCCACACGCCATGCAGCCGTTGTCCGTGCCAGGAAATGGGGCCTGCTTCCCTGACCCCGGCCGCACCCATTCCTGAATCAATCCTTTATATATCGGTATGGGCGTTCTTATTACCGCGCCTTTTTCTCATGTCCGGGCTATCATCTCCGCATGGCCCGAAAGATCGTTCACCAGCTCGTCGATGACATCGACGGGACCGTCCTTGAGCCCGGCGAAGGCGAGACCGTGCTGTTCTCGCTCGACGGAAAGAGCTACGAGATCGACCTGACCGAGGGAAATGCGCAAGCGCTGCGCGATGCCTTCGGAAAGTACATTTCCGCCGCCCGCCGGATGTCTTCCGGTTCGTCCGGATCCTCTTCTTCGCGCGGCCGTCGCCGCGGCGGACAGACGGATTACAGCCCCGTTCGCGAATGGGCGAAGAAGAACGGTTACACCGTCTCGGAGCGCGGACGCGTCCCCGCCGCGATCATCGAGGCCTACGAGGCCGCTCACTGACGACGCGAGCTCTCGTCGCGTCGCGGCCGGACATCTTCCGCCGCTCTTTTCAGACGCCCGGCATTCAGGTGTGTATCCCCTGGACGTCGGGCGTCTGCCTTGCGCTCGGCAGCGATTCTCGGAATCGTGGCCGGTCCCGAGGGAAGGAGAGCCACATGCTCACGCTTACCGAGAACGCCGCAGACGCGGTCCGCACGATCGTCTCGCAGACGCCCGATGCTCCGACCGCCGGTCTTCGCATCCAGGGCACCAGCGCGTCGACCGAGGGTTACGCACTGACGCTCGCACCGTCGCCGGAACAGGGCGACACGGTCGTCGAGACCGGAGAGGCCCGCGTGTTCCTCGAGAACGTCGCCGCGGGCGAGCTCGACGACAAGGTACTCGACGCACAGGTCACGCAGGAGGGCGTCCGCTTCGCCCTCGCCCTGCAGCAGTAAGGCGCACAGCGCCCAGCGGCGCCACCCGGATCCGTCCGGGCGGCGCCGCTTCGCGTTCCGGGCGTCCCGTGCGGTGCCGGCGCCCGGCTAGACTGGCCGGGCCAGCCTCTGTAGCTCAATGGAAGAGCAGTTCCGTCCTAAGGAAACGGTTGGGGGTTCGAGTCCCTCCAGGGGCACCAGGACTCAGCCGAGGCCTTCGAGCGGCACCTCAGGTGAGGATCACGAGCCGCTGCGTCGCCCGGGTCATCGCGACGTAGCGGTCGACGGCTCCCGAGACGCCCGCGCCGAACGCCGACGGGTCGACGAGCACCACGAGATCGAACTCGAGTCCCTTCGCCTCCGCCGGGCTCGCCGACCGCACCCGCCCTCCCCCGGAGAACGAGGGATCGCCGATGACGCACACCACGCCATCGTCGTGCTCGGCGAGCCACGCCTCGAGGATCCGGTCGCGGTCCGCGCGTGGCGCGTGCATCACCGGGACGCCGGCGCTGCGGACGGAGACCGGCACGTTGGCGTCGGGCAGCGCGATCCGGATCACGGGCGCTGCCTCCGTCATGATCTCCTCCGGCGTGCGGTAGTTCACCGTCAGCCGCGCGACGCGGGAGCGCTCGATCCCGACGCGCGCGAGGCGCTCCGGCCAGGTCTCGGCGAACCCGCGTCGCGCCTGCGCCCGATCGCCCACGATCGTGAGGCTTCGCGACGGGCAGCGCCGCAGCAGCATCCCCCACTCGGCGTCCGTCAGCTCCTGCGCCTCGTCGACGACGATGTGCGCGAAGGGGCCGGCGAGCGCGTCGGCCGCCGGCGCGGCCTCGACGGCGACGCCTTCGAGCGCGGCCCGCATGTCCTGGCCGCGCAGCATCGACATGACGGCCATGTCCGAGTCGTCCGCCGCGATCAGGTCGGAGACGACGTCCGTCATCCGCTCGCGCTCGACGGCGATCTGCGCCGAACGACGATGCCGCGCGCGCACCGCGTCGGGGTCGCCGACGAGCATGCGCGCGGCGTCGAGCAGGGGCAGGTCGGCGGTCGTCCAGGCCGCGCGGGTGGGGCGCTGGAGCACGTCGACCTCCGCCGGATCGAGCCAGGGCGCGCAGGCGCGCAGCACGTCCGCCGAGGTCCAGAGCTCTCGGACGACATCGGCCGGCTCCAGCAGCGGCCAGACCCGCGCGAAGGCGGCTCGCAGCTCGCCGTCGGCGGCGAGCGCCGCTCTCCCGGCGCCGTCCTGGTCGTCTCCGCCCCTGCCGTACGCGTCGAACTGCTCCTCGTCCGAGTGCGTCCATCGCGCGTCGCCCCATCCCTCCGCCCAGGGGTCGCCCTGCGCGGCCGAGCGGCCCGCCCACCCGTCCGTCGTCTCGCCGCTCTCCCCGCGGGCGGCGAGCAGGTCGAGCAGCGCATCCCAGACGCGGTCCCGCGCATCGTTGTGTGTCGTGCCGGCCTCGGCGGCCGCGAAGGCCTCTCGCCAGTCGGCCGGGGAGATCCGGATGTCGGCGACGGCGGTCTCGACGAGGAGCTCGCGCGTGGGCGCGCGCTCGAGGCGGCGGACGGCGCGCTCGACCGCGGCGAGCATCCGCGCGTCGGCCTTGAGCCGCGCGATCTCCGGCACGCCCTCCGTCACGGCGCCCCGGCCTTCCGGCACGAGGTCGCGCAGCGTGCAGGTGGCCACGTTCTCCTCGCCGAGGCTCGGCAGCACGTCCTCCACATAATCCAGGTACGGCTCGTGCGGGCCGACGAACAGGACGCCGCCCGAGCCGGGAGCCAGGCGCGGATCCGCATAGAGCAGGAAGGCCGCGCGGTGCAGCGCGACGACGGTCTTGCCGGTGCCGGGTCCGCCGTCGACGACGAGGGCGCCGCGAGAGTCGGCCCGGACGATCGCGTCCTGATCCGCCTGGATCGTGGCCAGCACGTCGCGCATGCGCGGCGATCGGCTCGCGCCGAGGCTGGCGACGAACGCCGACTGGTCGTCGAGGGCGGCGCTGCCCTCGATCGCCTCGAGGTCGAAGACCTCGTCCCAGTAGTCGGTGATCCGGCCGTCGTTCCAGCGGTAGCGGCGGCGGCTGACGAGGCCGCGAGGGTCGCCGTGGCTCGCGGCGAAGAACGGCTCGGCCGCCGGCGCGCGCCAGTCCACGAGCAGTCGCCGCCCGTCTGAGTCCGCCAGTCCCCCGCGTCCGATGTACACCGTCTCGCCGTCGTCGCGCACCATCCGGCCGAGACAGAGGTCGATGCCGAATCGGCGCAGCACGCCGAGCCGCGACGACAGCCGGTGGACCTCGGCGTCGCGGTCGAGGGCGGCCTGCCCGGGGCCGGCGGGCTCGGCCCTCGCGATGTCGAGACGCGCGGTGAGCGCGCTGGACGTGCGTGCGAGGTTCGCGGGGATCGCCGCGAAGTGGTGCTCATCGGCGGCGATGAGCCGCGGATCGGTCTTGGCGGACAGGCGCGCGGGCAGCGCGAAAGGGCTCGTGTTCACGGGGATGGGGCTCCGAGGGTCGCAGGCGGGAATGCGATTCTGCTCCCATCGGGGGCCCTTGCCGCAAGCCCCCACCCCGCCGGTATCCTGGAACTGCAGGCGGGACGCGGTCACGCGTCTCCTGCCTGGTGTCGAGCCGGGAACGTCCCTCAGCCGATCGGGCCGAGGATCAACCGCGCCCGTCGGCCCGCCCCGCGGCCGGGCTCAGGCTCCCGCGCCGCCGTCGACCGGGACGATCGCACCGGTGACGATGGAGGCGCGGTCGCTGAGCAGGAAGCCCGCCACCTCGGCCACCTCGCGCGGCTCGGCCATCCGCCCCAGCGGGATGGAGGCGTTGATGTGATCGATGACGCCCGGGGTGGCGCGCTCCCAGGCGGCGATCATGTCCGTCGCCGTGCCGCCCGGCGTCAGCCCGTTGACCCGGATGCCGTCGCGCGCCCACGAGACGGCGGCGGTCTCGGTGATGCTGTTGAGGGCCCGCTTCATGGCGCCGTAGGCCGGCAGATCGGGGTTGGCGCGACGCGACCCGATGCTCGAGGTGTTGACGATGGCCCCGCCGCCGCTCTTGCGCATCAGCGCGGCCTCGGCGTTCATCGCGATCCAGTGAGCGCGGAAGTTGACCGCGAACTGCTGTTGGATGTCGTCGTCGGTCGTCGTGTCGAGCGGACCGGGCTGCTGGACCACGGCCCCGTTGTTGAAGGCCCCGTCGAGGCGCCCGTGCAGCTGCTCGACCCGGTCGATGGCGGCCCGCACGCTCGTGTCGTCGGCGAGGTCGAGGGCGACGGCGTCGGCGACCCCGCCGGCGCCGCGGATCTCCTCGACCACGCCCTCGAGCGCGTCCAGGCCGCGCGCGCCGAGCACGACCGCCGCCCCCTCGCGGGCGAACAGGCGGGCGGCCGCCGCGCCGATGCCGCGGCTGGCGCCGCTGATGAAGATGATCTTGTCTGCGAGCAGGCCCACCGGGCTGCTGGGGAGATGTCCGTTCGTCATGACATCCAGCGTCCGGCCGACGCGCACGCTCGTTCCAGGCATCGGGAGTACCAGGCTCGGCGACGCCGCAAGGGAGAGACTGGACGTATGGACACGCAGGAGCTGGCGGCGTTCCTCCGATCCCGCCGCGAACGGCTGCTCCCCCGGGACGTCGGACTGCCCGCGGGTGCGCGGCGGCGGACGCCGGGGCTGCGCCGCGAGGAGGTCGCTGTTCTCGCGCACATCTCCACGGAGTACTACGTCCGGCTCGAGCAGGGGCGCGCACCGCGGCCCTCGTCCGAGGTGCTGGCCGGGATCGCGGGCGCGCTCCTGCTCACGGCCGCCGAGTCGGAGCATCTCCATGTGCTCGCCGGCGCCGCGCCGATCCGCCACGACCGCCACCGACGCGACGTGCGGCCGAGCATCCTCGCCCTGCTGGACCGCATCCCGCAGACGGCGGGCATCGTCCTGTCGGCGGCGTTCGAGGTGCTCGCCTGGAACGGGCTCGCGGCGGCCCTCATGGAGGACTTCGCCCGGCTCTCCCCGCACGAGCGGAACCTCGCCCGCCGCGCCTTCGCGACACCGGCCCCCACGGACGACCCTCCCTACGGCATCTCCGACGGCGCGGAGTTCCGCCACCACGTGGTGATGCAGCTGCGTCAGGCCCTCACGCGCTACCCCTCGGACCCGGCGATCAGCGGCCTCGTCGACGAGCTCGGCGCGGGCAGCGCGGAGTTGGCGCGCCTCTGGCGGCGGCACGACGTGCAGGCGGCCCCCGTGCTCACCAAGACCTTCCGGCATCCCGCCGTCGGCAGCATCACGGTCGACTGCGACTCGCTGCTCCTCGCCGACCGCGACCAGCACCTCGTGCTCTACACGGCCCCGCCGGGCTCGCCGGACGCCGAGGCGCTCGCGCTGCTCGCCGTGCTCGGCTCGGAGCGGTTCGGCGCCGCCGAGCCGCGCTGAGCCCCGGCGAGTCCGGCGCTCACGGGACCGTGTAGCCCGCCGCGCGGAACAGCTCGTACCACTCGGGACGGGTCAGCGGCAGGTCCGAGCCGAGAGCCGCGGCGGTCACGCGCTCGGGCGTGGTGGTGCCCAGCACGACCTGCATGCGCGCCGGGTGCCGGGTGATCCACGCCACCGCGATCGCCTCCGCCGGCACGTCGTACTTGCCGCTCAGCCGGTCGATCACGGCGTTCAGCTCGGGGTAGCGGTCGGACCCGAGGAACGGCCCGTCGAAGAAGCCCGCCTGGAAGGGCGACCACGCCTGTACGGTGATGTCGTGCAGACGGCAGTAGTCGACGATCCCGCCGTCGCGCACGATCGACTGGTCCAGGCCCTGCATGTTGGCCGCGACCCCCTGCGCGACGATCGGCGCGTGAGTGATCGACAGCTGCAGCTGGTTCGCGACGATCGGCTGCGACACGTGCCTGCGCAACAGCTCGATCTGCTGCGGCGTCTGGTTCGACACGCCGAACGCCCGCACCTTGCCCGAGGCCGAGAGCTCGTCGAACGCCCGCGCGACCTCCTCCGGCTCGACCAGCGCGTCGGGCCGGTGCAGCAGCAGGATGTCAAGGTAGTCGGTGCCGAGCGCCTCCAGCGATCCGTTCACCGACTCGACGAGGTGCTCGTACGAGAAGTCGAAGTACGGGCCGTCCTTCACGATCCCGGCCTTCGACTGGATCACGAGCTGCTCGCGTTCCGACGAGGTCAGACGCAGCGCCTCCGCGAAGCGCCGCTCGCAGCCGTGCGGCCCGCTGCCGTAGACGTCGGCGTGATCGAGGAACGTGATCCCGGCGTCGCGGGCGGTGCCGACGAGAGTGCGCACTTCCTCGTCGCTCTTGTCCTGGATGCGCATCAGTCCGAGGACGATGTTGGGGACGACGATGTCCGTTCCCGGGAGGGTGAAGGTCTTCATGCGGCCCAGCCTAGGGCGGTACGGAGCCCGTGGGCCGGACGCCGACCCCGCACCAGATCGCCGAGCCCGCACCAGATCGCCGAGCCCGCACCAGATTGCCGAGCCCGCTGCCGATCGGATACCGGCTCGCCGGAAGAGTGCGGGGTCGACGCCTCGCCCGCGTCAGGAGAGCAGTTCGACCAGCTGCGCCTTGGTGAGGCGCGAGTATCCCGTCCGCTGTTCTGCGCGCGCCCTCGCGCGCAGTTGGGGGACCGTCAGCGACTCGAGGCTGGATGCGTCGAACGGCGCGACCGTCGCCTTCGGCTCGCGACGGCGCGCGGCGCGCTCCTTCGCGACAGCCGGAGCGGGGCGCTCGATCTGCCCCGGCTCCACGTCAGCCGGCGCGCTCCCGTCCGGGGCTTCGTCGACGGGCGTCTGCCCCGCGGGGATCGAGGCGGCCGCGGTGTCGCGTTCGGCGCCGGAGGGCGCCTCCAGCGCGTCGGGGGCCTCGACGCCCTCGGCGGTCTCCGCGCCCCTCGGCGCCTCGTCCGCTCCCCCGGCGGCGCGCTTGCGCGCCTTCTTCACCAGCTTCTCCGCCGCCTTGCGCTCAGCCTCCCGCTCGGCGAGCTTCGACTCGATCCGGCCCGTCGCCTTGGTGATCGCGGCGACCGCGGCGGTCGCGTTCTTCTCGACCTTGCGCGGCTTCCGCGCGATCCTCTTCTTCGACACGTCCGCGGCGTCCGCCGCCTCGTCCGCCAGCGAACGGAGCTTCTTCGCGTCCTTCTTGGGCAGCGACCTGCTCAGCTTCCTCGCGCCCTTCGCCGCGTCGGACGCGGCGTCGACCGCCGCTTCCGCCGCCTTCTCCGCCTTGGTCTTCTTCGCCACGATGCAGCCTCCCTGTGTCCAGCCCCCTCGGGCGCCCGTCGGGGCGCGTGGCGCAGACTCTACAGAGCCCAGGCGAACGGATGGAGAACGAGTGCGTCAGGCGGCCAGGGCGAGGTACGGCTCCCAGCGGGGGTCGGCTCGCTCGGTGCCGCGCACCGTCCAGGCCGTCCCGTGCGGGGGCCGCGGCGTCGTCTGCAGCTCCCACCCCATCTCCTGAGGGGTGTGGTCGCCCTTGACGTTGTTGCAGCGCAGGCAGCACGCCGCCAGGTTCTCCCACGAGTCGGCCCCGCCGCGCGAGCGGGGCAGGATGTGGTCGATGGTCGAGGCCGCCTTGCAGCAGTAGACGCACCGATAGGCGTCCCGTCTCAACACCCCGCGGCGCGTGACGGGGATGCGGCGGGCGGTCGGCACGCGCACATAGCGGGTCAGCACGATCACCGCCGGTCGGTCGTACGACGATCTGGTGCCCCAGATCGGCTCGTCCTCGTCGTGCTCGATCACGGTCGCCTTGTCGTTCATGACGAGCACCAGCGCCCGTTTGAACGACACCACGGCGAGCGGCTCGTATCCCGCGTTCAACACCAGTGTGCGCATCTCACGTCCTCTCGATGGGTCCCGGACGGCTTTCCGGGCTCTCGAACTTCGGCCGCGTCGTGGGCGAGAAGGCGTGCAGAGACGAAAAAAGGCGCTGTCTAGACAGACAGCGCCTCTGCGACCGCGGTGAGACCGCGGCTCGAGTGCACACGATGCCGAAGGACGTAACGCCCGAGCGCATCCATGGTGCGGATGCGAGGTATTCGTTCCATCGGCTTCTCCCTTCGTCCCTCTCGGCGACGGGATCAGGCTAGCCCACGGCTGGGACGCCGCGGCAGAACGGACGGTGAACTCCCGGGCGTGTCGACGACGAGGGGCCCGGCGGAACGTGTCCGCCGGGCCCCTCGTCGTCGATCGTCAGATGGGCAGGACGCCCATCGGGTCGACGAGCCCGCCGTTGATGCGCACCTCGATGTGGAGGTGGTTCGCCGTGGAGCGGCCGGTGCTGCCGACGTAGCCGATGATGTCGCCGGCGTTCACGGTCTGGCCGGGCGACACGGCGATGGAGCTCATGTGCGCGTTGCGCACCTCGACGGCCGAGCCGTCGACGGTCGCGGTGAACGTCACGAGGTTGCCGTAGGCGCCGGACCAGCCGGCGGTGACGACCGTCCCGGAGGCGACCGCGTAGATCGGGGTGCCGGCGCCGATGACCATGTCGGTGCCCTCGTGGCCGCTGCCGACGGAGCGCGTGATCGTGTAGCCGCCGGGCAGCGGGGCGCCGAAGCTGCCGCTCGCCACGGGCGGTGCTGCTGCGGCCGCGACGGACGCCGTGGCCGTCGCCGCAGCGGCGTTCGCCGCGGCCTCGGCCGCGGCAGCCGCCTGCTGCTTCGCGCGCTCGGCGGCAGCCTTCTCGGCCTTCGCCTGGGCGATCTCCTCGGGGGTCGTCGCGGCATACGCGGAGCCGTCGAGCGCGGGCGTCTCGACCTCGGACGCCACGACGAGCGACTGCGCGTCGGCGGTCGCGACGTCGTGCACCGAGAGGGCCTCGCCCTCGGACTGGATCGCGGCGTAGGCGGGGAACGCGACGCCGGCGATCAGTGCGCCGACGGCGGCGACCGTGCCCACGGCACGAATCGGCCGGATGCGCGGGCGGCCGACTCGGCGCGCCTCGCGCTCGGCGCGGCGGATCGTCTTGCGGACGGCTGCCGCGGATCCTGCGGATGTCTCGCCCCGAGCGGGGACGAGGGTCGTCTTGTCGGTGTCGGGCACGACGGATGACGAATCGATCTCGGACAAATCTGTTCCTCCATCGCCTCGCGGTTCGGGTCCGCCGGCTCGTCAGCACTGGTCTGTCGGGGCACGCAGTGTGCGATCCGTGGAAACGACGAGCCGGAGAGGCGATTTCCCACGGAGCAACCCAGGAGGGGTCGCCCCGGGTATCCCCCGAGACTACGGGAAGGTAACGGAAATGTCACGCCCGATCGGGAATCCCCGCTGCGGACGACCTGGCAGTCTCCGCGGGAGCGACACGGAGACTGTCAGGCGGCGACGCGGTCGTCGACGAGGAAGATGTGAGAGGCGAGCTCGACCGGCAGCTCGAGGCCGTCGTCCTGGCCGTCCATCTGCACCAGCACGTACCCCTCGCTGTAGCGGTAGCCGCCCTCGGCGCCGGGGACGACGCCTGCGTCGCGCAGCTGCTGCAGCAGATCGGGATCGACCTGCGCCGGCTCGGCGAGGCGCCGCACCGTGCCGCGGATCGGGCCGCCCTCGTCGTCCAGGCGCCTCACGAGCCCCACCACGCCCTCCTCGAACGTGTGCGCTGCGGCGCTGCCGAGCTGGTCGAGGCCGGGGATCGGGTTGCCGTACGGCGACTCGGTCGGGTGGCCGAGCAGCTCGATGAGACGACGCTCGACCTGCTCGCTCATGACGTGCTCCCACCGGCACGCCTCCTCGTGGACGTACGCCCAGTCGAGGCCGATGACGTCGGACAGCAGTCGCTCGGCGAGGCGGTGCTTGCGCATCACGTCGACCGCCTTCTGCCGGCCGGCGACCGTGAGCTCGAGCCGCCGGTCGTCGCCGACGACCACGAGGCCGTCTCGCTCCATACGGCCGACCGTCTGCGACACGGTCGGCCCGGAGTGCCCGAGGCGCTCGGAGATGCGCGCGCGCAGCGGCACGATGTTCTCCTCCTCCAGTTCGAGGATCGTGCGGAGATACATCTCGGTGGTGTCGATCAGGTCGGTCATCCCAGCCTCCGTCGCGCGCTGATTCCTGTTCGCTTCTCAGGCAATCCTAACGACCGCCGGGGACATCGGATCGCCGACGATGCCGCATCGCCACCGGCAATATGCTGTGCGCATGACGCTCACGATCCCCACCGACCTCCTTCCCGCCGACGGCCGCTTCGGATGCGGCCCGTCGAAGGTGCGCCCCGAGCAGGTGCAGGCGCTCGCCGCCGCCGGGACGTCGCTGCTGGGGACGTCGCACCGGCAGGCGCCCGTGAAGAACCTGGTGGCGAGCGTGCGCGAGTCCCTCGCCGACCTGTTCCGGCTGCCCGACGGCTACGAGATCGTGCTCGGCAACGGCGGCTCGACCGCGTTCTGGGACGCCGCGGCCTTCGGCCTGATCGAGCGCCGGAGCCAGCACCTGACGTTCGGCGAGTTCGGCGGGAAGTTCGCCAAGGCCGCCAAGGCGCCGTGGCTCGAGGCCCCCGACGTGCGCGACGCCCCGGCCGGCTCCCGCGCAGCGGCCGAGCCCGTCGAGGGCGTCGACGTCTACGCGTGGCCGCACAACGAGACCTCCACCGGCGTGGCAGCCCCGATCGCGCGGGTCTCCGGCGACGAGGGCGCTCTGACGGTCATCGACGCGACCAGCGCAGCGGGCGGCATCGACTTCGACGTCGCCGAGACGGACGTGTACTACTTCGCGCCGCAGAAGAACCTCGGGTCGGACGGCGGCCTCTGGTTCGCCGCGATGTCGCCGGCGGCGCTCGAGCGGATCGAGCGGATCGCCGCCTCCGATCGCTATATCCCCGAGTTCCTCAGCCTGTCGCAGGCCGTGGCGAACTCGCGCCTGCAGCAGACGCTGAACACGCCGGCGCTGACCACGCTGCATCTGCTCGACAGCCAGCTGTCCTGGACCCTCGCGAACGGCGGGCTCGAGTGGGCGGCCGCCCGCACCGCGGAGTCGTCGGGCGCGCTGTACGCCTGGGCCGAGGCGTCGGAGGTCGCGACGCCGTTCGTCACCGACCCCGAGCACCGCTCCCCCGTCGTCGTGACCATCGACTTCGACGAGTCGGTCGACGCGGCGGCCGTCGCGGGGACCCTCCGCGCCAACGGGGTCGTCGACACCGAGCCCTACCGCAAGCTTGGCCGCAACCAGCTGCGCGTGGCGACCTTCGTCTCCATCGAGCCCGACGACGTCCGCCAGCTGATCCGCAGCATCGACTACGTCCTGGACGCCCAGCGGTAGACGCCGATCCGTCCGGAGACCCACGAGACGCCTCGCAGAGTCCTCTGCGGGGCGTCTTCACGTTCACACGGCATTCGGAACCGACGTCCGGACGAGGTCGCTATCGCGCCCGCGTGTGCCGCGGCCACCGAGCCTTGTCAAGTCGGGTCCTCCCCCTCCAGAGCGACACCGGATTCTCGGTATGGTCGGGGCTTTGATGCCTCTCTGGGCATCGCTCGAAACGATTGCGAACGACACGAAACGAGTGATGAGCGTGAACCCCAGCAGTACTCAGCCGCCCGGCCCCGCGACGACCCCGTCCACGCGGAAGCCGCGGCGGCAGCCCCGCAGACTGAAGGTCGACGACGTGCTGGTGGTGAAGCGCTCGCGCATCCGCACCGCCATCTCCGGCACCGTGGTCGGCAACTTCATGGAGTGGTTCGACTTCGGCATCTACGGCTATCTCGCCGTCACGATGACCGCGGTGTTCACCGAGGGCCTGCCCCGCGAGGCCGGGTTGCTGGTGACGCTGTTCGGGTTCGCGGTGTCCTTCCTCGTGCGACCGCTCGGCGGCGCCGTCCTCGGCCCGATCGGCGATCGCATCGGGCGCCAGAAGGTGCTGTTCCTGACCATGGCCATCATGGCCGCGTCCACCGCGCTCATCGGCGTGCTGCCGACCGCGGCGCAGATCGGGCTGTGGGCGATCATCCCCCTCTACCTGCTGAAGATGGTGCAGGGCTTCTCGACCGGCGGCGAGTACGCCGGGGCGACGACGTACGTGGCCGAGTTCTCGCCCGACCGGCGGCGCGGCTTCTGGTCGTCGTGGCTCGACTCCGGCTCGTACCTCGGCTTCGCGGCCGGCGCCTCCACCGTGGCACTGACGACGCTGGCCGTCGAGTCGATCTCTGGCCCCGGCGCGATGGTCGAGTACGGCTGGCGCATCCCCTTCCTCGTGGCGCTGCCGCTCGGCATCGTGGCCATCTGGTTCCGCCTGCGCATCCCCGAGACCCCCGCGTACGAGGTCGCCGAGAACGCCGGCGAGACCGAGATCGACGAGCAGGACCCGCTCTCGCGCCACGGCATCGTCGGCATCTTCCGCCACTACTGGCGTCAGATGCTGATCGCGATGGCGATCGTCGCCGCGACCAACTCCGCCGGCTATGCGCTGACGAGCTACATGCCCGCATACCTCGAGAACGAGGTCGGAGTGTCGAACCTCGTCGCGGCCATGGCGACCGTGCCCGTGCTGATCGTGCTGTCGGCGTGCCTGCCGCTGGTGGGGCGCCTGTCGGATCGGGTGGGACGCAAGCCCGTGTACCTGACCGCCTCGGTCGCGACGCTCGTGCTCATGGTGCCCGCGTTCGCCATCATGCAGCTCGGCGAGGCCTGGGCGATCCTGCTGGCTCTGACGATGACGATGCTGCCGGTCGCGCTCTGGGTGGGGCCCTCCGCGGCCGCGCTGCCCGCGCTGTTCCCGACGGCGTCTCGCTTCGGGGCCATGGCGATCGCGTACAACCTGTCGGTGTCGCTGTTCGGCGGCACGACGCCGCTGTTCAGCGAGGCGTTGATCCAGCTGACCGGCAACGCCTTCATGCCCGCGTTCTACATCATGTTCTTCGGCCTCGTCGCGGGCCTGGCGGTGCTGACCATGAAGGAGTCGGCGCGCCGGCCGCTGCTGGGGTCGGTGCCCGCCGTGGAGACGAAGGCCGAGGCCGCCGAGATCGTCGCCCGCCAGGACGAGGACCCGCTCATCGACACGAGCACGATGCCGCTCGACGTGCTGCCCGACGCGGGCGCCGGGCAGCACGAGCCCGCAGGCGTCTAGCGCCCCGAGCGGAACGAGAGCGGCGCCCTGGGCTCAGGCCCGGGGCGCCGCTCTGTCGATCGTGTCGGCGGCCCGCCGTCCGACGACCAGACCGGACAGACGGAGGGTCTCCGCGCTCCGCGGGGACTCTCGTGTCAGTCGCGGTCGTCCGCGTCGTCCTCGAAGTCGCCTGCGTCCTCGTCCGACTCGTCGTCGAGGCCGTCCTCGTCGTCCGAGCCCTCGTCGTCGGCGTCCTCGAACCCGTCAGCATCGTCGGCGGCGCCCGTGTCGAGAGTGTCGATGTCGACGCCGTCGAGGTCGCCTCCGTGCAGGATGGGCGAGCCGTCGTCGTCGAAGTCCTCGGCGTCGTCGTCGAAGTCGTCGCGCTCGTCGAGGTCGTCCTCGTCGTCCGCGTGCTCACCGTCCGGCTCGCCGTCCTGCGACTCGGTCAGAGCGGCGGCCTCCGCCGCGGCGACGGCCTGCGCGGCCTGGTACTCCTTCAGGCGCACGGCCCACGGCACCCAGTCGGGCGCCAGCAGGGCATCGTGGCCAGGCAGCAGCTCGGCCTCCAGCACCGTGGGCTCAGCGCCCTCGACGACCGCGAGCGAGACCGTCCAGTACCAGCCGGGATAGCCGAGCAGGGTGTTCTCGAAGCGCAGCGAGACGACGCCGTCGGGCTCCACGGAGTGGCCCGCCGCCGGCCCCACCGTGCCGGCCGGCGTGATCTCGCCGAGCGCCGCGAGCGCCAGGTCGTGCGCCTCGAGGAGACGCCGATCGGGCTCGGGCAGCTCGAGGTCGGCGCGCTGCGCGTCCTCGGCCGCGGCGTCGACCGCCGCGCCCTCCTCCGGCGCGTCAGACATCGAGCTCTTCCGCGACCTTGCGCAGCACGGCCGCGACCTTGCGGCCGTGACCGCTCGATGGGTAATGGCCGCGACGCAGGTCGCCCCCGACGCCGTCGAGCAGCTTCACCAGGTCCTCGATGATCACGGCCATGTCGTCGGCCGGCTTGCGCTTGGCCTTCGCGAGGCTCGGCGGAGCGTCCAGCACGCGCACCGACAGCGCCTGCGGCCCCTTGCGGCCGTCGGCCACGCCGAACTCGAGACGCGTGCCGGCCGTGGGCGCCGCGGCCCCGGCGGGCAGGGCGCTGGCGTGCAGGAAGACGTCCTGACCGTCGTCGGAGGAGATGAAGCCGAAGCCCTTGTCCTCGTCGTAGAACCTGACCTTGCCGGTGGGCATGACACAACCTCTGCAGCATCGAGAGAAAACGAATGCGAGACCGTCGGATCCCGCTCTCCCAGCCTATCGCGCCCGCGCATCCGGCTACTCTGGTCACGATGAGCACGAACTCCTCCGACGATCCGCCGGTGCGGCGCATCGATCGCATCCTTGCGTTCATGTCGCTCGGCATCGCGCTGCTGTCGGTGGTGTGCTTCTTCGCGATCATGATCTCCACCGCGACGGGCATGACCCACGCCGACTACTCGGACGGCGTCTGGCCGATCGTCGCGGCGATCCCGATGTTCGGGCTGCCGATCGCCTTCGTCCTGATCCTGGTGCTTCTCGTGATGAGCTTCGTGCGCCGCGGCAAGCCGGGCCGGCGCCCCTGACCGCGGCGCCCTGACGAGCTGCTCGCCGTGAACACGACCGACTCCCGCGCCCTGGCGGAACGGCTGGCGACGGCGGACGACCGCGAGATCGCCGACCTGCTCCTGCGGCGGCGGGTGTCGGGCGGCTCGGGCTGGCACGACTTCTTCGACGCCGCCGAGGCGCTGCTCGCGCCCGAGGCCGTCGCCCGCGCCGTGTCCGAGCTGCCCCGCGACGCGCTCGCGGCGCTGGCCGAGGGCACCGGGCCCGAGCGGCTGGGGCTCACCGACCCGCACGGCACCCCCTACGCGCAGGTGCGCGCCGCGCTCGGCGGCGTCGCTCCGCTCCCCACGCCCGCGAGCACGCCGCCTCGCGCCGGCGAGGCCGCTGCGGCGCACGCGGCCGAGCGCGCCTTCACGACGACCTCGGCGCTCGCCGACCTGCTGCTGATGGCCCTGCGCACCCCGCTGTCGCGGGTAGGAACGGGGGCCGTCGGCGCGGCGGACCGGCGCCGCATGGCCCAGGAGGAGATCGTCCGCGACGCCGACGACGCCGACGACCTGGTCGCGCTCGCCGAGGCGGCAGAGCTGCTGACCGTGTCGGACCGCCACTGGCTCGTCTCGGCCGCGGGCGCGGAGTGGGTGCGCGAGTCCACCGGCGAGCGCTGGGCTCGCGTGGCCGCCGGACTGCGCTCCGCCCTGCCCGACGGGGTGCGCTCGCCCTCCGGCGGCTGGATCGACCCGGCGCTCTGGGACGACGCGTACCCTCTGGACGAGACCTGGCCGGAGCGGGCCTCCCGTTGGCGCCGCCTGCTGCGGCTCGCGGGCCTCGCCGCCGAGGGCGACGGCGCCGGACGGGACGCCGAGCCCGCGTGGGCGACGCCGGTGCGCGAGGGCGGATCCCCCGATCCCGGGCTGCTGGTGGCCCTGCTGCCCCGCGAGGTCGACAAGGTCTTCCTGCAGAACGACCTCACCGCGATCTCGCCCGGACCGCTCGCCCCGGCGCTCGACGTGCGCCTGCAGAGCATGGCCGCCCGGGAGTCGCACGCCCAGGCGTCCACCTACCGGTTCACCGAGGCGTCCATCGCCGGCGCCCTGTCGGCCGGCGAGACGGCCGACGACATCCTCGGCTTCCTGTCGGAGCTGTCGCTGACGGGCGTCCCGCAGCCGCTCGCGTACCTCGTGCAGCGCATCGCCGAGCGTCACGGCCTGGTGCGCGTCTCGGTCGAGCCCGACAACGGGCACACGGTCGTCTCGAGCCGTGACCACGCGCTGCTGCAGACGATCGCGGTCGACCAGGCGCTGCGTGCCCTCGGTCTCGTCCCCGACGGGCGCCTGCTGCGCACACGCGCGTCGCGCGACGCCGTGTACTGGGCGCTCGCCGACGCGAGGTATCCCGTCGTCGCCCTCGACGAGGAGGGCGGATCGGAGACGCTCGACCGCGGCCGCGTGGCACGCGAGCCCGCGCCCGAGGACGCCCGGTCTCGCTACGCGGCGCTGATCGACCGGATGCGCGAGGCGCACGGCACGGATGCCGACGCCGCCTGGCTCGAGCGCGAGCTCGAGACGGCCGTGCGCACGAAGTCGCTGCTCGAGGTCACGGTCGCGCTGCCGGACGGATCGGCGCGGACGTTCACGCTCGAGGCGACCGGCCTGGGCGGCGGCCGCCTGCGCGGTCGCGACCGGGGCGCGGACGTCGAGCGCACCCTGCCCGTCAAGAGCATCACGGGCGTCCGACCCCTCTGACGCCCGTCGACGGTAGACTGGTCCGCTATGGCTGATGGCCCCCTGATCGTGCAGAGCGACCGCACCGTGCTGCTGGAGGTCGCGCACCCCGACGCGGAGACGGCGCGACACGAGCTCGCGATCTTCGCCGAGCTCGAGCGCGCGCCCGAGCACATCCACACCTACCGGATCACCCGGCTCGGGCTCTGGAACGCCCGCGCAGCCGGCCACGACGCCGGGGACATGCTGTCGACCCTCGACCGATGGTCCCGGTTCCCCGTGCCGCCGTCGGTGTCGGTCGACATCCGCGAGACGGTCGAGCGGTACGGGCGCCTCACGATCCGCCGCGGCGACGAGGGCGAGCTGCTGCTCACGTCGACGGATCGCGCCGTGCTCGCCGAGGTGTCGCGCAACAAGCGGATCCAGCCGCTGCTGATCGCCCAGCCCACGCCCGACACGTACGTGGTCGACGCCTGGGCGCGCGGCCACATCAAGCAGGAGCTGCTGAAGATCGGCTGGCCCGCCGAGGACCTCGCGGGCTATCGCGACGGGACGCCCCATCAGATCGCCCTCGAGGAGAACGACTGGCACCTCCGCCCCTACCAGGCGGAGGCGGTCGAGAAGTTCCGGGAGGGCGGCTCCGGCGTCGTCGTGCTGCCCTGCGGCGCCGGCAAGACGCTCGTCGGCGCGGCCTCGATGGCCGCGACCCAGACCACCACGCTCATCCTCGTCACCAACGCCGTGTCCGCGCGGCAGTGGCGCGGCGAGCTGCTGAAGCGCACGACGCTCACCGCCGAGGAGATCGGCGAGTACTCGGGGCAGGTGAAGGAGGTCAAGCCGGTCACGATCGCGACCTACCAGATCCTCACCGCCCGCAGGAAGGGCGAGTACCCCCATCTCGCCCTGCTCGACGCGCTGGACTGGGGCCTCATCGTCTACGACGAGGTGCACCTGCTGCCGGCCCCGGTGTTCAAGCTGACCGCCGACCTGCAGGCACGCCGCCGCCTCGGCCTCACCGCGACGCTGGTGCGCGAGGACGGACGCGAGGGCGACGTGTTCAGCCTCATCGGTCCCAAGCGCTTCGACGCCCCGTGGAAGGAGATCGAGGCGCAGGGCTTCATCGCCCCCGCCGCCTGCTACGAGGTGCGCGTCGACCTGCCGGCGAGCGAGCGTCTCGAGTACGCCGCGAGCGCCGACGAGGACCGCTACCGCCTCGCCGCGACCGCGCCCGCCAAGATCGACGTCGTGCGCGAGCTCATCGAGAAGCACGCCGACGAGCAGGTGCTGGTGATCGGTCAGTACCTCGAGCAGCTCGACGAGCTGAGCGAGGCGCTCGACGCACCGAAGATCACCGGGGCGACGCCCGTCGACGAGCGGGAGCGGCTGTTCCAGGCCTTCCGCGAGGGCACCGTCAAGGTGCTGGTGGTGTCCAAGGTCGCGAACTTCTCCGTCGACCTGCCCGAGGCGTCGGTCGCCATCCAGGTGTCGGGCTCGTTCGGCTCGCGTCAGGAGGAGGCGCAGCGGCTCGGACGCCTGTTGCGCCCGAAGCAGTCGGGCCAGACGGCGAGCTTCTACACCCTGATCGCCCGCGACACCGTGGACCAGGACTTCGCCCAGAACCGCCAGCGGTTCCTCGCCGAGCAGGGCTACAGCTACACGATCCTCGACGCGGAGCGCCTCGAGGCCGCGTAGCCCGTGAGTGCCGTCGCGCAGTCCGTGAGTGCCGTATGGCACTCACGGACTGTCGGAGAGTGCCATACGGCACTCGCGGGGGCGATCAGCCCTCGAGGCGGGCCAGCCAGTCCGACAGGATGCGCTCCAACGTGGCGCGGTCCGCGGCCGGGAGGTCCTCGAGCAGGCGCTGCTCGTTGCGCATGTGGGCGGCGAACGCCTCGTCGATGAGGGTTCGGCCGGCGTCGGTCAGCCGCACGATCCGGCCCCGTCCGTCCGCGTCGCTCGCCCGCCGCCCTACGAGACCCGCCGCCTCCAGCCGGTCCAGGCGCTTCGAGACGGCGCCGGTGGTGACCATCGTGTGCTGCGCGAGGGCGCCCGGCACCATCTCGTACGGCTCCCCCGCGCGTCGCAGCGTCGCGAGCACGTCGAACTCGCCCTCGCCGAGGTCGAAGCGGGCGTAGACCGGCAGCAGCTCCGCTCGCAGCAGATCGCCGAGTCGGTGCAGCCGGCCGACGACCCCCTGCGGGGCGACATCGAGATCGGGGCGTTCGCGTCGCCACTGCTGCTGGATCCGCGCGATCCGATCGTCCGCCGTCATGGAAGACACTATAGCTTCCGGGGAAACTATAGTGTCTTCCATGGAAGCGAAATGGCGATGGATGCTGCTCACGGCGGTGGCGCCGATCTCGTGGGGAGCCACCTACTTCGTGACCAGGGAGTTCCTGCCGGCCGACGCGCCCCTGTGGGGCTCTGCCCTGCGGGCGCTTCCGGCGGGCATCGCGCTCGCTCTGCTCGCGCGCCGACAGCCCCGCGGCGACTGGTGGTGGCGGTCGGCCGTGCTGGGGCTCCTCAACGTCGGCGCGTTCTTTCTGCTGGTCTACGTCAGCGCGCAGACCCTGCCGACCTCCGTCGCCTCCTCGGTCATGGCGCTCGCCCCGCTCGCCCTGGCGGGGTCGGCGTGGCTGCTCGTCGCCGAGCGCCCGGGGCTGCCGCTGATCGCCGGGGCGACGGTCGCGATCGGCGGGACGCTGCTGCTCGTGTGGCGCGGTGCCGAGCCGGCGTCACCGAGCGGCCTCGCCTCGTCCGCCGGGGCGCTGGCGCTGTCATCACTGGGCGCCGTGCTCGGTCGTCGCTGGGCGGACGGCACTCCGCTGCTCGCGACGACCGCCTGGCAGCTCCTCGCCGGCGGCGTCATGCTCGCCGTCACGGCGGGAGCCGTCGAGGGGACGCCGCCCGCCCTCGGCCCGACGCAGTGGACGGCCCTCGCCTTCGTCAGCCTCGTCGCGACCGGGCTGGCCTACGTGTGCTGGTTCGGCGGCATCGCGCGCCTCCGCGCCGGCCTCGTCGGGACCATCGGCCTGCTCAACCCGCTGACGGGCACGCTCCTGGGAGCGACGCTCGGCGGCGAGACGCTGGCCGCGCCCCAGTGGTGCTGGATCGGCCTGGTCCTGCTCGGCATCCTCGTCGCGCAGCGGCGATCCGGCGGCGGCGCGATGCAACCGCCATCCGACGACGCCGAAGACGCCGGTGAGGGCGATGGCGAACCCGACCACCGCGAGCGGCGTGAGCGGCGTGCCGAACGCCAAAGTCGCCCACACCGCCGCCGTCGCGGGCGTCAGGAAGAGCCACGCGCTTGCGACGAGCGTGCCCTGCTGCTCGACCAGGAGCAGATAGCTGCCGAACCCACCGAAGAATGCGAGCGCGACCAGCACCGCCACGGCTCCCCAGAAGGATGCGTCCGGCGGCGGCGCCAAGGAGCCCGTGACGCCGGCGATCCCACAGAACACGACGGCGGACACGCACGCATGCACGGTCAGTGAGTCGAGCAGGCTGGTGCCCGGAGGGTGGCGCCATCGCTCACTGAGCAGGCTTCCGCCAGTGAGCGACACGGTCCCCGCGATCACACATGCGAGCCCGATCCATCCCCCGCGCAGTTCCGCGTCACCGCTCACCACGAGCACCACTCCGACGACGCCCGCGGCGAGCCCCGCGCAGCGACGCATCCTGCCTGCCCCATGCCAGATGGCACCCGTCGCGAGCGCCGCCAGCAGTGGCTGCAGCGAGGCGATCAGCGCGCTCGCGCCGGGCGGCACCCCGACCTCGGCGCCCCAGAAGACGCCGGCCAGATAGATCACCTGCACCAGCAGGCCGACAAGCGCCTCACGCGCGACGAAGCGCGGGGCGAGCGCGCGGCGCCGGATCGCCAGGATCAGCAGCAGAGCACCCGCGGTGAGAACGCAGCGCCAGGCGAGGGTCGTCGCGGCGGCGGCACCCGACAGACTCGCCATCGTCGCCCCCACGAAACCGGCGCTCCAGCAGATCACGAGGACGGCGGGCAGAGAACTCGTCAGAATGCGGCGCACCGACCCAGATAACCATACCGGTCGGTATACTCACAGTGTCCTCGCTCGCCGAGCGAGGACGACTCGGCAGGGAGGCAAGGACGAATGGGCGCGACGCCGAACCCGAACACCCCCACGGGGCACCGCATCCTGGAGGTCGCCTCCCGCCTGTTCTACGACCGCGGCATCAGAGCCGTCGGCGTGGACCTCATCGCCGAGCAGGCGCAGACGACGAAGAAGACGATCTACGACCGCTTCGGGTCCAAGGACGCTCTCGTCTCGGCCTACCTCGGCCGCCGTGCAGAGCGTTGGGAGGCGTTCTTGGCAGACTGGCTCGCACGAGGCACGTCAGCGCAGGGCTCAGAGCGCGTTCTGTCGGTCATCGACGCGAACGAGGCGTGGGTCGAGGCCGAGGACGCGCACCGCGGATGCGGCTTCGTGAACGCGCACGCCGAGCTGGGCGCCGGCCATCCGGGGCTGGCGATCGTGCGGGCCGACAAGCTGCGCGCGCGCGAGACCTTCACCAGCCTCGTCGCGGAGGCGGGATACGCCGACGCGGAACGACTGGGGGCCCAGATCCATCTGGTGTACGAGGGCGCGATCGTCGCGCGCACCGCCGGCGCGCTGGACGACGCCTACGAGGAGGCGCGTGACGCCATCCGCGCGCTGCTCGCGACGGCGGCACCGCAGGATGCCGACCGCACGCCTGCGTAGCGATCCGTCGCGAGCGCCATCTGGCACTCGCGTGCGGCAGCCGAGTGCCAAATGGCACTCGCGAGCTCGGCCCTCCACCACCGGAGCGGCAGCCGCCTGTGTTCGCTTTCGGCCGATCCGCGCCGGAATCCACCCGATTCAGAGAGCCGGCCGACATAATGGGGCCATGACCGCACCGCGCATCCTGGTCGTCGACGACGAGCCGAACATCCGCGACCTGCTCTCGCAGAGCCTCCGCTTCGCGGGCTTCCAGGTGAAGACCGTCGCCAACGGCGCACAGACGATCTCCGCTGTGCTGGAGGAGGAGCCCGATCTGATCGTGCTCGACGTGATGCTGCCCGACATGAACGGGTTCAGCGTCACGAAGCGCCTGCGCGACGCCGGGTACACCGCCCCGATCCTCTTCCTCACCGCGAAGGACGAGACCGAGGACAAGATCAAGGGCCTCAACGTCGGCGGCGACGACTACGTGACCAAGCCGTTCAGCCTCGACGAGATCGTCGCGCGCATCCAGGCGATCCTGCGGCGCACGATGCAGAACGACGAGGAGGAGCAGGTCATCCGGGCCGGCGAGCTGACGATGGATCAGGACACGCATGACGTGTTCGTGGGCGACGCGCAGATCGACCTCAGCCCCACCGAGTTCAAGCTGCTGCGGTACCTCATGCTCAACCCCAACCGCGTGCTGTCGAAGGCGCAGATCCTCGACCACGTGTGGGAGTACGACTTCAACGGCGACGCGGGCATCGTCGAGAGCTACATCTCCTATCTGCGGCGAAAGATCGACCCGCACGCATCCGAGTCGCTGATCCAGACCAAGCGCGGCTTCGGCTACATGCTGAAGGTCGACAAGGCGGGCTGACGGCTGCCCGACAAGCCCGACGCGCTGACGCGGTGGTGGCGCCGCATCAGCCTGCGCGCCAAGGTCACGGGCGTCACCGTGACCGTGCTCGCGCTGGGCCTGTTCGCCGCGGGGCTCGGCACGATGCCGATCCTGCGCACCGCTCTGCTGAGCAACATCAACTCCTCGCTCACGCAGCTCGCCGGCAGCGCGGTGGGCGAGCAGCTGTTCAACATCTCGTCGGGCGGTGAGAGCGGCCCGGTGTTCACCCCGAAGGCGAACGCTCCCCGCACCGACTACTACGTCGCGGTCTACGGGCCCGACGGCGATCTGCTCGCGAGCGCCGGCGGCCAGGGCCCGGACTCCCCGCGCCCCGCGTTCCCCTCGTCCTTCGGCACCGACTACGCGTACTCGCACCAGGGCTCCATCATCCAGCTGGGCGATCGCACGGGCGACGACGCGGTCTTCCACGCGTCCTTCGCCGTGCAGCAGTTCGCCGGCAGCGAGGCGAAGATCTACACGCAGATGGTGGCGCGACCGCTGACCGAGGTCGAGCGCGTCGTCGGCACGTACTTCGGCATCTTCTTCCTCGTCGCCCTCGTCACGATCATCGGCGGCGCCCTGCTGACGCGCTGGGCGGTGACGCTGACGTTCCGGCGCTTCGGCCAGGTCGAGGCCACGGCCATGTCGATCGCATCGGGCGACTTCAGCCAGCGCCTCACCGACGCCGAGCCGAGCACGGAGATCGGCCGCCTCACCACGGCGATCAACACCATGCTCGACCGGATCGACGGGGCCATCGGCGACCGCGACGCCACCGTGCGGCAGATGCGCCGCTTCGTCGGCGACGCGAGCCACGAGCTGCGCACCCCGCTGGTGAGCGTGCGCGGCTACGCCGAGCTCTACCGCATGGGCGCGATCCAGGGCGAGCCGGACACCGCCCGCGCGATGGAGCGGATCGAGAAGGAGGCGATCCGGATGGGCGTGCTCGTCGAGGACCTGCTCGCCCTCGCCCGCCTCGACGAGAAGCGCGAGCTCGACATCGTGCCCCTCGACCTGCGTCCGCTCGCACGCGACGCGGCGCTGGACGTGCGGGTGGCGGAGCCGGGGCGCGTGGTGACGGTGGTCGACACCACGGTGGAGGCGCTGACCGGACCCATCGCGCTGCCCAGCTCCGAGCCGCACGCCGACGACGCGGAGGCGCGCGAGGCGCGACGCCGCCGGTCGCGCCCGCTGACGGCCGCGACCGAGGGGCTCTCCTCTCTGCTGCGGCGCCGCCCGAGGGGGCCCGGCGACCCGGCGACCGGCGAGGTGCCCGTCGACGCCTCTGCGTCGCCCGGCTCCGAGGGATCCGGTGCACCGGCGATCCCCCAGCTCGACTTCACCGTGCCGCAGTCGCTCCGGCCCGTGGCCGTGCCGCCCATCGTGCTGGGCGAGGAGCACCGGGTGCGTCAGGTGATCGCGAACCTCCTCGGCAACGCCCGCCGGTTCAGCCCCGAGGGCTCGCCGATCGAGATCGAGGTGGGAGTGAGCGTCGAGGCGCACACCGCGTGGATCGCGGTGGTCGACCACGGCGAGGGCGTCCCCGAGGCGATCCGCGATCAGATCTTCGAGCGGTTCTGGCGGGCGGACACGTCCCGGGCGCGCGAGACCGGCGGCAGCGGGCTCGGGCTCGCGATCGTCGCGTCGATCGTGGAGGCGCTGCACGGCTCGGTCTCGGTGCAGGACACCCCCGGGGGCGGCGCCACGTTCCGCGTCGCCTTCCCGCTCGCGCCGCTCGCGGAGGCCGATCACGCGCTCGCCGAGACGCGCCCGATCCCCCGCATCGACGACGGCTCCTGAAGCTCACGCCCACCGGACCGCAACACTCGAACGAGACCGCAATCGCGGGGCGAGACCGTCGCCGACGGCTCCTGTCTCGCTCCGATCCTGCTGTCTCGCTCAGGACGTGCTGTCTCGCTCAGGACGTGCTGCGCGGTCGGCTGAGGGTCGTCCCCAGGTGCGGTCGCGCCGCGGGTTGGCCCCGCCGCCGGGATCCGGATCCATCGCTCGCCGGGCGTGCCTAGCGTGGGATCACCGACCCACACGACCTAGGGAGCACATCATGGCCGTCTTCACCGTCGACACCGACTCCGTCCTCGCCGCCAACGGGCAGGTGCTCGCCAGCGCCGAGCGCCTGCGCGGCGAGAGCGCCGCCCTCAGCGGCCAGCTCGCCGGGCTGCGCTCGCAGTGGACGGGCGCCGCGGCCGGCGCGTTCGAGGGCACGCTCGAGCAGTGGAAGGCCGCTCAGCGCTCGGTCGAGGACGCGCTCGACGCGATCGGGCGCCTGCTCGGCAACGCGGGCGCGCAGTATGCGGAGACCGAGCGCCTCACCGCCGGCATGTTCCGCTGACGCAGGAGCAGCCGCTCGCCTCGCGCGATCGGAGCGTCAGCCGACGGACTGCCGGACCTCCGGCAGGAGTGCGACATCCAGCTCACGGCCGTTGGCGGCCGCCAGGTCCGCCTCGAGCTCGCGGACGATCGGCAGCACGTCGCGGCCGAACGCCTCGACCTCCTCCTGGAAGTGCAGATAGCCGGTCAGCACGAGGTTCACGCCGACCTTCTTCAGCAGGACGATGCGCTCGGCGACCTGCTCGGGCGTGCCGATGAGGCCGGCGCGGAAGCCGTCGTTGTACTGCACGAGATCCTCGAAAGTCGAGTCCTCCCACATGCCCTTGCCGTCCTGGGTGGCGCGTCCCGCCTCCCTGACCGCGGCGGCGAAGCCCTCGACGGCCGGGCGGTGCGCCTTCGCGATGATCTCGCGCAGCGTGTCGGTCGCCTCGCGCTCGGAGTCGCGGACGATCACGAAGCCGTTGATGCCGAAGCGGGGCTTCACCGGCGCCGTGCGGGCACCCGACGAGGCCGAGGCCAGCACACCGGCGATGTTCTCCTGGAATCCCTCGAGCGAACGCCCGTTGGAGAAGTACCAGTCGGCGACGCGGCCTGCGGCGGCCTGCGCGGCCGTCGAGTTGCCGCCGAAGAAGATCTCGGGGTGGGCACGGCCGGGGACGTCCACCGGCGCGGGCGAGAGCGTGAAGTCGGAGACGTCGTAGTGGCGCCCACGGAACGAGAACTCGCGCTGCGTGAGCAGGCCGCGCAACACGGTGATGAACTCCTCCGTCCGCGCATACCGCTCGTCGTGCAGCCCGAAGTTCACGAACTCGTCCTTCAGCCAGCCCGACACGATGTTGACGGCGGCTCGGCCGTTCGAGATGTGGTCGGCGGTGATGAGCCACTTCGCGAGCACGCCCGGGTGCCACATGCCCGGGTGCACGGCGGCGATGATCTTCAGCCGCTCGGTCGCGCCGAGCAGACCGAGCGTGAAGGCAGTGGCCTCGTGCTGCTTGTCGGCGCCGTAGCTCGCCGCGTAGCGGGTCTGCGACAGCGCGTACTCGAAGCCCGCGTCCTCGGCGATCCGGGCGAGACGCTTGTTGTACTCGAAGTCCCAGCCGGTGCGCTGCTCGATCGTGGACACGACGAGGCCGCCCGACACGTTGGGAACCCAGTAGGCGAACTTCAGCGGAGTCTCGAGGTCCGCCGCCGGCGAGACCTCGGTATCGATGACGCTCATGGGCCTCCTCCAAACCGACGATCAGGTGCCCACCAGTCTGCGGATCCGCGAGCGGACCGCACCCTGGAGCGCAACATTCCGACGCAAACGGCGAAGCGCCCCTCCCGGAGGAGGAGCGCTTCGCGCGTGGGCGTGGAGCCGGGACTCAGAAGTCCATGCCACCCGTCGGGTCGGCCGGAGCGGCCGCGGCCTTCTCGGGCTTGTCGGCGACGACGGCCTCGGTCGTGAGGAACAGACCGGCGATCGACGCGGCGTTCTGCAGCGCCGAACGCGTCACCTTGGCCGGGTCGATGATGCCCTGGGCGAACAGGTCGCCGTACTCGCCGGTGGCGGCGTTGAGGCCGTGGCCGACCTCGAGGTCCGCGACCTTGTTGGCGACGACGCCGGGCTCGAGGCCCGCGTTGAGGGCGATCTGCTTCAGCGGCGCCTCGATCGCGACCTTCACGATGTTCGCACCCGTGGCCTCGTCACCGACGAGCTCCAGACCGGCGAAGGCCGACTTCCCGGCCTGGATGAGGGCGACGCCACCACCGGCGACGATGCCCTCCTCGACGGCGGCCTTCGCGTTGCGGACGGCGTCCTCGATGCGGTGCTTGCGCTCCTTGAGCTCGACCTCGGTGGCCGCGCCCGCCTTGATGACGGCGACGCCGCCGGCGAGCTTGGCGAGGCGCTCCTGCAGCTTCTCGCGGTCGTAGTCGCTGTCGGTGTTGTCGATCTCGCGACGGATCTGCGTGACGCGACCCTCGATCTGGTCGGCCTCGCCGGCGCCCTCGACGATCGTCGTCTCGTCCTTCGTGACGATGACCTTGCGCGCACGGCCGAGCAGGTCGAGCTCGGTGTTCTCGAGCTTGAGACCGACCTCCTCGGTGATGACCTGGCCACCCGTGAGGATCGCGATGTCCTGCAGCTGGGCCTTGCGGCGGTCGCCGAAGCCGGGGGCCTTGACCGCGACCGACTTGAAGATGCCGCGGATCTTGTTGAGCACCAGGGTGGCCAGCGCCTCGCCCTCGACGTCCTCGGCGATGATGACGAGCTCCTTGCCCGACTGGATCACCTTGTCGACGACGGGCAGAAGGTCCTTGATGTTCGAGATCTTCTGGTTCGCGATGAGGATGTACGGGTCCTCGAAGACCGCCTCCTGGCGCTCCGGGTCCGTGACGAAGTAGGGGTTCAGGTAGCCCTTGTCGAACCGCATGCCCTCCGTCAGCTCGAGCTCGGTGCCGAAGGTGTTCGACTCCTCGACGGTGACGACGCCCTCCTTGCCCACCTTGTCGATGGCCTCGGCGATGAGCTCGCCGATCGCGGGGTCGGCGGCGGAGATCGACGCGGTCGCGGCGATCTGCTCCTTCGACTCGACCTCCTTGGCCTGCGCGAGCAGCTCGTCGGAGAGGGCCTTGACGGCCTTCTCGATGCCGCGCTTCAGGCTGATCGGGTCGGCGCCAGCGGCGACGTTGCGCAGCCCCTCGCGGACGAGGGCCTGGGCCAGCACGGTCGCGGTCGTCGTGCCGTCACCGGCGACGTCGTCGGTCTTCTTGGCGACCTCCTTGACCAGCTCGGCGCCGATCTTCTCGTACGGGTCGTCGAGCTCGATCTCCTTGGCGATCGAGACGCCGTCGTTCGTGATGGTGGGGGCGCCCCACTTCTTCTCGAGCACGACGTTGCGACCGCGCGGGCCGAGCGTCACCTTGACGGCGTCGGCCAACGTGTTGAGGCCGCGCTCGAGGCCGCGACGAGCCTCCTCGTCGAAAGCGATGATCTTAGCCATGTGTGTGTCGTCCCTCCCGGACGTAGGCGTGTGGTCATTAGCACTCACGTTGGGCGAGTGCTAGGACGATTCTGGCACTCACCCCCATCGAGTGCAAGCCGCCCGCAACACCCCGTCACGACACAGCGAAGCGCCCCGCGTATCGGGTCGCGGGGCGCTTCTACCGGGATGGGAGGCGGCCTAGAGCGGGCGGACCTCCTCGGCCTGCGGGCCCTTCTGGCCGGTGCCGACGGTGAACTCCACCGACTGCCCCTCCTCCAGCACGCGGAAGCCGCTCATCTCGATGTTCGAGTAGTGGACGAAGACGTCCTGGCTGCCGTCGGCGACGGTGATGAAGCCGTATCCCTTCTCGGCGTTGAACCACTTCACGGTTCCCTGGGTCATGCGAAAACTCTCCTGGTGCTGAGGGCCCCTGGTACTGAGGAACGGGGCGCAGTACGGGGATCGTATCCGCGTGTTTTCGCGCCGGGAGAACGCTCAGGCGACTATTGACACGCCCGCATCGAACTGTTTACTCGGCCGAAACACGGTCGAGCCCGGTGACCACCGTGAGCTCCTTGACCGAGGTGTCCTCCGGATCGTGGTACCGATCGCTCTGCTGCACCTGCGCGCCGCCGATCGCCTCGGCGACGCCGAGCGCGGCGGCCTCCTCCTCCGGCGACGCGTAGTACACCGTCGTGGTCGGGAAGTCGGTCGTCGACGACTCGTCCGCCGGGAAGACGGTGTCCTCCGCCCAGCCCGCCGAGACCAGCTGCGCGACGGCCTCCTCGGCCACCCCGGCGGTGCCGGTGCCGTTGAGCACGAGCACCGTGTACGACGTATCGACCACGGGGGCGACGGTCTGCACCGGGGTCGTCGTCTCCTCCGGCACCACGTCCACCCGCTGCGACATCACGAGGAACGCGACGATGCCGACGATCGTCAGGAGGATCGTCGCGATCACGGCCCACAGCAGCACCACGGCTCGCGGCGTGCGGGCCACCTCGGCACGGTGCGCGCCGACACGGGCCGCCTGGCGGGGGACGTCGTCGAAACGGTCCCGGGGGTAGCTGGTCGGCACCCCCCGATGCTACCCGGAGACCCTGGCGATCCGGTGGGCGCGCTCCTCGCGCCGCCGCCGCAGGCGCCCGACGAGCATCGGATCGGCAGCCTGCGCGTCGCCGGAGTCGATCAGCCGGCCGAGCAGCTGGTAGTAGCGGGCGGGGGCCAGCCCGAGCCGCGCACGGATCGCCTCCTCCTTCGCGCCGCCGTGACGCGTCCATTCCGCCTCGAACGCGAGGATCGCGCGGTCGCGGTCGGAGAGGGCCATAGGAGCCACGCTAGGCGTTGCGTCGCGGACCGGAGGGCGCGCCGCCGGTGTGTCGTCGCGCGCGACGCGGAGGTGGCACGGAGCGGCGGGGATCCGCTGGCGGCGCCGAGGTCACGCCCGCCAGTCGACCCAGGCGCCGAGCGGATCGGCCGCTGCCAGCACGTCCCCGTCGAGCGCCAGCGCGAACCCGTCCCCCCACGCGTCCGCGTCGATCGGCGGCCTCCAGGCGTCGTGCAGACCGGGCTGGTCGAGGGTGATCCATCGGACGGCCCCCTCGCGGATGCCGTCCGGGCCGCGCAGCGCGTCGATGAGCGCCTGTCGCCGTGCGCGCGGCAGGTACGGCAGGACGCCCGGCGTGGTGACCACGAGCGTCGCCTCCCGCGGCGCCAGGGCTGCGGTCCGGCGCACCACCTCGAGGTCGGAGGCGTCCCCGGCGACCAGCAGCGGCGGATCCGCGGCGACGAGGTCGAGCGCGGCGGCGACGCGGGCGGCGCGCTCCACCTCCTCGGGCCAGACGAGCCCCTCGAGCCACGCACGATCCGCGAGGTCAGCCGCGTCGAGGGGCTGGAGGTCGATGCCGGCGCGCCAGACGATCTCGGGAGTCGCGAACGGGGGCTCGGCGCCGCGCAGCTCCGACTCGAGCAGCACCGGCGACCCTCCCGACGGCAGCACCTCGATCGCGTCCTCGCCGCGCCGGTAGCGGTACGCGTAGCGGTCCGGGAACAGGCACAGCCCGCCCGACGCCCCGAGCTCGAGGAGCGCGACGGGACCCGCGATGCGCGCCAGCGCGGGCAGCAGCGCGGCGCAGCGCAACGGCTCGTTCGTCTGCAGCGCGCGGGCCGAGCACTCCTCGACCACGGCGTCGGCGTTGTCCAGGACGAACGACGCCCATGCCGGGTACCCGCCGACCGGCGCCCCGAGCATCCGCGTCACCGCGAAGACGAGAGGAGGCTGCCGGCGCTGGGCGGGGACCCGGGCGAGGACGGCGAGGACGGCGGCATCCGATGCGACCCCCTCGGCCCATCGCCGGTACACCTCCGACCGGCCCGGCGCCTCCGCCCGTGCGAAGCGGACGAAGCGCTCGGCGACGACCTCGGTCTCGTTCGGGACGATGCTGCTCACCCTGCCATTGTCCGCACAGGTTCGAGCGCCCGCGCTCCCCCGCGCGGCCGTACGCTGGAAGACGAGCACCGGGAGGAACCCCATGTCGTACAACGTCAGCCGGACCGACGAGGAGTGGCGCGCGCAGCTGTCGCCCGAGCAGTACGCGGTGCTGCGCGAGGCCGGCACCGAGCGGCCGTGGACGGGCGAGCTTCTCGACGAGGAGCGCGCGGGCCTGTACTCCTGCGCCGCGTGCGGAGCCGAGCTGTTCCGCAGCGGAACGAAGTTCGACTCGCACTGCGGCTGGCCGAGCTTCTACGAGTCCGTCCGCCCCGAGGCGGTCGAGCTGATCGAGGACAACAGCCACGGGATGGTGCGCACCGAGGTGCGCTGCGCGAACTGCGGCTCGCACCTGGGACACGTGTTCCCCGACGGCTTCGGAACCCCCACGGGCGACCGCTACTGCATGAACTCGCTCTCGCTCGACTTCGCGCCCGAGGACGGAGACGAGCGCGGCGGAGCCGTCGAGTCGTGAGCGCGCTGGAGGCGATGCGCCGACGCAGGTCGCTGTCGAAGGTGACGGACGAGGCTCCCACCCATGATGAGCTGGTCGAGCTGGTCTCGGCGGCCGGCCGCGTCGCCGACCACAAGGAGCTGAAGCCGTGGCGGCTGATCGAGCTGCGCGGCGACGACCGCGCGGTGCTCGGTCGCGCGATCTCGAAGGCCCAGCGCGAGAAGGGCGTCTCCGGCAAGCCCCTGCGGGCGCCGCTCCTGATCGCGGTGGTCGCGTCGATCCGGTCGTCCAAGGCGCCCGCGTGGGAGCAGGAGGCCACGGCCGCCGGAGTCGCCCACGCGCTCAGCCTGCTGCTCGACGAGGCCGGGTGGGGGGTCATCTGGCGCACCGGCGACTACACCCGGGCGAAGGCCGTCGCTAAGGCGCACGGGCTGCGCAAGGGCGAGCTGCTGCTCGGCTGGCTCTACGTCGGCGGCAAGCCGCCGCGCTCCCGCACGCTGCGCGAGAAGACGATCGACGGCGAGCACCACCTGTCGCGCATGCCGTCGAAGAAGCGCTGAGCGCAGCGCCGCCGGCGCGTCCTCAGTCCCGCCGCTCCGCGTCCTCGAGGTCGCCGTCGGCCACCGCACGGTCGGCTGCGACGGCCGTCTCCGGCGTCACCGCCTTACGGCCGGCATAGACGTCGCGGTCGATGTCGTCACCGGCATGCGCCACCAGCAGCGCCACCATCGTGTCGCCGTTGACATTGAGGAACGTGCGCAGGACGCCGGTGAACCAGTCCACCGCGATCAGCAGGCCGATGGCCTCGGTGGGCAGGCCGACGGAGGTCGCCAGGAACATCGCGACCACGGGGAACCCGCCGGGCACCGTGATGGTCCCCATGTTCAGCAGCACCGCGAGCGCCATGCCCAGCACGATCTGCCCCGGCGTCAGGCTCACGTCGCCCGCTTGGGCCAGGAACAGCACGACGATCGTGTAGTTCAGGACGGCGCCGCACGAGCCCATCGTCATGCCGATCGAGAGCGTGAAGTTGGCCACGGGCCGGCTGATGCCGAACTTCTCGACCGCGCTCCTCAGCACCGTCGGGAAGGTCACCGCCGAGCTGGTGGTGGTGACGGCCAGGACGGTCTGCTCGGCGAGCTTGCCCGGCAGGCGCGTCGGGTTCAGCCGGGTCACCGCCGTGACGGTCGCCACCATGGCGAGCAGGATGATCACGACGCCGATCAGCGTCGTTCCGAGGTACGCGAGCGCCGACGTCACGACCGCGAACCCCACGCGGCCGGCGAGATCCGCCAGAAGACAGAAGACGCCGATGGGCGCGACGACCATCACGAAACGGATCATGGTCAGCACGATCTGCTGCAGCTCGTCGAAGAAGTCGAGCACGGTGCGCTTGCCGGTGCGCCCGACATACGCGTTCAGCGCGGCCCCGAACAGCAGCGCGAAGACGATGATCGGCACCATGCTGCCCGTGGCCATCGCCTCGACCACGTTCGTGGAGACGAAGCCCAGCACGGTCTCCTGCCAACCGGCCGGCTCGGGAGCGGGCTCGGCGAGGGCGGGGTCGAGCTCGCCCTCGAACACCATCCCCACCCCCGGGCGCAGAAGGCTCGCCAGCCCCCATGCGAGCAGGGCCGCGGCGACGGAGAAGCCGATCATCCACGAGAACGTGCGCAGCGCCAGCCGCCCGGCGCCCTTGCCGGTCATGGCACCTGTGGCGACGATGACCGACGAGAGCACCAGGGGCACGATCGACATCTGGATCAGCCGGATGAACAGGTCCCCGACGAACTTCAGGTTCTCCGCCCATTCGCCCACGACGAGTCCGAACACGATGCCGGCCACCGCCGCGAGCGCGATTCGGATGGCCGGGTTGCTGAGCGCCTTGGTCATGGCGCGAAGCTAGCCGCGGGCTGTTTCCCCCGTCCTCCCGCCGTGTGTCCGGTCGGTTACTGCGGCCGCGACCTTTCTCGCGACGCCGTCACCCGCCTCCGGTTCGCGTCCGCCGCCCCACCAGCGCGGCGATCACGACACCCGTGCTCGCCAGCGCGACCGTGACGGCCGAGCGCACGGGCGACGGGGGCACCTCGGGCGGCCAGATCAGGTCGATCGCGAACGACCCGACGAGCATGCCGAGCACAGAGCCGAGCGAGAGCAGCAGCACGCCGATCCTCGGCGCCAGCGCGGCGGACATCGCGATGTAGACCACGCCGACCGCACCGCCGAGGTAGAGCCACGGGTCGGACGGGAACGCCGCCAGCTCGGTGACGGGGATCCGGACGAGCGCGATGACCCCCAGCACCAGCGTGCCGCCCGCGAAGTTCACGAACGTCGCGATGAGGGCCGACCCCGTGCCGCGCTGCAGGCGACCGTTCGTGGCCTGCTGCCACGCGAGCCCTGCGCCCACCACGACCGGAAGCAGCAGCATCCACGGCGGCACGGCGCCGAGCGCGCCGCCGGTCAGCGAGAACGCGACCGCGCCCAGCGCGAGCGCGACGCCCGCGACCCGCGGCAGCGTGACCGCCGTGACACCGGCCGGGCTGTAGCCGACGCGGTCGAGCACCAGACCGCTCAGGGTCTGTCCCGCCACCACGCCGACCGTGAACATCGCGGTGCCGATCACTCCCACGACCAGTCCCTGCGACGCCACGGTCAGGGCGCCGGCGGCGCCGCCGATCATGATCCACCAGGGGATCGCGCGCTCCCGGAGACCGCGGACCAGCCGGACGGCCGCCGCGCGGCCGGCAGGCAGGATCGCCACCACGATCGCCATGATGAGGAAGCCCGAGCCGAACGAGACGACGGCCGCGACCACGCCGTCGTCGATCGCCGCGCCGAGCGCGCCGTTCATCCGCGACTGGGTCGCAGTGAGGAGGCCGACCGCGATCGCGCCCACGACCGGGAGCGTGCCGCGGAGCGCGCGCCCTCGCGGGGAGCCTGACACGCCGTTCACGGCCTCAGCCTAGGGCGCGTCGACGGCCCGCCTGCACGCGCCGACGTTCGTCGTCGCGCCCTACGGCGAGGAGCGGCGATCGATGTCCTCGCCCGACCAGAGGTCGCCGCACTCGACGGCGGTCGCGTCGTGCGCGATCAGGTAGGGGCGTGCGCCCGCATCGCCCGAGAGCGTCGCGCGCAACCGCGCGACGTGCGCGCCGCCGACCAGCACGGGGTGCCCGGGGCGCCCGCCGTACACCGCCTGCGCCAGGCCCTCAGGCGAGCCTCGCCCGGCGGCGACCACGCGACGGATCGCCTCGGGGACGACTCCCGGGGTGTCGACGGGGAGGATCACGACGGCCCCGGCGACGCCGATCCGCTCGAGCGCCCCGCGCAGCGTCACCGACAGGCCCGCGGCCGCTCCGGCGACCACGAGGGGTTCCGCGTGCGCGGGGACGAGTTCCGCTGCGGACGAGGAGGCCTCCGAGAGCGCGACGACGACCCGGTCGCAGCCGGCGGCGCGCAGCGCGTCGGCCGCGATCGCGACCCACGGCGTCCCGTCCGCCGTGAGCGCGAACGCCTTCGGCCCGCCGAAGCGCGTGCCCGCTCCGGCGGCGAGCACGAGCCCGCAGAGACGCGGAGGGGGGATCGACATCGGGGAAGTCTACGGCGGCGGTCACGCGGCTCGCCGCCTCGTCGCGCGCACCGTTCTGCGGGTTCGTTCGTCTGCGTGTAGCAGGCCGGAAACACGGCATGGCTACGTTGGCGCCATGCTCGACATCGCCACCCCCGTGCTCGACCGGCTCCGCTCGGGCCGAGAGGTCGCGGTGGTGACGGTGACGGAGGTCGACCGGAGCGCCCCGCGAGGCGTGGGCGCGTCGATGGCGGTGACCGACGCCGGCGAGGTGATCGGCTCGATCTCCGGCGGCTGCGTCGAAGGGGACGCGATCGTCCTCGCGCACCTCGTGCTCGCCGACGGAGCCGCGCGCGGCGCGCGGTTCGGGTTCGACGACGAGGCCGCGCACGCCGCGGGCCTGGCCTGCGGTGGCCGGATCGGGGTGCTTGCCTACCGGATCCGGCGGTCGGACGCGGCGGCGTTCCTCGCCCTGGAGGAGGCGGCCGCGGATCGCGCGGTGACGGTGGGGATCGCGCTCGAGGGCGCGGCCGCGGGCTCGATCGTGCGCTCCGGCGACCTGGCGTCGGCCCCGGCGCCGTCGCTCGACGCCGCGCTGGACGCCGCCGCGATCCTGGCGGAGACGCGCGTCGTACGGGCCGACGACGGACAGGCCGTGCTCGCCCTGTCGCGCGCGCCGCGGCCCCGTCTCCTCGTCCTCGGGGCGGGCGATCACGCCGCCGCGCTCTGCCGCGTCGCGACCGCCGCCGGCTTCGCCGTGACCGTGTGCGACGTGTGGGACACTCTCGTCACGCGCGAGCGCTTCCCGGAGGCCGCAGAGCTCGTCGCCGCCGACCCGGCGACGTACCTACGCTCGCAGGACGCCGACGGCGTGGACGCACGGACCGCGGTCTGCGTGCTGACCCACGACACCCGCCTGGACATCCCCGCCATCCGCGTCGCCCTGGGGATGCCGGTCGGCTTCGTGGGGGCGCTCGGGTCCCGCCGCACCGTCGCGCACCGTGCGGCCCTGCTGCGCGAGGCGGGCGTCGGCGAGGACGACCTCGCGCGCCTGCATTCGCCCCTGGGCCTCGACCTCGGCGGCGCGTCGCCCGACGAGGTGGCGATCTCGGCGCTCGCGGAGATCGTGCAGTCCCGGCACGGCGCCTCCGGCCGCCCGCTGCTCGAGCGCACCGGCGCGCTGCACCGCGGCGGGGCACCGGAGGTCGACGCCCCCGCGACGTCCTGCTCGACCGGCGCGGAGACCGTGGCATGGATCTGAACACGGTCGCGTCATACCGGCGCGCCCGCACGCGCGGCGACCTCGCCCTCGCGCCCGGCGAGACCTTCATCGCGGGCGGCACCTGGCTGCTCGGCGAACCGCAGCCCGACGTGACCGGCCTCGTCGACCTCACGACGATGGGCTGGCCCGACCTCGAGGCGGGCGAGGAGGGGCTGCGGATCGGCGCGACCTGCACGATCGCCCGTCTGGTCGCCTACGCCGCGCAGGCGCCCGCGGCGTGGAGGGCGGCACGGGTCTTCCCGGTGGCGGCCGACTCGCTGCTCGCGTCGTTCAAGATCTGGAACGCGGCGACCGTCGGCGGAAACGTCGCCCAGTCGTTCGCAGCCGGGGCGATGATCTCGCTGGCCGCGGGCCTCGACGGCGACGCCGTGATCTGGACCCCGGACGGCGGCGAGCGACGCACTCCCGTCGCCCACGTTCCGGCCGACGACGGCCGGAACAGCCTGGCGGACGGAGAGGTGCTCCGCGCGATCGAGCTGCCCGCCCGGACGCTGCGGTCGCGCTTCACACTGCACCGGATCGCGCTGGCCGAGCTCGGCCGGGCCGCGTCCGTCGTGACGGGCCGCGCCGACGAGGACGGGGCCGCGACCTTCGTCGTCACGGCCGCCACCCGGACCCCCGTGACGCTGCGCTTCCCGGAGCTGCCGACGGCCCAGGAGCTCGCCGCCGCCGTGTCGGGCGCATCCGGGTGGTACACCGACCCCCTGGGCGCCGCCGACTGGCGCCGCGCGGTGAGCGGCGTGCTGGCGGAGCGGGCGCGGGCGGAGCTGGCGGAGGCCGAGCCGGCGGAGGACACGCCGGTGGAGGACGCGGCATGAGGATGGACGTCGACGGCGCGCCGGTGGAGGCGGCCCCTCGACCCGGGCAGAGCCTGCGCACGCTGCTGCGGGAGCACGGAGCGACCTCGGTCAAGAAGGGCTGCGACGCCGGCGACTGCGGCGCGTGCGCGGTGCTGCTCGACGGAGAGCCGGTGCACTCGTGCCTGGTGCCCGCCGCGCGGGCCGACGGGCGCGCGGTCACCACCGCCGCCGGCCTCGCCCCCGACGGTGGGCTGCACCCCGTGCAGGAGGCGATCGCATCGGGCTTCGGCTTCCAGTGCGGCTTCTGCACGCCCGGCATGAGCGTCACCGCCTCCTGCCTCGGGCCCGACGATCTCCCCGACCTCGACCGACGGCTCAAGGGCAGCCTCTGCCGGTGCACCGGGTACCGGCCGATCCGCGAGGCGATCCGCGAGTCCGTGCTCGGACCGGTGCGGGAGACGGGCGCCGGGACACCGGCGGGCGCAGGAGCTCCGGCGGGCGTCGGCCGGTCGGTCGTGCCCGAGCCCGCGCGGCGCGTGGTGCAGGGGCGCGAGCCGTACACCTTCGACGAGACGCCGGACGGCGCGCTCGTGCTCCGCGTGCTCGGCTCCCCTCATCCGCACGCCCGCATCCGGTCCATCGACAGCGCGGCCGCCCGCGCCGTGCCCGGCGTCGTCGCGGTGTACACGCACGAGGACGCCCCCGCGCGGCGCTACTCGACCGGACGGCACGAGCACCGCACCGACGATCCGGACGACACCCGCATGCTCGACGACGTCGTGCGCCACGTGGGGCAGCGCGTCGCCGCCGTGGTCGCCGAGACCGCCGCCGCCGCGGAGCAGGCGCTGAGCCGCCTGCGCGTCGACTACGAGCTCCTGCCCGCGGTGTTCGACCCCGAGGAGGCGCGCACGGCGGGGGCGCCCCCGATCCATCCCGACCGCACGCCGGACGACCGGGTCGCCGACGCCGCCCGCAACGTCGTCGCCGGCATGCACACGGGATACGGCGGCGACGTCGACGCGGCCCTGGCGTCCAGCGCCGTGACGGTGTCGGGCACCTGGAGCACCGGGCGGTCCATCCACGCCCAGCTCGAGACGCACGGGGCGGTCGGGTGGCTCGACGACGAGGGACGCCTCGTGATCCGGTCGTCCACCCAGGTGCCGTTCCTCACCCGCGACGAGCTGTGCGTGCTGTTCGACCTGCCGCGCGAGCGCGTGCGCGTCTACGCCCCGCGCGTGGGCGGCGGCTTCGGCGGCAAGCAGGAGATCTTCACCGAGGACCTCGTCGCGTTCGCCGTGCTGCGCACGGGGCGCCCGGTCGCGTACGAGTTCTCGCGAGCGGACGAGTTCTGGCGGTCGGCGATGCGGCACCCGATGCGGGTGTCGGTCTCGCTCGGCGCCGACGAGACCGGAAGGCTGACGGCGCTGAAGCTCGACGTGCTGAGCGACACCGGCGCATACGGCAACCACGCGATCGGCGTGCTGTTCCACGGCTGCGCGGAATCGGTGACGCTCTACCGCTCGCCGGTGGTGCGCGTGGACGCCGAGGCGGTCTACACGAACAACGTGCCCTCGGGAGCGTTCCGCGGATACGGACTCGGGCAGGTGACGCTCGGCATCGAGTCGGCCCTCGACCTGCTCGCACAGCGGCTGGAGCTGGATCCGTTCGAGCTGCGCCGCCTCAACGCGGTGCGCGAGGGCGACCCGATCCGCACGGCGGACGGCCACGTCGAGGACGACCTCGTGTGGGGCAGCTACGGTCTCGACCAGTGCCTCGACCTCGCCCAGGGCGCTCTCGCCCGCGACGGCGAGGAGGCGCCGGACGGGTGGCTCGTCGGCGAGGGCATGGCCGCCGCGATGATCGCGACGCTCGCCCCCCGCGGGCACATCGCGCACGCGACGGCCACGCTGCGCCCGGACGGCACCGTCGACCTCGCGACCGGCACCGCCGAGTTCGGCAACGGCACCACGACGGTGCAGCGACAGATCGCCGCGAGCGTGCTCGGTCTCGGGCTCGACCGGATCCGCCTGTCCCACGCCGACACCGACGCCGTGGCGCACGACACCGGAGCGTTCGCGTCGGCCGGCATCACGGTCGCGGGCAAGGCCCTCCACGCCGCCTGCGTCGCCCTGCGCGAGCGGATCGTGCGGGAGGCCGCGACGCGATCCGGGTGCGCGGCATCCGACTGCGCCTATACGCCCGACGGCGTGCGCACCCCGACCGGCGTCGTCGCGCTCGAGGACCTCGCCGGCCCGGAGGGGATCGTCGCGACCGGCGAGGAGCACGGCGAACGACGGTCGCTGGCGTTCAACGTGCACGCGGTGCGCGTGGCGGTCGATCCGCAGACCGGCGTCGTGCGGATCCTGCGCAACGTCCACGCCGCCGACGCCGGCTTCGTGATGAACCCCGCGCAGTGCCGCGGGCAGATCGAGGGCGGCGTCGCGCAGGGCCTCGGCGGCGCGCTGTACGAGGAGGTGCTCGTCGAGGAGGGCGTGGTGCTCAACCCGGCCTTCCGCACGTACCGCGTGCCGCAGTCGGCGGACATCCCGGACGTGGAGATCCACTTCGCCGACACGTCCGACGACCTGGGGCCCTTCGGCGCGAAGTCGATGAGCGAGTCGCCCTACAACCCCGTCGCTCCCGCGATCGGCAACGCGATCGCCCGAGCGCTCGGCAGCCGTCCCTACCGGCAGCCCTTCACCCGCGAGCGCGTCTGGCGCCTGGCCCAGGGCCTCTGACCGACCGGCCGTGCGCCACGCCTCGCCTCGCGCTCTGTGAGACCGCACCCGGCGAGCGAGACCGAGAACGTCGCGTGAGACGGTCACCGTCGTCAACGGTCTCGCTCCGTGTCTTCGGCGTCAGACAGGAGATGCGGTCTCGCTCCGCGGACGCGGTGTCGCACAGCGGAATGGGCGTCGTGCAGCGGCTTCGGTGTCAAGGACGCGCCGGACGCCGAGCGTGCAGCGCCGCGCGCAGCGACTCGAGGGCACCGGTGTCGGGAGGCCGGATCTCGCGGAGCCCCGCTGCCCGCAGCACCGCCCCGAGCCTCGCGGGCTCGCTCACCTCCGGCCACATCCACCGTGCCAGGCCGCTCGCCTGCCGGCGCTGGGCGTCCTCGCGTCGTTTCTCGGCGACGAGCGCCGCCGCGCCGTCGCCGAACGTGCCGTCGTACTTCACACGTCCGTCGGCCTCCCCGAAGATCCCACGCCGCGCACGCAGCCGCGCCCGTTCCACATCCCAGAAGAAGTCGCCTCGCGCAGACTCGCCGTCCGCCCCGACGAACGGCTGCTGCAGCGCCGGCTCGGGGAAGCCGAGCCATTCGATCGCCGCGCGGCTGAGAGACTCGATGGCCGTCTCGGCCTGGTCCGTGGCGCGCGCGGGCGCCCCCCCCCCCCCCCCCCGCCCCCCCGCGGGACCACCGCGCCCGGGGGGGGCGCTTCCCGCGCGGCGGGGGGGGGGGGGGGGGGGGGGGCCGCCCCCCCCCCCCCCCCCCCCCCCCCCCCCGCCCCCGTGAGCTCGAACGGCTCTCGTTGAGCCCGGGCAGCGAGGGCGCGGTCAGAGCGGGGTCGACGCGCAGCGCTCCGTCAGCCGCCATGAGCGCGATCGCCGGATGGCGCAGCCGCGCGATGTCGACCGCCGTCTCGGCCGGCGAGAGCACCGAGACGCCGCCGTCCTCTCGAACGTCTCGCCCGTCCTGCGTGGCGTGCCAGCGGATCGTCCCGCCCGCTCGAGCGAGGCCCGGATCCTCGACCAGCAGGTGGACGTGCGGCTCGCTGCCGAGGACCGGGATGCCGTACAGCGCGGCCGCCGACTCCGCGGCGAACACGGCGCGCTCGTGAGTGAGCGCGACGGCGTGCACCCGGGTGAGGTAGCGGTCCCACGGCGGCAGCGCCGACCACTCCCCTCGCTCCGCGTACACGCCGCGCTCGACCAGGGTCAGCTCGCGGCGCCGGATCGCACCCTCGACGGACGTGTCGGCGCCCGCTCGCCGCGCGAGCGTGATCGGCGTGGGCCGCAGGGCGAGAGCCCGATCGATCGCGATGGTCATGCCTGCCAGCCTCGCCGCGCGCCCGGCGGTCTGGCGCCCACCCGCCCCCTTCCGGGAAAACCCGGGGCACCCGCCGGCTTGTGGACGAACCGCCGCACCGCGCGACACCCCGTCCTCCGAGACCGCATCCGATGTGCGAGAGCGCACGATCCGGGTGAGACCGTCGCCGTCGGTGCCGGTCTCGCACGCCAGGCTCTGTCTCGCGCACCTCTTGCGGTCTCGCGGCGCGGCGAGGCGCGGATCAGGCGGGCTCGGCGCCGAGGTGGGCGACGGCCTCGGCGAGCGCGCGGATGCCGAGGGCGACGTCCGCCGACGCGACCGACTCGTCGGGGTGGTGGCTGACTCCGTCGGGGTTGCGCAGGAACAGCATGCCCACGTCGGCGATCGCGCCGAGCGCCATGCCGTCGTGGCCCGCCGGGCTGAACAGCGTGGCGGGCGCGGCGGCCCCGCCGTCCGCGCCGGCGACGATGCCCTCGCGCACCACATCCTGCAGCAGCGGCGCGCAGAACACGGCGGGCGCGCTGTGCACCTCACGGGCCGTCCACCGCAGACCCCGACGCCCCATGATGGCGTCGAGCTCGCGCGAGATCGCGCTCCACACCGCATCGCGGCGCGCGTCGAACTCGCCGCGCAGATCGAGGCTGAACCGGGCCTCGCCCGGCACGACGTTGACGGCGCCGGGGAACGCCTCGAACTGGCCGACGGTGCCGATGATGTGGTGCTCGCCGCGGCAGATCCGCTCCACCGCGAGGGCGGCCTCGCTCGCGCCGAGGAGCGCGTCGCGGCGCATGTCGTAGGGCGTGCCGCCCGCGTGGCGGGCCTCGCCCTCCACCTGCAGCTGGAACCGCCGGGCGCTGGCGATGGACGACACCACCGCCAGCGGCTCGCCGCGCCGGTCGAGCTCTGGCCCCTGCTCGATGTGCGCCTCGAGGTAGCCGACGAGCTGCCCCGGCCGACGCGCGGCCTCGCCGACGCGACCGGGGTCGAGACCGAACTCTCGGTAGGCCTCGCGCAGGCTCACGCCGTCGGCGTCGGCGAGGTCCCACCACGCGTCGTCCCATGCGCCCGCCACGGCGGACGACCCGAGCAGGGCCTTGCCGAACCGCGTGCCCTCCTCGTCGCTGAACGCGGCCACCTCGATGCCGAACGGGAACGGCGAGCGCGCCCGACCGTCGTCCGAGACCGTCCGGAGCAGGCGCACCACCTCGATCGCCATCAGCACCCCGACGATGCCGTCGTACCTTCCTGCGTCGATGACCGTGTCGAGGTGCGACCCGAGCATCAGCACGGGGGCGTCCGGGTCGGCGGCCGGCAGCAGCCCGAGCTGGTTGCCCGCAGCGTCCTGCCGCGTGACCAGCCCGGCCTCGCGCATCCACTCGGCCGCGAGCCGGTTCACGCGCGCGTGCTCCGGAGAGAGGTAGACGCGGGTGATCGCGCCGTCGTCGGCCGAGACTCCCGCGAGCTCGTCGCAGCGGGCCATCACCCGGCGCGCGGCCGCGTGCAGCGAGGACGGGTCCGTCTCGCGCAGCCGGCTCATCCGGCGGCCCCGGAGTACACCTCGCTCGCGGCCTCGACGCCGCCGCCCGCCGGCACGGATGCCCCGAAGCGGCGCAGCACGGCCTCCAGGGCCGCGAGAGTGGTCAGCACGGTGTCCTTGCGGGCGTTGTAGCCCATGGTGCCGATCCGCCACACGCGCCCGTGCAGCGGGCCGAACGAGGTGCCGATCTCGATGCCGAAGTCGTCCAGGAGCGCCCCGCGGGCGGCGTCGCCGGGCACGCCGTCGGGGATCTCGACGGCGACGACGTTGTGCATCTTGTGCGCGACGTCGCCGAAGACCGTCAGCCCCAGTCCCTCGACGCCCGCGAGCATCGCGGCACCGGAGAGGCGGTGCCGCTCGATCACCGCGTCGCGCCCCTCGGCCAGCAGCACGCGGGCGCACTCGCGCGCGGCGTAGAGCATGGACGTCGCCTCGGTGTGATGGTTCAGGCGGCGCGGGCCCCAGTAGTCGAGGATCATGCCGAGGTCGAAGTAGTTCGACCGGACGAAGTCGCTCGCCGACTCGTCCCCCTCCTCGCGGATGCCCGCCTCGATGCGCTTGCGGGAGCGGATCGCCTCGACCGCCCGGTCCGAGAGGGTGATCGGCGCCGATCCGCTGGGCCCGCCCAGGCACTTCTGCAGCCCGGCCGTGGCCGCGTCCACGCCCCAGGCGTCGGCCTCGAACGGGTTGCCGCCGAGCGACGCGGTCGCATCGGTGTAGAACAGCACCCCGTGCCGCTCGCAGATCGCGCCGACCTCGTCGAGCGGCTGGTTCATGGTGGTGGAGGTGTCGCCCTGCACGAGGGCCAGCACGTGCGGCTTGACGCGCAAGATCGCCTCCTCGATGAGCGAGACGGGCACGACCTGACCCCACTCGACCTCGATCCGGTGCACCTCGGCGAGCGCCCGCTCGGCGATCTCCGCGAGGAGGTGCCCGAATCGGCCGAACACGGGCACGAGCACCCGGTCACCGGGGCGGACGAGCGACACGAGCGCGGCCTCGATGCCCGCGCGGGACGTGCCGTCGACGAGCAGGGTCGCGTCGTTCTCCGTGGCCCACACCTGTCGGTACAGCTCCTGGGTGTCGCTCATGGCACCGGTCATGAAGGGGTCGTACTGCCCCACGAGCGGCGCCGACATCGCGCGGAGGACGCTGGGATAGGCGGAGATCGGGCCGGGGCCCATCAGCAGGCGGGCGGGCGGGTCGAGCGGCGGGATGGCGGTCATGCGTTCTCCAGGACGGATGCGAGCTCGCGGGCGAGCCGGACGAGGGCGATGTCGGTGCCGGCGCGCGAGGCGAGGCACACCCCGACGGGGGCGGGGCCGGACCGGGCGGCGACGGTGAGCAGCGGTGCGGAGATCGCGGGGACGCCCGCCACGGCGACGGGGGTCGTCATCCTCAGCGTCGCGGTGCGCACCGCGTCGACGCGCGCGCGGTCCGCCGTGCGCATCGGCGCGGGGCCGGGCACCGTGGGCAGGATCAGCACGGCGTCGGCCACGACCGCGTCGATCCGCTCTTTGAGGGGCGCGAGCCGGTCGCGGGCTGCGCGCTCCTGCTCGGCCGTGATCGCGGCGGCGTCGCGGAAGCGCTGGGCGACACCGCCGCCGGTCGCGTCGGGGTGGGCTGTCAGCCACTCCCCGTTGTTGCGCCAGGCCTCGGCCCCCTGCACCGCCCGGAAGGCGTCGTGATAGTCGCCGAGGTCGCCGATCGAGACCGTCTCGAAGGCGAGGCCGAGACGGTCGAGCAGCGCCTCGAAGGCCACGCGCGTGTGGCTCTCGACGACGTCCATCGCCTCGCGGGGCACGACGAGGCGGCGCGGCAGCTCGGAGTCGCTCTCGCCGTACACGTTCTCGGTCGACGCCGAGCCGTCATAGCTGAGGCACCATTCGGCCACGCGCTGCAGGGTCCCGCCGTCGCGGGCGAGCCAGCCGACGGTGTCGAACGACTGCGCGAGCGGCAGCAGCCCCTGCCGCGGCACGAGCCCGTGCGTGGTCCGCAGCCCCCAGAGCCCCTGGTAGGACGCGGGCACGCGGATGGATCCGGCGGTGTCGGTCGCGAGGCCGATATCGGCCTGGCCGGTCGCGACGGCCGACGCGGGCCCGCTCGACGAGCCGCCGGGCAGGGCTCCGGGCACGGCCCCGTTGGGCGGTGTGCCGTAATGCGCGTTGTCCCCGGCGACGGAATAGGCGAACTCGTCGGTGCGGGCGATGCCGCGCAGCGACGCGCCGCCGCGCAGCAGGTCGGAGACCGCCGCCGCGGTGCGGGTCTCGGGCGGCACCGACTCGAGGTACGCGGGATTGCCCGCCCCGATTCGGTACCCCTTGATGGCGAACAGGTCCTTCACCGCGACCGTCAGTCCCTCGAGCGGTCCCTCCCAGGCCCCCTGGAACAGCGGGTCGCCGACCGTCCGCCAGATCGCGCGGTCGAAGGCCTTGGGCCGCGGCGAGACGTGCGCGGCCATGATGCGCCATCCCGCCGCGGACCTCGTCCACACCTGGGTCTGCAGGCCACGACCGCCCGCGGCGAACCGCGAGACCGAGACGAGCAGGGCAGCGTCGTCGGACAGGGGACGGTGCTCGACCCTCTCGATCACGCGGGGTCCCACGCCGCCGCGGAGCGACCGGAAGGCGCTGATCGCGTCATGGCCGACGAGCAGGCCCGCGTCGTCGCCGCGCATCGTGCCGTCGCCCGGCGCGAAGAACGCGTCGAGCGCGTCGAGGTCGTTCGCCAGGATCGCCCGCTCGTACGCCAGGAACGCGTCGAGCAGGTCGCCGGGCACCGTCTCGGCGCCGGGGAACGAGGCGCGGGCGTCGGGCTCTGCGTCGGGCATGGGCTCAGTCTCCGTCATGGCTCTGCTCCTCCGAGCTGGTCCCCTCCGAGGCTGCGCCCTCCGAGCCGGGTCCCTCGAGATCGGCGATCCGGATCCGCGCGTGCACCCCGGTGGTGATGTCGACGACCTGGGAGACGTCGAAGTCGGTCGCGGCGGAGAGGTACGCGTACGCCAGGTGCTCCTCCATGCCGTATCGCGCCTGCAGCAGCGACAGCGCCGCGTGCACGGCCTTGCGCATGGCCTCGTTCAGGTCGGGGTCGAGGCCCGTCGGCACGAGGTGCTCAGGGGTGCGCACGAGGGGGCCCGTGACGTCTCCGAACGCGGCGAGCGCCTGCTCACGCGGCACGACATCGAAGCGCAGCGTCGCGCGGAGCGACGCCTCCAGCGCCGTGAGCGCGACCTCCCCGTCGCCCTGCGCGAAGTGGGGGTCGCCGACGTAGGCGAGCGCCCCCTCGACCTGCACCGGCAGATGCAGCGTCGTGCCCTCGACGAGCAGCTTGATGTCGATGTTCCCGCCGTGCGGTCCGGGCGGCACCGAGTGCGGGCGTTCGTCCGACGCGGGCGCGACGCCCATCGTGCCGAGGAACGGCGCGAGGGGGAAGGCCACGTCCCGCGGCCCGCCCTCGACGCGAGGCAGGGTGCCGACGAGCGCGCCGTCGCGCTCCTCGACCGGCGCGAACACGCTGACGGTCGTGCCGGAGCGCGGCAGCAGCCCCGGCAGGGCGCCCTTGCCGTGCCGGTTCGAGATGACGCCGTAGGGCACGCGCGGCTCGAGCCGCTCGATGGTGATCGCCAGCAGGTCGCCGGGGCGCGCGCCCTCGACGCGGATGGGCCCCGTGACGACGTGCGGTCCGTCGGCGGCGGGGTCACGCGGCGAGCGCGCGGCGATCGCGACCGCGTCGCGCAGCACGGCGTCCTCGCCGACCCCGTGCTGGGCGAAGTACGCCGCCGGGTCCTGGCCCTGGTCGGGCAGGATGCCCTCGTGGCTGACTGTGTCGACCACCACGCTGTCGCCCGATCGGATCGTCAGCACGGGGGCGTCGAGCCGGCTGGGCAGCCGCCCCCACAGGATCGTCTCGGGCCCCGCGGGCAGGTAGGTCGCTCCCTCGGGCACGCTCTGCCCGGGCTGCAGGATCGGCAGGCGGGCGAAGGCCGGGGGCTCGGCCCCGACGCCGTACCGGTTCGTCCCTATCTCATGTCCCACTTCCGGCCCCTTTCAGACAATCCGTATCCCACTTTGGAGGATCCGTGTCCCGTTCGTGCCCGTGTCCCCGTTCGTGCCCGTTGATGTCCCATTTCGTGCCAGTACTCGACTCACAGAACGGCGTCAACGGGGACACACCCGCCACGGGCCGCAACCGGGACATCGTCACGATTGCGCCGCCAGGACATCCCGGCCGTCGCGGGCGAGCACGCCCTCGCCGCGGCGGTACACCGGCCGGCCGTGCAGCCAGGTCTCGACCACGGCACCGGTCAGCGCGGCGCCGTGCCACGGGGAGAGCTTGTTGCGGTACTCGAGCGCGTCGGCGTCGACGGTGAACGGCAGCTCCGAATCGAACACCGCCAGGTGGGCGGGAGCCCCCGGCGCGATGCGGCCCCGACCAGGCAGCCGCACCAGGTCGGCCGGACCGGTCGTGAACAGCGGCAGGACGCGCTCGAGGGGGATGCCGCGGCGGCGCGCCTCGGTCCACACCGCCGACAGCCCGGTCTGCACGCCGGCGATGCCGCCCCACGCCTCGCCGAGATCGGGCCGCAGCTTCAGGTCGGGTGTCGCGGGCGAGTGGTCGCTGACGATCGCCGTCACCGTGCCGTCGAGCACTCCCTCCCACAGCACGTCCTGGTTCGCCGCGTCGCGGATCGGCGGGCAGCACTTGAAGGTGCCCGCTCCGTCCGGCACGTCCTCGGCGCGCAGGGTCAGGTAGTGGGGGCAGGTCTCAACCGTGAGGCGCACGCCCTCGCGCTGCGCGGCCCGCACCTCGGCGAGCGCCTCGCCCGCGGCCACGTGCACGATGTGGGCCCGGGCTCCGGTGCGGCGCGCCGCCTCGATGACGAGACGGATGGCGGCGACCTCCGCCGCCGGCGGACGCGAGGCGACGAAGTCGCGGAACACGGGCCCGTGCGCGTCGGCCAGGTGGTCGTCGAGCTCGGCGTGCGCGATCAGCAGTCCGTCGCGCGGCGCGAGCTCGGCCAGCGCCGCCTCGAGCTGCGCGGCGTCGAGATGGCCGAACTCGTCGATGCCGCTGGGGGCGAGGAAGCACTTGACGCCGACGACGCCCGCGTCGAGCAGCGCCCCGAGCGCGCCGAGGTTCTCGGGCACCGCGCCGCCCCAGTAGGCGACGTCGACCGCGAGCTTCCCCGAGGCCGCCGCGCGCTTCGCGGCGAGCGCATCGGGCGTGGTCGTGACGGGCACGCTGTTGAGCGGCATCTCGACCACCGTCGTGATGCCGCCGGCCGCGGCCGCCGCGGTGCCCGTGGCGAACCCCTCCCAGTCGGTGCGTCCGGGCTCGTTCAGGTGCACGTGCGAGTCGACGAGGCCGGGCAGCAGCACGACGTCGTCGGCGAGCACCAGGTCGGCGGAGTCGTCGAACGGATCGACCGCGACGATGCTCCCCTCCGCGAGGCGGACGGTGGCGGGGGCGAAGGCTCCGTCGACGAAGGCGCGGCGAGCGGCGATCGATCGGGGCGCGGCGGGCGAGAGCGTCACGCGTTCACGCTACCCATGCCGTGTGTCGCGCGGATGTCGGCGCCGATGCGCGTGGGCCCCGCGGACACCGCGCGACCGTCGACGTCGCGGCCCGGCCCGTGGGCCGGCTGCGGACTCGTCCCCCGCTCCGCCGCCCGAGCCGGCGGAGCGGCGTACTCGTCGCGCTTGCTCACCCCGACGCCCATCCGGGCCATCGTCGCCCCCAGGCCGACGGCCGCCGCGACGCCGTCGATCACCGGCACGCCCAGCCGCGCGGAGAGGGCGTGGCACAGGTCGGCCATCCCGGCGCAGCCCAGCACGACCGCGTCCGCGCCGTCCTCCTCGACGGCCCGCCGGCACCAGCCGAGGATCTCGTCGAACGCGGCCGTCCCCGTCTCCTCCAGCGCGAGCACCGGCACCCCCGATCCGTACGCCGCGACGCAGGCTCGCTCGTACTCGTATCGCGCGAGCAGGTCGCGGGCGCGGCCCAGCGTGCGAGAGAGCGTCGTGACGATACCGAACGTGCGCCCGGCGAGCGCGGCGACGTGCATCGCCGCCTCCGCGATCCCGATCACCGGCGCGTCCACCAGCTCGCGTGCGGCGTCGAGCGCGGGATCGCCGAAGCAGGCGATCACGTAGGCGTCGCTGCCGCCGGCGGCGAGGTCGGCGCGGATCAGGTCGAGCACCGCGGCCGAGGCCCACACCTCGTCGACGTGGCTCTCGACGGCGACGGGACCGCGACCGGGGGCGGGGCAGACGGCCACGACCTGGACCCCGGGGCCCGCGACCTCCCGGGCGGCCTGGCCGATCTTGTCGGTCATCGCCCGGGAGGTGTTGGGGTTGATCAGCGTGATGCGCATGCTGTCGACGTCACTCCTTCGCGCCGGCGGCGACCGGGGGCTGCGGCTCGGTCTCGGCGGCGGGTGCCGGGGAATCGACGGCGTCCGCCCGGGCCCCGGTGATCGCGACCGAGGCGGTCGCCGTGTCGGGGTACCCCTCGAGCACGTCGTCGGTCGATCCGTCGGACACACCGAGGGTCGTCCCCTCCAGAGTCGGCACCCGCGGGTGCAGGCGCTCGAAGAGCACCAGGAACGCGAAGCCAAGGCCGCAGCCGACGAACCAGCTGAAGTCGCTGATGCTCCCCCAGCCGGCGTCGATCACCCCGGCGAAGACGAGCGACTTGGGCACGATCGCCAGCGCGACGGTCGGCACGCCCGCCGCCGCGATCGCCCACATCGCGTTCGGGTTGTAGCCGCGCGAGTACCAGTAACGGCCCGTCTCCGACATCGTGTACATGTCGTCCACGTGGATGCGCTGCCGGGCGATCACGTAGTACCCGGCGATCAGGATGCCGAACAGCGGCCCGATGAGCGCCGCGAGGATGCCCAGCGAGTAGTGGATGGCCTGGTCGTTGCCGTACCAGTTCCACGGCGTCAGGATCACGGATCCGACCGCCGCGATCATGCCGCCCATCCGCCAGCTGATGCGGTGCGGCGCCACGTTCGAGAAGTCGAAGGCGGGCGAGATGAAGTTCGCGACGATGTTGATGCCGACGGTGGCCGTGACGAACGTGAGGCCGCCGAGCAGGATCGCGAACCAGTGGTCGATGCGCTCGACCGTGTGGATCGGGTCGGTGATCAGCTCGCCGAAGACCGGCACGGTGGCCGAGGCCGTGATGACGGTGAGCAGCGAGAAGAACAGGAAGTTGATCGGCAGGCCCCAGAAGTTGCCCTTCTTGACCGCGGCGTAGGAGCGCCCGTACCTCGCGAAGTCGCCGAAGTTCAGCATCGGCCCCGAGAAGTACGACACGACGATGGCGGTCGCCGTGAGCATCACCGGGATGGAGGCCCAGAAGCCGAGGGGCTCGCCGCTGGAGAGGTCGAGGCTGATGTTCTCCCAGCCCGCCTGGCTCACGAGGTAGACGGCGAGCACGATCATGACGACGTACACGGCCGGCCCCGCCCAGTCGATGAACCGGCGGATCGCCTCCATCCCGTTCCAGAACACGGCCGCCTGCGCGACCCAGAGGATCGCGTACGAGATCCAGCCGAGCGCGTCGAGGCCGAGGAAGCTCGGCTCGAGCAGCGCCGCGGAGGCCGGGATGAACTTCAGGAAGATGATGTTCAGCGACTCGGCCGCGAGGTACGTCTGCACGCCGTACCAGGCGATCGCGATGATGCCGCGGATGATCGCGGGCACGTTGGCGCCCTTGATCCCGAACAGGAAGCGGTTGACGACCGGGTAGGGCACGCCGGTGCGCTGGCTGGGCTTGGCGACGAGGTTGGTGAAGACCTGGACGATGACGATGCCGACGAGCAGGGCGATGAGCACCTGCCAGCTGGCGATGCCGAGGGCGAACAGCGAGCCGGCGGTGACGTAGCCGCCGACCGAGTGCACGTCGCTCATCCAGAAGGCGAAGATGTTGTACGAGGTCCATTTCTGCTTGCGCAGCGGCGCGAGGTCCTCGTTGGCGAGGCGGGGGTCGTAGCCCGGTCGCACGTTTCCGGAGCCGGCGGGGTGGCCCGCCGCCTCGATGACGTCCTGGGGCTTGGTCAGCGGTGCCGGCGGGGCGGCGGGGGATGTCTCAGTCACGGTGGAGCCTTTCCGGATCGAAGGGATCGGTCGGGGGTGGAAGCTCCGGAGCGGGGTGCTCTCTCCGGACGACGGGAACGAGTGTGAAGTTATCGCTTCACACTCGACGCACCCGTGTCGGCCGTGTTACGCCCGCGTAAATCGTTGCGGCGGACGGTTAGCATGACGGCGTGACCGCGACCGAGGGCCCCTCGCCGACCGACACCGACGCACGCGCCCACGTCGGCAGACGGCTGCGCGAGGTGCGCACCCGGGCGGGGGTGTCGGTGTCCGAGCTGGCCCGGCGGCTGCGCATCTCGACGAGCGCGATGTCGCAGATCGAGCGCGGCGTGATGCAGCCCAGCGTCTCGCGCCTGATCGCGATCACGGACGCGCTCGGGGTCCCCCTCGCCACCGTCTTCGGGCCCGGGCACGACGAGGGCGGGCTCGGCGACGAGACGCACGGCTACTCCATCTCACGCGCCCGCGACGCGGAGCCCCTCCCCCTCGGCGGCGGCGTGACGTTCCGCCGCCTCGCCCCCGGCGACAGCCCGGGCATCGACTACTTCGAGTCGACCTACCCTCCCGGCAGCACGGCGACGGGCAAGGACCGCCTGTTCCGGCACGAGGGGTACGAGGTCGGCGAGGTGGTCTCGGGCGAGCTCACGATCGATTTCACCGACGAGATCGTCGTGCTCGGCCCCGGCGACACCATCAGCTATCCGTGCGATCTGCCGCACCGCCTGCACAACACCGGCGCCGAGCCCGCTGTGGCGCGCTGGCTCATCGTCCACCCGGCCCGCTGACACCGCGACTCGGCCGCGAGACCGCACCTCGGCCGCGAGACCGCAGTCTCCGCGCGAGACCGTGGACGACGGCGACGGTCTCGCGCGGACGGCGCGGTCTCACCCGGAGGAAGAGGGAGGAGCGGTCACTCGGGTGCGCGCACGTGCGGGTCGACGGGACGGCCGTCGCCGTCGACGGCGCGCACCTCGCGCCCCTCGGGGTCGAAGATCTGCACGGGGATGAGGCCGGTCCCGTGCGCGTCGGGATGCACGAGAGCCGCGGCCGCCGGCCCTCTCACGGCGTCGTGCGCCGAGATCGCGGCGTCGCCCGAACGTCGCTGGTTCAGCAGCAGGTTCAGCAGGATCGCCGCGATCGCACCGGCGCTGATGCCCGACTCGAAGATCAGGCCGAACCAGTCGGGGAAGCGGTCGTAGATCGCCGGCGTGACGGTCGGCAGCAGCGCAAGGCCCACCGACAGCGCCACGATCAGCACGTTGCGGTTGTCGAAGCGCACCTTCGCGAGCGTGCGGATGCCGCTCGCGGCGACCATCCCGAACAGCGCGATGCCCGCGCCGCCGAGCACGGCCCGCGGCACCCCCTCCACGACCGCCGACACCTTCGGCAGCAGGCCGAGGACGACGAGGATCGCGCCGGCCACCGCGGCGACGTACCGCGAGCGCACGCCCGTGAGCGAGACGAGGCCGACGTTCTGCGCGAACGCCGTGTAGGGGAAGGTGTTGAACACGCCGCCGATGAGGGTGCCCAGGCCGTCGGCACGCAGGCCGTCCGCGAGCCGGCGACGGGTGACGGGACGGTCGACGATCTCGCCGACGGCGATCATGTCGCCGGTCGTCTCGGTCATGATCACCAGCCCGACGATCAGCATCGACACGATCGACGCGAAGTCGAACGCCGGCAGCCCGAAGTGGAACGGCGTCACGATGCCGATCCACGCCGCGTCGGCCACGCCGGACCAGTCGACCATGCCCGGCACGAACAGCGCGGCGACCGTGCCGATCACCAGGCCGAGCAGCACCGACACGCGCTGCAGCGCCGGCGGCGCGAACCTCTCGATCAGCACGATCACGGCGAGCGTGCCGGCCGCGAACGCGACGTTCAGCGGGTCGGCCGCGCCGTCCTCCGCCCCGTTCACGATCCAGCCCGCGGCCACGTCCATCAGCGACAGGCCGATGATCAGGATGACGGTGCCCGTCACGATCGGCGGGAAGAAGCGCAGCAGCTGCGCGAAGAACGGCGCCACGAGCATCATGAACAGCCCGCACGCGATGGTCGCGCCGAAGACGGCCTCAATGCCGTGGCTCTGCCCGATCGCGATCATCGGCCCGACCGCGGCGAAGGTGACGCCCTGCATGAGCGGCAGCCGCACGCCGAACCGCCAGAATCCGATCGACTGCACCAGGGTGGCGATGCCGGCGACGAAGAGGTCCGCGCTGATCAGATAGGCGAGGTCGGCCGACTCGTAGCCGAGCGCGCCGCCGACGATCAGCGGCACCGCGACGGCGCCCGCGTACATCGCGAGCACGTGCTGGAGCCCCAGCGGGAGCAGCCGCGCGAGCGGCGGGATCGTGTCGACGCCGTTCGCGTCGGCGCGGGCGGACCGCGTGGTGGGGGCCGTCTCGGCCATCCTGACCCTCCTTCTCCTGGGGCTCCGCCCTGCGCACGGCCCCGATGTGCCGCGAGCGTAGCCACGGGCCGTTTCGCCCGCGTTTCGGTCCGGCGACGGAACGTGTGAAGTTCCGACTTCACGCCGTAACGGAGGCGAAACAGGCGCCGCGCTAGCCTGATCGCGTGCTGCTGACCGAGTTCGAGTCCCTGCCCGCCGACGAGGCGGCGGACCTCGTGCGGGTGTGGGCCGACGTGCCGGCGTGGGTCGCGACGCTCGTCGCCGAGCGGCCGTACGGGTCGGTGTCGGCGCTCGCGGCGCGGGCCGCCGAGCTGGCCCGCGAGTGGACGGAGGGCGACCTCGACGCGGCGCTCGCGCAGCACCCGCGCATCGGCGACCGCCCGACGGGGCCCGGCGCCGAGGCGGGCCACTCGCGCCGCGAGCAGGCGTCCATGTCCGATGCAGCCGCCGGCATGCGGGAGAGCATCGCCGCCGGCAACGCCGAGTACGAGCGGCGCTTCGGGCGCGTGTTCCTGATCCGCGCCGCCGGCCGTTCCCCCGAGGAGATGCTCGGCGAGCTCGAGCGTCGCCTCGGCAACCCGCCCGAGGCGGAATGGCGCGAGGCCGCCGGGCAGCTCGCCGAGATCGCGCTGCTGCGCCTGCGCGCGGCGCTGCACGACGCCCAGCTCGGCGCCGAGCCCCGGCCCGACGCCGAGCCCACGGAGGAGCCCTGATGCCGCACCTGACCACCCACGTGCTCGATGCCGCGTCCGGCACACCGGCGCGGGGCATCGGGCTGGCGCTCAGCACGGTCGCCGGAGAGCCCGTGGCGACCGGCGCGACGGACGCCGACGGCCGCGCCGGCCTCGGGCCCGAGCTGCTCTCGCCCGGCGACTACACGCTGCGGTTCGACACCGGCGCCCACTTCGCGGCGGCCGGCGTCCCGTCCTTCTACCCGTTCGTCTCCGTGACCTTCACCGTGGCCGACGATCGGCACCTGCACGTGCCGATCCTGCTCAGCCCGTTCGCCTACTCCACCTACCGCGGGAGCTGACCGATGTCCGACGTCACCGTCCACCTGGGACCGAACAAGTACGGCAAGGCCGAGAACCGCCTGGTGCGGATCACGCGCGACAGCGCCCGGCACGAGATCGAGGACCTCAACATCACCTCGCAGCTGCGGGGCGAGGCGCTGGCCGGGTCGTTCCTGACCGGCGACAACTCGAGGATCGTCGCGACCGACACCCAGAAGAACACCATCTTCGCGCTCGCCAAGAAGCACGGCGTCGGGTCGCCGGAACGCTTCCTGACCGTGCTCGCAGAGCACTTCACGTCGAGCTTCGACTGGATCGAGGGCGGGCTGTGGCAGGCCGAGCAGTACGAGTGGGAGCGCATCGTCGTCGACGGCGCCGACCACGACCACTCGTTCGTGCGCAAGGGGCAGGGCACGCGACTCGCGACCGTGCAGGTCGTCGACGGCGCCACCCATGTCACGGGCGGCGTGAAGGATCTGGTCGTGCTGAAGTCGACGGGCTCGGAGTTCCGCGGGTATCCGAAGACCGAGTACACGACGCTCCCCGAGACCGACGACCGCATCATAGCGACGTCCGTGACCGCGCGGTGGCGGTACCTGCCCGACGCGGTGGCGGACGGGGTCGACTACGGCGAGGCGTACGCCGAGGTCACCCGGGTGCTGCTCGAGCAGTTCGCCGTGGTCCACTCGCTCGCCCTGCAGCAGACCCTCTACGAGATGGGGAAGGCGGCCATCACCGCCCGTCCCGAGCTGGCGGAGATCCGGTTCGCGATGCCGAACAAGCACCACTTCGTCTACGACATCGGCCGCTTCGGTCTCGAGAACAACGGCGAGGTGTTCATCGCCGACGACCGCCCCTACGGTCTCATCGAGGGCACGGTGGTGCGCGACGGCGTGGACGACGCCCCCGACGCCTGGCGCGACGTCCCGACGTTCATCTGAAGCCCGCGAGACCGCACCCGCCCCGCGAGACCGCGATTCCCGCGCGACACCGCACCCGCCCGCGAGACCGCGACTCCCGCGCGAGACCATCGGCGGCGGCGCCGGTCTCGGACGGGAGTCGCGGTCTCGCGGACGGGATGCGGTGTCAGCGGTCGGCGCGCAGGGCCGCCATGTCCACCGCGGTCATCCACGGGTTGAGCGCGAGCATCGCGCGGCCGAACTCCGTCCGGGGCGCTCGGAGGGCCTCGTCGACGGCGCCGGCCTGAGCGATCCGGCCGCGCTCGATGACCACGAGCTCGTCGGCCAGCAGCAGGGCGTCGAGCGGGTCGTGCGTGATCATGATCGCGATGCGCCCCTGGGCCGCGCGTCGGAGCGCGGCGCGCAGGTCGGGCACGGCCGTGACGTCGAGGGCCGCGAGCGGCTCGTCGAGCAGCAGGAGGCTCGGCTCGGTGGCCAGGGCCCGGGCGAGGGCCACGCGCTGCGCCTGCCCTCCCGAGAGCCGCGACGGACGGCGATCGGCGAGATGCGCGGCGTCGAGCATGTCGAGGCGACGGTCGGCCTCCTCGGCCGCGGCCCCGCGGCCGACGCCGGCACGGTGGCGCAGGGGGAAGGCGACGTTCTCGCGCACCGACAGATGGGGGAAGAGCAACGGATCCTGCGAGAGCACCGCGATGGGGCGGCGATGAGCGGGCACGTCGACCCGGGCGTCCGTGTCGAGCAGCGTCCGCCCGTCGACCGCGACGCGCCCTCGGTCGGGGTGCAGCAGCCCCGCGAGGGCGTTCAGGATCGTCGACTTGCCGGCGCCGTTCGGTCCCATGACCGCGACGCAGCGGCCGGCGCCGACGGTCAGCTCGACGTCGACGTCCCGCTCCGTCACGGAGAGCCGGAGCTCCAGGCCGGTCATGTCCGCAGCCCCCGTTGGCGGGAGGCGGTGAGCAGCACCCCGACGAGCGCGACGATCACCAGCAGCAGCGAGAGGGCGACGGCGACGTCGGGATCGACCTCGCGCTGCAGGTAGATCTCCAGCGGAAGGGTCCGCGTCGTCCCCTGATAGCTGCCGGCGAAGGTGAGGGTCGCCCCGAACTCGCCGAGCGAGCGCGCGAAGGCCAGCACGGCGCCCGAGATCAGGGCGGGCAGCATGAGCGGCAGACTGATCCGCCGCAGCACCACGGACGGCGAGGCGCCCAGCGTCGCCGCCACCAGCTCGTAGGGGCGGTGCTCGAGCCGCAGGGCCCCCTCGAGGCTCAGCACCAGGAAGGGCAGCGAGACGAAGGCCTGCGCGAGCACCACCGCCGTCGTCGTGAAGCCGATCCGGATCCCGCCGAGCTCGAGCGCCTCGCCGAGCAGGCCGTTGCGCCCGAAGGCGTAGAGCAGAGCGAGCCCTCCGACCACGGGAGGCAGCACGAGGGGCAGCAGCACCACCGCGCGGACGAGGGCGAGGCCGCGGAACGCGCTGCGGGCGAGGACGAAGGCGAGCGGCACGCCGAGGACGACGCAGATCGCCGTGCTGAGCGCCGCGGTGCGGACGCTCAGCCACAGCGCGTCGAGGGACGCCTCGGTCGTCAGCAGCGCCGGCAGCGCCGGCCAGTCGACGCGCGAGAGCAGCCCGGCGAGCGGAAGCAGCACCAGTGCCGCGCCCGCGGCCGCCGGGATGTAGAGCCACCCCGGGATGCGCGTCCCGCCGCCTCGTGCGGTCACGGGGCGAGGAAGCCGTACTCGGCGAGCACCGCCTGCCCCTCGTCGCCGGTCACGAACGAGACGAAGTCGGCCGCCAGCTCCGCGTCCTCCGCGGCGCCGAGCGCGGCGATCGGATAGTCGTTCACGACGTCCGCCGCCTCGTCGAACGCCACGCGGTGAACGGCGTCGCCCGCGGCCTCGGCGTCGGTGACATAGACGAGGCCGGCGTCGGCCTCGCCGCTGGTCACCCGACCGAGCACGTCCGTCACGCTCTGCTCCTCGCTCACCGGGTTCAACGTCAGCCCGGCGTCCTCGGCGACGGTGGCGGTCGCCGCCCCGCACGGGACCTGGGCGGCGCAGACGACGAGGTCGACGTCCTCGCCGGCGATGTCGGCGAGCGTCTCGATTCTGGCGGGGTTGTCCGGCGGGGTCACGATCTCGAGGGTGTTGCGCGCGAACACCGCGGCGTCTCCCTCCACCAGGCCGGCCTCGACGGCCTTGTCCATGTTGGCCTCGTCGGCGCTCGCGAACACGTCGCCGGGGGCTCCCTCGGACAGCTGCGTCACCAGGCTCGAGCTGCCCGCGAACGTGAACTCGACCGTGACGCCGTCGTGCTCGGCCTCGAACAGCCCGCCGATCTCGGTGAACGCGTTCTGCAGCGACGCGGCCGCGGCGACCGTCAACGTGCGCGGCTCGGAGGGAGCCTCCGACGCGGGCGTCTCGGACGCGGCCGTCCCGCCGTCTCCCGCGGCGCACCCCGACAGGGCGATGGCCGCCAGCGCGGCGACGATGACGGATCCATGGACTCGCTTCATGCGGACTCTCCTCTGGGGCGGGCTGTCTGGGGTGGGAAGGGCGGGCATCCGGTCGCCGCGACTCGTCAGTCGCGCGCGACCTCGACGGTGACCTGGGTGGCCTTGACGCTGGCGACGGCGACGGATCCCGGCTGGATCCCGAGCTCGTGCACGGCCTCGGTGCTCATGAGCGACACCACGCGATGGGGCCCGCACTGCAGCTCGACCTGGCTCATCACGGTGTCGGAGAGCACGCGGGTGACGAGGCCGACGAAGCGGTTGCGGGCCGAGCTCGCCACGTCGCCGAGCGGATCTGCGGGCGCGGAGGCCCGATCGCGCGCGAACTCGGCGAGCGCGAGGCCGTCGACGACCTTCCGCCCACGGTCGTCCGTCTCCGCGGCGAGCGCGCCCTGATCCATCCAGCGGCGCACCGTGTCATCGCTCACACCGAGGAACGCCGCCGCGTCGGCAATCCGTATCTGCGTCATAGATCAATGAATCTATACGCAGATGCGGTTTCACCGGAAGCGCAGCGCGGATGAGACGCCGCTCACCCGCCCAGATCCCAAGGGTTCAGAATGGCGATCCCGGTGCGCTCGACGTCCTTGACGTTCCGTGTCACGAGCGTGACTCCATGGACCAGCGCGGTCGCCGCGATCAGTGCATCCATCTGAGGCATCGGATCGGGGGCCTGAAATCCCGCGGCCGCGAGGGCGACTCTTTCGTCGACAGGAAGGATCCGGCCGGCGAAGAGAGGTCGCACCGCATCGTCGAGCCAGACTCGTAGCCGTGCGCCCGACGCCGGGTCGCGCCGCTCGGCCCGGCGGACGCCGACGTCCAACTCGAGCACAGTGATCACGCTGATCGCGATCTCATCCTCGGCACGTGCAGACATCCATGCGTCCAGCGACGCAGACGTGCCCTCGTAGTGGTCACTCAGGATGTTCGTGTCGAGCAGGTATCTCACAGCTCCGGCACCCGCCTGTCGTCGACGCCCCGCTCCGGCAGGTCGAATTCGACGGTCGCACCACGAGGCTTGAGTCGGTCGCCGACAAGTCGCCCGCGTCCGACGAGATCGTCGTATGCGACCGCGGCCAGCAGGACATGGGATTCGCGCCCACGATCGGTGATCACCACGGGTTCATGATCGGCCGCTCGCTTGGCGGCGCTGACATCGCGGTTGAACTCACGACTGCTGATCGTGCGCATCGCTCACCCCCAAGGTAGGTACCGTACCTACATCTTATCTCGCAAGGGCTCGGCTAGACAGGCACTCCGACCCTTCCCGCGTCTCACACCCCATCGTGTTGCACGCGAGGACATGGCCGAGTCGGCACCTGCCGAAGAGGCTGTGGACGAGGAGCCGGCGCCCACCGAACCCGAGTATGCCGTCGCTCAGGCCAACGACGGGCCTGTGATCGGCCGCGGCGATCAGTCCGTCCCTCAGAAGCCGCCGCGGTGACGGCGTCGCGGTGCCGGCTACCGGGTTCGAACCGATGACCCCCTGTTTACAAGACAGGTGCTCTACCAACTGAGCTAAGCCGGCGTGTCCGTCAGGACCAGTCGAGCATACCGAGCCGCGGGCCCGGGCCCGGCCTCACTCGCCCTCGGGCTCCGCGGTCTTGAGGTACGCCTCGCTGTCGACCGTCAGGAGGAACGCGGCGAACTCCTCGGGCTTGTCGAGCGACCCGACGTAGGGCTGACCGTTGACGAGGATCATCGGGGCGCCGGTGAGGGTGACGTCGTCGGTGCCGGGCAGGGGCTCGTTGAGGGCCCGCTCGGTCGCCTCGCGCGCCCACGCGAAGAAGTCCTCGTCCTCGATGCAGGAGCGCACGGCCTTCGTGTCCTCGGCGCCGGTCGCGATCGCGCGGTCGGCGAGCTCGGCGTCGGTGTAGCCGTCGCCGTCGGGCTGCGGCTGGTTCGTGAGCAGCTCGTGGTTGTACGCGCGGAAGGCCTCGGGCGCGTACTCCCACACGCACATCGCCGCACCCGCGGCGCGCTGGGAGTACTTGGTGCCGTTCGACTTCGACGTCAGGAGCGCCACGGGGTGGTAGACGAGCTCGACGGCCCCCTGGTCGACCCAGTCGGTCAGCTGTTCCGCGTTGACGCGCTGGAACTGACCCGCCGCCTCGGACAGGTAGTCGACGTAGACGTGGATCTGGATCGGCTCGGCCCTGGCGGTCTCGTCCGGCGCCGGCTCCTCCTCGGCGACCGCGTCGCCGGTCATGTCGTCGTCGACCACGACGCCGTCGGCGGCCAGCCCCTCGGGGTTCATCACCGGCTTCGTCATCGCCGGCACCACCACGCTCGTCACTCCGTACGCGGCGGCGCCGAGGGCCGCCAGCACGACGAACACCACGGCAGAGCTGCGCAGCACGCGGTTGCGCGTCTGGCGCGCCTTGACCTGCTGGGCCTTCTCGCGCACCGCCTCACGACGGCCGCGCGCGGCGTCCTCCCGCGGGCTCCGCCCGGGGCCAGACGTGGGCGTCTCGCCCGTCTCGTCGCTCGACATGCAACCTCTGGAAACTCGGATCGTCTCGCCGTCCTGCAACGGCACAACGTCTTCGATGGTATTCCGGACGGCTGGGAAATCCCCCGCCGTGCAATACTGATTCCGGCTCGATGACGAGCCTGCGGCGGCTCACCCCCTCGCATCCATCACGACGGATCGTCCGGCACGTACCTGCCGGTGAAGGAGAAATCATGGCTTCGGTCACGTTCGACAGCGCCACCCGCGTCTACCCGGGCGGCACGCGCCCCGCGGTCGACAACCTGGACCTCGAGGTCGGCGACGGGGAGTTCCTCGTCCTGGTCGGCCCCTCGGGCTGCGGAAAGTCCACCTCGCTGCGCATGCTCGCGGGCCTCGAAGAGGTCAACGACGGCCGCATCCTCATCGGGGACCGCGACGTCACCGACGTGCCGCCGAAGGACCGCGACATCGCGATGGTGTTCCAGAACTACGCGCTCTACCCGCACATGACGGTCGCCGAGAACATGGGCTTCGCGCTCAAGATCGCCGGCGTCAGCAAGGACGAGCGCGCGAAGCGCGTGCTGGAGGCTGCCAAGCTGCTCGACCTCGAGGACTACCTGGGCCGCAAGCCGAAGGCCCTCTCGGGCGGTCAGCGTCAGCGCGTCGCGATGGGCCGCGCGATCGTGCGCGAGCCGCAGGTGTTCCTCATGGACGAGCCGCTGTCGAACCTCGACGCGAAGCTCCGCGTCCAGACCCGCACGCAGATCGCCTCGCTGCAGCGCCGCCTCGGCGTCACCACCGTCTACGTCACGCACGACCAGACCGAGGCGCTCACCATGGGCGACCGGATCGCCGTGCTGAAGGACGGCCTGCTGCAGCAGGTCGGCACGCCGCGCGACCTGTACGAGAAGCCGAACAACGTGTTCGTGGCCGGCTTCATCGGCTCGCCGGCCATGAACCTGTTCCCGGCGGACGTCGCCGAGGGCGGCATCCGCTTCGGCTCCAAGATCGTGCCGGTCGAGGCGGGCGCGCTCGCCAAGGCGAAGGGCCCCCAGGTCACGGTCGGCGTCCGTCCCGAGGACATCGTCGTCGCGCCCGCCGACGGCCAGGGCCTCGAGGTCACGGTCGACCTGGTCGAGGAGCTCGGCGCCGACGGCTACCTGTACGGCCACTCGGAGGTCGAGGGCAAGCGCACCGACATCGTCGCGCGCGTGGACGGCCGCATCCACCCGAACGCCGGCGAGACCATCACCCTCGCCGCGGTGCCCGACCACGTGCACGTGTTCGACCTGGAGAGCGGTGAGCGCCTGACGGGCGCCGTCGCCTCCTGACGACAGTCCACGACGGCGCGGGCGGATCCTCGGATCCTCCCGCGCCGTCGCGTTTCCCCACCCGTTCCCGCCCGAGGAGGCCGCCCGTGACCGATTCCCTGCGCATCACCGCGGCCGAGTTCGACCCGCAGCTGCTGACGCTGCCGTGGAGCACCCGTCTCGAGGACTGGCCCAGCCGCGCCATCGTCAAGCTGCCCAAGGGCATCTCGCGGCACATCGTGCGGTTCAGCGAGCTGTCGGGACACGTCGTCGCGGTCAAGGAGACGACGGCCGCGATGGCGCAGCGCGAGTACGAGATGCTCGGCGCGCTCGCCCGGCTCGACGTTCCGTGCGTGCGCCGCGTCGCCGTGGTGGCCGGGCGCGCCGCGGACGACGGCGCGCCCCTCCCCGCCGCGCTGGTCACCGCTCACCTGAGCTTCTCGATGCCCTACCGGGCGCTGTTCACGCACGCGCTGCGGCCGGACACCGCCACCCGTCTCGTCGACGCGCTGGCGCTGCTGCTCGTCCGGCTGCACAACGTCGGCTTCTACTGGGGCGACGTGTCGCTGTCGAACACGCTGTTCCGCCGGGACGCGGGGGCGTTCGCCGCGTATCTCGTCGACGCCGAGACCGGCGAGCTGCACGAGGCGGGGCTGACGGACGGCCAGCGCGCCCACGACCTCGACCTGGCCCGCACGAACATCGCCGGCGAGATCCTCGACCTCGCCGCCAGCGGCCGGGTGGAGGGCGTGGATCCCGTCGCCGTCGCCGACGGGATCGTGTCGGCCTACCACGCGCTCTGGAGCGCGCTGCACGATCAGCAGACGGTGTCGGCGTCCGAGGCCTGGCGGATCACCGAGCGGGTCCGCGATCTGAACGCGCTGGGGTTCGACATCGACGAGATGGCGATCGAGACCGTCGAGGGCGGGACGCGCGTCTCGATCCAGCCGAAGGTGGTGGACGCCGGCCATCACCAGCGACGGCTGATCCGGCTCACCGGTCTCGACGTCGAGGAGAACCAGGCCCGGCGCCTGCTGAACGACCTCGACGAGTTCCGCGTCCGCGCGCGACGCTCGGAGGAAGAGGAGGAGCTGGCTGCGCACGAGTGGCTCACGCAGGCGTTCGAGCCGGTCGTGCGGGCGATCCCCTTCGAGCTGCGGTCGAAGCTCGAGCCCGCGGAGGTGTACCACCAGGTGCTCGAGCACCGCTGGTTCCTGCAGGAGGCGCGCGGGGCGTCCGTGCCGGTCGCGGAGGTGCTGACCAGCTACATCCGCGACGTCCTTCGCCACCGGCGCGACGAGGCGACCATCATGGGCCCCCTCACCGAGACCCTCACGGCGCCCCTCGAGACGCTCTCCCCCGAGCCGGACTGGCGCGACCTCGTCTGAGCCCGCCCGCGCACCTGCCGCGGTCCGATGATCGGGTGCCGACGTCGCCGGCCGGCCTCGAGCTGTGCCGCGTCAGTAGCCGACGGTGAAGCGCGCGCGGCGGTGGCGCGGCGACTCGATCTCGTCCACCACCGCGACCGCGAGGTCCTCGCCCGAGATGTAGGAGCCGCCGTCCGCATCCGTCACCAGGACGTCGCCGCCGGTGCGGTACGAGCCCGTGCGCTCGCCCGGCGCGAAGCCGCCGAAGCCGGCGGCGGGGTGCACGAAGAACCAGTCGACGTCGCCGTCGCTCGCCTCGAGGTCCTCGAGCACGCCGATCAGCTCGCGGGCCTCGGGCTTGAAGTCGTCGGGGAACTCGCCCGCGTCGATCAGGCGCGGCCCGCCCTCGGCGACGAGGCTGCCGCCGGCGCCACCGATCACCCCGATCCGGGTGTCGGCGGGCAGAGCCGCAACGAGCTGGCCGATCGCAGGGCGCGTCTGCCCGGCCATGTCGCCGCGCGGCGCCACCGCGATGACGATCGTCTCGACTCCCTGCAGCTCGGCGAGGAGGCCGGTGGGGTCGAGCAGGGAGCCCTCGAGGTAGGTGACGCCCTCGACCCGCTCGGACGGCACCTTGCGGGCGACCGACACGACGGTGTGGCCGCGCCCGGCGGCTTCCTTCACGATGTGGCCGCCGGCGTAGCCGGTGCCTCCGATGACGGCGATGCGAGCCATGGTGTTCCCTTCGTCGAGCGGGTGCTCCCCTCAACATGCCATGCCCGGCCCCGATCGCGCATGCGCGTTTCCGGATGCGTCGGCGCGACGATCACTCGCCGGGCGCGCCCCCGGCCGTCTCCGACGAGCGCATCGTCGCGATCTGGTACAGAGCGACGGACGCCGCGATGCCCGCGTTCAGCGACTCGGTCGCCGATGAGATCGGGATCGAGACGATCTGGTCGCAGTTCTCGGTCACGAGACGCGACAGGCCCTTGCCCTCGCTGCCGACGACGACCACCACGGGTCGGTCGGCGAGGCCGAGAGCGGGCAGCGACACGTCGCCGCCGCCGTCCAGGCCGAGCACGAACACGCCCTGCTTCTTGAAGTCCTTCAGCATGGCCGTCAGGTTCGTCGCCATCGCGACGGGGATGCGGGCGGCCGCCCCGGCGCTGGTCTTCCAGGCGCCGGAGTTCATGCCCGCCGAGCGACGCTGCGGGATGATGACGCCCTGACCGCCGAACGCCGCGGTCGAGCGGATGATCGCGCCGAGGTTGCGGGTGTCGGTGACGCCGTCGAGCGCGACGAGCAGCGGCATCCCGCCGTCGGCGAGGATCTCCTCGAGGAGGTCCTGGGGGTGCGCGTACTCGTACGGCGGCACCTTGAGCGCGACGCCCTGGTGAACGCCGTCGAAGCCGGCCATGCGGTCGAGCTCGGGACGCGTGACCTCGAGCATCGGGATCTCGCGCTTCTTCGCGATCGACAGCATCTCCTTGACGCGGTCGTCCATCTCGACGCGCTGGGCGATGTAGAACGCCGTCGCGGGGATCTTCGCCCTGAGCGCCTCCAGCACCGAGTTGCGTCCGGTGACGAACTCGATGTCGGCGTCGCGCTTGCCGGCGGTGCCCCGCCCGCGCGCGGCTCCGCCGGAAGACTGCCCCTGGCCGCGCTTGGCCGTCAGGCGCTCCGCGGCCTGCTTGCGCTTGTGCGCCGCGTGATAGACGCGGTCCTCGGCCTTGGGCGTGGGCCCCTTGCCCTCCAGCGCCTTGCGGCTGTGTCCCCCGGTGCCCTTGACCGGGCCCTTCTTCTTGCCCCTGCTCGCGCCGGGACGGCTTGGCTTAGCCATCGATGCTCCAAACGGTTCCGTCTGCGGTGTCTTCCAAGACGACCCCGGCACCCGCGAACACGTCGCGGATGCGGTCGGCCGTCGTCCAGTCCTTGTCGGCGCGGGCCTGCGCCCGCTGCGCGATGAGCCGCTCGACCAGCGTCGACAGCGCGCTCTCGGCGCCGGTCGCGGTGTGCGTCTCGGCGACCGCGTCGAGCCCGAGCACTCGGACCATCGCGGTCACGGCGCCGTACGCGCCCCGTTGCGCGTCCTGGTCGCCCGCATCGAGCGCGGTGTTGCCGGCGCGGACGGTGTCGTGCAGCACGGCCAGCGCCTGAGGCACGCCGAGGTCGTCGTCCATCGCGGCGCCGAACGCCTCGGGCACGTCGGCGGCGTCGTCGGGAGCCCCCAGTGCGCGCTCCGCGCGGGCGAGGAAGCCGGTCACGCGATCGAGCGCCGCGGCCGCCTCGTCGAGCCCGCGCTCGGACACGTCGAGGTTCGAGCGGTAGTGCGCCGCGGCGAGCGCGTAGCGGATCACCGGCGCGGGGCGGAGACGGAGCAGATCGGCCGCCAGCGTGAAGTTGCCGAGCGACTTCGACATCTTCTGCCCGCCGACGGTGACGAGGCCGTTGTGCAGCCAGAAGCGGGCGAACGCGTCGCCGGACGCCGACGACTGCGCCAGCTCGTTCTCGTGGTGGGGGAAGCGCAGGTCGAGGCCGCCGCCGTGGATGTCGAACTCGGCGCCGAGGTACCGACGCGACATCGCGGAGCACTCGATGTGCCAGCCGGGACGGCCGGGGCCCCACGGCGAGTCCCATCGGGCGTCGGCCGGCTCGTCGGCCTTGGCGGCCTTCCACAGTGCGAAGTCGCGCGGGTCCCGCTTGCCGCGGGGGTCGGCGTCCGCCGCCGGCTCCATCGCATCCAGCGACTGGCGGGTGAGCGAGCCGTACTCGGGCCACGACCGCACGTCGAAGTAGACGTCTCCGTCCGCGGCGTACGCGTGGCCGCGCTCGATCAGCCGCGAGATCATGTCCTGCATCTGCGGGATCGACGCCGTCGCGCGCGGCTCGTAGGTGGGCGGAAGGATGCCGATCGAGGCATACGCCGCCGTGAACTCCCGCTCGATGCGGTACGCGAGCGCCCACCACGGCTCGTCGGCGGTGGCGCCCGCGAGCACCTTGTCGTCGATGTCGGTGACGTTGCGGACGAACGTCACGCGGCCGAAACGGTGGGCCAGCCAGCGGCGCAGCAGATCGAACGCGAGCGCGCCGCGGAGGTGCCCGATGTGCGGTCCGGACTGCACGGTGGGCCCACAGACGTACATCGTGACGTTTCCCGGCGTGAGCGGCACGAAGTCGCGCAGGGCTTGCGCGCGGGAGTCGTAGATGCGGACGGTCACGGCTCAAGACTACGGGGCGGAGGCCGCGCGGTTGCTGATGCCGGCGCCTGGGCCGGGATGCGATAGGAATGGCGGGTGCGCTTCGTCCTCGCCGTCCTCGCCGCCGCGGTGCTGTTCGGCACCACGGGCACGTCGCAGGCGCTCGGCCCCGACGGGACGACGCCGTTCGCGGTGGGCGTGGTGAGGCTGCTGGTCGGCGGCACGGTGCTGGCGATCGCGACGACGATCGCGGCGCGACTGCGGCGACGGCGCTCGCCCGAGGCGCCACGGCAGGCGCTCACCGCTCGCCCGCTCGTCCTGATGGGCCTCACCGCCGTCTGCCTGTTCGTGTACCAGCCGCTGTTCTTCCTCGGCACCTCGGCCAACGGGGTCGCCGTGAGCACGGTCATCGCCCTCGGATCGGCGCCGGTGCTGGCGGGACTGCTGGAGTGGGCGCTGACCCGTCGCGGTCCGGGCGCCCTGTGGCTGGCGGCGACGGCGCTGTCGACGCTCGGCGTCGCCCTGCTGGGCCTCGGCGGGGCCGCCGGCGGATCGGCCGATCCGGTGGGGCTCGTGGCGTCGGTGGGCGCCGGCGCCTCGTTCGCCGTGATCGCCGTCGCGCAGCGTCGCCTGCTGGAGGCGGGCTGGCATCCCCTCACCGTGGTCGGCGCGATGGGCGGCGGATCCGCCGCGATCGCCCTGGGCGCGCTGCCGTTCGCGGACGTGCGGTGGGTGGTCGAGCCGCGGGGCGCGCTCATGGCGCTCTGGCTCGGGCTGGCGACCATCACCGCGGCGTACGCGCTGTTCACGTGGGGGCTCGGCGGCCTGAAGGCGGCGACCGCCGCGACCCTGACGCTCGGCGAGCCGCTGACGGCGAGCCTGCTCGGCATCGCGGTGCTGGGAGAGCGCCTCGCCCCGCTGTCGACGGTGGGTCTCGTGGTGCTCGGCGCCGGCCTGCTGCTGTTGGCCTGGGGGTCGCGCTCGGCGCGCGACGCCCCCGCGGAACCAGGGTCGCGCTCGGCGCGCGACGACCCCGCGGAACCAGGGTCGCGCTCGGCGCGCGAGGCGGACGACCCCAAGCCGTTCGCCGTGGAGGGATGACGTGACGGACATCGACATCCGGGTCGACGACCTGTCGGGCGAGGCCACTCGTGCGCTGGTCGCGCACCATCACGCGGGCATGCACGCGCAGACCCCCGCGGAGAGCGTGCACGCCCTCGACCTCGACGCCCTGCGCTCCCCCGACATCACCGTGTGGAGCGCGTGGATCGACGGTGAGATCGCCGGGGTCGCCGCGCTGAAGCGGATCGATGCCGAGCGAGGCGAGCTGAAGTCGTTCCGCACGGCGGACGCGCACCTCGGCCGCGGCGTCGCGCGGGCGCTGCTGCGGCACATCGTGTCGGCGGCGACCGGGCTCGGGCTGACGTCGCTGTGGCTGGAGACGGGCAGCGGCGACGACTTCGTCGCCGCCCGGGGCCTGTACGCGAGCGAGGGATTCTCGCCGTGCGGTCCCTTCGCCGGATACACCGACGACCCGCTGTCGGCTTTCATGACCCGTACGCTCTGACGGGCGCCGCCCCGCCCGCGGGACGGCCTCAGCGAAGCGCGCGCAGGATCTCCGTCTCCTCGGCGGCGGTGAGCCCCGCTCGCCGCTGCCTGTCGACGCCGCGCCGCAGCTCGTCCTCGAGCGATCGCGCGATCGTCTCGACGACCGGCCTCGGCCGGCCACCCGTGCGGAGGAAGGCCGACCCGTCCCGCCGCGCGAAACCGGCGTCGGAGATCGGCAGCCAGAGCGGCAGGGAGCGCGGGCCCGCCCAGTACCGGACGTCGTTCGCGCGGAGCGTCCGATCGTCGGCGGTGACGACGTCGCCGGCGAACCCGGTCGTGGCGCGGACCGCAGCGAAGATGTCCTCCATCGGGTGGGCCGCGCCGACGGCGTCCACGACCCCGACGAGCCGCTCGCGCCCGGCGCGCTCGAGCCACTCGGCCAGGTCGGCGACATCGACAACCTGCACGTGACGACCGGCCGTCTCCGGCGCGAGCAGCCGGCCACCGCGGCGGAACCGCGCGGGCCAGTACCCGAATCGGTCGCTCGGATCGCCGGGGCCGACGATGAGGCCGGGCCGGGCGATGAGCAGGCGGCCGTCGAGCCGCTCCGAGCTGACGAGCTCGGCGGCGACCTTCGCGTCCGCGTACTCGGCGAGGTCCCGCGGCGTGACGAGCTCGGCCGTCTCGTCCGCGCCGGGCCGATCGGTGCGTGCGTAGACGGAGATCGAGGACACCAGCGTCCAGTGCGAGGCGTGCTCTCCGAGCGCCGTCAGCGCCGAGGTCACCAGTTCGGGCTGATACGCCAGCTCGATCACCTCGTCCCAGCGCCGGCCGTCGGCGACCTCCGCGTAGGCGCCCGGGCGCGTGCGGTCCGCCCTCACGAGCCGAGCGCCGGGGGCGACGGCGCCCGAGTCGCCGCGGGCCAGGCAGACCACCTCCGACCCGCCGGAGACGGCGGCGCGGGCGACCTCGCGCCCCAGCCATCCCGTTCCGCCCAAGACGAGCACTCGCCGCATGGGACGAGTCAAGCGGATCCGTCCGGCGTCGGCCGGCGGTTCTGCTCAGAGCAGCGCGCCCTCGCCGGCGACGCCCGGCCCGCCGCGAACGGCCGGTTGAACGGATGGCGAACAACGGCGCCGCCTGCTGGATCACGCCTCCGCGCGCGCCCTAGCGTTGGGGCGATGGACGAGTTCCACCCGCCTCCGCGGCGCTGCCGAGCGATGGTCAGCTTGTTCAGCGCCGTCCTCTCCGAGGTCCGCGTCGTCGACGGGGAGGAGGTCGAGGACACTCCCTGCGCGTGGTCGATCGGCGGCGGCCGCGGCCGCCATGACCTGATGCGAAAGGGCTCGACCGTCGGACAGGCGCCGCTGGCGACCGTGCACTTCGCGCGGAACGCCCGCAGGATCACCGACGCCGCGGACGGGACGGTGATCGCCACGGCTCGGCGCGACAGGCTCGTGATCTCCGGCCCCGTCCTGCCTCCGGGGGACTTCGCCGTCCGTCCGCAGCGCGTGCTGCGGGGGCTCCTCGAGTCCTCGAGGAGCTTCGTCGCCCGACAGGACGAGACCGATGTCCTCGTCGTCCGCGAGACCACGCACACGCGTCGCACGGTGCGGAGCTTCGACGTGCGGATGCACGACGGGCTCGATCCGAACGTGGGCCTCTCGCTGCTGCTCCTGTTCGGCGCCGTGGACCGCCAACGCGTCCTCGGCGAGCTCTTCGAGCACGTCTAGAAGCGCGCCGCTCGGAGCGCTAGCGGGCGGCCTGGATCAGAGCGACGGCGAAGGCCTGCACCCCGACGCCCTCGCCGGCGAAGCCCAGCCCGTCGGTGGTGGTGGCGGCCACCGAGACGGGCGCTCCGCCGAGGGCTGCCGACAGCACGGCCTCGGCCTCCGCGCGCCGCGGGGCGAGCTTCGGCGCGTTCGACTGGACCTGCACGGCGACGTTGGCGACGACCCACCCCGCCTCGCCGAGCAGCTGCCGGGTGCGCGCGAGGAACGCGTCGGCGTGCGCGCCGGCGAACTCGGGGCGCGACGTTCCGAAGTGCGTGCCGATGTCGCCGAGCCCCGCGGCCGAGAGCAGCGCGTCGACGATCGCATGCGCGACGGCGTCGCCGTCGGAATGCCCCGACAGTCCTCGCTCGCCGGGCCACTCGAGACCGGCCAGCCACAGCGCTCCGTCGCCGCCGTAGGCGTGCACGTCCGTGCCGACGCCCACGCGCTGGCCGTTCGCCTGCCCCGCGCCCGGGTGCGAGACGGGCGGCACGGGCACGGCGAGGTGACGGGCGCGGTCGAGGTCGGCGGGCGTCGTGATCTTGAACGCGAGCGCGTCTCCCTGCACAACCGCGACGCGGTGCCCGGCCGCCGCGACCAGGGCGGCGTCGTCGGTGAACTCCTCGGACGCCACGGCGTACGCCGTCTCGAGCACGTCGCGCCGGAACCCCTGCGGGGTCTGCGCGGCCGTCAGCTCCGAGCGGTCGACCGCCTCCACGACCTGTTGCCCGTCGACGCGCTTGATCGTGTCGACGACGGGCAGGCCGGGCACGACGCCCCAGCCGGTGCGGTCCACGGCGTCGATCACACGCGCGAACACGTCGGGCGGGGTCAGCGCCCGCGCGGCGTCATGCACGAGGACGACCTCGACCGACGGCCACAGCTCGCGCAGGCCCGCCGCCACCGACTGCTGCCTCGTCGCTCCCCCGGTCACGACGGAGACCTGCCCGGCACGGTCGCCGGCGGCCTCCCGGGCCTCCGTCAGAGCCTCTCCCTCGCGCCCGGACGGCGCGACGACGACGATCTGCGCCTCGGGCGCCTCGAACACCCCTCGGAGGGCGTGGCGAAGGATCGTGTGGCCGTCGATGCCGACGAACGCCTTCGGCGCCTCCTGCCCGAGACGGGTGCCGGAGCCTGCGGCGACGACGATCACGGCGATGCGCGGTGCGGGGGCGATGGTCACGCTCCCACCGTATCCGCGCGAAAGGAAAGGCGCCGCCCCTTGCGGGACGGCGCCTTCCGCGTCTGAGAGACGTGGTTACGAGGCGAGGACCTCGTCGAGCACCGAGGCGGCCTTCTCCTCGTCGGTCTTCTCTGCGAGCGCGAGCTCGGAGATGAGGATCTGGCGGGCCTTCGCGAGCATGCGCTTCTCGCCCGCAGAGAGCCCGCGGTCCTGGTCACGGCGCCAGAGGTCGCGGACGACCTCGCTGACCTTGATCACGTCGCCGGAAGCGAGCTTCTCGAGGTTCGCCTTGTAGCGACGCGACCAGTTGGTCGGCTCCTCCGTGAACGGCGCGCGGAGCACCTCGAAGACCTTGTCCAGTCCGTCCTGGCCGATGACGTCACGCACGCCGACGAGGTCGACGTTCTCGGCGGGGACCTCGATCACGAGGTCGCCCTGGGTGACGTTCAGCTTGAGGTAGACCTTCTCCTCGCCCTTGATGACGCGGGTCTTCACTTCGGTGATGGTGGCCGCACCGTGGTGGGGATAGACGACCGTCTCGCCAACCTCAAAAAGCATAGAATAGTGTCCTTTCGGCGACTTCCAGGATACCACAGCCCCGGATGCACTAAGGTTCGCCGCCCCCGTTCTCCGGGAGCGACACGCCGATCGGAGCAACTCCGGCTCGCGGCTCGCGGGCCCACTCCGGAGCGGACCCGCGACGCCGGGATCAGACGGTCGTGTACCCGCCGTCGATCAGGTAGTAGGCGCCTGTGACGAACGACGCGTCGTCGGAGAGCAGGAACCGCACGACCTTCGCGATCTCCTCCGGGCGCCCGAGACGGCCGAGCGGGTGCTTCGCGACGAGCCCCTCCTTGATCTCTGCGGGCGCTCCGGCCAGCAGCGGGGTGTCGATGTAGCCGGGGCCGACGGCGTTGATGCGCAGGCCCGCGGGGCCGTACTCGGCGGCGGCGTTCTTGGTCACGCCGACGACGGCGTGCTTGGTCGCGGTGTACGCGGCGTTGCCGAGGGCTGCGACGGCGCCGTGGATGGACGCCATGTTGACGATGGCCCCCTCCTCCGCACCCGCCTCGAGGATGGCGGGGATCTGATAGCGCAGGCCGTACGCGACGCCGTTGAGGTTGATGCCCACCACGGTGTCCCAGGCGTCGAGGGCCATCTCGCCGACCGGCGCGCTCGCGCCGCCGATGCCCGCGTTGTTGAACGCGTAGTTCAGCTTGCCGTAGGTCGCGACGGCGAACTCGACGGCCTTGCGGCTGTCCTCAGCGACCGCCGTGTCGGCCTGGAAGGCCGCCGCGACGCCTCCCGCGGACTCGATCTCGCCGACCACACGCTGCGCGGCCTCGAGCTTGATGTCCGCCACGACGACCTTCACGCCGAGCCCGGCGAGCTCCTTGGAGGTCGCCTCCCCGATGCCCGATCCGCCGCCCGTGACGATCGCGACCTTGCCTTCGAATGCCATTGGATGCTCCTCTGCGCCGCCCCGTGGGCCGTCGGCGCATCGGATCGCGCTGCTGTATTCACCCGCATGGATCGGCGGTCCCCAGCCTACGCCTCCGGCACCGGCGACGGGTCGGCGGCGCCGAGGCGACCCCCTAGAATGGCAGGCAGGGCCCGCAGCTCGGCGAGGCCGCACGACCTGGAGGTTCCGTGAACTCCCGCATTCTCGCGTCGCTCGCCCTCGGCGCCGTCATCGCGCTGGGCGCCACCGGCTGCGCCTCGATCACCCATCAGGCCACCACGATCGCGTACTCGCCCTCCGACGGCGTGAACGTCCCGAACACCGACGGCGCCGCCATCGAGGTGCGAAACGCCGTGGTCGTCGCCGACGACGAGGGAACCGACGGCAACCTCGTCGCCGCTCTCGTCAACACGACGGACGCCCCGGCCACGCTGAACCTCGAGTGGGGCAGCGAGACGGCCACGGTGCGCGTGCCCGCAGGCGAGGTCGTGAGCCTCGGCGCCGGCACCGAGGACCCGCTTATGCTCGAAGGCATCGACACCCCCGCGGGCGCCACGCTGCCCGTGTACTTCCAGTCCGGCGACGGCGAGGGCGTCCTGACCGAGGTGCCCGTCCTCGACGGCTGCATGGAGCACTTCGCCTCGCTCGTGCCCGGCGGCGAGTCCTCCGACTGCTCGCACCTCGAGAAGGCCGAGGAGGAGGAAGCGGGTCACTGACCCCTCCCCGAACCAACACGCGGAAGGGGGGGGGGGGGGCGGGGGGGGGCGGCCGGGGGGCGGGGGGGGGGGGGGGGGGG
>NZ_JAIJZW010000005.1:207594-267083 GCF_019753765.1 Microbacterium marinilacus
TGCAGGGTTCCCCCCCCCCCCCCCCACCCCCACCCGGGGCTCGCGGGCGCCCCCCCCCCCCCCCCCCGCCCTTCCGCGTTCGTCGGATGCGCGGCGTCGAGGCGTCAGCCCTCGAAGCGGTAGCCCAGCCCCCGCACGGTCACGAGCATGACCGGCTCGCTCGGCACCTGCTCGATCCGCGAGCGGATGCGCTTGATGTGCACGTCGAGCGTCTTGGTGTCGCCGAAGTAGTCGCTCCCCCACACGCGGTCGATCAGCTGACCGCGAGTGAGCACGCGCCCGGCGTTCCGCATCAGGACCTCGAGCAGCTCGAACTCCTTGAGAGGCATGTTGATCTGCTGGCCGTCGACGGCCACCGTGTGACGGTCGACGTCGAGCGTCACACGTCCGCCCTCGAGGACCCGCTCGTCCAGCTCGGCCTCGGCGTCGGCCGTGCGTCGCAGCACGGCGCGTATCCGCGCCAGCAGCTCGCGCGCGGAGTACGGCTTGGTGACGTAGTCGTCGGCGCCGAGCTCGAGCCCCACGACGATGTCGACCTCCGAGTCCTTCGCCGTCAGCATGATGATCGGGACACTCGACGTGGCACGCACCTGTCGGCAGACCTCGGTGCCCGGCATGCCGGGCAGCATCAGGTCGAGCAGGATCAGGTCTGCGCCCTGCTCGCGGTAGGCGGCGAGGGCCGCAGGGCCGTCCTCGGCGATCTCGACCTCGTAGCCCTCACGACGCAACAGGTAGGCGAGGGGCTCGGCGAGGTCGGGCTCGTCCTCGACCAGGAGAACACGCGTCATTGGAGGCCTTTCTTCGCGTCGGCGCCGGCGACGACGGTCGCGGGCCTCCGCTTCTTCTTCTTGACGGGGGTTTCGATCACGGGTGGGTCGCTGAGGGGCAGGCGGACGGTGAACGTCGAGCCGCGGTCGGGCTGCGACCACAGCCGGACCTCGCCGCCGTGTCGTGAGACGGCGTGCTTGACGATCGACAGCCCGAGGCCCGAGCCGCCCGTCCGGCGAGAGCGCGCCTGGTCCGCTCGGTAGAAGCGCTCGAACACGCGCTGCTGGTCCGACTCGGCGATGCCGATTCCCTGGTCCGTCACGGCGAGCTCGACGACGCCCTCGACCGATCGCACGCCCACGCCCACCCGGGATCCGCGAGGCGAGTACGCGATCGCGTTCGCGATGAGGTTGCCGACGGCCTCCTTGAGGATCTGCGTGTCGCCGCGCACGTAGAGGCCGCGGTCTCCCCCGCGCACCAGCTCGACCCCGGCGGAGTCGGCCTGCACCGCGTGCGCCTCGATGGCGGAGGCGACGACCTCGTCGATCGCCACGTCGCCCACCGAGGTCAGCTCGTCGGCCGCCTGCAGCCGCGAGAGGTTCATGATGCGTCCCGTGAGGCGCCCCAGCCTGTCCGCCTCCGCCGACAGCCGGGCGGTGAACGAGCGCACCTGCGCAGCGTCGTCGGCGGCGAGCTCGATCGCCTCGGCGAGCAGGGTGACGGCGCCGACGGGCGTCTTGAGCTCGTGGCTGGTGTTGGCGATGAAGTCGTGGCGCATCTGCTCCAGGCGCTCCTGCTCCGAGAGGTCCCGCACGATGAGCAGCGTGTGCCGCTCGCTGACGCGCGTCGCGCGCGCGGCGACCAGCCGGGAGTCGGCGGACATCCTGCCCCGCACCAGGCGCAGGTTCTCGGTCTCGGTCGTCCCCGCCCGCGCCGCGCGCACCAGGTCGCGCAGGCCGACGTGCTCGAGGTTCGCCCCCGCCTCGATGCCGAGCCACGGCGCGGAGGGGGACGTCGCCAGCACCAGGCCCGAGGCGTCGACCACGGCCGCCGCGTCGTCCATCGCGTCGAGCACCGCCGTCACACCGTCGGGCACCGTGCCGTCCGCCTCGCGCTCGGCGCGCTCCCGAGACCGCAGGGCCGCGAAGACGATGAGGGACGCTCCAGCCCCGATGATCGCCCCCAGCAGCAGGGCGAGCAGCGCGAGCTGCGTCGTGTCCATGACACCAGAGTAAAGTCAAGGAGAACGGAGGGTCGGACCGATCCGCATCCCGAGCGGGACGCGTCGCCGACTGTTCACCGGTGCGGCACCGTTCGTTCACCTGCGCTGACGAGAATCGCGGAGAGCGTGCAGACGGCCTCCGATGTCGCACGCCCCTCCGCGACACAGACGAAAGGTCACCGATGCGCGAAGTCTTCCACCAGTCACTCGAGGATGTGCAGACCCGCCTCGTCGAGATCGCCGAGCTCGTCACGGTCGCCATCGACAAGGCCACCCGGTCGTTCAGCACGAGCGACGTGGCCCTCGCCGAGGAGGTCATCGCCGATGACAAGCTCATCGACGAGCGCGCGGTCGCGCTGGACGAGCTGGCGATCGAGATCCTGGCTATGCAGCAGCCGGTCGCCCGCGACCTGCGCATCGTCGTCACCGCGCTGCGCGTGAGCGCATCGCTCGAGCGGATGGGCGACATGGCCGAGCACATCGCCCAGCTCGCCCGCACCCGCTACCCGGAGCGCGCGATCCCCAAGGGCCTCAAGGGCACGTTCACGAAGATGGGCGAGCTCGACGTGCAGATCGCCCGCACGCTCACCGAGCTGCTGCGCACGCAGGACCTGAAGATCGCCGACCACATCCGCAACAGCGACGACGACGTGGACGAGCTGCACGCCAGCGTGTTCGAGAAGGTGCTCAGCGACAGCTGGCAGGGCGAGGCCGGCGCGACCGTCGACGCGACGCTCGCGAGCCGCTACCACGAGCGCTTCGCCGACCACGCGGTGTCGATCGCCAAGAAGGTCATCTATCTCGGCACGGGCGACTGGGCCGCCGACGACCCGGTGACCGACCTGCCGGTCTGACCGCGTCCCGCGACGCGAGGAGCCCCCGCCCGGAAGATCCGGACGGGGGCTCCTCGCATTCGGCCGGCGTTACTTCTTGCCCTGAGAGGCGACGGCGGCCGCACCGGCCGCGGCGGCCTCCGGGTCGAGGTAGCGGCCCGGTCCGAGCGGCTTGAGGTCGTCGCCCAGCTCATAGACCAGCGGGATGCCGGTCGGGATGTTGAGGGCGGCGATGTCGTCGTCGCTGATGCCGTCGAGGTGCTTGACCAGGCCGCGCAGCGAGTTGCCGTGGGCCGCCACGAGGACGGTCTTGCCGGCCTGCAGGTCGGGGACGATCTCGTCCTCCCAGTAGGGCAGCATGCGGTCGATCACGAGCTTCAGCGACTCGGTACCCGGGACGTCCCCGTCGATGCCCGCGTAGCGCGGGTCGTCGGTCTGCGCGTACTCGTCGGCGGGGTCGATCACGGGCGGCGGCACGTCGAACGACCGACGCCACTCCATGAACTTCTCCTCGCCGAACTCGGCGAGCGTCTGCGCCTTGTCCTTGCCCTGCAGCGCGCCGTAGTGGCGCTCGTTGAGGCGCCACGAGCGCTTGACCGGGATCCACAGGCGGTCTGCGGCGTCGAGCGCGATGTTCGCGGTCTGGATGGCGCGGCTGAGCACCGACGTGTGGAGCACGTCGGGCAGCACGCCCTGCTCCTTCAGCAGCTCTCCGCCGCGCTTCGCCTCGCCGCGGCCGAGCTCGGTGAGCCGGACGTCGACCCATCCCGTGAAGAGGTTGAGCTCGTTCCACTCGCTCTGGCCGTGTCGCAGCAGGATCAGGGTGTGTGCCATGCCGCCAGCCTACCGAGCGGCGGGCCGTCTCGGAGACGCGAGAATGGATGCATGGCGCGCGCTGCACGGGGTCCCGAGGGACGCGCGACCCGCGGGACGACGGGCACGAACCGCCTGAGACGGATCGACCGCTGGATCGCCCACCTCCCCCCGCTGCGGCAGGCGGCCGACCCGCTCGTGGTCGACCTCGGCTACGGCGCGAACGGCGTGACGACGCTCGAGCTGGAGGCGCGGCTGCGGCGCGTGCGCGACGACGTCGAGGTGCTCGGTCTCGAGATCGACGCCGACCGCGTCGCGCGCGCGACCGCTCAGCTGGAGGCCACGAGGCGGGGCGAGACGGCGTTCGCGCCCGATGCCCGCGCGTCGTTCGCGCGCGGCGGGTTCGAGGTGCCGGTCGACGGCGGGCGGCGGCCCGCGGTGATCCGGGCGTTCAACGTGCTGCGCCAGTACGACGAGCAGGACGTCCCGTCGGCGTGGCAGCGGATGACCGGGCGCCTCGCGCCGGGCGGGGTGCTGGTCGAGGGCACGTGCGACGAGATCGGGCGCGTCTGCAGCTGGATCGACGTCTCCGACGCGGGCGACCCGACGCGGCTCACGATCTCGCTGCGGCTGACCGACCTGGAGCGCCCGAGCGTGGTGGCCGAGCGACTGCCGAAGGCGCTCATCCACCGCAACGTGCCGGGCGAGCGCGTGCACGGTCTGCTGAGCGCCCTGGACCGCGAGTGGGACCGGGCCTCGCCGCTGGCGCCGTTCGGCCCGACCCAGCGCTGGATGGCCGCGGTCACCGCCCTGCGCGACCGCGGCGTCCCCGTGATCGGCGGCCGCAGCCGCTGGCGCCTGGGCGAGCTCACCGTCCCCTGGGACGTCGTGCGGCCCGCGTGAGGCAGGAAGCGGTGCGAGAGCGCCCTTCCCACCGCCGATAAGGGCCGTCTCGCACCGGACGGTCGCGCTGCGCGGGCCCGCGGATCAGATGCGCGGGATCGCGCCTCGCGCCTCGGCGGGAGGAACGCCGGACGCGACCAGCAGGTCGACCACGAGCGGGCGCAGCGCCGAGACGAGCGCCTGCTCGCCCAGCGACGCCCCGGGCAGCATCGCGGCGGGGTCGAGCCGTCGCGCGATCGCGAGCAGCGTCTCGCGCGCGACCGGCTCCTGCGAGATGTCGTCGATGGACGCGCCGACCAGGGTCGCCGCGCGCACGATCTCGGCCATCGCGTCGGCGGGCACGTCCCGCGGGCTGCGGTCCTCGCAGACGTACACGATGCGCCGGCCGACCACGCGCAGGTTGCGCATCGCGAGGTCCATGGCCTGCAAGATGCGCGCGTGCCGCTCGAGCTCGGCCCGGCGGCCGCGCAGGAACGGCGAGATGCGCGCGATCGACCGGCCGGAGTCGAGCGACGCGCGCCAGGCCTCGAGCGGCGCCTGCAGTCCGCGCGCCTTCTCGAGGCCGCGCTCCGCCCGCAGCCGGTCGCCGCGCCGCACGGCCACGACGAGCCGCTCGGCGGCGGCGTCGAACTGCGCGAAGAAGGCACGGGCGTCCCGGATCGCGGCGGTGGCGGGGTTGCGAGGCAGCACCGCGGTGACGACCACGGCCAGGACGCCCCCGATCACGCCGTCCAGCAGCCGGGAGAACGGCACCGGCGCGAGGGGCAGGATCATCGCGATCGCCGCCTGGATCGCCGCGGCGATCGCGAACTGCGGCGAGGGCGACAGGAAGCGGGCCAGCAGCATCGTCACGGCGAGAGCCACCGCGAGCTGCCACCACCCGCTGCCCAGGGCGAAGCGCAACGCCTCCGAGACGAGGATGCCCGTGAGCATCCCGACCACCGTCTCCGCCACGCGGCCGGGCCGCGCGTCGCGCGCCAGCCCCAGGCTCGAGATCGCCACGGTCGCGGCGATCATCGGCGTCTCGTGGCCGAGCAGGTGCCGGCCGATCAGGTATCCGCACGTCGCGGCGATGACGATCTGCGCGACGGCGATCCACGACTCCCGCAGGCGGGTGAGACCGGGTCGCGGCGAGAAGCGCGTGCGCCAGGTGACCGGAACGGCCTCCGTCATCGGCTGCGAGTCGGACATCCCCCGCCCGCCCGTCACCGCGCGGGCGGCTCGGCGAGGGGGCGTCGCGACAGGCGGGTGAGGCGGGGCACCTCGGCGGTCGCCCCCGCGTCCGCCGGCACGATGACCTCCTGCGCCGCCGCGATCCGCGTGCCGTCGACCTCGATCTCGAGCGCCGCGTCTCCCGGCACCCTCCGCGCGAGCACCGCCAGGGCGATCGGGCCGAGCTCGTGGTGCAGGGCGCTGCTGCTGATGCGGCCGACCTCCGCGCTCGCGTCGTCGGCGCCGCTCATCCGCACGGCAGAGCCCGGCTCCGGAAGCACGCTGTCGCTGCCGTCGAGGTGCAGCATCGCGAGCCGACGCGGCGGATGACCCAGGTTGTGCACCTTGGCGACGGTCTCCTGGCCGCGGTAGCAGCCCTTGTTCAGATGCACGGCCGTGCGCAGCCAGTCGTACTCGTGCGGGATGGCCCGCTCGTCGACCTCACGGCTCCACCGCGGCCGCCAGGCGGCGATCCGCAGCGCCTCCGCGGCCAGCAGCCCCGCGGGCTCCACGTCGTCGAGCCCACCGAGCGCTGCCCGCTCGACGACAGCCTCGGCCCACGCGTAGTCGGCGCCCGGGTGGTCGGGGGCGGCGGAGTACTGCCAGCCGCCCGCGGTCACCTGCCGCCAGGGGTCGATCCAGACGAGCGGGACGCCGTTCGGGCCGGCGACGGCGGCGATCACGCGCTCCTGCGCCTCGGCGCCCTGGAAGAACGCCAGCACCGCGAGGTCGTCGCGCACGGCGACCTCGACGCGCGAGCGGAACCGCATCATCGTCAGCCACTTCGCGAGGCCCGCCGCGTCTCCGGCGTCGACAAGCAGCCAGGTGGACGCCCCGTCGTCGACCACCCCGGCCGCGTGCTCGACGCGGCCCTGCGGATCGAGCACCAGCAGCTCGGTGCTCTCGCCTGCGGCGAGCGTCGACACGGCCTGGGACGTGATCGAGTCGAGCCACGTCAGCCGGTCGGGGCCCGCGACCTCGATCACCGCGCGGTCGTCGCGCGGGACGACAGCGCCTCCGACGGCGAGGCGCCGCTGCTCGCGCACCGGGTCGCCGAAATGCAGGACGCCCTCGTCGCCCAGGACGGCGCCCGCGCGGTCGGCGAACAGAGGGCTGACGTCACCGGCGGCCATCAGGCCACCTTCGCCAGCCGCGCCGAGGCGTGAGAGCCGAGCTCGCTCCCCAGCGCCGCGATGTCCCACGCCCACAGCAGGTGGCCGTCGACGAGGCCGTAGATACGGGTCGCGGCCGCGTAATGGCGCGCGCTGGCGGTGCGGACGACCGCATCGGTCGCGAGGTCGATGCGGGGGCCCTTCACCTGGCCGAGGTAGAGCTCGCTCACGCCGTCGGAGTGGACGAGCGAGACCTCGAGGTCGAAGCCGTCGTCGGCGTTGCGCAGCAGCTCGACGTCGTCGGCGGTCCGCGGCGCGGGCGAGCCGAGCGCGGGCAGCAGCCCCGGTCCCGGCTCCGCGTCCGTCGCCGGGCGGGCCAGCCGCCAGAAGCCGGTCTCGGAGTTCAGCGGCCGAGCGGTCTCGCCGTCCGCGGCGGCCAGCTGAGCCGACGCGGAGTAGTTGAGGAACGGCCCGCCGTCATGGCTGAAGCTCACGCGGTGCGAGAACTCGCCCTCGTAGTGGACGTCGCCCACGCGATAGTCGATCACGCCGGTCCCCTCCCACACGCCGATGAGCCACGAGAGGGGCACCAGATCGGCGGGGAGGTCGGTGGGCAGCTCGATCATGCTGCCCTCCCTCAGCGCTGGCCGCGGAACAGGTTCCAGACGACCGCGCCGGAGACGAAGGCGATCGCCAGGCTGGCGAGGCCCAGCAGCCCGACGAAGAAGAGTTCGAGCGCGACGAGATCCATGAGCCCAGTCTATCCCGTCAGACCACGGTGATGGCGGCGAGCGCCAACGCGAAGGAGACGGCGCCGAGGATGCCGAGCGCGCCGACGGCCGCGACGCCGACACGGAACACGAATCCGCGGGCCCGCCCGTCCACGAGCTGCGCCACGAACGCGAACACGACGCACGCGCCGCCGGCGACGCCCAGCCACCCGAAACGGGCCGCGAAGGGGACGAAGACGCCGATGGCGATCGCCGCGGCGAGCCCGAACGCCCAGGTCGCGGCGACGCCGCCGTATCGGCGCCGGGGGGCGAGCTCGGGGATCGTCACGTGTCCATTGTCGGCGACTCCCCGCCGATCTGTCGAACGCCGCGTCGGCACGGCACGTCCCCGCTACGCCGCGCGACGCGACGGCGTGCGCGACCGCGCGCCGAGAGGACGGTCCGGCAGACCTTATGATGGGTGCCACGATGCGCGTCCCCACCGCATCGACCCAGGGCGCGGCCACCCCTCCGCCCCGAAAGGACGTCGCTTGGCCCAGCTTCTCGTATTGAGCTCCGCCCCTGGCGGAGGGCCCGTCCTGCCCGCCCTCGAGCTGCTGAGCCACCGGGTGCGGCAGATCCCCGCGGAGCCGGCGCAGCTCGTCAACGCCCCGAGCGCCGAGGTGATCTTCGTCGACGCGCGCATCGACCTGGTCGGCGCCAAGTCGCTCTGCAAGATCCTCAACACCACGGGCCTGGACGCGCCGCTGATCCTCGTCGTGACGGAGGGCGGCCTGACCGCCGTGTCGACCGACTGGGGCGTCGACGACGTGATCCTGGTCACCGCGGGCCCCGCCGAGGTGGACGCCCGCGTGCGCCTCGCGATCGGGCGTCAGACCAGCGAGCAGGTGTCGACGCGGATCCAGACCTCCGGCATCACGATCGACGAGTCGTCCTACTCCGCGAAGGTGCACGGCAAGCCGCTCGACCTCACGTACAAGGAGTTCCAGCTGCTGCACTTCTTCGCGACGCATCCGTCGCGGGTGTTCACGCGCGAGCAGCTGCTCAGCGAGGTGTGGGGCTACGACTACTTCGGCGGCACCCGCACGGTCGACGTCCATGTGCGGCGACTGCGCGCCAAGCTCGGCGACCTGGAGCAGCTGATCGGCACGGTGCGCAACGTGGGCTACCGGTTCAACGTCTACGAGGACGACCAGCTCCCCACGACCTCGGGGTCCTGAACCGCCCGGAGACGGTCGACGGCCGGCGATGACGGCTGTTCACGCGCACGTCACGTGCCGGTGGCAGGATGGGCCCATGATCGACTCCGCCATCGTGGACACCGGCATCGGGGACGCAGAGGACGACGACTTCGACGCCGCCGTCGAGGCGCCCGACGCCCAGCTGCCGGAGAACCGCTACCTCGACCGCGAGCTCAGCTGGCTGTCGTTCAACCAGCGGGTGCTCGAGCTCGCCGAGGACCCGGCCGTCCCCGCTCTCGAGCGGGCGAACTTCCTCGCGATCTTCGCCAGCAACCTCGACGAGTTCTTCATGGTGCGCGTGGCGGGCCTCAAGCGCCGCATCGTCACGGGCCTGGCGGTGCCGACGAACGTGGGACGCCCGCCGGCCGAGGTGCTCGCCGGCATCTCGGAGGAGGCGCACGCGCTGCAGCTGCGGCACGCCACCGCGTGGGACGAGCACGTGCGCCCCGCGCTGTCCGAGGCGGGCATCGAGGTCGTCGGGTGGCCGGCCCTCGACGACGACGAGCGCCGGGCGATGTACGACTACTTCCAGGCGAAGGTCTTCCCGGTGCTGATGCCCCTGGCCGTCGACCCGGCGCACCCGTTCCCCTACATCTCGGGCCTGTCGCTCAACCTCGCCATCCGCATCCGCAACGCGCGCACCGGCCGACAGGAGTTCGCGCGGCTCAAGGTGCCGCCCATGCTGCCCCGCTTCGTCGAGGTGGCGGGCTCCACGGGCGAAAGCGTGCGTTACCTGCCGCTCGAGGAGCTCATCGCCGAGCACCTCGACGACCTCTTCCCCGGCATGGAGGTGCTCGACCACCACGCGTTCCGCCTGACGCGGAACGAGGACGTGGTGATCGAGGAGGACGAGTCGGAGAACCTGATCCAGGCGCTCGAGGCCGAGCTGCTGCGGCGCCGCTTCGGGCCGCCGATCCGGCTCGAGATCACGGACGACATGGACGACGTCACGCTCGACCTGCTGATCAAGGAGCTCGACATCACCGAGCAGGAGGTCTACCGCCTGCCCGGCCCGCTCGACCTGCGGGCGCTGTTCGGCCTCGCCCGCATCGACCGCCCCGAGCTGCACTACGCCCCGCACGTGCCCACCACGGCGCTGGCTTTCCAGTCGGCCGAGCAGTCGAGCACGGCGCGCGCCGACCTGTTCGCCGCGATCCGCAAGGGCGACGTGCTCGTGCACCACCCCTACGAGTCGTTCGCGACCAGCGTGCAGGCCTTCCTCGAGCAGGCGGCGAAGGACCCCCATGTGCTCGCGATCAAGCAGACGCTGTACCGCACGTCGGGCGACAGCCCGATCGTGCAGGCCCTGATCGACGCGGCCGAGGCCGGCAAGCAGGTGCTCGCGCTGGTCGAGGTGAAGGCCCGGTTCGACGAGGCCAACAACATCGTGTGGGCGCGCAAGCTCGAGAAGGCCGGAGTGCACGTGGTGTACGGCCTCGTGGGCCTCAAGACGCACTGCAAGCTGGCGCTGGTGATCCGCGAGGAGAAGGGCGAGCTGCGCCACTACAGCCACGTCGGCACCGGCAACTACAACCCCAAGACGAGCCGCCTGTACGAGGACTTCGGGCTGTTCACGACCGATCCGCAGGTCGGCCGCGACCTGACGAGGCTGTTCAACGAGCTCAGCGGCTACGCGATCGAGAAGAAGTTCAAGCGGCTGCTCGTCGCCCCGCTGCACCTGCGCAAGGGCCTCGTCCGGCTGATCGACCGCGAGCGCCGCCACGCCCTCGACGGGAAGCCCGCGAGCGTGCGCATCAAGGTCAACTCGATGGTCGACGAGCAGATCATCGACGCCCTCTACCGCGCGAGCATCGCGGGCGTGAAGGTGGACGTGTGGGTGCGCGGCATCTGCTCGCTGCGCACCGACCTGCCGGGGGTGAGCGACAACATCACCGTGCGGTCGATCCTGGGCCGCTACCTCGAGCACTCGCGCATCTTCGCGTTCGAGAACGACGGCGACCCCGAGGTGTACATCGGCAGCGCCGACATGATGCACCGCAACCTCGACCGCCGTGTCGAGGCGCTGGTGCGCGTCGTGGCCCCCAAGCACGTCCGCGAGCTGCTGACGCTGTTCGACGTCGCGATGGACGCGGGGACGAGCTCGTGGCACCTCGGCGAGAACGGCACATGGACGCGGCACAGCGTCGACGAGGACGGCAAGCCGCTCACCGACCTGCAGGACCGCCGGATGAGCGCGGTGCGCCGCCGCCGTCAGGCGCGCGTCAGCCGATGACGGCGAAGGTCGCCGTCTATGCCGCGGGAGGGGTCGTCTGGCGCGTCGTCGACGGCAAGCTGCGGGTGCTGCTCGTCCACCGGACCAAGTACCGCGACCTGACCCTGCCGAAGGGCAAGGTCGATCCCGGCGAGATGCTCGCCGAGACGGCGGTGCGCGAGATCTTCGAGGAGACCGGCATCCGGACGGCGCTGGGCGCGCCCCTCGGCGTCTCGCACTACAGTCTGCCGAGCGGCCGGCAGAAGATCGTGCACTACTGGGCGGCGGAGGCCACCGAGGCGGCGATCCGAGAGAGCGCGTTCGTGCCAGGCCCCGAGATCGCCGCGATCGAGTGGGTGAGCCTCAAGAAGGCGCACGCGCGGCTCAGCTACCCGGTCGACGTGGAGATCCTCGAGCACTTCGAGAGGCTCGTCGACGACGGCGTGCTGCACACCTTCCCGGTGATCGCGCTGCGCCATGGCAAGGCCGTCGCGCGCGACGAGTGGAGCGGCCCCGACGCCGCGCGCCCGCTCCAGCCGCGGGGCAAGGAGCAGGCGAAGGCGATCGTCGGCGCGCTGCGCGCGTTCGGCGTCCGGCGCATCGTCTCGAGCACCGCCGTGCGCTGCGTCAAGACGGTGGCGCCGCTGTCGAAGGCCCTCGGCCGCCGCATCGACGAGACCGACCTGATCAGCCAAGACGCGTGGGAGGACGGCGCCGCCGACGTGCGGGACGTCGTCGGCCGGCGCGTGCGCGCCGGCAAGCCGGCGGTGCTGTGCAGCCACGGTCCCGTGCTGCCCGACATCCTCTCCGAGCTCGCCCTCGCGACCGGGACCCTGCGCGGCTCGTATCTGTCCGACGCCGCGGCGCTGGAGACGGGCGCGTTCAGCGTCGCCCACCTGTCGGCGACCAATCCCGGATCCGGGATCGTCGCGATCGAGACCCACGCACCCAAGGTGTGAGCCCGCTGTGCGACGCCTGCGCGTTCCCAGCGCTCAGGCGGATCGATGCACGCAGTTCACCTGCTGTTCACCGGCGCACCGCAGTCTCGTCACTGCCCTCTCCTACGGTCACGATGTGCCCTGCGACCCGGCGGGGACGTCCCTGAATCCCTGATCGAAACGGATACACAGTGAAGATCGCTCGTTTCACCCGCATCGCCGCACTCGGTGCCGTCGCCGCCTTCGCCCTCGCCGGTTGCGCGGCCAACGAGGCTCCGGCCGGCAACGGCGACAGCAGCGCGCCCGCCGACGGCGGCTCGTCGCTCAGCGGCACCATCAGCGCCACGGGCGCGTCCTCGCAGGGCAGCGCGCAGGAGGCCTGGGTCGCCGCGTTCCAGACCGCCAACGGCGACGTGACCGTCAACTACAACCCGACCGGCTCGGGCGTGGGCCGCGAGAACTTCATCTCGGGCGCCGCCAACTCGAACTTCATCGGCTCGGACCGCGCGTTCAACGACGAGGAGATCGCCGCCGGCGGCTTCGGCGCCTGCGTCACCGACGACATCGTCGAGGTGCCCGCCTACATCTCGCCCGTCGCCATCGCGTTCAACCTCGACGGCGTCGACACGCTGAACCTGGACGCCGCGACGATCGCCGGCATCTTCTCCGGTGAGATCGACAACTGGAACGACGACGCCATCGCCTCCCAGAACGAGGGCGTGGAGCTGCCCGACCAGGCCATCACCCCCGTCTTCCGTTCCGACCCCTCGGGCACGCAGGAGACCTTCACCTCGTACCTCGAGGCGACCGCGCCCGACGTGTGGACGGACGAGGCCTCGGACGAGTGGCCGCTGGACATCGGCGAGGGCGCCCAGGGCACCTCGGGCGTGAAGCAGGCCATCTCGGCCGGCGCCGGCTACATCGGCTTCCTCGACGCGTCGCAGGCCGACGGCCTGGGCCAGACCGCCGTGAAGGTCGGCGACGAGTACGTGCCGTACTCGGCCGACGCCGCCGCCGCGCTCGTCGAGGCCTCGCCGCTCGTCGAGGGCCGCTCGGACCACGACCTCGCCTTCGAGGTCGACGCGGCCGCCGCGCCCGACGGCTCGTACCCGATCGCCCTGGTCAGCTACCTGATCGCCTGCACCGAGTACGAGGACCCGGAGGTCGCCACCCTCGTCAAGGAGTACATCGGCTTCGTGACCTCGACCGAGGGCCAGGAGATCGCCGCCGAGGCCGCGGGCAGCGCCCCGCTCTCGTCGGGCCTGCAGGAGCAGATCTCGACCGCCCTCGAGGCGATCCAGGTCGGCTGATCCCCTCCGGATCGACCATCTCCGAGCGATAGCGACGGTGCCCTCGCGCTGACCCCCTGTGGGATCCTGAGCGCGAGGGCACCGGCGCGTCGCCGACAAGACGCACAGAGCACGACCCAGCATCCGAGGAGCGGGAGCGCATGACCACGACCACGACGGAGCCCGGCACCCCCGCCGGCGCGCCCGCGGGCACACCGGAGCCGCCGCGAAGGGCCGTGCAGCGGCCCGGCGATCGCATCTTCTCAGGCACCGCGCTCGGCGCGGGCACCACCATCCTGATCACCCTCGCCGCCGTCGCCGTGTTCCTGGTCGTGCAGTCGCTGCCCGCGTTCAGCGGCGACACCTCGGACAACCACATCCTGCGCGGCGAGTCGTTCCTGAGCTACGTGTGGCCCTTCGTCTTCGGCACCATCTGGGCCGCGGCGATCGCCCTCGTCGTGGCCACGCCGATCGCGATCGGCATCGCGCTGTTCATCTCGCACTACGCGCCGCGCCGCCTCGCCGCGGTGCTCGGCTACGTGATCGACCTGCTCGCCGCGGTGCCGTCGGTCGTCTTCGGCCTCTGGGGCGGTCTCACGTTCGCGCCGATGCTCGTGCCGTTCTACACCTGGCTGAACACCTACCTCGGCTGGATCCCGCTGTTCAGCGGCCAGCCGTCCGGCACCGGCAAGACCATCCTGACCGCCTCGCTCGTGCTCGCCGTGATGATCCTGCCGATCATGACCGCCATCTGCCGCGAGGTCTTCCTGCAGACCCCGAAGCTGCACGAGGAGGCCGCGCTGGCGCTCGGCGCCACGCGCTGGGAGATGATCAAGATGGCGGTGCTGCCGTTCGCCCGCAGCGGCATGGTGTCGGCGGCGATGCTCGCGCTCGGCCGCGCGCTCGGCGAGACGATGGCCGTGACCATGGTGCTCTCGCCGCTCGGCCTCGTCACCTTCGAGCTGCTCACCTCCACGAACCCGACGACCATCCCCGCCAACATCGCGCTGCGGTTCCCCGAGGCGCATGACACCGGCATCAGCACGCTGATCGCCACCGGCCTGATCCTGTTCATCGTGACCTTCGCGGTCAACGCCGTGGCGCGCTGGATCGTCTCGCGCCGCGCCGAGTTCTCGGGAGCGAACTGATGTCCGCCGCCACCGCCGTCGCCTCCCCGCAGAAGGTGTCGCTGACCACCGGGCGCCTGCCCCGGTGGGCCCCCTGGGCGCTGCTCGGCTTCGCCCTGTTCGTCACGTTCGTGCTGTTCGCGTTCCTCAACATGGGCGGCGACGTCGCCGACTTCAACATCGTCGGCGCCCTGTTCACGGGGATGCTGCTCTACATGGTCGTCATCACGGTCGTCTCGAGCATCGCCGAGAGCCGACGCCACGCGGTCGACCGCCTCATGACGGCCCTCGTCTCCACGGCGTTCGTGATCGCGCTGCTGCCGCTCGTCTCGGTGCTGTTCACCGTCGTCGTCGCGGGCCTGCAGCGCTTCGACCCGACCTTCTTCAGCTGGACGATGCGCAACGTCGTCGGCGAGGGCGGCGGCGCCGTCCACGCCATCTGGGGCACCGTGCTGATCACGCTCGGCGCCACGGTGATCGCGGTGCCGATCGGCCTGATGACGTCGATCTACCTCGTCGAGTACGGGCGCGGACGCATCGCGCGCGCCATCACGTTCCTCGTGGACGTGATGACCGGCATCCCGTCGATCGTCGCCGGTCTGTTCATCTACGCGGTGTTCTCGCTGGTCGTCGGCCCCGGCGTCTCGCTCGGCATCATGGGCTCGCTCGCGCTGGCGGTGCTGATGATCCCGGTCGTCGTGCGCGGCAGCGAGGAGATGCTGCGCATCGTGCCGAACGAGCTGCGCGAGGCCTCCTTCGCCCTCGGCGTGCCGAAGTGGCTGACGATCGTGAAGGTCGTGCTGCCCACATCGATCGCGGGCATCATGACCAGCGTCATGCTGGCGATCTCCCGCGTCATCGGCGAGACCGCTCCCCTGCTGCTCACCGCGGGCTTCACGCAGAGCCTCAACACCAACCTGTTCGACGGCCCGATGATGACGCTGCCGGTGTTCGCGTACAACTCGTACATGAACCAGGGCACGACGCCGGACGCGTCCGTCGCCCGGGCATGGGCGGCCGCGCTGACCCTGATCCTGATCGTCATGGTGCTCAACCTGCTCGCGCGGCTGATCGCCAAGGTCTTCGCGCCGAAGATGACCGGGCGCTGAGCCCTCGACCCGAACGAACTCTCAGAGACTTCTCCACCCAGAAAGGGACCCAGGTGTCCAAGAGCATCGAAGTCAACGACCTCAACGTGTACTACGGCGACTTCCTCGCCGTCGAGGGCGTCTCCATCGACATCCAGCCGCGCACGGTGACCGCGTTCATCGGGCCGTCGGGCTGCGGCAAGTCGACGTTCCTGCGCACGCTGAACCGGATGCACGAGGTCATCCCGGGCGCCTACGTGCAGGGCGAGGTGCTGCTCGACGGGCAGAACCTGTACGGCTCGGGCGTCGACCCGGTGCTCGTGCGCCGCCAGGTGGGCATGGTGTTCCAGCGCCCGAACCCCTTCCCGACCATGTCGATCCGCGAGAACGTGCTGGCCGGCGTCACGCTCAACAACAAGCGCATCTCGAAGGGCGACGCCGACGACCTCGTCGAGAAGTCGCTGCGCGGCGCGAACCTCTGGAACGAGGTCAAGGACCGCCTGGACCGCCCCGGCTCGGGGCTGTCGGGCGGCCAGCAGCAGCGCCTGTGCATCGCCCGCACCATCGCGGTGTCGCCGCAGGTGATCCTGATGGACGAGCCCTGCTCGGCCCTGGACCCGATCTCGACGTTCGCGATCGAGGAGCTCATCTCGGAGCTGAAGAACGACTACACGGTGGTGATCGTGACGCACAACATGCAGCAGGCGTCGCGCGTGAGCGACAAGACCGCGTTCTTCAACATCGCGGGCACCGGCAAGCCGGGCAAGCTGATCGAGTACGACACCACGTCGACGATCTTCACGACGCCCTCGGTGCAGGCCACCGAGGACTACGTCTCGGGCCGCTTCGGCTGATCCGCCGCCCGCACGCGAGACGGCCCCTCCTTCGGGAGGGGCCGTCTCGCGTCGTGTCGGGAGCGCTCAGTCGCGCGGGCTCAGCAGGTAGGCGTTCATCGCCGCGGTGAGCTCGGCGTCGACGGGCAGGTCCGCTCCGTCGAGGTGCGTGACCGGGGCGGCCAGGCGCACGCTCGAGACCAGCCACATCGCATCGGCGTCGGCGAGGGCGGCAGCCGGGAGGTGCTCGTAGCCCGTCGAGTGGCCGTTGTCCTCGAGCCAGTCGAAGACGCTCAGCTGCGTGGTGCCGTGCAGGATGCCGCCGGTGGGCTCGGGCGTCACGAAGGTGTCCCCGCGGCGGACGATCACGGACGCCGTGGGCGCCTCCAGCACGTAGCCGTCGGTGGTGAGGAAGATCGCGTCGTCCGCGCCGCGGCGGCGCGCCTCGCGCAGCGCCGCCATGTTGACGGCGTAGGAGAGGGTCTTCGCCCCCAGCAGCAGCCACGGTGCGCGGGACGCCGCCCCGCTGTCCAGGCCGCGGTCGAGCGTGACGGCCCTCACACCGGTCGTCCTCGCGCCGCTCATGTCGGCCACCGGTGACGCGGTCGCCCAGGCGGTCGGGCCCTCCAGCCCGGTGGCCGCGCGCTCGACGCCGCGGCTCAGGATCAGCTTGATCGCGCTCTCCCCCGCCGGGCACTCGGCCGCGGCGCGGTCGACCGCCGCGTGCCACTGCGCGGCGTTCGGCGCCGGCAGATCGCACAGGCTCGCCGAGTGCGCCAGGCGCGCGATGTGGGCCTCCACCTCCTGCGGATGCCCGTCGACGACGCCGATGGTCTCGAAGATGCCGTCGCCGCGCTGCGTGCTCAGCTCGCCCACGCTCAGCGCGGGGGCGTCGGGATCGATGACCGAGAGGGTGTCGGCGAAGTCGGATCGGGGGTCGTCGGCCGCGACAGGGGCGACGATCAGGGCGAAGCGCCAGCTCATGGCACGAGCCTATGCCCGGGAATGCCCGGCGGCCCGCCGCCGTTACACTGGATCAGCCGGGCCGCAGCAAACCCCGGGCTCCAATATTCGCCGCTCCGAGCGGCCTCGCGCCGAGAGGCGTTTCTGCGGTCCGGCTTTCTTCTTGCCCGCCGGATGGCGCCCTGTGCCTGGCCGCCGGCCGGCATCACCCGCGGAGATCTGCTCGGACGCGGAGGAACGGGCGAGGATCGCCCCGCGGACACGCGGATCTCCGCCCTTCGCGCAGGCGTCAGGTCAGGCTGTCGCGCCGCCACAGCTTGGCCGCCGCCGCGAGCTCGACGGCGAACGACGACAGCCGCAGCGCCCGGGTCGTGAGCTCGGTCGCCCGGCCGGGCTCGGTCGGCTCGTAGTCGTCGGCGAGATGGGTCGCGCCGGACGCCTGCACCCGGCAGAAGGCCGCCGCGCGGTCGAGCGCGACCGCGAAGTCGCCCTGGAACGCACCGCGCAGGATCGTGTCGATCAGCGTGACGAGCTCTCCCGGTCCGGCGGGCACGGGCGCCCCCGCGACGACGTCGTCGGACGAGCGCAGCTCGACCCGTCCGCGATCGTACAGCAGGGCCGCCGTCGCGGCGTCCTCGTGGATCGACAGCTGCACGAGGTACAGGCGCCACAGCGCACCCGGCAGGGTCTTGGCCGGCGACCGCGACCACAGCTCGGCGATGTCGTCGATGCCGTGGCGGGCGGTGAAGGTGACCAGGCGCTCCACGGCACCCGCGTCCGGCTCCTCCCGCACGCGCGACAGCAGGGCGGCCGCCGTCGAGTGCGCGGCGCGAGACACCTCGGCGGGATCCTGCGCCGGGAACAGCCTGTCGAAGGTCTCCGACGGCCGGCGCACGGGCTTGTGGAAGTCGTCGGTCATCGGAACAGGCTAACGTCGCGCGCCGACGTCCTGTTCCGTCGGGGCCGGCCTCGGGCAGGGCGGTCAGGCGACGGCGCGCCGGACGTGCGCCGCGATGCGCCGGTAGGCCCCCTCCACCACGTCGCGCTGCGCGCCCATGATGTTGTACCCGTGGTCGACGCCCGGCAGCGCGATGTGCTCGACGAGCAGCCCCTCGGCGTCCAGGGCCTCCGCGTAGCGCACGTCCTCGTCGCGCAGCCGGTCGTTCGCGCAGCTGACCACGACCGCGGGCGCCTGCCCCGTGAGCGCGCCGGGGCCGAGGTTCCCCTGCCAGGCGGGCGAGGCGCGGGGATCCCGTTTCGACGCGTCCGCGGGCACGTAGACGGTGTCGGCGACCTGGGTCATCGGCACCGAGATGATGCTGCGTCCTGCCGCCTTCTTCTGCGCGCCCGGGGTGACGAGGTCGAGGGGCGGGTACTGCAGCACCTGGAGGCGTATCGTCGGTGCGCCCGCATCCCGCGCCTGCCGCGCGACCGCCGCGGCGATCGCGCCGCCCGCGCTCTGGCCGCCGACGACGAGACGCGTCCCGTCCCACTCGCGGTCCGCGCCGGCGGCCCAGACCACGGCGTCGTATCCTTGCTCGACGGGGACCGGGAACGGATGGCGCGGCGCCACGTCGTAGTCGACGTTGACGACCGCCACCCCGCACTCGTGCGCGAGGTACCGGCACAGCGGGTCGTCCTGCTCCGGGTGACGCATGATGAACGCGCCACCGTGGAAGTTCACGTAGACGGGCGCCCCGGCGAGGCCGCCCGGCGGTGCGTAGACGGTCGCGCGCACGTCGCCGTGCCTGGTCGGCACCACCGCGTCCGCTGTGAGGACGGGCAGCTGCGCGAAGGCGATCTCGGGCGCGATCCGAGGGCCGGGGCCGCGTCCGAGCAGTCCGGCGATCGCTCCGGCGAGCCACGGTGTGGTCAGGATGGGCATGGCGACCTCACCCGAACGTCACGACGACCTTGTCGGCCGCCCCCGGCGTCTTCGCCAGCTCGAGCGCCTCGAGCGCGCGATCGAACGGCAGGACGTCGCTGACGATCACGGCGTACTTCTCCCAGTTCTCGACGATGTCGTCGGTGACCTCGAAGATCTCGGTCGGGTATCCCATCGACCACACCAGGTTGAGCTCGGTGGTGAGGATGTCGCCGAAGTCGAGCTCGACGGGCTTCTTGTGCACCGCGACGACGCCGAGCGTGGCCCCGTGCTTCGCCATCGACGCGACCGTCGCCGGGACGGACGGCGCGCCGGCGGCGTCGAGGTAGACGTCCGTGGCCGGCCGCACCCCGCGCACCCAGGCGGTCGCGCCGTCGCCGTGCAGCTCGACGAGGCGCGCGGCGACGTCCTCCTCCGACGAGTCGATCACCGCGTCGGCGCCGACCTGCAGCGCCTTCTCGAGGCGCGACGGCACGATGTCCACGACGACGATATGCGCGGCGCCCTTGCGCCGGTACCCGAGCACGGCGCCGAGGCCGATCGGGCCGGCGCCGAACACGACGACCTTGTCGCCCGGCTTCGGCGCGGTGCGGTTCACGGCGTGCAGCGCGACGGCCATGGGCTCGTTGAGGGCGGCGACGTGCCACGGGATGTGCGACGGGATCACCTTGAGCTGGCGGCCCGGCGCGTAGTCCTTCACGAGCACGAGCTCGGACAGGGCGCCTTGCGCGCCGCCCGACCCGAGGAGGCCGTCGGAGAAGGCCATCGTGTCGATCACGACGTGGTCGCCCACCGCGAGGCCCATCACCTCCGAGCCGACCTCGACGACCTCGGCGGCCGGCTCGTGCCCGAGCGGGGTGGCGCCCTGCCGCGGCGGGATCCCACCCATCTGCGTGTAGAGGGCGTCGGACCCGCAGATGCCGCACGCGCGCGGCCTCAGCAGCACGTCGCGGGGGCCTGGCTCGGGGACGTCGACGTCGACCCAGCCGTTGACGCCGGGGGCGGTGACCTGCACGGACTTCATGCTCTTCTCCTCGTGTGGCGCGCGGACGCCGGTGTCGCGCGGTGGGTGACAAGCTAGGCACTAAATCGAGTTAGCACCAGCGACGGGAGCGGCATGGCGGACCGCGTGACCATGAAGGACGTGGCGCGGGCGGCGGGGGTCTCGCCGGCGACCGTCAGCTTCGTGCTCAACCGCACGGCCGGGCAGACGATCTCGCCTCGCACCAGCGAGCGCGTCCGCGACGCCGCGCACCGGCTCGGCTACACGCCGCACCGCATCGCCCGCGCGCTGCGGGAGGGCAGCTCGCGCACGGTCGTGCTGACGACCGGTCCGCTGCCGGGCGGGCACAGTCTGGAGAGCTTCATCGCGGGGCTCGACGACGAGCTGCGCTCGCTCGGGTACGCCCTCCTCGTCGTGCGCGGCGAGCAGGCGGCAGACCTCGTGGAGGCGGTCTCGCCGCGGGCGGTCATCGACCTCGCCTCGGCCTACGAGCAGCGCGGCGCGCCCTGGGAGGGCGGCTGGGCGTCGGGCCTGGCGTCGCACGGCGAGGCGCAGCTGCGCCACCTCGTGGGGCGCGGTCACCGGCACATCGCCTTCGCCATGCCCTCCCAGGTCCTGCCGACGCTCACCGGCGTGCGGTTCGCGCTCGCGAGACAGGCGGCGGGGAGGCTCGCCCTGCCGCCTGTGCGACCCCTCGCCCTGGGGGAGGACCGCCACGCGTCCGCGGCCTCCGTCCGCGAGCTGCGCGCGACGCATCCCGACGTGACCGCCATCGCCGCCTTCGACGACGACACCGCGCTGCTGGTGCTCGCCGGGATGGCCGACACGGGCCTCGCCGCGCCCGACGATCTCGCGGTGATCGGCTTCGACGACAGCCGGCACGCGGCCCTGTGGCGCCCCGCCCTCACCACCGTCCGCATCGACGCGGCCTCCTACGGGCGGCGCGCGGCGCGGCGGGCGCTCGGGCTTCCGGGCGACGACCCCCAGCCCCGGGCGTCGGTCGTCGTCGAACGGGAGACGACCTGAGCGAACCGGCACCCCGTCCCGGGCCACGTAAAGTGGTGGCGGGCCTATAGCTCAGTTGGCAGAGCATCGGACTTTTAATCCGCGGGTCGAGGGTTCGAGCCCCTCTGGGCCCACCAGTGCTCGACGTCAGCGACGTTCGAGCAGCAGCGCCTCGACTCCCCAGCCGAGCTCGATCGAGCGCGACGACCGCCATCCCGCAGTCTCCGCGATGCGGGCGAGGGACTCCGCCCCTCGGTAGGGCGATCCCGTGCGGGCGAGGTGCGCGGCGTGGGCCTCGCCCGCACCGCCGCCGAGCGTGTCGGGACGGGTCGACTCGATGAGGATCGCGCGCGGCGCGTATCGTGCGGCCTCGCTCAGGATGTGTGCCGACTCCGTGCCGGTGCGGTGGTCGAGCGCGAAGGAGAGGATCGCGACGTCCGACTCGCGCGGCATCCAGGCGATGCTCCCGGGCCCTTCGACCGCGCCGTGCAGCACGTCGCGCAGCGCGCCCCGGTCGAGGACCGACAGGGCGATGTCGGAGCGGCCCGCGTCCTCGAGCGCGTGCACGATCGCCGCGCTTCCCGGCCCGATCAGCAGCGCGCTCGACAGATCGGCCAGCTCGGGGATCAGGCCGTCCGACAGGTATGCCAGGCGCCCGCCGTGCTCGACGAGCTCCCTCGCGATCTCGACCTCGGTCTCGGCGGCCTCGGCGACCGTCTGCCCGGTGTGGCGCCGCCAGGCGGGCACTCCCTCGTGGAGAGCGGATGCGAGCTGCACGAGCGAGAGCGCGAGGTCGGCCTCGAAGCCCGTGAACTCCTCGCGCTCGTGATCGTCGAGGAGCCCCTCTCCCACGGGACCGAGCGCGAGGAAGCCGTCGGCGTCGACGACGACCCCGTGCTCGGCGAGCACCGGGAGCAGTCCGGCAAGCGTCGGGGCGGGGATGCCCATCCGCGCGGCGAGCACATCGCCCGGAGCCGGTCCGTCCGCGAGCGCGTCGACGAGGCCGAGCTGCACGGCCGCGCGGGTGACGAGCCACGGCACGGGACTCGCGATCTCGGGCGCAGCGGCGACCGGCTCGCCCGCGCCGTCGGCCTCGGCGGGCGCAGCGTGCCAGTAGCCGGTGATGTTGAGGCGGTCCTTGGGCAGGCCCGCCTCCCGCTGCAGGTAGCGGCGCACGGGCAGCAGCGCGCGGCTCTCGGCGGCCGCCCACGCATACCCGGCGCCGTCGGGGATCCGCACAGCGCGCACGGCCGCCTCGAGCGGCCCGGGGTCGCCGGCGGACGCGACGTGCCAGGAGACCGTGTCGCCGTCGCGCAGCGCGAGGCTCTGGCGTGCGGAGTCGTCCTCGACGAGCAGGACGATGTGCGCGGGCGCATCGAGCGGCCGCTCGTCGAGGAAGCGGCCGACCGCGGGCAGCCCTGTCTCGTCGGCGACGAGGAGGATCCACTCCACGTCCTGCGGAAACCGGAGCGACGACTTCGGGCCGACGAAGGCGAGCTCGTCGCCGACACGCGCCCGGTCGGCCCAGCGCGCGGCCGGCCCGTCTCCGTGGCGCACGAAGTCGAGGTCGATCTCTCCGTGCTCGAGGTCCACGCGGCGCGGGGTGTAGTCGCGGGTCACGCGCGTCTCGGAGGGCGTCCACTCGATGCCGTGCTCGAGCTGCGCCGGCAGCGCCGAGTCGATGTCGGCGCCGGGGGCGAGGATGAGCTTGATGTGATCGTCGAACCCCGGCGACGTGAAGGCGGGCTGCGGGTGTCCGTCGACGACGGCCTCCGCGAGGCCGGGGCCGCCGACGACGACGCGCCGCATGCGAGGGGTGACCTCCTCGATGCGGCGCACCGTCACGCGTCGGACGACGAGCGGATGCGTCGTGAACGCGCGATGAGCCATGTCAGCCGAACATCTCCTCGATGAGGTCGAGCGTGGCCATCGTCTTGTCGAAGTCGGCTCGGGCGACCCAGTGCGGCAGGTCGAAGGCGGTGTCGTCCTGGAACGCGGGGAGCGAGGCGAAGACGGCGTTCTCGGACGCTGCAGCGACGTCGACGGGCGCGCCGTTGAAGCCGGTGATGAAGAGCGTCGGCTGCGTGAGCACCTGGCCGGCCTGCTCGGTCGAGAGCTCGAACATGTCGCCGCCGGGAGTGTAAGGATCGTAGTTCTCGTCCGTCAGCTCCGGGTCGGTCTCGATCCCCACGTCCGCGAACACGCCGGTGAGCGCCTCGTCGGCGTAGTAGACGTAGGGGACCTGCTCGGCGGTGAACGCGACGAACGCGGAGGGCGCCTCGGGCGGCTCGATCGCGGCGGCGACCTCCTCGGCGCGCGCCTCGTACGCCGCCACGGCGTCGTCGTAGGCGTCCGGCTGCTCGAAGACGTCGGACGCGAGGAACTCGAACTGCTCCTGCCACGTCGAGTAGCCGCCGCTCACCAGAACCGTCGGAGCGAGGTCGCTGAGGTCGTCGTAGACCTCGGCGGCCTGGAACAGGGGGAAGCCCCAGCCGCCGCCGATGATCAGGTCGGGTTCGAGCGCGAGGATATCCTCCATGTCGAAGCCGTCGACGCTCCACGACAGGAACTCGGTGCCGGCGGCCTCGGCCTCGTCGGCCCAGAACTCGGAGAACTCCCCCTGCCCGTCCGCATCCTCGGGGATCGTCGCCGTGACCGGCACGTCGAGGTCGTAGAGGTAGCCGGCGAGCGCGTAGTTGAGCACGACGATCGTCTGGGGGTCCTCGGGGATGTCGACGTCGCCGTAGTCGGTCGTGACCGTGTGCGCGGAGACGCTCGCGCCGGTCGCCGCCTCGGTCTCCTCCGGGGCGGCTTCGTCGGACGAGCAGGAGGCGAGCGCCAGGACCGCCACGAGGGGCAGCACGGCGACGGCGCGCGTGAGAGTACGGGACATAGGGGTACCTCGGTCGGATCTGAGGGCAGGTGGGTAAGGTGAGCCTATGCTGGGCAATTCCTCGTGGCGTGACGGATGCGACATCGTCGGTGACGGTCCCGACATGTCTGCGGGGAGGTGACGTGGCGCTGAGAGCACTGGGCGACGTCGTCGCGGAGAACTCCATCCGGTTCCTCGGGCATCAGACGCACACGCACGACGTCCCGCACCTCGTCTACGTCGTCGCGGGCTCCGCGACGCTCGAGGCCGACGGCGAGAGGTTCACCCTGGCACGGCATGAGGCCGTCTGGATGCAGGCGTCCGTCCCGCACTCATGTCAGATCCACGACGGCGGGATGGTGCTCGGCCCGTTCCTCGACGACCACGCGTCGCCCGGGGCACGCGTGCACGCCCTCGGCGTGGTCCCCGCGCTCGTCGAGCTGATGACGACCGCTCTCGTGGCATCCCCCGCGACGAACGAGCAGATCGAGCCTTTTCGCGAGGCGATCAGCGATCTTCTCCGCGCGATCGGGCGCCCGCGGTTCCCCGTGCGTCTCCCCCGGCACCCGGCGGCGGTCAGGCTGGCGCGCGAGGCCGTGCGATCGACGGCACCGCTCGAGACGCTCGCCGAGCGCCATCACATGAGCGCCCGCCAGGTGCAGCGGATCTTCCTCTCGGAGGTCGGCCTGCCGTTCTCGAAGTGGCGCACGCGCGCCCGTCTCAACGGCGCCGTCGCCCATCTCGTCGGAGGAGGCGACGTGCACGCGGCGGCGCGCCTCTCCGGGTTCGCGACGCGCGCGGGGCTGCTCCGTGCGTTGAGTCGCGAGACCGGGGTCCCGCTCGACCGGATCGCGCAGGATCCACGCACCGCGCTCGCTCCCGCGGCGTGACCGGGGGGCCGTGGGGCCTGTTAGCGTTTCGGCGTCCCCGGAGGTTCCCATGTCGCCCGATCGCAGTCCCGGCGGGGCGCCCGCTCTCGGATCCCGTCGGCCGCTGCGCACGATCGGCCTGGCGATCGCGGCGTGCCTCCTGGTCGTCCTGCTCGGCCTGAGCCTGGTCGTCGGCTCCGCGCCGATCCCGCTCGCCGAGGTGATCGCGGCCCTGACCGAGCACGACGGCTCCCCCACGCACATCACGATCACCGAGGCGCGGATCCCCCGCACGCTGCTGGGGCTCGCCGTGGGCGTCGCGCTCGGCGTCTCGGGCGCGCTCATGCAGGCGCTCACGCGCAACCCCCTCGCGGACCCCGGCATCCTCGGCGTGAACGCCGGGGCCGGATTCGCGGTCACGCTGGGGGTGGCGCTGTCCGGCGTCACGCGCATCGACCAGTACTTGCCGCTCGCGCTCGTGGGCGCCGTCGTCGCGACGATCGCGGTGTTCGCGATGGCGGGCGGATCCCGCGGCACGGCGTCGCCCGTGCGTCTCACCCTGGTCGGCGTCGCTCTCGCCGCCGTGCTCATGGGCGTGTCCCAGACGCTCGCGCTCATCGACCCCGACACCTTCGACCGGATGCGCTTCTGGGGAGCGGGGACCATCGCGGATCGACCTCCCGGCACGCTCGAGGCGATCGCGCTGCCGATCCTCGCGGGGCTGGCGATCGCGGCGCTGTGCGCGCGCCCGCTCGACGCGATCGCCCTGGGCGACGACGCGGCGCGCGCTCTGGGGCTGCGTCTCGGCCTCGTCCGGTCCGGCGTCCTGGTCTCGGTGACGCTGCTGGCGGGAGCGGCGACGGCCGCCGCCGGTCCCCTCGTCTTCGTCGGGCTGGTCGTGCCGCACATCGTGCGGGGGATCACGGGGCCTAGATGGACGTGGATCGTGGCGTACTCCGCCCTCCTCTCGCCGGCGCTCCTCGTCGGGGCCGACGTGCTCGGCCGCGTGGTCGTCCTGCCGGCCGAGCTGCAGGTAGGGATCGTGATGCCGCTCGTCGGCGCCCCCGTTCTCGTGGCGCTCGTGCGCGGACGCCGTGCGAGGAACCTGTGAGCCGCCCGCTCGTCGTCCGCGCGGGCGGATTCAGCGTGCGCACGACCGCGCGGATGCTCGTCGTGTGCGCGATCCTCGCCGTCTGCTGCGTCGGGCTCGCCGCATGGGCGATCACGCTGGGATCCTTCGACGTCACGATCGGCGACGTCCTCGCCGTCGCCGCCGGCACCGCCGAGGGGCCGGTCACGAAGGTCGTCTCCGAGTGGCGCGCGCCGCGCGTGCTCGGTGCCCTCCTGTTCGGCGCCGCGCTGGGCGTCGCCGGCGGCGTCTTCCAGGCCATCACGCGCAATCCTCTCGGCAGCCCCGACGTCATCGGGTTCACGACCGGCTCGTACACCGGCGTCGTCGCCGTCTTGACGCTCGGCATGACGGGCTACGCCGAGCGTGCCGGAGGCGCGCTGGTCGGGGGCATCCTCGCGGCCGTCGTCATCTCGGCGTTGTCGTACCGGGGCGGGCTGCAGGGCCTTCGGCTCGTCATCGTGGGCATCGCGGTCGGCGCCTTCCTCGGAGCCCTCAACACGTGGTTCACGGTGAAGGCCGACATCGATCTCGCCATGCGCGCCGCCGTGTGGGGTGCGGGGACGCTGAGCCTCGTCGACGCGACCGCGCTGGGCGCGGCGGCCATCGCGCTGGCAGGCGTCGCCGTCTTCCTGCCTGCGGCGCAGCGGAGGCTCCGACGCCTCGAGCTCGGCGACGATACGGCCGCGATGCTCGGCATCCCCGTCGAGAGGACGAAGGTCATGCTGATCGCACTCGCGGTCGCCGCGATCGCCGCGGTCACCGCTGCCGCCGGACCGATCGCGTTCGTCGCGCTCGCGGCACCGCAGATCGGACGCAGGCTCACGGGCCACGGCGCGTCGACCGATCTCATGGGGTCCGCGTTGGTCGGCGCCCTCCTGCTGCTCCTGTCCGACATCGCCGCCCAGCACGCGATCCCCGGGACCGCGCTCCCGACCGGCGCCGTGACCGTGTGCGTCGGCGGCCTCTATCTGCTGATCCTGTTGGTGCGGGAGTCGCGACGTTTCGCGAGAGGAGAAGGACGATGAGGGGTCTGCGCGCCGAGAATCTCGTCGCCGGTTACGCCGGACGGGGCGTCCTGCACGATCTGTCCGTCGAGATCCCGGAGGGGGAGCTCACGGTGATCGTCGGCCCCAACGCGTGCGGCAAGTCCACTCTGCTGCGGCTGCTCGCGCGATTGCTCACGCCGACGGCGGGGGCCGTTCTGCTCGATGGCGAGGATCTGCGGGGCATCCCGACGAAACAGGTCGCCCGGCGCGTCGGGCTGCTCCCCCAGAGCCCCATCGCGCCCGAGGGGATCACGGTGTCGGACCTCGTGGGTCGAGGCCGCTTCCCGCATCAGAGCATGCTGTCGAGCTGGTCGCATGACGACGAGCGAGCGGTCTCCGCGGCCATGGCGGCGACCGACGTCGCGTCCCTCGCGGATCGCCACGTGGACGAGCTCTCGGGCGGTCAGCGCCAGCGCGTGTGGATCGCGATGGCGCTCGCACAGGAGACCCCGATCCTCCTGCTCGACGAGCCGACGACGTTCCTCGACATCGGGCACCAGCACGAGGTGCTCGAGCTCGTCTCGCGGCTGCGCGACGAGGGGCGCACGATCGTCGCCGTGCTGCACGACATCAACCAGGCGGCGCGCTACGCCTCGCACATCGTGGCGATGAAGGACGGGAGGATCGTCACCCGAGGCGCACCGCGGGACGTCGTCGACGCGGGCCTCGTCAAGGAGCTCTTCGGCCTCGAGGCACGGGTGATCCCCGACCCGTCGACGGGCGCCCCGGTCGTGCTGCCGGGCCGATGAGTCGGCAGGGCGCCGCGCACGAAGGGCCCGTTCGTCGCTAGCGACCGTCGACGACCGACATGAAGCCTGCGAAGGCGAACAGGCCCGGCACGACGTACAGGAAGACGAGCGCGAGGAACCAGCCGACCGCGCCGATCGCCGAGAGCACGGCGTTGCGGCGGCGGACGTGGAGGCGACGGCCGTGGGGGTCGATCCTGGGCTCGAGCCGCACCGGGGAGATCCCCTTCGCCATCGCCGCCGTCATCGCGGCGACGCGCGCCTCGGGGGTCTGCGACGCCACCCGCTCGTCGAGGTACCGCGCGGAGCGCTCGGCGATCAGCGGGACGACGCGCGCGAAGAGCGCCTCGATGGCGCGCCAGACGTCCTCGTCGGAGAAGTCGGCGTCGCCCGGTGCGAAGAACACCACCCGGTCGTCCACGAGCTCGACGTTCCAGCTGCGCGCGTCGTCGATGAGGGCGGCCATGAGGTCGGGGGTGAACACGAACAGCGCGTCGGTCTGGTACTCGCTCGGCACGTGCAGGCGGAACCAGCGGTCGAAGTCGCCCTCGAGCGACAGGCGCTGTCCGCGCTCCACGCCGCGGGGCACGTCGCCGCCGCGCGCCTCCGAGGAGTCCAGGACGAAGTGCGGGAGCGGGGCGGGGAGCGCGACCGCCGCGTAGCGCCAGGTGCGCACCGGGCGCCCGTCTCGCCGCAGGTTGCCGAACTCGACGCCCGGCGCGACGAAGCGCGGGTACACCGCGGCCCGCGCGCCGCGCGCCGTCATCAGCGAACCGAACGGGGCCGAGCTCGTCGGCTCCGGCTCGAAGCCGTTGGCGAGCGCCGTGAGGGTCTGCCTCGCCTGTCGCACGAGCGACCGGCGGGAAGGCGGCCGCGCGGCCCAGCGATACAGCCAGAGGGTGAGCCCCACCCACGCGAGGAACACCGCGCTGGTCACGACGATGTCGCGGACGTCGACGGCGTCGATCCGGTTGTCCTGGAGCGTGTCGATGCGTACGCCCAGCACCATCCAGACGATGCAGACGTACCACAGCAGCAGGCAGTGGTTGACGTGCACCAGCACCTGCCGCGCCGTCGGCACCCAGGACGGCCGGGAGCCGCGACGCATCGCCGCGGCAGCCGCGGCGACCTCGCGCTCGGGCGCGCTCAGCCAATACAGGTCCAGACGTTCCTCCCCCGGTCACGCTATCAATCGCGGGCGCCGCCCCGTGCGACCGGCCGGCCGACTCAGCGCGCCGTGTCGAGCCACCCCTCAAGCCGGCGGGCGAGCCATCCGGGGCGCTGCAGCGGGATGCCGTGCCCGCAGCCCGGAACGATCTCGAGCTCTCTGCCGTCGAGCTCTCTGCCGTCGAGCTCGCTGCCGTCGAGTTCGACGTGCAGCAGCCGCGCCGAGCGGATCATGACCGCGCGCTCACGCTCGCCGGCCAGGATCAGCGCCGGGCCGCTGAACGCCCGCCACCCAGACGGCACCGTGAAGCGGATGTTGTCGCCCACCGCGGAGACGAGCGTCCGCCGGGAGATGCGTGCGGACGCGCGGAGGTAGTCATCGAGCAGCTCGTCGGGAACGAACAGCTGCCTCGCCTGCAGCCGCGCGAACCATCGCTTCCTGGCGAGCGGCGCCGCCGCGGCCAGCAGCGCCGACGTCGCTCCCGCCCCTCTGGTCGGGATCGCCTGTGCGCTGATGACGGCCGCCCGCTCGACGAGGTCCGGCCGGCTCGCGGCGAGCGCCACGGTGAGCTGCGCGCCGAGCGAGAACCCGACCACCGCGACGGGCCCGGCGGCCTTGCGCTCCACGATCGCGGCGAGCGCGGCCGCCGTGCGCTCGTGCGAGACGTAGGGCAGCCCGGCGCTCCGGTCGTGCCCGGGCAGATCCGGCACGATCAGCCGGAGGCCCGGATCGAGATGCCGCCGCAGAGGCTCCCACATCCATCCGCCGACGCCGCCGCCGTGCAGGAGCAGCAGCGTTCGGCCGCCGGGAGCGCCGAACCTGCCGACATGGATGCCCGGGGCATGCGGGACCGGTGCTGCTCCGCTCACGCCCTGGCCGGCGTCGTCAGCTCGCCTCCCCCGACCTCCTCCGGGCTGAGATGGATGCCGCCCAGCTCGTTCGCCGACTGCGCCAGGGCCGAGAGCCATGCCTGGTTCAGCTCGGGCGCCTCCGTCTCGTCGAAGATGAAGCGCAGCGGGATCGACTGGTTGACCCAGATGGTGCTGCGCCCCGCATCCGGCGCATCCCCGTGACGCCACGAGACCGAGAAGCTCTCTCCCCGGCGCAGCTTCGACAGGATGACGACCTTGAGGTGGGACAGCGTGCGGTCGTCGATCGTGATGGGCGGCTCGACGCTGTCGTAGATGAGTGTTCCCATGTCGCGACCGTACGCGTTCGCCCCGCCCGAGAAGAAGAGGGCGCGTCACACTTTCGCCGCACGGGGTTCCGCTGCTCCTGGCGGGCGACTAACGTTGTGACCAGAAAGCTGAACTCGGTCATAACGGAGGCGTGATGCCGACACGACGGATCGACGTCGACCTCGGATGGGGCACGATCTCCGCGCTCGAATGGCCCGCGCCCGAGCGCGCGGACGCGGCCCGCACCGTCCTCCTGCTGCACGGCGGCGGCGCTGACAGCGCCTGGCTCTCCTGGGGCGACCTCGGCGAGCGGCTGTCCGCCGCGGGTCACCGGGTGATCGCGCCCGACCATCCCGGGTTCGGGCACAGCGCGACCGCGCCGTGGCCCGCCACGCAGGAGCGGCTCGTGGCCTACGTCGGCGACCTCGTCGATGCCCTCGCGCTCGACCGGTACGCCGTCGGCGGGCTGTCGCTGGGCGGCGCGCTGACCCTCGGGCATGTGCTGGACCGTCCCGCCCGGGCAGCCGGGGCGATGCTGGTCGGCACCTACGGGATCATGCCGCGGCTGGGCGCGGGGCTCGCGGCGCCCGCGGTGCAGCTGGCGAGCTGGGCGATGGTGCGCAGCGGACTGATGACCCCGCTGATGCGGGCCTATGCCACCTCGGCAGCGCGCATGGAGCGCGGCATGTCGGCGCTCGTGCGCGACCCGGCACGGCGGACCCCCGACCTGATCGACGCCGTGCTCGAGGCCACTCGCCGCGAGGGCGCGCTCGAGACCTTCGCGCAGTGGCAGCGCTCCGAGGTCGGCTGGCGGCGGCTGCGCACCGACTACACGCCACGGCTGTCCGAGCTGCGAACGCCGGTGCTGATGGTCCACGGCGAGCGCGACGACGGCGTGCCGCTCCCCGTCGCCCGGGCGGCCGCCGGCCTCCTGCCCCGGGCGGAGCTCGTCGTCGCCCCCGGCGCCGGGCACTGGGTGCAGCGCGACGCTCCCGATCTCTCCGCCCGCTCGATGATCGCGTTCCTCGATCGCCTGGAGTGGTGACCGCATGCCCCGTCCGCTGATCCCCGAACGCCGCACGCGCATCCTCGACGCCGCAGAGGAGCTCGTGCTCGAGCACGGCTTCGACGCCATGAGCGTGCAGCAGATCGCCGAGCGGGCGGGCATCGCCAAGGGGGCGGTGTACCGCGAGTTCGCGAGCAAGGCACAGATCCTCGACGAGCTGCTCACGCGCGCGATGGAGCGGATGTCCGCCCGCAGCCGGCGGCTGCTGCACGGCGAGGAGCACCCGGCGCTGAGTCACGCGTACCGGGTGGCCGCACGTGTGCTGCTCGACGACCGGTTGATGACGGCGGCGTTCACGGACGATCGGGGCGTGCTGGGCTCGTACCTCGACACGGTCGTCGACGACCGTTATCGCGTGCGCCATCGCGCCGTGGCGTCCTGGATCTCGGCGCTCGCCGACACCGGAGCGTTCCGGCGAGAGGTGGACGTCGAGGCGCTCGCACTGGTTCTCTCCAGCACCACGCTGGGCATGCTGCAGGCAGCGGAACGACTGGGGCCGGTGCCGCCCGCCCGGCTGAGGGCGGCGATCGAGACGATGGGCGAGCTCGTCGCCTCGCTCGAGACGGGCGAGGGCCGATCCGCCCCCGCCTGACGAGCGCGCATCGCGACCTTTCCCGTCACACGGCCCCACGCCGGGCGTGCCGGGCGTAGCGTCGAGGCATGAGCAGCACCGCGGACAAGGCACTCACCCTCAAGTCGCTCCACGAGGCCCCGGAGATCCTCCGGGTCGTCAACGTGTGGGACGCGATCAGCGCGAAGGTCGTGAGCGATCTGCCCGAGACGCGGGCGATCGCGACGGCCGGTCACTCCATCGCCGCCAGCCACGGCTTCGGCGACGGCGAGGTCCCGCGCGACATCGCCCTCGCCGCGATCGCGGAGGTCGTGCAGGCGACCGACCTGCCGGTGACCGCCGACCTCGACGCGGGCTTCGGCGACCCGGGAGACACGGTGCGGCGGGCGATCGGCGTCGGCGTGGTGGGCGCGAACGTGGAGGACCGTCTGGTGCCGCTCGGCGAGGCCGTCGCGAACGTCGAGGCGATCGTCAAGGCGGCCGAGGCGGAGGGGGTCGCCTTCCAGCTGAACGCCCGCACCGACGCGTTCGTGCTGGGCGGCGACCGCCCGGTCGACGACATCGTCGAGGATGCGATCGCGCGCGGACGCGCCTTCCTCGAGGCCGGCGCCTCGCTTGTGTTCGTGCCGGGGCCCCTCGACCGCGATCTCACCGCACGGCTCGTCGACGGCATCGGGCAGCGCCGGGTCAGCGTGATCGGGCTTCCCGGGGCCCTGACCGCGGCCGAGTACGAGTCGCTCGGCGTCGCGCGCATCTCCTACGGTCCGCTCACGCAGCGCGTCGCGCTGCGGGCGCTGCGCGACCTGGCGGCCGACCTGTACGGCGACGGGGTCATCCCGAAGGACACCCCCGAGCTGAACTGACGTCGCGTCGGCGCGCGGCGCGCGCGACGCCGGTCAGGACAGCCGCACCCGCTGCGTGCCGTCGTCGCTCGGCAGATCGCCGCGGACCGTCGCGACCACCGTCGCGGAGTTGAGCACGATCGACCCGCCGTGGCTGTCGAGGAACGCCGTGTCGGCGGCGTCTCGACCGGTGGCGATGCGCACCAGGGCCTGGCGCGGCGCGAGGTGAGTCGCATCGACCACCACCCACTCGTCGTCGACGGCGGCCTCGACCACGGCATGGAAGTCCATCGGGCTGAGCCCCGGTGCGTACACCGCCGCGAGGCGGGCCGGGATGCCCAGTGCACGCAGCATGGCGATCGTGAGGTGCGCGTAGTCGCGGCACACCCCGGCGCCTTCGAGCAACGTGTCGATCGCGCTGTCGCTGGCGTCGCTGATGCCCGACACATACCGCAGGCGCGACGAGACGAACGCGACCACGTCGTCGACCAACGCGCCCGCTGTCTTGCCCTGGTCGAACTGGGCCCCCGCGAGAGCGAAGAAGCGGTCTGACTCGGCGTAGCGGCTGGGACGCCGGTAGAGCGAGCGGTCGTGAGCGCTGACGGGCCGCGGCACGCCGACGCCCTCGACCGTTGCGCGGTAGGAGATCTCGAGGCGGCCGGGCGCCACCCGCACCCGGTGGATACGCGCTCCGAGCCCGTCCACGAGCTCCTCGGCCGCGACACGCTCGCCGTCCAGCGTCACCTCGAGCGACTCGCCGACGCCGACCCCGTCGCCGCGTGCCGCCGCGATCTGCATCTCGATCTCGGTGCTCGCCTGCACCTCGACGTCGAGGACGACGCCGACGTCGCGCGCGCTCACGCAGGCCCCACCAGCTCGGCGCCTGCGTGCGCCAGCTCGGCCAGCGCGGCCTCGCTCGGCTCGGCCGCGACGCCCGCGACCAGCCCGGTGAGCACCCGGACGCGCTGCCCGTGCGCGATCGCGTCGAGCGCCGACGCGCGCACGCAGTGGTCCGTCGCGATGCCCACGACGTCGACGGACACGATGCCGAGCGATGTCAGCACCGCCGCGACCGTCGAGCCATCGTCGGTCACTCCCTCGAACATCGAGTACGCGGGTCGGCCCTGGCCCTTCCTGACGTGGTGGGTGACGGCAGAGGTGTCGAGCCCGGGGTCGTACTCGGCCCCCGGTGTGCCCGCGACGCAGTGCGGCGGCCAGGAGTCGACGAAGTCGGGCTCCCCGGCGAAGTGGCCGCCGTTGTCGCCCTCGGCGTCGTGCCAGTCGCGCGAGGCCACGATCGCGTCGTAGTCGCCGGCGTGCTCCGCGAGGAAGCGGGTGATGCCCGCCGCGACCGCGTCGCCGCCGGTGACGCCGAGCGCGCCGCCCTCGGTGAAGTCGTTCTGCACGTCGACGATCAGAAGCGCCCTGGTCATGCCACCGAGGGTACGCTCCGGACGCCCTCCGGTCACGGCGCGGCCCACGGCCGCGGTCGCGGATGCGCGGCGCCCGGGCCAGGATGGTGGCACATGCCCGACAAGACCGATCTGAAGAAGACGCTCGACGCCTACCGCGCCCGGCGGGACGAGATCCGCGTTCTCGACGTCCCCGCGCAGCGATACCTGATGCTCGACGGCCACGGCGATCCGAACACCTCCCCCGCGTTCTCCGAGGCGATCCGGTCGCTGTATCCCGTCGCCTACCGCCTCAAGTTCGCCAGCCGTCGCGACCTCGGCCGCGACTACGTCGTGCCGCCGCTCGAGGGTCTGTGGTCCGCCGACGACATGGCGTCGTTCACCACGGCCCGCGACAAGTCGCGCTGGAGCTGGACCCTGATGATCCTGATCCCCGAGTGGATCGACTCCGCCGCGGTCGACGCGGCGATCGCCGGGGCGGCGGACACGGGGCCGCGTGCCGCCGAGGTGCGCGGGGAGCGGCTGGACGAGGGGCGCTGCGCGCAGACGCTGCACGTGGGCTCGTTCGACGACGAGGGGCCCGTGCTCGCCCGGATGCACGACGAGGTCATCCCCGCCCACGGCATGCGGATGACCGGCCGGCATCATGAGGTCTACCTCAGCGACTTCCGGCGCGTCCCGCCGGAGCGACGGCGCACGATCCTCCGCCAGCCCGTGACGCCGGCATGACGCGGTCGGACGACGACGCCGAGCTGCGGCACCTCGAGCGCGCCTTCGCCGCGGCCGTCGGCGCGCGACCCGGGGAGCGCGTGCTGGATGTCGGCTGCGGCGACGGCGGACCGACGCGGATGGCTGCGCGGGCGGTGCGCGGCGGCCGCGCACTCGGGGTCGACATCTCGTCCGAGCGGATCACCGCGGCACGGCGCAAGGCGTGGGTCGAGGGCCCGGGCAACGCCTCCTTCGAGGTCGCGGACGCGCAGACGCACGCGTTCGACGAGGCCGGCTTCGACGTGGTGATGAGCAGGTTCGGCACGATGTTCTTCGCCGAGCCCCATGCGGCGTTCGCGAACCTCGCACGGGCGACGGCGGCCGGCGGGCGCCTGGTGATGAGCGTGTGGCGCGACGCCGACCGCAACGCGTGGGCCCGACCGCTGCTGTCCCGGATCCTCGACGCCCCCGCCCCCGCCGACCGCAGCGGGCCGTTCTCGCTCGCGGATCCCGATGCGACCCGCGCCCTGCTCGAGCGCGCGGGCTGGACGCGGGTGGCCTTCGAGGAGGTCCGCTGGCCGCTCTGGTACGGACCGGACGTCGACACGGCGCTGACGACGCTGACGCGGCTGGACGATCCGCGCGAGGCGCTCTCGCGGTTCGACGGCGATGACCGGCGGCGGGCCGAGCGCCGGCTGCGCGACGAGCTCGCCGCGCACCTCACGGCCGACGGCGTGCTGTTCGACGCTCGGGCCTGGATCGTGACGGCACGGCGTCGGCCTCGAGAGGCGGCCTGACCCCTGCACCCCGCACTCGATGTGCCGCAGCGCGACGAGGCGGCACCGCCGGACCGCCGCGACTCAACCGGCGAGCATGAGCCCGACGATCTGCACCACCAGCGAGAGCAGGCCGACCCCGGCGCACGCGAGGGCGACGCCGCCGAGCAGCCGGGGCCACGGCGAACGCGCCTCGAGGCGCACGCGGCTGCGCGAGCCCACGCGGTGGTGCAGCGGCACCTCGTCGCGTTCGGCGGCCTCCTCGAACTCCGCCGTCAGCGGCGCCTCGTGCACGCCGTCGTCGCCGAACCACCGCACGACGCGGGGCTGAGCGGGGTCCGACCCGATGATCACCGCCCGCACCGGCTGCCAGGTGCCGTCGGCGAGCCGGATGATCAGGGCGAGGCCTCCGAACAGGGCCCCCGCGCCAAGGCCCGCCCAGGTGAGGATCTCGGTGATCGCGGCGAGCGCCGCCTCGCCGCCGCTCATGCGACGGAGACGGAGGCAGGGGCGACGGTCACCCGATCAGTCTCGCAGGTGCGGGCGCCCGCCGAGCGGCGCGCCGGCCGAGGTCCTCAGGCGAGCGGCGCCGTGAGCGGATCGACCGGCCGCCGGGTGCGCCCGTCCGCCGTCTGCACGGCCAGCCCCTCCCGGGCCCAGTACTCGAACCCGCCGATCATCTCCCGGACGGGCAGGCCGGCGCGGCTGAGCGCGAGCGCCGCGCGGGTGGCCCCGTTGCACGCCGGCCCCCAGCAGTACACGACGAGGTTCGGCAGACCCGCGAGCTCGCCGTGGCGCTGAGCGATCTCGGCCGAGGGGAGGTGGATGGCGCCCGGCACGTGCCCCTGGTCGAACGACGCCCGGCTGCGCACGTCCACCACCGTGGTCGGCTCGCCCGCGGCACGCGCGGCCGCCACGTCCGACGGGTCGGTCTCGTGGCTCAGCTTTCGGGCGAACCAGGCCACGGCATCGGAGGTGTCGGGGGCAAGGACGTTCTCGGTCATGCCTCCATCCCGCCACAGCGACGAGAGAAATCCACGCCGTCGGAGGGATTCGGCGGGATTCCTCCGATTCCCTGCCGATCCCCTTCGCCGGGGTCGCTCCGGGCCTCGCCGAGGGCGAAGAAAAAGGCCCCGGAGTGGAGTCCGGGGCCTTCGAGCCACCTGTCAGATTTGAACTGACGACCTGCTCATTACGAGTGAGCTGCTCTACCCCTGAGCTAAGGTGGCGTTCCCGCGCCGCTCACGCGGCACGATGAACCATCATACCCGATGGCCGGGCGTGGTCCGAACCGCGGCGGCCTCCGAAGAGGCCATCGCGGCTCGCGACGGGTCGGGTCCCTCCGCCCCCTCGACGAAGGGCCTCGACGTCAGTGCGGAGCGGGGACGAGACGCTGACGCTGCTCGTCGAGCCCGTCGATCCCGATATCCATCACGTCGCCCGCGCGCAGATACGGGAAGCGGCCCGACAGCGCGACCCCCTGCGGCGTGCCGGTGTTGACGAGGTCGCCGGGCTCGAGCACGAGGTACTGCGACAGGTGCCGCACGATCTCCGCCACCGAGAACACCATGTCGGCGGTGTTCGAGTCCTGCCGGGGCTCGCCGTTGACCCGCGACCAGAGCCGCAGCCGCTGCGGGTCCCCGACCTCGTCGGCCGTCACGAGCGTCGGGCCGAGGGGGTTGAACGTCTCCGCGTTCTTGCCCTTCGACCACTGTCCGCCGCTGTGCTCGATCTGCCATTCGCGCTCGGACACGTCGTTGCTGACCACGTAGCCCGCCACCGCGGCGAGCGCCTCCTCGGGCGTGGACAGGTAGCGCGCACGCGTGCCGATCACGACACCGAGCTCGACCTCCCAGTCCACGCGCTCCGCGCCGGGCGGGATCCTCACGTCGTCGAACGGCCCGACGACCGTGTTCGGGTGCTTGAAGAACAGGATCGGCACCGCCGGCGGCGTGTCCCCCGACTCGGCGGCGTGGGCGGCGTAGTTCTGCCCGATGCAGAGCACCGCCTGCGGGCGCGCGATCGGCGCCCCGACCCGCAGCTCCGCCGCACCGTCCAGCACGGGCAGCGCGCCCTCGGACAGCGCTCGCGCCACCCGTCCGGGGCCGCCGTCCGACAGGAACGCCCCGTCGATGTCGGTCGTGACGCCGCGCAGGTCGTAGTACGCGCCGTCGTGGACGAGCACGGGGATCTCGGCGCCGGCGGCGCCCCTTCTCTGGAATCGCATGTCTCTCCTCGCGGGGTGGCGTGTCAGTGGTCGAACGGGCGCACGCGCTCGACCTCGGGGTTCAGCTCGACGCCGAACCCGGGCGTCTCGGGAACGCGCAGACGCCCGTTCACGGGGACGGGCTCGTTCAGCAGCAGCGGCGAGAACATCGGCACGACCTCCTCGGCGGTCTCGTGCATCATCAGGAACTCGGCGAACGGGCTGTTCGTGCGCGTCACCACGAAGTGGTACGAGTACACCGACGAGCCGTGCGGCACGACCATCGTCCCGTGCGCGTCGGCGAGTGCCGAGATCTTCAGGAGCTCGGTGATCCCGCCGCACCAGCCGACGTCGGGCTGGATGATGTCGACGCCCGTCTCGAGCAGCTGGCGGAAGCCCCACCGGGTGGCCTCGTGCTCGCCCGTGGTCATCAGCACTCCGGCGGGAAGCTGCCGCTTCAGCTGCGCGTAGCCCCAGTAGTCGTCGGGGATGAGCGCCTCCTCGATCCACTTCAGGCCGTGCTCGGCCGCCCGATGGGCCAGACGCGTGGCGTACTCGACGTCGAGCGACATCCAGCAGTCGTACATCAGCCAGAAGTCGTCGCCGACCTGCTCGCGCATGTCCGCGAGCAGGGCGATGTTGGCGTTCAGTCCCTCCTCGCCCTCCGCGGGGCCATGGTGCAACGGCAGCTTGCCACCGATGAACCCCAGCTTCTGTGCGATGTCGGGGCGCGCGCCCGTCGCATAGAACTGCAGCTCGTCGCGCACCGGTCCGCCCAGGAGCGCGTAGACGGGCTCCTCGCGCAGGCGTCCGAGCAGGTCGTACAGCGCGAGGTCCACGCCGCTGATCGTGTTGAGCACGACGCCGCGGCGGCCGTAGTAGAGGGTCGAGCGGTACATCTGATCCCAGATCCGCTCGATGTCGGTGACCGGGCGTCCCTCGAGGAAGCGCGCCAGGTGCTTCTCGACGATCCACGCGCCGATCTCGCCGGCGGTCGTCACCGCGAAGCCGACGGTGCCGTCGCTCGCCTCGATCTCGATCACCAGCGTGCCGAGCACGTTGATCCCGAAGCTCTGCCGCGACTGCCGGTACTCGGGGTAGACCGACATCGGGGTGGCGATGTGGTCATCGATCCAGTGGTAGCCGGACTGGTCGTGGTAGTCGGCGCCCTTGCCGCGCACGGTGTAGGCCCTGACCTGTCGGATGGTGTGCTGCATGTCTGTCTGCCTTCTGTGGTCGGGATGCGGTGGAGCCGGCGGGGGCGTCAGGCGTCCAGCCGCACGATGATCTTGCCCGCGACGGCGCCGCCCCGCGCGAGCCTCTCGAACGCGTCGGGCGCGTCGGCGAGCGGGACCTGCTCGGTGATGAGCGCGTCCACGGAGTCGCCCGCCCGGGCGATCCACTCGGCCGCGTCGCGGAAGTCGGCCGCGCTGTAGGTGAAGCTGCCGACGACGGTGCGCTCCTCCGTGCTGACGAGGAACGCGTCGAGCACGAGGCGCGGTGCGCCCATGCCCACGAGGCACACCGTGCCGCCGATCGCCGTGGCACGCAGCGCGGCCGCGATCGTGGGCTCGATGCCGACCGCGTCGATGGCCACGTCGAACTGCCCCCCGGCGAGCCGCTGAGCCTCTTCGACCGCGCCGGCGGCGGACGCGTCGACGGTGTCGGCGCCGAGGCGGGCGACGAGCTCGCGCCGGGCCCGGTCGACCTCGCTCACGACGATCGCGCCCGCGCCCGCCATGCGCAGCGCGAGCACGGCCGACTGGCCGATCGGGCCGCCGCCGACGACGAGCACACGATGCCCGCGCTGCACCCCGGCGCGGCGGACGGCGTGAACCGCCACCGCGAGGGGCTCGATGAGCGCGCCGCGCTCGATCGGCAGGTCACGCGAGAGCGGCACGACGTTGCGGGCCGGCACGACCACGAGCTCGGCGAACGACGACACCCACGACGGATCGACGCCGACGACGCGCTTGCGCGGGCTCATCTGCTCGCGCCCGGCGAACTCCGTCACGTCGTCGTCGGGCACGACCACGGGGTTGAACGTCACCGGGTCCCCCACCGCGACCTCGGCGACACCGGCACCGACGGCGGAGACGACGCCCGAGCTCTCATGCCCCATCACCTGACCGGGGTGACGGCGGCCGTTCTCCCCGGTGTAACCGTGGACGTCGGACCCGCAGATCCCGGTCGCGGCGATCCGGATCTGGACCTCGCCGGGCCCCGGCTCGGTGGCGGTGAGCTCGGCGACCTCGAGGTGGCCGATCCGGTCGAGAACGAGTGCGCGCATGCGCGACTCTCCTTTCTGTGGCGTGGGTCTGAAGGACGCCGGGTCAGGCGGCGTCGGTGCGCTCGGCGATCGCGGCGGCGCCGCGGGCGACGCGCTTGACCAGCAGGATCAGGACCGCCCCGGCCAGCGCGATGCCGCCGAGCACGATCATCCCGGCGCCGGACCCGACACCCTCGTCGACGGCGTTCTTCAGCACCGGCGCCACGAAGCCGCCGAGGCTGCCGAGGGAGTTGATCAGGGCGATGCCGGACGCGGCCGCCGCACCGGTGAGGAACGACGTCGGCAGCGTCCAGAAGATCGGCTGCACCGAGATGAAGCCGGCGGCCCCGATCGACAGCCCGACGAGCGCGAGCACGGGGCTGTCGAACAGCACCGAGGCGCCCATGCCGATGCCCGCGGCCGCCAGAGCGGCAGTCGCGATCTCCCGGCGACGTCCGGTGCGGTCAGCGAGGCGCGTCAGCAAGAACGTCGCCACCAGTGCAGCGACCCACGGGATCGCCGTGATGAGGCCGACGCCGAGGCCGACGTCCTCTCCGACCAGCGCGCTCACCTGGGTCGGCAGGTAGAAGCTCACGCCGTAGACGCTCATCTGGATCGTGAAGTACGCAAGCCCGAAGAACAGCACGACGGGGTTGGCGAGCGCTCGCAGCGCACCCCGCGGCGAGTGGTCCGCCTTGTCCCGATCCTCGTCCTCGAGCGCCGCCAGCAGCGTCTGCCGCTCGGTCTCGGAGAGCCACTTCGCGTCGGCCGGGCCGTTGTCGAGGAAGGCGATGACGACGAAGCCCACGAGCACGGTGAGCACGCCCGTGACGAGGAACATCAGCTGCCAGCCGTGCAGCCCGCCGAGCCCGTCGAGGTCGAGCAGGATGCCCGACAGCGGGCCGCCGAAGATGAAGGCGAGGGGCGCGCCGAAGTAGAAGTAGCCGTTCACGCGCGCCCGATGCTGCACGGGGATCCAGTAGGTCAGATAGAGGATCACGCCCGGGAAGAAGCCGGCCTCGGTGATGCCCAGCAGCACGCGCAGGAGGTAGAAGACGGCCTCGTTGGTGGCGAACATCATCAGCGCCGACACGATGCCCCAGCTGATCATGATCCGGGCGAGCCAGATCTTCGCTCCCACGCGACGCATGATGAGGTTGCTGGGGACCTCGAAGACGGCGTACCCGAGGAAGAAGATGCCGGCACCGAGCGCGTAGGCGGCGTCGGAGATGCCGGTGTCGGCCTGGAAGGCCGCCTTCGCGAAGCCGAGGTTCGAGCGGTCGAGGAACGCGAGCACGTACATCAGCAGCAGCACCGGCAGCAGCCGGCCGGTGACGCGGCGGACGATCCGAGCGAGCGTCGGAGCCTGCAGGGCTGGGGCGGCGGACGGCTGTGTCATGACGATCTCCATTGATGGTCGCAAAAGTTCACAAGTGTGAACCTAGGTTCATATGGCTGAAGTCGGAGCAGTATGGCATGCCCGCGGGCGACCGTCAAACGACCGCCCCGGCGACCGTCTCGGCGGGGCTAGAGCCCCATCGCGGCGCGGATCTCCTCGGCCGCATGTGCCAACGGCGCGTACAGCGAACGCGGCCAGCCGTCGGGGGTTCGCTGCGTAGGCAGCGTGACGCTGAGAGCCGCAGCGATGCCCGTCTCCCCCTCCGCCGTCAGCGGCACGGCGACGCAGCGGCACCCCTCGACGAACTCCTCGTCGTCGACCGCGTACCCCACGTCGGCGGTGCGCGTCACGATCCGCATCAGCTCGTCCGGATCGGTGACGGTCCGCGCGGTGAGCCGCGGCAGCACCACCGCCGACAGGCGCCGCCGAGCCTCACCCGGGTCCAGGGTGCTGAGCAGCGCCTTCCCGATGCCCGTGGCGTGCGCGTGCAGCCGCATGCCCACCGTCGACGCCATGCGCATGGGGTTCGGCGACAGGCTGATGGCGATGTAGACGTTCTCCACGCCGTCCAGGCGGGCCAGCTGGACCGTCTCCCCCGTGCTGCGCGCGAGCGCGTCCATGATGGGCTTCGCCGTCTCCGCGAGCCCGCGGTGACCGTCGTACCTCTGCCCGAGCTGCCACACCTTGAGCCCCAGGGTGAAGCGCCGCGTCTCGGACTCCTGCACCAGCCAGCCCTCGCCCTCGAGCGTGCGCAGCAGGCCGTGCGCGCTCGACTTCGGCAGGCCGAGCCTCGCGACGATGTCGTTGAAGCTCAGCGCACCGGCCTCGGCGACGCATTCGACGATCTCGAGCGCGCGGGCGGCGGACTTCACCGACTGCGGCTCGGCACCGCCGCCCCCGTCGCCCGAGGCTGTCACTGGCAGGTCAGCCCGTCCTGCGGCACGGTGCCATCGAGGAAGAACGTGTCGACGGCGTCGTCGATGCAGGAGCTGGCGCCGTTGTAGGCGGTGTGCCCCTCGCCCTCGTACGTCATCAGCACGCCGCTGGAGAGCTGCTCCGCCAGCGAGACCGCCCACTCGTACGGCGTCGCCGGGTCACCCGTCGTGCCGATCACGACGATCGGCGCCGCGCCCTCCGCCGCGATCGGCTCGCGCACGCCGGTCGGCTCGTACGGCCAGACCTCGCACACGCCGGGGCCGTCCCAGTACGGCGCGATCGTCGGCGCCTCCTGCTGCACCAGCTCGTCGGACGCGTCGATCTGCTCCTGCGTCTCGTCCGCCGGGTAGTCCATGCAGTTGTACGCCTGGAACGCCTCGGTCGAGTTGTCCTGGTACTGCCCGTCCTGCCGACCGTTGTAGAAGTCGGCGAGCAGGAACGCCGTGGCGGAGTCGCCCTGCAGCGCCTCGGTGAGCGCGGCCGTCAGGTACGGCCAGTTCTCCTCGGCGTACAGCGCCGCGATGATGGCCGTCATCAGGCTGTCGGCGCCCAGGCTGCGTCCGTCCGGGGAGGACAGCGGCGAGCGGTCGACCGACGCCAGCAGCGCGGAGAGATCGCCCATCGCCTGGTCCACCGAGCCGTCGAACGGGCATCCGTCGGTCTCGAGGCACGACTCCATGTAGGTGCGCAGCGCCTGTTCGAAGCCGACCGCCTGGGTCGTGCCGACGTCGGTCCCCGACACCGACGGGTCGATCGCGCCGTCGAGCACGAGACGGCCGACGCGCTCCGGGAACAGCTTCGCGTAGGTCGCGCCGAGGAAGGTGCCGTACGAGTAGCCGAGATAGGTCAGCTTCTCGTCGCCCAGCACGCCGCGCAGCAGGTCCATGTCACGGGCCGACTGGTCCGTGGTGATGAACTCGAGGATGCCGGCGCTGTTCGCCTCGCACGCGTCCGCGAACTCCGTGTTGCGCGCGGTCAGCTCATCCTCCCACTCGGGGGTGCCGCGCTCGTGCTCGGGGATCACGTAGAGGTAGTCGTCCATCTGGGCCGCGTCGAGGCACGACACCGCGGTCGACCGGCCCACGCCACGGGGGTCGAAGCCGACGATGTCGTAGCGCTCCTGCAGCGCCTCGCTGACGGCGAAGTCGACCGACTGCGCGACGAAGTCGTAGCCGCTGCCTCCCGGCCCGCCGGGGTTCAGCAGCAGCGAGCCGAGCGGGTCGCCCTCCGTGGCCCGCTGCCGCACGACGGCGAGCTCGATCTCGCCGGCGTCCGGCTCGGCCCAGTCGAGCGGAGCGACGATGGTCGTGCAGTCGAACGACGCGCCGCATTCCGACCATTCCACGTCCTGGTCGTAGAAGACCCGGAGCTCGGCGGCGATCGCAGGATCGGGGGTGCGGGATGCGTCCGGCCGCTGCGGCGACCCCTCGGGGATCTGCGCGTAGAGGCAGCCGGACAGCGCCAGGGCGCCGACGACGAGGACGGCGACGGCGCTGCCGAGCCGGCGGATGGTACGGGTCACGCCTTCTTCTCTCTGCCGGGGGCTCTTCCGCTCACGACGGTCACGAGCAGCGATTCGAGCGCGAGCGTGGGCTGCACGTTCTGCTCGAGCGCCTCGCGCGTCTCGGCGATGTGATCGAGCACGAGCAGCGTGCGATCTGCCGACCAGCGTGCCGCGAGCTCGTGGAGGTCCTCGAGCAGCTCGATGTTGATGATGTCCGTCTCGCGCCGGAACTGCAGCATGACGAGGTCCCGGAACAGCGACTGGAGGTCGGTGAGCACGCGGTCCAGGCCGTCGCGGAGGCTGCGCGTCGCACGGCGCTTCTGATCGTCCTCGAGCGCGCTCAGCTGGCTGCGCACCGCGGGCGGGATGCGGGCCCCGTCGGCGATGCCGACCGTGCGCAGCAGGGACGAGCGCTCGGCCTCGTCACGCTCGGCGGTGAGCGCCTTGGCGTCGTCGGTGGCGGCCTGCACGATCTGCCCGGCGACCTCGACGACGTCGCCGATGCCGCGGACGCGCAGCACTCCTCGCAGCGTCTCGTCGCGACGCGTGCGCGACGCCTCGTCGGTGGCGAGGCGCTGCGCCATGCCGATGTGCCGCTGGGCGTGCCGTGCCGACTGCTCGGCGACGTCCGGCTCGGCGCCGGTGCGCGCCGTGATGAGGCGCGCCACCTCGTCGACGCCGGGCTCGCGCAGCCGCAGCACGCGCACGCGGGAGCGGATCGTGGGCAGCAGATCGGCGTCGCTCGGGGCGCACAGGATCCAGACCGTGCGCTCAGGCGGCTCCTCGAGCGCCTTCAGGAGCACGTTCGCGGTGCGCTCGGGCATCCGGTCGGCGTCCTCCATCACCATCACGCGGTGTCGGCCCGCGGACGGGGCGAGGTAGGACCGCGCGGCCATCTTGCGCGCGTCCTCGATCCGGATGATGCTTCCCTCGGTGCGCAGCAGCGTGAGGTCGGAGTGCGTGCGCGCGAGCACCTGGCGCATGGTGTGCTCATCGCCCGGGTCGTTCGCGATGAGCGCCGCGGCGAACGCCAGCGCCAGCGGTGCCCGCCCGGATCCGGGCGGGCCCGTGATGAGGTAGCCGTGCGCGAGCGCCGCCGGATCGGCGGCCGCAGCGCTCAGGGCCTCGACCGCCGCGTCCTGGCCCCACACCTCGCCCCACGGCAGGGAGGGGGCGGCCACGGAGGTCATGCGCTCCAGCCTAGCCGCGGGGTGAGACAGTTCGCCGAGGTCGGCTGGGGCGAACGCCGGCGCCGACGCGTCACGGCGACGGGGCGCGGCATCGATCGCCTGCACGACGCGGGAACGGGTGCGACCGGGGAAGCGGATGACGGTGGGCCCTCGTGGTTCCGCCGCACGGGTCCTGCGTTGTGCGCCGCGGGCAGGGCTTGGTCCCTCGTCGCGACCGTCAGAGCAGCGGCTGGAGGCGGCGGCGGATGTCTGCCGCCAGCTCGTCGATCGGCCGGGTCGCGTCGAGCACGAGGAAGCGGCCGGGCTCGGCGGCGGCGAGAGCGAGGAACGCCTCGCGGACGCGTGCATGGAAGTCCGCCTTCTCGGATTCGAGACGGTCGAACGGCTTGTCGTCGGCGTCGAGCCGGGCGCGAGCCGCGCCGGGATCGAGGTCGAGCAGCACCGTGACGTCGGGCAGGGCTCCCCCCGTGGCCCAGAGCGACAGGTCGCGCACCTCGCCCGCGTCGAGCACACGGCCGGCCCCCTGATAGGCGACCGACGAGTCGAGGTAACGGTCCTGGATCACGACCTCGCCACGATCGAGCGCCGGGCGCACCAGCGTCTCGACGTGATGGGCTCGGTCGGCCGCGTACAGCAGCGCCTCCGCGCGGGGCGCGATGTCACCGCGGTGGTGCAGGACGATGTCCCGGACGAGCACGCCGACCTCGGTGCCGCCCGGCTCGCGGGTGCGGACGACCGTCCGCCCGGTGCCCTCGATCCATTCCTGCAGCAGGGCCGCCTGCGTCGTCTTGCCCGAGCCGTCGCCGCCTTCGAACGTCACCCACAGACCGGCCGCCACGGCGGATCCGGTCACTGCTCTCCCGCCGCCTTCGCGGCCTTGTTCGCGGCGCGCGTCGCGGCGGCCTTCTTGGCGGCCTCCGAACGCGAGGACGAGGTGGCCTTCGTCGCGGGCGTCTTCTTCGCGGGCGTCTTCTTCGCCGCGGGCTTCTTGGCCGCCGCGCCGCCTCGACCGCGCTTCGGGGCCGGCCCCTTGGCGCGCTTCTCGGCGAGCATCTCGACCGCCCGCTCGAACGTGATCTCGTCGGGCGTGGTGCCGCGCGGGATCGTGACGTTGGTGTCGCCGTCCGTCACATACGGGCCGAAGCGGCCGTCGCGGACGCGGATCGGCTTGCCGCTGACGGGATCGGCCTCGAACTCCTTCAGCGCGCTGGAGGCGCGACGGGCGCCGTACTTCGGCTGCGCGTACAGCGCGAGCGCCTGCTCGAGCGTGACGTCGAAGATCTGGCTCTCGCTCTCAAGCGATCGCGAGTCGGCGCCCTTCTTGAGGTACGGGCCGAAGCGGCCGTTCTGCGCGGTGATCGGCTCGCCGGACTCGGGGTCGGCGCCGACCGTACGGGGCAGCGAGAGGAGCTGCAGCGCCGTGTCGAGGTCGACGGTCTCGGGCGACATCGACTTGAACAGCGACGCGGTGCGGGGCTTGGGCGCCGCGGCCTTCTTCGTCGTGCGCTTCTTCGGCGTCTCCTCGACCACCTCGCCGGTCGCCGTGTCGGCGGCGTCGGCGTCCACGGCGTCCTGCTCCTGCACGTACGGCCCGAAGCGCCCGTCCTTGACGACCACCAGCTTGCCGTTCTCGGGGTTCTCGCCCAGCACCCGGTCGCCGGCGACCGGAGCGTCGATGAGCTCCTGCACCTTCTCGGCGGTCAGCTCGTCGGGGGCGAGGTCCTCGGGCACGTTCACGATGCGCGACTTCGCCTCCGGATCCGCCGCGTCGGCCACGTCGATGTAGGGGCCGTACTTGCCGAAGCGCAGCGTGGCGGTGTCGGTGAGCGGAGTCGCGTTGAGCGCGCGCGCATCGATCTCGCCGAGGTTGTCGACGATGCCGCGGAGGCCCGGGTGCTCCCCCGAGCCGAAGTAGAACGCCCGCAGCCACTCGACACGCTTCTGCTCGCCGCGCGCGATCGCGTCGAGCTCGTCCTCCAGCTCGGCGGTGAAGTCGTAGTCGACCAGCTCGGCGAAGTGCTGCTCGAGCAGCCGCACCACGCTGAACGCCAGCCACGACGGCACGAGCGCCTGTCCGCGCTTGGTCGCGTAACCGCGGTCGAGGACGACGCCGATGATGCTCGCGAAGGTCGAGGGCCGTCCGATGCCCTTCTCCTCGAGCGCCTTGACGAGGCTCGCCTCGGTGTAGCGCGGCGGCGGCGTGGTCGAGTGGCCCTTGGCCGTCGCCTCGGACAGAGCGACGCGGTCGCCCTCGGCGACCTGCGGCAGCGACTGGTTCTCGGCCTCGTCGGCGTCGCGGCGGCGCTCGTCGCGCCCCTCCTCGTAGGCCTCGAGGAAGCCCTTGAACGTGTAGACCGTGCCGGACGCCGTGAACTCCGCCGTCTTGCCGTCCACCTCGGCGGCGAGCGTGACCGTGGTCGTCTCGAACTCCGCGTCCGACATCTGGCTGGCGACGGTGCGCTTCCAGATCAGCTCGTACATGCGCTGCTCGTCCCGACCGAGGTCGCCGGCCACCTGCTTCGGGGTGCGGAACTGCTCGCCCGACGGGCGGATCGCCTCGTGCGCCTCCTGCGCGTTCTTGCTCTTCGAGGCGTACACGCGCGGCTTGAGCGGCACCGACCGCTCGCCGTACAGGCTCACCGCCTGCTCACGAGCCGCCTTGACGGCCTGCGCGCTCAGGTTGGTCGAGTCGGTGCGCATGTAGGTGATGTATCCGCGCTCGTACAGGCTCTGCGCGACCGACATCGCGTTCTTCGCCGACAGGCCGAGCTTGCGGCCGGCCTCCTGCTGCAGCGTCGAGGTCGTGAACGGCGCGTAGGGGCGGCGCTTGCCCGGCTTCGCCTCGACCTTCGTGACCTCTCCCCCACCGGCGGCGTCGATCGCGGCGGCGAGGTCGCTCGCGGCCTTCTCGTCGAGCACGACGACGGCGCGCTTGAGCTGGCCGCGGTCGTCGAAGTCGCGGCCCACGGCGAGCGAGGCGCCGTCCAGGCGCACGAGACGGACGGAGAAGCCCTCCGCGTCACGCGCGGCGGTGGCCTGGATGCCCCAGTAGTCGGCCGACACGAACGCAATGCGCTCGCGCTCCCGGTCGACGATCAGGCGGGTCGCCGCCGACTGCACGCGCCCGGCGCTGAGCGCCTGGCCACCGGCTCCCGAACCGACCTTGCGCCACAGCACCGGAGAGACGTCCCAGCCGTACAGGCGGTCGAGGATGCGTCGCGTCTCCTGCGCGTCGACGAGCGCGAGGTCGAGGTCGCGCGTGCGCTCGACGGCGGCACGGATCGCGTCCTTCGTGATCTCGTGGAACACCATGCGCTTGACGGGCACCTTGGGCTTGAGCGTCTCGAGCAGGTGCCACGCGATGGCCTCGCCCTCGCGGTCCTCATCAGTGGCGAGCAGCACCTCGGAGGCGTTCTTCAGCGCTCGCTTCAGCTCGGAGACCGTCTTGGTCTTCCGATCGCTGACGACGTAATAGGGGTCGAAGCCGTTGTCGATGTCGATGGAGTACTTGCCGTACGCGGCGCGGTCCTTCTCGGGGATGTCGCGCTTGTCGGCGAGGTCACGGATGTGACCCACCGAGCTCAGCACCTCGTACTCGTCGCCGAGGTAGCCCTGGATCGACCTCATCTTCGTCGGAGACTCGACGATGACGAGCTTCTTGCCTGATGACAACGGGTGTCCTTTCTTCGATCCACACAATACATACCGCGGACTGTGCGTCGGCTCGCGGGCTCGCCCGTCCCGACGGGACCCTCAGGGAGGAGGTCCGGCGCGGGCCGTGGCGCGCACGGGCAAGCCGACGAAGGTCGACGCGACGCTCACCGTCGCGATCAGGCCGTCGAGCGAGCATCCGGCGAGCGTCGCGCGCTGCGCGGCGGCGACCTCGCTCGCACGAGCGCACGGGTCGCCCGCGATGGCGCCGCTGACGGTGTCCGCCGCGGCGAGCGCGGCGGCGTCGGCGACACCGGCGACGCGCTGGCTCTCGACCGCGGCGGCGCCGGATGCGGCGAGGCCGAGCACCAGCACCGCGGCCACGGAGCCGATGCCGGCGGCGAGGGCTGACCCGGCCATCGCCGTTACAGCCCGCCGCCGAGGGCGCAGCTGGTCGCGCGGATCGGCACGGGGATGCCCGCCACGCGTGGCTCGGCCGTCGCGGTGACGCAGACGAGGTCGCCCCTCCAGGACGTCGCGGAGGCGGCACCGCCGACCGCCTGCGCGACCACCTCCGCGGCCCGCCCCTCGGGCTCGCCGCGCGCCACGATCCGCGCGGCGTCGGCCGCGACGTCCTGCAACCGCACCTGGGTCGCGGCCGCCAGCAGCCCACCGATGCCGAGGACGATGACGACCGCGACGGCCGGCAACGCGACCGCGAGCTCCGCCGCCACCGAGCCGCCCTCGTCCGCGAGGACGGGCGAGCGGCTGCGGCGGACGGCGGAGGGCGCGTCGCGGGCTCGTGCCGCGCGTCGGCTCACGAGACCGTGAGCGCGCGGCGCACCAGATCGGTGAGGATCTCGCGCACCTCGCCCGAGCGCATGATCACGACCAGGACGCCGGCGAACGCCACGGCGGCCATCGTCACGATGGCGTATTCCGCCGTCGAGGCGCCGGTGTCGTCCGCGACGAGATCGGCGAGCCCGTGCCGGGTGCGGGGCTCCGCGAAGCCGTTGCGCTGTTCGTCGTTTCGAGGGTTCATGACTCCTTCTTTCTTTTGGGCCTTCGTCGGGACGTGTCGGCCCCGTCCTGGGGCGGTGACTCACCCGGGCATTCCCGGGAGAGGGGTGGCGGCGAGCACGCCGAGCAGCATGGGCGCGACGCCGAGGCAGAGGAACGCCGGCAGGGTGCAGGCGCCGAGCGGGAGCAGCAGGCGCGATCCGAGCTTCGCGGCCCTCAACCTGCCTTCGGTGCGCGAGGCGTGGCGCTCGTGCGCGGCGGCGGCGCGCAGCAGCTCGACACCGGGGACGCCCGCCTCGCGCGACAGCGCCAGCACCGACGCGGTCTCGCCGCCGCCTGCCCTCGGCCCGCCGGGCGCCTGCGCGACGAGATGCTCCGCACGCTCGATCGAGGCGCCGCCGCTCAGGGCGATCGCGGTCAGCTCGGCGTGCATCCCCGGCATCCCCGGCAGCGGCTGCGCCGCCCTCACGAGGCGCCGCGTCCACCCGCGGGCGACCAGCAAAAGGGCCGCACCGGCGACGAGACACGCGATGCCGACGGGCTGTGCGAACAGGACGCCGAGCACGTCGAAGCCCAGGGCGCCTCCGAGCAGCAGCCCGGCGAGCGGCAGCCAGGTCATGAGGCGGGCTGTCCCGGCGGGCTCGGCCAACGCGATGCGAACGTCGTCGCGTGCCTCCTGCGCGTCGCGGAGCGCGGCGGCGACCGACCGCAGGCAGTCGGCGAGAGGGGCGCCGACCGTGGCCGCGACCTCCCAGGCCGCGGCGATGTCGAGCCAGGCGTCGTCTGCGTCGCCCTCCGCTTCGATGGCCTCCGGCAGCGGCACGCCCGCGGCCGCGCGGTCGGCGATCCGCCCGGCGACCGCGTCCCCGGCGCTCGCGAGGTGCCGCCAGGCGGCGTGCGGGGTCGCGCCCGCCTGCAGCAGCACGGCGAGACGGAGCACCGTCGCCTCCACGGCCCCCGCCGGCCGGGACGTCCTCGCCTTCTTCATGAGCCGTCCCCGCCCGACAGGATGCGAGGGCTCTCCCACGGCCTGACCTCCTCGATCGCCAGCCGACCCGCGTCCTCGGTGAACCGCCCCACGCGCGCGAGCCCGCGCTCGCCGTCCGGACGCCGCTCGAGATGCAGCACGAAGCCGATCGCGCTGCAGACCTGGCGGGCGACGGCGTGGTCGTCCATGCCGGCCAGCGCCCCGAGCGCCTCGAGACGGGCGGGCACCTCGGCCAGGCCGCTCGCGTGCAACGTGCCGGCCCCGCCGTCGTGGCCGGTGTTCAACGCGGTGAGCAGCTCCCGCACCTCTTCGCCGCGGCACTCCCCCACGACGATCCGGTCGGGGCGCATCCGCAGCGATTCCCGCACGAGGCGCGCCAGGTCGACGCCGCCGGCGCCCTCGAGGTTGGGCTGGCGTGCCTCGAGCGACACGTGGTGCGGATGGGCGATGCGCAGCTCGGCCACGTCCTCGATCGTGACGATGCGCTCGTGCGCCGGTGCGTGCGCGAGGAGAGCCCCGAGCAGCGTGGTCTTGCCCGTGCCCGCCGCTCCCGTCACGAGCACGTTCTGCCTCTCGCGCACGATCCGCACGAGCCACCGCCGCGCCTCCTCGCCGAACGCGCCGCCACGGCACAGCGCGTCGAGGTCGGCGCCGCGCATCCGCGGGATGCGGATCGACAGGGCCGTGCCGGTCGTCGCGATCGGCGGCAGCACGGCGTGCACCCGCACGCCGTCCTGCAGGCGCACGTCGACACACGGCGCCGCGTCGTCGATGTGGCGCCCGCCGCGCGCGATCAGAGCGGTGGCGAGCTCGCGCACCTCGCGCTCCGAGGCGCGCCAGGAGGGATCGGCACGAGGGCCGTCGCCGCGATCGGCGAACAGCCCGTCCGCTCCGTTGACGAACACGTCGGTGACCTGAGGGTCGTCGATGTACGGGGCCAGCGCGTGCCAGGCCGATGCCGACGCAGAGGCGGGCGTCGCGGCTCCGGTCGCGTCCTCGTCCCTGCCGGGCTCCGTACGCCCGGAAGAGACGCGGGATGCGCGGGGCTGCACGACGAACGGCTCTGGCATGCTCCGACGCTAGGAAGCGCACGCACCGCCGGAGGCGGCGCGGCGGTACCGGCGGCACAACCAGCTCCTGCCGCCCGGCTGTGGACGAGCGTCACCGACTTTCGGCGGTATTGCCTGTCGGACGGCGGGCGTACATTCGCGATGCGGGCGGTCATCGTCCGCACGGGCGCAGACGCCCGGTCGCCGCGGAGCCGCGGCACGTCGAACCGAACGCGGTCCTGGTCGCATGACCGGGCCCGCAGGCCAAGTCGCAAAGGAGCGCGAGCCACATGAGCGCTGAGAACACCAGCATCGATCATCTCCTCGACGAGACCCGCCGTTTCCCGCCGACGGCCGACTTCGCCGCCGCCGCCGTGGCCGGGCCCGACCTGTACGAGCGGGCCGACGCCGACCGCGAGGGATTCTGGGCGGAGCAGTCCCGCGAGCTGCTGCACTGGCACACCCCCTTCACGCAGGTGCTCGACTGGGCGAACCCGCCGTTCGCGAAGTGGTTCGCCGACGGCGAGCTGAACGTCGCGTACAACTGCCTCGACCACCATGTGGAGGCGGGGAACGGCGACCGCGTCGCGCTCCTGTGGGAGGGCGAGCCGGGAGACGAGAGGCGCATCACCTACGCCGAGCTGACCGACGAGGTCCGGCGCCTGGCCAACGTGCTCGCCGACCTCGGCATCGGCCAGGGCGACCGCGTCGCGATCTACCTGCCGATGATCCCCGAGGCCGTCGCCTCGATGCTGGCCGTGGCCCGCGTGGGCGCGATCCACTCGGTCATCTTCGGCGGCTTCAGCGCCGACAGCCTGCGCTCGCGCATCGACGACGCCGGCGCCAAGCTCGTGATCACCGCCGACGGAGGCTGGCGCAAGGGCAAGGTCTCGCCCCTCAAGCCCGCGGTCGACCAGGCCCTCGCCGACCGCAACGGTCTCGGCGAGCAGGAGACGGTCGAGCACGTGCTGGTCGTCCGCCGCGGCGAGAACGAGATCGACTGGGTGGCGGATCGCGACGTCTGGTACCACGAGGTCGTGCCGCAGGCGTCGGCCGAGCACGAGGCGCAGCCGTTCGAGGCCGAGAACCCCCTGTTCATCCTCTACACCTCGGGCACCACCGGGAAGCCCAAGGGCATCCTGCACACCTCGGGCGGGTACCTCACCCAGGCGGCGTTCACGCATCGCAACGTGTTCGACCTGCATCCCGAGAGCGACGTCTACTGGTGCACCGCCGACATCGGCTGGATCACCGGGCACACGTATGTCGTGTACGGCCCGCTCGCGAACGGCGCCACCCAGGTGCTGTACGAGGGCACCCCGGAGCACCCGGAGCCGGGCCGCTGGTGGGACGTGATCGAGAAGTTCGGCGTGACGATCTTCTACACCGCGCCCACCGCGATCCGCGGCTTCATGAAGCAGGGACGACAGATCCCCCAGGCACGCGACCTGTCTTCGCTGCGGGTGCTGGGCTCGGTGGGCGAGCCGATCAACCCCGAGGCGTGGATCTGGTACCGCGAGATCATCGGCGCCGGCAAGACGCCGATCGTCGACACGTGGTGGCAGACCGAGACCGGCGCGATCATGGTGTCCGCCCTGCCCGGCGTGACCGAGACGAAGCCGGGGTCGGCGCAGGTGCCGGTGCCCGGCATCTCCCTCGACGTCGTCGGCGAGGACGGGCGGCACGTCGGCAACGGCAACGGGGGGCTGCTCGTGGTCACCGAGCCGTGGCCGAGCATGCTGCGCGGCATCTGGGGCGATCCCGAGCGCTTCAAGGAGACGTACTGGGACAAGTTCTCGGAGCAGGGCTACTACTTCGCGGGCGACGGCGCACGTCTCGACGAGGACGGCGACATCTGGCTGCTCGGCCGCGTGGACGACGTCATGAACGTCTCGGGTCACCGGCTGTCGACCGCCGAGATCGAGTCGTCGCTCGTGGCCCATGAGGCCACGGCGGAGGCGGCGGTCGTCGGGGCGGCCGACGAGACGACCGGCCAGGCGGTGGTCGCCTACTGCGTGCTGAAGGAGTCCTACCTCAAGTCGCACGAGGACATCGAGAACCTGGCGCAGGACCTCCGCGGCTGGGTCGCGGACCAGATCGGCGCGATCGCCCGCCCCCGAGAGATCTACATCGTCACCGAGCTGCCGAAGACGCGCTCCGGCAAGATCATGCGCCGCCTGCTGCGGGACGTCGCCGAGGGCAGGGAGGTCGGCGACACCACGACCCTGGCGGACACGATGGTCATGTCCACGATCCAGTCCAAGGTCACCGGCCGCAGGTAGGCCCGCCGGTCAGTCCGCGAGAATCCGTTCCCGCGCCGACAATGCGTGCAACACCCGCATTCTCGGCGCGGAGACGGATTCTCGCGGTTCGGGCAGCGAAAGCCGCCGCGGGGTCACGCGAGGGTGAACGCCACCTCGACCTCGACGGGGGCGTCGAGCGGCAGCACCGCGACGCCGACGGCCGAGCGGGAGTGACGACCGGCCTCGCCGAAGATCTCGCCGAGCACCTCGCTGGCGCCGTTGATGACGGCGGGCTGGCCGGTGAACTCCGGCGCGGAGGCGACGAAGCCCGTGACCTTCAGCACGCCGGTGAGCCGGTCGACCCCGCCGGCGGCAGCCGCCGCGGCGGCGAGCGCGTTCAGGGCGCAGGTCCGTGCGTACGCCGCGGCGTCCTCAGCCGAGACCTCGGCGCCCACCTTGCCGGTCGCGGGGAGCGCACCGGCCGACATCGGCAGCTGGCCGGAGGTCTGCACGACGTCGCCGTGCACCTTGGCGGGGATGTACGCCGCGACCGGGGGCACGACCGACGGCAGCTCGATGCCGAGTTCGCGCAGTCGGTCGGAGACGGCGGTCGCCTGCGGCGCGCTCACTGGCCCTCTCCCTCGAACTGGCGTGCGGCCTGCGCCGCGGCGCCCAGCCCGGCGTTCTCGACGCCGCCGCCGACGGGTCGCTTCAGGTAGGCGACGAGGCCGCCCTCGGCGTTGGGGACGATCTGCACGAGCTCCCAGCCCTGCTTGCCCCAGTTGTTCAGGATCGCCGCGGTGTTGTGGATCAGCAGCGGCGTGGTCAGGTACTCCCACGTGGTCATGGAGCGGTCCTTCCGGGTGTGGCCGGCGGGTCACGATCCGGCGCCGGACCGCCGGGTCGACGGGGGGTGGGCCGTAGCGACGCGCCCGGGATCCGGAAATCGCTCAGACTGACGGCTTACGATCACCCTATGCCTCATGCGAAAAGGACGGCCAGCGGTGTGCTCGGCGGCGTGCTCGGCCTGGTCGGCCTGAGCGCCGCCGCGGGTGTGCTCGTCACCGCGGCAGTGACCCCCGCGATCGCGGTTTCGGGCTACGCGGCGTCGAGCGCGATCTCGCTGTTCGACAACCTCCCGAGCAACCTGGAGGTCGACCAGCCCATGCTGCCGTCGACCATCTACGTCGACGACCCCAACAGCGACGAGCCGTACGCGCTCGCCACCTTCTACGACCAGAACCGCGACCCGGTCGAGTACGACGAGGTCTCGTCGCTGGTGTACGACGCGCTGCTGTCCAGCGAGGACCCGCGCTACTACGAGCACGGCGGCATCGACCTGCTCGGCACGACGACGGCGCTCGTGAACAACCTGCGCAGCGGCAGCACGCGCGGTGGCTCGTCCATCAGCCAGCAGTACGTGAAGAACGTGCTGATCCAGGAGTGCGAGCAGGACTCCGAGGGTGCGACGGCCGAGGAGATCCAGGCGGCTCAGGCGGCGTGCTACCTCGAGGCGACCAACTCGGATGGCGCGGAGGGCATCGGCCGCAAGCTGCAGGAGATGCGCTTCGCGATCGCGATCGAGAAGAAGTACTCGAAGGAGCAGATCCTCCTCGGCTACCTCAACATCGCGAACTTCGGCGGCGTGACCTACGGCATCGAGGCCGCCGCACAGTACTACTTCGGCGTCTCGGCGAAGGACGTCTCGCTCACGCAGGCCGCGACCCTCGCCGGCATCGTGCAGAATCCGAACTACTACCGCATCGATGTCAAGGACGGGTCGTACACGCAGTCGGACGGCACCCGGATCAACGGTGAGGCCGACGGCTGGGCCGAGACGAAGGACCGTCGCAACTACGTGCTGACGCGCATGTACGAGGACGGGAAGATCACCGAGGCGGAATACAAGGAGGCCCACGCGTCACCCGTGGAGCCGGATATCAATCCGCGGGAGAAGGGCTGCAGCACGGCCGGTGGATCGGCGTACTTCTGCAAGTACGTGCAGGCGGTGATCGAGAACGACCCGGACCTCGGGCCGGAGCTCCTGCGTCGCGGCGGCCTGGAGATCTACACCACGCTCGACATGAGCGTGCAGCTGCCTGCGGAGCAGGCGATGACCGAGTACGCGCCAGCCTATGTCGACGGCATGGACTTCGGTGCCACCGGCATCACTCTCGAAGCCGACACCGGTCGCATCCTCGCGATGGTGCAGAACACGAAGTTCAACGAATCGGCGGAGGCCGGCCAGGGCGAGACATCGCTCGTCTATGCGGCGGACTATGAGTACGGCAGATCCAGCGGATTTGCCCTCGGGTCGACCTTCAAGGTCTTCACCCTGCTCGATTGGCTCGAACAGGGGCACTCGATCCGCGAGACGCTCAACGGCGTCAATAGAAACGCCTTCGAGGGGTTCAACTGCGACGGCAGCCCGATTCCGCAGGGAAGTCGGATTGCGAACTTCAACAACGTCTCGGGGTACACCGGAACCGTGCAGAGCTTCACGCGCGACTCGTTGAACTCGGGCTTCCTCGCGATGGGCGCGAAGCTGAATCTCTGCGACATCCTGCGCGTGGCCGACCGGCTTGATGTGCCGACCGGCTACGGCGAGAAGATCTCCGAGATGGCGAACTTCCAGAACCCGTTCGGCTTGCTCGGCTCCGCGAACATCGCGCCCCTCGCGATGGCGTCCGTCTACGCGACGATCGCGAACAACGGCTCGCAGTGCACGCCGACCGCGATCGAGCGGATCGTCGGCCCGGACGGCGAGGAGGAGCCGCTGCCGGAGAGCACCTGCGAGCAGAAGCTCTCTCCCGAGGTGGCGGCGACCGCGGCCAGCGCGCTGGCCAGTGTGATGAACGGCGGCGGCACGGGTGCGCTGGCCCGCAACAACGACGGCATCCCGGTGATCGGCAAGACCGGAACGAACGAGAAGGACCAGACGGCGCTCGTCGAGACCTCGACGAAGGCCACCACCTTCGTGTGGATCGGCAACGCCAGCTCGATCGACACCGACGGCGATGGACAGGGCGACTACAAGGCCGACCTGTTCCAGACCTGGGCGAACGGCCGCCTGATCAAGGACATCCGCTTCGGTCTCGCAAGAGACATTCAGGCGGCGGCGAACGCCGCCTATCCGGGCGGACAGTTCCCGCCCGCGGACCCGAACCTCTCGAGGCAGGTGCTCACCGACCTCCCGAGCGTGATCGGCCAGACGGTCGATCAGGCGACCTGGACCCTCCGCAACGCCGGGTTCAGCGTCGTGGTCGGGGATCCCGTCGCGGGCACCCAGGACGAGGGCCTGATCGAGGCGCAGGATCCGGGTGCGGGCCGCGTCGCGGGCGGCACGACCGTCACGATCTCGCCGAGCAACGGCGAGGGGACGACCGTGCCGGACGTGCAGGGGCAGTCGCTCAGGGACGCCCTGGACGCGGTGTCGGACGCGGGCCTCAACGCCGAGCGGGGCGAGTGCTCCGAGGACGGCAACTCGGGTGCCGGCCGCGCGACCGGGACGAGCCCGGGCGCCGACACGGTGCTGTCCCGCGGTGACACGGTCACCGTCGACTACGTGCGCAAGAGCTGCGACTAGTGGCGTCCGCCTCCCGCGGCGCGCTGGCCGCGCTGGGTGCCCTCGCGGCGGCCGGCGCGGCCAGCGCCGTCTGGGGCATCGGCATCGAGCGCCAGCTGTTCACCGTGCGCCGCCACGTGGTGCGCATGCTCGAGCCGGGCAGCACGCCCATCCGGATCCTGCACATCTCGGACGCCCACATGGCGCCGTGGCAGCATCGCAAGCAGCGGTGGATGGCGCGACTCGCGGCCCTGCGGCCCGACCTGGTCGTCAGCACGGGCGACGCTCTCGGCCATTCGGAGGGCCTCGCCGGCGTCCGCGCGGCCCTCTCGCCGCTGCGCGGCGTGCCGGGCGTCTACGTGCACGGGTCGAACGACCTGTGGGGCCCCGGCCCGCGCAACCCGTTCCGCTACTTCCGGGGGCCGTCCGAGCGCACGCCGAAGGCCGTGCGGCTCGACACCGAGGCGCTCGATGCGTTCCTGACCGACGACCTCGGCTGGAGCAGCGTCGACAACGGCGCGGCGACGCTGAGCGTGCGCGGCGGCGAGGTGCGGGTGTTCGGGGTGGGCGATGCCCATCACGGCCTCGACGACGTTCCGGCGTCGCTGGACGCGCTCGCCTCTCAGCCGGACGCTCCCCTGACGTTCGGCGTGATGCACGCCCCCTACCGCCGGGTGCTCGACGACTTCACGGACGCGGGCGCCGACTTCCTGTTCGCCGGTCATACGCACGGCGGCCAGGTGCGCGTGCCGTTCTACGGCGCGCTCGTGGCGAACTGCGACATCCCCCTGCGTCAGGCGCGCGGGCTGTCGACCTGGACCCACCGCGGACGGATCACGCCGCTCAACGTGAGCGCCGGCCTCGGCCACTCGATCTACGCCCCCGTACGGTTCGCATGCCGGCCGGAGGCCTCGCTGATCACGCTCGCGCCGCGCGCCTGAGGCCGCCCGGCACACACCCGCCCTCCTCGCCAGGCTCCTGTCGCAGCGGTGAGCGACCCCCTAGGGTGAGGCGCAGAAGAGAGGCGGGGTCATGAGCGACGGACTCAGCAAGGAAGAGCGCGACGCGGTCAAGCAGCGCGCGAAGGAGCTGCGCGAGCAGGAGAAGGCCGGCAAGAACCGCGCGGCGGGCGAGAAGTCGGTGCTCGAGGCGATCGCGAAGCTCGAGCCCGACGACCGGTCGCTCGCCGAGAGCTGGTACAAGGTCGTCTCGGAGACGGCGCCCGCGCTCGTGCCGAAGACCTATTACGGCATGCCCGGCTTCGCGAACGCCGAGGGCAAGATCGTGGTCTTCCTGCAGCCGGCCGCGAAGTTCAAGACGCGCTACTCGACGATCGGCTTCGAGGACCGCGCCGCTCTCGACGACGGCGAGATGTGGCCGACCGCCTTCGCGGTGCTCACGTGGACGCCGAAGGTCGCGAAGCGGGTCGCCGACCTGGTGCGCACTGCGACGGCCTGACACGCGGCCGCGTCGCACGGTCCACGAAACGCGAGAGAGGGACCCGCCTTCCGGCGAGTCCCTCTTCTTGTGTCGGGGTGACAGGATTTGAACCTGCGACCTCGTCGTCCCGAACGACGCGCGCTACCAAGCTGCGCCACACCCCGTTTTGCAACCCCGCAAGTCTACCTGATCCGGCGACCGCCTACGAACCACGACGGATCGGTCCGGCCCGCCGGCTCCCCCGCTCGGCACCGCCGCGGCCTCTCCGGCGCGACCGCCTAGGCTGAGGGGATGACCTCCGCGCCTCCCGCTGACGCATCGTTCGCCGCGCCCGCCCGGGTGGTGGCGTTCGACCTCGACGACACGCTGGCCCCGTCGAAGAGCCCGATCGATCCGCGGATCGGCGAGCTGTTGGTGCGGCTGGCGGAGCGGGTGGAGGTGGCGATCATCTCCGGTGGCCAGATC
>NZ_JAIJZW010000006.1 GCF_019753765.1 Microbacterium marinilacus
CCCGCCTCTTTCGTCGCCGCCCTGGCCCGCCGCGCGGGTCGCACCTACACTGAGCGTCACACCCGCCTCCCTCGACGACGAACGGAGCGGCCATGGCGTCCACGTGGGTCACCGGTCTCGCGCCGCTGTTCGACGCCCCGAGGTCGCTGCTCGAGCGCGCGCATGACGAGCTGATCGCGGGGAACCTCGAGGATCCGCGGCTGCAGCTGGTGCGTCCGCTCGTGCGGGACTCGTGGGGCCGCTCGATCGCGCGGTTGGTGGGCGCGGAGGCGCTGCCGCCCCTCGACCTGGACGGTGCCGAGCTCGAGCGCTACCGTGCCGAGCACCCCCTCGCGGCCAGCCTGCCGCTGATCCGGCAGCTGCTGCTGCCGGGAGGAGCCGAAGATGCCGGGGTCGTGCTGGCCGTGGGAGACGCGTCCGGCCGGCTGCTGTGGGTCGAGGGAGACGCGGGCGTCCGCGCGCTCGTCGACGGCATGGGCTTCAGCCCCGGTGCGAACTGGGCGGAGGACCGCGCCGGCACCGCCGCGCCGGGCACCGCGCTCGCACTCGGGCGCACGGTGCAGATCCGCGGAGCCGAGCACTTCAACCGGCTGGTGCACCCGTGGTCCTGCACCGCGTCGCCCGTGCGCGATCCGGAGACCCGACGCATCATCGGGATCATCGACGTGACGGGCGGCGACGCCGCCGTGTCGCCGCAGGCGCAGCTGGCGGTCGACGCCACCGTGCGGGCCGTCGAGGGCGAGCTGCTGATCGGCAGGCTGCGGGCCCGGGAGGAGGTGGGACCGCGGCGCATCGGGGCGCGGCGGTCCGCGTCGCGGCGGCCGGTCGCCCTCGGGGTGCTCGGGAGGGATCGCGCCGTCACCGAGTCGACCGGTCCGGTGGCGACGCCGCCGGTGGAGCTGGGGCTCCGCCACTCCGAGATCCTGCTCATGCTGGCCACGCACCCGCACGGGCTCACCGCCGAGCGTCTCGCCGAGCTCGTCTACGGCACGGCCGCGGTGGCGACCCTCCGTCCCGAGATGGTGCGGCTGCGGCGCCGTCTCGAACGGGATGTCCCCGGTCTGCGACTCGAGTCGCGTCCGTACCGGCTCGTCGGTGCGCTCGAGACCGATGCGCAGCATGTGCTCGCCCTGATCGACCGCGGCGCCCACCGGCTCGCGCTCGCGGCGTACCGAGGCGACGTGCTGCCCGACTCGCAGGCGCCCGGGGTGGCGGAGCTGCGCGAGACGCTGCGCCTGACGCTGCGCGACGCCCTGGTCGCGGAGGCGAGCGTCGACGTGCTGCTGCATTACACCGACTCGGACGTCGGGGCCGACGACGTCGAGGCGCTGCGTCAGTGCCTGGCCCTGCTGCCGCCCCGCTCGCCGCGCCGGGCCGGGTTGGTCGCGCGGCTGGAGCGGCTCGAGTCGGACGCGTAGGCGCGTCCTCCGCCGCCGTTCACGTCGCGAGGGCGACGGTCAGCGCCGCGAGCACGAAGAGGGCCTGCAGCGGGGCCCTGAGTCGCAGCGGGGTGTGCGGGGCGTGCGGCGAGCGCCGGGCGCGGGACGCGTACACGTTGGCGGGGAACATCGCGACGAGGAGGGAGGCGAGCGCCCACGCGCCCAGGACGCGGAGGGGGCCGACGGCGGGCGGCACGAGCAGGCAGGCCGCTCCCGCCAGCTCCAGCACGCCCGTCACGGTCACCACGTGCGCCGGCGCGGGGAGGGAGGGCGGCACGATCGCGATGAGTCCCGCCCGCCTCGTCGTTCCGAAGTGTGCGAGACCCGTGACGACGAACATGGCGGCGAGCCCGATCGCCAGCGCGCCCGGCCAGGTCGCCGTGTACTCGAGGCCCCATGCCCCCATGGCGCGCGCCGCCAGGGTGACCGCGACGAGAACGACGAACGGCGCCATGGCATACCCCAATCTAGACATTGACAAGTCGAGCGTACGGCGACCGCTTGTCAATGTCTAGATGCTCCTGCCTACAATGCAGGGATGGGCGACGGCTACCACCATGGCGACCTGCGCCGGGCGCTGCTCGACGAGGCGGTCCGGGCGATCTCCGACTCCGGCGTCGGCGCGCTGTCGCTGCGTGAGGTGGCCCGGCGGGCGGGGGTGTCCCACGCGGCGCCCGCACACCACTTCGGCGACCGGCGGGGCTTGATGACCGCGCTGGCGGCCGACGGGCTGCGACTGCTGGCCGAGGAGCTCGGCGCCTCCGTCGAGCGGGGCTTCGACGAGACGGCGGTCGCCTATGTGCGCTTCGCGCGGGATCGTCCCGGTCACTACGCCGTCATGCACCGCCCCGAGCTGGTCGACGCCGCCGCTCCCGAGCTCGTCGAGGCGCGAGCGGCGGCCTCCGCGCGGCTGGCGGCGGGCGTGCGCTCGATCCCCGCCGCCCGTCGGCGCCACGTCACCGAGGAGCAGGCGGCGCAGGCCGCATGGGCGCTCGTGCACGGGCTCGCGTCGCTCGCCGCGGAGGGCGCCGTCCCCGCAGACGACGTCGAGGAGCTCACCCGGAGCTCCGCCCGCCAGCTCTTCGGCTGAGCCGGCGGGCACGCGGCTCAGCCGCGGTCGTGCAGCGTGACCCGGTATCCGTCGGGGTCGGCGAACGTGAACGTGCGCCCGAAGGGGCCGTCGATCGGCGCCGAGGCGATCTCGTGTCCGTCGGCGGCGAGCGCGTCGTGGATGCCCTGGACGTCGGTGGCGTGAAGCCAGATGGCCACGCCGGCGCCCGGCTGCGCGGTGCTCGCGAGATCGGTGCCGGGCACGATGTCGCGCAGGGCGAAGGCGATCGGCTTCGTCTCGAAGACGACGGCGTGCGGCGGGCCGGCAGGAGAGCGGACCAGGCCGAGGTAACGCTCGTAGAACGCCTGCGACGCGACGAGGTCGCGGACCTGGAGGGAGATGAAGTCGGGGCCAGTGGCGGGCATGAAGGGTCTCTTTCCGTCTGTGTCAGTTTTCTGACATGCATCAATGTATGTCAGAATGCTGACATGAGTCAAGACGGCGCCGGCATCCAGCTGGAGACCTCCCTCGGCTATCTGCTCAAGGAGGCCTCGAGCGCCCTGCGCGTCGCGATGGAGGAGGTGCTGAGGCCGCTCGGCATGAGCGTCACGCACTACTCCTGCCTCGAGCTGCTCGCGCAGCGCCCGGGCCTTTCGAACTCGGAGCTCGCACGGGGGGCGTTCGTGACGCGGCAGTCGATGAACGTCCTGCTCCAGGCGCTGGAACGGGACGGCTATGTGACCAGGCCGGCGACGCCGCCGGCGGGAAAGGCGCTCCCCGCCCGGCTCACGCCGCGCGGGCGGCGGAGCCTCGAGAAGGCCTCCGCCGCGGTCCGATCCGTCGAGCTCCGGATGCTCGCCGGGATGACCGAGGGGCAGCAGGCGGATGCGCTCCGCAGCCTGCGGAGCATGATCCGCTCGCTGCGCGACCCGGCCGGCGACGCGTAGCGCCCCGGGCGCAATCGGGTGCAACCTCGCCGGACGTACCGTGGCGACGATCGCACGGCGACGGCGCCGTCACCCGTGGCGCCCGGCACCTCGCGCGATCCGCAGTCGAAGGAGACAGTGATGACGATCGTGGAAGAGGGCGTCTCGAACGTCTACGCAGCCCCCGGTCAGCGCGGCGCGGTGGCCGAGTATCGGGCCCGGTACGGCCACTACATCGGCGGCGAGTTCGTCGAGCCGGTCAAGGGCCAGTACTTCGAGAACATCACCCCGGTCACCGGCAAGCCCTTCACGGAGGTGGGCCGCGGCACGGTCGAGGATGTCGACCGCGCCGTCGACGTCGCCTGGAAGGCGTTCGAGTCGTGGAAGAGGACGACGCCCGCCGAGCGCTCGGTCATCCTGAACCGGATCGCCGACCGCATCGAGCAGAACCTCGAGCGGATCGCGGTCGCCGAGACCTGGGAGAACGGCAAGCCGGTGCGCGAGACGCTGGCCGCCGACATCCCCCTCGCCGTCGACCACTTCCGCTACTTCGCCGGCGTCCTGCGGGCTCAGGAGGGCACGCTCAGCCAGATCGACGAAGACACCGTGGCCTACCACTTCCACGAGCCGCTGGGCGTGGTCGGCCAGATCATCCCGTGGAACTTCCCGATCCTGATGGCGACGTGGAAGCTGGCTCCCGCGCTGGCGGCGGGGAACTGCGTCGTGCTGAAGCCGGCCGAGCAGACGCCGGCATCGATCCTGTTCCTGTTCGACATCATCGGCGACCTGCTGCCGGCGGGCGTCGTGAACATCGTGAACGGCTTCGGCATCGAGGCCGGCGCGCCGCTCGCGCAGCATCCGCGCATCCGGAAGGTCGCCTTCACCGGGGAGACCACCACCGGGCGCCTCATCATGCAGTACGCGGCGCAGAACCTCATCCCCGTGACCCTCGAGCTGGGCGGCAAGAGCGCGAACGTGTTCTTCGAGGACGTCGCGCGCGACCGCGACGCCTACTACGACAAGGCGCTCGAGGGCTTCTCGTTCTTCGCGCTCAACCAGGGCGAGGTCTGCACGTGCCCGTCCCGTGGGCTCATCCAGCGCTCGATCTACGACCAGTTCCTCGGCGACGGGCTGGAGCGGGTCGGCAAGATCGTGCAGGGCAACCCGCTCGACCCGAACACGATGATCGGCGCGCAGGCGTCGAACGACCAGCTCGAGAAGATCCTGTCGTACATCGAGATCGGCAAGCAGGAGGGCGCGAAGGTGCTCACCGGCGGCGAGAGGATCGACCTGGGCGGCGAGCTCAGCGGCGGCTACTACGTGGCGCCGACGGTGTTCGAGGGCACCAACGACATGCGGATCTTCCAGGAGGAGATCTTCGGTCCCGTCGTCTCGGTCACCTCGTTCGCCGACCTCGACGACGCGCTCTCGATCGCGAACGACACCCTCTACGGCCTCGGGGCCGGTGTCTGGAGCCGCTCGGCCGACACCGCCTACCGCGCCGGACGGGGCATCGAGGCGGGCCGCGTCTGGACGAACACCTATCACCAGTACCCTGCGCACGCCGCGTTCGGCGGGTACAAGCAGTCGGGCATCGGGCGGGAGAACCACCTGAAGATGCTCGACCACTACCAGCAGACGAAGAACCTGCTGGTGTCGTACGCCGAGGGGCCGATGGGCTTCTTCTGAGCCGCACGCGGAGGCCGGCCGGTGACGGTCGGTCTCCGCTCCGAGGAGAGGAACGGACATGGTCGACACGGATCGCGTCGCGGTGACGCCGGAGGCCGCCGCGCTGCTGCGCACGCTCACCGCGCAGCACGGGCCGCTGATGTTCCATCAGTCGGGCGGCTGCTGCGACGGCAGTGCGCCGATGTGCTACCCGGTCGGGATGTACCTGACGGGGCCGGGCGACGTGCTGCTCGGCGCGCTGGACATCGGTCTGGACGACCCCGTGCAGGTGTACATGTCTCGGGCGCAGTTCGACTACTGGAAGTACACGCACCTCACGATCGACGTCGTGCCGGGGCGCGGTGCGGGCTTCTCGGTGGAGGCGCCGACCGGGAACCGCTTCCTGACGCGTTCGCGGATGCTGACCGGCGCCGAGCTCGACGGGCTGGGGATCGCCCGCTGACGGCACGCGGGGGAGGGGCGGCGGGGGGGGGGGGGGGGGGGGGGGCCCCCCCCCCCCCCCCCCCCCCGCCGCGTCGGGGTGCCCGGGTGTGTGGGCTCGCACATGGGTACCCGCCGAATCTTTGTGGACACGAACTGTTCACCGTCTCTTGACATATGCGCCTCAAGCGGGTGCTGGACGGGTCGGAGTTGTACACACCCATGGCGTGTCGCGCCAACCTTCAAGCGCGTGTTTAATCACAACGTCATCCACAGGGTGTGGGAACCCTGAATCCCTGGTCAGAGGCAAAATAAAGCGTTGAAACTCTCGGGCGCGTCGCCGCTCTCCACAGGACGTTTCCACACCCGTGTCCGTTGTTTCCGCAGATACTCCACAGAGTTATCCACAGGCAGGTTTGCGTGGGGAAAACCCCGCGCCTACGGTGAACGGGCGGATGTCGGAGGCCCCTGCTTTCCTTGTCGCAGTCGTGCCGCGCCGATCCCGTCGCCCGACGTCGGATCGACCCGCAGAACCGCTCGCGTCCCGGAGTCCCGTCGGGGAGGAAGGAAGTCAACGTGTCGATCGCCGACATCTCCGACGACCGTCTCGGTGCCCCCCGAGAGCACGAGCGCACGCCCCCGCACGACCTGCTCGCCGAGCAGTCCACGCTCGGCGGAATGCTGCTGTCGAAGGACGCCGTCGCCGACGTCATCGAGTCGCTGCGCGGGGCCGACTTCTACATCCCCAAGCACGAGCTGATCTTCGAGGCCGTGCTGTCGCTGTACTCGCACGGCGAGCCGACCGACGTGGTCGCCGTCACCGACGAGCTCATCAAGACGGGCGACCTGCAGCGGGCCGGCGGCGCCGACTACCTGCACTCGCTGACCTCCATCGTGCCGACGGCGGCGAACGCCGGCTACTACGCCAACATCGTCGCCGAGCGCGCGCTGCTGCGCCGCCTGGTCGACGCCGGCACGCGCATCGTGCAGATGGGCTACGCGGGCGAGGGCGAGGCCGTCGACCTGGTCAACAACGCGCAGGCCGAGATCTACGGCGTCACGGGCACCGAGAAGACCGAGGACTACGTACCCCTGTCCATCGCGGTCGACGCCGCGATGGAGGAGATCGAGGCCGCCGGCGGCCGCGACGGCGGCATGACCGGCGTCCCCACGGGCTTCCACGAGCTCGACGAGCTCACCAGCGGCCTGCACGGCGGCCAGATGATCGTCGTCGCCGCCCGCCCCGCGATGGGAAAGTCGACGCTCGCCCTCGACTTCGCGCGCGCCGCCGCCATCAAGCACAACATGCCGGCCGTGTTCTTCTCGCTCGAGATGGGCAAGGCCGAGATCGCCATGCGCCTGCTCAGCGCCGAGGGCGCCATCCCGCTGCAGAACATCCGCAAGGGCACCCTCGACTCACGCGACTGGACGAACATCGCCCAAACGCGCGGCCGCATCCACGAGGCGCCGCTGTTCATCGACGACAGCCCGAACATGACGCTCGTCGAGATCCGCGCCAAGTGCCGCCGGCTCAAGCAGCGCGCCGGCCTGAAGATGGTCATCATCGACTACCTGCAGCTGATGACGAGCGGCAAGAAGGTCGAGTCGCGTCAGCAGGAGGTCAGCGAGTTCTCGCGCGCCCTCAAGCTGCTCGCGAAGGAGCTGCAGGTGCCGGTCATCGCCCTGTCGCAGCTGAACCGAGGCTCCGAGCAGCGCACCGACAAGCGCCCCCAGGTCAGCGACCTGCGCGAGTCGGGATCGATCGAGCAGGACGCCGACATGGTGATCCTGCTGCACCGCGACTCGGTCTACGATAAGGACACCCGCCCCGGCGAGGCCGACCTGATCGTCGCCAAGCACCGCAACGGCCCCACGGCCACGATCGAGGTCGCCTTCCAGGGCCACTTCTCGCGCTTCGCCGACATGGCCCCCGCGAACGACTTCCAGTAGGGCACCGATCTCCTGGCCGGAGGCTCCGCGGGAAAGTGGCAAGATCCAGCACCACTCAGCAGTCACATGGCAGTCCTCCCGAGTGCAAGGAAAGCCAGACGCGCCGGAATGGCGATGTTCGCCCGACTGCGCGGAGCTGCTGCACTCAGAGAAGCGGCAGAGGACCGCGTTCCGTGCGCCAGGATAGGGAGATGAGGCCCGACCGGTCTCGTCGAGCTATCAGGATTCCCCGCCGTTGGTAAATCACGTCAACTTCATCTGGAGCACCGGTCCGCGCTCGAGGAGATCATCCACAAGCTCAACGAACGCCTCGGCGACAAGTGCGGCGTCGGCGTCATCGACCTCCAGATGAACCACATCGCCAGTAGTCTGCCGAGTCCCCTGCGCTGCCGAAGGCGTTCACGAAGGCACTGCTTGTGGTGCGGGACGAGACGCCGGCATTCGTGGACGACCGGTTCAACGACAGTGGGCTGCACGCCGAGCTCGGGAAGGTTCTTTCAGCGATGCTCTACGAGTACCTCAAGGACAGGGGAGCCGCCCATGGCTGAGTTCCGGCGGCTTCAGGCGGATGTCGACTCCTCCGCCGACCCCCGGGGCGCGATGCCGTCAACGCGTTCGTCAGGCCGCAACAACGTCCGGGCCAGATACCATGCAGTTGTGGTGAACTGTGGCTGACATCAACTACCCTCTCGCGGCGATCTCAGAAGCATCGCTTGAGTTCGTCCTTGCTGACGTTGATCAGGCTGCTTGGGATGAGTTCTTTGACGCGCACATCAAGGAGAGTGCGGAGTTCACGGAGTGGACTCCGGTTCTCAAGTTCACGGCAGAGATCGGCGATCCCGCAGATCCGTCGTCGACTAGCACAGCGTCGACGGAGACGGTCGGTTATGCGGCTCGCGCAGCTGATCGGCACGAGGAGATCCACGTGCGTGAGGATCGCCTCATCCTTTTTCGCCGCGGTCAGTACACAGACTGGCACGCCTTCACCGGATGGGCGCTGCCGTGGATCGAACGCCTCAGGATCTCTTGTCCACACCTGGAGTTGTCGGCAATCGTGGCCGCCTACATCAATGAGCTGCCGGTTCCGGACGAGCCGTACGAGGTGTCGGATTGGGTTCGGATCGCACCACCCATCCCACCTTCGCTCTCGCAGGCGATTCTGAGCATGCGCGCAGCAACCACGATTCCAATCGACGATGGTCGCGCGGAGATCTTTGTGAGGACGGAGGAGTCAGATGAGCGCCTCTACCCTGGTCTCACGCTTAGGATACGAACAGAACTCGAGCGAAGTGTGGCGTTCGAGTCGACCAACTTCGACGCCGAAGTTGAGGATTGGTTGACAGCACTTCGAGACGCCAAGAACGCGGTCTTTGAGGCGTGCATCACCGAAGCAACACGAATGAAGATGAGGGGGCCTGATGACCATCGTTGAAGAGCGGACCAAGAGTACCTCCAGAGTTCGCGTTTCCACTCATCGCAATCCCGGGCTCATGGTGTGGGGCTCAGAGGTTGCGGACGCGTTTGCCGTTCGATCCCAAGAGGTGAGCCGGCGAACCCCAAGCCCCGCGAGTGAGTTCTTTCGTACACGCGCACGTGCTTTCCAGGGGTCGGTATCGGTTGCGGCAATTGATCTCGCGATACAGATCCTGAAGCTTACGACGGACGCTTCGACGCGCTTGCCGAACGTCCACGAGGACGAAGGTGGCGTGTCGCTGTACTGGCGTGACAGCTCGGTTTCAGTTCAAGTCGACGTTACGGGTGGTGCCGATTTCTATGTGAGGATCCGCAACCGGTCAACTGGCGGCGACTTCGAAGCATACGACGGGAAGTTTCCGGTAGCTGAGGTCCAAAGCGCGCTGAATCAAATTCGCGCAGGTGATTGAGGCGCTTCCTGATTCATGAGTGATACTTGGGCCTGGGATGACCCGACGATCTCGGACGACGATTCAATCTTGCGTCGGGTTCCCCCTGCACTCACAAGAGATGTTCAGGACGGCGATGACGGCCTGCCACTCATTGTCCCGGCCTACTTCCAGTACGACTACAGGCGCGAGGTCCCAACCGAGCACGGCGACCACGAGGGGCTATCGTGCAATGTCTTGTCACGCGTGCTTGAGTGCGGTGGAACGGCCGAGCAGCTCCATCCCGAGGAGATGGGCGTAGTCAACGTGCCAGTCGCCGCAATCCGGCCGGGCGCTGGTGTGACGTACGACGATGATCCAGAGGAACCCGACCACGTTCGCCGGGCATCGCATGCTCTAATTCGGTTAGCGGAGCGAATTACGTACCGGAGGAAACACCCCGATTGGCATCGAGTTCGTTCCGACTTCGCGGAGGAGGCAACTTGGGTGGTGGCGCCGCAGTCACACCGCACGGACCTGGCAACTGGAGAAGTAGCGCAAGCGGAAGAAACCCACGAATCGCCCTCCGCGAACTGAACTCCGGAATGGCGACATCATGACCCCTGAGCGCGACCCTTTGGTCTCGCCTAGTCGTTCGCGACTTTCATCCCCCGGGAATCTGAGCTGTCGCGCACTGGATGGTTGTGAATTGCGGGCTGCGACACCGTAGAGATTCTACCCGTGACCGGAGTCCTCGCGTAAGCGCACTATCGCGAAGTGGCGACGGCTTTCTTCGGAGAGGTCTTCTACATCGGCCGGATTGCTGTCGAATTCGGAGGTTAGTTGATCAGCCATCCGGCGCCGGATCGGTTCTGATACCGCTACAGCCTCAAAGGCCGACGGATCGCCGTCCAGCTTTGCGGGCTCATCGCATTTGAGGGTGTAGGTGAGGTCTGAAGCCTCCGGCTTCGAGCAGGCTCCGGGCGATGTAGTTGGTGAGGTTCCGGAATCCGAGGGCGGAGCCGCGGAGGTGTTCGAGGCGGCCGTTGATCGCATCGGTCGGTCCGTCGCTGGTTCCGGGGCGGTCGAAGAACGCGAGAACGTCCGCGGCGCGCTGGCCGAGGGCGCGGCCGAGGCGTCGGAGTTCGACGAGCGCGGCCGGGACGCCGCTCGCGAGTGCGTCGATCACGGCCTGCATGGCCTTCTTCCCGAGCTTCTCGCTTCGACTTCGACATGCTCCTCGTCCGCGAACAGTGCCTCCAGGCGGGCCCGCTGCCGATCGGTGAGCAGGCCCGCGCCGGTGTGGAGGGTGCGGCGGGCCTTGTAAAGCGGATCGCTCCTCCGTCCTCTTCGGCCATGGAGGTGCTGCTGAACGCGGCGGCGGCAGACGTCGAGGGCGTCACCGGCGAGGCGGACGACATGGAACGGATCCATCACTGCTGTGGCCTTCGGCAGTTCTTCGGCGGCGGCGGTCTTGAACCCGGTAAACCCGTCCATCGCGACGACCTCGACCCCGTCCCGCCAAGCCCGGGGTCGTCCGGCGAGCCAGCTCTTTAACACTACCTTGGAACGCCCCTCGACCATGTCCAGCAGTCTGGACGGGCCCGTCTTGTCGCGCACCGGGGTGAGGTCGATGATGACGGTGACGTACTTATCGCCGAGGCGGGTGTGTCGCCAGACGTGCTCGTCGACGCCGATCACGCCGACACCGTCGAACCGGGCCGGGTCATCGATCAGCACCCGGCGGCCTTCGGCAAGGACAGCGTTGTTCGCAGTGTGCCAAGACACGCCCAGGCCGGCGGTGACGCGAGACACGGTGAGGTGGTCGATCACGAGCGCCTCGACTGCCCACCGCATCCCGGCGCGGGACAGCTTCGCCCCGTTCCTCAGTGGCAGCACTGAGGTTCTCCCGCCACGATCGCCCGCAGCCGGGACACCTATAGCGGCGGACACGGACCAGCAGCGTGGTCGGGCGATGCCCGAAGGGCTCGTGCGCGAGACAACGTGTGTCAGTTCCGCGCGCGAGCGCCCGACCGCCGCAACCCCAGCACCACGGATCCGGTTCAGCGACACGGCACTCGAGCACCGTCCGATCCGGCTCAAGCAACTGCCCGACAGCGTGAAGGCCGAGCTCGTCGAGACGACAGAACACCGTCAGATCAGGGGGCGCGAAGGTAGCGTGGAGCACGTCGAGGTCTTCCGGATGGTGAGTGTAGGAACTTCCATCCTCGGGAGGCCTCGACCCTTACCCGGTCATCGACGCGCTCAGCCACCCACCCCCTCAACTGCGAAGAGCCTAGTTAGGGTCCAGTCTCCCGAACTCTTCTACACACGATCACGGGGTGGCGCACTCACGCTCGCCGTCCGCTTTTCCGGGCTCGCTTTACCGCGCGCGACTGCGAAAGGGCATGGACGAGGTAGGCGCGATTTCGCTTGACCTCCTCTTTGGCGCGCACCGTCCGCATCACGGCTTTGATGAGTGGGGGTGCCGCGCCGACGGTGGCAGACAGCGTCGAGAATCCCACCAGCCCCGCTGCAGTCCAAGTGCCGACTGCAAGTCCTATGGACTGGAAGGCCTCGCTGCCCTCTGCGAAGACATCGATCGCGTTGCGCACGAAGCTTGCTGAGCGGACGTGCGCTTCCATTTCGGCGATCGCTGGCGCAACGTTAGACTCCCAAGTCTGCTTGAGAAGCCGCTCCCGCTCGGCATCGTCCGCTCCGCCCCAATCGACGTCCCCTGATACATCGAGTACGAAGCTTCGGAAAGGGCCGATGTAGGCGGCTAAGTCTTCGCGTACATCCGCCATCTCGTCCAACGGGAGCGCTGTGACGCCCTCCACCATCTGAACTAGCTTCACCGCCCCCGCGACCGTCAGTCCCGTGCCCGACGACACCGCAGGGGCGCCGAGGGCGCGCAGTGAATGCTCGAGTTCGTCATCCACCATGACGCTACTTGGAGTGTGCGCCAGATCCTCGGCCATTGTCAGAAACGCTCGTTCGAACTCGGCGTTAGGACCCAATAGGTCGTCCTGAATCTGTCGTGGCCTCGACTTGGGAAGGTCGTCCCAAGGGTCCTCGATTAGCAAGCCACGCTCGGCTAGGCCCGACATCGCCGGACTTTGAAAGGACTCGATCGATTCGCGAAGACGCCTTCGCAGTGCTCGAACGAAGGGTTCCGCACGATCCAGGAATTTATTCCAGTCGTCGTTAAAGCGCGCGAGCTGGGCCCGATTCGACGCCCTCTGCGCGCGGAGCGCTTCGACGTTCGTCGGCAGAGGCACGGAGTTCAGCTTCTCCCGAAGAGCGTTCTCTTCCTCGAGCAACCGTCTGTAGTGCGCGATTTCGGCGTCCGATAGGAGGTCCGCATCTGACAGACCATAGAACGCCAAATCTCTTGGCGCACGACGGTTCGAAATCTCCATGAGTCGGGAGTACACGGGTGCGAAGCGCCCAGTCATCTCAAGGTCGCGCTGCTCGCTAAGAAGCAGATCCAGTCGATGCGACCGAAGGTGCACGCAATCTGCCAAGAGCAGTGCCGGTTTGATCAGATCCTCGTCGTACATCGTCGTTTCGATGTAGTTGTCATGGTGTAGAAATCCGCCTTCCCCGGCTAGGGCATTCAGCGGATTACTGAACACTTCAATCTCAAACACGAGCGACTCCCCAGGGTCGTCGGAACGCGGCAAGGCCGATCGGGCTGAATCTAGCGGACGCGTCCACTCTTGTATGCACCGACCCTCATGGCCCGTGTGACGCGGAGGGGAGCGCCGAGGTGACTGATCGTGTGCCGCGAGCCTCGGCCCAACGCCGCGACGGGCCTTGAAACCTCATCGATGCGGACGGAGAGGCGCGCCAGCGCCGTCGGCGGTCGCGGTGCGGATGCGCGGATCACTCGGCGATCGCGATGGCTTCCACCTCGACGAGCACATCGGGCTCGAAGAGATAGTCCACCCCGATCAATGATGAAGGCGGCAGTGGCGACGGCAGTCGGAGCTCGTCGGAGACGGAGTCGATGCCCGCCATGAACTCCTCGATCTTCTCCGGTGCCCAAGCGGTGACGTAGAACGTCAACCGGACGACATCGTCGAAGGATGCGCCGGCTCCCGCGAGTGCGCGGGAGGTGTTGCGCATCACCTGCGCGACCTGCCCCGTGAGATCGTCCGGTGCAACCGGGTCTCCGTTGCCTGCTCGCGCGATCTGGCCGCTGACGTGGATGTGCCGAGTCCCGGTCGACACGGCGACGTGGTGGTAGGGGGTGTGTGGTTGCAGGCCTTCAGGGCTGAAACGGCTGACGCTCATCGCTCTTCTCCATTGTGGGATTGCGGACGTACCATTGATACCTAGTATCAAAAGGACACTTCAAGGAGACCTGGTTTCATGCCGGATACCGCGTCCCGCACCGAGCGGCTGACCATCGATGTACGCCATCGAGAGGTGCTCGCCCAGGTCCTCGACAAGTGGTCGCTCAGCGTCCTCAATGAGCTGTGCGAGCGACCGTGCCGTTTCAACGCGCTTCGCCGGGCGGTGCCGGAGGTGACGCAGAAGTCGCTGACGGCGACACTGCGCAAGCTCGAGCGCAACGGCATCGTCGAGCGTGTTCTGCTGGCCACGCGTCCGGTTGCGGTCGAATATCGCATCACCCCGCTCGGGAAGACCCTTCGCGGTCCGGTGGACGTGCTCCTGGGATGGTCGGACCGGTACCTGCCCGAGATCGAGCGTGCGCGGGATCGATTCGATGCGCCGTCCGATGGGGACCGATAGCGGGAGTCGTCATCCAGGCCAGCATTCCGATGCTCCTCCTGATCGCCGACATCACCCTGAGACCTGCTGCGGCCCCGGTTCCGAGGGCCGAACCCTCGCGGGGCGCACCCACCATGTCCCGAGTCGCCACAGCCACTCGACAGGCCCGTATCGGTACTTCCGCAACCACAGTCTCGAGATCACGGACTGCAGAGCGATGACGCAGGGGCTGGCGAGGATCACGGGGACGATGCTGGGCATGGTCGGGAAATCGATCACTCTGGCGAGGAGGAAGAAGATCGCGGCAGCACCGACGTAGTTGCTCAGTGCCATCCTCCCGAGAGGATCGAACACGGCGGCCAGCGGCCTCCTGGCGGGGGTGCGCCACAGCAGCGCGAACCCGGTGACGTACAGCGCCGCGAAGATGACCCCGAAGGATCCTCCGATCGTGAAGCGAGGGTCGCCGGGTTCGGTGGACTGCCAGATGAGCGCCGGCACGGCCAGCGTCAGGGAGATCAGGAAGGCGCCGACGACGAGAGCGCCGCGGGTCTCGAGCACCCGTGGCAGGCCGAGCGCAGCGGAGCCTGCTCCGAGGAGCATGAGGCCGAGGACCGTCGGCGGGCCGCCGCCGAACATCACGAAGGTCGCGATCGTGGTCACCCCACCCAGAACGGTCATGACGACGGGAGGCGTCAACATGATCACCGGCAGGACGACGAGGCCGATGAGCCCGTACTCGATCAGGATGTTGCCGGGGTAGACGAGGAGGAGGGCGGCGCCGATCAGGACGAGACCCCCCATCCGTCGGAGGAGCACCGCCCAGGGTCGAGGTGTGCGGGTTCGGCGTCGGGCCGACTGCAGCACGAACCAGAAGCTCATTCCGAACAGGAAGGCGAAGATCGGGACGAACCGGGTCTGCACGAAGAGGTCGAGGATCACGCGGGTCGGCTCGAGCTGGCGGAGGTGAGCGGCGCCCGGGAGGCGCGAGGCCGCCTCCGTGATGTCGATGCTGTTCACGAGCAGGATCCCCGCGAGCGCGAAGCCGCGAACGCTGTCGAGCAGTCTCCAGCGGGAGACGAGCGTTCCCGGTTCGTCGAAAGGCCGGGTGTTCATTTCTCCAGACAACCCGTCACGTCACCGGAGTTCGTCCGCCTCGGGGAGGATCCGGCTCAGCCGTGAGATGTACCGCCCCGCGTCCGGACGCGCTGCGGAGATCTGCCCCTCGGGGCCGGGGCGGGGCCGCGCGGCGGCTAGTCGCGCCGCAGGCATGTGAAGCGGACGCGCCATCGCCATCGGCGTGATCCGGTCGGCCGGATCGAGTCCGACACCGGTCACCGCCGCTAGCGTGGGAAGCGTGGCACTCGCATCCCGCACCTCATCCCGGCCAGTCCGCCCCTCCATCGATCTGACGGTGGTGTCGAGCGAGCGCCTGAGCCCGCACCTCGTGCGGGTGACGCTCGGCGGCGACGGCTTCGCGCTGTTCGAGGACCGCCCGGAGACCGACAAGTACGTCAAGCTGAAGTTCACGACGCCCGCACCGGAGTCGCTCCCTGTCACACGCACGTACACGGTGCGGCGGGTGGACCATGAGGCGCGGACGTTGGACATCGACTTCGTCGTGCATGGGGACGAGGGGCTGGCCGGTCCGTGGGCGGCATCCGCTCAGCCCGGCGCGTCCCTGAGCCTGCTGGGGCCGGGCGGCGGGTACCTGCCGGAGGTGGAAGCCGACTGGCACCTGTTCGCGGGTGACCTGTCCGCGGTGCCGGCGATCTCCTCAGCGCTCGAGAGCCTCCCGGAGGACGCGTCCGGCATCGCTCTGATCGAGATCGACCGCGCCGACGCCGCCCTCGACCTCACGGCTCCTGCGGGGCTCGAGGTGCGCTGGATTATCGACCCGGATCACGAAGCGACCCGCCTCGCCGACGCCGTGCGCGAGCTGGAATGGCGGGACGGCCGCGTGAGCGTGTTCGCGCACGGCGAGCGAGAGTCGATGAAGGCGTTGCGTCGGGTGCTGTTCGACGAGCGCGCGCTCGAACGCTCCCAGGTGTCGCTCTCGGGCTACTGGGCGCGAGGCCGGACGGAAGATCGTTTCCAAGCGGAGAAGCGCGATCCGATCGGCCAGATCTTCCCCGCCTGAGAGACTGCGCGGCTGCACTCGCGCTTCGCCGACATCGCCCCGCGAACGACATCCAGGAGGGCGCAGATCTCCCGGCCGGAGGCTCTGCGGCCCTTCCGTGTGACGCGAGGCTCGGTCAGGCTGAGGGCATGACCTCCCCGATCGAAGAGCTGCTCGCCTCCCACGTCGAACACGGCACGATTCCCGGCGCCGTCGCGATCGTCGGCGGGCCGGATGCCGAGCCGGTCGCGGTCGGACGGGCCGGCGTGCGCGGTGAGGCGCTGCGACCCGACGCGATCTTCCGAATCCAGTCGATGACGAAGGCCGTCACCTCGGTCGCTGCGCTGCGGCTCGTCGAGCAGGGACGCATCCAGCTCGACGACCCGGTCGAGCGTTGGCTGCCCGAGCTCGCCGATCGCCGCGTGCTCGTGTCGCCCGGCGCGGGACTCGACGACACCGTGCCCGCTCCGAGGCAGATCACGCTGCGCCACCTGCTCACGAACACGAGCGGCTACGGGCAGATCATCGACGACACCCCGCTGCACGACGCCATGATCGCGAACGGCACCGAGGCGGGGCCCGAGCCGGTCGAGCTCGGCGCCGACGAGTGGCTCGCGCGGCTGTCGGAGCTGCCGCTCGCCTTCGCCCCGGGGGAGGGCTGGCGCTACCACCTCTCCTTCGGGCTCCTCGGCATCCTGATCTCGAGGGTGACGGGCCGTCGGACCGGAGACCACCTGCGCGACGACCTCTTCGCGCCGCTCGGCATGGTCGACACGGGGTTCTTCGCGCCCGAGGCCGCGGCTCACCGCCTCCCCGCCGCGTACCGGCACGACGGCAGCGGTCTGATCGAGACCGAGCCGGCCGGCGGTGGCTTCTACGCGGGTGAGCCTCCGTTCGTCGTCGATCACGCCGAGCTCGTCTCCACGGCCGCCGACTACGCCCGGTTCCTGCGCATGCTCGCCGCCGGTGGCGTCGCGAACGGCGAGCGGATGCTGTCGGCCGAACACCTGGCGATGATGACGAGCGACCAGGTGCCGGCCGGCGCGAAGACCCCCGAGAGCTTCTTCCCGGGCTTCTGGGACGGCATGGGCTGGGGCTTCGGCGTGGGCGTGCAGACCACCGGGGCGCACGCCGGGCGCTATGGCTGGTCGGGCGGTCAGGGCACGGACTTCTATGTCGACCCCGACGGCACCATCGGGCTGCTGCTCATCCAGGTCGAGATGGGGCCGGCCGTCTTCCCTCTTCTCGGCGAGTTCCAGGAGATCCCGTCCCGGTGACCGGCGAGGGACCGGTCGTCGAGCTGCGGTGGCAGCGCCCACCGCGATCCTAGAGTGGAGCGCATGGAGTCGTTCAGCTTCGTGTACGTGGTCAAGCAGCTCGAGCTGGCGCTGCGACCGCGCATCGAGCACGCCGCGGCCGAGGGCGGCATGACCGCGGCGCAGTACACGGCGCTGACGGTGCTCCACCGGCGTCCGGGCATCACCAGCTCGGAGCTCGCGCGGCGGTCGTTCGTCCGACCGCAGACCATGGCCGGCACGCTCGACCCTCTGCTCGAGGCGGGGCTGATCCGCCGGGAGCGCGACCCCGAGCACGGACGGCGCATGCGCATCTTCCTCACCGACGAGGGCGAGGCGGCGATGGAGCGGACCGCGCCGCCCATCGAGGCCCTCGAGGAGCTGCTGGTCGGCGACCTGTCGGCCTCCGAGCGGGCGCAGTTCGCCGAGTACCTGCGCCGCGCGCGCAACACCATCGACGCGGCCGGGCATCGGGCGCCGTCGGCCTGACGACGGCTATCCGTCGAGACCGGCGATCGTGGCCGACGGGTTCTCGCCGTAGCGCTCGCGATAGCGGGCGGAGAAGCGACCGAGGTGCGAGACGCCCCACCGGCTCACGACGTCCTTCACCGTGCGCCCGCTGCCTGCCGCGTCGAGCAGCGCGAGGCGCGCGTACTCGAGCCGGAGCGAACGGAGGAGCTCGGAGGGCGTCGTGCCCCAGAGCTCGGCGGCCTGCTTCTCGAGCGTCCGCGGGCTGATGCCCGCCTCCCGAGCGATGTCCGCCACCGTGCCGCCCACGACGCCGCGCGTGTGCATGAGCACGAGGGCGTGGCGTGCGGCGCTCTCCGCGCTGTGGCGGGCTGCACGCACCTCGGAGGAGTACTCGTGCGGCGCGGCGCGCAGGAGCGTCGTCATCAGCGCATCGGGAAGCGTCCGCTCCACCGCGCCGTCCGGCCGTCGCGCGCGTCGGGACCACCAGTAGACGCGCCGGCTCAGCACGCTCCACGCCGAGCCGTCCCGAGTCGTCGTGTCGAGCCACCCGTCGAAGCGGACGGGGCGGGACGGCACGCGACCGGTGAGCGTGCCGAGCGCATGCTCGAGGCTCGCGCGATCGAGCTTGACGCCGAGCATGCGCGCCGGCTCGCGCCACCCCTGCAGCGTCGAGGGCTCGACGGGGCCGTGCACCGCCGCCGTCGTCGCCGTCGCGACGCCCTGGCTGCGGCCGTACGTCATCAGCACCCTCCCGTGCGTCATGAGGTTCACCTCGTAGGAGTCCACGAACTCGGCCGAGTCGACCCGCGTCGCGGTGCGGTACTCGAGCGTGCCCACCAGCACCGGGCCGAGGGTCCCTGCCCGCAGGCGCAACCCGAACGTGTCCGCCCTCACGCCGCGCAGGACATGCGGGAAGAAGGCACGCCCGCCCACCGCCCGAGCCTGGTCGATGCTGCGGGTGCTCAGATCGAAGATCTCCGTGTGCGACATGTCGGGACCCCATCGCTGCGACGGTGAGAGGACGGCGTCGTCTCTCGAGACGCAGTCTGCTCCATTTCAGGGAGGCTGACAAGTTCCAGGCCTATCCATTTCGCGAACGGCGCGTTGACCGACGTCGCAGGGAAGCGAAGCATCGTCGGCACACGAGCGGGAGGCCACCCGGTTCTCGACGAGGAGACGACATGACACAGCCGCTGCCCGAAGGCGGGACGACCGTACGAGGCGAGATCTGGATCGACGGGGGATGGCGGGAGGCGAGCGGGGGACGGTACGACGTCGAGGACCCCGCCACCGGGCGCGTGATCGGACGCGCGGGAGCCGCGAGCGTCGCGGACGTGGACGCGGCGGCGCGCGCGGCACGGAGGGCCTTCGACGACGGCCGGTGGTCCGGTCTGCCGGCTCGGGAGCGATCGCGCGTGCTGCTCCGCGCGGCGGCGCTGCTGCGCGACCGGGCCGAGGACTTCGCCCGCGCCGAGAGCGCGGACGTGGGCAAGCCAATCACCTTCGCGCGGATCATCGACGTGCCGAACTCGGCGGATCAGCTCGAGTACTTCGCGACGCTCGTCGCGACGTCCGAGGGCGCCGTCCGCGAGACGCCGCTGCCGGTGCATGCCTACACGCGCCGCGAGCCGCACGGCGTCGTCGGCGCGATCAGCCCGTTCAACTTCCCGCTCATCCTCTCGACGTCGAAGCTCGGGCCGGCGCTGGCCGCGGGCAACACGGTCGTCCACAAGCCGGCTCCCCAGACGCCGCTGAGCGCCCAGCTGCTCGCCGAGCTCTTCGCCGACGCGGGGCTGCCGGACGGCGTCTACAACCTGGTGACCGGCCCCGGGCCCGAGCTCGGCGACGCGCTGGTGCGCCACGACGCGGTCGACGCGATCGCCTTCACCGGATCGACCTCCGTGGGACGCGCCGTGGCCCGCACCGCGGGCGACCTGCTCAAGCCGGTCGCGGCGGAGCTCGGGGGAAACGCGGCCAACATCGTGTTCGCCGACGCCGACCTCGACGCCGCGATCGGCACGATCATCAACGCCTTCGCCTTCAACACGGGTCAGTTCTGCATGGCGGGGCCGCGGCTGCTCGTCGAGCGACCGGTCTACGAGACCGTGCTCGCCATCCTGTCGGAGGCGGTCGGGCAGGTGCCGCTGGGCAGCCCACGGGACGAGGGGACGCTGATCGGGCCGCTCATCAGCGGAGCGCACCGCGACCGCGTCGACGCGCACGTGCGCGACGCCGTCGCCGCCGGCGCGCGCCTCGTCGCGGGCGGCGAGCGCCTGGACCTCGACGGCGGCTACTTCTACGCGCCGACGGTGCTCGCAGACGTCGCGCAGGACGCGGTCGTCGTGCAGGAGGAGGTGTTCGGGCCGGTCCTCACCGTCCAGCCGTTCGACACGGAGGAGGAGGCGATCGCGCTGGCCAACGGCACCCCGTACGGGCTCGCCGCCGGGCTGCAGACCACGAGCATCGCCCGCGCACACCGGGTCGCCGCTCGGCTGCAGGCGGGGATCGTGTGGGTCAACGACTGGGGCCTGCTCGACGCGGCCGTGCCGTTCGGCGGCGTCAAGGCGTCGGGGTGGGGACGGGAGAGCGGGCCCGAGGCTCTGGCCTCGTACACCCACGTGAAGTCCGTCCTGGTGGCGCTCAAGGACGGCGCGCGATGAGCGTCACCGCCCGGGCGGCGGTCCTGCCGCGCGCCGGAGAGCCCTTCGTCGTCCGCGACATCCGGATCGAGGAGCCGCGCGACGACGAGGTGCTGGTGCGTCTCGTCGCGACGGGCCTCTGCCACACCGACCTCGGCGTCCGTTTCGGAGGGATCCCCTTCCCGCTGCCGGGCGTCATCGGCCACGAAGGGGCGGGCATCGTCCTCCGCGCGGGCTCCGCCGTGGACGAGGTCGAGCCGGGGGACAGCGTCGTGCTGAGCTTCTCCTCGTGCGGTGCGTGCGACTCCTGCGTCGCCGGCCGTCCCGCCTACTGCGTCGAGTGGTACGCCCGCAACATCGGCCGCGGGGCGCGCGCCGACGGGTCGACGGCCCTGTCGCTCGCGCAGGAGCCGCTCGGAGCGCACTTCTTCGGCCAGTCGTCCTTCGCGGAGTACGCGGTGGTGGATCGCCGCAGCGTCGTCAAAGTGCCCTCGGACGCGGATCTCGCGATGCTCGCCCCTCTCGGGTGCGGCGTGCTCACGGGGTTCGGCTCGGTGTGGAACGTCCTGGACGTGCAGCCCGCGCACCGGACGGCCGTGTTCGGCACCGGCGCGGTCGGGCTGGCCGGAGTGATCGCCGCCGCCCTGCGCGGGGCGCGCACGCTGATCGCCGTCGATGTCGTGCCGGAGCGGCTCGAGCTCGCCCGCGAGCTCGGCGCCACCCACACCTTCGACGGGCGCGATCCGGCGCTGGCCGATCGGATCCGCGAGGCCACCGGCGGCCTCGGCCTGCATCGCGCGTTCGATACGACGGGCAACCCGGGCGTCGGACGCACCGCGATCGACGCCCTCGGCACCGGTGGCACGGTCGCCGTCTGCGGTGCACCCCCGCCCGGCACGGAGATCCCGGTCGACATCCAGGGCGTCCTCGTCGGCAAGTCGCTCGTCGGGGTGACGATGGGCGCCGCCGATCCTCGAGAGCTGATCCCCGAGCTCGTCCGGCTGCACGCCGACGGCGAGCTGCCGCTGGAGCGACTCGTCGGGCACTACCCCCTCGATCGGATCGAGGACGCGGTGGCGGACATGCACGGCGGGCGCCGCGTGAAGCCCGTCATCGTCTTCGGCGACCGCTGATCGCCGGGGTAGCGTCAGGCGGGCTCGCCCGCCTCGCGGGCGGGGATGTCGACCGCTCGGGCGGGGGAGGGGTGCATCTCCAGCGCGAACGTCGCCGTGCCGTCGTCGAGCTGCGTGGTGAGGACCGCCTCCGCGATGTGCAGCGGGGTGTCGTGGATGCGCACGCGCGCCGTGGTGAGCTCCGGGAACGGTCCGCCGCCGGCCTCGCCGCAGCCCGCGAGCATGTCGTCCAGCGTGCTGCGGAGCTCGGCGGGCACCCGTTCGGTGGCGGAGGAGGCGGAGATCGGCACCTCGATCACGGACCCGTCGCCGGCGACGTGCTGTTCGAGATCTGCTCCGTAGAGGACGGTCAGAAGGGCCAGCGGGCCGAGCGCCGGTCGAGGCAGGTCGATCGTGGTCCACCTGCCACCTGGTGCGCGGGTGTGCAGCACTCCGGCATGCGAGATGTTCTCGGCGCGGCTCGTCTTGGCGGGCGCGTCCGTGTCGGGCATCAGGAAGTCCACCGTGGAGCGGCTCACGTCGTCGCGCGGACTGACGTAGGCGTTCTCGGTGATCTGGATGCCGGCGACGGCCTGCACGTACGAGGCCTCGAACGCCTCCGCGGTGAGCGTCGCGGTCAGGGCCTCTCTGAGAGTGGACATCGCTGTTCCCTTCTGGTCTAGGTCTGGTCGCGGGGCGGGGCCCCGTGGGTGATCTGCGCGAGCCAGGCAGCGTGACGCCGGTAGGACCGTCGCCCTTCGGGCGTCAGCGTCAGGACGGCGACGGGGCGCTGGCGCTCCGCGCTCTGCGCGTGCTGCTTCGACTGCGCGACGAGGCCGGCATCGGCGAGCACGCGCACGTTCTTCGACAGATGCGAATCGCTGATGCCGAGCGCCGACTGCAGGTCCGCGAAACGCAGCGACTCGGTCTCCGCGAGCATCGCGCAGACCTGCAGCCGGATCGGCGAGTGGATGACCTCGTCGAACGCGGGACGATCGTCCGACGGGTCGGAGCGGCGCACGCTTGCCATGTCGGCAAGTCTCACACGGACTTGCCGACATGGCAAGCGTCATCGCCGCGAGGGTCCCTCCGTCAGACGCCCAGCGGACCTACTCGGTGTCGGCCGGTGTGCGGAACCTGCCCCACGCCAGCGTGCACGCCGCGGTCAGCAGCGACGCGACGACGATGTAGATCGCGATGGGGGCGGTCGATCCGGACGACGCCAGCAGCGCGGTCGCGATGAGCGGGGCGATGCCGCCGCCGACGATCGCGCCGAACTGGTACGCCATGCTGACGCCCGTGTAACGCAGCCGGCTCGGGAACGTGCGGGCCAGCAGCGGCGGCACGACCGCCCAGGCGAACGAGGTCGACGCGTGGGCGACGATCGTGCCGGCGGCCGCCAGCCAGATCTCCCCCGTGTCGAACAGCAGGAAGAACAGCACGGCCGTGACCGCCATGAGCACCCCTCCGAGAGCGCCCATCGGCACGAGGCCCCACCGGTCGGCGATCCGCGCGAGCACCGGGATCATCACGATCTGCAGCACGCAGCAGACGATGCCGATCCACAGCAGCGCCGACTGCGCGTAGCCGAGCTCGGCGGTGCCGTAGCTGAGCGCCCACGTCAGCACGATGTACGACAGGATCGACGGCACGCCGGCGATGACGATCGTCAGCAGCAGCTGGGGAGTGAAGCGCGCGAAGACCTCCAGGAACGGCACCCGGGCCGGGGCGTCCTTGACCGCGGTCTCGAACAGCGGGCTCTCCGTGAGGCTGCGACGCGCCCAGATGCCGACCACCACGAGCACGACGCTCACGACGAACCCGATGCGCCACCCCCAGGTGACGAACGCGGGACCCGTCGCGGCGAGCAGGACGATCATCATCAGGTTCGCGAGCATGAGCCCCGCGGGCAGGCCGATCATCGGCGCGGCCCCGTACAGCGCCCGGCGTCGCGGCGGGGCGTACTCGACGGCCATCGTGACCGCGCCGCCCCACTCGGCGCCCACGCCGAGCCCCTGCGCGAGGCGCAGGATCACCAGCAGGACGGGAGCCGCGAGCCCGATCGTCTCGTAGTTCGGCACGAGGCCGATCAGCACCGTGGCGCCGCCCATCACCAGGAGCGAGAGGATGAGCATCCGCTTGCGTCCGATGCGGTCGCCGAAGTGCCCCGCCAGGATGCCGCCGACGGGGCGTGCGACGAAGCCGAACGCGAAGGTCGCGAACGCCCCCAGCTGGCTCGCGGTCGGGTCGTCGGACGGGAAGAACTGCGGCCCGAAGACCAGCGCCGCGCTCGCCGCATAGAGGAAGAAGTCGTACCACTCGATCGTGGTGCCGAGGAACGTGGCGCCGACGACGCGGCGCGCCTCTCGGCGCAGCCGCGGATCCGCGGCATCGGGGGTGGGGGATGTGCTCATGTCGGTCCTCCTTGACCGGTGTGAGGAGCGGCGCGGGTTCGCCGCAGGGGGGATGAGCGGGAGGTCGCGCTCAGCGGGCGAACGCGGAGTGCCCGGTGATCGCCCTCCCGACGATCAGGTGGCTGATGTCGTGGGTGCCCTCGTACGTGTAGAGGGCCTCGGCGTCGGCGAAGAACCGCGCCACGGCGTGGTCGGCACGGATGCCCTCGGCCGCCACGATCTCGCGGCCGAGGGCGACCGTCTCCCTCAGGGCATCGCTCGTCCAGGCCTTGGCGAGCGCGGCGTTGCGCTCGCCCTCCCCGCCCGAGCGGCCCGACAGCGTCAGGCCCACGGCCATCGCGAGCGAGGCCGTCGCGTTGCCGAGCATGCGGGCGAGCTTGTCCTGCACGAGCTGGAAGGCGGCGATCGGCCGCCCGAACTGCACGCGTCCCAGCGCGTGGGCGCGTGCAGCCTCGTACGCGCCGGTCTGCATGCCCGCGGCGAACCACGCGACGTCGGGCCGCAGCGACTCGAAGATGCGCGCCAGGTCGCGTGCGTCCGTCACGCGGGCCAGGCGCGCGTCGTCGCCCACCCGCACATCCCGCAGCTCGATGTCGGCGTTGCGCACGAGCCGCACCGAGATCTTGTCGTCTATCTCGTCCAGGCGCACGCCCGGTGCGTCGCGGGGCACCAGGTAGACGCCCGCGGCGCCGTCCTCGTCCACCGCGGCGACGGCGAGCAGGTCCGAGACGGCGGCGTTGCCGATCCAGCGCTTGCGCCCGCTGATCCGCCATCCCGTCCCGTCGCGCACGGCCCGGGTGGTCATGCCGCGCGTGGCGTCCGATCCGTGGTCGGGCTCCGTGAGCGCGAAGCAGCCGGTCGTCCGGAACGCGGCGATGTCGGCGTCGAGCGCGGCGACCTGGTCGGGCGACCCGCCCTCGCGGACGACCGTCCGGAACATGTTCGCCTGACCGCCGTAGAGCATCGCGACGGACAGGTCGACACGGGCGAGCTCGAAGCCCCGGAACCCGACGTAGAGCGGCCGCGGCCGGCCGTCGGCGCCGAGCACCGCGGGGTCGTCGTCCAGGCGGAGCGTGGCCAGCTCCTCCCGCACGTGCGGCGGGCAGTGCGCGTCGCGCCACCACGCGCCGACGTGCGGGCGCACGTGCGCGTCGAGATACCGCCGCAGCTCGGCGAGCTTCGCGCGCTCGGCGTGGGTGAGCAGCTCGGCGTACCCGAACGGATCGACCGCGTCGTCGGCGCTCATCGGCCCTGCAGCCCCAGAAGGCGTGTGGCGTTCTCCTTGAGGATGCGTGCCACGGCCTGGTCGGGGAAATCGAGCGCCGCGAAGTCGGCGAACCAGCGCTCCGGTGTCAGCGCGGGGAAGTCCGAGCCGTACAGCATCTTGTGCGACAGGTAGGACCGGGCCGCGCGACGCAGGGGCTCGCTGAAGTACTTGGGCGACCAACCCGAGAGGTCGATCCAGGTGTTCAGCTTGTGGGTGGCGATCGAGATCGCCTCCTCCTGCCAGGGCACGCTCGGGTGCGCCATGACGATCTGCAGTGCGGGATGGCGGGCCGCGACGTCGTCGAGCAGCGCCGGGTTCGACAGCCCCAGCCGCAGCCCCAGGCCGCCCGGCGTGCCGGCGCCGACCCCGGTCTGCCCCGTGTGCACCACGACGGGCAGGCCGAGCTCCTCGATCGCGGCGAAGAGGGGGATGTGCGCCGGGTCCGACGGATCGAAGCCCTGCACCGTCGGGTGGAACTTGAACCCCCGCACGCCGAGCTCCTCCGCCTGCCGTCGTGCCTCGTGGGCCGCCGCCTCGCCGAGCAGCGGATCCACGGTCCCGAACGGGATGAGCACGTCTGCGTTGCGCTCGGCGCCTGCCACCAGGTCGTCGACGCTGTTCGGCCGGTGGCCGAGATGGGTGCGCGCGTCGACCGTGAACACCACCGCCGCCACCCGCTGCTCGCGGAAGCGGGCGGCCGTCTCGTCCACGTCGAGCGGAGGGTCGCTCTGGCCGAAGTAGCGGTCCATCGCCTCGAGGAAGGCGGGTGGCAGCGCCCGCCGGCCCGCGGAGTCGATCTGCACGTGCACGTGCGTGTCGATCGCGTCGAAGGCATCGGGGTCGAGGCTGAGCCGGTACGTCACTTCGTCACCCTCATCGTTCCCGTCGGCGCGATCGACGGGTCGATCTGCGGGGCGACGGCGGCCTTGAGACGCGCCAGGTCGACCTTGCCGTGCGGGCTGCGGTCGAGCGTCGAACGGAACACGACGTTCCGCGGGCGCTTGTATCCGGCCAGGCGCGCGTCGAGGTGCGCACGCAGCTCTCCGTCGTCGACCGGCTCGCCGTCCGGCGTGGCGACGACCGCGGTCACGACCTCGCCGTAACGGGCGTCGGGCATGCCGAAGACGACCGCGTCGACGATCAGCGGATGGTCGAGCAGCGCCTGCTCGACCTCGGCCGGGTACACCTTCTCGCCGCCGGTGTTCACGACGGCGCTGCCGCGTCCCAGCAGCTCGACCGTGCCGTCCCCGCGCGCGACCGCCCAGTCGCCGGGCACGACGTGCCGCACGCCGCGGATCAGCGGGAACGCCTCGCGCGTCTTCTGCTCGTCGTGGAAGTAGCCCTTCGGCAGCGTGCCGCGGAAGCCGAGGATCCCGCGACCGCCCTCCAGATGCGCGACGTCGTTGCGCTCCTCGTCGAGCACCACGGCACCCGGCAGCAGCCGCAGCTCGCCGGGCAGGTCATCCGCCGAGCGCGTGACGTTGACGGCGTACGGCCCGCCCTCGGTCGAGGCCAGCAGATCGGTGATCGCGATGTCCCCGACGTCGTGCACGCGCCGCTTGACCTGCGGGCTCAGCCGCATGCCGGAGCTGATGATCGAGGCCACGCGCCCGAACGGCACCAGTCCGAGCGACTCCACCGCCTCCACGAGCGGCAGCGCGATCGCGTCGCCGGCGACGACGATCCGCGTCGCGCCGGCGTCCACCGCGAAGCGCGCCGCGGCCTCGCTGTCCAGCCGCGGGCTCGGGAGCATCAGGATCGATCCGCCGAGCGCCAAGGTGTTCATCGAGGTGAACAGGGCGGTGCCGTGCATGAGCGGGGCGAGGGGCAGCGACACGGTCGCCGGTGTCGCCGGGTCGGCGGCGACCGCCACGGCCTCGTCGAGCGTCGCGGGCATCGGAAGCCCCGCCGTGCCGTAGATGGAGTACATCTGCACGTCGAGGATGTCCGCGGCGTCCCATACCACTGCGCGCGGGCGCCCCGTCGTGCCGCCGGTGAACAGGCGCAGCTCGCCGCCTGCCGGCGGGGTGGCCGGCAGCGGCGCCTCGCCGGAGGTCGCCTTGTCCCAGGGGGTCGTGTCCGGGAGGTCCGCTGTCGGCACGGGGCCGTCGCCGGTGTCGTCGATCTCGACGAGGGGCAGTCGCAGGCCGTCGACGGCTTCGTGCACCACGTCGCGCAGCGAGCGGGGATGGATCAGCGTCCGCACCTCGGCGTCCTCGAGGAGGGGGCGCAGCTCGGCCGGCCGGTAGCGGAAGTTCATCGGCACGGGCGCGAAGCCGCAGGCGAAGCAGGCGAACAGGGCCACGACGTACTCGGGGCGGTTGTAGCTGAAGATCGCGACGGAGTCGCCCGGCTCGACGCCCTGCGTGCGCAGGTGGCCCGCCAGCGCCCCGGCCTCGGTGACCAGCCGGTCGTAGGTGAGCACCTCCTCCGGCGTGACCACCGCCGGCCTGTCGGGGAACGCGCGCGCCACCGCCTGCCAGATGTCGCTGTAATGACCTCTCACCCGAACTCCCTTGTTCGTGTCGCGCCCGGTCAGCCGAGGGTCGGAGGGCCTGATCGCTGGGCCTGCCCGGCGAGCGTCGCGCGCCAGGCGTCCCCGATGTCCTCCGGCGACCACCCGCCGGTCTCGTCCAGCGTGGCGAGGACGGCCGGGTGGGAGTACAGTGTCAGCCGATCGCCGCCGATGCCGATCGCCTGTCCTGTCACGTCCGCGGAGTCGTCGGAGGCGAGCCAGACGACCAGCGGTGCGACGTCGTCCGGGGTGCCGAGGGCGTGGTCCTTCCGGAACTCCTCGGGGATGGGCTCGCCCGCCTGGAACCTCTCCCACACCTCGGCGTAGGCGGGGATCGTGGCGGTCATCGGGCTGAGCGCCGTGGGGATCACGGCGTTGGCCGTGATCCGGTCGCGGACCAGCTCGAGCGACCAGGTGCGCGCCATCGCCACGAGCCCGGCCTTCACCGCCGCGTAGTTGGTCTGGCCGAAGCTGCCGAACTGCCCGGCAGGCGACCCGATCACGATGATCCGTCCGCCCTCTCCGCGCGCCCGCATCGAGGCGGCGGCCGCGCGTCCGCACGTGAAGGTGCCGCGCAGGTGGGTCTCGACCACGGCGTCGAAGTCGTCGTCGCCCATCTTCCACAGCACGCGGTCGCGCAGCACGCCGGCGTTGGCGACGAGGACGTCGAGCCGCCCGAAGCCCTCCTCGGCCGCGGCGACGAGCCGATCGGCCGTCTCTGCCGGGCCGACCGGCGCGATCACCGAGATCGCCCTGCCCCCGTCGCGCTCGATGTCGGCGACCGTGGCGGCGGCCGTCTCGGCGTCGACGTCGTTGACGACCACCGCCGCGCCGGCCGACGCCAGCGCGAGCGCGTAGGCGCGTCCGAGGCTGCGGCCGGCGCCCGTCACCACGGCGACCTTGCCGTCGAGCCGGACCGCGCTCATCGGTAGTACCTCAGCACGAGCTCGGCCGCACAGGCCGGCTTCTCGGACCCCTCGACCTCGAAGGTGACGGGGGTCTCGATCTGGAAGCCCCCGGGGATCTCCTGCACGCTGCGCAGCTCGCCGTGGGCGCGGATGCGCGAGCCGACCGGGACGGGAGCGGGGAACCTCACCCGGTTCAGGCCGTAGTTCACGCCCATGCCGAAGCCCGTCACCTCGAAGACCTCGGCCATCAGCGGCACGACCAGGGACAGCGTGAGCAGCCCGTGCGCGATCGTCGTCGCGTAGGGCGTCGTGGCGGCGAACGCCGCGTCCACATGGATCGGATTGTGATCGCCCGTCACCTTCGCGAACAGGTCGACGTCCTCCTGCGTCACCGGCCGCCAGGACGACGGCCCGAAGCGGCTGCCGGCATGGGCGGGAAGGTCGTCGAGCGCGAGGGACAGGTGTGGCGCGTCGTTCATCCGGAGGTTCCTCGATCCGCTTCGTCGCGAGAAGGGTGTGCACTGCCAATGACAGGTACCCTGAAAAGGTAAGTGTCGCGCCCGCGTCTGTCAACACCTCCGCGCGTGACGGCCCGGTCTAGACTGCGACCGAGCCACGAGAGAGGACGCACGACCGTGACACCCAGAGCCGCCCTCCCGACCGAGGCACTCCCCGCCCCGTCGACGCCCTCCGCGACCTCGCCGCGGAGCGATGGCTGACCTGGCGGGCGCGATCGCCGCGCTGCGCCAGCTGGAGACGCCGGACTCGAGCGTCGCCGTCTCCGGCACGGTCGTCGAGGTCGAGGTGCGCTACCGGGACGTCTCACAGCTCACGGGCGGTGCCGGACGAGGCCGCGCCGCGTTCGTCGTCGAGGTGAGCTTCGACGAAGCCGCCGGCGAGTACCGCCTGCGCCTCGTCGACCAGCGCGCCTCCGCGCAGATCAGCACCGGCGGCCTCTCCGGCTCCTACTCCTCGACGACCATGCTGAGCGGAACGATGCGCACGCGATCCTTCGCCCGGGGCTCCCATGCGGGCGAGCAGGGGTACGGCCAGGACTTCGACTCGAAGCCGTGGCAGGACGCCGTGGTGCAGCGGGTCGAGGCCCATGGCTGGACGAGACGCAAGGGCTTCTGGGGGCGTCTGTTCTCGTAAGGCGCTCCGCGGAGTCCGTGCCGTCGAGAGCGCGTGCGGCGAGCGTCGGGCCGCGACGGCGAGAGAGGTCGACGCCGCGTTCCCTCGCCGCGTTTTCGGAGAGGCGCGCTCTGCACGGGTCCGGCCCGAGTCTGTCAACACCTGGGCGGATGATGGCCCTCACGGGGCTCGGGACGCCATGATGGGGACGTGGACACCACCATCGCGATCGTCTGGAACCCGTCGAAGACCGACCGCGAGACCCTCGAGAAGGGGCTCGCGAAGGCCATCGCGACTCGAGGGAAGGGGATCGGGAAGGCGTCGTCCGGCGAACCGGAGCCCGAGGTCACCTGGTGGGAGACCACCGTCGACGACCCGGGTCAGGGCATCGCCGAGAAGGCCCTCGCGACGAGGCCCGATCTGCTCATCGTCGCGGGCGGCGACGGGACGGTCCGAGCGGTCGCCGAGCACGTCGCCGACGCCGAGGCCGACGTCGCGCTCGGGATCGTGCCGCTCGGCACCGGGAACCTCTTGGCGCGCAACCTGGACGTGCCGGTGGGCAACGTGGCGAACGCCTTCGCCCGGGCGCTGTCCGAGGGCGATCGCTCCGTCGACGTCGGCTGGGTCGAGGTCGACCTGGAGGGCGGCAAGGAGCGCCACGGCTTCGTGGTGATGATCGGGTTCGGCATCGACGCCCAGATGATCGCGGAGACCGACGAGGACCTCAAGGCGAAGGCCGGATGGCTGGCGTACGTCGAGTCGCTCGGGCGCGCCCTGAAGGCCAACGAGATCGTCCCGTTCCACATCGCGAAGGACGACGAGCCCGGACGCGACGAGCAGGGCCACACACTCCTGATCGGCAACTGCGGAGTGCTTCAGGGGGGCTTCCCCGTGCTCCCCGACGCCGACCCGTCCGACGGCGAGCTCGACTACCTCGTGCTGAGCGCCGAGGGGGTGGGCGAGTGGCTCGGAACGCTCAAGACGATGGTCTGGGACAACGGGCTCAAGCGGCTGACCGGCGCTCGCGATGAGGACGCGACGAGCGAGGCGGTCAATCTGGGCCGGGCTCGCCGGATCTCTGTGTCGCTGCCGGAGCCGCGCGGCTTCCAGATCGACGGAGAGGGCATGGGCGAGACGACGTCGTTCGAGGTCTCGATCCAGCCGGGCGCGATCCGCGTCCGCTGACCCTCCGAGTCAGCGGCCCGCTGGCCGATGACCAGACCGGACAGACTCGAAAGTCCCCGCTCCCCGCGGGGACTTTCGAGTCAGCGGGTCGCGCGGTCCAGGTTGTCCCGCAGCTCCGTCGCGTTCTGCCGGACGACGTAGGCGGGCTGGTCCCGCTCCACGCGCCAGCTGTCGGCGAGCGGCGTGATCGCCACCGTGTCGAAGCCGAAGGAGTCGTAGACCTCGGTCACGAGGTCGATGGCCTCGGGGAAGTCGCTCGACGTCGCCAGAGCCCGCCGGTCGGCGCTGCCCGCCGGGGTCCCGTCGGTGAGGATCTGGGTCGACATGATGTGGTTGAAGGCCTTGACGACCCTCGACCCGGGCAGGCGGCGTTGGAGCATCTCCGAGGTCGTCGTCTGCTTCTGGTCGAGCTCGGCGACGTGCCCGTCGCGCTCCCAGTAGTAGTTGTTCGTGTCGAGCACGACCTTGCCGCGCAGCGGCTCGACGGGGATGTCGTCGATCGCGCTGAGGGGGACGGTGACGACGACCCATTCGCCCGCCGCCGCGGCCTCCTCGGCCGTTCCGGCGGCGGCGCGCTCGCCGAGGTCGGACACGAGCTCCGAGAGGGTCTCCGGGCCGCGGGAGTTGCTGACGACCACGTCGAAGCCGCGTTCGACGAGGCCGCGCGCCAGGGTCGAGCCGATGTTTCCTGCACCGATGATTCCCACACGAGTCATACCAGCCTCAATGCATCGGGCGGTGCCGCTATTCCGCAGCTCGCCGCCGCGATCGGGGCGGCTCGGCGGATCAGCCCTCGACGATGCGGATGCCGCGCGTGATCACGTCGATCGGGCTCGTGAGCGCCGCGGGCTCGGCTGCGGGCGTCGCCACCGGCGACAGCGGCGCCGGCCGCCGCAGCGCGCAGGCGAGCGTGTAGAGACCGAGCACCGCCCACACGCCGTTCGAGGCGGCCGCCGGCCAGGCCTGGTAGAGCGTGCTGCCGATCGCGCCCAGGGTCCCGCCGACCGCGTTCATCGCGGCGTAGGCCGTGGAGGTCGCGGCGATCCGGCCGCGCGCGAGGAGCAGGTAGGCGGTGAACGTGCCGATCGTGCCCGACCAGCCGAGAACCCCGGCGATGAGGGTGTCCACCCGTCGAGCCTCCCGCTCCTTGTCCGTGCCTGTGATCCGAGTCCGCTCGGGGCGTCCTCCCGTCGCGTGACGGGTCCACGCTAGGCGGCGGAGAACATTCAGGACAAGTTGATTAATAGCAAGGGGGGATTTAGTGTTTCTGTACATGTCTCTCTCGCCGTCGCGCCTGCCGTACTTCCTCGCAATCGCACGGCACGGCGGCGTGCTGGCCGCGGCGGATGCCCTCCGGGTGTCGCCCTCCGCCGTCTCCCAGCAGCTGTCGCGGCTGGAGGCCGAGGTCGGCCACGCGCTGGTCGAGCGCACGCCGCGCGGGGTGGTGCTGACCCCGGCGGGCCGCGAGATCGTCGAGCTCGCGGAGACGATCGAGCGGGAGATCGACGACGCCGAGCACCGCATCGCCGCCACCGCCGAGGACGCGGTCGGGATCGTGCGGCTCGGCGGCTTCCAGACCTTCCTGACCGCGGTGCTGGCCCCCGCGCTGCCCCGGTGGCGCGCGGAGCTCCCCGCCGTCTCCGTCGAGATCACCGAGGGCACGCGGGGCACGCTCCTTCGCGCGTTGCGCTCGGGCGACCTGGATCTCGTCGTCGTGGAGTACGACGCGGCAGAGGCGGCTCCCGCCCTCGGGGCCGGCGTGCGGGAGATCCCGCTCCTCGACGATCCCTGGCGCCTGGTCGCGCCGGCCGGCTCCTTCGCCGCGATGGAGCACGTCGAGCTCGAGCGTCTCCGCGTTCCCTGGCTGGGAGTCGAGGCGTCCGCGGCCACGTTCGAGGCGGTGCGGCGGGTGCGTGCGCCGCTGGCCGGCTCGACCGAGGCGCACACGTACGGCGATCTGTCGACGGCCCTCGCGCTGGTGGCCGCGGGGGAGGGGATGACCCTGCTGCCGCAGCTGGCCCTGCAGGGCGCCCTGCCGGAGGGGCTGGAGGTCGCCGACGTGCCCGGCCTCGGCGCCCGCCGCCTGGCGCTCCGGCACAGGCTGGGGCGGCACGGGCCGACCCCGGCGATCCAGGCGGCGATCGACTTCCTGCGCGCGTCCGCGGCGTCGTTCCAGGCGGATCCGGCGACCGACGTCGCCGGATGACGTGTGTTACGACCTCGTGACGAGTTGCGGTCTACGGGTGTCCACCCCTTATCGTTCAGGTGAACGACGACAGGAAGGTGCCCCGTGCCCCCCTCATTCGGCCGACGCTCATTGCTGCTGGGCATGCTCGGCGGCGCCGCCGCGCTGAGCCTGTCGGCCTGCGGGGCCCCGCCGCTCACCGTGCCCGACGTCGCCGCGACGGGCCGGGCGCGCAGCGGCGCCAGGATGCGGATCGCGCGGCCGGCCGCCAGCGCCGCCGAGACGCTCGACCCCGCGAGCGCCCTCTCGGCCTACGAGTATCTCGGCGCGCTCTACAACCGCGTCGTGCGCCTGGACCGCGACGGCGAGGTCGTCGCGGACCTCGCCACCGACTGGTCGTCGAACGCGGACGCCACCGTCTGGACGTTCCGGCTGCGCGACGGCGTGCGCTTCCACGACGGGGCGCCCCTCACCGCCCGCGACGTGCGCTACACCTTCGGCCACATCTCCGACCCCGACGTCGGCTCTCCGCAGGCCGGCCCGCTCGCGATCGTCGAGGAGGTCGTCGCCGTCGACACGCTCACGGTGCGCTTCGTGCTCTCGACGCCGAACGCGGAGTTCCCCTCGCTCCTCACCGCCTACCAGTGCTACGTGATCCCGGAGGACTCGGCCGAGACGATCGGCCGCACGGGGATCGGCACCGGGCCGTTCGTCCTCGAGCGCTTCACCGCCGCCGGCGCGGGCGCCGTTCGCGCGAACGACGACCACTTCGCGGGTCGCCCCGCCCTCGACGGGATCGACTTCTTCTCGATCCAGGACGCGACCGCGCGCGTCAACGCGCTGCTGGCCGGGCAGGTCGACCTGCTCGCGCAGACCAACCTCGACAACCCCACCGCGCGCGTCGTCGCCGGGTCGGCCGGGACCACCGTGGCGCGGATCGCGAACGCGCAGTGGTACACGATGCCGATGCTCGCGACCAGCGAGGAGTACGCCGACCCGGACGTGCGGCGGGCGATGCGTCTCGTCTACGACCCGACGGCCGTGCTCGACACCGCGCTGCAGGGAGAGGGGAGCCCCGGGTGGGACAACCCCGTGCCGCCGCACCTGTCGGCGTGGACGGAGGTCGAGCGGCCGTACGACCCGGACGAGGCGCGTTCGCTGCTGCGCCGCGCGGGGCGCGAGGGGTTCAGCACCCGTCTGTACACCTCGTCGTACGACCCGAACTTCACCGCCATCGCCACCGCGTACGCGGAGCAGGCGGCTCAGGCCGGCATCGATCTGCGGATCACCAACGTCGCCGCCGAGTCCTATTACACGCAGGTCTGGATGGCGCAGCCCCTGATGGTCAGCTACTGGTTCACCGGCCGACCCGTCGACCAGCTGCTGAACCAGATCTTCCGCAGCGGCTCGAGCTACAACGAGTCGGCGTGGGCGAACGAGTCCTTCGACGCCCTGCTGGACGCCGCCCGCGCCGACACGAACGACGACACCAGGCGCGAGAAGTACCGCGACGCGCAGCGGATGATCGTGGAGGACGGCGCCTGCCTCACACCGGTGTTCGGCGACCGCCTCGTCGGCCTCTCCGAGGAGGTCGTGGGCTACGACGAGTACGGCTTCGAGATGGACTACCTCGCCCTCGGGCTCAGGGGGAACGCATGATCCGGGTCGTCCTCTTCCGACTGGGGACGGGCGTCATCACCCTGCTGCTCGCCTCGTTCCTCGTGTACTTCGTGGTGCAGGCGCTCCCCGGCGACGTGGCGGAGCAGCTGCTCGGCCAGAACGCGACTCCGGAGGCCGTCGCCGCGCTCCGCGCGCAGCTGGACCTCGACACGAACGTGTGGCTCCGGTTCGTGCAGTGGCTGGGCGGGGCGGCGACGGGCGACTTCGGGACGTCTCTCGTGTCCGGTGAGCCCGTCGCCGGCGCGCTGTGGGGCGCCTTCGGGAGGACCCTCCTGATCGCCGTGCCGGCGATCCTGCTGGGCGTCGGGCTCTCGGTCCTTCTCGGCCTGCGCGCCGGCGCCCGCCGCGGGACCGGGACCGACTCCGGGATCTCGGTGCTCGCGCTCGTCGCGATGAGCATCCCCGAGTTCGTGATCGCGACGCTCCTCGTGCTGGTCTTCGCGATCCTCGTCCCGGTGTTCCCCGCCGTGGTGCTCGAGGGCGCGGACGCGACGGTCGGCACGCTGCTGTCGGCCGCGGTGCTGCCGTGCGCGACGCTCGTGATCTCGATGTCTGCCTACATCATCCGGGCGATGCGCTCGGCCACGATCGACACGCTCGCCACCGAGTACGCGACCACCGCGGAGCTCAAGGGCGTGCCGCGCGGTCAGGTGCTGCGCCGGCATGTGCTGCCGAACGCGCTGCTGCCGGTGCTGCCGGTCGTCTCGATCAACGTCGCATGGCTGCTCGGCGGGGTCGTGGTCGTCGAGACGGTGTTCAACTACCCCGGCCTCGGCAAGCTGATGATCGACTCGGTGTCGACGCGCGACCTGCCGATGCTGCAGGCGATCACGCTGCTGAGCGCGCTCGTCTACGTGATATCCAACCTGCTCGCAGACCTCGTCGCGCTCGCGGTCGACCCGCGCCAGCGCGCCCTCGAGAGCCGCCGTCGCCGCCCGCGGGCGCAGGCGGCGGAGGGGAGCCCCGCATGACCCGCCTGCGCGACCGCGCCCTGCTGCGCGATCTGACCCCCAGCAGCCGTGTCGGCCTGCTGATGGTGGCGGCCACCATCGCCGTCACCGTGCTCGGGCCCTTCCTGGTGCCCTACGACCCCGTCGCGACGAACGCCGACAACGCCCTCGCGGGGGCGAGCGGCGCCCACTGGCTCGGCACGGATCAGTACGGTCGCGACATCCTCGCGCGCACCGTGGCGGGCGGCCGATACGCCCTGCTCGTGTCCCTGTGCGCGACCGCCGCGTCGGTCCTGATCGGAACGGTCCTCGGCACGCTCGCCGCGTCCTCCGGCCGGTGGGTCGACGCCGGCGTCACGCGCGTGCTCGACGCCGTGCTGGCGGTGCCCTCGGTGCTCGCTCTGCTGCTCGTGGTGTCGGTGTTCGGCAACCAGCTGTGGGTGCTCGTGCTCGCCGTCTCGATCGTCTACGCGCCGGCGGTCGCTCGAGTCGTCCGCGGCGCCGCCCGGCCGGTCATGACGTCCGGCTACGTCACCAGCGCCCGCGCGCGGGGCGAGCGCACGATCGCGATCGTCGTGCGGGAGGTGCTGCCGAACATCCTCGACACGATCTTCGTCGAGTTCGCGATGCGCGCGTCGTGGGTCATCCTGCTGGTCTCGACGCTGTCCTTCCTCGGGTTCGGCGTGAGCCCGCCCGCACCCGACTGGGGGCTCATGATCCAGGAGAACCGTTCCGCGCTGACCGTCGCGCCCGCCGGGACGCTGGCCCCGATCGTCGCGCTGTCCGTGCTGGTGGTCGGCGTGAACCTCGCCGCCGACGGCCTCGCCAAGTACCTGGGCGTCGACCGGGCGCGTCGGGGAGTGGCGCGATGACCGGCGGATCGATCGCGGAGGTGCGCGGCCTCACGATCTCGTACCGCGCCGGGAGCGACCGGGTCACGGTCGTCGACGACGTCTCGTTCTCGCTCGCCCGAGGGCGGACGCTGGGGCTGGTCGGCGAGTCCGGCAGCGGCAAGTCCACGCTCGCGCGGACGCTGCTCGGCCACCTGCGCGACGGATCTCGTGTCGACGCGGGGACGGTGGAGGTCTCGGGCGGCGACGTGTTCTCGTCGACGCCCGAAGACCTGCGGCGCCTGCGCGGCGGCGAGGTGTCGCTCGTCGCGCAGAACGCCGGGCATGCGCTCACGCCGTCGATGCGGATCGGCGCGCAGGTGGCCGAGGCCCTGCGCGTGCACGGGCTGCCGTCCGGCGGGCGACGGGTGCGAGAGCTGCTCGAGCTCGTCCGTCTGCCCGAGCCGGACCGCATCGCGCGGCGGTACCCGCACGAGCTCTCGGGCGGTCAGCAGCAGCGCGTGGCGATCGCCATGGCGGTGTCGACCGAGCCGAAGGTGCTGGTGCTGGACGAGCCGACGACGGCGCTCGACGTCATCACGCAGGCCGCGGTGCTGCGCCTGGTCGACGATCTGCGCGACCGGCTCGGCATGGCCGTCCTGATCGTCAGCCACGACCTCGGCGTGGTCTCCGCGCTGGCCGACGACGTGCTGGTGCTGCGGCACGGGCGCGTCGTCGAGCAGGCGCCCACGGCGCGGATCCTCACCGCTCCGGAGGCGGACTACACCCGGGCGCTGCTCGCCGCGGCCCCGCGGCTGGACGCAGAGCTCGTGCCCCGCGAGAAGGCCGGGGACGACGTGGTCCTGCGCTGTCACGACGTGGACGTCCGCTATCCCGGACAGTCGCGTCGCGCGGTCGCGGGGTTCGGCGTGGAGATGCGCCGCGGTGAGACCGTCGGCATCGTCGGCGAGTCCGGCAGCGGCAAGTCCACGGTGGCCGCCGCGCTCGCGGGCCTCATCGATGCCGAGGCGGGCACCGCGTCGCTCCGGATCGACGACGGTGCGGTGCACGATCTCCTCGGCCGCGCCCGGAGCCGCCCGGCCGTCGTGCGCCGGGCCGTGCAGCTGATCTTCCAGAACGCCGACCTCGCGCTGAACCCCCGCCGCACCGTCGGCGACGCCGTCGCCCGGCCGCTCGCGGTCTTCGGCCGGGCGTCGGGGCGCGCCGCACGGCGCGCACGGGTCGCCGAGCTGTTCGACGAGGTCGGCCTCGACCCCGCGATGGCCCGGCGCGTCCCGGCACAGCTCTCCGGAGGGCAGCGGCAGCGCATCGGCATCGCCCGGGCGCTCGCCGCGGAGCCCTCGGTGCTCATCGCGGACGAGATCACGACGGCTCTCGACGTGTCGGTGCAGGCCGAGGTGCTCGCGCTGCTCGAGAGGCTGCGCCGCACGCGTGATCTGGCCTGCCTGTTCATCAGCCACGACCTCGCCGTGGTCCGCGGCGTCGCCGACCGCATCGTCGTGATGCGGCACGGGGTGGTCGTCGAGAGCGCGCCGTCGGCGCGGCTGTTCGAGGATCCCCGCCATCCGTACACGCGCGCGCTGCTCGCCGCCGCCGTGGAGCCGGGGCGGACCGGGCTGCCGCTGCGCGAGGACGAGTATCGCGACGCGCCGCCGGATCCGTCGGCGCCGATGGTGGAGGTCGCCACCGGACACCTCGTCCGCGAGACCGAGGGGAGCCCCCTGTGACCGTCGTCGACATCGATCCCTCCGCCGTCGAGGTGCGCGACCTCTGGATCCCCATGGCCGACGGCGTGCGGCTGCACGCGCGCGCCTGGCTGCCGTGTGACGCCGAGGCGCATCCCGTGCCGGCTCTCCTGGAGTACCTTCCGTACCGCCTCGACGACTGGACGTCGGTGCGCGACAGCGAACGCCATCCCTATCACGCGGCGCACGGCTACGCGTCGGTGCGGGTGGACATCCGCGGCACGGGCAGCTCGGAGGGGCTGTTCGACGACGAGTACTCGCCCGCCGAGCTGGACGACGGCGAGGCGGTGATCGAGTGGCTGGCCGCGCAGCCGTGGTGCGACGGGGCGGTCGGCATGTTCGGGATCTCGTGGGGCGGGTTCAACGCGCTCCAGCTGGCGGAGCGGGCGCCGGCCCCGCTGAAGGCGATCGTCACGGTGTGCTCGACCGACGACCGGTACGACAACGACGTGCACTACATGGGCGGCGCGCTGCTGGGCATCGACATGACGGCGTGGGCGGGCACGATGCTCGCGTTCGCGTCGCGGCCGCCACGGCCAGACGTCGTCGGCGACGGCTGGGTCGAGCAGTGGCGTGAGCGCCTGCAGCACCAGCGTCCGCTCGCCCCCGTGTGGATGTCCCATCAGGAGCGGGACGACTACTGGCGCCGCGGGAGCGTGTGCGAGAACTACGCCGGGGTGCAGGCGGCCGTGCTGGCCGTGGGCGGCTGGTCGGACCCGTACCGGGACACGGTGCTGCGTCTGCTGACGCATCTCGACGCCCCCGCCAAGGGGATCATCGGGCCGTGGTCGCACCAGTACCCGGACCGGGGGCTCGCCCCCGGTCCGTCGATCGGGTTCCTGCAGGAGACCCTCCGCTGGTGGGACCGCTGGCTCAAGGGCGTCGACACCGGCGTCGAGTCCGACCCCGCGCTGCGCGCCTGGGTCAACGACCCCGAGCGGCCCGCCCCGTACGTGGCGGAGCGGTCGGGACGCTGGGTCGGCGTGGACTGGCCGGGAGCGGCGCCCCGCTTCGCCGCCCGGCTCGGCACGGGACGCGTGACCGTGCGTTCGCCGTGGTCGACGGGCCAGGACGCCGGGCGCTTCTTCCCGTTCGGGAACGACGCGGATCTGCCGCCGGACCAGCGGGCGGAGGACGGCCGGTCGGTCTGCATCGACCTCCCCGTGGAAGAGCCCCTGGACCTGCTGGGCAACCCGACCGTGCGGCTGCGCCTGCGTTCGACGCACGACCGCGGTCACGTCATCGTCCGCCTGTGCGACATCGCACCCGACGGCGCGTCCACCCTCGTCACGCGGGGCGTCCTCAACCTGCGCAAGCGCGTGTCGATGGAGCGGGACGATCCGCTCGTCCCGGGCGAGGACGTGGACGTCGACGTCCGGCTCGTCTCCGCTGGGTACCGGTTCGCGGCGGGACACCGCATGCGGATCGCGATCAGCAACCACTACTGGCCCTGGATCTGGCCACACGGCGTGGACGACGCGCTCGACGTCGACCTCGACGAGAGCAGCGTCGAGCTGCCCCTCGTCGCCGAGCCCGCGTCGCCGGTCTCGTTCGAGCCCCCGGAGCACGCCCGGCCCCTGGCGATCTCCAGCCCGGCCGGAGCGGAGCAGCCCGGGCCTGCGCGGGTCATCCGCGTCGACGTGGCCGCGGGCGAGACGGTCGTCGACGTCGATCCCGGCTACGGGGGCACGAGACGGTATCCGGACGGCCTCTCCTTCTGGGAGACCGCCCGCGAGACGTACACGATCCGCGAGCACGACGTCGACTCCCCGCGAGCCGAGTCGCAGTGGCGGATACGGATGGCCAAGGACGACTGGGAGGCCGTCGTCGAGACGTCGATGACGATCACGTCCGACGCCGGCGCCTTCCGCATCGCGGGCTCGGTGAGGGCCGTCGCCTCGCGGGGCGAGGACGTCGAGACGGTGTTCGACGACCGTTTCGTCGAACACGTCGAGAGGACGTCGGCGTGACCGAGCCGGGTGGGACGGCGACCCGTCGGCTGTCGCCGTCCGCACGGCGGGAGCAGGTGGTCGCATCGGCCCGCGCGGTCATCGCCGAGCGCGGCCTCTCGCGCACGTCGTTGCGTGACATCGCGGCGCGTGCCGGGGTGTCTCTGGGCACGGTGACCTACCACTTCACCGGCATCGACGAGATCCTGAGCGCCGTGGTCGTCCGCGAGTCCGAGCGGTTCTACGGGGGCATCGTGCGCGCCGTGGACGCCGAGGAGGACCCCCGGCGCGCCCTGAGCCTGCTCATCGACCCCCTCTTCGGAGACTCCACCGAGCTCGAGGACCACTGGCGGATCTGGTCCGACTACTGGGCCGCCGTCGCGAGGCGGCCGGAGATCGCCGACGCCTACGCCGACAGGATCCGGCACTGGGAGGACTGCTGCGCGCGGACGATCCGTCGCGGCATCGACGCGGGCGCGTTCCGTCCGGTCGACCCCGAGGAGGCCGCGTTGAAGCTCGCCGCCTACGCGGACGGGCTCGGCGCGCAGCGCGCGCAGGGCGTGGCGGGCCTCACCGCCGCCGACGCGAGGTCGTGGCTCGCCGAGCTCGTGGACCTCCTGCTCACGCCGCCTGCCTGATCCCGCCGCGGCGTCGCCGGGAGCGACTCATCCGGGGAAAGGCGCGCGACCGGGGCTCAGCCGCGAGCGGATGGCGTCCGTGATGTCGGCGAGCGCGTCGAGCTGGGCAGGCGTGAGCGCGTCGATCACCAGACCGCGAACCGTGGCGATGTGGTCGGGGATGGCGTGCACGAGGTCGCGCCGGCCGGCGTTCGTGAGGCGTACGTTGGTCGCGCGGCGGTCCTCGGGGCACGGGAACCGCTCGACGAGGCCGCGCTTCTCGAGCCGCGTGCACACGTGGGAGAGCCGGGGGAGGGTGGCGTTGGTGGCCTCCGCCAGGGCCGTCATCCGCATGGTCGACTCCGGCGCGAACCGCAGCACGCTGAGCACGAGGAACTCGAAGTGCGTGAGCCCGGCGTCGCGCTGCAGCTGCGCGTCGAGAGCGGCGGGCAGCAGCTGGCTGACCGCGATGAGGCCCAGCCAGGCTCGGGACTCCTCGGGATCCATCCGCGGCACTTGGAATGACATGACCCCATCGTAGCGTTACTTGTAGCAACAACTGAATCGTGGTAGACCTGTCCCATAACAGTTGTCTCGACAATTATTTTGAAGGAGTGACCATGTCGGCAGTGACCATCATCGGAGCGGGGAACATCGGCGGCGCCGTGGCGGCGCTGGCGGCGAAGGCCGGCGCGAGCCTGCAGATCCTCGCGCGCGACCCCGAGAAGGCGAACACCGTCGCCGCACCGCTGGGCGCGAGCGCCGGCCGCATCGGGGACGCGATCGCGGGGGAGATCGTCGTCCTCGCCCTGCCCTACGGCGCCGTCGCGGAGGTGCTCGGCGCGTACGGCGCGGACCTGAACGGCAAGGTGCTGGTCGACGTGACGAACCCGATCGACTTCGCGACCTTCGACTCGCTCGTCGTGCCGGCCGACTCGTCGGCGGCGCGGCTCATCCAGGACGCCGTGCCGGACGCCCACGTCGTCAAGGCGTTCAACGCGAACCTCGGCGCGACGCTCGCGACCGGCACCGCCGGGCCCGTGCCGACCACGGTGCTCGTCGCGGGCGACGACGCGAGCGCGAAGCGGTCGATCGTCGACCTCGCCGTCGCCGGCGGCCTGCGCGCGGTCGACGCCGGAGCGCTTGCGCGCGCCCGCGAGCTGGAGGCGCTCGCGTTCCTGCAGATCACCCTCGCCGCGGCCGAGAAGACGCCGTGGACGGGCGGCTTCGCCCTCGTCGGCTGACCGTGGCCGCGATCGCTCCCGCCTGGCGTCCGGCTGCCGTCCCCACCCCGGGGGCGGCGCCGGACGACACCCGGATGGATACCGTCGAGCTGCTCGTGCGGGATCTCGACGCCATGACCGCCTTCTATCGCGACGCCGTCACGCTCGACGTGCTCGACGAGTCCGGGCCCACCGCGACGCTCGGCAGGGCCGGCGTGCCGGTGATGGCGCTGCGCCAGGAGAAGGACCTGCCCGGCCGCGACCGCACGGGTGCAGGGCTGTACCACACGGCGATCGTGTTCGAGGACGAGCGCCGCCTCGCGGTCGCGCTCGCCTCGATGGCCGAGCGGGCGGCCGCGCTCTACGAGGGCAGCGCCGACCACCTCGTCAGCCAGGCGTTCTACTTCCACGATCCCGAGGGCAACGGCCTCGAGCTCTACCGCGACCGGCCGCGCGACGAGTGGACCGTCGCCGCGGACGGCACGGTGCGGATGGGGTCGCTGCCGCTCGACCCCGGCGGCTTCCTGAGGCAGTGGTACGAGCCCGATCGCGCCGACGCCGGCCCGTCCGCGGCGATCGGGCACGTCCACCTGCAGGTCGGCGACATCCCGACCGCGCGGCGGTTCTACGTCGACGTGCTCGGCTTCGACGTCACGGCCTCGATGGACACCGCGCTGTTCCTCTCGGCGGGCGGGTACCACCACCACATCGGCATGAACACCTGGCACAGCGCCGGGGCCGGGCCTCGGGCCGCCTCGCTCGGCCTCGGCGACGTGCGCCTCGTCGTGCCCGGGCGCGAGGACGTGGAGGCGCTCGCCGACCGGCTCCGCCTCCACGGCGTCGCGGTCGAGGACGACGGGCGCTCGCTGCGCTTCGGCGACCCCTGGGGCACGCGCCTCGTGGTCACCCCCGACGCGGGCGCCTGAACGGGTCGGGGTCGATGCCGGCGCTCATCCCGCGTCCCGCATCGACCCCGACCTGCCCGGCTCCGACGTGTCAGAGAGCGGCTCGCAGCGCCTCCGTCGGAGTGGCCGCGGGGTGGCCGATCAGGCGTGCGAGCGTCGGGTCGGGGGTGTCGAGGCCGCCGGCGGCGATCCCCGCGTCGAGCGCCGCGACGAAGCCGGCCGTGCCCTCGTCGAGCCCGGCGGCCCGCAGGCCCGAGAGGTGCTCCTCGGTCGTCAGTCGGCGATAGGCCACGGGGCGGCCGATCACCTCGCCGATCGCGTCGGCGAGCTCGTCGTACCCGTAGGCGGTCTCGCCGGCGAGCTCGTAGACCTTCCCGGCGTGCCCGTCCTCCAGCAGCACCGCGGCGGCGGCCTCCGCGTAGTCGGCGCGGCTCGCGCCCGAGACCCGGCCGTCGCCGACGCTCGCGGCGATCTCGCCCGTCTCGCGGGCGCGCTCGAGGTCGGACAGGTAGTTCTCGAAGTACCAGTTGTTGCGCAGGATCACGGCCGGGACCCCCGAGCCGGCGATCGCGGCCTCGGTGGCGACGTGGTCCGGGGCGAGCGGCAGTGGGCTGTCCGCGCCCTTGCCGAGACTGGTGTACGCGAGCAGGTCGACCCCCGCTTCCGCGGCGGCCTCGACGACCGCGCGATGCTGCTCCGCGCGACGTCCCACGTCGCTGCCGGAGATCAGCAGCACGCGGTCCACGCCATCGAGGGCGGCCGCGATCGTGGCGGGGTCGTCGTAGTCGAGCGGCACCACCCGCACGCCCTTGGCGGCGAGGTCTTCGATCTTCTGCGGGCTGCGGGCGCCCGCGACGATCTCTGCGGGCGCGGCGCCGCGAGCGAGCAGGCTGTCGACGACGAGCCGGCCGAGGTGTCCGCTGGCTCCGGTGACGAGAACGGTCATGTGGATCTTCCTTCCCTGTGACGAGGTGTCATCGGGGACAGCCGTCGCAGGCCCGTCGGCATTCCATCCGGGGAGTACCCACTTTCCGGTAAGGTACTGGCGTGATGGTGAGTTTCGCGCAGATCCGGGCCGAGCGCCCCGGCGTCTTCGCGCCGCAGTGCGCGACGCGCACCGTGCTCGATCACGTGATGAGCCGATGGGGCGTGCTGGTGCTCTGGGCGCTGGCCGATCGCACCATGCGCTGGGGCGAGCTGCGACGCGAGGTCGAGGGCATCAGCGAGAAGATGCTGGCGAGCACGCTGCGGCAGCTGACCGCCGACGGCTTCGTGCACCGTGAGTCGTTCGCGACAGTGCCCCCGCACGTCGAGTACCGCCTCACCGATCGCGGCCGCGCGCTGATGGAGCGCATGCTGCCGCTGATGGCATGGATCGCGGACAACGCCGACGAGATCGTCGAGGGCCGGTAGCCCCGAAGGCCGGTCGCGCGGCGATCAGGGCTGCGCGGGCGGCGCCGACTCCGCGATGACGCGCGCCAGGGCGTCGCGGGCTCGGGCGGCGAGCGCCGCGACGTCCTCGCCCGACTCGCTGCGGCTGGCGGCGGTGGCGATCGAGCGCATGGCCCCCGCGAGCAGATGCGCCACCATGTCCGCGTCCGCCTCCCGCTCGACCGGATCGTCCGCGGGGCGCTGGTGCGTGAGGCGCAGCAGGATGATCTCGCGCAGCTCGTCGTCGAGCCTGCCGATCCGCTCCATCTGCCGGGTCATCAGCGTCGGCGACGACGCGATCAGCCGCAGCCGGTCTCGGAAGCGGGGCGGCGCGGCGTCCGCGGTGGGCTGCGAGATCAGGCTCATCGCGTCGATGAGGAGGGGGCCGTCCGACACGATGAACCGTCGCGCGGCGTGCTCGTCCACGTGCGGGTGGTAGCTGCCGAGGATCGCGTCGTCCTTGGTGGGGAAGTGGTTGAAGAACGTGCGCTGGCTGATGCCGACAGCCTCGCAGATCAGGTCGACCGTGAGGCCGTCGTAGCCGTGCTCGAGGGCAAGGTCGACGGCCGCGTTCTCGATCGCGGCGGTGGTCGCCGCTCCGCGTCCGCGTGGCTGGGTCATCGCCTCGGCTCTCCCTCGGGTGCGCACGAGTGCTCACCGTGCTGTCAACGACGATACGGGGTGCGTGCACATGCAGTAGATGTACTCTATTATTGCAGTAACTGCACTTATCCACTTCAGGAGCCGTATGTCCACTCTCGCCGCCGACGCCCCGATGCTGCTCACCAAGCGTCGGATCTGGATCATCTTCTCCGCGCTGATCGCGGGGATGCTGCTCTCGAGCCTCGACCAGACGATCGTGTCGACGGCCATGCCGACGATCGTCGGCCAGCTGGGCGGCGTCGACCACCAGATGTGGATCACGACCGCCTACCTGCTCGCGACCACGATCGTCATGCCGATCTACGGCAAGCTCGGCGACATGATCGGGCGGCGGTGGCTGTTCCTGATCGCGATCGGGCTGTTCACCCTCGCCTCGGTCGGCTGCGCCTTCGCCGGCGACTTCTGGTCGTTCGTGGTGTTCCGCGCAATGCAGGGCCTCGGCGGCGGCGGGATGATGATCCTGTCGCAGGCGATCATCGCCGACATCGTGCCCGCGAAGGACCGCGGCAAGTACATGGGCCCGCTCGGTGCGGTCTTCGGGATCTTCGCCGTCGCGGGGCCGCTGCTGGGCGGCTACTTCGTCGACCACCTCACCTGGCAGTGGGCCTTCTACATCAACATCCCCGTGGGCATCATCGCGTTCGCGATCGGGCTGTTCGCCCTGACACTGCCCACCCACCGTCCGACCAAGCGCGTGGACATGCTGGGCATCGTGCTGCTCTCGGCCGCGACCACCTGCCTCATCTTCTTCACGGACTTCGGCGGCTCGGCCGAGCGCGGCTGGGCCTCGGCCGCCACCTGGGCCTGGGGTGCGGGCATGCTCGTCGCCGCCGCGCTGTTCGTCCAGGTCGAGTCGCGGGCGCAGGACCCGATCATCCCGCTCTCGCTGTTCCGCAACCCGATCTTCGTCAACACCACCGCGATCGGCTTCGTGCTCGGCATCGCGATGTTCGCGGCGATCGGCTTCATGCCCACGTTCCTGCAGATGGCGTCCGGCACCTCTGCCGCCGAGTCCGGCCTGCTGATGATCCCGCTCATGGTGGGACTCATGGGCACGTCGATCGTCTCGGGCGTCCTCGTCTCGCGCACCGGTCGGTACCGCGCGTACCCGATCGCGGGGATCGTGATCGCGACCGCGGCGCTGCTGGCGATGACGACGCTGACGGCCGACACCCCGATCTGGCTGATCTGCGGCTACCTGCTCGTGTTCGGCGCGGGCCTCGGCCTCATCATGCAGATCATCGTGCTCGTGGCGCAGAACTCCGTGCCGGCCGACGAGATCGGCACCGCCACCAGCACGAACAACTACTTCCGGGAGGTGGGCTCGTCGCTCGGTGTCGCGGTGTTCGGAGCGCTGTTCACCACCCGCCTTACCGAGCGTCTCGGGGACGTGTTCGTCGGCGCCGGCGCGAGCGCGGAGGACGCCGCCGCCGCGACCTCGACGCTCGACCCGCAGACCCTGGGCTCGTTGCCCGACGCCGTCCGAGACGGCATCGTCAATGCGTACGCCGACTCCCTCGCGCCCGTGTTCTGGTACATCGTGCCGTTCATGGTGGGCGGGCTGATCCTCGCCTTCTTCATCAAGCAGATCCCGCTGAACGCGGAGTCGGGGCTCGTGGCCCGCGGCGAGGCGATCGGGGGCGAGGAGGCCGAGAGGCTGGCCCGCACCGAGTGACGTCCCGCGCTCCCGACGGCGATGGCGGGGGCGGGGTCAGCGCGGCGCCGAGACGATGGCGTGCACGGTGCGCGCGACGACCGCCGTGTCGAGCGGCTCGCCCGAGAAGGCGCGATGCATGGGCCAGCCCTCGATGAGGGCGTCGAGGGCCTGGCACACGTCCGCGGGGAAGTGGAGCGCGAGGCTCTCGCGGCTGCGCAGCAGCCAGGTGCGCGTCGTCGTCGCGACCCGCGGATCGTGGTTCGCGTACGCGTACATCTCGAAGATCAGGGTCATCTCGCGCTCCGGGACGTAGGCCGGTCCGGCGATGAGCTCGACGACGGCGGCCTCTGCCTCGGCGGGGCCGGCGGCGTCCTGCAGCGTCTGCCGATACAGGCGCGACATCTGGTCGGACATCCGCGAGAACGCCTCGTGCAGCACGTCGCCGAGCGTGGCGAAGTAGTAGGTCACCGACCCGAGCGGCACCTCCGCGCGAGCGGCGATCCGTCGATGCGTCGTCCGATGCACCCCGACCTCCGCGACCACGTCGAGCGCGGCGTCCAGGATGCGCTCCCTGCGCCCCTGGTCGTTGGGGATCTCCCGCCTGGTCCCGGCCATGCCTCCACTGTCGCATGTCCGCGGCGCGCAACAGAGTGTGTACGCTTGTACAGTTTTCGTCCCACGCAACGAGGAGCCCTCGATGACCTCCGCCCTGACGCCGGAGCTGCGCGCTCGCCGCAACGCGATCTTCATGCTGTTCCTGCTGCCGGGACTGACGATCTCGTCGTGGGTCACCCGCACCCCCGACGTGCGCGACCTCGTGGGCGCGTCCACCGCGCAGATGGGCCTGATCCTCTTCGGTCTGTCGCTCGGGTCGATGATCGGCGTCGTGCTGTCCGGCGCGGCCGTGGCCCGCTGGGGCGCGCGACCCGTGATCGTCGCCGGCACCATCGCCATCGCGGCGGGCGCCGTGACGATCGGCGCGGGTGCGGCGGTGGGGCAGGGAGTGCTCGTCGCCGTCGGCCTGGGGCTGTTCGGCTTCGGGATGGGCGGGGGCGAGGTGGCCCAGAACATCGAGGGCGCCGAGGTGGAGCGTCTGCTGGCGCGGTCGACGCTGCCGACCATGCACGGGTTCTTCAGCCTCGGCACCGTCCTCGGGGCGCTGGCGGGGATGCTGCTCACCGCGGCGCGGTTCCCGGTGCTCGTGCACCTCGCCGTCGTCGCCGCCGTCGTGGTCTCGGCGTTGGCGTTCGCCATCCGCAGCACGCCCGCCGACGTGGGGCGGCAGCCGCGGGTGCAGGCGCGGGAGGGCGCGACGCCGCCACCGCGCACGCCGGTGTGGCGCGACACCCGCCTGCTGCTCATCGGCTGTCTCATCCTGGCGCTGGCGCTGGCGGAGGGCACCGCCAACGACTGGCTGCCGCTGGTCATGGTGGACGGGCACGGCTTCGACCCCGCCTGGGGGTCGGGCGTGTACGCGGTCTTCGCGCTCGCCATGACGGTGGGCCGCTTCGCGGGCGGCCGCCTCGTCGACCGGTACGGCCGAGCCGTCGTCCTCTGCGCCAGCGCCCTCGTCGGCGCGGCCGGGCTGGCGCTGGTCGCCTTCGTGGACAACCAGGTCGTCGCCGCGTGCGCGGCGATCCTGTGGGGCCTGGGGGCCTCGCTCGGATTCCCGGTGGCGCTGTCGGCTGCCGGGGACTCGGGGGAGGACAGCGCCGCCCGCGTCTCGTTCGCCGCGACCATCGGCTACATCGCGTTCCTCGTCGGACCGCCGGTGCTGGGCTTCGTCGGCGAGGAGGTCGGCCTGCGCGGCGCGCTCGTGCTCGTGCTCGGCCTGGTGCTCGTCGCCGCGTTCGCCTCGCCCGCGGCGCGCACGCCGGAACGTGCGGACGAGCCGGTCGGCACCGCGCGCGACTGAACGCGTCGTCCGCCGGCCCGGCCCGGCCCGCCGGACATCCACCGTCATATTCGCGCGGTCGTTCGAGGGGCGTCCGTATGCTCGCGCATAACCCGGGAGCATCGACGATGTTCGGTCGGATGGGGCGACCGCGGGGTCGCCGACTCGCCGCGATCGTCTGTCGCTGAGGCGGACCGCCCGGCCACAGGAAAGACGAACCGCGAATGACTGAGACCCCCACGCCGAGCGACGCCCACGAGTTCGGCTTCAGCACCGAGCAGGTGCACGCCGGCTACCTCGGAGAGGGCGGCTACGGCGCGAGGATCACCCCGCTCTACCTCAGCGCCGGGTTCATCTTCGACGACTTCGAGCACGCCAAGGCGCGCTTCGCCGGCACGGACCTCGGCTACGTGTACTCGCGCATCAACAACCCCACGAACGCGGCCGTCGAGAAGGTGCTCGCGGACCTCGAGCACGGCGTGGGCGCGACGCTCGTCGGCAGCGGCCAGGCGGCGGCGACGGTGTCGCTGCTGAGCGTGCTCAAGGCGGGCGACCACTTCCTCAGTGCGCCGAGCATCTACGAGGGCACGCGGGCGCTGTTCCGGGGCAACTTCGCCCGCTTCGGCATCGAGGTCGAGTTCGTCGAGAACCCGAACGATCCCGACGACTGGCACCGACGTGTGCGCGACAACACGCGGCTGTTCTTCGGCGAGGCGATCCCGAACCCCAAGAACGACCTCATCGACATCGAGGCCATCGCCACGGCGGCGCACGAGCACGACGTCCCCTTCGCGATCGACTCCACCGTGCCGACCCCCTACCTGCTGCGTCCCATCGACTACGGCGCCGACATCGTGTTCCACTCCACGAGCAAGTTCCTCGCCGGGCACGGCAACTCGATCGGCGGCGTCGTGATCGACGCCGGTCGCTTCGACTGGGCCGCGCACCCCGACAAGTACCCCCACCTGCACCAGCCGATCGTCGAGGACGATGCGGACGGCGTCACCTGGATCGACAAGTTCGGGGCCAAGGCCAACTTCGCCTTCGCGCGCGCGGTGGTGGCCGGCCGTTTCGGCACGAGCCTGTCGCCGTTCAACGCCTTCCTCGTGCAGCAGGGCGTCGAGACGCTGTCGCTGCGGCTCGAGCGGCACACGCGCAACGCGCTGGCGATCGCGACCTGGCTCGAGCAGCAGCCGGAGGTCGCGAGCGTCGACTACCCGGGACTGCCGTCGAACCCGTTCCACGCCCTCGCCCAGAAGTACTACCCGCGCGGAGCGGGATCGGTGTTCGCGTTCACCCTCTCCGGAGGAGAGGAGGCGGCCAAGGCGCTGTACGACGCCGTCGAGGTGTTCACCCGCATGACGCACATCGGCGACGTGCGCTCGCTGATCCTGCATCCGCCGACGACCACCCACTCCAAGCTGTCGCAGGCCGAGCGGGACAGGGCCGGCATCCATCCGGGGCTGATCCGCCTGTCGGTGGGGATCGAGGACGTCGAGGACCTCCTCGCCGATCTCGATCGCGCCTTCCGCGTGCTGCGCGGCGAGACCCCGCCGTCGCTGCGCGGCGAAGGCGGCGATGCCGAGCTGACCCCGGCGGACGGGCTGTGAGCGCCTACCCCGAACACGACGAAAGGCCCCTTCGTGAGCTACCAGCCCTCCGACGACCGTTACGAGCACCTGAACTGGCGTCACGCCGGCACCACCGGGCTCGCCCTGCCCGAGTTCGCCTTCGGCCTGTGGCAGAAGTTCGGCGACCGCACACCCTTCGAGACCCAGCGCGAGATCGTGCTCGCCGCGTTCGACGCGGGCGTCGTCCACTTCGACAACGCGAACCGGTACGGCCCGCCCCACCGCTCGGCGGAGAAGAACTTCGGCCGCATCCTCCGGGAGGACCTCGGGGCCTGGCGCGAAGAGCTGGTGCTCACGACGAAGGCGGGCAACCCGATCGGCCCGAGCCCCTACCACCGGGGCGGGTCGCGGAAGAACCTGCTGCAGAGCCTCGACCACAGCCTGCGCGATCTCGGCACCGACTACGTCGACGTGTTCTACTTCCACCACCCCGACCCGAAGACGCCGCTCGAGGAGACCGTCGGCGCGCTCGCCGCGGCCGTCCGATCGGGCAAGGCCCTCTACGTCGGCATCTCGAACTTCTATCGCCCCGACGAGGCGCACCGCGCCGCCGAGCTGCTGCGCGAGGCGGGCGTGCCGCTGGCGCTGCACCAGTCGCGCTACTCGATCTTCGACCGCCGTCTCGAGATCGACGACGTGCTCGGCCAGTCCGCCGAGGATGGCGTCGGCCTCGTCACCTACTCGCCGCTCGCGCAGGGACTGCTCACCGACAAGTACCTCGACGGCGTGCCGGACGGCGCTCGCGCGCTCGACAGCGACTTCCTGTCGACGGACGACATCACCGAGCAGTACCGCGAGCGCGCCCGCGCGCTGAACGACCTCGCGCGGCAGCGCGGGCAGTCCCTCGCGCAGCTCGCCCTGCAGTGGGTGCTGCGCCGCCCCGAGGTGACCAGCGCGCTCATCGGCGCGAGCTCCGTGGCACAGCTGCGGCACAACCTGCAGGCCCCGTCGTTAGCGCCGCTGACGGACGAGGAGCTGGCGATCATCGACACGCACGGCGTGCACGGCACGGGGCTGCGGATCGCATGAGCACCGGCGCGGGCAGAACAGGCGTCCGACGCTCCTCGTCGCCCCACGCGACGAGGACCGGGGCCCGCCGCCCCGGTCCTCGCGCCGCATCCGTGCGCCCGGGCGCTCAGTGCTGGTGCTGGTCGCCGGCGAGCTTGAACGCCAGTCGGCCGTGGGCGAAGCCGCCTCCCGCGCGGATCGCGGTCGACACCCACGCGGCCTCGGCGAGCTCGGCCTCGCTGGCGCCGGCGGCCTTGGCCTTGTTCGAGTGCGCGTCGATGCAGTACACGCACTGCGTGGCGAGGGCGACGCCGAGGGCGATCAGCTCGCGGTACTTCAGCGGGATCTCGCGGCCCTCGGCGGCGAACACGGCGCCGTCGAACGCCGCGAACGCGGACAGGATGTCCGGGGTCTGCTCCTTGTAGACGCTCGTGTACGCGCGGTCCTCGGGGTCGTAGTAGTGCTCGGTCATTCTCTCCCTCTCGTCGTCGGAGCGGCGCCGCGATCGTGAGCCGCGGGCCCGCCGAGCATAACCACCGCCGAGGAAGCGTGATCCCCTGTGACGGAGAACGATGAAACACGGTGAGACATCCGATCACGCGTCGCGATCGTCGACGCCGGGCCGGCGCTTCCCGCGCGCCCGGCGTCACGCTCGTGCACGACGCCGGATCGACGGCCGGGTCGGGTCGGATCGGCCGCAGCAGCCCCGGCCGTCACGCCCGATCCTGCAACATGCACGGTGTGCGGTGCCGCGGCGGGGCGGACCGGGCGTCGATGTCGACGTGTAAAACCGTTCACATGAAATATTTCGATGCATTCCCGCGGGGTGCTTGACTCCTCAGCACCGCACACGACGGCGCAACGCCGCTCCGTCGTCCTCGACGAGGAGGTCACATGTCCGTTTCACGCCCCCGCACGATCCTCATGTTCACCGCGACGATCGCGGCCACGGCAGTCATGGTCGCTGGATGCGCGTCGTCGAACCAGCCCGAACCCGCCACGGACGGCTCTGGTGGCACGCTCCGTGTGGGGCTGGCCGCACCGCCGACCAGCCTCGACCCCGCGAACATGGAGCAGTCGACGAGCCCGTTCGCACAACCCGCGTACGACGCCCTCATCCGGGTCGACGAGGACGGCACCCTCACGCCCGGGCTCGCGACGGAGTGGGGCTTCACGGACGACGAGAACCGCGTCTTCGAGATCACCCTCCGTGACGACGTGACGTTCTCGGACGGGGCCGAGCTCGATGCCGACGCGGTGATCGCGAACCTGGAGCATCTCGACACGGGCAACAGCAACGTCGTGAGCCTGGTCAACGGCGGCGAGTACACCAAGGTCGACGACGAGACCGTGCGCATCGAGTGGGACTCGCCGCACCCGCTCGCCCCGCAGGCGTTCACGCAACGCTGGGTGGCGGGGATGATGGCCTCCCCCGACGCGCTCGGGAACGATCCGGGCTCGCTCGCGACGCAGACCGCCGGGGCCGGCCCCTACGTGCTGGACGCGACGCAGACGATCGCGGGCTCGGAGTACGTCTATACGGCGCGGGACGACTACTGGGATGCGGAACGCCAGTACTGGGACGAGATCGTGATCACCGTCATGGAGAACCCCGACCAGCGGCTGAACGCCCTGCGCGTCGGCGAGATCGACTACGCCGTCGGTGACCTCTCCACGGCCGATTCCGCGGAAGCGGACGGACTGCAGGTACTGCACGCGCCGACGATCGTGTACGGGCTCAGCCTGCTCGATCGTGACGGCGAGCTCGGCTCCCCGCTCGAGGATCTGCGCGTGCGGCAGGCGATCAACCACGCCCTCGACCGGGAGGGGATCGCGGAAGCGCTCCTCGGCGACTACGGCTTCCCGACCGAGCAGGTCGTCGTGCCGAGCGAGCCCGGGTACCTCACGAGCCACGAGGGCTACTACGAGTACGATCAGGACCTTGCCCGCGAGCTGCTCGCGGATGCCGGTTACCCCGACGGATTCGATCTCCCCGTCATCGCCAGCACGACCGCGACGGCGGCCCAGTTCGCGCAGATCTACGCGGCGCAGCTGGCGGAGGTCGGCATCACGCTCGAGCTCGACACGCGCCCCGGCCCCGACTACTTCGAGGCCATGACGGGAGGGACGTTCCCCGCCGCGGGCATCGGCTACGGCTCCCAGCCGGTGCCGATGGAGTACGACGGGCTCTTCGGCCCCGACGCGGCGTTCAACCCGCTCGGTGTGACGTCGGAGACGGTGCAGAAGACGCTCGCCGAGGCGGCGGCGATGCCGCAGGACGAAGCCGTCACGCTCTACGAGCAGATCATGACGGAGATCGTCGAGGACGCCTGGTACGCGCCCGTCGCCTTCGCGCCGCAGTTCTACTACGCCAGTGACGCGATCGCCCCCGCGGCGGTCACGGACGCCCGCCCGCAGGTGCCGCTCGCAGAGCTGCGCCCCGCCGGCTGACCCATCCCCGCGTGCCGGCGCCTCGCGCCCGGCACGTCCCCACTCGTCTGGAGCACCCATGTCGCTGAGACGCTTCGTCAACTGGCTCGTCATGAGCGTCATCCTGTTCTTCGCCATCTCCGCCTTGCTGTTCGTCCTCGTCTCGTTGACGCCGGGCGACGCGGCGCGCACGATCGTCGGACCGCAGGCGTCGACCGAGCGCTACCTCGAGGTGCGCGCGGCGCTGGGGCTGGACCTGCCGCTGTGGGAGCAGTACCTTCGCTGGCTCGGGCAGCTCTTCCACGGGGATCTCGGCCGCTCGGTGGTCAGCGGGGTGCCCGTCACGGAGGTGCTCGCCGATCGCATCGAGCCCACGGTCGCCTTGATCCTCTGCACCTTCGTCGCCGCGTCCTTGCTCGGCATCGTGTTCGGCGTCGTCGGCGCCGCCCGTCCCGGTGCGGTCGGGAAAGCGGCGGACGTGTCGAGCGTGATCGGATCGGCCGTTCCGAACTTCTGGATCGGGCTCGTGCTCGCGGCGGTGTTCGCGGTGCAGCTGCGCTGGCTCCCCACGAGCGGATACGCGCCCCTGGTCGACGGCGTCGGGCCCTGGGCGGCGCACATGCTGCTGCCGATCGTCACCCTGACTCTCGGCGGCACCGCACTGCTGGCCAAGCAGACACGCGATGCCGTCGCCGAGCAGCTCGCTCAGCCCTACATCGTGCTGCTGCGTGCCCACGGCGTCAGCGAACGCCGCATCCTGTGGCGTCACGCGCTCCGTGGCGCGGCGGTCCCGATCGTCACGATCCTCGGAATGAAGATGGTCGGCCTGACCAGCGGCACCGTCCTCATCGAGAGCGTGTTCGTCGTCCCCGGTTTCGCGGGGTACGCGGTCAACGCCACGACGCTGCACGACATCCCCGTGGTGCAGGCGATCACCCTGATCTTCACCATCGTCATCATCGTCACCAACCTCGTCGTCGAGCTCGTCTACGCGCGCCTGAACGTGAAAGAGAACGCATGAACGCCACACCCGGGCATGCTCCGATGAGCCCAGACCGCGTCGAGGTCGGCGGTGCTTCGTCGTCGTTCGCCGAGGACCGCACCGAGGCGGTGCGTGTGCCGCGCGACACCCGCGCCGTCCAACCGCTGTGGCGGCTCCTGCTGGGGCGCGCGCAGTTCGTGGTCTGCGGATCCCTCATCCTGGTCCTTGTCGTCGCGGTGACGCTGGCTCCCTGGGTGGCGCCGTTCTCGCCCACGCAGCAGGACCTGGCCCACATGCTCTCCGGCCCCACGCTCCTGCACCCGCTCGGCACCGATGACCTGGGACGCGATGTCCTCTCCCGCCTGCTGTACGGGGGCCGGGTCACGCTCGTCGGCGTCGTCGAGGCGCTCGCCGTCTTCCTCGCCGTGGGCGTCACTCTCGGCCTCGCGGCCGGGATGTCCCGCGGCATCGTGGACGTGATCGTCACTCGGCTGGCGGAGGTGCTGCTCAGCGTTCCGGCGTTCATCATCCTGCTGGTGACCCTGTCCATCCTGCCCGGCAACATGGCCGTGGCGATGGCGGCACTCGGCGTGCTGACGAGTCCTCTGCTCATCCGGGTCGTGCGCGGCACGACCCGAACCGTGCGCGGCGAGTTGTTCGTGCGCGGCGCGCGCACCATGGGGCTGACCGAGACGCAGATCACCGTCCGCCACGTGCTGCCCCGTCTCGCCGGGCCGATCATCGTGCAGGCGACGGTGTTCTCGGGCGTCGTCATCACCTCGGAGACGGGGCTCGGATACCTGGGGTTCGGCGTGCAGCTGCCCGCACCGAGCTGGGGCAACATGGTTCAGACCGCAAGCGAGAACATCACCCGGGGCCCGTGGCTGTTGATCCCCACCGGGGCCGTCATCATCGTCACGATCATGTCGATCATGCTGGTGGGCGACAGCGTGCGCGATGCCGTCGCGGAGCGGTGGACCGGTTCGTCACGCAAACGGCATCGCGCGCGCCACGGGGGCCGCGCGGCCGCGTCGCAGACGCCGGCGAGGGGCGTGATCTCAGAGGCGATGCTCGAGGTCATCGGCCTGACGATCGTCGTCGACGGCCCCGCCGGGTCCACGACGCTCGTGGAGAACGTGTCGTTCCGCGTCGAGCGCGGCGAGACGCTGTGCCTCGTCGGCGAGTCGGGCTCCGGCAAGTCGGTCACCTCCCTGGCGTTGCTCGGCCTCAGCCGCGGGACGCGTGTCGTCGCCGGCAGGATCGTCGTCGACGGCACGGAGGTCGTCGCTGGGGATGAGGCGACCATGCGTCGCCTGCGCACCAGACTGTTCGGATACATCACCCAAGACCCCCAGCCGTCGCTCGACCCGTCGATGCGCGTCGGCGATCTCCTCGCCCAGCTCGTCCGCCTGCACCAGGGGAGCGGCACGAGGGCGGCCCGTGCCGAGGCGATCTCGCTGCTCGAGCGCGTCCAGATCGCGGACCCACAGGCCGTCGCGCGCCGCTATCCGCACCAGCTCTCGGGAGGCATGGCGCAGCGGATCGTCATCGCAGCGGCCCTGAGCGCGCGTCCGAAGATCCTGATCGCCGACGAGCCGACGACCGCGCTCGACGTGACCGTGCAGGCGGAGATCCTGGCACTGTTGCACCGCCTCCGCGAGCAGGAGGACTCGATGTCGCTTCTGCTGGTGACCCACGACTGGGGCGTGGTCGCCGACATCGCCGACCGCGTCATCGTGCTGCGCGACGGCGAGATCGTCGAACAGGCGTCCGCTCACGATGTCTTCACGATGCCGGAGCATCCTCATACCCGTGCGATGCTGGCCGCCGATCCGGCCCGCCTCGATGTGCGTTCCCTGCGGCCTCTCACGGAACGCCTCGTCGCGGTGCGGGGGCTCGAGATCGAGTACGAGGGCCGCGACGCGCGGAGGAGGTCGACGCGCACCACGGCCGTCTCCGGCATCGATCTCGACATCTTCCGCGGGCGAACCCTGGGGCTCATTGGAGAGTCTGGGTCGGGCAAGTCGAGCGTGGGCAATGCCATCGTCGGTCTCGTCACACCGTCCGCGGGCAGCATCATGCTGGGCGACGAGGACCTCGTCGGAGCGTCGCGTAGCCGTCGTCGCCAGCTCAGCGCCCGGGCGCAGATTATCTTCCAGGACCCGTACGGCTCGCTGAACCCCGTGCGCACGATCGGATCGACGCTCGCCGAGCCGCTCGTCCTCGGCCACGGCAGATCGGCCGCCGCAGCGAGGACGATTGTCAGGGACGCGCTCGCCCGCGTGGGGCTGCCGGAGACGGCCGCCGAACGTTATCCGGCACAGTTCTCGGGCGGTCAGCGGCAGCGCGTGGCGATCGCGCGGGCGATTGTGCTGCAGCCTGAGCTCATCGTCTGCGACGAGCCCGTGAGCGCGCTGGACCTGACGATCCAGGAGCAGGTGCTGGAACTGCTCTCCGAACTCCAAAAGGATCTCTGCATCGCTTATCTGTTCATCTCGCACGATCTGTCGGTCGTGCGCAGCTTCTGCGACGACATCGCGGTCATGCACCGCGGGGCCATCGTCGAACAGGGGACGGCGCAGGAGGTCATTCTGGACCCGCAGCACGCGTACACACGCTCGCTGCTCGACGCGGCCCCGATTCCGGACCCGTCCGTGCAGCGCCGTCGCTCCCTCCAGGCCGAGCGGTACGTCGCATGACCCGCGCGGTGACGATCCGCCACGTCGCGGAGGAAGCCCGGGTCTCGATCGCGACCGTGTCCAACACCATGAACCGGCCGAGTCGCGTCGCCGCGGAGACGCGCGGTCGGGTCCTGGAAGCCGCGGATCGGCTCGGCTACGTGCCGCACGCGGCGGCCAACGCGAACACGCCGAGGGCGCGCAGGAAGCTCGGCATCATCGCGCCCTTCCGCGCCTATCCTTCCTACGGGATGCGGCTCAACGGCATCCTCGAGGTGTTCGGAGCCGATCGCACCGACGTCGTCGTCTTCGACCATCCGTCCGCCAGCCGTTCTCCCTCGCCCCGGCTCGCCGCCCTGCCCTTCTCCGGCGGACTGGACGGGCTCGTGATCATGGGCGTCCCGGTCGACACCGGCTTGGGGGAGCGCATCCTGGATCGCGAGCTGCCGATCGTCCTGATCGACTCGACGCATCCGCGATTCTCGTCGGTGGTGTTGGACGAGGCCCGCGGAACGGATCTCGCCGCAGAGCATCTGATCGCGCGCGGGTTCGAGCGGTTCGTGTATGTCACGGAGGGGCAGCTCTCGAACGACTACATCTCACAGGGAAAGCGCCGACTCTCCGGGTTCCTGCGCGCCCTGGCTGCGCGCGGGATCTCCGATGACCGCGTGCAGCGGCTCACGGCGCGCTCTGGGGACGTCGCGGCGGGCAGAATCGCGGCGGATGTCATCGCGACGATCTCGCGCGACGGGCGGGTGGGGGTGCTCGCCGGGCACGACACGCTCGCCGCAGGCATTCTGGCCGGCCTCCGCGAAACGGGCAGAGGCGTGCCGGATCGGATCGGCGTCATGGGGTGGGACGGCGGCGACCTCGTCGAGGCGCTCGGCCTGACCACCGTGCACCAGCCGCTCGTCGAGTCGGGGCGTCTCGGCGCCGAACGGTTGATGGCGCTGATGAGAGACGGCACGTCGCCCCTGGAACGCGTCCTGCTCGCTCCTACCCTCGTAACGGGAGTGACGACGTGATCGTCCCCGATGCGAGACTGCAGCGGCTCCTCGACGCGGTGAGGTCCGAGCGGGTCGATGAGCACGACGGAGAGCCTCCGTTCGCGAGAGACGTCGGCGAGTCGGCGGAGTCGTGGCGGCGCCGTGTCGTGGCCGCCCGCGCGATCGCGGATGCTGCAGCTGTCGCGCGTCGCGCCATCGTCGACCGCGCGGCCTCGCGCCTGTTCGGCGTCTCCCTGCGGGATCTTCTGCCCGGTGCCGTGCCTCTCATCCGCGGAGAACTGCGTGTGAACGTCACGGCGGCCGACGAGCTCGGCGATCTCGCCGGAGGCCTGCCGGACGGCGTCGAGGCTTTCCCGGGACACAGTGCCGGGGAGGTCGTCCGCGTGTCGGTCACGAGGCCAGAGACCGCGTCGGGTGCCGTGATCGTGCGTCTCCACGGCGGTGCGTTCTGGATGGGCGGTGGGGCGGCGTCCGATCAGGTGGATGCCCTGCTGATCGACGCGCTGGCGTCCACCACGGGAGCGACGGTGTTGAACGTCGATCACCGGTTGGCGCCGGAGCATCCGTTCCCCGCGGCGATCGTCGACGTGATGTGCGTGTTGCGGGATCTCAGGGACGGATCGCTCGCCGAGGCGATCGGCCACGATGTCGATCCCGCGCGCATCGCACTCGTCGGCACGTCGTCGGGGTCGAACATCGTCACGGCCGCCGCGATGGCTGACGGACGTGCCAACCCCGCACACCCGCTGGCGGCGCTCGCGCTGATCGTGCCGTCGATGCTCCTCAACGATGCGCCGGGCGGTCTGCGTCGCAACCCGGTGGCATGGTCCGCGCGACAGCGGCAACTGCGGGGTTATCTCGGTGCCGTGGTCGACGCGGACTCGCCGTGGGTGTCGCCTGGCATGGCGTCGACCCTGCCCGGAATGCCCCCGACGTTCGCGGCGATCGCGGCATACGACGAGGTGGCGATGGGTGGGCATGAGGTGTGCCGTGCGATCGTCTCGGCAGGCAGCCCGGCTCTCGCGCGGGAGTACATCATGACCCACACGGTGGCTCTCCCCGAGGAGGAGGCGGCCATGTTCGGTGACATCACGTCCTTCCTCGGACGGCACCTCTGACCACGGACCCGGCGGCCTTGGCCTTATTGCAGTGCGCGTCGATGCAGTACACGAACCGGGCGGCGCACACGGCGCCGTCGCACATCGCGAACGCGGACACGGCGAGACATCCGATCACGCGTCGCGATCGTCGACGCCGGGCTTGCCTGCCCGCGCCCCGGCGTCGCGCTCGCGCACCGTGCCCGGTGCCGCCGGCGGGGCGGATCGTTCCGCCGAGCGGGAGACGCCGCTCGCAGACATCCGATCAATGATTAGGATGGCCGGCATGGCGGTGACCGATGAGGCGATCCTGAAGATCAAGGGCATGATCGTGTCCGGCGAGCTCGGCCCCGGCGATCGTCTGCCGCCCGAGAAGGAGCTGAGCGACAAGCTCGGCCTCTCGCGCAGCTCGTTGCGCGAGGCCGTGAAGGCGCTCGAGGTCATCCGCGTCCTGGACGTGCGTCGCGGCGACGGCACCTATGTCACGAGCCTGCAGCCTCAGCTGCTGCTGGAGGCGATGTCGTTCGTGGTCGACCTGCATCAGGACGACTCCATCCTCGAGATCCTCGCGGTGCGGCGCATCCTGGAGCCGAAGGCGGCCGCGCTGGCGAGCGGCGCGATCGCGGACGACCAGCTGGACGGCATCGAGGCGCTCATCGCCGCGCTCGAGGACGACGCCGACATCGAGGGCCTCGTGGCCCACGACATCGAGTTCCACAGCCGCATCGCGCAGTCGTCCGGCAACGCCTACCTCGCGAACCTGATCGACTCGCTGTCGAGCCACACGGTGAGGGCACGCGTCTGGCGGGGGATCACCCAGGGCGGATCGGTCGAGCGCACGCTCGACGAGCACCGCGCGATCGTTCAGGCGCTCCGCCAACGCGACGGCGAGCTCGCGGAGGCGCTGATGATCGCTCACGTCTCGGGCGTCGAGCACTGGCTGAGGAAGGCGCGATGATGCGCGTCGCGCTGCACTCCGAGATCCGCGACGGGGCGATCGAGGGGTACGTCGCGAACCACGCCCGGATCCCCGACGACCTGGTCGACACGTTCGCCCGGATCGGGATCCGCGACTGGGCCATCTGGCGCTCCGGCCACCGGCTGTTCCACCTGGTCGAGTGCGACGACTGGGACGCCGCCGCGGCCGCCCTGCGAGACGACCCGGCCGACCGCGCATGGCAGGCCGTCATCGGCCCCTATGTGGAGCTCTTCCGCGACGCCGACGGCGAGCCGGGCACCGCGCCGCTGTCGCTCGTCTGGACCCTCGCGGCGCAGCGGGATGCCTGACGGGGGCGGCGACGTGCGCGTCGTCGACGCGCACGTGCACGTGTGGGACCCGGCCGCGTTGTCCTACCCCTGGCTCGAGGGCGACCCGCTCGGGAGCGCTCACCTGCCGCCCGAGATCGACGGCGCGTCCGGCGGCGTCGACGGGTGGGTCTTCGTCGAGGCCGACGCCTCGGCCGCGCCCGAGGTCGAGGCCGACTGGGTCGCGTCGCTGGAGTGGCCCGGGCTGCTCGGCATCGTGGCGGACGCGGAGCTGGACGCGTCCGCGCTTCCCGCGCGGCTCGACGCCCTCCGCGCGCGGCCGCTGGTCCGCGGCGTGCGCCACCTGCTGCAGGGGCTCGACGACGAGCGTCTCGCCGACCCGCGCCTGGCCGAGGGGCTGCGGCGGGTGGCCCACGAGGGCCTGGTGTTCGACGCCTGCGTGCGCTGGACGCAGCTCGAGGCGCTGAGACGCCTCGTCGCCACGGCGGGGGTCGAGGGCGCGCCGCTCGTGCTGGACCACCTCGGCAAACCGCCGGTGGGGGCCGGGCTGGGCTCGCAGGCGGGACGCGACTGGCTCGAGCGGATGCGTGCGCTGGCCCGGGTCGACGGCCTCGCGGTCAAGCTCTCCGGGCTGCGGGCCGAGGCGCCGAGCGCGGGCGTGCTCCGAACGGAGGCGCCGGGGTTCCTCGCGGCGGCGATCGACCTGTTCGGACCGGATCGCTGCCTGTTCGGCACGGACTGGCCTGTGAGCGTCGGCGGCGACGTCACGTCGGAGGAGTGGATCGGGCTCGTGCGCGAGGCGGCCGGCGACGGGTGGCCGGCGGTGGCGTCCGGCACCGCGACCCGCGTCTACGGCCTCGATCCGGTGCGCTGAGCCAGCGGCGTCGGGAGGCTGCTCGGCCTCACGGCAGCAGGCCCTCGTCGCGCAGCGCCGCCCACAGGTCGTCCGGCACGGGCGTCTGCAGATGTCGGATGTTCTCGCGCAGCGCCGACGCCCGTGCGGTGCCGACCACCACGGTGTCGACCGCCCGGTGCCGCAGCGGATACTGGATCGCCGCGGCGGGCAGCGCGACCCCGAACCGGGAGCACACCTGCCGCAGCCGCTCGGTGCGCGCCAGCAGCTCCGCCGGGACCTCGCCGTAGTTGTAGTGCGCGCGAGCGGGATCGGCGGAGGCGAGCAGGCCCGAGTTGAACACGGCGACCGCGACGACGCGCACGCCGCGTTCCTGGCACAGCGGCAGCAGCTCGTCGAGCGCCGGCTGCTCGAGCAGCGTGTACCGGCCGGCGATCATCACCACGTCGAGGTCGCCCTCGCGCACGGCGCGTGCCGCGGCGGCGGCGCTGTTCACGCCGATGCCGATCTGCGACACGACCCCCTCCTCCCGCAGCGCTGCGAGGGCGGGAAGGCCGAGCCGCAGTCCCTCGTCGAGGTCGTAGACGTCGGGGTCGTGCAGGAAGAGCGTGTCGACGCGGTCGAGGCCGAGCCGCTCCAGCGAGGTGTCGAGGCTGCGTCGGACGCCCGACTCGCTCGGGTCGTAGACGCGCGTGAGGTCGTCGGGCACGACGAAGCCGTTCGCCTCGTCCGTCCCGCCGCGTGCGCCCGGGTTGGGGACGAGCAGGCGGCCGACCTTCGTCGAGACGCGGAACGCGTCGCGCGGCTTGGCCCGGAGGAACCGGCCCAAGCGTCGTTCGCTGAGCCCCAGCCCGTAGTGGGGCGCGGTGTCGTAGTACCGCACCCCCTCGTCCCAGGCGGCGGTGAGCACCGCCTCTGCGTCGTGCTCGGCGACCTCGCGGTAGAGGTTGCCGATCGAGGCGGCGCCGAGGCCGAGGCGGTCGATCATGCCGTCGCCCGCTCGGCCGTCCACCGGTACTCCTCGACCGACGCCGCGTGCATCTGCGTGCCGGCGCCCGGCGCGGTCGGAGCCGTGTAGCTGCCGCCCTCGATCACCGTCGGGGTGACGAAGTGCTCGTGCAGATGGTCCACGAACTCGATCATGCGCCCCTCGGTGGTGCCCGACACGGCGACGAAGTCGAACATCGACAGATGCTGCACCGCCTCGCACAGGCCGACGCCGCCGGCGTGGGGACAGACCCGGATGCCGAACTTCGCCGCCAGCAGCAGGTTCGCGACGTTCTCGTTGACGCCGCCGACGCGGGCGGCGTCGATCTGCAGCACCTGGAGGGCCTGCGCCTGCAGGAACTGCTTCACCATGACGCGGTTGTGGGCGTGCTCTCCGGTCGCGACGGGGATCGGGGCGATCTCCCGGGCGATCGCGGCATGCGCGAGCACGTCGTCGGGGCTCGTCGGCTCCTCCACCCAGGCGATGTCGTACTCGCGCAGCGCCCCCACCCACTCGATCGCCTCGGCGACGTCCCAGCGCTGGTTCGCGTCGATCGCGATCGGGAAGCCCTCGCCGACGGTGCGACGCGCGATCCGCATGCGCCGGACGTCGTCGGCCAGGTCGCCGCCCACTTTGAGCTTGATCTGGCCGAAGCCGTCGGCGACCGCCTCGCGGCAGAGGCGCTCGAGCTTCTCGTCGGAGTACCCGAGCCAGCCCGGGCTCGTGGTGTAGGCCGGGTAGCCGCGCTCGAGCAGCAGGCGCTCGCGTTCCGCCCGTCCCGGCTCGGCATCACGGAGGATGCGGACGGCCTCGTCGCGGGTGAGGGCGTCGGACAGGTAGCGGTAGTCGACGAGGTCGGCCAGCTGCTCGGGCGTCATGCGCGCCAGCAGCCGCCACAACGGCTGGCCGGCGCGCTTGGCCTTGAGATCCCACAGCGCGTTCACGACCGCGCCGATCGCCATGTGCATCACGCCCTTCTCCGGCCCGAGCCAGCGCAGCTGCGAGTCGTGGGCGAGCAGCTTCCAGGTCGACCCCATGTCGTCCAGCAGCATCTCCGCGTCGCGGCCGACGAGGTGGTCGGCCAGGAGCTCGATCGCCGCGACCTGGACGTCGTTGCCACGTCCGATGGTGAACGCGAACGCGTGTCCCTCCAGTCCGTCGCCCGCGTCCGTGTGCACGACGACGTAGGCGGCGGAGTAGTCGGGGTCGGGGTTCATGGCGTCCGAGCCGTCGAGGCTGGTCGACGTCGGGAAGCGGATGTCCGCGGTCTCGACCGAGGTGATGATCGTCATTGGTCCTCCTGCGGACATCTAAACATCAGACCTATATGGCGTCAAATGCTACGCTCAAGCAAGTGGACGCCCTCTGAGGGGCGTATAGCTCGGATGTTCAAAGGAGAAGTCATGAGACTTGCCCGCACCGGCGAGCGCGGCGCGGAACGCCCCGTCGTCGTCGCCGAGGACGGTCGCCTGCTCGACCTGTCGGTGATCGCGGACGACATCGACGCGGAGTTCATCGCCCGCACGCTGCCGGGGCTCGCCGCACGGATCGCGGCAGGCGAGCTGCCCGAGATCACCGGCGCGGGCGCGCGTCTCGGTGCTCCGATCGCCCGCCCCGGATCGATCGTCTGCATCGGCATGAACTATGCGGCGCACGCCGCCGAGTCGGGCGCCGAGCCGCCGAGCGACCTCGTGGTCTTCCTCAAGACGGCCAACACCGTCGCGGGGCCGTTCGACGACGTCGCCCTGCCTCCGGGCAGCGAGAAGACCGACTGGGAGGTCGAGCTCGGCGTCGTCATCGGCCGGCGGGCGAGCTACCTCGGATCGGTCGCCGAGGCCCGCGCGCACATCGCCGGCTACGTCACGGCCAACGACCTCTCGGAGCGCGCCTGGCAGATCGAGCGGTCCGGCGGCCAATGGAGCAAGGGCAAGGCCTTCCCCGGGTTCTCGCCGGTCGGCCCCTGGCTCGTCACGGCGGACGAGGTCGATCCGGACCGGCTGCGCATCCGCAGCTGGGTGAACGGCGAGCCGCGACAGGACTCCTCGACGGCCGACATGATCTTCGGCGTCGACGAGATCGTGTACCGGCTCAGTCAGTTCCTGGTGCTCGAGCCGGGGGACCTGATCCTCACCGGCACGCCGGAGGGCGTCGCCCTCTCGGGACGCTTCCCCTACCTCGCCCCCGACGACGTCGTGGAGCTCGAGATCGAGGGGCTCGGTCGACAGCGGCAGGTGGTGCGATGAGCGCGTTCGAGGGGCTCACGGCGATCGTGACGGGCGGCGCGTCCGGAATCGGCGCGGCGATCGCCGCGCGCCTGCGCGCCGATGGCGCGACGGTGGCGGTGTTCGACCGCACCGCCACGGGCGAGCCGGGTCATCACGCGGTCGACGTCTCCGATGACGACGCCGTGCGCGCGGCCGTCGCGGCGGTGGCGGAGCGCCATGGCGGCATCGACGTGGTGGTCAACAACGCGGGCATCGGCGCGCAGGGCACGATCGAGGACAACGACGACGACGAGTGGCGGCGCGTGTTCGAGGTCAACGTCCTGGGGCCGGTGCGGGTGTCGCGCGCGGCCCTGCCCTGGCTGCGACGGTCCCGCGCGGCGGCCATCGTCAACATGTGCTCGATCGCGGCGGGCGCGGGTCTCCCCGGACGCGCGCTCTACGGCGCGAGCAAGGGCGCGCTGCGCTCGCTCACACTCCAGATGGCGGCCGACCACGTCCGCGAGGGCATCCGGGTGAACGGGGTCAGCCCCGGCACGGCCGAGACCCCGTGGGTCACGCGCCTGCTGGACAGCGCCGAGGACCCCGCCGCCGAGCGCGCCGCGCTGGAGGCGCGCCAGCCGCACGGGCGGCTCGTGCGCCCCGAGGAGGTCGCCGACGCGGTGGCCTATCTCGCCAGCCCCGGGGCCGGGTCGACGACGGGCACGATCCTCGAGGTCGACGGCGGGATGGCGGGACTCCGCCTGCGCCCGGCGACGTGAGAGGTCTGATTTTTCATAGGAAATGAGGCGATAGCCGATCATCTGGCGGCGTTTGACAGCTCAGACATCGGATGATTAGATCGCCCTGGCGCGAGAACCCGCACACCACCCGGCCATCGGTCCGGGGAGGGGCTCAATCAAAGGAGATGCCATGAAAGCACGTTCCGCAGCGGTGGCTGCTGTTGCCGCGAGCGCGCTCGCACTCGCCGGATGCTCCGGCGACGCCGGCGGCGGGGGAGACTCGCTCGTCTGGTCGATGTGGATCGGGTCGACGCAGGACCAGCAGGCCTGGGAGAGCGTCGCGTCCGCCGGCGGCGAGGCGGCGGGCCTCGACGTCTCGCTGCAGGGCTCGCCGTTCGCCGACTACTGGACGAAGCTGTCCACGCAGCTCGGCACCTCGAACGCGCCGTGCATCGTCACGATGCAGAGCCTGCGCCTCAACCAGTTCAGCGACGGGCTGCTGCCGCTCGACGACCTGGTCGAGTCGACGGACTTCGACATCGACGCGTTCGACGCCGGTGCCCTCGACGCGCTCGCGCTCGACGGCGTGCACTACGCGATCCCCTACGACACCGGCCCCCTGGTCCTCTTCTACAACCGCGACGCCTTCGCCGCCGCGGGCGTGGACGAGCCGGAGCCCGGCTGGAGCGTCGAAGAGTTCGAGGCCGCGGCCGACGCGCTCGACGCCGACGGGCAGGTGGCCTTCGCGGCGAGCATCGAGGACCTCTACATCCAGTCGAGCGTGCTCGCGTACAACGGCGGCCGCGTGCTCGCCGAGGACGGCGCCTACGATCTCACGTCGCCAGAGTTCGCCGAGGGCGTCGACTGGATCGCCGGCCTCGTGCAGGACGGCAAGGCGACGCGCGCGGACGGGGCCGACCCCAGCGCCGACGACAACGCCTTCATGAACGGCAGCGCGGCGTCGATGGTCGCCGGCCCGTGGCAGCTCATCGACATCGCCACGAAGGCCGACTTCGAGGTCGGCGTCGCCACCATCCCCGCGGGAGCATCCGGACAGGCGACCTTCTCGGCGGGCAGCGGCTTCGGGATCTCCAGCACCTGCGAGGAGCCGGAGGCCGCTTTCGAGGCCATCACGGCGATGACCTCGGAGGACGTGCTGGGGGAGCTGGCCGCGCAGGGACGCGCGCTTCCCGCCCGCACCGCGCAGCAGCCGCTCTGGTTCGACAACGCGGGGATCGAGGGAGCGGACGCGAGCCTCGAGAGCGCGTCCGCCAGCTCGGTGCCGCTGCCCGGCAGCGCGCTCAGCGACAAGTTCAACCAGCTGCTCGCCCAGTACGGCCCGCAGGCGGTGAACGGCGACCGGCCCGCCGCCGAGGTCCTCGCCGACATGGCGAGCCAGCTCGGCGGATGAGCGGCGTCCCCGCATGACCGCCCCGACCGACAACGCGACGGCCACCCTGACGGTGCCGCCGGGGACGCGAGTCCCCTGGCGGCGCCGCAGGCGGAACCCCTGGGGCCCCGCGTTCGCCGCGCCGCACGCGCTCGGCCTCGCCCTGTTCACCCTCGTGCCGATCGGCATGGCCCTCGTGATGAGCTTCCACGACTGGCCCATGATCGGCACCGCCGAGTGGACGGGGGCCGCGAACTTCCAGACCCTGTTCGGCGACCCCACGTTCCGCGCCGCGCTGGGCAACACCGTCCTGTTCGTGGTGCTGTACCTGCCGCTGAACCTGATCGTCTCGCTCGGCATGGCGGCGTGGCTGTCGCCGAAGATCCGGCACCGGCAGATCTTCCGCGTCATCTTCTTCCTGCCGACCGTGACCCCCATCGTCGCGAACGCCGTCGTGTGGCGCCTCATGTATCAGCCGGGCGGAGCGATCGACGGCACGGTGCAGACGATCTTCGGGGTGCCGGCGCCGGCCTTCCTGAGCGACCCGAACTGGGCGATGATCGCCGTGGTCGTGATGAGCGTGTGGCAGGGCTTCGGCTACAACATGATCGTGTTCTCCTCGGCCCTCGACTCCGTGCCGGAGAACCAGCTCGAGGCGGCCGCGCTCGACGGCGCGAACGCGTGGACCACGTTCTGGCGCATCAAGCTGCCGCTCATCTCGCCGTCCCTGTTCTTCGCCACGACGATGACGCTGATCACGTCGTTCCAGGTGTTCATCCAGCCGTACATCATGACCAAGGGCGGGCCGGGCAACTCGACCATGACGCTCGTCCAGTTCATCTACACGCAGGGGTTCACGTTCCAGCAGCTGGGGCTCGCGTCGGCGGCGGCGTTCGTGCTGTTCGTGATCATCCTCGGCGTGACCGCCGTGCAGTTCCTCGGACAGAAGAAGTGGGTGCACTATGACTGACGTCGTCGTCCCGCACCGCGGCACCCGGCGCCTCCGTGCCGCCGTCGGCTACACGCTGCTCTGCCTGATCGCGCTGCTGTTCCTCTCGCCGCTCATCTTCATGGTGGCGACGTCCCTCAAGCCCGCGAACGAGATCTTCTCCACCCCGCCCTCGCTGCTGGGATCGAGCATCGAGTGGGGCAACTACCTCGAGGTCTTCGAGTACGCGCCGTTCGGGCGATACCTGCTCAACGGCCTGCTGGTGGCGGTCGGCGGCACGATCATCACCCTCGCGGTGTCGGCGCTGTCCGGCTACGCCTTCGCGCGGCTGCCGTGGCGCGGTCGCGGCGCGACCTTCATGGTGTTCCTGGCGACGATGATGCTGCCGCAGGAGGTCATCATCGTGCCCGCCTTCGTGCTGATCCGCGAACTCGGCTGGGTCGACAGCTACGCCGCCCTCATCGTCCCCTGGGCGTTCACGGCGCTCGGCGCGTTCCTGCTGCGGCAGTTCTTCCTGTCGGTGCCCGGCGAGCTCGAGGACGCCGCGCGGATCGACGGCGCCGGCACCGTCGGCACCTTCCTGCGGATCATGCTGCCGCTCGCCCGCCCGTCGCTGGCCGTCCTCGCCGTGTTCACGTTCGTCGCCTACTGGAACTCCTTCCTGTGGCCGCTCATCGTCGTCAACGACGTCTCGACCCTCGGCACGATCCCCCTCGGCCTGCAGCAGTTCTTCGGCCAGCAGGGAACGCAGTGGCACCTGCTGATGGCGGCCTCCGTGATCTCGATGCTGCCGACGACGATCCTGCTCATCGTCCTGCAGCGGCACCTCGTGCGCGGCATCGTGACGTCCGGCCTCGGCGGTCGCTGACCGCCGGCTCACCACCCATCACCCAGAGAGAAAGGACGAGCCGCACCATGGCCATGTTCAAAGAGGAACCCGTCCGGCCGGAGGCGTATCGCGCGTTCGAGCACGACACCCCCGAGTGGTACCGGGACGCGAAGCTCGGCATCTTCGTGCACTGGGGCGCCTACGCCGTGCCCGCCTGGGCCGAGCCGATCGGACCGCTCGGCACCTTCGAGCGCGAGTACTGGTTCGCGCACAACCCCTACGCGGAGTGGTACTACAACACGATCCGCATCGACGGCAGCCCGGCGCAGCAGCACCAGCAGGAGGCCCACGGCGGAGCGCCGTACGACGACTTCCTCGACCAGTGGCGCGCGGAGGAGTTCGACGCGGACGCGTTCATGGCGGTGGTGAAGGCGACGGGCGCGCGCTACGTGATCCCGACGACGAAGCACCACGACGGGATCACCCTGTGGGACGCGCCGGGCACCGGCGACCGCAACACCGTCGCACGCGGTCCGCGACGCGATCTCGTCGGGGAGTTCCGCGCCGCGGCCGAGCGCGCGGGCATCCGGTTCGGCGTCTACTACTCCGGCGGGCTCGACTGGAACTTCAGCGGGCATCCGCCCATCGACCGCGACATCGACGACAGCCTGCGGCCCGTCGACAAGGCCTTCGCCGACTACGCGTTCGACCATGTCGCCGATCTGATCGAGCGCTACCGTCCCGAGATCCTCTGGGGCGACATCGAGTGGCCCGACGCCGGCAAGCCGGACGGCGACAAGAGCATGGCCGAGCTGTTCCGCCGCTTCTACGCGTCGCGCCCGGAGGGCGTCGCCAACGACCGCTGGGGGGAGACCCACTGGGACTTCCGCACCAGCGAGTACGAGCAGGGGCGCGGCCAGGAGCACGGGATGTGGGAGAACTGCCGGGGCATCGGCTTCTCGTTCGGGCACAACCAGCTCGAGGACGAGCGCAACTCGCTCGACGCCGAGGGCGCCGTCCGGCACTTCGTGGACGTGGTGTCGCGAGGCGGCAACCTGCTGCTGAACATCGGCCCGACCGCCGCGGGGCGGATCACGCCGCTGCAGCTGCGCACCCTCGAGGGGCTCGGCGCGTGGAACGGGCGCAACGGCGACGCGATCTTCGGCTCGCGACCCCTCGACGCCTCCGCCGCGCGGCCGTCGGACGAGCCGTGGGTGCGGTGGACCCGCACGGGGGCGACGGCCCATGCCTTCGTCGACGCCCCGGAGGGGGCCGACGTGCGCCTCGACGCCGACGCGTCCGCCCTGCGCCTGGACGAGGCGCGCGCGGCGGACGGCGCCTCGGTCTCCGTCGTCGACGGGGCCGTCGTGGTGCGCGTCGGCGCCCGTGAGGTGCCCGGTCCGGTGCGCGTGGACGTCCCGCTCGCCGGCTGAGCCCGACCCGGACCACGGGGCCGCCCCTTTCCTGCCGCTCGTCGTGTCGGGCGAGGCCGCCGCCCATCCCGAGCGAGGCGCGCCCGTCGCGCTGACGCGGGGCTCGACGGCGCTCGTCCCGCACGCCGCAGGCGCGATGCGCGTTTCGGGCGTTGCGGAGATCGTCGTCGCACGCCCCGCGGGAGATCGCGTTCTCTTCCGCTTCCGCAGCCGTCCTCTCCGCGCACAACGCAGGATCGGCGGCCTGGGGCGGCGCCGGAGCGGCCTCAGCAGCCCTGCCCGTCGTGCCCGATCCTGCGTTGCGCGCTCGACAGCCCGCACCCCCGAGCACAGCATGCCCGCAGGACGAGCCTCCCTCACGCCAGCCGTCCGATCGCCGCCTCCACGGCGTCGCGCACCGCGCCCGACCGCACCGCGGCGACGGCCTGCTCCACGGCCGGCGCCAGGAAGCGGTCGGGTCCCGGGGCGGCCGCCGCGGCCACGACCCCCGCGGCCGCCGCCGTGGCGTCGGCCGGACGCAGCGGCGCCCGCAGCGCGAGGGCGCGGGAGGCGGTGAGCAGCTCGATGCCGATCACGCGCGTCAGGCCGTCGACGGCGGTGCGCAGCTTGCGCGCCGCGGCCCACCCCATCGACACGTGGTCCTCCTGCATCGCCGACGAGGGGATCGAGTCGACCGAGGCCGGCATGGCGAGGCGCTTCAGCTCCGAGACGATCCCCGCGGCGGTGTACTGCGCGATCATCAGTCCCGAGTCGACGCCGATCTCGTGGGCGAGGAAGGGCGGCAGGCCGTTGCTGCGTGCGCGATCGAGCATCCGGTCGATGCGTCTCTCGGCGATGCTCGCGAGGTCCGCGACGGCGATGGCGAGGAAGTCCAGCACATAGCCGACGGGCGCGCCGTGGAAGCTGCCGTTCGACTCGACGCGCCCGTCGGGCGTGACCACGGGGTTGTCGACCGCGGACGCCAGCTCGCGCTCCGCCACCGCCCGCGCGTGGGCCATCGTGTCGCGCACGGCTCCGTGCACCTGCGGTGCGCACCTCAGCGAGTACGCGTCCTGCACCCGGGTGCACTCCGGGCCGCGGTGGCTGCGCACGATGGCCGACTCAGCGAGCGCGCGGCGCATGTTGTCGGCGGAGGCCGCGATGCCGGGATGAGGCCGCAGGCGCTGCAGGTCGGCGGCGAACGCGGCATCGGTGCCGAGCGTCGCCTCGACGCTCATGGCCGCGGTGACGTCGGCCGTCGCGACCAGCAGCTCGAGGTCGCCGAGCGCGAGCAGCAGCTGGCCGAGCATCCCGTCGGTGCCGTTGATGACCGCCAGGCCCTCCTTCTCACGGAGCGCGAGGGGCTCGATGCCGGCATCGGCGAGCGCGTGGAGGGCGGGAACGAGCTCGCCGTCGCGGACCCGCACGTCTCCCTCGCCGCATGCCGCCAGCGCGACGTGCGCCAGGGGAGCGAGATCTCCCGAGCAGCCGAGCGAGCCGTACTCGCGGACGACGGGGGTGATGCCGGCGTTGAGCAGGGCGGCGTACGTCTCGGCCACGACCGGACGCGCGCCGGTCCGTCCGGTGGCGAGCGTCGAGAGGCGCAGCAGCGCGAGGGCGCGCACCACCTCGCGCTCGACCTCCGGCCCGGACCCCGCTGCGTGCGAGCGGACGAGGCTCAGCTGCAGCTGCGCGCGGCGATCGCGGTCGATGTAGGTCGTCGCGAGCGCTCCGAACCCCGTGGAGACGCCGTAGTGCGGGGCGGGGTCGTCTGCCAGAGCCTCCACGACGGCGCGCGAGGCGGTCATGGCCGCACGGGCGTCGTCGCCGAGCGCGACCCGCGCGTCGTGGCGCGCGACGGAGACCACCTCTGCGGGGGAGAGGGGACCGGTGCCGATCAGGACGGGCGGGATGGCGGGCGTGGACATGCAGCACAGTCAACCCGCCGCGTTCCGTCGTCTCTGCGCCCCCGGTCGATCCGGTGTCTCGGGTATGAGACAGTCATCCCCATGACGCCGGCCGATCCGCGCGCCGCAGCGCCCGCGGCCGACCACACCCTGCGCGTCCTCGCGTTCCTCGCCCGTCAGCGCGGGCCGGTGGCGGCGCGTACGATCGCCGCGGCGCTGGAGCTGCCCCGCTCGACGGTCTACCGGCTGCTCCGGGTCATGGTCGAGCACGCGTTCGTCGTGCACCTCCCGGAGGAGCGGCGATACGGGCTGGGTGTCGCCGCCTACGAGCTCAGCTCGGGGTTCTCCCGACAGGAGCCGCTCGCGCGCCTCGGCACGCCGGTGCTGACGGGGCTCGTCGACCGCATCGGCCAGTCGGCGCACCTGGCGGTGCTGCACGGGCGGGACGTGGTCTACATCGTCGAGGCGCGCGCACCCCGTCGCCCGCCCCTGGTGACGGACGTCGGGGTGCGCCTGCCGGCCGCCGCCACGGCCAGCGGCCGAGCGCAGCTCGCGGCGCTGCCGGCCGCGCAGGTGCGCGCGCTGTACCCGGACGCCTCGGCGTTCACCGGCGCCTTCCCCCGCGCTCCTCGCGGCTACGTCGCGTTGCGCGAGGCGCTGCGCGACGTCCGCGCGCGCGGCTTCGCGTGGGAGGACGGCGACGTGACCGACGGCCTCGCCTCGGTCGGCGTCGTCGTCCGCGACCACGCCGGGTGGCCGGCGGCATCCATCGCCGTGACGTTCCCGCGTGACGACGTGCCCGAGCCGGTCGTGCCCGCCCTCGTCGCCGAGGTGACGGCCGCCGCCGACCTGCTGGCCCGTCGTATCCACGGCCGCGCTCCCGTCGGATGAAACGACGAGGCCGCGGGCGGCCCCGTGCCGGAGCGCGACGGCGGCGTCAGGCAGGGGGCAGGAGGGCGACGGTCGCGAGACGGGCGCCGCGCGAGTCCAGGAGGGCGGCGGCGTCCGGTGACGTGATCGCGCTGCCGGGCGGCAGCGCGACGCCGCCGACGCGCGCGGTGCCGGTGAGGACGAGCAGGAGATCCCACCGGCCCGTCGCCCGGCCGGTGACGTCGAACACCGCACGCGCGACCGCGCGCTCGGTCATCAGGTTCAGCACTCGGGCGGGGCGGGAGACGTCCGTCGCGCACGCCGGCGTCTCGCCGGCGAACCCGACGTGCTCTCCCGGCGCCAGCGGGCGCGCCTCGCCGTCGAGCTGCAGCGTGAGCGGCTGATCTCCGATCACCGCGAGGATCCGGTCGACGCCGGGGAAGGCCGAGAACGGCACGGCGCCCTCGATGTCGGCCAGGCTCAGCCGCCAACCGTGCCCGCGGCACAGGGTGCGGGTGACGCCGAGACCATTGCGCCACGGCTCGGCCGGCGCCTCGTGCGGCAGCACGACGCCGGCGGTCAGGGCGAGACCTCCGCGAGGCCGTCGAGAAGGGCGTCGGCCGCCTGGAGGGGCGGGCGCAGGTCCTGGTCCTGGTGCTCGGGCATCAGGCCGGCGAGAGCGCCGTGAAGCGGCCTGAGCCGGGGCGGCAGGGTGGCGCCCCGCTGCGCGACCAGCCGCGCCACCGAGAGCAGCTCGCACGACAGCACGACCCGATACCCCTCCACGGCGCGCTCGAGCTGCACCACTCCCTGCGTCGCGAAGCCGGCGTCCTCCTCGGTGCCGCGCGAGAGCGAGATCGTGCCGAGGGAGGCGGGCGACGCCGCGGCGCGGATCTCCGCCAGCGCCGCGGCCGCGGTGTACTCCAGCATCATGAGCCCGGACGCCCCCGCGGGACCCTCGGCGAGGAACGGCCGCAGCCCCGTGTAGCCGGGCTCGTTCGCGAGCCGCAGCCGCGCGTGCGCGTTCGTGGCCGCGCGGGCGATCGCGAGGCTCGCGGCATCGAGGTCGCCGGCGAGCTGCGCCTGGTAGAAGCCGCCGTGGTGCGTCACGGTGCCGGCCGCGGCGTCGAACATCGGGTTCTCCTGAGCCGCCGTCACGAGGCGACCGAGCTGGGCGTCGAGCCGCACCATCGCCGTGACGAGCGCCGCCTGCGTGATCGGGTGCACGCGCAGCCCGTAGGGATCCTGGATCCTCGCGGCGCGCGCGTCGTGCCCGCGCAGGAGCGCGCGGACCTCGGCGGCGACCTCGTCCACGCCGGGCGCCGAGATCGCGGCGGCCGCGGCCGGGGAGAACGCCTCGACGCTCCCCTCGAACGCGACGATCGCGAGCGCGTACAGCACGCGGGATGCGCGGTCGAGGCGGCGCAGCTCGTCGGACGCGAGGACGCCCCGGGCGACGGTGAGCGCGCTGCTGCTGAGGAACGGCAACGCGCTGTCGGCACCCCAGCGGATCGGCGGGACGACGAGCGGCGCGGACGTCGGCCGCTCGCCGGCCAGCGCCAGCGCCAGCGCGGAGAGCGCGGCGAGGTCGCCCGTTCCGATCGACCCGTACCGGCCGATCTCCGGGAGCGCGTCGGCGTTGAGAGCGGCCACGAGCGCGTCGGGCACCGCGGGGTCGATGCCGGATCGTGCCTGGGCGAGCTGGGCGAGGCGCGTCGCCGCCATCGCGCGCACCGCTCGGTGGGGCAGCGGCGTGCCGGCATCGGTGGCGTGGCTGCGCACGAGCAGCCGACCGTGCTCGGCCGCGGCGTCGTCGGCCTCGCTCACGGTGGTGGTGCGGTTGGCTCCGACGCCGGTGGAGCGGCCGTAGGTGGCGTGGGCGGCGCCGATGCGATCGGCTGCCTCCTTCATCCGCCCGACGTCCTCGCGAGAAGCGGGGGAGAGGGAGACTGGAGCGCCGTCGGCGATCGCGACGATGTCCTCCGCCGTCGTGGCGGCCGAGATCTCGACCGGGTTCGGTGCGGGCGAGGGCGCGGCGGAGGGGCTCATGGGACCACTGTGCTGACTTCGGGCTGGTGTTTCAACCAGTGGCATGTGTATTTTACGAAATGGAAACACCGGGCAACGAGGACCGAAACAGCGGGTTCCTATCGTCGACGGTGCCGATGAAGGAGGCCCAGCGTGAGCGAACAGTCGACCCGCACCGTGGAGCGTGCGCTCTCACTGCTCGCCCACGTGTGCGAGGAGGGCAGCTCCTCGCTCGCCGCCGCGGCCCGCGCCGTCGAGCTGTCGCCGAGCACCGCCCTGCGGCTGCTGCGCACCCTCGAGGCCAGCGGGTTCGTCCGCCGCGACGACGAGGGCAGCTACCGCGCGGGCTCCCGGCTCGTCCAGCTCGGCGCCCAGGCGCTCAGCAACGAGTCGCTCATCGACATCAGCCACCAGGAGATGGTCGGCCTCGAGGAGGCGACCGGGGAGTCGGTCTACCTCAGCGTCGAGGGCCACGGCGCGTCGGTGCTGTACATCAGCATCGTCGAGGGGTCCCACTCCATCCGGCACGCCAACTGGGTCGGCCGCACGATCCCCCTGCAGGGATCGGCGGCGGGCCTCGCCCTCACCGGCCAGACGCCCGAGGCCGGCTTCGTGGTCGTCGAGCGCGGGATCGAGCGCGACGTCACCGCGATCGCCGCGCCGATCCTCGTCGGCTCACGCATCGTCGCCTCGCTGAGCATCCTCGTCCCCACCTACCGCATCGACGACCGCTCGACCGACCAGTTCGGTCGGCTCATCGCCGCGGCAGCGCACCGCCTGTCCGCGGGCCTCACCGACCCCGCTCCCGGCCCCAAGGAGAAGCACCCGTGATCAGCTTCGAAGCCGTCACCAAGACCTATCCGGACGGCACCGTCGCGGTGGACGACCTGAACCTAGTGGCGCCGACGGGCCAGCTGACGGTTCTCGTCGGCCCTTCCGGATGCGGCAAGACCACGTCACTGCGGATGGTGAACCGCCTGATCGCGCCGTCGTCCGGGCGCATCGCTCTCGACGGTGAGTCGACCGAGGGCATGGACGTCGCCCTACTGCGTCGCCGGATCGGCTACGTGATCCAGCACGCGGGTCTCTTCCCGCACCGCACCGTCATCGACAACGTCGCGAGCACCGCCCGCCTCTCGGGCACGTCGCGCGCTCGAGCGCGCGCGATCGCGCTCGAGCTGATCGAGCGCGTGGGGCTGCCGGCAGCGTTCGCGAAACGATATCCCTGGCAGCTGTCCGGCGGTCAGCAGCAGAGAGTGGGCGTGGCACGCGCTCTCGCGGCCGACCCGGAGTTCATGCTGATGGACGAGCCATTCAGTGCGGTCGACCCGATCGTGCGCGGTCAGTTGCAGGAGGAGTTCCTCCGCCTGCAGCGCGACATCGGCAAGACGATCATCATGGTCACGCACGACATCGATGAGGCCCTCAAGCTCGGCGACCAGGTCGCGGTGCTGCGCACAGGCGGCAAGCTGGCGCAGCTGGCGACTCCGCAGGAGCTGCTGACGGCGCCCGCCGACGAGTTCGTCGCGGACTTCGTCGGCCGCGATCGCGGGTACCGCTCCCTCGGCTTCGTTCACGGGAGCGGCCTTCGGTTCTCGCCGGAGCCGACCGTGCGTCTCGGGGCGACGGCGGAGGATGCGCGTCGGGCGACGACGGATCGCTGGCTCATCGTCGCCGACGAGCACGATCGTCCCCGCGGTTGGGTCCAGCCCGCCGCGCTGAGCGGCACGATCTCGGAGGCCGATCTCAACCTGAGCGGCACATCCGCGCCGGTCGACGGCAGCCTCCGCCAGATGCTCGACGCGGCGCTCAGCGCGCCGAGCCGACGGGGCTGCGTCATCGACGCCGACGGGCGGCTCGTCGGCACGCTCCGGGTGCACGACGTCCTCGCGGCGATCGAGTCGGACGGGAGCGGCCGATGAACCTCGACTGGATCGGGCGCGAGAGCGGACGGATTCTCGAGCTCCTCGGGTCGCACGTCGTGCTGTCGACCGTGCCGGTCGCGGTCGGACTCGTCCTGGCGATCCCGCTCGGTTGGCTGGCGCACCGCAGCGGGCTGTGGCGACCGGCCATCCTCGCCACGTCCGGCCTGCTCTACACCGTCCCCTCCCTGGCGTTGTTCGTCCTGCTGCCATCGATCATCGGCACGAAGATCCTCGATCCGCTCAACGTCGTCATCGCGCTCACGATCTACAGCCTCGCGCTCCTCGTGCGGACGGTCGTCGATGGGCTCGACTCCGTGCCGACCGAGACCGTGCAGGCCGCGAGCGCTATGGGATACCGCAGCTTTGCGCGCTTCATCGGCGTCGAGCTGCCCGTCGCCGTGCCGGTCATCGCAGCGGGTCTTCGGGTGGCTGTCGTCTCGAATGTGAGCGTCGTGTCGATCGCCGCCATCGTCGGGACCTCTCAGCTCGGCCTGCTGTTCACGCAGGGCGCTCAGCTGCAGTTCCTCACGCCGATCATCGTCGGCATCGTGCTGTGCCTCCTGCTGGCGGCGGTGCTCGACGCGGTCGTCCTGCTCATCGCCCGTTGGCTCACACCGTGGACGCCGAGGGGAGCGCACGGATGATCGAGTGGTTCCTCGACCCCGCGAACTGGGAGGGGACGCGCGGCATCCCAACGCTCGTCCTCCAGCATCTGCAGTACACCGCCGCGGCCCTGGCCGTCGCCGGGCTGGTTGGCGTCCCCATCGGCCTGTACGTCGGGCACACCGGGCGTGGGACGTTCCTCATCGCCGGCCTGGCCAACGCCCTGCGTGCCCTTCCGACGCTGGGCCTCGTGATCTTGCTCGTGATGGTGATCGCGCCGGTCCTCACGTCCGATCTCGCCTTCGTCGTCCCCAGCCTGATCGTGCTCATCCTCCTCGCCGTACCCCCCATCATGACCAGCACCTATGCGGGGGTGCAGGCGGTCGATGCCGCGGTGGTCGACGCCGCCACGGGCATGGGCTACCGTCCCCTGCGTGTCCTGTTGAGCGTTCAGCTCCCGTGCGCACTGCCGCTGATCCTGTCCGGTTTCCGATCCGCGACGCTGCAGGTCGTCTCGACGGCGACGATCGCCGCGTACGTCTCCCTGGGCGGGCTCGGCCGGCTGATCATCGACGGACGCGCGCAGAATGACTACGAGCGCATGGTCGCCGGAGCGGTCCTCGTCGCCCTCCTCGCTCTCCTGACCGATCTCGTCATCGGCCTGCTCTCCCGCGCGCTCGTCTCGCCCGGTCTCGCGCGACGGGACACCCGGCTCGCCCCGGTGCGAGCATCCGGTGTCGCCCCCGGTTGAGCACCACAGACGCCCCACCCCGCTCCATCGATCCACACCGCATCGCACCACACCACTTCCGCGGACGCCCGCGTCCGCCACACCGAAAGGATCGCCATGCGAATCCGACAGATCATCCCCGCGACCGGGATCGCCGCGATCGCGGCTCTCACCCTCGCCGCCTGCACGAGCGGGGGCGGAGACCCGCTCTCGGGAGGCGACTCCGCGACTGCGGACGGCGCTATCGTCGTCGGCTCGGCAGACTTCCCGGAGAGCCAGCTGCTCGCCACGATCTACGCGCAGGCGCTCGACGCGGCGGGCCTCGAGACCAGCACCCAGCTCAACATCGGCAGCCGCGAGGTGTACCTCCCCGCGTTGCTGGACGGGTCGATCACCCTGCTGCCCGAGTACACCGGCGCGACCCTCAGCTACCTCACCGAAGGATCCTCCGACGTCACGGGGCCGGAGGAGGTCGCCGCCGCGCTCGAGGAGGCGCTTCCCGACGGCATCTCGATGCTCACCCCCTCGGCCGCCGAGAACCGCGACGTGCTCGCCGTGACCCAGGAGACGGCAGAGGAGTACGACCTCACCACGATCGAGGATCTCGTTCCGCACGCCAGCGAGCTCGTGCTCGGCGGCCCGCCCGAGTGGGAGACACGGCGGGAGGGCGTCGTGGGCCTGAAGGACGTCTACGGGATCGAGTTCAAGGAGTTCCGCTCGCTCGACGTCGGCGGCCCGCTCACGATCGCGGCCCTCCAGAACGGTCAGGTGCAGGCCGCGGACATGTACTCGACCCTGCCGGCGATGGCCGACTTCGTAGCGCTCGAGGACAACCTCGGCCTCTTCCCGTCGCAGAACATCGTCCCGATCGGTGCGACCGAGGCGCTGTCGGACGAGGCCAGCGAGGTGCTCGACGCCATCTCCGCCGCGCTCACGACCGACGACCTGATCGCCATGAACGCGCGTCTCGACGCCGAGGACAGCATCGACGACGTGGCCGCGGACTGGCTGGCCGACAACGATCTCGACTGATCGCCCGGCCCGACACACACACGAAAGGAACCACCCCATGACTGGAGGACGCACGGTGCGTGCCGCCCGCGGTACGACGCTCAGTGCCAAGAGCTGGCAGACCGAGGCACCGCTTCGGATGCTGATGAACAACCTCGACCCCGAGGTCGCCGAGCGCCCGGAGGATCTGGTCGTCTACGGCGGCACGGGCAAGGCCGCCCGGAACTGGGCGAGCTACGACGCGATCGTGCGCTCGCTGGAGGACCTGGAAGAGGACGAGACGCTGCTCGTCCAGTCCGGCAAGCCCGTCGGGGTCTTCCGCACCAGCACCTGGGCACCGCGCGTCCTCCTGGCGAACTCGAACCTGGTCGGAGACTGGGCGACATGGCCCGAGTTCCGCAGGCTCGAGGCCGAGGGGCTCATGATGTACGGCCAGATGACGGCCGGCTCGTGGATCTACATCGGCACCCAGGGCATCCTTCAGGGAACCTACGAGACGTTCGCGGCGATCGCGCGCAAGCGCTTCGGCGGCACGCTCGCCGGGACGCTCACGGTCACGGGCGGCTGCGGGGGGATGGGCGGGGCACAGCCCCTCGCCGTCACGCTGAACGGCGGCGCCGTCCTCATCATCGACGTCGACGAGAGCCGCCTGCGCCGTCGCATGTCGAAGCGATACCTGGACGTGGTCGAGACCGATCTCGACGCGGCGGTGGAGAGGGTCCTCGCCGCAAGAGCCGCGGGGGAGGCCTTGTCGGTCGGTCTCGTGGGCAACTCCGCCGAGGTGCTGCCCCTGCTCCTCGAGCGGGACGTGACCGTCGACATCGTCACCGACCAGACATCCGCACACGACCCGCTCGCCTACCTGCCTGCGGGGGTCGCCTTCGCTGACTGGCGCGCCGAGGCCGAACGCGACCCCGAGGCATTCACCGTCCGCTCGCGAGAGTCGATGGCACGGCACGTCGAGGCCATGGTGGGTTTCCAGGACGCGGGGGCGGAGGTCTTCGACTACGGCAACTCAATCCGCGACGAGGCGCGACAGGGCGGCTACGACCGCGCCTTCGCGTTCCCCGGTTTCGTCCCGGCATACATCCGCCCGCTGTTCGCCGAGGGACTCGGACCGTTCCGCTGGGTCGCGCTCTCGGGCGACCCGAAGGACATCGAGGTCACCGACCAGGCGATCCTGGACCTCTTCCCCGAGAACGAGGGGCTCAAACGCTGGATCGCCGCGGCGCAGGAGCACGTGGAGTACGAGGGGCTGCCGGCTCGCATCTGCTGGCTCGGCTACGGCGAGCGGGCCAAGGCGGGTGTGCGCTTCAACGAGCTGGTCGCCGAGGGGAAGATCTCTGCCCCGATCGTCATCGGCCGCGATCACCTAGATTCTGGGTCCGTGGCCTCGCCTTACCGCGAGACGGAGGCCATGGCAGACGGGTCGGATGCGATCGCCGACTGGCCCATCCTCAACGCCCTGCTGAACGCCTCGTCTGGAGCGACCTGGGTGTCGCTGCACCACGGGGGCGGGGTCGGGATCGGCCGCTCGATCCATGCCGGCCAGGTCTCGGTAGCCGACGGAACCCCCCTCGCTGCCGAGAAGCTGGAGCGACTGCTCACCAACGACCCCGGCATGGGCGTCATCCGCCACGTGGACGCCGGGTACGAGCGGGCCGTCGAGGTCGCCGCCGAGCGCGGGGTGCGGATCCCGATGCGCGAATGGGAGTCGGCGCAGGCATGACCGTGGTCGTGGGCCCCCGCGTCGTCGAGCTCGGACAGGGACAGAACAGTATCGACGACATCGTGGCGGTCGCGGCGGGAAGCCCCGTTGCGATTGCGCCCGCGGCGCTCGACCGTGTCGAGCGGACGAGCGCCCTTATCGGCACGACGATCGCCCGTGGGGGGGGGGGGGGGGGGGCCGCCCCCGCGGGGGGGGCGGCGCGCGACGCCGCCCGCGGCGCCCCCCCCCACGCCCCCCCCCTGCCGCGGGGGTTGCCCCGGTCCCCCCCCCCCCCACGGGCGTCGGAGACCAGTACTCAGCCGCAGTCGACCCCGCATCGATCGCCTCCACGCAACTGGGGATGCTGCGCAGCCACGCCAGCGGCCTCGGCGCCCCCCACGACGAACCCGCGGTACGAGCCATCATGGCCACGATGCTCGCCGCTCTCGCGCAGGGTCGCAGCGGCGTGGGGGTGGCGCTCGTTCAGAGGCTCGCCGCGATGCTCAACCGCGGCGTCACCCCGTGGGCGCCCTCCCAGGGCTCGGTCGGGTATCTCACGGCGACCGCGCACATCGGTCTTGTGCTGTTCGGTCGGGGGCGCGCGTGGTACGGCGGGCAGCTGCTCGATGGTGCGGAGGCACTGCGACGCGCGGGTCTGGATGTCGTCGAGCCGGGCCCGCGCGAGGGTCACGCCCTGATCAGCGGCACGTACGAGATCACCGGCATAGGCGCGCTCGCCGCGCACGCAGCTCGCGCCCTCATCGACGTCGCGGACGTCGCGGGTGCCCTCAGCCTCGAGGCGCTGCGCGGCAACCAACGAGGATTCGACCCTCGCGTGCAGGTCATGCGCCCGCACCCCGGGCAGGTCGCGACCGCCGCGCGCCTGCGCGCGCTGCTCGAGGGGTCGGAGATTCTTGCCGCGAACAGAGACCACCGGCTGCAGGACGCCCTCAGCCTGCGCTCCATCCCCCAGGTGCACGGGGCCGTGCGCGACGCCCTCGCATATGTCGAAGGTGTGATCGAGATCGAGATCAACGCGGTCACCGACAACCCGGTGTTCATGATCGAGGACGAGGAGCTCGTGGCGCTGCCGAACGGCAACGGGCATGGCGCCCCGACCGCGCTCGCGCTGGACGTGCTCGCGATCGCGATCGCGGAGCTCAGCACGATGTCGCAGGCGCGTTCCGACCGGCTCACCAATCAGCACCTGAGCGAGCTGCCCGCCTTCCTCGTGCCGGATGGGTCCGCCGCGTCCGGTTTCATGATCCCGCCCTACGCGGCTGCGGCGATCGCCGCGGAGAACCGCGCCCTCGCAGCGCCGGCCACCGTGCACACCGTGTCGACGTCCGCGGGGCAGGAGGACCACGTGAGCATGGGCACGACCGCGGCCATACAGGCACGCACGGCCGCCCACAACGCCACCGGCATCCTCGCGATCGAGCTGCTGTGCGCGACCCAGGCGGCGGACTTCCACGCTCCGCTGCGGCCCGGGGCAGGCACACGAGCTGCCCATGCCGTCATTCGACGGGCGGTCGCCTTCCGCGACTCCGACCGCGAGATGGCGCCCGACATCGAAGCTGTGCGGGTGCTGATCGCCGACGGGGCCCTGGCAGGAGAGGTTGCGCGCGCTCTTGCCGAGAACCAGGACCAAGGGAGACCTCTATGAACGAGCCCGCCACTGCACCGCGCCCGCTCGACGGGCTGAAGGTGCTCGACCTCTCGCGCGTGCTGGCTGGCCCGCTCTGCGCTTCCATGCTGGCCGACCTGGGGGCTGAAGTCACCAAGATCGAGGCGCCTGGACGCGGCGACGACTCCCGCGGATTCGGCCCGCACACCGCGGGGGAGAGCACTTACTACATGCTCATGAACCGCGGCAAGCGCAGCATGACGCTCGACCTCAAGAGCGATGAGGGCGCCGAGATCCTGCGCGCCCTCATCGCTGACGCCGACGTGCTCGTCGAGAACTTCCGCCCCGGCGTGACTGCGCGACTCGGCATCGACTACGACAGCGTGCGCGAGCTCAACCCGCGTCTGATCTATGTGAGCATCTCTGGCTTCGGCCAGACCGGACCGCTTGCGCACCGACCTGCGTACGACCACATCATCCAGGCGATCGGCGGCATCATGCAGGTCACTGGGTGGCCGGACGGCCCGCCTACACGGATCGGCGACGCGGTCGGCGATGTGGTCGCAGGCGTCTACGGGGCGTGGGGCGCGCTTGCCGCGCTGCTGCAGCGCGGCGTCACCAACCGCGGGCAGCACGTCGATGTGGCGATGCTCGATGCGCTCGTCTCGTTGCAGATGGTCTCGCTCTCGCAGCTGCTGGGCGGGGCGGGGACGCCGAGTCGCATCGGGAATGCGCACCCGGTGAGCGCGCCTATGGACGCCTATGCGTCGGTGGACGGGCATCTCGTCATCGCGGTCGCGAACGACTCGCTCTTTGCGCGGCTCGCCGCGGCGATGGGGCGCCCGGAACTCGTCTCCGACGAGAGGTTCACCGGGGACGCCCTGCGCGTCGCAAACCAGCACGACCTGCGTGCCGAGATCGAGTCATGGACAGCCGCTCGCTCGCTCGCGGACGTGCTCGCGGCGCTGGAAGAGGCGGGTGTGCCTGCCGCCCCCATCCTCGACATCGCCGAGGCCACCAGCAGCGCGCATGCCACGCACCGGCGTCTGGTGCGTACGGTCGACCATCCCCTAGCCGGCGCGGTGCCGATCGTGCCGCAGCCGGTGCAGTTCAGCGATCCCGGTCCCGAGCCGGACCTGGTGCCGCCGACCCTCGGGCAGCACACCGATGAGGTGCTGGCGGGTCTCGGATACGACGCGGCGCGGATCGCCGCCTTGCGCGAGAAAGGAGTGCTCTGATGAGCGCCGAGAGAATCGCCGTGATCGGAGCCGGCACGATGGGCGCCGGTATCGCCGGTGTCGCAGTCTCGGCGGGATTCGAGGTCACGCTGTACTCGCGCAGCGTGACTACGCTTGATCGGGCGCACGCCGAGCTGGCGAACCGAGTGGGCGACGACGCCGACCGAGTCGTGCGCACCACGGATCTTGCCGCGGCCCTCGACGAAGCCACCCTCGTGAGCGAGAACGTGCTTGAGGACCTCGCGCTCAAGCGTGACATGTTCGCGGCGTTCGAGCGGCACGCCCCGCAGGACGCCGTGCTCACGACGAACACCTCGAGTGTGCCGATCACCGCCATCGCCGAGGGGCTCGACTGCCCGGGACGGGTGGTGGGTCTGCACTGGTTCAACCCTCCCACCGTGATGCCGCTCGTTGAGATCGTGCGCGGGGAGCGCACCGACGACACGACCGTCGAACGCGTGCGAGCCGTGTGCGCGATGATCGGACGAGAGGTCATCGAGGTGCACCGCGACGTGCCCGGCTTCGTCGTCAATCGTCTGCAGTACGCGATGCTGCGCGAGGCGATCGCGCTCGTCGAAGCCGGAGTGGCCAGCATGTCCGACGTCGACCGCGCCGTGGCCACGACCCTCGCGCCGCGGTGGTCGGCATCGGGCCCGCTCGAGCTGATGGACCTCGCCGGCCTCGACACGGTCGAGAAGGTCGCGGGTATCCTGATGCCCGACCTGAGCACGCAGCAGGACGTCCCGATGCTGGTGATCGAGCGCGTCGCCGCCGGCGCGCTCGGCACGAAGGCCGGGCGCGGATTCTACGAATGGACACCCGAGCGGATCGCGGCGGCCGTGGCTGCGCGCGACGAGACCGTGCGCCTGATCACTGAGCGGAGGATCGCGGGATGACCGTGCTGCTGCGAGAGGATCGCGGCGCGATCACCCTCCTCACCCTGAACCGCCCCGACAAGCGCAACGCCCTCAGCCGTGAGCTGCTGGAGTCGCTCATCGACGCCCTGCGCGCGATCGACCGTGACGGCGTGTCCCGTGCGGTCGTGCTGCGAGGGGACGACCGAGCCTTCGCCGCGGGCGCCGACCTGGGCGATCTGGGGAAGGCGGGAGCAATCGACCTCTATACCAGCGGCTTCAGCGAGCTCTGGGACGACGTCGCCGCCATCCGCACGCCGATCATCGCAGCGGTGTCAGGCTATGCGCTCGGCGGGGGGCTTGAGCTGGCGCTGCTCTGCGACATCGTGATCGCTGCCGAGAGCGCACGGTTCGGCTTTCCCGAGACCGGCCTCGGCATCATCCCCGGCGCTGGCGGTACTCAGCGCGTGGTGCGTGCGGTGGGCAAAGCCGTTGCGATGGACTTGCTGCTGACAGGGCGGCGAATGGACGCAGACGAGGCACTGCGCAGCGGGCTGATTAGCCGGGTCACGACGTCCGAAGATCTTCTTCCGACCGCGATCGAGGCGGCCGAGCGGGCCGCCGCCGCCGCACCGCTCGCCGCTCGGATGGCGAAGCACGCGGTGCTGGCCGCACAGGAGACCGGTCTGAGCGCTGGCGTGGCTCACGAGCGCGCGCTTTCGGCGCTCATCGCGGCGAGCAATGACAGGGCTGAGGGGATGCGAGCGTTCCGTGAGCGCCGCGCTCCCGAGTTCGAGGGGCGATGAATGGACACTGAGTACCGGAGCCTGGATGCCCTCGGCCTCCTGCGCGAGATCGAGGGCGTCGGCCGCGACGCGCGCCGCGGCGGCTACTCCCGCCACGTGTTCGACGACGCCGAGCGCACGCTGCGGGACTGGTTCGTCGAGCGCGCCCGGGGTCTCGGCCTGGGCGTCGACACCGACCGCAACGGCAACATCTGGGCGTGGTGGGGCGAGCCCGGTCCCGGCGCCGTGGTGACCGGGAGCCACCTCGACTCGGTGCCCGGCGGCGGCGCGCATGACGGCCCGCTGGGCGTCGTCAGCGCGCTCGACGCGGTCGCCCGGCTGAAGCGGTCGGGGTTCGTGCCGGCGCGTCCGCTCGCGATCGTCGTGTTCGCGGAGGAGGAGGGATCCCGGTTCGGGATCGCCTGCCTCGGATCGCGCCTGCTGTCGGGAGCGATCGATCCTGACCGCGCGGGCACCCTCGTCGACGCCTCCGGGCGCACGTTCGCCGAGGTCGCCTCGGACGCCGGGCTCGGCTCCTTCGGGCGCGACGACGAGGCGCTCGCGCGCATCGGCGTGTTCGTCGAGCTGCACGTCGAGCAGGGGCGCGGACTCGTCGACCTCGACGCGCCCGTGGCCGTGGGGTCGTCGATCCTCGAGCACGGCCGTTGGCGCATCGACGTCCGCGGGCAGGGAAACCACGCGGGCACCACCGAGATCGCCGACCGCCGCGATCCGATGCTGCCCGCAGCGGCCGCCGTCGCCGCGGCCCGCGCCGCCGCGACGCGCCGGACGGGCTCGCGCGCCACCATCGGTCGGCTCGAGCCGATCCCGGGCGGCACCAACGTGATCGCCTCGCGCGTCGCGGCCTGGCTGGACGTACGTGCCGGGTCCGAGGCGGACACGCGCGCGATCGTCGCGGACGTCGCCGCCGAGGTCGCGGATGCCGCCGCCGCCGAGGGCTGCGAGGCGACGGTCGTCGAGGAGTCCTACAGCGGCGAGGTGCGGTTCGACCCCGCGCTGCGCGACCGGCTCGCCGCCGCGCTCGGCGGCGTGCCGGTGCTGCCCACGGGCGCCGGGCACGACGCCGGGGTGCTGGCGGGGAGCGTGCCGACCGCGATGCTGTTCGTGCGCAATCCCTCCGGCGTCTCGCACGCCCCGGAGGAGGGCGCGGACGACGCCGCGATCGAGGCCGGCGTCGCCGCCCTCGTCCGCGCCCTCGAGGAGCTGTCGTGAGCGTCTGGATCGACCGGCTCCTGCGCGACGGCCGGGTCGAACGAGGAGTGCTGCTCGAGGCCGACGCCACGGGCACCGTGGTCACCGAGACCGCCGGCGCGCCTCGCCCGCACGGCGCCCTCGCGCTCGACCTCGCGGTGCCGGGCCTCGGCGACGCGCACTCGCACGCCTTCCACCGCGCCCTGCGCGGCCGCACCCACGAGAGCGGCTCGTTCTGGACCTGGCGCCAGGCGATGTACCGGGCCGCCGGGCGGCTGGATCCGGATCTCTACCGCGCCTTCGCGACGGCGGTGTTCTCCGAGATGGTCGCGAGCGGATGGACCGCCGTGGGCGAGTTCCACTACGTGCACCACCGGCCCGACGGCACGCCCTACCCCGATCACGACATGGAGCTCGCCGTCGCCGACGCCGCCGACGCCGCCGGCATCCGCCTCGTGCTGCTCGACACCTGCTATCTGGCGGGCGGCATCGGACGGCCGCTCGCGCCGGAGCAGGCCCGGTTCGGCGACGGCGACGCGGCGCGCTGGCTCGACCGCTGGCACGCGCTCCGGGAGGCGCTCGAGGGGCGCTCGCCGCTGGTGACGCTGGGCGCCGCGATCCACTCGGTCCGCGCCGTGCCGCGCGAGGCGATCCACCGCATCGCCGGCGAGCTGCCGGACGACGTGCCCCTGCACGTGCACCTGTCGGAGCAGCCGGCCGAGAACGAGGAGAGCCTCGCGGCGCACGGCATGACGCCGACAGCGGTGCTCGCCGCGGAGGGCGCGCTCAGCGACCGGCTCTCGGTCGTGCACGCCACCCACCTCACGGCGCAGGACATCCGGCTGCTCGGCGGCGCGCGTGCGCACGCCGTGTTCTGCCCGACCACCGAGGCCGACCTCGGCGATGGGATCGGGCCGGCGACCGAGCTCGCCGACGCCGGGGTGCGTCTCGCGGTGGGGTCGGACCAGAACGCCGTGGTCGATCCTCTGCTCGAGCTGCGCGGCCTGGAGGCGGGAGAGCGGCTGCGGTCGCTCCGTCGGGGGCGGCTCGCGCCCGAGGCGCTGTGGCGCATCGGCTCCGAGGGCGGCTACGGGGCGCTCGGCCTCGCCGCCCCCGGACGGGTCGGCGGACCGCTCGACCTGATCGAGCTCGACGACCGCTCGCCGCGCACAGCGGGCAGCCTTCCCGAGCAGACCGTGCTGACGGCGACCGCGGCCGACGTGCGCCGCACCGTCGTCGGCGGCTCCGTCCGCGTCGTCCGCCCCGAGGACAACGCGGCGGCGCTCGCCGACGCGATCCACCGCATCTTCGAGGAGGAAGCCGCATGACCGCCGAGATCCTGACGGGAATCGCCGAGCTGACGACGAACGACGCCGAGCTCGGGCGGCTTCACGACGCCGCGATCGTGGTCGAGGACGGGCTGATCGCGTGGGTCGGGCCGGCCGCGGACGCGCCGGACGCCGACGCCCGCACCGACCTCGGCGGCCGCGCGCTGCTTCCGGGCTGGGTCGACTCGCACACGCACCTCGTCTTCTCGGGCGACCGGTCGACGGAGTTCGAGCACCGCATGGCCGGGCATGCGTATGCCGCAGGTGGCATACGAACGACGGTGGCCGCGACGCGCGATGCCGGTGACGACGACCTGCGGGAGGGCCTGAGGGCCCGTCGACGCGCGGCCCGTGCGCAGGGGACCACCTGGATGGAGATCAAGACGGGCTACGGACTGGACGTCGCGGAGGAGGCGCGCCTGGCCCGGCTCGCCTCGGAGGTGTCGCCGGACGTGACGTTCCTCGGCGCGCACGTCGTGCCGCCCGGCGTCGACGCCGACGACTACGTCGACCTGGTCGCCGGCGAGATGCTCGAGGCGGTGAAGCCGTGGGCGCGCTGGATCGACGTGTTCTGCGAGACCGGGGCGTTCAGCCCGGAGCAGTCCCGCGTGGTCCTCGAAGCCGGCCGCGCCGCGGGGCTGGGCCTGCGCGTCCACGGCAACCAGCTCGGCGAGGGCGACGGGGTGCGCCTCGCGGTCGAGCTCGGCGCCGCCTCCGTCGACCACTGCAACCACCTCTCGGCGGCCGACGTCGACGCGCTCGGCGGATCCGACACCGTCGCGACCCTCCTGCCCGCCTGCGACCTCAGCACGCGCGAGCCCTTCCCGCCGGCCCGTGCGCTGCTCGACGCCGGCGCGACCCTGGCGATCGCGAGCAACGCCAACCCGGGCACCTCCTACACGACGTCGATGCCGTTCTGCGTGGCCACCGCCGTGCTGCAGATGCGCCTCACGGTGGAGGAGGCGGTCTGGGCCGCCACCGCCGGCGGGGCCAGGGCGTTGGGGCGCCACACGGGACCCGGCGCCGTCGGCGGCATCGCTCCGGGCTTCCGAGCCGACCTGCTCGCGATCGACGCGCCGTCCGTCGCCCACTTCGCGTACCGGCCCGGGATGGACCTCACGCACGCCGTGTGGGAGGGCGGGGTGCGCGCGGTCTGAGCCCCGGATCCGCGCGAGAAAACACGCGCCCCGAGCCCGCGCCCTCTCGACCGGTCGGCATCGGATCCCGTGCCGGTCGACGGAGGGGAGGCGGGCTCGCCGCATCCCTCCGGCCGGCCGGCCGGCCGCCGCGGCGGAGCGTTCAGGCGACGGTGTCGCGCAGCAGCGCCTCCTCGACGAGCCGGGCGACTCCGACGATGTTCGCGTCGGCGCCGAGGACCGACGGCTCGATGACGAGGTCGCGCGTCATCAGAGGGTGCGCGCCCTCGTAGATCTGGCTGCGGATCGCCGACACGTACGGCTCGAGCGTCGACAGCGCGCCGCCGAGGTAGACGGCGCCGGGATTGAAGAAGTTGACCACGGCGCAGAGCACCTCGCCGAGATGCCGCCCCGCGGTGCGGGTGAGCGTGGTCGCGATGGGGTCGGCGTCCCGCACCAGTCGCAGGACATCGGCCGTCCCGGACGCGTCGTACCCCTTCTCGCGGAGCAGCCGGACCAGGCCCGCCCCCGACGCCACGGTCTCGAGACAGCCGAGGTTGCCGCACGAGCATGGGGTCTCCGCCGCCGCGGCCACCCGGGTGTGCGTGATGTCGCCCGCGGCGCCTCCCGCGCCCCGGTAGACCTGGCCGTCGACCACGACGCCCGATCCGATCGCCGTCCCCGCCTTGACGGTGACGGAGTGGCGTGCGCGCGGCGAGCGGGCGAAGTGCTCGCCGAGGCCCATCGCGTTCGCGTCGTTCTCGACGACCGCGGGCACGTCGAGCGTCTGCTCGAGCAGCGCCCCGAGATCGCGGTCGGTCCAGCCCGGCATGCGCGAGGGGCTCTCCACGGTGCGGTTGCGCACGTCGACGGGGCCGGGCAGCGCGATCCCCGCGCCCGCGAGCGAGCCGTCCAGCCCGAGCGAGTCGAACAGCGTCCGCAGCGCGCGGCCGACGTCCGCGAGGACGGCCTCGGCCCCGGATCGCAGGTCCACCGGAAGCTCGCCGGTGCCGACGACGCCTCCGCCGCGGCGGACGATGCCCAGGCGCGCGTGGCCGCCCCCGAGGTCGATCGCGCCGATGTATCCGGTGCCGCCGATGAGCCGCAGCTCGCGGGGCCGGCGGCCGCCGCTGGAGGCGCCCGCCGGCCCCTCCGACACCAGCTCGCGCGTGATGAGCGCCTGCACGTGCTGCGAGATCGTGGATGGCGACAGCCCCAGGGACTCCGCCAGCTCTCGCCGCGAGCGGGCGCGCCCCGAGCCGATGAGCATGAGGATCCGGTTCTCGGCGGCCGTGGCGGAGGGGTGGCGGGACATGCGGTCTCCCGGGGTCGGATCGGACGGGGCTCTCGTACTTCTTACGGCATAACAGTAACTTCTTCGTTACGCTTCCTGCGTTTTCCGGAATAACTTCTGTCGATAGCGTGCAAAGCACTACGGCGGAGCGCGATCGCGACCGCAGTCCGGAAGATCCAGCGAAGGAGCATGGGATGGCGCATCCCCACGAGTGGTTCACCCGCGACCGCTTCGGCCTGTTCGTCCACTTCGGCCTCTACAGCACTCTCGGCCGGCACGAGTGGGTCATGACGCGCGAACGCACCGCTCCGGACGACTACGAGCGCTTCGCGCCGTTCTTCGACCCCGATCGCTTCGATGCGCCGGCGCTCGCCAGGGCCGCGAAGGCCGCCGGCATGAGGTACGGCGTGCTCACCGCGAAGCACCACGAGGGCTTCGCCATGTACGACACCGGGCTCTCGGACTACAGCATCACCGCGACGACCGGCCGTGACATCGTCCGCGAGTTCGTCGACGCCTTCCGCGCGGAGGGACTGCGCGTCGGGCTCTACTTCTCGCTGATCGACTGGCACCACCCCGACTTCACGATCGACTACCACCACCCGCTCCGCGACCGCCCCGACGCCCGCGCCCTGAACGAGGGCCGAGACATGGTCCGCTACCGCGAGTACCTGCACGGCCAGGTCCGCGAGATCCTCACGCGGTACGGCACGATCGACTACCTGTTCTACGACTTCACCTATGTCGAGCCGCGCGACGGCTGGGACGGCAAGGGGCCGGGCGACTGGGGCTCGGAGGCGCTGCTCGCCCTCACCCGCGAGCTGCAGCCCGACATCGTCGTCAACGACCGGCTGTGGGTGCCCGGCGACGTGGTGACGCCCGAGCAGTACCAGCCCGACGCGCCCATGGAGCGCGACGGCTCGCCGGTGATGTGGGAGGCCTGCCAGACGCTCAACGGCTCGTGGGGCTACGACCGGGACAACCTGGACGTCAAGAGCCCCGATCTGCTGATCCGGATGCTCGTCGACACGGTCTCGAAGAACGGCAACCTGCTGCTCAACATCGGCCCGGACGGGCGCGGCGGCATCCCCCCGCGCGACACCGCGGCGCTCGCGGCGCTCGGCGAGTGGATGACGCTCCACGAGCAGTCGGTCATCGGGGCCGGGGCGACCGAGCTGGTCGCCCCCTCCGGCACGGTCCTCACCCGCCGCGACGACCGGCTGTACGTCCATCTCCTCGCCTGGCCCTTCGGACACCTGCACCTGCGCGACCTGGCCGGCAAGGTGCGCTTCGCCCGTCTGCTGAACGACGGATCCGAGATCCGCACCAGTGAGATCTCGCCCGACCAGCAGGCGTGGAACACCGAGCCCGGCGGCCAGCCCGCCGGCACCCTGACGCTCCACCTGCCGACGGTCCGTCCGGACGTCGCGGTCCCCGTGATCGAGCTGTACCTCGCTTCGGACTCCTCGGCATCACCCGCCCCCACCCCTCGAGACAGGACACCATCATGAAGACACCCAAGCCGCTCGTGGCCGCGATCGCCGCCGGCGCCGCGCTCACCCTCACCGCCTGCGGAGCGCCGTCGGGAGGCGGCGGAACGTCGTCCGGAGGGGACGGGAAGCCCCGCATCGTCTGGGACATGTGGGCAGCGGGAGAGTCGGACGTCGATGCGCTCGAGGCGCAGCTCGCCATCGCCCAGGAGGAGAACCCGGACGTCGACATCCAGCTGCAGCACGCCCCCTGGAACGACTACTTCACGAAGCTCACCACGAACCTCGCATCGGGCAACGTCGCCTGTGTGACGTCCATGAACGGCCAACGGCTCTCGGGATACTACGAGGCGTTCATGCCGCTGACCGCCGAGGACCTGGCGACCGCCGGCATCGACGAGGCCGACTTCACCGAGGGCTCGCTCGACATCATGAGCTACGACGGGCAGCTCTACGGTCTGCCCTACGACGTCGCGGCCATGATGGTCTATTACAACAAGGACATGTTCGCCGAGACGGGCACCGCCGAGCCCGAGGCGGGCTGGTCCTTCGACGACTTCGACGCCGCCGTGGCCGGCGCCACGACCGACGCGCACCCCGGCTTCGGCATGGGCATGGGCGAGTTCCAGTGGATGTCGCTGCCCATCGCCCGCTCGGGCACGCAGCCCGTCGACGAGTCGGGTGCGCTCGCGCTCACCGACCCCGACTTCGTCGAGGCGTCGGAATGGTACGCGGCCATCGCCGAGGACGGATACGGATCGCTGCCGCCGTCGGCTTCGGACACCGGCTGGGGAGAGCAGGAGTACCAGGCCGGCAACGTCGCGATGGCGGTCGACGGCACCTGGAACGCCGTGAGCTACCTGAACAACGAGGCGGGCTTCGAGGCCGGCATGGTCGATCTGCCCCAGCAGGGCGGCGAGCGCCTGGGCCTGATCCTCGGGTCCGGTTACGGCATCTCCGCCGACTGCGAGGACAAGGAGGCCGCGCTGAAGGTGCTCGGCTCGCTGGTCGGCGAGGCGGCGCAGGACCAGATCGCGTCCTCGGGGCGCAGCTATCCCGCGCGCATCGACTCGCAGCCGCTCTACTTCGAGTCGCTGGAGGAGGGCGTCCGCGACGAGGTGCAGGCCGCGTTCGACGCGACGTTCACCGGGCTCGAGGGACAGCGCTCCACGCCCGACTGGGCCCAGGTGAACGAGGCGATCCAGCCTCAGCTCGTCTCCGTGTACACGGGGCAGACGACGATCGCCGACGTCCTCGAGCAGGCGCAGCAGCAGTTCGGCGAGTGACCACGTGACCACCACCTCCGTCATCACGGTGCCCGCGCGCCGACGGGGACGCGGGCGGCTGCGGAAGGTCGAGTCCCGCCAGGCGCTGGGGTTCATCACCCCGGCCCTGGCGGGCCTCACCGCCTTCACGGTGGTGCCCGTCGTGCTCTCGGTCGTGATGAGCCTGTTCGACTGGCCGGCCTGGGGTGATCGGGAGTTCGTCGGCCTCGGCAACTACGCCGAGCTGTTCACCTCCCATCCCGACTTCTGGCCGTCGCTTCGCAACTCGGCCGTGTTCACGCTGCTGTTCGTCCCGCTGAACCTCGTCGTCTCGCTCGGGCTCGCCCTGCTGCTCGGGCCGCGCCTGCGGGGCCGTGCGGCCTTCAGAGTGCTGTTCTTCATCCCCGTCGTGACGCCGATGGTCGCCAACGTGCTGGTGTGGAAGATGCTGCTCCAGCCCAACGGCCTGTTCAACGGCGTCACCACGTCGGTGTTCGGGGTCGAGCTGCCGAGCTTCCTGAGCCACCCGCAGTGGGCGATGGTGATGGTCGTCGTGATGTCGGTCTGGCAGGGCATGGGCTACAACATGCTCATCTTCTGCGCGGCTCTCGAGCAGCTGCCCGAGTCGGTCATTGAGGCGGCGAAGCTCGACGGTGCGAAGGGGATCACCATGTTCCTCCGGATCACGCTGCCCCTGCTGTCGCCCGCGATCTTCTTCACCACGGTGATGACGATGATCTCGTCCATGCAGGTCTTCGCGCAGCCCCAGCTGCTCACCGGCGGCGGGCCCGGCAACGCCACCATGCCGATCGTGATGTTCATCTACGACCAGGCGTTCACCTTCCAGGACATGGGCCTGGCCGCCGCCGCGGCATGGATCCTGTTCGCGGTCATCATCGGGCTCACCGCCCTGCAGTTCACGGCCCAGAAGAGGTGGGTGCACTATGAGGTCTGACGCACAGCCCGCCGTCGTCGGCGGCGGGGCCCCGGCTCGGCGCTTCGAGCCGCGGCTGATCCTGCAGCACGTCGCGGTCGTGATCGCCGCCGTGCTGTTCGCGACCCCGTTGGTGTACGCGCTGTTCTCCGCGTTGAAGCCCAACGATCAGATCTTCGCCGTGCCGCCGACCCTGATCGGCAGCGAGGTCCGGTGGGAGAACTTCCTCGAGGTGTTCCGCTACGGGCCCTTCTTCACCTACATCGCGAACTCTTTCCTGGTGTCGGTCGCCGGCACGGCGGTCGTCCTGGTCGTCTCGACGACGGCCGGATACGCGTTCGGACGCCTGCAGTGGCGCGGTCGCGAGGTCGTGTTCGGGCTGTTCCTCGTCACGCTGATGGTGCCGCAGGAGGTGCTCGTCGTGCCGATGTTCCAGCTGATGCAGTGGCTCGGCTGGGTCAACACCCCGCAGGCGCTGATCCTCCCGTTCGCGTTCACCGCCTTCGGGACGTTCCTGATGCGGCAGTTCTTCCGCGGCATCCCCTTCGAGCTCGAGGAGGCGGCCCGCGTCGACGGCGCCGGCCCGTTGCGCACGTTCCTGCAGATCATCCTCCCGCTCGCCCGTTCCGCGGTCGCCGTGCTGACCGTGTTCACGTTCATCGGGTTCTGGAACAGCTACCTGTGGCCGCTGATCGTGGTCAACGACTACTCGTACCTCGGCACGCTGCCGATCGGCCTCGCGACGTTCTCGGGCCAGTTCGGCACGCGCTGGGATCTGCAGATGGCGGCGTCGATCATCGCGATGATCCCGACGGCGCTGATCGTGATCCTGTTGCAGAAGCACCTCGTGAAGGGCATCGCGACCGCAGGCATCGCCGGCCGCTGACCCCTCACGACCACCGGAAGGCCTCACATGTCACACCCCCGCATCGCCATCGTCGGGCTCGCGATCGAGTCGAGCGCGTACGCCGCGCATCGTGCCGACTACCGCGACTTCCCCGTGTTCACGGGGGAGGAGCTGGTCGCCCGGTACCCGCACCTCGCCCCCGGGTCGCCGCTGCGCGAGGCCGCCGAGTGGATCGGCGTGTTCTCCGCGCGCTCCATCCCGGGCGGCGCCGTGCGGCGCGAGGTGTACGACGACTTCACGGAACGCATCGTCGCCGGCCTGCGCGAGGCCGGGCCGGTCGACGGCGTCTACCTCGACATCCACGGGGCGATGAGCGTGGTCGGGATGGACGACGCGGAGGGCGCCCTCGTCACGGCGGTGCGCGGGGTCGTCGGTCCGGACGCGCTGATCACCGCTCCGATGGACCTGCACGGCAACGTCTCGGAGACGCTGGCGCTCGCGCTGGACCTGCCCACGTGCTACCGGCTTGCGCCGCACGAGGACGCGTGGGAGACACGGGAGCGTGCCGCCCGGCTGCTCGTGGAATGGATCCGCCGTCACGCCGAGACCGGTGAGCGTCCGCTGCGCGCCTGGGTGCGCGTGCCGATCCTGCTGCCGGGCGAGAAGACGTCCACGCGGGTGGAGCCGGCGCGCAGCCTGTACGCCGAGATCCCGGGGGTCGAGTCGCTCGACGGGGTGTCGGACGCGGGGATCTGGATCGGCTACGCGTGGGCTGACGAGCCGCGCTGTCACGCCACGGTGATGGTGACCGGGTCGGATGCCGGCGTGATCGTGCGCGAGGCCGAGCGGCTGGCGCGACGACTGTGGGACGTGCGCGACGACTTCGGCTTCGTCGGCCCGCCCGGCACCCTCGGCGAGGGGGTGGCGGCGGCGCTCGCGCACCGCGCCGCCGGGGGAGCGCGGCCGTACCTGATCAGCGACTCGGGCGACAACCCGGGTGCCGGCGGCACGGGCGACGTGACGTGGACGCTGACGCGGCTGCTGGGGATGCCGGAGCTGACGGGCCCCGACGCGCCCGTGACGTACGTCGCCTCGGTGTTCGACGCCGTCGCGGTGGACCGCCTGTTCGCGCATCGGCCGGGTGATCGCGTCGAGGTCGAGGCTGGCGCGCGCGTCGACAGCCGCGTGTCCGGGCCGGTGCGTATCACGGGCGAGCTGCTGAGCCTGCACGGGGGCGAGCCGGGAACGGCCGACCCGCAGGCGGGTCGCATCGCCGTGGTCCGCGTGGGCGGGATCCGCGCCGTCGTGACCGAGTTCCGGAAGGCGTACCACTCCACGACCGACTTCGCCCGCATCGGCCTGGACCCCGCGGAGGCGGACATCATCGTGACGAAGATCGGCTACCTCGAGCCGACCCTGTACGACGTCGCACAGGGATGGACCCTGGCGCTCACCCCGGGGCCCGTGGACCAGGACCTCGAGCGGCTCGGGCACGCGCGCATCGAGCGCCCGATGCACCCCTACGACGACTTCCCGGCGGAGCCGGCGCTGAGGGCCCGGCTGCTGCGCGAGCGCGGCTACGCGGAGGCCGCCTCGTGACGGCGTTCGAGCTGGCGGTGCAGGATCGCGCGGGCATCGCCGTGGCCACGCGCGTGCGCCCCGACCGGATGGAGCTGTGCGCCGCCCTGTCCACCGGTGGGCTGACGCCGTCGGCCGGCCTCGTCCGGGCCGCGGCGGCGGGCGACGTGCCGGCGCACGTGCTGGTGCGTCCCCGCGAGGGCGGCTTCGGCTACGACCCCGACGACGTCGGCGTCATCCTCGCGGACGTCCGTGCGGCGCTGGCGGCCGGCGCGGCCGGCGTCGTGGTGGGCGGCACCGTGCCCGACGGAGAGGGAGGCCTGCGAGTCGACGACGGCCTCATGCGGCGGGTCGTGGACGCCGCGGCGGACGTGTCCGGCGGCGCGGCGGAGGTCACCTTCCACCGTGCGTTCGACGTGGTGGCCGACCGCCGGGCGGCGCTCGAGGAGCTCGTCGCGCTCGGCGTCACGCGCGTCCTCACCTCGGGCGGCGCGTCCCGCGCCGCCGACGCGCTCCCCGAGCTGCGCTCGCTCGTGGCGCACGCCGCCGGCCGCATCGAGATCCAGGCGGGCGGGGGCGTCGACGCGACCAACGCCGCAGCGGTCGTCGCGACCGGGGTCGATGCGGTGCACGCCTCCGCGAAGTCGGTGGTCGTCGAGCAGGTGCCCGTCGCCCTCGGGTCGGGCGTCGCCGCGGGCAGGGTCGAGCGGGAGTCGACCGACGAGGCCGTCGCGGCGGCGGTCCGGGACCTCGTGCGGGCAGCGGGGCCGGGCGGGGTCGTCGCGTGACGGCACTGCTCGGGATCGACTACGGCGGCACGCACACGAAGCTGCTGCTCGCGGGCGCGGACGGCGACCCTGCGGCCACCCGACGGCGCACCGTGCCGTCGGCATCGGCTGCCGGCCTCGACGGGCTCGCGCGCGAGGTCGAGGCGTTCCTCGGCGGCAGCAGCGTGGCCGCGTTCGGGGTCACCGTGCCGGGCACGCTCGACGTCGAGTCGGGAGTGGTGGGGCACAGCGCGAACCTGCCGTGGCTCGACGGCCTGGCGCCGGCGACCCTGCTCGGCGAGCGCATCGGCGCTCCGGGCGTGGCCGTCCAGGACGGCGTCGCCGCCGCGATCGCGGAGGCGCGGTCCGGTGCCGGACGCGGCCACGACGACATCTTCGTGGTCGCGCTCGGCACGGGCATCGCCGGGGCGCACGTGGTGCGCGGCGAGGTGCGCCGCGGGGCGCACGGCGGCGCCGGCGAGGTCGGGCACACGGACGTCGGCGGCGACCTGCCGTGCAGCTGCGGCCAGCGCGGCTGCCTCGAGACGCTGATCGGAGGCGCGCAGCTCGGCCGCCGCTGGCGCGAGCGTCTCGGGAGCGAGGGAGGCGACGCGGCGTCGGCCGTCGACGTCGTCCGGGCCGCGCGGGGCGGCGACGCCGCGGCGATCGCCGTGCTGGACGACGCGACCTCCGCGCTCGCCCGAGCGCTGCTGACGATCTCGGCGCTGATCGATCCGGCGCTGTTCGTGATCGGCGGCGGTCTCGCGCGCTCGCCCGAGTGGACGGTCGACCCCGCGGTGGCGAAGGCGCGCTCAGGGGCGACCTTCCACCGCCTGCCCGACGTGGTGCCGGCCGGCCTCGGCGTGTGGGCGGGCGCTCAGGGCGCCGCGCTGTCGGCCGCCGACCTCGTGCTCACCGGCTGACGCCGGTCGGGACGCCGACTCCGCCGCTCAGACGAAGCGGACCGACTGCTGCAGCCGCGTGCGCACGTCGAACAGCTCGTTGCCGCCGATCGGGCGGGCGCCGGGGACGCCGGCGCGCAGCAGCGGGCCGAGACTGCTGCGGCTCGCGACCGCCACGGGGACCCCGCGCACGCGTCCGAGAGGCGTGACCGCCTGCGGGAGGTCGTCGTCCGGCAGCACGAGGATCGCCCCGCCGAAGCGCACCCGCGCACTCCTCGCGACCGCCCTCATGCGCGACAGCAGCTCGGCGACGGGCGCGCGGGCGCCGACGGCCTCGCCGATGACCTCGCCGCGGCGGAAGCGCACCTCCCCGCCGAAGTCGGACGACTCGACGCCGTGCAGACCCGACGGGCCGAGGACGACGTGGTCGAGCTTGCTGTCGGCGTCGTCTCCCGCCGCGACGTCGTGCCACACCGTGAAGCCCATCCCGAGGTCGGCGACGGTGCGCGCCGTCGCCTCCTCGGCCAGGGCGTCGGCCAGCAGCCGGCGGATCTCGGCGGGAGCGGAGCGCACCAGCTCCGGCGCATACGGATCGGCGAGCTCGACGCCCCGCCCCGCCCACTCCCGGATCAGGGTCAGGTAGCGCTCTCGCCGCCAGCCGCCCGGGTGGCCGTACGACCGGGCGCGCGGGCGCGTGTCCCGGCGCGCGCTCGGCTGGTCGGCCGATCCGCTCCAGGACGTCTCGGCGGACGGACCGTGACCGCGGTCGTACGCCGCGCGGTCGGCGGGGGTGCCGACGAGCTCCCAGGCGCGCTGCACACGGACGAACTCGGCCGCGTCGCCGCCCGTGTCGGGGTGCGTCTGCCGCAGGCGCAGCCGGTAGGCGCGGCGCAGCGCCTCGTCGTCCACGTCGGGTTCGACCCCGAGCACCTCGTAGGCCGAGGCAGAGAGCGGCCCGCCTGACATCCGTCTCCCTCCGTCCCGCGCGTCTCTCAGAGTAGGACACGCGGTGAGGTGCGAGCTGCGAGGGCCGGGTCGGCGGCGGGGCTCGACGGGGTCTCGTCGCGTGCCCTAGCTTGGCGTCATGACAGAGCATCGCGTGACCGCGCCCGTGATCGCGCCGGGCGAGAAGGTCGCCGGGCCGGCGTCGTACTTCCCCCGCATCGAGGAGGTCTACGGTCGCCCGATCCAGGAGTGGCTCGACCTGATCGTCGACCGGCTGGAGGGCGGGCGCGCGCACATGGAGGTGGTGGCCTGGCTGAAGGGCGACCACGGGCTGGGCCACGGTCATGCCAACGCGCTCGTCGCCTACGCCAAGGCCGCCCTCGCGAAGTAGCCGCGATGTCCTCGTGGGATGAGCTGCCGGCGGGGGCGCGGGCCGCGCTCGAGGCGCTCCGCGACGTCGCCCCCACGATGCTCCGCTGAGTCTGAGGGCCGGGAGGCGCCCGGCGAGGTCAGGACGCGGTGCTCGCGCGCACCACGAGCCCGCAGGCGAACGCGGGCCGCCAGCCCGGGCCGGCGGTGCCGTCGAGCAGCGCCTCGACCGCCGCGGATGCCATCTCCTCGACGGGCTGCCGGATCGTCGTGAGCGGCGGGTTCGCGTAGACGGCGGCGATGGAGTCGTCGAAGCCGACGACCGCGACGTCCTCCGGCACGCGTCGACCCGCCGCGGTGACGGCCTGAACGGCCCCGGCGCCCATCATGTCCGACGCCACGAACAGCGCGTCCAGGTCGGGATGGCGTGCCAGCAGCTCGGCCGCGGCACGGCGCCCGCCCTGGAGGCCGAAGTCGCCGTCTGCCGTCACGACGTCCAGGCCGAGGGCGGCAGCCGCCTCGAGATGGCCGGTACGGCGGGCGAGCGCGCACTCGTTGCCGGCCGGCCCGTGGACGGCTCCGATCCGGTGGCGGCCGAGCGCGTGCAGGTGCTCGACGGCGGCGCGCGCGCCCTCGCGGTTCCGTGCGAGGACGCCGGGCACGCGGGGGTCGGTCGGGGTGAGCGAGACCACCGGACCGCGGGCCTGCCGCGCGAAGCGCTCGGCCAGCGACACGGGGACGTTCACGATGACGGCGCCGGCGGTGACCGCGGGGGCCAGCTCGCGCAGCTGCGCCGCGGCGTCCGTCTCGTCGATCCGCCGGATGCGCAGCGGCAGCCCCTCTCGGTCCAGCGCCGGCATCAGCCCCGCGATGATCCTGCCGTAGTACGGATCGGCGGCGAGCCACGTGGTCTCGCAGTCGTCGGGCAGCACCACCACCAGGTCGATCGTGCGGCGGCGCCCGGAGGCGAGCTCGCGCGCGGCGAGATCGGGGCGATAGCCGAGCTCGGCGACGGCGCGAGCCACGCGCTCGCGCACCTCGGCGGAGGCGCCGGGCTGTCCGTTCAGCGCCCTCGACGTCGCGGCGCGCGAGACGCCCGCCAGGCGTGCGACGTCCTCGATCGTCGGCCTGCCCGAGCGGTCGTGCGTGGCTCTGCTCATCCCTGTGCGCTCCCCGGCCATCCGTCCGGCGCGGGTGTCCCTCTCAGGACATTAGGCATGGGAGCGCTCTCATGCGCAACCCCTGGGCATCACGATCCGCGGGCGGAGCGGGCGCGGTGGCGCCGCACCGCCGCGCGGTTGGCGCAGCGCACGGAGCAGTAGCGCTGTCGACCGTTGCGGGTCACGTCCACCACCACGTTGCGACACGGGGCACCCGCCGCGCACCGCCCCAGTCGTGACATGCCGCGCGTCGACAGGTGCAGCGCGGTGCCGACGCTGAAGACCGCCGAGAGCACGTACGCGAGCGTCTGGTCCGGATCGCGGTAGTGCAGGTGCCACCCCTCGCCGTCGTGGTCGGTCAGGCGCGGGTATGCGGCCACGGCGGCCATCCGGTCGTTCAGCAGCCCCGCCCGCCGCTCGTGGTCCTCGGCGTCGACCACCTCGAGCCAGTCGTCGATCACGCGCCGGGTCTGCGCGTGGTCGTCGGGGTTCTCGAGGAAGTCCATCGTCATCCCGAACTCGCGCGCGCGTCGCTCGATGCCCGCCCGGTCGTCCGGCCAGTCGTTCGCCAGCGAGGCCGCCAGCAGCACCGCGTACTCGCCGTAAGGGTTGAGATGCATAAGACCATTACAGCATCGTGGAGGAGTGACCACGCTCCTCGGAACCCCGGATCCCCGTCCCGCGCCCATCGCTCCCCATGAGCACGCGTGGCTCACCGAGTCGAGGCACGCGACGTCCGAAGGGGTCGTCGTGTACGTGCGGTGCGCAGGCTGCGACGTCCGCCGCGTCGACCTCCACGCGCTCGGCGCGCCCGCGCCGGCGGCGATGAGCGTCGACGTCACCGGCTGAGCGCACCGCCGGTGCGCGGCCGGGCCTCAGTGGATGCGGGATCCCTCGCCGAGGCGGTGCCACGTGCGGTTGTGGTAGACCAGCGGCGCGTCGTCGCCGCCCTCCGGGTGCCCGACGCCGCGGGTGGTGGCGCCCTGCAGGGCGTGGGCCACGATGACGGTGGAGGCGCCGGCCTCGAGCCGCCCCACGATCGTGCACCGCGCCCAGGCGCGCACGCCGGGGAAGAGCGGCTCGCCCGTCGGCAGCCGGGTCCACAGCGACGTGTCGGCGAACCGGTCGACCCCGCTCGTCGAGGCCAGGCGCGCCAGCGGCAGGTCGGCGGCGTCGAGCAGGTGCACCACGATCGTGTCGGCGGCCAGGATGGCCGGCGTCGCCGAGGACAGCGCCGAGACCGAGAAGACCAGCATCGGCGGCTCGGCGCTGACAGAGGCGACCGACGTCGCCGTCAGCGCGACCGGCCCGTCGGGTCCCTCGGCGGTGATGACCGCGACGCCGCCGGGGTGCCCCCGGAACAGCAGCTTGAAACCCTCCGCGTCCAACGCGGGCGGCGCGGCGGCGCGCTCGCCCGGCGACGCGAGCCGATCGGCCCGGTCTTCGCTTCGCGGGGAGGTGGTGTCGGTCATGTCCTCGACGTTACCCGCGCCGGAGGCCGCCGGCGCGGGCGCCATCAGGCCGGGACGGGCTGCTCCGCGCGCAGCAGCGAGCCGAGGAAGCGCGCGATCTCGCCCGGGCCCGAGCGCGGCGCCACGGCCTCGACGTCCGGGTTGTAGTTCGTGTTCGTGTTGACGTCGTACGTCACGAGCCGACCGTCGAACGTCTCGGCGAACTCGATCCCGGCGATGCGGATGCCGGCCCTCTCGAGGAACGCGCGGTGCTGAGCGACCAGCGGGTGCTCCGGCGTGATCTCGTCGCGCAGCTGGAACAGCGGGGGCGCCGGCGTCCCGTCCTCCCCGTCGACCGCGCAGGCCTCGGCGGGGCACAGCTCGAAGCTGCCGGCGCTCGTGTCGACGCGCACCGCGTAGACGAGCTCGCCGCCCACGTACTCGGCGCGCGTGATGAAGGGCTCGCGGGTCCAGAGGTACTCCTGGATCAGCGTGATCCCGTCCGGCGACGGCTCGAAGTCGGGGCCGTCCACCCAGGCGTCGAAGTCGTCGTGGGCGTCCCAGCGGCGCACGCCGAGACCCTTGCCGCCCTGGTTGTGCTTGCTGATGAAGGGGGCGGAGAACTCGCGCGCCCGCTCCTTGAGCGCGGCGGTTCCGAAGACCGCCGTCGTGCGTGGCACGTCCACGTCGGCGGCGCGCAGCGTGGCGTGCTGCGCCACCTTGCTCACCTCGAACTCGAGCACGTCGCTGCCGTTCACGACGGTGCGGCCCCACGACTCGAGCCAGCGCAGCACCGCGCGACCGTACTCCTTCGACGCGGCGTGATCGCGCGTGTGCGCGGAGGCCGACAGACGTGACCAGAAGACGCCCTGGGGCGGCTCGGACGAGAGGTCGATGGCCCCGTCCGTCAGCAGCCACTCCTGCGCGGGGACGCCCTGATCCGCGAAGGCGGCCGCGAACGGCGGGAACCACTCGGCGTTCTCGTGGATGACGTAGACGCGGGGTTCGGTGGCCTGCTCGCTCATGTCGTCAGGCTAACCGCGCCGGGGAGGGAGCGGGCCGTCGATGACGCCAGGTGACGACCCGCGCCGCGCCCCTACTCGGAGGCGTTCTGTGCGGTCGCGGTCGCCTCGCTGCCGGACGCCTTCGAGTCGACGCGCCCGACCGCGGACGAGGGGGTGGCCGTCAGCTCGGCCCATGCGCGGCCGTCGACGCCGAGGGCGTCCTGCAGGAAGGCGGTCGTGGCCCGGCGGACCAGGTCGACCCGCTCGGGGCTCTCGTCGGTGGTGGCCGTCGACCCGTAGTCCTGGATGCCCCCGAGCGAGTGCTCGCCGCCGAACAGCGTGACGAGGTGCCTCGCGCCGGGCGCGTAGCGGTACACGTCGGTGAACCAGTCCGGCCCGCGGGTCGACAGCGCCGACTGGTCGTGGTCGCCGGCGACGACGATCGACGGGGTCGTGAGGCCGTCGAAGTCGGGGCTCATGAAGGCGAAATGCTCCTGAGCGAACGGCGCCAGGTCGCCTCGGGACACCCCCGGGGTGGCGAGCAGCACGCCCGCCTTGACGCGTCGGTCGGTGCGGTCCTCGCCGGGCAGCCCGTCCGGGCCGATCACGCGGGCGCCGAGGAGCATCGACACCGACTGCCCGCCCCACGAGTGACCCGCGACCGCGAGCCGAGCGACGTCGACGCGCTGCGGGAGCCCCGGCACCTCCGCCAGCACCGTGTCGAGGTGGTCGATGACGCGGACGAGATCGCTCACGCGCGTGCGCCAGATGTCGGGATAGCGCGGGTCGGCCGGGCTCAGGCCGAGAGTGGCCGAGTCGAGGAACGTGGGCTGCACGACGACGAATCCGTTCGCGGTCCAGTGGTCGACGAGCGGGTCGCCCGAGGTCATGGAGCCGCCGAAGCCGTGGGCGAAGACGATGACGGGCAGCCGGGTCCCGTCCACGGGGGCGGTGACGCGGACCTGCAGGGGGGTGCCGCGGTCGGCTGCGGGAAGGGTCACCGGGCGGACGCCGATGATCTGAGCGGCGGTGCGGGAGGTGGGGAGCGTGGACAAGGAGATGGCCCTTCGTGGGGAATGGGGATTCGAAACGGATCAGTGTTCCGTGACTATACGGAACGTTGATCCGCTTTGCAAATGAAACGGATCAACGTTCCGATATGCCCGCCGGGCGTGGGATGATCGACGGATGACCGTGCCCGTGAACGACGCTCCGCGCCCGCGGCGGGACGTCGCCCGGAACAACCAGGCGCTGCTCGACGCCGCGGCCACGGTCTTCGCGCGCTCCGGCGTCGGCGCGTCGGTCCGAGAGGTCGCCGGCGAGGCGGGGGTCGGCGTCGCGACGCTGTACCGGCACTTCCCCTCGCGCTCCGATCTGGTGGCGGCCGTGTACCGGCATCAGGTCGAGGAGTGCGCGGAGGCCGGGCCCGGCCTGCTGGCCTCGTCTGCGACGCCGTACGACGCCCTGGTCGCGTGGGTCCGCCTGTTCGTGGACTTCCTCGGCACCAAGCACGGGCTCGCGCGGGTCTGGGAGGGCGACTCGGCCGGCTTCACCGCGCTGCACCGCATGTTCGTCGAGCGCCTCGTTCCCGTCCTGTCGGACCTGCTCGACGCGGGACGCGAGGCCGGGCAGATCGTCGCCCCCACCAGCGCCTACCAGCTGCTGCGCGCCATCGGCGACCTCGTCGCGTGGACCTCTCCGGATCCCGACTACGACGTCCGGGCGTCCGTCGCGCTCCTCGTCAGCGGTCTGCGGCAGCGCCCGCCGGCGCTGTGAGTCGTCTCGGCCGTGAGCCGGCCGGGCCGGCGGGCGCGGTGTGGACCGCCGGCCCGGTCGCCCCGGCTGATCGCTCGGCCGCAGCTCAGATCGTCCCCGCGGTCTGAGCCGCGGCGGGGGAGAGCGCGTCCCGGAGCGCGTCGGCGGCCTCCAGCGCGACCCGCCGCATCGCCTCGGCGGTCTGACCGCCCACGTGCGGCGTCACGACGACCTGCGGGTGCCGCCGCAGTGGATGGTCGCCGGGCAGGGGCTCCACCGTCGTCACGTCCAGTCCCGCCCCGGCGAGGTGCCCGGACGCGATGGCCGACAGCAGCGCGTCCTCGTCGACCACGCCGCCGCGCGACGTGTTGACGACGACGGCGCCGGGCGGAAGGCGCCCCAGGAAGCCCGCGCCCACCACGCCGCGGGTCTCCGCCGTCAGCGGGATGTGCACGCTGACGGCGTCGGACTCCTGCGATATGCGCGCGAGCGACGCGCTCTCGACCCCGGCCGCCGCGAACGCCTCGGCCGGCGCGAAGGGGTCGTGCGCCAGGACGCGCATGCCGAAGCCGTCGCGAGCGATCCGGGCGACCTCGCGCGCGATGCGCCCGAAGCCGAGGAGACCGAGGGTGGCGCCTCCCAGCTCGCGGCCCGTCAGCAACGCACGGTCGGCCGCGGCGCCCTCGCGCGCCGCCACGCCGATCCCGCGCCTGACGGCGAGCAGCAGCGCGACAGCGTGCTCGGCGACGGCCCGGGAGTTCGCGCCGGGGGTGGTCGTCACCCGGATGCCGAGCTGCGCCGCCGTCTGCTGATCGACCGTGTCCGCGCCGGCCCCGTGCCGGGCGACGATGCGCAGGCGCGGCGCGCGGCGCATCATGTCGCCGTCCACGCGCTCGGTGCGCAGCAGGATCCCGGACACGGTGTCGCAGATCGCGTCGAAGCCGACGGGCCGGTCGCCCCAGCCGCGCGCCACCTCGGCCCAGGACTCGAGGCGCGCGAGCGCGTCGTCGTGCACCGGACGCGGCACCCACACGACGGGGCGTTCCGTCTCGGTGCTCCCGGTGGTGCCGGTCGTCCCGGCGGTCACGGCCGCGCCACCAGGGCGCGGTTCGCCTCCCGCCGCTCTTCCTCCCCGCGCAGCAGCTCCTCGGTCGCCGCGACGGTCTCCTCGACGCGCGCCCGAGGGACGACGGCCACGCCGTCGTCGTCGCCGACGATCCAGTCGCCGGGGGCGACGGGGACGTTGCCGATCGCCACGGTCTCCTGCAGCCGGAACGGGCCGGTCTTCCAGGGCCCCGCCGGCGACACGGCGCGGGCGAACACCGGCACGCCGACCTCGCGCAGCCCGATCGCGTCGCGGGCGGCGCCGTCGAGCACGATGCCCCCGACCTCGAGCGCCTTCGCCTTCTCGGCCACGAGCTCGCCGATCAGCGCGCGCGACACGTCGCCGTCGCCCGCGACGACGAGGATCTCGCCGCGCCGGATCGTCTCGAACGCGGCGTGGATGCCGCGGTTGTCGCCCGGCCGCGTCCACACCGTGAAGGCGGGCCCCGAGATCGTCGCGCCCTCCCACAGCGGTCGGATGCCGGGCGCGACGCCGAAGCGGTCCATCGCGTCGGAGACGGTGGCGGCCGGGTAGGCGCCGGGGCGGGGGAGAGGCGGGACGGTCATGGTTCCTCCTGGGTTCGGGCCGCGCGTCGGCGCGCGGCGATCAGCCGCTCGTCGCCGCGGGCGGCAGGCCGGTGCGCCGGATGTCGGCGGCCGCGGCCTGCAGAGCGCGGACGAAGGCGGGCACGCGCTCGTCGGTGAAGCGCGCGGTCGGGCCGCCCAGGGCGAGGGCGACGGGCTGGGGGTCGGACAGGAGCGGCACGGCGACGCCGCTGATGCCGGGCTCGCGCTCGCCGTGGGTCGCCGCCCAGCCGCGTTCCCGCGCCTCGGCGACACGCATCCGCAGCGCGGCGGTGTCGAAGCCGGGCAGGTCCGGGTCGGCACGCAGCGTCGCGAGCAGGTCGTCGAGCGGCTCGGCGGCGCCGGCGAGCAGCACCATGGAGGACGCCCCGCGGGAGAGCGGCAGGCGGTCGCCCACCTGCACGACGTGTCGCAGGGCGGAGGGGCCCGGCGCCTGCGCCACGGCGACGCGCCGCGTGCCGCTGCGCACGTACACGCTGACGGTCTCGCCGGTCTCGAGCGCGAGGTCGGCCATGCGCTCGCGGGTCGCCTCGGGCACCGCCCACGCCTGCTCGGCGAACATGCCCCACAGCGCGAGCCGCGGGCCGATGGTCAGCGCGCCGTCCTGATGCTGCAGCACGCGTTCGGCGACCAGCGTGTCGGCCAGGCGCAGCACCGTCGTCCGCGGCAGCCCGGAGACGCGCACGAGATCGGCGATCGTGAGGTGGGTCGCGCCGCGCGCCGCGAAGGCGTCGATGACGGCGAGCGCGCGGCTGACCGCTCGGACCGTGCCGCTGTCGTTGGCGTCGCTCATCCTTCGTCCTTCGGCGGTTGCGGGCTGAACTCCGTCAGGATACTGTCAGGCGGACAGAAATGTCCATGTAGTGGATACCCCCAATGTCACGAGGGAGTGACTGTGAAGGCAAGACGCAGGATTCTCGCCGGGCTCGGCATCGCGGCGACCGCCGCGCTCGCCGGCTTCGCGGCGGTCGATGCGAGCGGATCGACGACGGGTGCCTCCCCGCGGTCCTCGCTGACGGTGATGGCTCCGGCCGCTCCCGGCGGCGGGTGGGACATGGCGTCCCGCGAGGCGCAGCAGGCGATGCGGGCCGCCTCGATCGTCAACAACGTCCAGGTCGTCAACGTGCCCGGCGCGGGCGGGACGATCGGGCTGTCGCAGTTCGCCCGGCTTCCCGCCGACCCGACGCAGCTCATGATGACCGGCACTGTCATGGAGGGCGCGATCACGGTCAACGGCTCGGACGTCGACCTGCTCGACACCACGCCGATCGCGCGGCTCGCCGAGGACTACGAGGTGTTCATCGTCCCGGCCGACTCGCCGTTCGAGACCCTCGACGACCTGCTGGAGGCGTGGCGGGAGGACCCGCACGGCATCGCCGTCGGCGGCGGCGGCCTCGGGGGCACCGACCACCTGCTGGCCGGCCTCGTGGCGCGCGAGATCGGCGTCGAGCCGACGCAGATGAACTACATCTCCTACGCCGGCGGCGGCGAGGTGCTCACGGCGCTGCTCTCGCACACGGTCGACGTCGGCGTCAGCAGCTACAACGACTTCCGCGACCAGATCGAGGCGGGCAATCTCCGCGCCCTCGCGCTGTCGGCCGACGAGCCGGTCGACGGCATCGACATCCCGACGTTCATCGACGCCGGCGCCGACGTCTCCCTGCCGAACTGGCGCGGCCTCGTCGCCCCGGCCGGCATCAGCGACGAGCAGCGCGACGAGCTGGTCGAGATCCTCGACGAGCTGATGGGCTCGGAGCAGTGGCAGGAGGTCCTCGAGCGCAACAACTGGGTGCCGGTGCCGCTGCTCGGCGAGGAGTTCGAGGAGTTCATCGCGGAGGACCAGGCGCGCATCGACGAGATCATCGAGGAGCTGGGACTGTGACCGGGATCGTCAGGCTCGTGCCGCACGCACGAGGACGCAGGCTCTCCGACGGCTTCTGGCGTCGGCGCACGGGGCTCATCGCCCCGGCCATCATGCTGCTGATCAGCGGCGCGCTCGTCTACGGCATCGTGACGATGGAGATCCCGGAGAACATCTCGTTCCCCGGGCCCACGGTCTTCCCGTCCTTCGTCGCGGCGGCCTGCGCGATCATCGCGGTGCTGCTGGCGATCGACGTGATCCGCAAGCCCGAGGCGGCCGACGTCGCGTCCCCCGCGGACACGTCGCTGGAGGCCACGCCGTCCGCGCTCGACGAGGACGACCTCGCGTTCATTGCCGACGTCCAGAAGGACGAGGCGGAGGCGGAGCCCTCCGACGAGGCGGCCGTCCGCACCCGCAGCAACGTGCGCTCGCTGCTCAGCGCCGTCGGCGTGGTGGTCGTCTTCATCGCCGCGCTGACGCCGGTCGGCTGGCTGCTCTCGGGGGCGTTCCTGTTCTGGGGCGTCTCCTGGGCGCTCGGCAGCCGTCGCCCGGTCTTCGACATCTTCCTCGCGGTCGCGGTCTCGTCGATCGTGCAGCTCGCGTTCTCCGCGGGGCTGGGCCTCAGCCTGCCTCCCGGAATCCTGGCAGGAGTGATCTGATGGACGTCCTCTCGAACCTCGGCGACGGATTCCTCGCCGTCCTCACCCCGATCAACATGCTCTGGGTGTTCGTCGGAGCGCTGCTCGGCACCGCCGTCGGAGTGCTCCCCGGCCTCGGCAGCGCGATGGCCGTCGCCCTCCTGCTGCCCGTGACCTTCTCGCTCGACCCGATCGGCGCCTTCATCATGTTCGCCGGCGTGCTGTTCGGCGGCCTGTTCGGCGACTCGATCGCGGGCATCCTGATGAACACGCCGGGCAACAGCACGGCGATCGCGGGCTCGATCGAGGGCCACCGGATGGCCCGCAACGGCCGGGCGGCGCAGGCGCTCGCGACCTCCGCGATCGGCGCGTTCATCGGCGGCATCATCGCGTCGACGCTCGTGGTGTTCTTCGCGCCGCGGCTCGCCGAGCTCGCGACGCTGTTCGGCCCGGCCGAGTACCTCGCGCTGGCGGTGTTCGCCTTCGTCGCCATCTCGGCCGTGGTGAGCGACTCGGTGCTGCGCGGCCTGGCCTCGCTGGCCGTCGGCCTGGCGATCGCGGTGGTCGGCATCGACGGCATCTCCGGGGCGATCCGCTTCACCGGCGGCGTGCCCGAGCTGTTCGACGGCATCGACATCGTCGTCATCACGGTCGGTCTGCTCGCACTGGGCGAGGTCTTCGCGGTCGCGGCCCGACGAGGCACGCGCGAGGACACCGGCGTCATCCCCTCGGGCGGCCGGCTCTGGCTGTCGTGGTCCGAGCTGAAGCAGGCCGGGCCCGCCTGGCTGCGCGGCACCGCGATCGGCGTGCCGTTCGGCATCATCCCGGTGGGCGGCTCCGAGGTGCCCACGTTCCTGGCGTACGGCACCGAGCGCCGCCTCGACCGTCGCCGGCGCAAGCCGATGTTCGGCAGGGGAGCGATCCAGGGCGTGGCCGGACCCGAGGCCGCGGGCAACGCCACCGCCGGCACCGCGATGGGCGCGCTGCTCGCCCTCGGCCTGCCGACGTCCGCCACGGCGGCGATCATGCTCGCCGCGTTCCGCCAGTACGGCCTCCAGCCCGGCCCGCTGCTGTTCGAGCGCGCCCCCGACCTCGTGTGGGCGCTGCTGGCCAGCTTCTTCATCGGCATGGTGGTGCTGCTGATCCTCAACCTGCCGTTCGCGCCGCTGTGGGCGAAGCTGCTCAAGGTGCCGCGGCACTATCTCTACGCGGGGATCACCGTGTTCGCGATGCTCGGCGTCTACGCGACGAGCAGCAAGATCATCGACCTCGTGCTGGTGCTGGTGATCGGCCTGCTGGCGTTCATGATGCGCCGCTACGGGCTGCCGCTCGCCCCGATGCTGATCGCGATCATCCTGGGCCCCCTGGCCGAGACCGAGCTTCGCCGGGCGCTCGCCGTGAGCGAGGGCGACCCGTCCGTCCTCGTCTCCAGCCCGATCACCATCGCGCTGTACGGGATCCTCGTCGTCACCCTGGCGATCGTCGGGGTGCAGCGCTTCCGGGCGCACCGCCGGGCGGTCGCCGCGTGACCGGGGCGCCGTCGCCCGGCGGACCCCTTGCCGGGATCCGCGTGCTCGACATGACCAACGTGCTGGCGGGGCCGTACGCGGGCTACCAGCTCGCGCTGCTCGGCGCCGAGGTCGTGAAGATCGAGACGCCGGGCGGCGGCGACCTTGCCCGCAAGCTCGGCAGCTCGAGCGAGCTCAACGCGCGCGAGCTCGGCATCTCCTTCCTGGCGCAGAACGCCCAGAAGAGGTCGGTCACGGTCAACCTGAAGAGCGAGGAGGGCCGGGAGGTCTTCCGGCGGCTCGTCGCCGGGGCCGACGTGCTGTGCGAGAACTTCCGCCCCGGGGTCCTCGCGCGCCTCGGCTTCCCCTGGGAGGCCCTGCGCGAGATCAACCCGCGGCTGGTGTACTGCGCGATCTCGGGCTTCGGCCAGACGGGGCCCCTGCGCGCCAAGCCCGCGTACGACCAGATCATCCAGGGCAGCTCGGGGATGATGAGCGTGACGGGCGACGAGGAGACGGCTCCCCTGCGGGCCGGATACCCCATCGCCGACACCCTCGGCGGTCTCGCGGCGGCCTTCGCGATCTCCTCCGCGCTCGTCGGACGTGAGCGCAGCGGGCGCGGCTGCGAGATCGATGTGTCGATGCTGGAGACCGCGGTCACGGCCATGGGATGGGTGGTCTCGAACCACCTCATCGGCGGGCGCGAGCCGCGCCCGCTCGGCAACGACAACGGCACCGCGTCGCCGTCGGGAACGTTCGCCACGGGCGACGGCGCGCTCAACATCGCCGCGAACAAGCAGGAGCAGTTCGAGACGCTCTGCGGCATCGTCGGCCTGCCCGAGCTGATCCACGACCCCCGCTTCGCCGAACGCGAGGCCCGCAAGACGCACCGGGCCGAGCTGACGGCGCTCCTCGAGCGGGCGCTCGCGGCGCGCGGGGCCGACGACTGGGCCGAGGAGCTCAGCGAGGCCGGCGTGCCCGCCGCGGCCGTTCTCACGGTGCCGCAGGTGCTGGAGAGCCCGCAGATCCGTGCGCGGGGGCTCGTGCACGAGCTGCCCTTCCCCGGCGGGGGCAGCGAGCCCCTGCGGGTGATCGGCAACGGCATCCGCGTCGACGGCGAGCCCAGCGTGCCCCGCGCGGCGCCCCCGCTGCTCGGAGAGCACACCGACGAGATCCTGACGGAGATCGGCTACGCGGACGACGAGATCGCCGCGCTGAGGAGGAACGGAGCGGTATGACCGACACGACAGACGTCGACGTCGCGCAGACGACGCAGTGGTGGGCGACCGCGGTGACGCGGATCGCGCCCGGCGAGATCGAGTACCGCGGGTACCCGGTGCAGGACATGATCGCGTGCGCCGACTTCGTCAGCACCATCTGGCTCATGACCCGCGGCGAGCTGCCCGACGAGACCACGAGACGCCTGCTCGACGCGGTTCTCGTCGCGAGCGCCGACCACGGCCCCCAGGCCCCGTCCATCGCGAGCGCGCGCATGGCGATCACCTGCGGGGTGGGGATCAACTCGGCCGTCGCGAACGGCGTCAACGTGCTCGGCGACGTCCACGGCGGCGCCGGTCAGCAGTGCGTCGCGCTGCTGACCGACCTCGTCTCCCGCGCTCGCGAGGGAGAGGGCGCGATCGACGACCTCGCCGCGGACGCCGTGGCCGCGTTCCGCGAGCGCGGCGCGTTCGTCCCCGGCTTCGGCCACCGCTTCCACCCCGTCGACCCGCGTCGCGACCCGCTCCTGAGGCTCGTCGAGGAGGCGGTGGCGGCCGGACGACTCGAGGGCGACGCTCTGCGGGCAGGGCTCGCGCTCGAGGCGGCGCTGGCGGCGCGGGGCCGTGCCGTGCCGATGAACATCGACGGCATCTCGGCCATCGTCTACGCCGAGCTCGGCGTGCCTCCCGAGCTCGCGCGCGGGCTGTTCGTGCTCTCGCGCTCGGTCGGCATTCTCGCCCACGCGTGGGAGGAGTCGCAGGGCGGGCGGCGCATCAAGGGCCCGCTGCCCCCGCCGCTGCTCGCCGACTACCGCGGCGAGGCCACGCGGCGGCTGGGCGACGGGCGCTGACGGCGGCCCGTCACAGCCCGGCGTCGGCGACGGCGTCCAAGGCGTGGCGCAGGTCGGCGATCAGGTCGTCGACGGTCTCGAGGCCGATCGACAGCCGGATGAGGCCGTCGTCGATCCCGAGCCGGTCGCGGTGCTCCTGCGAGAAGCTGACGTGCGTCGTGGCAGACACCGGCAGCGCCATCGATCGCGTGTCGCCGATGTTCGTCATCCGGCTGAAGATGCGCAGCGCGTCGTAGAAGACCTCCGCCGCGGCCCGTCCGCCGGCGAGGCTGAACGCGAAGATCGACCCCGGGCGGCCGCGGTACACGCGCTGCGCCAGCTCATGCAGCGGGTTGTCGGCCAGCCCGGCGTAGTCGACGCGGCCGACCTCCGGCTGCTCGCGCAGCCAGTGGGCGATCGCGTGCGCGCTGTCGACATGCCGCGCCATCCGCAGGGACAGGGTCTCGATGCCCTGCTGCAGCAGGAAGGAGTTCAGCGGCGACAGCGCGGGGCCGATGTCGTTGACGATGCCGAGGCGCAGGTAGGCCTCCAGCGCTGACGCGCCGTGGGTCTCGAGCATCGAGGGCTTGCCCGGCGCGACGGGGTCGGTGATGCCGGGGTACGAGCGCGACGAGCCCGCCCAGTCGAACCGCCCGCCGTCGACGATCACGCCCGACAGGCCCGCGCCGTGGCCCGCGAGGAACTTCGTGGACGAGTGGATGACGATGTCGGCGCCGTCCTCGATCGGCCGGGTCAGGTACGGCGACGCGATCGTGTTGTCGACCACCAGCGGGATGCCGTGCCGACGGGCGACGCGCGCCACCGCGGCGATGTCGACGATGTCGTTCTTCGGGTTCGGGATGGTCTCGGTGAAGATCGCCTTGGTCTCCGGGCGGATCAGCGCGTCCCATTCGGCCTCGTCGGTCCAGTCCCACACGTAGCCGACCGTCACGCCGAGGCGGGCGAAGGTGCGGTTGAACAGGATCTGCGTGCCGCTGTAGATGCTGGCGGTCGAGACGATGTGCTCGCCCGCCCCGGCGAGCCCCAGCAGGGACGTCGTGATCGCCGCCTGCCCGGAGCCGACCACGATCGCGCCCGTGCCGCCCTCGAGCGAGGCGATGCGCCGCTCGGCGACCAGGTGCGTCGGGTTGAGGTTGCGCGAGTAGAGCTGGCCGGGCTCCTCGCCCGTGAAGCGATCCCAGCTCTGCTGATACGAGTCGAACCGGTACCCCGCCGTGAGGTAGATCGGCGCCACGCGTGCGCGGTAGCCGTGCTCGTCGGTGTCGCCGACGTGCACCTGGCGGGTCTCGAAGCCCAGGCCGTCCCACTCGTACAGCGGCGGGCTGACGGCGTGCGAGGGCGCGGCGGCGGGCGACGTGGAGGGGAGGTCCGGATCGGACTGCGGGGACGAGCTCACCAGGTCACGTTATTCCCTTCGCGCGGCGAACGCCTCTCCCCAGAGGCGAGCATTCGCGTCGGGACGTCCGTCGAGGCGACGATCGCCCGACGCGATGATTGCCGGGAGCGGGCCCACGCGTTACGGTGGGTGCGTGCAGACCTGTCGTTGTTGTCGCTGAAGCGCGCCGCTCGCGTTCCGAGCGCCCTTCAACCGACCACCGACAGCTCTCCGCGGCGACGTCCCTTCCGCCGCGGTCCCATCCTGAGGACACTCTCTTGCGCTACGCACACACCGTCTCCGACCTCGTCGGATCCACGCCCCTCGTCCGCCTGAACCACGTCACCGACGGCATCGCCGCCACCGTGCTGGCGAAGGTGGAGTACTTCAACCCCGGCGGGTCGTCCAAGGACCGCATCGCCACGCTCATCATCGACGCGGCCGAGCGGGAGGGCAGGCTGCGGCCCGGCGGGGTCATCGTCGAGCCGACGAGCGGCAACACCGGCGTCGGCCTCGCGCTCGTCGCCCAGCAGCGCGGGTACCGCACGGTGTTCGTGGTGCCCGACAAGGTCTCCGAGGACAAGCGCAACGTGCTGAAGGCCTACGGCGCCGAGGTCGTGGTGACGCCCACCAACGTCGAGCCGGACGACCCCCGGTCGTACTACAGCGTCTCCGACCGCCTGGTGCGCGAGATCCCCGGCGCCTACAAGCCCGACCAGTACTCGAACCAGAACGCGCCCCGCAGCCACTTCGGCTCCACGGGGCCCGAGATCTGGCGCGACACCGACGGGCGCGTCACGCACTTCGTCGCCGGCGTCGGCACCGGCGGCACCATCACCGGCTCGGGACGCTTCCTCAAGCAGGCGTCCGAGGGGCGCGTGCGGATCGTCGGGGCCGACCCCGTGGGATCCATCTACTCCGCGGAGCCCGGCCGCCACGATCAGGTGCACGGCTACCTCGTCGAGGGCGTCGGCGAGGACTTCTGGCCCGGCGCGTACGACCCGACGGTGGTCGACGAGATCCACCGTGTCCCCGACGCCGAGGCGTTCGCCATGACCCGCCGTCTCGCCCGCGAGGAGGGGCTGCTCGTGGGCGGATCCAGCGGCATGGCCGTCGTGGCCGCGCTGCGCGCCGCCCGCGACCTGCCCGCCGAGGCCGTCGTCGTGGTGCTGCTGCCCGACCACGGGCGCGGCTACCTCGGCAAGGTGTTCGACGACGACTGGATGCGCGCCCACGGCTTCCCCGTCGACGCCCCCGAGCCCCTCGTCCCCGCCGGCCTGCAGGCAGAGCTCGACCGACCGGAGGCCGCCGTCGCCTCCTCCACCGCGACCCCCACGGAGATCCACGCATGAGCACCGACGCCCGTTCCGACGCCCCCGGCATCGACGGCCCCCGTTTCGACACCGCCGCCGTGCACGCGGGCCAGGCCCCCGACGAGGCGACCGGCGCCGTGATCCCGCCCGTCCACTTCTCGACGACGTACGCGCAGGACGGCATCGGCGGCCTGCGCGGAGGGTACGAGTACGGGCGCGCCGGCAACCCGACCCGCACGGCGCTCGAGACCCAGCTCGCCGCCATCGAGGGCGGAGCGGCCGCGCTGTCGTTCGCGTCCGGCCTGGCGGCGGAGGACGCGCTGCTGCGCGCGCTGCTGCAGCCCGGCGACGAGGTGCTCCTCGGCAACGACGTCTACGGCGGCACCTACCGCCTCATCGCCCGCGTGCTCGGGCCCTGGGGCGTGAAGCTGCGCGTGATCGACCTGAGCGACCCCGAGGCCGTCGACGCCGCCCTCGCCGAGCGCGCCCCGCGGATCGTGTGGGTGGAGACGCCCAGCAACCCGCTGCTGCGCATCACCGACATCCGGGCGCTCGCCGCGAAGGCCCACGCCGCCGGCTCGGTCGTCGTCGTGGACAACACGTTCGCCTCCCCGGCGCTGCAGCGGCCCCTCGACCTCGGCGCCGATGTGGTCGTCCACTCGACGACCAAGTACCTCGGCGGGCACTCCGACGTCGTCGGCGGCGCCCTCGTGTTCGCCGACGACGCGCTGGCGGAGCAGGCGCGGTTCCTGCAGTTCGCCGCGGGCGCCGTCTCGGGTCCGCTCGACGCGTGGCTCACGACGCGCGGCATCAAGACCCTCGCGGTGCGGATGGAGCGCCACAGCGCCAACGGGCAGGCGGTGGCCGACTTCCTCGCGTCGCACGATCGGGTGGCGCGGGTGTACTACCCCGGTCTCGCCTCGCACCCCGGGCACGAGATCGCGGCGGCCCAGATGTCCGGCTTCGGCGGCATCGTCTCGCTGGCGTTGGCCGACGCCGCCTCCGCCCGGCGCTTCGCGGAGTCGACCCGGCTGTTCACGCTGGCCGAGTCGCTCGGCGGGGTCGAGTCGCTCGTCAACTATCCCGACGCGATGACCCACGCCTCCGTGCGGGGCACCGAGCTGGCGGTCCCGGACGACGTGGTGCGCCTCTCGGTGGGCATCGAGCACGCCGACGACCTGCTCGCCGACCTCGACGCCGCCCTGCGCGCGCTCTAGCGACGGGGCCGGGCGGCGGGCCCCGGGCGGTCGCACAGGCGGCGACGCCTAGACTGGACCCGTCCCGCTCGGCCGACCCTGGATCCACCATGCCCGCTGCCTCCGCGCCCCTGCGCGTGACCCCACGTCACATCCAACTGCTGCGTGCCGTGTTCGCGGCGGTCGCGGCGCTGATGATCACGTTCTCGCCCGATCACTCGCACGCGGTGGGGCTGGCGGTGTTCGGCGGCTTCGGCATCGCGACCGGTCTCGTGTTCGCCATCGCGGCGTGGCTCGTCGCTCCGGCCGGCCGTCGCGGCGGCCCCGCCCTGCTCGCCGCGATCCACCTGGTCGCCGGCATGGCGGCGAGCATCGTGACGCTGCGGTCCGACGTGCTGTTCTTCGTGGTCGTGATCGTGTGGGCGCTGCTGACGGGCCTGATCGAGCTGCTCCTCGGCGTCACCGCGCGCCGCCGGGGAGAGGCGACGAGGGCGGCGCGGACCGCGTCGCGCGATGCGATCGTGGTCGGCGCGCTGGGGCTCGTCCTCGGGGTCGCGCTGCTGTTCGTCTCGCCCGAGTACGCGCTGGACTACGTGATCGAGACCAAGGAGGGCGCCCTGCTGCCCTTCACCCTGACGGGCACGACCATCGGCGTCGGCCTGCTGGGCGGGTACGCCGCGATCGTGGCGGTCTACCTCGGCATCGCGGGGCTCTCGCCCGAGCAGCAGGAGACCGACGAGGCCTCCGTCGCCGAGCCCGCCGCGACGGCCCCGCAGGAGGAGCGACCGTGACCGACAAGCCCACCCGCCGCGAGCTGATGCGCCCCGCGCAGCTGCTGGGCATCGCCTTCGCGGCCGCGCTGTTCGGGGGCCTCATCACGGCGATGTCGATGGGCGCCTTCCAGGCGCTTCCCGGCGACGCGATCGTGCGGGCGTGGACGGTCGCGGCGATCGTCGCGGGCGTCTCGTTCATCGCGGTTCTGCTGGGGCTGTCCATGCTGCTGCTCCTGGTCCCGCCCGCCGAGCAGTCCGAGACCATGGACCGTCCCGTCCTGCTGCCGCGCGAGGACGAGCCGGGCGACTCCCCGCGCTGACGCCGGGCCGGAGCGGGCGGATCTGCCCGTCATCCGGGCGCGGGACGCCGGCTCGTGACACTATGTCGCATGAGGGGGTCCAGTCTTGACAGAGGTGAATCCGTCGACGGAGATGTTCGACGAGGTCGAGGTCAACACGATGCCGAGCCGGATCGCGCCGTTGCGCATCGAGTTCGCCGGCGAGTGGCACGAGATGCCGGTCGACCGGGCGTTCGTGATCGGACGCGAGGGCGACCTCGAGATCGATGACAACCAGTATCTGCACCGGCAGTTCCTCGAGGTGCAGTGCCAGGACGGGCTGTGGTGGATCGCGAACGTCGGGTCGCGTCTGGCGGCCACGATCTCGAGCGCCGGCGGCGCCGTGCAGTCGTGGCTCTCGCCCGGCGCGCGGATGCCCGTCGTCTTCGCGCAGAGCGTGATCGTGTTCACGGCGGGACCGACGACGTACGAGCTCACGCTCTACACGGAGGAGGCTCAGTACGCCGTCTCGAGCCAGATCGAGGCGTCCATGAGCGGCGAGACCACGGTCATGCCCGTGAGCTTCACCCCGCTGCAGAAGCTGCTGATCGTCGCGCTCGCCGAGCCGATGCTGCGCCGCGAGGGCGTCAGCGTGAGCGAGCTGCCCTCCTCGAGCGCCGCCGCGTCACGGCTCGGCTGGACGATGAGCAAGTTCAACCGCAAGCTCGACAACGTGTGCGACAAGCTCGACCGCATGGGGGTCCAGGGCCTGCGCGGCGGACCGGGCAAGCTGGCGACCAACCGTCGCGCGCGCCTGGTCGAGTACGCGGTCACGTCGCAGCTCGTGACCCGCGCCGACCTCGCCCTGCTCGACGACGAGGCCCTGCGCAACCAGAACGACGCCGAAGAGGACTGACCGGTCGCGTCGACCCGCGCGCGTCCGCCTGACCGCGGCCTCACCCGCGGCGAGACGGCGATCGCCGTGTCAGACCGCCGACGTCGGCGAGGGTCTCGCCCGGCCGGATCGGCGTCGCGCGGGCGGTGCGGTCTCGCGCGGGCGGTGCGGCGTCAGAGCTTGGAGCGCGTGAGCTGCTCCGCCAGGCCGCTGTAGGTCGCCGGCGTCAGGGCGAGCAGACGCTGCTTCGCCTCGTCGCCGATCTCGAGCCCCTGCACGAACTCCGCGAGGTCCGCGGCGCCGACGCGACGGCCGCGCGTGAGCTCCTTGAGCAGCGCGTACGGGTCCTGGATCGTCGACCGCCCGGCGGTGACCTCGGCGCGCACGACGGTCTGGATGGCCTCGCCCAGCACCTCCCAGTTCTGGTCGAGGTCGGCCAGCAGCACGTCGCGCGACAGCGAGATCTCGCCCAGCCCGCGCGTGAGATTGTCCAGCGCGAGCAGCGAGTGGCCGAACGCCACCCCGATGTTGCGCTGCGTGGTCGAGTCGGTCAGGTCGCGCTGCAGGCGCGACGTCACCAGCGTCTGGGCGAGCGACGCCAGCAGCGCTCCGGACAGCTCGAGGTTCGCCTCGGCGTTCTCGAAGCGGATGGGGTTGATCTTGTGCGGCATGGTCGACGACCCGGTCGCGCCCGCGACCGGGATCTGGGCGAAGTAGCCGAGCGAGATGTACGTCCACACGTCGGTCGCGAGGTTGTGCAGGATGCCGCCCGCGTGGCGCACGCGGTCGTACAGCTCCACCTGCCAGTCGTGCGACTCGATCTGCGTCGTGAGGGGGTTGAAGGTCAGCCCGAGCGACTCGACGAACTCGCGGGCGAGGTTCGGCCAGGCCACCTGCGGCGCGGCCGCGAGGTGCGCCGACCAGGTGCCCGTCGCGCCCGAGAACTTGCCGAGGTACTCGCCGCCCTCGATCTGCTTCAGCACGCGCTCGAGGCGCCACACGAACACCGCGAGCTCCTTGCCCATGGTCGTGGGCGTCGCCGGCTGCCCGTGCGTGCGCGACAGCATGGGGGCGTCGGCGTGCTCGAGCGCGAGCTCGCGCAGCTTCTGGATCACGCGCCGGTACGCGGGCAGCCAGGCGTCGTTCACGGCGCGCTTCACGGTCAGGGCGTACGAGAGCGAGTTGACGTCCTCGCTCGTGCAGCCGAAGTGGGTGAGCTCAGCGACGCGGTCGAGGCCGAGGGCCGACAGACGGTCGCGCACGAGGTACTCCACGGCCTTCACGTCGTGTCGGGTGACGGCCTCGCGCTCGGCGAGCCAGTCGATCTCGTCCTGGCCGAACGTGAGGTACAGCGCGCGCAGCTGCTGCTTCTCGTCCTGGGACAGCGGCGTCGTGCCGAACAGCGCGTGGTTGGTGAGGGTGATGATCCACTCGACCTCCACCTCGACGCGGGCCCGGTTCAGGCCAGCCTCCGACAGGTATTCGCCCAGGGGCGACACCGTGGCCTGGTAGCGGCCGTCGAGGGGGCTGAGGGGCTGGGTGGGAAGAGCGGTCACGCGGGAGCTCCGAATCTCAGGTCAGTGGCCGGATCGCGCCGGGCGGATCGCCGGTTCGAGCTGGCGGAACAGCGCCCGGCTGGCGCTCTCGATCATACCGAGCACGTCGTCGAACATCCGGGCGTCGGCGTAGTACGGGTCGGGGACATCCGGCCCCGGGGCCGCGGGGTCGAACGACAGCAGCAGCGAGATGCGGTCGCGGTGGCCGTCCTCGGGGGCCCACTGACGCAACACCCTCTCATGGCTGCGGTCGAGCGCCACGATGAGGTCGTTGTCGCGGAAGGCGTCGAGGTCGAACTGGCGGGCCCGATGGGCGGAGCCGTCGTAGCCGCGGCGTTCGAGCGCCGCCAGCGTGCGGTGGTCGGCGCGTTCGCCGACGTGCCAGTCGCCGGTGCCCGCGCTGGTGGACACGACGCGATCGGCGAGGCCGGCCTGCGCGGCGAGCTCGCGGAAGACGACCTCGGCCATGGGGGACCGGCAGATGTTGCCGGTGCACACGAAGACGACGCGGAACGCGTCGGGGACAGACATGCGACCATTCTGCCGCGCCCGGAGCCATGCCTCGTCCCCATGCGGGGCGAGGGGACGGGTTGCTCGCCGCCTCGCGACCAGCCCACCGAGGAGCGCGGGCGCCCGGCATCGTCGACGCATGGAAGTGAACGGATCCGGGTTCCCCGCCGATGCCGCGGCCCGCCTCGAGGCGGCCCGCGCCGAGCTGGAGGCCGCCCGGGCGGAGCTCGCCGCGCTCGTCGACGCGGTCTCGTGGGCGGCGCCGGTCGCCGTCGCGTTCCGCGAGGCGGCGGGCGCGCGGATGTGCGACACGGCCGCCATCGCCGCGACGGCGGACGAGGTCCTTTCTGCTCTGCACCGCCAGGGCGGCCTGCTCGCCGTCGACGGGCGATGAGCATGCCCTCGCCGCCCGACGACGACTTCCTGATCGGCGCGGGCTCGGTGATCCAGGTCTCGACGCCCGAGCTGCGCGACACGGCCGCGAGGTTCGCGCGCGTCTCCGTGCGCCTGAGCACCGCCGGCGACGGCGCGATGAGCGCCTATCTCGGCATCCATGCCCCGTACGACGCCGACGGGGCATGGCAGGTCGCCGCGCGCGCCGGCCAGGCGTCCATCGCGGTGGCGGCGGTCGCGGAGGACCTGCGTCGCACCGCCGACGTCTACGACATCGCCGAGGCGCGGGCGCAGCTGGGGTTCCTCTCCGCCGCGACGGACGTCGGCGCCCGCGAGCGGGACGCGCGCCTGCTCGAGAGCCGCATCGACACCCTCGCCGCGCGCCGTCCCGGAGCGCTCGACGAGGCGACCGAGCTGCTCGAGCGCGCGGGCGACGCCTGGAAGCCCGGCGTGCTGACCGCGTCTCCGCTGCTGCACGGCGCCGTCGACGCGGCGATCGGGGCGGTCGTCGGCACGCTGGAGCGGGCGCGCGACGCGCGAGCCACGGGAGCGGCGCCGAGACCGGGCGACGCGGCGGTCGCGCTCACGCGGCAGCCGGTGTCGCCGGCGCGGGCCCCGGCGACCCTCGCCGAGCGCGCCGCGCGCATTCCGCGGGGAGCGCAGCGGGTGCGCGTCGAGAAGACGCGGATGCCCGACGGCACGTTCCGCTACGGGGTCTACATCGCCGGCACGCGCGACATGACGGGGCAGGATCCGGGTGAGCCCTTCGACATGCGCAGCAACCTCGAGCTCTTCTCCGGCGCCGAGAGCGCGTCCTCCGCCGCGGTCGAGGCCGCGCTCCGGGACGCCGGGGCGCGCCCGGGCGACGTGATCGACATCACGGCCCACTCGCAGGGGGCGATGGTCGGCAACGTCCTCGCGCTCAAGGGCGAGTACGTCGTCGCGACCTTCGTCGCGCTGGGACCGCCGGCAGTCGTGCCGCTCGGCGACGGCACCCTCAGCGTGCACGTCGCGTTCGACGACGACCCCGTCGCGGTCCTGAGCGCGGGCGGGCTTCCGGGCCCCGCCGGGTCGGACGCGAGCATCGTCGTGCACGGCGACGTCGGCGGCGACGGGACGACGGCGATGGTGCCGGATCAGCGGACGCACGCCCTCGACCGCTACGCGGGTCTGCTGGGGCAGGCGGAGAGGAGCGGAGACCCCCGGATGCGCGCGTTCCACGAGGCGCTCGCGGAGGTCGCCGCGGGGCACCCGGTGGCCGCCTCCGACTACGGCGCCCGCAGGGCGGACGGCGTCGTCAGCGCTTCTTCGCCTGAGGACGCAGGATGATGCCGAAGAACCAGTTGATGACGCTGATCAGGAAGGCGGCGACGACCCCCCACCAGAAGTCGCCGACGCTGAGCCCCCAGCCCCAGGACCCGGTGATGGCCGCCGTCAGCCACAGCAGGAAGCCGTTGACGATGAGCGAGATCAGGCCCAGCGTCAGCAGGTACAGCGGGAACGCGACGATGCGGATCACGGTGCCGATGATCGTGTTGCACAGCGCGAAGACCGCGCTCACCGCGAGCAGGGTCAGCACGAGCTGCAGATCGCCGCCGGGCGAGAACGGCGTGACGGTCACCTGCAGCGCGGGGACCAGCGTCACGACCCAGATGGCGAACGCGTTCACGACGACGCGGACGAGGAAGCGCATGGTCCCAGTGTGTCAGGCGCCGACCGCGTCGCGCAGGCGCCGCGGCGTCTCGCCGTACTCGCGCCGGAAGGCCTCGATGAACCCCGTCGGGCTCGCGTACCCGACCCGGGCGGCGATGCCGTGCACGCTGGCGTCGGACGCGAGCAGCCGCCGCGCCGCGCGCAGTCGCAGGCGCGTGCGCCACTCGGGGAAGCGCAGTCCCGTCTCGGTCGCGAAGCAGCGCTGCAGCGTCTTGGCGCTCACGTGGGCGACGCGTCCCCACTCCTCCAGCGTCTCCTGGCGTCCGGGGTCGGCGACGAGGGCGGCCGCGACCTCCCGCGCCCGCGGGTCCGTCGGCATCGGCAGGTCGGCGGGCGCCGGGTCCGCCACCAGGGCGCGAAGCCGGCGCCGCGCCGCGGCGAGCGTGCTCGGGGTCACGAGCCCCGGCTGCGCGATCGTGCGTGCGAGGTGGTCGATCTCGGCGGTGCGCAGCACGGGGCGCGGCGCGCTGTCGGATCCCGGGTCGGTGGCGCCCTCACCGGGGAAGAACACCGGGATCGCGAGCGCGTCCCGGCTCGGCAGCACCACGTGGGGGACACCCGCGGGGATCCACAGCGACCGGGCCGCGTCGACCGTCCACTCCCGCCCGTCGACCCGCATCCGCAGGCTGCCCGCGACCGTCCACGTCAGCTCCGGGACGTCGTGACAGTGGGTCACCGATTCGACGAGCGCGCGTGGGGTCATGGATGTCCGGTATCCGATATCAGGTGTCCCGCTCGAGCGACGGGAGTGGGGTAAGGCGAACCTAAGCTAGCCCGGTCCCCCTCGTTCGGCAAGCCGCCTCGGCGGTGCCGCCCGTCCCGTCGTGCCGCCGAAACGGGGAAGCCGGCATCGCGCGCCCTGCGCGACATCAGGAGGAAGCGCATGATCCGCAGCACCCTTTCCCACCGCTCGCCCGCCCGTCGTCTCGCAGGCGGCGCGCTCGTCGCCGCGCTGGCGCTGACCGCGGTGGGCTGCTCCGCGCCGTCCGAGGCCGAGCCGGCCGGCTCCGCGTCGACCGGCTCCGACACCGGCTCGGAGGGCGCCTGGCCGCGGACGATCCAGCACGAGCTCGGCGAGACCGTGATCGACGCGCAGCCCGAGGACATCGTCGCCACGTCGGTGACGCTCGCGGGCACGCTGCTCGCGATCGACGCGCCCCTCACCGCGACCGCGGCCACCACGCCCTCGTCGATCACCGACGACAAGGGGCTCTTCGCGCAGTGGGCCGACGTGGCCGACGAGCGCGGCGTCGAGGTGCTCTACGACGCGCTCGAGCTCGACCTGGAGTCGGTCATCGCCGCCGATCCCGATCTCATCGTGATCTCGACCACCGGCGCCGACGCGACCGCCGACGCCTACGACCAGCTGAGCGAGATCGCGCCGACGATCGCGATCAACTACGCCGACAAGTCGTGGCAGGACGTCGCCGCCCTGCTCGGCGAGGCCACCGGTCTGGAGGACCAGGCCGCCGCGACCGTCACGGGGTACGACGAGCAGGTGGCCGATGCGGCGGCCGCGATCACGGTGCCGGACGGCGACGTCAACGCGGTCGTCTACAACGGCACCGAGAACGACACGGCGTTCGCCAAGGTGGGCGGGGCGCACGCCGATGTGCTCGAGGCGCTCGGGTTCACCGTCGCCGAGGCGCCGGCCGACCTGGACACGTCGGAGACCGCGCGCGCCGACTTCGCCTTCCTCTCCATCGAGAACGCGGTGGCGGCGCTGACGGCGGACACCGTCTTCCTCGTCAGCGGCGACGAGGAGACGGCGGAGAGCCTCCTGTCGGAGCCGCTGTTCGCCAACGCCCCCGCCGTCGCGGCGGAGGCCGTGTACCCGCTGGGGCAGACGTCGTTCCGCGTCGACTACTACAGCGCCCTGGAGATCGTGGACGCCGTCGTCGCCGACTTCGGCGAGTGACGGCCATCGTCCCCGAGACGGCCCGCTGGCTTCCCCTCTTCCTGCTCGCGCTCGTCCTGCTCGCGGTGCTGAGCGTCGTCGTCGGCTCGCGGGCCATCGACCCCGCTGTCGTCTGGCAGGCGATCGTCGCGCCGGACCTCGCCGACGACCGGCACGTCACGGTGCAGGCGCTGCGCCTGCCGCGCACGGCCCTCGTGGTCGTGGTCGGAGCGGCGCTCGGCGTCGCCGGCGCGGTGATGCAGGCCATGACGCGCAACCCGCTCGCCGAGCCGGGGCTGCTCGGGGTCAACGCCGGGGCCGCGGCGGCGGTCGTCACCGGCGTGCTCGTCACCCGCGTCGTCGACGTCGAGGTCTACCTGTGGTTCGCGTTCGCCGGTGCCGCGCTCGCGGCGGCAGCGGTCTACGCCCTCGGCGGCGCCCTCCAGCACGCCTCGAACCCCGTTCGGCTGGTGCTCGCCGGTGCGGCCCTGAGCGTGGTGCTCGGCGCCTACACGTCGGCGGTGCTCGTGAACTTCCCGTCCGTCTTCGACACCTTCCGGTTCTGGGACACCGGCTCGTTCCAGGGCCGCGGAGGCGACGCCCTGGTGCCGGTCGGCATCGCGGTGGGCGTGGGCCTGCTGATCGCGTTCTCGCTCGCCCGGCCCCTCAACGCCCTCGCGCTCGGCGCCGAGTTCGGTCGCGCGCTCGGCGCCTCGCCGCGCCGCACCTGGCTGCTGGCCGGCGTCGCGGTCGTCCTGCTCGCGGGCGGTGCGACCGCTGCCGCCGGGCCCATCGGCTTCATCGGCCTCACCGCCCCGCTGATCGGTCGCGCGATCGTCGGCCCCGACTACTCGCGGCTGCTGCCGTTCTCCGCTCTCGTCGCCGCGATCGTGCTGCTCGCCGCCGACATCCTGGGCCGTGTCGTCGTCCTGCCGAGCGAGCTGCAGGCATCCATCGTGACGGCCGTGATCGGCGGCCCGGTGTTCATCGCGCTCGTGCGCCGTCGTCGGGTGCCGACGCTGTGAGCGGCGCCGATCCGCGCCCGGCGGCGCCCGCGCTGGTGCCGCGTGCGGAGCGCATCTGGCGGGCGGGCGGGCTGTCCGTCCGCTGGCGGCCGCGCGCCGTCGCGGTCTCGCTCGCGCTCGTCGTCCTCGTCGCCGCCTGCGCCGTCGCCGGGCTGCTCGTCGGCACCCTGCCGATCGGCCTCGCGGATCTCGCGGGCGTGGCGGCGGGCTCGGCGGACGAGCGCATCTCCCGGATCGTGTCCGGCGTGCGCGTCCCGCGCGTCGTCACGGGGATCTTCGTCGGCGCGGCGCTGGGAGCCTCCGGGGCCGCCTTCCAGTCGATCTCGCGCAACGCGCTCGGGTCGCCGGACATCATCGGCTTCGTCACCGGCGCGGCCACCGGCGCCGTCGTCGCGATCACGGTGTTCGGCGCGAGCGGCATCGTCGTCGCGGGCGCCGCCGTGGCCGGCGGCGTGATCACGGCGCTCGCCGTCGTGCTGCTGTCGGGCGGTTCGCGCGGCGACGCCGGGCATCGCCTCATCCTCGTCGGCATCGGCGCCGGAGCGCTGCTCGCCGCGGTGAACGCGGTCATGCTCACCCGCACGGACGCCAACGTCGCGATCGCTGCGCAGATCTGGCTGACGGGCACCCTCAACGCCCGGACCGCGGAGCAGGCGCTGACCGCCGTCGTCGCCGTCGCCGTGCTCCTGCCGCCGCTGGTCGCGCTGTCGCGTCGCCTCGAGGTGATGGAGATGGGCGACGAGTTCGCGGCGGGCGTCGGGGTGCCGATCGCGGCGGTGCGGCGCGCGACGGTGATCGTGGCCGTCGCCCTCGCGGCCGTGGCGACGGCGCTGTGCGGACCCATCAGCTTCGTCGCGCTCGCGGCGCCGCACCTCGCGCGCCGGCTGCTGGGCGGCGCGGGCGTCCCTGTGCTGGGCGCCGCCCTGACGGGATCGGTGCTGCTGGTCGGGGCCGACCTCGCGACCCAGCTGCTGCCCTTCGGGCTGCGGGTTCCCGTGGCGCTGATGACCGGTGTGCTCGGCGGCGTCTATCTCATCTGGCTCCTCACCCGAAGCAGGCGACTATGACCGCAGGACCCTCCTCCGCCACGGACGCCGTGGCCGCCGCGTCCCTCGCCGGATCCCGGCTCGACATCGGATACGACGGGCATCCCGTCGTGACCGGACTGGACATCCGCATCGAGCCGGGCGCGTTCACGGCCATCATCGGCCCGAACGCCTGTGGCAAGTCGACCCTGCTGCGCGCGCTGAGCAGGGTGATCGCCCCCGCCGCGGGCGTGGTGACCCTCGACGACGTGCCGATCGGCGAGCTGGCCGGCAAGCAGGTGGCGCGGCGTCTCGCGCTGCTGCCGCAGTCGGCCTCGGCACCCGACGGCATCACCGTGACCGACCTCGTCGCGCGAGGCCGTTACCCGCACCAGAGCTTCTTCCGGCAGTGGTCGCCGGACGACGAGCGCGCGGTGCACGACGCGATGGCCGCGACGGGCGTGCTCGAGCTGGCCGACCGCGTGGTGGGCGAGCTGTCCGGCGGTCAGCGTCAACGGGTGTGGATCGCGACGGTGCTCGCCCAGCAGACGCCGATCCTGCTGCTGGACGAGCCGACGACGTTCCTCGACATCGCTCACCAGATCGAGGTCCTCGAGCTCTGCCGTCGTCTGAACCGCGAGCGAGGGGTGACGATCGTCGCGGTCCTGCACGAGCTGAACCATGCCGCCCGCTACGCCGACCGGCTCGTGGTCATGCGCGACGGCGCGATCCTCGCGGAGGGGCCGCCGGCGGCGGTCCTCACCGAGGAGGGGGTGGAGGCGGCGTTCGGGCTGCGGTGCCGCGTCGTCGAGGACCCGGTCGCGGGCACGCCGCTGGTGCTGCCGCTCGGCTCGGCGGCGCGGTGAGCGCGCGGCGCGGTCGCCGGCTCGCGGGCCGCGCTCGTCGCCCCGTCCGCCGGGGACGCCGGCCGTGACGCTGCGGATCGGCCTGTCGCTGTCCCCGACGTGGCTCCGCGGCGACGGCTGGCGTCGCGCCGACAGCCGCGTCGAGCAGCTCTACTCCGGTGGATTCTTCGTCGAGGCCGCGCGGATCGCCGAGGCGGCGCACGTCGACTTCCTGCTCAAGCCCGACGCGCTCGTGCTGGACCGGGAGGCGCTGTCCAGCTGGCCGGGCTTCGGCAGCCCCGACCCCACGGTGCTGATGGCGGCGCTCGCGGCGGAGACCGAGCGGATCGGGCTCGTCACGACGGTGTCGACGACGTTCGTCCCGCCCTTCCAGATCGCCCGCCAGGTGCAGTCGCTCCACCAGCTCAGCGCGGGGCGGGCCGGCTGGAACGTCGTCACCTCGCTGGACGGCGACGCGCTGCACGGGACCGCCCCGGACGACGGCGTCCCCGGCGCGGGCGCCGCCGGGTCGGACTCGGCGGCGCGGTACGCCCGCGCGCACGAGGCGATCGACCTCGTCCGTCGGCTGTGGCGCTCGTACCCGGCCGAGGCCGTCCTGGCCGACCGGACGACGGGCCGCTACGTGGACGCCGCGCTGCTGCGGCCGGTGGCCCACCGAGGCGGTCAGCTCGCGGTGGCGGGCATGAACACGCTGCCGCAGCATCCCGCCGGGCCGCCGCCGATCCTGCAGGCGGGCGGCTCCGAGGCGGGCCGTGAGCTCGCCGCCCGCACGGCCGACGCGGTGTTCGCGATGGCCCCCGACGTGGCGTCGGCGGTCTCGCAGCGCGCGGATCTGCACGCGCGTGCCGTGCGAGCGGGACGGCGGCCCGGCGACCTGCGGGTGCTGCCCGGGGTCAGCCTGTTCCTGGCGCGCACCGCCGCCGCCGCGCGGGAGCTGGCCGCGGGGTCGCGCTCCACGGCGGGCGGCGGGCGAGGGGCGTCGCACTGGTCGATCGTCGGCACGCCGGCCGAGGCGGCCCGGGAGATCGCCGACTGGGCCGGCGCGGGCGCCCTCGACGGCTTCATCGCGCTGCCCGGCGGATCGTGGGGGTCGCTGCGGCTGTTCGGCGAGGACCTCATGCCGCGGCTGGTCGACCTCGGCCTGGCTCGCGCCTCCTACACCGGCAGCACCCTCGCGGCCCATCTCGGCCTCCCCGGCCGATGAGCGCCCGGTTTGTCTCGGGAAGGGACCGGCGACGTCCGTAGACTGACGGCCATGACGTCCGCCGAGCCGGTCCTGCCGCGCATCCGTCCCGAGATCGCCGCCCTTCCGCCGTATCGGCAGGGGCGCCCCGCCGATCCGGACGGCTACAAGCTCTCGAGCAACGAGAACCCGTTCGAGCCGCTGCCGGGCGTCGTCGAGGCGGCGCGGGCCGCGGTCGACTTCAACCGCTATCCGGACGCGACCGCCGCGAGCCTGCGCGAGGCGCTGGGCGCGAGGCACGGCGTCTCGCCCGAGGCCGTGCTCATCGGTGCGGGCAGCGTGTCCCTGCTGCAGGCGTTCATCCAGGCGGCCGCCACGGTCGGCGACGAGGTCGTGTACTCGTGGCGCTCCTTCGAGGCCTACCCGAGCCTGGTGCTCGTCGCCGGCGCGAGCGGGGTGCAGGTTCCCGGCCTCCCGGACGGACGCCACGACCTCGACGCGATGGCCGCGGCGGTCACGCCCCGCACCCGGGTCGTCCTGCTGTGCACGCCCAACAACCCCACCGGTCCCGTCATCACGAGGGCGGAGTTCGCCGACTTCGTCGCGAAGGTGCCGGCGGACGTGCTGATCCTGCTCGACGAGGCGTACGCCGAGTTCGTCCGCAGCACCGCGACGGGCACGGCGGCCCCCGTGAACGGTCTCGCCGACCGGGTGTACGAGGCCCACCCCAACGTGGTGGTCCTCCGCACGTTCTCGAAGGCGTACGGCCTCGCGGCGCTCCGCGTCGGCTACGCGATCGGCCACCCGCGCGTGCTCGACGGCGGCCGCAGCACGGTGACCCCGCTGTCGGTCACCGCGTCGGCGGTGGCGGCCGCGGTGGCGAGCCTCGCCCACCAGGCCGAGCTCGACGAGCGCGTGGACGAGATCGTCGCCCGGCGCACCACGCTCGTCGCGGGACTGCGCGAGATCGGCTGGGACGTGCCGGACGCGCAGGGCAACTTCGTCTGGCTGCCGGCGTCGCCGCACGTCGACTCGACGTCGGTGGCGGAGGCCTTCGACGCCGCCGGGATCATCGTGCGACCGTTCCCCGAAGGCGTGCGCATATCGATCGGCGAGCATGAGTCTGTGGAGAAGGTCCTAGGGATCGCTCGATCCGTTGTCCCGAGTCTTCCGTCGGTGTGAGGCCGAGACGCGGATAGCGTGGGACGGTGACTTCCCCAGGCGCTTCTCCCCAAGAACCTGAGATCGACCGCACCGTCCGTATCCTGTCGGCCGACGGTGCCATCTCCCCCTCGGCGTCGGCCGAGCGGTACCTGCCGCTCGTCGAGGCGCTGGGCGATGCCGAGCTCGAGCAGTTCTATCGCGACATGGCGGTGATCCGCGCGTTCGACCGGCAGGCGACGCTGCTGCAGCGCCAGGGACAGCTCGCGCTGTGGCCGCCGTCCCAGGGGCAGGAGGCCGCGCAGGTCGGCTCGGCCCGCGCCGCGCGTGCGCAGGACCACCTGTTCCCGTCGTATCGCGAGCACGTGGTCGCGACCATCCGCGGCGTCGACCCGGTCGACATCATCAAGCTGATGCGCGGCACCAGCCACGGCGGGTGGGACCCGACCGACCCGAAGAACGGCAACACGCACCTCTACACGCTGGTGCTCGGATCGCAGACGCTGCACGCCACCGGCTACGCGATGGGCATCGCGTTCGACGGGCGGCACGCGACGGGCGACGCCGACAGCGACGAGGCCGTCATCGTCTACTACGGGGACGGGGCCTCGAGCCAGGGTGACGTGCACGAGGCGATGGTGTTCGCCGCGAGCTACCGCACGCCCCAGGTGTTCTTCCTGCAGAACAACCACTGGGCCATCTCGGTGCCGGTGGCGACCCAGTCGCGCGTGCCGCTCGCGGGCCGCGCGCCGGGCTACGGCATGGAGGCGATCCGGGTGGACGGCAACGACGTCCTCGCCAGCTACGCCGTGACGAGGCTCGCGCTCGACGAGGCGCGCGCCGGTCATGGTCCCCGCGCGATCGAGGCGGTGACGTACCGCATGGGGGCGCACACCACCAGCGACGACCCGACGAAGTACCGCACGAGCGACGAGGAGCAGTCGTGGATCGCGCGCGACCCGATCGCCCGCATGCGCGCGTACCTCGAGGCCCGCGGCGCATCGAGCGCGTTCTTCGCCGACGTCGAGGCCGAGGCCGCGGACGTGGCGGCCGACGCGCGCACCCGCACGACCCAGCTCGAGGCGCCCTCGCGCGACTCGATGTTCGCGAACGTGTACTCCGAGCCGCATCCGCTCCTCGACGAGCAGCGGCAGTGGCTGGCCGACTACGAGGCCTCGTTCGAGGAGGGCGGCGCATGAGCGACCTGCAGACGATGACGTTCGGCAAGGCGCTCAACGCGGGGCTGCGCAAGGCGATGGCCGACAGCGACCGCGTGCTGCTGATGGGCGAGGACATCGGCCGTCTCGGCGGGGTGTTCCGCGTGACCGAGGGACTGCAGGCCGAGTTCGGCGAGCGTCGGGTGCTCGACACGCCGCTCGCCGAGTCGGGCATCGTCGGCACCGCGATCGGCCTGGCGATGACCGGCTTCCGGCCCGTGGTCGAGATCCAGTTCGACGGCTTCGTCTTCCCGGCCTTCGACCAGATCACCACGCAGCTGGCGAAGCTGACGAACCGGCACGAGGGTGCGCTGTCGCTGCCCGTCGTGATCCGGATCCCCTACGGCGGGCACATCGGCGCCGTCGAGCACCACCAGGAGAGCCCGGAGGCGTACTTCGCGCACACCCCCGGCCTGCGCGTGGTCAGCCCGTCGACGCCGAACGACGCGTACTGGATGATCCAGGACGCGATCGCGTCGAAAGACCCCGTGATCTTCATGGAGCCGAAGTCGCGCTACTGGCCGAAGGGCGAGGTCGACCTGTCCGACCGGGCGCTGCCGCTGCATGCCAGCCGCGTCGTCCGCCGGGGCACGGACGTGACGCTCGTCGGCCACGGCGCCATGGTCACCACGCTGCTGCAGGCGGCCGTGCTCGCCGAGGCCGAGGGGACCAGCTGCGAGGTCGTCGACCTGCGGTCGCTGTCGCCCGTCGACTACGGCCCCATCCTCGACTCGGCACGCTCCACGGGGCGCGTCGTCGTCGCCCAGGAGGCGCCGGGGCACGCGAGCGTCGGCAGCGAGATCGCCGCCACGGTCGCCGAGCGGGCGTTCTACTCGCTCGAGGCGCCGGTGCTGCGCGTGTCGGGCTTCGACGTCCCCTTCCCGCCCGCGAAGCTCGAGGGCGTGTACCTGCCCGACGCCGACCGGGTGCTCGAGGCCGTGGACAGGGCTCTCGCCTACTGAGCGAGGGCAGGACTTTCCGGCAGAAGACGACAGACGTAAGGATCTTCCGATGCAGACCTTCCATCTCCCCGACGTCGGCGAGGGGCTCACCGAGGCCGAGCTCGTGTCGTGGCACGTGGCGCCCGGTGACACGATCGCCGTCGACGACGTGATCGCCGAGATCGAGACCGCCAAGTCGCTCGTCGAGCTGCCCTCGCCGTTCGCGGGCACGGTCGGCGAGCTGCTCGTCGCCGAGGGCGACACGGTCGACGTCGGCGCGCCGATCATCACCGTGGCCGCGGCCGACGCCGACGCCGCCGCGGCGAAGGACGCGCACGAGCCGACGGGTCCGGGCCAGCACGCCGAGGGCGAGGGCGGCGGATCCGTGCTGGTGGGATACGGCTCGGTGGGGGAGGCGCAGACGCGTCGGCGCAAGAAGCCGGAGAAGCCCGTCGCCTCGGCGGTGGGCGTGATCGCCAAGCCGCCGATCCGCAAGCTCGCGCGCGACCTGGGCGTCGAGCTGTCCGAGGTGCGGCCGTCCGGACCCGCGGGCGAGGTGACCCGCGAGGACGTCGTCAAGCAGGCCGAGCAGGCCAGCGTCTTCCGCAACATCTCGACGCCCGAGCGGCCGGCGGTCCGCGAGGAGGAGATCCCCGTGAGCCCCGCGCCCGCGGCGCCGCCTGCGGCCGATTCGCGGGTCGAGGCGATCCCGGTCAAGGGCGTGCGCAAGGCGACCGCGCGCGCGATGGTCGGCTCGGCGCAGACCGCTCCGCACGTGTCGGTGTGGACCGACGTCGACGCGACCCGGACCATGGAGTTCGTGAAGCGGCTCAAGGCGTCGCCCGACTTCGCCGACGTGAAGATCTCGCCGCTGCTCATCGTCGCCCGCGCCGTCCTCTGGGCCGTGCGTCGCACCCCGATGATCAACTCCGCGTGGATCGACGGCGAGGACGGCGCGAAGATCCACGTGCGCCACTACGTCAACCTGGGCATCGCCGCCGCCACCCCGCGCGGGCTGCTCGTGCCGAACATCAAGGACGCGCAGGACCTCAGCATGCGCGACCTCGCGCGGGCGCTCGAGAAGCTCACGCTCACGGCCCGCGAGGGCAAGACCACGCCGGCGGACCAGCAGGGCGGAACGATCACGATCACGAACATCGGCGTGTTCGGCATGGACGCGGGCACGCCGATCATCAATCCGGGCGAGTCGGCGATCGTCGCGATGGGCGCGATCCGGCAGAAGCCGTGGGTCGTCGACGGAGAGGTGCGCCCGCGCTGGGTCACGACGGTCTCCGGGTCCTTCGACCACCGGGTGATCGACGGCGACGGCATCAGCCGCTTCCTCGCGGACGTCGCCTCGGTCCTCGAGGAGCCCGCGCTGCTGCTGGACTGACCGGCGGGCCCGTCGGACGCAGACGGGGTCGTTTCGACCAGGCGATAACGATTCTCATTTGCGGGTATGCTGTCCGCATGATGTCTCGCCGCGCGCTTCCCGTGTCCGTCCTCGCCCTGTCGGCCGTCGTCCTGGCCGGCTGCGCGTCGCCCGCCGAGAGCTCGGGTGACGCGACCTCGGACGGGGCCGCTCCGATCGTCGCCTCGACCAACGTCTACGCCTCGCTCGCCCAGGCGCTCGTCGGGGACGACGTCGAGGTCGCCGCGGTGATCGACGACGCGACGCAGGACCCGCACGCGTACGAGGCCAGCGCCCGCGACCGGCTGACGGTCGAGGGCGCGACCCTCGTGCTGCAGAACGGCGGGGGGTACGACCCCTTCATGGAGGAGCTGACCGGCGACGACGCGGTCGTCCTCAGCGCCGTCGAGTACTCGCACGACTTCCCCGGCGCCGAGGAGCACGCGGACGAGCACGCGGACGACGAGCACGCAGACGAGGACGCCGAGGCGGAGGAGGAGCACGACCACGAGCACTCCGACGAGGAGGGCCACGAGGGGCACGACCACATCGAGGGCTTCAACGAGCACGTCTGGTACGACGTGCACGCCATGACGCACTTCGTCGAGGCGATCGCGGAGGAGATCGAGCACGAGCTGCCCGACCTCGTCGACGCGGCGACGCTCGAGGCGAACCGTGACGCGCTGATCGCCGAGCTGGGCGAGCTCGAGAGCCGTCTCGAGGCCGTGGGCGGGTCGCACGGCGGCGAGGGCGTGTTCCTCACCGAGCCCATCGGCGGCTACCTGGCGTCGTCTGCCGGCCTCGAGGACGTCACGCCCGACGGGTTCGCGGAGTCGGTCGAGGAGGGTCAGGACGTCGCACCCGCGACGCTGCTCGCCGCGATCGAGGTCGTGGAGTCCGGCGACGTCGCCGTGGTGCTCGCCAACTCGCAGACCGGCGGCGCGGAGACCGACCGCATCGTCGAGACGGCCGAGGCCCAGGGGGTGCCGGTCGTCGAGCTCGGCGAGCTGCTCGCGGGCGACGAGACCTACGTCGACTGGATGACCGCGAACGTCGACGCGCTCGAGTCCGCGCTCGCCGGCTGAGCGCGCGGCGCTTCCGCCGCCGCGTCGGAGATGTCCGCGCCGTAGGACGGAATCGGACGAGCCGGTCCGAATCCGTGCAGATCTCCGATTCGGTGGCTGGACCGGGCTCTCAGCCGCCCGAGAATGATTATCACTAGACTGGATGCCATGACGACCGCCGCGCCCGTGCTCGAGATCTCGGGCGCCGCGCTCCGCCTGCGGGGCCGCGAGCTCTGGTCCGGCCTCGACCTCACCGTCCGCCCGGGCGAGTTCATCGCCGTGCTCGGACCGAGCGGCTCGGGCAAGACCACGCTGATGCGGGCGATCCTCGGCCTGCAGGACCTGAGCGCGGGGAGCATCCGCGTGGGCGGCGCGCCGGCGCGTCGAGGGGACCGCCGCATCGGGTACATCCCGCAGCAGCGTCCGCTGCCCGCCGGCACGAGCCTGCGGGCCCGCGACCTGGTGGCGCTCGGCATCCAGGGCCCCCGCTTCGGGCTCCCCGTGCCGCGCCGCGGCGACCGTGCGCGCGTCGACGCGCTGCTCGACGGAGTCGGGGCGGCCGGCTACGCCGACCGGCCCGTCGGGCTGCTCAGCGGCGGCGAGCAGCAGCGGCTGCGCGTCGCGCAGGCGCTGGCGGACGCGCCCGCCCTGCTGCTGTGCGACGAGCCGCTGTCGAGCCTCGACCTGGCCAACCAGCAGGCGGTGACGTCGATCATCGACCGGGAGCGACGCGAGCGCTCGGCGGCCGTGCTGTTCGTCACGCACGACGTGAACCCGATCCTGGACCGCGTGGATCGCATCCTCTACATCGCGGGCGGGCGCTTCACGCTCGGCACCGCCGACGAGGTGCTGCGATCGGACGTGCTGACGGATCTCTACGGTGCCCCGGTCCACGTGCTGCGCGCGGGCGGACGCCTCGTGGTGGTCGGCATCCCGGACGCGGACGACCACTGCGACGTGCCGGCGGTCGAGACCGAGGCGGGCGTCGCGTGAGCGTCCCCGCCCTCTCCGTGCCCGGGATGGCCGTCCCCGCGCTCGACTGGGGCGACGTCTTCTCGTTCGAGGACTACGGCGCGCTGCTGCAGCTGGTCGCCAACTCGGTGATCGCGGGCGCGGTGCTCGGCATCGTCGGCGGGCTCATCGGCGTGTTCATCATGCAGCGCGACATGGCGTTCGCCGTGCACGGCGTGAGCGAGCTGTCGTTCGCCGGCGCCGCCGCAGCGCTCCTCTTCGGCGGCAGCGTGGTGATGGGATCGCTCGTCGGCGCCGTCGCGGCGGCCGCGCTCATCGGGGTGCTGGGATCGCGCGCTCGCGACCGCAACTCGATCGTGGGCGTGCTGATGCCGTTCGGCCTGGGCCTCGGCATCCTGTTCCTGTCGCTGTACGAGGGGCGCAGCGCCAACCGGTTCAGCCTGCTGACCGGGCAGATCGTGTCGGTCTCGAGCCCCGACCTCGGTTGGCTGATCGGGATCTCGGTGGTCGTCCTGATCGGGCTGCTGGTGGTCTGGAACCCCCTGCGGTTCGACTCGCTGGACGGGCAGTCCGCCGCCGCGCGAGGGGTGCCGACCGCGGCCGTGAGCCTGGTGTTCATGCTGCTGATGGGCCTGATCGTCGCCGTCGCGGTGCACATCATCGGAGCCCTGCTGGTGTTGGCGCTGCTCGTCACGCCCGCGGCGGCGGCCATGCGCGTCAGCCACGGGCCGCTCGCCGTGCCGCTGCTGGCAGCGGCGTTCGGCTTCGTGTCGGCGGTGGGCGGCATCCTGCTCGCGATCGCCGGGACGCTGCCGGTCAGCCCGTACATCACGACGATCTCGTTCGGCATCTACGTCGTCTGCCGCCTCGTGGCGTGGCGTCGCGATCGCGCGCTGCGTCTCGCCGTCGCCACCCAGGAATCCCGCGCGGTGGCGGCCTAGACTCGGTGCCATGGTGACCCAGCGGAACACGTGGCAGCGCGAGCGGGTGCGCGACGCGCTCGCCGGCGCACGCGGCTTCGTGAGCGCGCAGAGCCTGCACGCGGCGCTGCGCGACGACAACACGGGCATCGGCCTGGCGACGGTCTACCGCGCGCTCGCCGGCCTGGCGGCGTCGGGCGAGGCCGACTCCCTGCAGAGCCCCGAGGGCGAGGCGCTCTACCGGGCGTGCTCGATGACGGGTCATCACCACCACCTGATCTGCCGCTCGTGCGGCCTCACGATCGAGATCGAGGCGACGGCCGTCGAGCAGTGGGCGCGAGAGACCGCCGCACGGCACGGCTTCCGCGACGCCGAGCACGTGGTGGACATCTTCGGCCTGTGCGAGTCGTGTGCGGCGAAGCAGTCCTGACGCCCGCGCGATGAGCGCCGCCCCGCCTCGGGACGCCGCGTCCCCGGTCGCCTCGGCCGTGGGCGGCGGCTCGCCGACGCCGCAGCGCGGACGGGGTCGTCTCGTCGCCGCACTCGTGATCGGCCTCGTCGCGGTGGGTGTGCTGGCGCTCCTCGACGCGTTCGCCCCGGCGCTGTTCCCGCAGGCGCTCCCGACGCGGCTGCAGGACGGTCTGACGCTGTCGCTCAGCGTGCTCATCGAGTCGCTGCCGTTCGTGATGCTCGGCGTGCTGCTCTCGATCGCGGTCCAGGTCTGGCTGCCGGCGGGTGTGATCGAGCGGTTCATGCCGCGCCGGGCATGGGCGCGGCGGGCGGTCCTGTCTCTGCTCGGCATGCTGATCCCCGTCTGCGAGTGCGGCAACGTGCCCTTCGCGCGCGGACTGCTGATGCGCGGCATCTCGCCCGCCGAGACGCTGACCTTCCTGATCGCCGCGCCGATCGTCAACCCGATCGTGATCATCACGACGCACGCCGCGTTCGGGTGGGACGGCGGCATCCTCGTCGCCCGGATCGTGGGCGGATGGGTGATCGCGAACCTGATCGGCTGGATCTACAGCCGCCACCCCGACCCCGTCTCCCTGCTGACCGGGCGGTTCCTCGACACGTGCGAGGTCGTCGCCCACGAGACCGGCGGGCGCGGGCGCCGCAGCCTCGCGCAGTTCGTGGTCGAGCTGCGCGCCGTGATGCCCGCCCTGGTGCTCGGTTCGGCGGTGGCGGGCGCCGTGCAGGTGGTGATCCCGCGCGACGCCCTGCTGGCGATCGGCTCCAACCCGGTGCTGTCGATCGTCGCGATGACGGCGCTCGCCATCACCGTGGCGATCTGCTCGAACGTGGACGCGTTCTTCGCGCTGTCGTTCGCGTCGACGTTCTCGCCCGGGTCGATCGTCGTGTTCCTGCTGGTCGGCCCGCTGATCGACGTGAAGATGCTGGCGCTGATGCGCACCACGTTCACGACCCGCACGCTGGCCGGCATCGTCGCGATCGTCCTGCTGGCCGCCTTCGCGATCGGGATCGGGGTGAACCTCGTTGCGTAGCGCATGGGAGTCCGCCGGCACCCGCTGGCTCGGCGCGGGCCTGGCGGCCGTGCTCGCCGTGGTGACGCTCGGGCTGGCCGTGACGGATCGGCTCGCGCTCTACATCAATCCCGATCAGACCTGGTTCGCGGTCGGGATGGCCGTGCTCGCGCTGGTCGGCGCGGTGCTGTCGTTCGTGCTGCCGGCGGGCGCCGAGTCGGACCACGGCCACGACCACGGCGCGGACGGGGAAGCCGCCGTGCCGTCCCGCGCGCCCCGTGAGGCGGGCGGCGCGTCGGACGGAGCCTCGCGGCCCCGCCCCGCTGCGGTCCGCGGTGTGACCCTCGGCGCGGTCGCGACGGCGACCGGCGGCGTCGCGGCGTCGGCGGTCGCCGTGGCCGCGCTCCTGCTGCCGCCGGCATCGCTGTCGGTCGACCTTGCGATGTCCCGCGACACCGGATCGCCGCCGCTGTTCGCGGGCGCCGACGAGGTGATGCTCGCCGCCGCCGACACGAGCGAGTTCGGCGTGGGGGACTGGGCCTCGGTGTTCCACACCGCCACCAGCCCGGACGCGTTCGAGGGCACCCACGTCAGCCTGACCGGCTTCGTGACGCCCGACGAGGCGAACGCCGAGCTGCTGCGCCTGGGGCGCCTGGTGATCACGCACTGCGTGATCGACGCCCAGCCCGCATCGGTCCCCGTGGTCTCGCCCGCCTGGCAGGACGACCTCGAGGTGGGCGGCTGGATCCGCGTCGACGGCGTGGTCACGACGGACGCGTCGGGGGCCCTGGTCGTGGAGCCGCGGGACATCTCCTCCATCCCCGCCCCGGACGACCCGTATGAGTACTGAGACCCGCGGCCGCGATCGGCGTGCGCGCCGCCGCGCCGCCGCCCGGCGCTTCGCGCTGACTCTGGCGACGGTGCTCGGCGCCCTCGCGGTGCTGGGCGGCGCGGGGGCCGCGGTGAGCCTGGCGCAAGGGCCCCGCCTGTCGGGCGTGCAGGCCGACCCGTCGTCGGCGACCGAGGTGTCGGGTTCGCGGGTGATCCTCACCGCCAACCAGGCGCTCGCCGGCATCGACCCGTCCCAGGTCACCGTCAGCCCGTCGGCCCCCTTCACCGTCGACGCCTCCGGGCGCAGCGTCGGCGTGCGCTTCACCGTCCCCCTCGACGACGACACCGAGTACACCGTGACGGTCGCGGGGGCGCAGGCCGTGGGCGGCGGCCCGGTCACCGACCTGCAGACCACGTTCCGCACGCCGGCGGCCGAGGTCTTCGTGCTGCAGCGCGACCCCGACGGCGACGACACGATCTTCCGCACCGCGCTGCACGGCCGGGAGGCGGTGCCGGTGTACACGCACCCGTCGATCGACGACTTCCGGGCGACCTCGACCCGGCTGGTCGTCGCGACCGTCGACGACGGCGTCTCCTCGCTGCACGTGATGGACCGGGCCGGCGGCGGCGAGTCGGAGGTCCGTCTGCCGGGCGACGGCATCGTGCAGGGGCTGCAGGTGTCGCAACGCGGCGACCTCGCCGGCTTCACCTACTCCGACCCGCAGGGCGACGGCTACGCGAGCGTGCTGTTCACGGCGGAGCTCGCCGATCCGTCCGCCGACCCCCGGCCCATCGAGGTGGGCGGCGAGACGGTGAGCGTCGATCGCTGGCGGTTCGTGCCCGACGCGTCCTCGCTGCTGCTGATCGACTTCGAGGGGCGGCTCGTGCTCACCGATCCCGAGAGCGACGCCGACCCGACCATGCTCGGCACGGCGCTCACGATCGACGCGATCAACCGTGGGGACTACACCGCGACCGTGGAGCGCATCTCCGAGGGCACGGAGACGGACATCGTGCAGCTCGACCTGACCACGGGCGAGGAGACGGCGCTGGTCGAGCCCGACGAGGACTTCGGGCTGCTGGGCGCCGTGTCGCCGGTCCCGCCCGAGCGCGGCGGGACCGTCCGCGTGTATCAGCGGATGCTCGACGAGAGCCGGCCCGAGTCGCAGCTGCTGGTGCACGTCGCCGACGACGGATCGTCGCGGACGCTGTTCCAGGTGGGGTCGGAGGACGCGATGCTGCAGGCGTGCGTGTCGCCCAGTGGGCGGTACGTGGCGGCGCTGGTCGCCCCCGACATCATCTCCAACGCGTACGACGTCGGCACGCAGCCGCTGCCGGGCCGCCTCGAGACCCACATCGTCGACCTCGACACCGCCGAGACCGTCTCCGTGCTCAGCGGGTTCGACATCAGCTGGTGCACGACGGGCCCGTGGTGACCTCGGGCCCGTTCGGCGCAGCCGGTCGGGCCGGTCGGAGCGCCTCCCGCCCTGCGCGACGCGACGACCTCGCGGGGCTCGCCGTGGAGGTCGCGCCCCGGCTGCTCGGCGGTCTGCTCGAGACCGCCCTGCCGGACGGCATGGTCTCGGTGCGGATCACCGAGGTCGAGGCCTATCACGGCCGCGGATCGGGGGACGTGCCCGATCCGGGCTCGCACGCCCGCATGGGACCGACCATGCGCAACGCCACGATGTGGGGCGAGGCGGGACACCTGTACGTGTACCTCAGTCACGGCATCCACTCGTGCGTGAACGTGGTGTGCGGCCCGGTCGGCCGCGGCGACGGCATCCTGCTGCGCGCGGGAGAGATCGTGGACGGCGCCGACGTCGCGCGCCGGAGACGTGAGGCCAGGGGCGTCGCCCGCACCGACCGCGACCTCGCGCGAGGGCCGGGCCGGCTCGGCGATGCCGTCGGGCTGCGGCACCCGGTGCACGACGGCATCGACGCGATCGACGGCGCTCCGCGCGCGGGCGCGACCGCGCGCCTCAGCCTGCTCGACGTGCCGCTGGCCGAGATCTCCACCGGGCCGAGGGTCGGCGTCGCGGGGATCGCGGGGACGTCCGCGTACCCCTGGCGCTTCTGGATCCCCGGCGACCCGACGGTCTCGCCGTTCCGTCCCGGACGCGGAGCGTGATCCTGGGGTCACCTGACCGCGATCCGGGCTCCGTGCCCGTTCGGTAGGTCCCCTTGGGTGTGCTAGTCTGGGCGATTGTCTGCGTGCACTCCTGTGCGCAGTTCGTACATCCTCTCCCGAACACAGCCCGCAAGGGTCGGGTGGGGCGTGTGCAGACAAGAGACCTTGGGTGGGGCCGTCCGGCTCCACGGTATTGAAGGAGAATCATCATGGCTGCTGTGTGCCAGGTGACCGGTGCCGTTCCCGGCTTCGGTCACAACATCTCGCACTCGCACCGTCGGACGAAGCGTCGCTTCGACCCGAACGTGCAGAAGAAGACCTACTACGTTCCCTCGCTCGGTCGGAAGATCACGCTGAACGTGTCGGCCAAGGGCATCAAGGTCATCGACGCCCGTGGCATCGAGTCGGTCGTCAAGGACCTGATCGCGAAGGGTGTGAAGCTCTAATGGCCAAGAAGGCACAGGACATCCGTCCGATCATCAAGCTGCGCTCGACGGCGGGCACCGGTTACACCTACGTGACCAAGAAGAACCGCCGCAACACCCCCGACCGCCTCGTGCTGAAGAAGTACGACCCGGTGGTCCGCAAGCACGTCGACTTCCGCGAGGAGCGTTAATCATGGCCAAGAAGAGCAAGATCGCTCGCAACGAGCAGCGCAAGGAGATCGTCGCCCGCTACGCCGAGAAGCGCGCGACCCTCAAGAAGCAGCTCATCGACCCGAACTCGACCGACGAGCAGCGCGAGGAGGCCCGGGTGGGCCTGCAGAAGCTGCCGCGCAACGCGTCGCCGATCCGCGTCCGCTCGCGCGACGTCATCGACGGCCGCCCGCGCGGTGTCCTCACGAAGTTCGGCATCTCGCGTGTCCGTTTCCGTGACATGGCGCACCGCGGCGAGCTGCCCGGCGTGACCAAGTCGAGCTGGTGACAGCGAGACGTCGAGAGGCATCGTCCGGCTGCTGAGCCGAGACATCGCACCGAGAGGGGCGGGGATCTTCGGATCCCCGCCCCTCTCGTCATGCCACGCCGGGCTGGTACCTATGACAAGAGGCTATGTACATAGGTATATGCTGACGCTCTGCGCGATGACGCGCTCCTCCGAGTGACCGATGAAGGCTGCAACGATGACGAAGACCGACTCCACGGCTCCCGCGCTCGACCTGCGCGACCACCTCGAACAGGCCCCGATGTCCCCGTACCAATGGGCGATCGTGGCCGCGGCGGTGCTGCTCAACGCGCTCGACGGCTTCGACGTCGCCGCGATGTCCTTCGTCTCGGCGCGCGTCGAGCAGGAGTTCGGGCTCTCGGGCACGGTGCTCGGCGTGGTCATCAGCGCCACGCTGGTCGGCATGGCGCTCGGGTCCGTGCTGATCGGGCGCGTGGCCGACGTCATCGGTCGGCGGATCACGGTGCTCGGCTCGGTCGCCCTCGCCACCGCCGGCATGTACCTGGCGGCGACGGCGCAGGACGTCGTGCAGCTCGGCGTCTGGCGCGTGCTCACCGGCCTCGGCGTGGGCGGCATCCTCACCAGCATCACGGTGATCACGGCCGAGTTCTCCTCACGGCGCTGGCGCGGCCTCGCGATCGGCATCTACACGGCCGGCTACGGCGTGGGCGCCACCCTCGGCGGCATCGCCGCTGTCGGCCTGCAGGAGGGGCTCGGCTGGCGGGGCGTCTTCCTCGCCGGCGCGGTCGCGAGCACGGTGCTGCTCGCCGCGCTCCTGTTCGTGCTGCCCGAGTCCGTGCACTTCCTCCGGCTGCGCGGCGGGCGCCGGGCCGGTGCCGCGCTGCGTCGCATCGCCCGGCTGGTCGGGTTCGACCCCGAGCGCGCCGAGCCGGCGGCCGCCGTCGCCGGCGAGAAGCCCGCGTCCGCCCGCCCCGGTCTCGGCGGCCTGCTGAGCCGCGAGGTGCTGGCGTCCACGCTGCTGCTGTGGGCGTCGTTCTTCACGGTGATGTTCGCGTTCTACTTCGTCAACTCCTGGACGCCGCGGCTCATGGTCGAGGCGGGGATGACCGTCGATCAGGGCGTCGTGGTCGGCATGGCGCTCGCGATCGGCGGGGCCGTGGGGTCGGTTCTCTACGGCGCCCTGGCAGCGCGTCTCCCGCGCGAGCGCCTGCTGCTCGTCTTCCTGCTGCTGAGCGCCGCCGCCATCGTCGTGTTCGTGCTGTCCACGGCGGTGCTGGCGCTGGCGTTCGGGCTCGGTGTGGTCGTCGGCCTGCTGGTCAACGGCTGCATCGCGGGCCTCTACACCGTCGCCCCCACCCGCTACGGCACCGACGTGCGGGCGACCGGCGTGGGCGCCGCCCTCGGCGTGGGCCGTGCGGGCGCCATCCTCGCTCCGATCGCCGCGGGGGCGCTGCTCGAGGCGGGCTGGACGAACGTCGCCCTGTACTCGTCCACGGCCGCGCTGCTCGTGGTCGGCGCGGCGGCGATCCTGCTGCTCGCGCGGCGCCCCGCGCCGGAGGCGCGCTGACGGCAGCGGGCCGCCGGCAGTGGAGGTGCCGAGGCGCGTCCCACGGCAACACGGCATCCCACCGGTGTCCACCGTTCCGGAGATCTGCACGGATCAGGGGCCTTTCTCGTGATCGGCTCCTGATCGCTGCAGATCTCCGGGGGCCGACGGGGCCGGGCGGATGCGCGACGCGCCCGGGCGGCGCCCCGGGCGTCCCTAGGATCGGGACCATGCCGCTCGACCCGTTCTTCGCCGACCGCCTGCAGCGCCAGCGCAGGCACATGATCGCCCAGGCGCTGGAGGGGCTGAAGCGTCGCTTCGGCTGGCCGTGGTTCATGCGCCCCGCCGAGGAGGCGGCCGTCAGGTCCGCGCCGGCCGCCGAGAAGGGACGTGCCCGCGCCGCCGCGCGGGTGGAGGTCCGCAGCAAGGCGGAGGCCGACCGTCCGCGACCGAGCACCAGGCGGGCCGAGCATCGCCGGATCGCCCTGTCGTGGGACCGCGCCGAACTGGGGAAGGTCGGCACTCCGGGCCCGGACGTCCACACGATCGAGCGCGTCGTCCCGGTCCCCGGGCACCCGGACGTGCGCGTGCGCGTCTACTACCCGACGGTCGGCGGGCGGCCGGAAGCCCCCGTCCCCGCGACCCTGACCTTCTTCGGCGGCGCGTTCCGGATCGGCGGGATCGACTACCCGACGACCGACGCCGCCAACCGTCGACGAGCGGCGGACGCGGGGGTGGCGATGGTCGCGGTCGACTATGCGCTCGCGCCCGAGCACCGCTTCCCGACACCCGTCGAGCAGGGGCACGCGGCGCTCGAGTGGCTGTTCGCCCACGCCGACGAGCTCGGTCTCGATGCCGCGCGGGTGGGGGTCGCGGGCATGTCGGCTGGTGGCAACATCGCGGCCGCGGTGGCGCTGATGAACCGCGACCGCGGGCGGCTGCCCCTTCGGCTGCAGCTGCTCGAGGTGCCCGTCGTCGACCTCACCGGCCGCCACATCGATCTCGGCGCGACGCGGGGGCTGGGGATCCCGAGCCTGATCATGGTGCGAGAGCTGCGCTCCGTCGCGAGCACCTACCTGGGGCGCCGAGCCGACGCCCGCCACGCCTATGCGTCGCCGGTGCGGGCGGAGTCGCTCGCGGAGCTGCCGCCCGCCGTCATCCTGACGGCGCAGTACGACCCGCTGCGCGGCGACGGGGCCGCGTACGCCGCGGCGCTGCACGAGGCGGGGGTCGACGCGACCGCGGTGCAGTACCTCGGCGTGACGCATGACACGGCCATCTTCACCGGTGTCCTGGCCTCCGCGCGCCGCTGGCACGCCGACGTGGTCGCCGCTCTCCGCACCCTCCATGACGCCTGAAATCGCGTCACATCCGTCACATTCGTCACATCCGGGGGCGACACGCCGGGCGAATCGCCCGAAGAACCGCGAGAATCCGCGGATTTCCGGGCCTCGTTGATACATTCGAGGCGCGGTCGAACGACCGCCCGGTGACAATCCGTCGCCGGTCCATTGATCACGTTGCGGCGTCCCCGGACGCCGCTGGAGGATGACATGGCCGACAAGTCCATCACCAAGACCGAGCTCGTCGCGAGCATCGCCAGCGCCACCGGTCAGAGCCAGGCCGCCGTCTCCGGCGTTCTCGACGCCCTGTTCACCACGGTTTCCGAGTCCGTCGCCAAGGGCGCGAAGGTCTCGATCCCCGGCTGGATCGCCTTCGAGCAGGTCGAGACGGCCGCTCGCACGGGCCGCAACCCGCAGACCGGCGCCGAGATCAAGATCCCGGCCGGCAAGCGCGTCAAGGTGACCGCGGGCTCGAAGCTCAAGGCCGCCGCCAAGTAAGCAGCGCAGCTGACACGAAGGGGCTGCCTCCCCAGCGGGAGGCAGCCCCTTCGTCGTTCCCGACGGCCGGCGCCGCGGACGCGGGGTCAGTACGGGTCGACGTCGGTGCGGCGCTCGGTCACCTGCTCGCCCGCCACGCCGCGCTCGTCGACCGTGCGCGTGCGCTCCACGGCCGAGCGACGCCGCGTGAGCAGCACCAGCCCGATGACGAAGACGACGGCGCCCGTGCCCATCAGCAGGTAGCCGATGAAGTCGTCGTCCACGCCGGGGATGTCGACCTCCAGGCCGAACGCCAGCACGGCGCCGATCACGAACAGCACTACTCCGGTTCCGATGCTCATGCCGACAAGGTAGGGGCCGGCCCCCTCCCGGTCACCGGGGTTGACAACGGGCCCGAGGGCGTCCCGCTCCCAGGCGGCACGGTGGTCGCGGCGCATAGGCTGGGCGGGTGAATCCGCGCGCGCTGCGGGCCGCAGGGCCCGCCATCCTCCTGGTCGCGGCGACGCTCACGGTGTTCGCCGCCCTGGCCTACGGCGGCGCCGCCGATCCCCTCGCCACCGGCGACCCCGGCCCCTTCGTGCGTTGGGGGCTGCCGGTCGCCAAGCTCGTCGTCAACCTGTCGGCCGCCGTGATGGTCGGCTCTCTGGTGCTCGCGCTGTTCGCCCTGAGGGCGGGGGAGAAGGAGTTCGACGCCGCGCTCGACGTCGCCTCGATCGGCGCCGCGGTGTTCACGGTGTCCGCCGGCACGGTGGGCTTCCTCACGTTCCTCGAGGCCTTCAACCCGCAGCTCTCGGCGGGTCCCGAGTTCGGCGCCCAGCTCGGCTCCTTCCTCACGTCGGTCGAGCTCGGGCGCACCTGGCTGATCACGACGATCGCCGCCGCGGTCGTGACCATCCTGGCGTTCGCGATCAGGTCATGGACCGCCTCGCTGTTCACCGCGATCCTCGCGATCGTCTCGGTGATCCCCATGGCGACGCAGGGCCACTCGGGCGACCTCGCCAGCCATGACGCGACCGTGACGGCGCTCAGCCTGCACGTCGTCGGCGCCGCGGCCTGGCTGGGAGGCCTGGTGCTGCTCGTCGTGCTGCGCCCCGTGCTCACCGATCGCGCGCTGCCCGCCGTGCTGGCGCGCTACTCGTCGATCGCCCTCGTCTCGTTCGTGGTCGTCACGCTGTCGGGGTTCGCGCGCACGCTGTCCTCGATCGGCGCGTGGGATCAGCTCGGCACGCCCTACGGCGGCATTCTCGCGATCAAGGTCGCGGCGCTCGTGTCCATGGGGCTGCTCGGCGCCTGGTACCGCCAGCGCCTGATCGGCAGGGTCGCGACCGCGGCGCGGGCGGCGCGGTCGTTCTGGACGCTGATCGCCGTCGAGCTCGGCTTCATGGGCATCGCGTCCGGCGCCGCCGCCGCGCTCGCGCGCACGTCGCCGCCGTTCACCGAGACGCCGTACTCGACCACCCCGGCCGAGATCCTGACGGAGGAGCCGCTGCCGCCCGAGCTGACGCTCGACCGGTGGCTGACGTCGTGGAACGTCGACCTGCTGTGGGCGTTCGTGGCGGGCTTCGGCATCTTCTTCTACGTGGCGGCCGTCGTGCGCCTGCGTCGTCGCGGCGACCGCTGGCCCGTCTATCGCACGGTGTTCTGGGTGCTCGGGATGCTCCTGCTCGTGTGGGTGACCTCCGGTCCGATCAACGCGTACCAGGAGTACCTCTTCAGCGTGCACATGCTCGGGCACATGCTGCTGACCATGGCGATCCCGCTGCTCCTCGTGCCCGGAGCGCCGATCACCCTGGCGTTGCGCGCGATCGCGAAGCGCGACGACGGCAGTCGCGGCGGGCGCGAGTGGATCATGTGGGCCGTGCACAGCCCCTTCGCCCGCGTCGTCACGCATCCGCTCGTCGCGGCGGCGATCTTCGTGGGGTCGCTCTGGGTCTTCTACTACACCGACCTCTTCCGCTGGTCGATGTACGACCACCTCGGGCACGTGTGGATGGTCACGCACTTCCTCCTCTCCGGTTTCCTGTTCGTGATGTCGATGATCGGGATCGACCCCGTGCCGTACCGCATGCCGTACCCGGGGCGCCTGGTCACGCTCATCGCCGCGGCCGCCATCCACGCCTTCTTCGGCGTCTCGCTGATGATGCAGTCGGGGCTGATGATGGCGGAGTGGTTCGGCGCGATGGGCCGCACATGGGGCCCCACGCCGCTCGAGGATCAGTACATCGGCGCCGGCATCGCGTGGTCGATCGGAGAGATCCCGACGCTCATCACCGCGATCACCGTGGCGATCCAGTGGAGTCGCAGCGACGAGCGGCAGCAGAAACGGGCCGACCGTCACGCCGACCGCACCGACGACGCCGAGCTGCACGCGTACAACGCCCGCCTCGCCCGCATCGCCGAGCGCGACGCCGCCGGCCGCTGACCCCGCAGGCGGACGCGTCCCTCGGCGGGAGTCAGCGCAGCGCGGGGCTGCCGACGAGGATCGAGGCGGTGCCGTCGGGCAGGATCTCGACGGTGCCGTCGATCACGAACGGCACGTCCTCGCTCAGGTGGTAGATCGACCCGTCGAAGATCGACTGCACGTCGACCTCGACGTGCGCTGCGCCGGTGGCCGGCGAGATGGCCCAGTAAGCGCCGTCGGGCACGATCTCGACCTGGGGGTCCGACGGGATGGACCAGGACAGCGTGTCGGGCAGCACCCGGTCGCCGCCGAGCGACTCGGGCTGGATGCCGAAGGGACACCCGGTCGGCTGCAGCACCTGCTGCGTCGCGCAGTCGCCCAGGAACGTGGTGACCTGCTCCTGCACGACCTTCGTGAACGCCTCGGTCGGCTGGGCCTGGATGTCGAGCTCCACGCTGTGCAGCGCGGCGTCGGCGAGCACCCTCGTCGGCTCGGCCTCGGCCGTGGCGGTGTCGACCGAGACCGCGTACAGGCCGGGCGAGAGCACCAGCAGCGGCACCGGGTCGAGCGGGTCGGCCTCGGCGCCGTCGGCCGACACCTGGCGCTTGTCGATCTCGAAGCCGTTCACGGAGAACTGCATGGACCCGCGCACGGCCACCTCGATCACCGCGAGCGGGCTGGTCTCGAAGCCCCACCTCGGCACGAGCCCGTCCATGCCCGTCTGATGCACGCGGAACGTGGTCTCGCCCTTCGTGCCGTCGAGCGTGTACGCGGCGGTGACCTCGACGATGTCGTCGACGACGCGCTCCTCGACGATCTCGACCTCTTCGACGTCGAAGGTGAGGGCGGCGCTGCGCAGCAGCGCCTCGGACGCCGTGGCGGGCAGGCCGGCCGCCTCGAGGTCGCTCGTGTCGAGGGCGACGCCCGGGATGGCGAGGGCATCGGCAGCGCTGCCGGAGGCGAGGGTGCCCACGTAGCGCTCCACGAACGCGCTCGGTCCCCAGAACTGGCGGTGCAGAGAGGAGAAGCCGGCCCAGATCGCCGCTGCCAGGAGCGCCCCGACCAGCCCCATCAGCACCAGGTCTCGCGCGAGCTGCCCGCCTGCGGCGCGTGCCGGCGGCGTCGCGTCCGCGGCCGCGCCGCGGGGGTCGGCCGCGGTGGGCGCCCCGCTCGCCGTGGCCTGATCCATTGCGCCAGTCTACGAAAGGGGCGCCCCGATCATCCTGTGCGCGGGTCCGCGGGTCGCGTCTGCCGGGCCGAGGGCCGGTGCGTGGGAGGATGGATCCCATGCCCGCACTGTCCGATGAGCAGGAGGCCCTGTTCCGCCTCATCGAGGACACCAGGGAGCACGTCTTCGTCACCGGGCGGGCCGGCACCGGCAAGTCGACCCTGCTGAACCACCTCGCCTGGCACACACGGAAGCAGATCGCGGTCTGCGCGCCGACCGGCGTCGCGGCTCTCAACGTCGAGGGCCAGACCATCCACTCCCTCTTCAAGCTGCCGATCGGCCTGATCGCCGACGGCGACATCGAGCAGAACGACGCGACGCGCAAGCTGCTCAACGCCATCGACACGCTCGTGATCGACGAGATCTCGATGGTCAACGCCGACCTGATGGACGCGATCGACCGCTCGCTCCGCCAGGCCAGGGGGCGCCGTGGCGAGGCGTTCGGCGGTGTGCAGGTCGTGATGTTCGGCGACCCGTATCAGCTCGCGCCCGTGCCGCCGCGCGGCGACGAGGCCCGGTACATCGCCGACCACTACCGCTCGTTCTGGTTCTTCGACGCGCACGTGTGGGCCGGTCGCGAGCCCGAGGGCGACGGGCTGATCGAGCTCGGTCGGCACGGCGCCGAGCTGCACATCCGCGAACTGACCCACATCCACCGGCAGGACGACGACGCGTTCAAGGCGATGCTGAACGCCGTGCGCTACGGACGCGTCACGAAGGACATCGCCGACGTGCTCAACGCCACCGGCGCCCGCACCCCGCCGGAGGATCCCGAGCATCCGCTCATCACGCTCGCCACCCGGAACGACCGCGTGAACGCGATCAACGCCCGGCACCTGGCGCAGCTGCCGGGACGCGAGCAGACGGCGAAGGCAGAGGTGAGCGGCGACTTCGGCCGCGGCGACGTGTACCCCGCCGACGAGGACCTGAAGCTGAAGGTGGGGGCGCAGGTGATGTTTCTGCGCAACGACATCGGGTCGGGCGGAGAGCCGCCGCGGTGGGTGAACGGCACGATCGGCACCGTCACGCGCATCGTGGGAGAGACCGTGCGCGTCGAGGTCGACGACGAGGAGTTCGAGGTCGAGCCCGCCGTGTGGGAGAAGTACCGGTACGCGTACGACCCGATCGGGCGCAAGCTCACGCGCGAGGTCGTCGCGGAGTTCACCCAGTTCCCGCTGCGCCTGGCGTGGGCGGTGACGATCCACAAGTCGCAGGGCAAGACCTACGACCGTGCGATCGTCGACCTCGGCGCGGGAGCGTTCGCGCCCGGGCAGACCTACGTCGCGCTCAGCCGGCTCACCTCGCTCGAGGGGCTGTACCTGTCGCGGCCCCTGCGCCCGAGCGACATCCGGGTCGACCAGGACGTGCGCCGCTTCATGAAGGCCGTCTGGGAGCAGCGGCAGGCGGGCGCGCCCGCGGGCGCCTCCTGAGGGATCCCGCGCACCGGCGGGGCGCGGGCGGCGCCCGCGACGCAACGTAGACTGCTGGGAAGTGCCGTCGGGAGGCGGCGATCCGGGGGAGTCATGCGGATGTTCAGTCGTTGGCGTCGCACAGCCACGGCGGTCGCGGGGGCGGCGGCCGTCATCTTGGCCTTGAGCGGGTGCACGGGCGGCTCCTCGCCGCAGGCGCGCACGCCGCAGCAGGTCTCGGGAGACCTGCCCGCCGAGACGGTCGACGAGCTGCAGGCGGCTGTCGAGCACGCGATGGCGGCGACCGGGTCGTCCGGCGCGATCGTCGGCGTCTGGGTGCCATGGGCGGGTGCCTGGGTGACGGGCCTTGGCACGACGTCGCCCGACTCCGACGAGGCCGTGACGACCGACATGGCGTTCCGGATCTCGAACATGACGCGTCCGATGACGTGCGACGTGCTGTACGGACTCGCCGAGGACGGCGTGGTCGGCCTCGACGACCCCGTGTCCGAGCACGTCGCGAGCTCTCCCGACCTCGACGACGTCACGCTGCGCCAGCTCTGCGACAACACGTCGGGGCTCGCCGGCTCCCGAGACACCACCCTCCCGGAGGCCCTGCGCACGCCCGAGCGCGAGTGGCATCCCCGCGAGGTCGCCGCAGCGGGGCTGGGCCAGGACCGCACCGAGGCGGGCGTCGCCTTCACGGACTCCGACACCGGCTACCTGATGCTCGGCACGGCGCTGCAGAACGCCTCCACCGAGACGGCGGCGGCGCTGTTCCGCGAGTACGTGACGGGCCCCCTGGGGCTGCGGGCGACGACGCTGCCCGGCCGCCAGGCCGCCGAGCCCGGCGACCCCGCGCTGCCGGGGTTCTTCTCCGACGGCGCGGACCGCAACGAGGGCTGCGTCGACCCGCGCGAGTACACGGAGCTGTCGGCGAGCTACGGCTTCACCGACTCGGGCGCCGTGTCGACGATCGAGGAGCTCGGGGTGTACACCGAGGCGCTCGCGGCCCGCGTGAAGGACGGCGACAAGCCCTCCGAGCGCTGGAGCTCGCCGAAGCCGATCAGCACCACCAGCGACTCCTGGTACCAGTACGCGGGCGGCACGTACATCGCCGGCTCGATGGTCGGTCAGCAGGGATCGATCCCCGGCTACCTCACGAGCGCCTACTCCGACACCGACAACGGCCTGACGGTCGCCGTCGTGCTGAACAACTCGGCGGCGTCCGACGCCGTCGTCGGCTACCTGGCGAAGGAGCTCGCGGCGATCGTGTCGAAGGTGCCGGCCCGCGAGGGCGAGACGGCTCCCGAGTTCGGGCTGCCGTGGACCGCGGAGGACTACCACCAGCGCATCGCCGACGGCGCCGTGTGCCCCCTGCCGGAGGGCGACGGCGAATGAGCGCCCGCGGGTGACGGGGCGCACGGCCCCGCTGTCCGCGCCGGGCGTCGCGGTCGGGCTCGTCGCGCTCGGGCTGGCTTGCCAGGAGGTGGGCGCGGCGATCGCCGTGATGCTGTTCCCGCATACGGGACCGCTCGGCATGGTGATGCTGCGGCTGGTCTTCTCGGCGGTCATCCTGATGGCCATCGCCCGGCCGCGACTGCGCGGGCGCACTCGCGGCGCGTGGTGGTCGGTCGCCCGGCTGGGGATCGCGCTGGCGGTGATGAACGGGTTCTTCTACCTCGCGCTCGAGCGCCTCGCGCTCGGGGTGACCGTGACCATCGAGGTGCTGGGGCCGCTGACCCTGTCGATCCTGATCGCCCGCACCCGCGCGTCCTGGGTGTGGGCGGGGACGGCCCTGCTGGGCGTGGTCGCGCTCGGCGGCGGCGGGTGGGAACGGCTCGACCCGGTCGGCGTCGCGTGCGCGCTCGGGGCCGCCGTCAGCTGGGCGTTCTACATCCGCGGGCAGGCGCGTGTCGGGCGAGACTTCCCGAAGCTGGAGGGCCTCGCGCTGGCCATGGCGATCGGCGCGCTCCTCTCCCTTCCGTTCGGGGTGGTCGCGGCGGGACCGGTGCTGCTGCGCCCCGACTTCCTGGCGCTGGGCGCCGCCGTCGCGATCCTGTCGTCGACGATCCCCTACGCCCTCGAGCTGGTGGCCCTGCGCCGGCTGACCGAGGCGACGTTCGGCGTGCTGATGAGCCTGGCGCCGGCGACCGCCGCCCTCGCCGGCCTCGTGCTGCTGGGCCAGGCGCTGTCCTGGCTCGAGGTGGTGGGCCTCGCCCTCGTGATGGTCGCCAGCGCCGGAGCGGTCTGGACCTCTCGCGGACGGCCCGACCGCGATCCGGTCGCCGAGCCGGTGGCCTGAGACCGCGGCACGGGCCGCGGGCGTGGCGCCCCGTCAGCCGGGATGCCGCGCGAGCGGGCGCAGCAGGCGCGCCAGGGTGGCCTGGTCCGCCCTGCTGAGCGCGCCGAGCTCCTCGGCCTCCCGCCACGCGAGCGTCGTCATCGCGGCGTCCGCCCGCTCGATCCCCTCGGCGCGCAGCCGCACCAGCACCGCACGGCCGTCGCGCGGATGCGGTCGGCGGTCGACGAGCTCGCGTGCAACGAGCTTATCGATGCGGTTCGTCATGGCGGCGCTGCCGATCATCGTCGCGCTGACCAGCTGGGCGGGGCTGAGCTCGTGCGGTGGCTCCTCGCGTCGCAGCGCGGCGAGCACGTCGAACTCCCAGGCCTCCAGGCCGGCGCTGCGGAACGCGGCCGACCGGAGCCGTGCGAGCCGGCCGGCGGCGCGCCGCAGCCGGGACATCACGTCCAGCGGGGTCAGATCCACGTCCGGGAGGCGGCGCGACCACGCATCGATCAGCAGGTCCACCTCGTCGTCGCGCTCGCCGAGCGTCATCCCTCCACCGTAGCGGTCGGGCGAGGGGTCGAGGGGCGCGGCAGGGCGCTGCCGGCCCGATCCCGCGGCGTCCTGCGGCCCGACGGAGCGGGCACAGCTGTCAACCCCCTCGGCTGGGCGGCGGCGCTCCCGCAGGCTCGATGGACGAGACACGAGAGGGAGGCCCGGATGAAGGCGCTCACATGGCAGGGCAAGCGCAGGATCGCGGCATCGGAGGTGCCGGACCCGCGGATCGACCAGCCCACGGACGCGATCGTCCGCATCACCTCGACCGCGATCTGCGGATCGGACCTGCACCTCTACGAGCTGCTCGGACCGTTCCTCGACCGCGGGGACGTCCTCGGGCACGAGGCGATGGGGGTGGTGGTCGAGGTGGGGTCCGCCGTCGAGCGGTTGCGCGTCGGGCAGCGGGTCGTCGTCCCCTTCAACATCGCGTGCGGCGAGTGCTTCATGTGCCGCCGCGGGCTGCAGTCGCAGTGCGAGACCACCCAGGTCCGCGAGCACGGCTCGGGGGCCGCCCTGTTCGGCTACACGAAGCTGTACGGGCAGGTGCCGGGCGGGCAGGCCGAGCTTCTTCGGGTGCCGTTCGCCGAGTACAACACGATCCCCGTCGGCGAAGAGCTCGACGACGAGCGCTACCTGTTCCTCAGCGACATCCTTCCCACCGCCTGGCAGGGGGTGAAGTACGCGGACCTCCCCGACGACGGCACGCTGGTCGTGCTGGGGCTCGGCCCGGTGGGGCAGTTCGCCGCCCGCGTCGGACGCCACCTCGGGCACCGCGTGATCGGCATCGACCCGGTCGCCGAGCGGCGCGCGCTCGCCGCGGAGCACGGCATCGAGGCGTGGGACGTGCCGGAGGTCGTCGACCGTGTGCGCGACGAGACGTCGGGTCGCGGTGCCGACGGGGTGGTGGACGCCGTCGGCATGGAGGCGCACGGCAACCCCATCGCGCAGGCGGCGCAGACGGCGGTCGGGCTGCTGCCGGGAGCGGTGGCGCGGCCGATGATGGAGACGGCGGGGCTCGACCGCCTCGCGGCCGTGTACTCGGCGATCGACCTCGTGCGCCGGGGCGGCACGGTGTCGCTGTCGGGCGTCTACGCCGGCGACGCGGACATCCTGCCGATGAAGACGCTCTTCGACAAGCAGATCTCGCTGCGGATGGGGCAGTGCAATGTGAAGCGGTGGATCGACGACCTGATGCCGCTGGTCGAGGACCCGAACGACCCGCTCGGCACGCAGAACCTGGTGACCCACCGGGGCGGTCTGGACGAGGGCCCGGACCTCTACTCGACGTTCCAGCGCAAGGCCGACGGCTGCGTCAAGGTCGTCCTGAAGCCGTAACCCCACCCCGCCCGTCCGCCGACACGAGAATCGGTGCCGTTCGGCCCCGACGAGACGTCAGAAGGGCCGAACGGCACCGATTCGCCGTGCGGGTGGGTCAGTCGTCCGTGACGGTGACCTTCACGTCGACGTTTCCGCGGGTCGCGTTCGAGTAGGGGCACACCTGGTGCGCCGCGTCGGCCAGAGCCTGTGCCTGGTCGTGCGGGAGCGACGGGATGACGACCTCCAGCTCGACGGCGAGCTCGAAGCCGCCCTGACCGTTGGGACCGATGTGCACCCGCGCGCCGACGCTCGAGTCGGTGAGCGAGACCTTCTGCTGACGCGCGACGCCGTGCAGCGCGGAGTGGAAGCAGGCCGCGTATCCGGCGGCGAACAGCTGCTCGGGGTTGGCGCCCTCGCCCGAGCCGCCCATCTGCTTGGGCGGGCGCATGTCGAGGTCGAGCGCTCCCTCGGACGTACGGACGTGGCCGTCCCTGCCGCCCCCGGTGGAGAGGGCCTCAGCGGTGTATCCGATCGATTCGAGCATGTCGATTCCTTTCTCGTGGGTCTTGCCTCCGCCCAGAGGTGGGCGGGGAGGTCAGCCGCGTGCGGTCGCGATCGCGTCGCTCACCGCGCGCAGGCGGCCGAGCAGGTCGGCGACGTCCGCGGGGTCTGCCGGGATGCGCTCGCAGAGCAGCTGCTGCACATCGCCGACCTTCGCCTCCAGCTCGGCGCCGTCGTCGGTGAGGGCGACACGCACGATCCGCTCGTCGCCCCCGCCTCCGCGCGCACGTCGGATGAGCCCGCGCGACTCGAGGCGCGCGAGCAGGGGGGAGAGCGTTCCGGAGTCGAGGTCGAGGACCTCGCCGAGCTCGCTCACCGTCAGCGGCATGCCGTCGTTGCCCCAGAGCGCTCGCAGCACGATGTACTGCGTGTAGCTGAGGTTGACGGGCGCGAGCAGGTCTCGGTAGATGCGACCGATCCGGCGATCGAGCGAGTACACCGCGAAGCACAGCATCGGATCGAGGGCGGCGGACGCTCCGGTGTTCGGCATGCCATAAGCATTGCGCACAATTCAATTGTGCGCAACTAGACTGGCGCGGCTAGGCGGGCGGCGCCGGCTGCTCCTCCTCGAGGTCTTCCAGCACCTCGAAAGGCGACTCCACGTCGCCCCGCCAGGCCTCGACGCCCTCGCGGACGGCCAGCGCCGCGACGACGAGGGCGGCCGCCGAGTCGGCCCACTGCCAGCCCAGCAGGCTGTTGAAGAGCAGGCCGACGAGCACGGTCGCCGAGAGATACACGCACAGCAGCAGCTGCTTGGCGTCGGCCTGCACGCTGCGCGAGCCGAGCTCGCGACCCGTGCGATGCTCCACCCAGGCCAGGGCGGGCATCACGATCAGGCTCGTCAGCGCGATGCCGATGCCGAGGGGGCTGTGGTCGGCGTCGCGCAGACCGGTGAGCGCGAGGACGGCGTCGACCGTGACGTATGCCGCGAGGGCGAAGAAGGCGACGCCGATCGCGCGCACCGTCGGCCTCTCCCAGCGCTCGGGGTCTCGGCGCGTGAACTGCCAGGCGACGGCCGCGGCCGACGCGACCTCCACCACCGAGTCCAGGCCGAATCCGATCAGCGCCGCCGACGAGGCGATCGTGCCGGCGGAGAGCGCGACGATCGCCTCGACGACGTTCCAGGCGATCGTGGCGAACACGATGAGCCTCACCCGGCGGTGGAGCGCGGCGCGCCGGGCGTCGGTGATGGCGCTCATCGGGCCGTGCCGTCGCCGATGGATGTCACGTCCGTCGCGTCGCAGCAGCCGGCGACCGCGCATCCCGGATCGAGGCACGGCGCGTTCTCGTCGACCGCGAGCGTCACGTCGACCAGGGCGGTGAGGGCCGCGGCCAGGTGCGGGTCTGCGATCTCGTAGCGGGTCTGGCGGCCCTCCGGCTCTGCCACGACGATGCCGCAGCCGCGCAGGCACGAGAGGTGGTTGGAGACGTTCGTGCGCGTCAGGTCGAGCTCGCGCGCCAGCTTCGCCGGATAGCCGGGACCCTGCAGCAGGGCGAGCAGGATGCGCGAGCGGGTGGCGTCCGCCATCGCCCGGCCCAGGCGGTTCATGACGTCGACACGTGAGGAAATGGTCAGCACACAGTGACCATACAGTGTTGGCTGACCAATCGGAAGGAGGGGCGTCCCCTGCTCTCGGGCGGGAGCCCGCGTCGGCGCCGCCCCGCGGGCCGGTTACCGAGTGTTGCCGATCCCTTGCCCGGCCCGGGCGACGTGCGGTCGGATCGGGGCATGACCTCCATCGCCGTCGTCGTCGGCAACCCGCAGCCCTCGTCCCGCACGCGTCTCGTCGCCGAGGAGGTCGCCGCGCAGCTCGCCGCCCGCTCCGGTGCGACGGTGCTGCCCACGGTCGACCTCGCGGACGTCGCCGGGCGTCTGTTCGTCTTCCCCGAGCCCGCGGTCGACGCGATCCGGGACGAGGTGGCCGACGCCGACGTGCTGGTCGTCGCCAGCCCGACCTACAAGGGCGCCTACACGGGTCTGCTGAAGGCGTTCCTCGATCGCTACGGCAGCGGCGGCCTGCAGCGCGTCGCCGCCGTGCCGATCCTGACGATCGGCTCGCCGGCGCACGCTCTGGCCGTCGAGCACACGCTGCGCCCGCTGCTCGTGGAGCTCGGCGCGAGCGTGCCGACCCGCGGCATCGCCTTCCCCGCCGCGGAGGTCGACGACCGCTTTCGCCTCGTCGGCGAGTGGCTCGAGGGGGAGTGGCCCCGGATCGCACCGGCCCTCACCGCCTGAGTCGTCCGGCCCGAGCCGTCGGCGCCGAGAACGCCGGAGCCCCGCCGAGGGCGGGGCTCCGGCCGGTTCGGTCAGGCGTGCGCGCGCGAGTGCTCGCCGAGGCGGTGCCACGTGCGGTCGACGTAGACCAGGCCCTGGCGGTCGGTGTCCGCGGCGTCGCTCGACTCGAGCGCCTGCCCGACGATGAGCGTCGAGGTGCCGGTCGGGAAGCGGTTCACCACGCGGCAGCGCAGCCATCGCGTGCCGTGGAATGTCGGCTCGCCCGTCTCCAGCGGTGCCCAGATCGACGTGTCGGCGAAGCGGTCGATGCCGCTCGTCGCGCCGAGCTTCGCCAGCTCCAGGTCCTCCGACCCCAGCAGGTGCACCACGACCGTGTCGGCCTCGCGCAGCACGGGCGCGCTGGACGACAGGTCGGACACCGAGAAGACGACGAGGGGCGGCTCGGCGCTGATCGACGCCAGCGAGGTCGCGGTCAGCGCGACGGGCCCGGCGTCGCCGACGGCCGTGATGAGCGAGACGCCGCCGGGGTGGTGGCGGAAGAACGCCTTGAAGTCGTCGGCGGGCAGCCCGGCGTCGAACGCCGCCTGGCTGGAGGCGGCGGACGAGAGGGGGCGGGGCGGCGCGTCCTGAGTGGCCTGTGCGCGTGCGATGCTCATGTGCTGCTCTCCTTCGTTCCTGTCACCGAGCGTCGCGCCCGGCGCCGGGTCGCGGCAAGCGTGGCGACACATGCCGCAACATCGCGGCGGGCGCCGCCGGTGCCCCACGGGCCTGTCGCGCCGAATGTACCTCTTGGTACATTCGGCGCATGCGTACTTCCATCGCCACCGTCTGCCTGTCGGGCGGCCTCGTCGAGAAGCTCCACGCCTGTGCCGCGGCCGGGTTCGACGGAGTCGAGATCATGGACGCCGACCTGGTCGGCGCCTACGAGTCGCCCGAGGAGATCCGGGAGCTCTGCCGCAGGCTCGGCCTGACGGTGGAGATGTTCCAGCCCTTCCGCGACGTCGAGGGCGTCGACGACGCGACGTTCGCGCAGAGCCTCCGGCGCGCCGAGGCCAAGTTCGAGGTCATGGAACGGGTCGGCGCCGACCTCCTGCTGGTGTGCAGCAACGTCGCGACGGCCACCGTCGACGACGACGCGGTCGCCGCGGCGCAGCTCGGGGCGCTCGCGGACGCGGCGGCAGCGCACGGCATCCGGATCGCGTACGAGGCGTTGGCCTGGGGTCGCTACGTCGACGACTACCGCCGCGCCTGGCGGATCGTCGAGCAGGCCGATCGGCCCAATCTCGGCGTATGCCTCGACAGCTTCCACATCCTGTCGCGGGGGCACGACCCGTCCGGCATCGAGGAGATACCCGGCGACCGGATCTTCTTCCTCCAGCTCGCCGACGCGCCGGAGCTCGACATGGACCTCCTCTCGTGGAGCCGCCACCACCGCCTCTTCCCGGGGGAGGGGGCGTTCGACCTCACCGGGTTCCTGTCCCACGTGCTGCGGGCCGGGTACGCGGGCCCCCTCTCCCTCGAGGTCTTCAACGACACGTTCCGGCAGACGGACGTGACCCGGACGGCGGCGCACGCGCGTCGGTCGCTGACCTGGCTGGCCGATCGCACCGCGCACGCCCGGGGCTGGGACGACGGGCGCCTCGGCGACGCCCAGGAGGCGCGTCGCATCGACTTCGTCGAGGTGGGCGGGGCGGACCTGCGAGAGCTCGACGAGCTCCTCGACCAGCTGGGGTTCTCGTTCCGCGGCCGCCACCGCAGCAAGGCGGTCCGGCTCTGGGCCGCCGGAGACGCGCGCGTGATCCTGAACGAGGAGGTGCGCGATGCGACCCCCGTGCTCACCGCGTTCGGCCTCGGCGTGGACGACGCGCGCGCCGCCGCCGACCGCGCGGCGGCGCTGGGCGCGCCCAAGGTCTTCCGGCGCACGTACGCCGGCGAGCGGGAGCTGCCGGCGGTCGCGGCGCCGGATGGCACGCAGGTGTACTGGGACGACGTCGCCGCCGCCGCGTCGTGGGCGGGGGAGTTCGAGGGCGGCGGGCCCGCGGCACCGCTCGTCGCGTCGGTGGACCACATCAACGTCGCGTACGCGTGGCAGGACTTCGACGAGGCCGTGCTCTTCATGTCGAGCGTCGCCGCGCTGCACACGGACTCGACGGCCGAGGTGCCCGGGCCCCACGGGCTGGTGCGCAGCCAGGTGATGCGCTCTCTCGACGGGGTCGTCCGGGTGCCGATGAACCTGGCGCCGCCGACCGCCCCGCTGCCGACGCGGCACGTGGCGTTCCGCGTCGACGACGTGGTGGCCGTGGCGCGCGCGGCGCGCGCACGAGGCCTGCGCTTCCTGCCTGTGCCGGGCAACTACTACGACGACCTCGCCGCGCGGTTCGATCCCGACCCCGGGTGGCTCGAGACGCTCCGCGGGCTCGACCTTCTCTACGATCGCGACGAGGCGGGCGAGTTCGTGCACTTCTACACGCACACGTTCGGGGGCGTCTTCCTCGAGGTCGTCGAGCGTCGCGCGGGGTACGAGGGGTACGGCGCCGCCAACGCGCCGGTCCGCCTGTCGGCGCAGAGGGAGCTCGACCGCCGCGGATGACGCGGCCGGACGGCGCTGTGGAGCAGGGCTTGCGCGCTTAATGTAATAACCAGTACGTTACATACCGCGGCGACGACGACGTGGCCGATGAGCGGACGAGGGAGTCTGGTGAGCGACAGCGACGCAGCACGCGCAGGGCGCGGCGGATGGCGGAGATTCGTCACCGTCATCACGGGCATAGAGATCGGGATCGGCGTGGTCGCCCTCGTGGTGATCCTCGGGGCGGTCTTCCTCCAGGCGGTTCAGCGATACCTGCCCGTCGAGAGCGCGGCGTGGACGGGGGAGATCGCCCGGTTCGCCCTCATCTGGCTCACCTTCGCGACGATGGGCGTGCTCGTCACCACGCGCGGCCACATCGCCCTCGAGATCGTCGACTCCATCCCTCGACGGCAGGTCGTGCGGTGGGTGCAGGTGTTCGCCCTCGTCGTCGTCGCGGCGACCGGCGCCGGGCTGGTGTACGAGGCCGTCGCGCTGCTGCAGAGCCAGCAGATCGTCAAGTCCCCCGTGCTGCGGATGCCGATGTCGCTCGTCTACGTGCCGGTGCTCGTGGGGGTCGTCAGCACGACGGTCCGCTCGACCGTCGCGGCCGTGCTGATCGCCCGGAACGGCCCGCTGATGCCGGACTACGACAACGACGCGGACGCTGCGGGGGTGACGGCAGCATGATGCTCGCGCTCCTCGGCCTGGCGATCGCCGTCCTGCTCGTCCTGCGTGTCCCGGTGGCCTTCGCGTTCCTCGGTCCTTCCCTCGCGTACATGGCCGTGAACGGGCGGTCGCCCGGCAGCGCGCTGCGCGAGGTCGCCAACGCGGCGGACAGCTTCCCCCTGCTCGCCGTGCCGCTGTTCATCTTCGTCGGCGCGCTCGCGAACCACGCCGGGATCGCCGATCGGCTCTTCCGGTTCGCGATGGCCGCGCTCGCCGGCGTCCGCGGCAACCTCGGGTACGTCGCGGTCGGCGTGAGCGTCGGGTTCTCCTGGATGAGCGGCTCCGCCGTCGCCGACGCGGCCGCGACCGGCAAGGTGTCGATCACCGCCATGCTCCGCAACGGCTACAGCCGCCGCTTCGCCACCGGCGTGGTGGCGTCGTCCTCTCTCATCGCTCCGGTGATGCCCCCGAGCATCCCCGCCGTGATCTACGCCGGCCTCGCCGCGGTGTCCACCGGCGCGCTGTTCGCGGCGTCGGTGGTGCCGGCTCTCCTCATGGCGCTCGGGCTGTGCATCGTCGTCTTCTTCCTGGTGCGCAGGCAGCCGAACCTCACCCGGGGCAGACTCGACCGCCGCGAGCTGCTCGATTCCTTGAAGCAGGTCGTGTTCCCGCTGTTCGCCCCGGTGGTCATCCTCGGCGGCATCCTCGGCGGGATCTTCACGCCGACGGAGGCGGCCGCCGTGGGCGTGGTCTACATGCTGCTGCTCGGGCTCGGCCAGCGGTCGCTGTCCTGGGCGGGACTGCTGGCGGCCGTGAAGGAGACGGCGCTCACCACGGCCAGCATCATGCTCATCGTCGCCAGCGCCTCCCTGCTGGGGTACATCCTCGCCCGCGAGCGGCTGCCGCAGATGCTCACCGAGGCGCTGTTCTCGTTCACCGACAGCCCCACCGTGTTCCTGATCGTGTGCGTGCTGCTCTGCCTCGTGCTCGGCACGGTGATCGACGCCACCGCCATCCTCGTGCTGGTCGTGCCCATCCTCATGCCGATCGCGCTGCAGTTCGGCGTCGACCCCATCGCGCTGGGCGTGACGCTGATCATCTCCCTGATGATCGGGCTGCTGACACCACCCGTCGGCACGGTGCTGTTCGTGATCGCCGCCGTCTCGAAGACCCGCATCGGCGAGGTGTTCCGCGGGTGCCTGCCGTTCCTCATCCCGTCGGTCGTCATCGTGATCCTCACGATCGCGTTCCCGGACGCGGTCCTCGCGATCCCGCGAGCGCTGGGGCTGTGATGCCGGACATCGCGAGCGGGTCGCGGGGTCGTGCGACCCTGATCGGCCTGATCGGGCGGGGGATCGCGCCGTCGCTGTCGCCGGCGATGCACGAGCGCGAGGGCGCTCGCCACGGCATGCCCTACGTCTACCGCACCATCGAGATCGGGCAGCGCGAGGCGACGGCGGATCGGCTCGGCGAGCTGCTCGCGTCGACGCGTCGGCTCGGGTTCGACGGGCTGAACATCACGCATCCGGTCAAGCAGCTGGTCGTGCCCCTGCTCGACGAGCTCGCGCCGAGCGCTGCGCTCGTCGGAGCGGTCAACACGATCGTGTTCGAGGGGCGCCGCACGATCGGGCACAACACCGACGTCACCGGATTCGGCGCCGCGTTCGACGAGACCTTCGGCACCGGGGCGCACGGCCGTGTCGTGCTCGTCGGAGCCGGCGGCGCGGGAGCGGCGGTCGCGACGGCCCTCGCGGGGCGGCCGATCGCGGAGCTCGTCATCGTCGACGCCGACCCCGGGCGGGCCGAGCAGCTCGCGAACGAGATCGCGACGGACGTGTGGGACAGCGTGCGCGCCATCGAGCCGGCCGCGTTGCCCGACGCGTTGGCCGAGGCGGCCGGCGTCGTCAACGCGACGCCGTACGGCATGGCCGACCACCCCGGCACGGCCTTCGACCCCGCGCTGCTCACCGACCGGATGTGGGTGGCCGACATCGTCTACCGGCCCGCCGAGACCGCGCTGCTCGTCGCAGCGCGCGAGCGGGGCTGCCGCGTCATGTCCGGGCTGCGGATGGCGATGGGGCAGGCGGCTGACGCATTCGAGATCTTCACCGGCGAGCCCGCCGATCGGCGGGCGATGCTGGCCGACCTTGAGGAACTGGTCGCCGCGGAGGCCGCGGCGACACCCTCCCCGGCGAGTCCGGGGGACCGCCACGGCGACGATGCCGCGGCGGATACCACTGATGAGAGGAAGAAGCGATGAAGGCACGACGAGGCGGACCCGTCGCATGGGTCGCGGCGGCAGCGGTGCCGGCGATGATGCTGACCGGCTGCGCGAACGGCGACGGCGGCTCGGGCGGCACGGGCTCCGGCGGCGAGATCGAGCTCACGCTCGCCCACAGCTACAACGAGAGCCAGCCGCAGCACCGCTGCGGCGCGCAGGTGATCGCCGACGAGGTCGAGGCGGCGGACGTCGGCCTCTCCGTCGAGATCTTCCCGTCGAGCCAGCTCGGCGGGGACGCGGACAGGATCTCCGCCGTCGCCTCCGGCGACATCGATCTCGACATCCAGGGCGCCTCGGCGCTCGGAGCGGTGTACGAGCCCATCAGCGTGCTCGACGCGGCCTACGTGTTCGACGACGCCGACCACCTCGCCGCCTTCATGGCGAGCGACGAGTCGCGCACCGTGATCGACGGGTTCGCCGAGTCGGCCGGGGTGCAGACGCTCGGCGCGTGGTCGGCCGGCGCGCGCCACTTCACCGCCAACGAGCCGATCAGGGAGCCCGACGACCTGCAGGGCCTGCGGATCCGCTTCCCCGGCTCGCCGCAGTTCCTGCTGAACGCCCAGGCTCTCGGTGCCTCCGCGACCGAGGTGGCGTACGAGGAGCTCTACCTGGCGCTGCAGCAGGGCACCGTGGACGGGCAGGAGAACCCGATCACGAACATCGAGGCGCAGAACCTCGCCGAGGTGCAGGACTACCTCAGCCTGACCGCCCACCAGCTGAACACGAACCTCGTGATCGCCGGCCCTGTGTGGAACGACCTCTCGGACGAGCAGCAGGCCGCGCTGACGGCGGCCGTGGAGTCCGCTGTCGCCCAGGTCACCGAGTGCGTGACCGAGGACGAGGAGGCGACGATCGAGGAGTGGCGCGCCGGCGGGGACTGGGAGGTCGTCGACGACGTCGACATCGACGCGTTCCGTGAGGCCGCGCTGGCGTACCTGGAAGGCGCGTACACCGACGACTCGCTCGCGGTGTTCGAGGCGATCCGCGCGACGGCCGGCTGACCGGGGTGGCGCGCCCTCCCGTCGGCGCGGCGCGCGCCGTGCCGACGTTCACCGGCGACGTGCCGGGCGGTGAGCTCGGCACGACGCTGATCCACGAGCACGTGTTCGTCGGGCACCCCGAGCTCGACCTCAACTTCCCTCACCCGGAGTGGGACGAGGAGGAGGCGGTCGAGCGGGCCGTGGCAGGGCTCGAGCGGCTGCACGGCCTCGGCGTGCGCACCGTGGTCGACCTGACGGTGCCCGGCCTCGGCCGGGACGTCGGGCGGGTGCGCCGCGTCGCCGAGCGCAGCCCCGTGCGCCTGGTGGCCTCGACCGGCTACTACACCGCCGACGCCCTGCCGCAGTTCTTCGTCACCCACCGCCCGGGCGGACTCGTCGGAGGCGACGACCCGCTGGTCGAGTTCTTCCTGCGCGACATCCAGGAGGGGATCGCCGGCACCGGCGTGCGCGCCGGGATGCTCAAGGTGTTCTCGGACGCGCGCGGCATCACGCCGGACGCGCGTCGCGTGTTCGAGGCCGCCGCGGTCGCGCACGCCGAGACCGGCGTGCCGATCACGACCCACTCCGACGCGTCGGTGCGCGGCGGCGCGGATCAGCAGCGCCTGCTGTCCGAGCTCGGCGTGCCCGCAGACCGGATCGTGATCGGCCACGCCGGCGACTCGTCCGACCTCGACCACCTGTCGGCGCTCGCGGACGAGGGCTCCTACCTCGGCTTCGATCGCTTCGGCATGGCGCATGTCGGCTCGGACGAGCAGCGGATCGCCACCCTCCTGTCGATGCTCGATCGGGGCTATGCCGACAGCATCCTGCTGTCGCACGACGCCGCGTTCTTCAGCCGGATCACGCCGCCGTCCTGGAGGGCCGCTTCGGCCCCCGAGTGGGAGATGACCCACCTGCACACGCGCGTCCTGCCGGGGCTGCGCGCCCGAGGGGTCGACGATGCGACGATCGACACGCTCATGATCGACAACCCGAGACGGGTGCTCGCGGGTGAGAGGATCGGATGAGCCGACAGTCGGATGAGCCGGCAGAGGGTGGAGATGTGACGGACGCGGCAGCGGCGCGACGGGACACGTCGCGCCAGCGGGACCCGGAGCGGACGCGAGCGGAGCTGCTCGCGGTCGCGACCGAGGTGTTCGCCGAGCACGGCTACTCCGGCGCGCGCGTGGACGAGATCGCCGACCGCACCCGCACCACCAAGCGGATGATCTACTACTACTTCGGCGGCAAGGAACAGCTCTATCTCGCCGTCCTCGAGCAGGCCTATCGCGGCATCCGCGAGGCCGAGAAGGTCATCCACGTCGGAGACCTCGACCCGGCGGAGGCGATCCGGCGGCTCGCCGAGCTCACCTACGACCATCACGTGCGCCACAGCGACTTCATCCGGCTGGTGATGATCGAGAACGTGCACCGCGGCGTCTTCATCCGGCAGATCGAGGCGATCCGCGAGCTCGGCCAGCCGGCCGTCGGACTGCTCGACGAGATCCTCGCCCAGGGGCGTGCGGACGGCGTCTTCCGTTCCGACGTCGACGCGCTGGACGTGCACATGCTGATCAGCTCGTATTGCGTCTTCCAGGTGGCGAACCAGTACACGTTCGGCTACCTCTTCGACCGCGACCTGCACTCGCCGGCGCTGAGCGGGCATCTGCGCGCGATGATCGGCGACGTCGTGGTCTCGTGGCTGACGGCGCCGGCGGCCTGACGCCCTGACACCCGTGGGAGACTGCGGGGGTGACAGAGGCGCAGCATGCCCTCGACCTGCTGGTCGCGGGCATCGAGGAGGAGCGGCTCGGCGCGCACGGCGCCCACGTCCGCATCGGTGACGAGACGGCGCAGCATCGCTGGGTGGCCGATGTGCGGGAGGACATCCACTCGGTGTCGAAGGGGGTATGCGTCCTCGCGGCGGGCATCGCCGCGGACGAGGGTCTGTTCGACGTCGATGCACCGGTCGCCCGGTACCTGCCGGACCTCGTGCGGGGTGCGGGGGCCGGCGACGTGACGGTGCGGCGTCTTCTCACCATGACGAGCGGCATCGACCTGCCGTGGTCGCCGACGATGTTCGACGACTGGCCCGACCTCGCCCGCGAGTTCCTGCGGCGTCCCTCGCGCGGGCACGTGTTCCAGTACTCCAACGCGAGCACCTACACCGCGATGCGTGCGCTGGACGCCGTCGTCGGCGACGTGCGCGACTGGCTGGTGCCGCGCCTGTTCGATCCTCTCGGCATCGACGACCCGACGTGGGAGCGGTGTCCCCGGGGCTGGATCGTCGCGGGCGGCGGGCTCGCGCTGCGCACCGAGGAGCTCGCTCGGATCGGGCGTCTCGTCCGCGACCGGGGCGAGTGGGAGGGGCGACGCCTGGTCTCGGCCTCCTGGATCGACGGCATGCACTCCGACTGGGTCGTGGCGGGCGCGAGCCCGGGATACGACCGGTACGCGCTGGCGGGATGGGGCGGCCCCGGCGACGGCTGGCGGCTGCACGGCGCGTACGGGCAGCTGCTCGTGTTCGCGGGCGACGCGGTGGTGACGATCACGGCCGACGAGCTGCACGGCGGCGACCGCCTGGCACAGCTCGCCTACGACGCGGTCGCGGGCGGGGCCTGACCGACGTCGCCGGGGTCAGCTGCTGAGCGCGGCGTCCTGGGCCTGCGCGTCGGGCCCAGGAGTCGGGGAGGGCGTGGCCGGCGCCGCGGGAACGAGGATGCGCCGCGGGTGGGCCGACGTGCCGCCGATGATGTAGCGGGGCGCCGGCTCGGCGGCAGGCGGAGCGGGATCGGCCGACGGCGGAGCGGGATCGGACGGCGAGCCGGCCTCCGGCCGGCCTGGATCGGTCGCGTCGGCAGCGGACGCCGGCGGTACCGCTCCGCCGCGTTCCTGCGCGAGCGCCTCCTGGATGATGCGGCGCGGGTCGTACCGGCGGGGGTCGAGCTCGCGCCATTCCTCGGCGCTGAGCGGGAGACCGGCCTCCGACTCGGCGCGTGCCCGCGCCGTCTCGGTGAACGACCGGACGGCACGGGCGAACTCGCCGAGGCGCTGCGCGTAGGCGGGCAGGCGAGCCGGGCCGATGATCACCGCCGCGAGGATCGCGACGACGAACAGCTTTTCGACGGTGAGACCGAGCATGGCTCTCCTCAGGTTCGGGCGAGGGCGCGGGCGGCGGCGCGATCGTGGAGGTGGGCGATGAGCAGGGCGGTGAGGAACAGGGCCGTCATCGGGACGGCGATGAGGACCATCGACAGCACGTCGGCGGCCGGCGTCGCCATGGCGCTGAACAGCACGATGCCGACGACGCTGAAGCGCCAGGTCCGGGCGATCGTGCGCGCCGGCAGCACGCCGAGGAAGTTCAGGGCCACGAGGAAGACGGGGAGGACGAAGGCGATGCCGGTGGCGAGCACGATCTTCAGCACGAAGTCGACGTAGTACGAGGCCTGCAGCAGGGTGCTGTCCTCTTCGGACGCGAAGCCGGCGAGCAGCTCGACCATGTGCGGGAACATCGTGAAGCCGACCGCGCAGCCGGCCGCGAAGAGCGGCAGAGCCGCTGCGAGGAAGCCGAAGGTGTAGCGCCTCTCGCGTCGCGTGAGGCCGGGGACGAGGAACGCGAACAGCTGGTACAGCCATACGGGGCTCGAGACGACGACGCCCGCGAAGAGCGCGATCTTCATCCGCAGGTCGAACGCCCCGGTGACGCTGTCGTAGTTGAGGCTCGCGTCGCGCGACTCCGCGAGCGTCGTGATCGGCGTGCGCAGCACGTCGAGGATCGGGTCGGCGAGCAGGAAGCCCGCCACCACCCCGACGATCAGGGCCACCGCCGCGCGCGTCGCGCGCTTGCGGGCCTCCGTGAGATGCGCGCCGAGCGGCATCGTCGACGGCGCGGCGGTGGCGGTGGTCATGGCGTCGCCCGCTGCGGCGCGCCGTCGGCGGCGACGCGGACCGCGGTGGTCTCGGGGGCCGCCACGGCGGGAGCCGCGGCCGGGGCCTGCTCGTCGGACGAGGCTGGCGCGACCTCGTCCTTCAGGATCCGCATCGACTGCCCGAGGCTCTTCGCGAGCGCGGGGAGCTTGGCGGCGCCGAAGATCAGCACGACGATGGCGAGGATGATCAGGGCGTGCCAGCCCGTGAGGTTCTGCAGCATGGTTCTCTCCTTGATGCTCTGCCGGCCGTCGGCCGGGCGGTGGTGGGGGTCAGTTCGTCGGCGGCTCGGGGGCGTCGCCGCCACCGCCTGCTCCGCCGCCGGGCGCCGCGCCCGCGGTGGGCTCGGTCGTGGTGTCGACGCGGACGACCAACGAGGCGGTGTAGCCCGAGGTGACGTCGCCGCTCATGGTGGCGATCTGGAGCTCGCCGCCGTCGTCGCCGAAGACGTTGTCGCTCGCGAGCGTGAGCTGCGACATGTTCTGCGTGGAGCCGTCGTACTCGGACAGTGCGTAGACCTCGGCGCAGGTCTCCTCGGTCAGGGCGAGCTGCGAGGTGGAGATCGCGTTGGTCGAGTCGGTGATCGAGTCGACGTCGGGGTACACCTCGAAGTGGATGTGGGGCCAGCGGCCGGTGTAGCAGGCGGGGAAGATCGAGGTGAAGGTGACCACGCCGTTCGCATCGGCCACCTGCACGCCGCGCAGGTAGGTCTCCTCGGTGACGCCGTCGGAGTACATCGAGTAGCGGCCCTGCGCGTCGCAGTGCCAGGCGTAGACCGCCACGTTCTCGAACGGCACGTCGCCGTTCGCCATGTCGAGGATCGTGAGCTCGAAGGTCAGCGGCACGCCCTCGGCGGTCGCCCCGCCGTCGATGCTCGATCGGATGTCGCTGCGGACGATGCCCGACTGCTCGAGGATGTCGGGCCCGTTGGAGCCGTCACCCGGGTAGGGGCCGGCCGTCTCGTCGGGGATCTCCGCCGCCGGCAGCTCGGTCGTCGTGGTCGACTCGCTCGCGCTCGGCGAGGGCGTCGTGGTGGTCGTCGTGCCGCTCGATCCGTCGCTCGTCGACGAGTCGGAGGACGTCGTGGTGTCGGACGTCGTCGGTGCGCACGCGGCGAGCGCGGCGGTGCCGACGCCGAGGCCCACGAGGCTGAGGACGCCGCGGCGGCTGATCAGGGTGCGGATGTCGAACGAGGCGCCCTGGTCGACGACCTCTTCGTCCGCGCGGTCGAGGAGGCGGCCCTCGTAGGCGGGGCCCTGCGGTGTCTGGGTGGGCTCTGGGATGCGGCTCATGTCGGACTCCTGCGTGAGGTTCGGATGGGATGGATCCCAGTGTGGGTGGCGAGTCCTTCCCGGCTCTCTGCGCCGTCTATGCGTTTCCTATGCCGGCGGAAGAGGCGGGGTCGGGGTGGCGCGGGGTTGTTTTAGGTGAGCCGAAAATGTATTTTTTCGGCATGCCTAAAAAAGCCAGCGTCCTCGGGGTCGTCGCCGGTCTCGCCGTCATCGCGCCGCTGCTCGCCGCCTGCACCGGCGATCGCGCGCCCGCGGGCGACCGCCCCGTCGTCCTGACGACCTTCACGGTGCTGGCGGACATCGCCGAGAACGTCGCCGGAGACCACCTCGAGGTGCGGTCGATCACGAAGGCCGGAGCCGAGATCCACGGCTACGAGCCGACGCCGGGCGACATCGCGAAGGCCTCGGAGGCCGATCTGATCCTCGACAACGGGCTGAACCTCGAGCTGTGGTTCTCGCAGTTCGTCGAGTCCGTCGACGTCCCCCACGTCGTGGTGTCGGAGGGGGTGGACGTCCTGGACATCTCGGAGGACGCCTACGCGGGCACGCCGAACCCTCACGCCTGGATGAGCCCCGCGAGCGCCCAGCTCTACGTGGACAACATGGTCGAGGCGTTCAGCGATCTCGAGCCCGAGCACGCGGACGACTTCCGCGCCAACGGCGACGCCTACAAGGCGCAGCTGCAGGACATCCAGGACGAGCTCGTGGGCGAGCTCGCGGCACTGCCCGAGAACGAGCGGGCCCTGGTGACGTGCGAGGGCGCGTTCTCGTACCTCGCACGGGACGCGGGCCTGACGGAGGCCTACATCTGGCCCGTCAACGCGGAGCAGCAGGCGACGCCGCAGCAGATCGCTGCCACGATCGAGTTCGTCCGGGACAACGACGTGCCGGCGGTGTTCTGCGAGTCCACGGTGTCGGATCGCCCCATGCAGCAGGTCGTGGAGGCGACGGGCGCGACCTTCGGCGGCACCCTGTACGTCGACTCGCTGTCGGAGGAGGGCGGCCCCGTGCCCACGTACCTCGACCTCCTCCGCCACGACGTCGACACGATCGTCGCCGCGCTCACCGGAGGCGACCGGTGAGCGCGGCGATCGCGGCCGAGGGCGTCACTGTCCGCTACGGGGACGTCCTCGCCCTGGACGACGTCTCCCTGTCCGTCGCGGAGGGCCGGGTCACCGGGCTGATCGGCATGAACGGCGCCGGCAAGTCGACCCTGTTCAAGGCCATCACGGGGATGATCCGACCGAGCCGCGGATCGGTGCGCATCGGCGGGACGGCTCCCGCGGACGCGCGCAAGCGTGGGCTGCTCGGCTATGTGCCGCAGAGCGAGGACGTGGACTGGGCCTTCCCGGTCTCCGTGCGGGACGTCGTGATGATGGGCAGATACGGCCGTCAGGGACCGTCGCGCCGCGTCCGCGCGGAGGACCGCGCGGCGGTCGACGAGGCGCTCGACCGGGTGGAGCTGACCGACCTCGCCGACCGGCAGATCGGGCGGCTCTCGGGCGGGCAGCGCAAGCGGGCCTTCGTCGCCCGCGGCATCGCGCAGGACGCGGGCGTGCTGCTGCTCGACGAGCCGTTCGCCGGCGTCGACAAGAGGTCGGAGGCGACGATCGTCAGGCTGCTGCGCGAGCTGGCCGCGGGCGGGCGCACGGTGCTGGTGTCCACCCACGACCTCCATGCCCTGCCCGCGCTGGCCGACGATGCGGTCCTGCTGCAGCACCGCATCGTGTTCCAGGGCGCGGTGGCCGAGGCGCTCCGGCCCGAGACCCTCGCCCTGGCCTTCGGTCTGGACGTGCTCGGACGGGAGGGGGAGGCATGAGCGTCCTCGACCTCATCCTCGAGCCGCTGCAGTACGAGTTCATGGTGCGCGCCCTGCTGACCACCGCGATCGCGGCCGTCGTGTGCGCCGTGCTGTCGTGCTGGCTCGTGCTCGTGGGCTGGTCGCTCATGGGCGACGCCGTCTCGCACGCCGTCCTGCCCGGCGTCGTGATCGCGTACGTCGTCGGCGCGCCGTTCGCCCTCGGGGCCCTGATCTTCGGGCTGCTGGCAGTGGTGCTGATCGGGGTGATCCGCGGCACCAGCCGCGTCAAGGAGGACGCCGCCATCGGCATCGTGTTCACGACGCTGTTCGCCCTCGGCCTGGTGCTGATCTCGGTCACGCCCAGCCAGACCGACCTCAACCACATCATCTTCGGCAACATCCTCGGCGTCTCGACGAGCGACCTGATCCAGATCGGCTGCCTGGCGGCGGTGGCGTTCGCGGTCCTGGTGTTCAAGCGCCGCGACCTGACCCTTTACGCGTTCGACCCCACGCACGCGTACGCCATCGGCCTGTCGCCGCGTCTGCTCGGAGCCCTGCTGCTCGGATCCCTCGCGCTCACCGCCGTGGTCGCGCTGCAGGTGGTCGGCGTCATCCTCGTGGTGGCGATGCTCATCATCCCCGGTGCGACCGCCTACCTGCTCACCGACAGGTTCGGCCGGATGCTCGTCATCGCGCCCGTGATGTCGGTGCTGTCCTCCGTCGTCGGCATCTACCTCAGCTACTGGATCGACGCGGCGTCCGGCGGGCTGGTGGTCGTGGTGCACGGCGTCGTGTTCGCGCTCGTCTACCTGTTCAGCCCGCGGCAGGGCGTGATCGGGCGCCGTCTCGCGCTCCGCAGAGGCTCGACCGCCTGAGCGGAGCCGTGCACGCGCCCCGGGAGTGCCGGGGCTCAGCGCCCGTCGGTCTCGCCGTCCTCGTCCGGCCGCGGGGTGACCCGCACCCCGGCGACGCGACGACGGTCGAGTGCGACGACCTGGATGGTCGCGCCCGGCACGTCGACGGTGTCGCCGACGTCGGCGAGGCGGCCGAGCCGCTCGGTGACGAAGCCGGCGATCGTGTCGGACGCCCCGCGGGGCAGCTCCAGCCCCGTCGCCTCCTCGAAGTCCTGCAGGTTCAGGCGCCCGTCGACCACGCCGCCCGTCGAGGCCGGATCGATGACGGTGTCGTACTCGTCGAAGATCTCGCCGACGACCTCCTCGACGAGGTCCTCGAGCGTGACGATGCCGTCCGTGCCGCCGTACTCGTCCACCACGACGGCGATGTGGTGCCCGTCCGCGCGCATGCGCGTCAGTGTCGGCAGCACGCGGGCCGTCGACGGGAAGTAGTGGATCGGTCGCATGAGCCGCGCCAGCGACCGGCTGCGATCGTCGGCGGCGGCCTCGAAGAGGTCACGCACATGCACGAAGCCCGTGATGTCGTCGATCGACTTGTCGACCACGGGGTAGCGGGAGAAGGGCAGCTCGCGCACCTGCGCGATCGCGTCGGCGATGTCCGAGGTGTCGTCGAGGGCGACCACCTCCGGTCGGGGGCGCATCACCTCGCTGATCTGCCGGTCGCGCAGCGACAGCACGTCGTCGAGGATCTTGCGCTCGTCCTCCGGGAGCCCCTGGTGGGTGGTGACGATGTCCCGGATCTCCTCGTCGCTGAGCTCGTCGGCGGTCTTGTCGGGATCGCCGCCGAGCAGACGTACGAGGGCGTTCGTCGACACCGACAGCAGCCAGATCACCGGGCGCATGACGACGGCGAAGCCGTCGAGCACCGGGGCCACGGCATAGGCGAACTGCGCGTTGCGCTGGATGGCGAGCCGTTTCGGCACGAGCTCGCCGAGGACCAGCGAGAGGTAGGCGATCACGAGGGTGAGCGCGACGGTCGCGATGGTCAGCGCCAGCTGCTCCGGCGCGCCCAGGGCCTCGATCAGCGGGGTCACCGAGGGGGCGATGGACGTGGCGCCGTACGCGGCCGAGGCGAATCCGGCGACGGTGACGCCGATCTGCACGGCGGACAGGAAGGTGTTGGGGTTGCGGGCGAGCCCCGCGACCTTCGCTCCCCGCCGTCCCCGCGCCGCGATCGCGTTGATCTGGCTTTCCCGCAGGGTGACCAGCGCCATCTCGGTGGCCGCGAAGACACCGCCCACGAGGACGAAGACGATGACGAGGGCGATGTTCCACAGCAGGCCGTCCATCAGCGTGCTCCTTCACCTGCGCGGCGGGCGCCCGCCGGGCTCGCGGCGGGTGCGATGCCGCCGATCGTGGCGGCGGGCTCGGACGTCGAGACGACGCCCGAGGTCCGGATGGGTGGGGCGATCTGCACGGAGGGCTCCAAGGAGAGACGGCGACATGAACGCCAAGGTCTTCTCCATCCCGATGTCGGGACCGATGACCCGGGATGCATGCGCATCCGTAATGACGAGCCGGTCGTGTCGGAGTACTCCCCTTGGGCCTCGGATTTTACGGGATTCCTCCGTCGATGCCGAATCCGGTGGGAGGAGGGGCGTGACGAGCCTGGTAATCGCTCTCAACTGCTCGAGGAGGTGGCCATTCATCGTGAATCGGCGGCATCATCGTTGTATGACGATGATCGATGCCGCCCCGCAGCGCCTCGACGAGGAGGCGACCGCGGTCTACGCGCACCTCTTCCAGGCGCTCGGCGAGCCCACGCGGCTCGCGGTGCTGCAGCACCTCGCCCGCGGCGAGCATCGCGTGCGCGATCTGGTCGAGCACATCGGGCTGGCACAGTCGACGGTGAGCAAGCACCTGGGCTTCCTGCTGGAGTGCCGCCTCGTCGCCGTGCGACCGGACGGCCGCTCGTCCTGGTACTCGCTGTCCGAGCCGGCGGCGATCTCCTCGCTGATCGCCGCGGCCGAGGAGCTGCTCGACGCCACGGGGACGAAGGCGGAGCTGTGCGTGCACCTCCGTCGTCCCGAGCACGCGGCGGGGGGTGTGTGATGGGCGCAGGGCACAGCCACGGCGCCGACCAGACCGAGGTCGTCGGCGACCCCGTCGACCATCGCCGGCGGCTCTGGATCGCGTTCGCCATCACCGCCTCGATCGTCGTCGCCCAGGCGGTCGGGTCGGTGCTCACCGGCAGCCTCGCGCTGCTCACCGACACGGCCCACGCCCTCACCGACGCGTCGGGCCTGCTGGTGGCCCTGGTCGCGGCGACGCTGGTGCTGCGGCCCGCGACCTCCACGCGCACCTGGGGGTTCCGGCGCATCGAGGTGATGGCGGCGCTCGGCCAGGCGACGCTGCTGCTCGGCGTCGGGCTCTACACGGCGATCGAGGGCGTGAAGCGGCTGTTCGAGCCGCCCGAGGTGCCGGCCGCCGAGCTGCTCGTCTTCGGCGTCGTGGGCCTCGCCGCCAACGTCGTCGCGATCCTCGTCCTATCGTCGAGCCGCGGCGCGAACTTCAACATGCGGGCGGCGTTCCTCGAGGTGCTGAACGACGCCCTCGGCTCCCTCGGCGTCATCGTCGCGGCGATCGTCATCGCCACCACGGGGTTCCAGCAGGCCGACGCGCTCGCGGGCCTCTTCATCGCGGCGCTCATCGTGCCGCGTGCGTTCACGCTGATGCGCGAGACGTCGCGCGTGCTGATGGAGTTCACCCCGAAGGGCCTCGACCTCGACGAGGTGCGCGAGCACATCCTCGAGCTCGACCACGTCAAGGACGTGCACGACGTGCACGCCTCCACCGTCGCGACCGGCCTGCCGACGCTCACCGCTCACGTCGTGGTCGAGGACGCCTGCTTCACCGACGGGCACGCCGCCGAGGTGCTGCACGAGGTCAGGGAGTGCGTGGCCGAGCACTTCGAGGTGTCCGTGCAGCACTCGACGTTCCAGATCGAGACCGAGCGCATCAGAGACCACGAGCCGGACGGCATGCGGCACGCCTGAGCCGCGGGGCCGTGCGTCAGAAGGCCAGGACGCGGATGCTCGCGGCCACCTGCAAGAATGGACGCCATGACGACCACCAGGCAGCGCCGCGCGCTGCGAGGTGCCGTCACGGCGTCGGTCGCCACTCTGGTGGCCCTGATGTCGCACCTGATGGGCGGGGGAGCGGTGCCGGGGTGGCTCGGGCTCCTTCTGCCGTGGCTGCTGTCGCTGCCGGTGGGGATGCTGCTCGCGGGGCGGCGTCTGTCGCTCTGGCGGCTGTCGACCTCGGTCGCCGCCAGCCAGGCGCTGTTCCACGTGCTGTTCGTCCTCGGGACGCCCTCGGACGCCGCACTCGTCCTGGCCCCGCATGGGGGACACTCCGCGACCGCAGGCACGATCGTCTCCGCCGTCGAGCCCCATGCCGCGACGATGCTGCACGGCGATCTGTCCATGTGGCTCTGGCACGGCCTGGCCGCGGTGCTCACCGTCGCGTGGCTCCACCGCGCGGAACGGGTCGCCGCCGGCCTTCGCGTCGCGGCGACGCGCGTCGCCGCCTGGGTGCGCCGCCGCTTCGACGCCCCGGTCCTCCCTCTTCCCCTCCGTGCCGCCCCGCTGACCGCCGCGCCGGGCTGGTCGTCGTGGCACCTCGTCTCAGAGGCTCAGCTGGCGCCGTTGTCGCGCCGCGGGCCGCCCCTCCTCCACACGGTCTGATCGTCTCCCTGCGCCCCGATGCCGCGCTCTGCGGCCTTCGGGGTGGATCCGCGTGAGCCGGCCCCTCGGGGCGGCGGCGCGTTCCTGTGTGTCTATCGGCGCAGGCGTCGGCCTGTGCCGGAAGTGAGGTCTGTCATGTCCCGTGTCCGCCTGCTGGCGGCGGGGATGCTGGTTGCTGTCGTCGCGGTGATCGCGACGGCCGTGCCGGCGTCCGCGCACGACCAGCTCATCTCCAGCAGCCCTCAAGCGGGGGCCCGGTTGGAAAGCGCCCCCACATCGATCGCGTTGGAGTTCTCCGACGAGCTGCTGACGCTGGGCGATGCCGGCACGACGGTGATCGTGATGGACGGTGACGGTCGCGACTGGGCGGCCGGGAAGCCGGCCGTCGAGGAGAACCTCGTCACCCTCGATCTGTCGTCGGGCATGCCCGAGTCGGGATACGAGATCCGCTGGCAGGTGGTGTCCTCGGACGGCCATCCGATCGCGGGTGTCATTCCCTTCACGGTCGGCGACGCCGAACCGTTGGCGGCCGCGGTCGCATCGGGCGGCGACGACGCCGGCGGCTCGCAGGCGCAGGAGCAATCGCAGGATCAGGCCACTCGAGAGCATCAGGGCGTCCTCCGGGCCGTGCTGATCGGCGCCGGTGGGGCCGCAGTCGCGGCCGCGCTGTTCGCGCTCATCCAATTCCTTCGTCGTCGCGGCGCACGCCATGACGACACCGGTCAGACCGCGCCGTGAGCGCGGACCGGAAAACCTTGCGAAAGGCAATCACTGTGAACATCGACATCCGCACCATCTCCCGGTTCGGCGTCCTGCTGGGCGCATCCGCGCTCGTGCTGGCGGGCTGCGCATCGACCGAGGCCTCCTCCGCTGAGGCGGCACCCGCGGCCGACGTCGTGACGATCTCGGACGGCTGGGTCAAAGCAGCCGACGAGGGGATGTCCGCCGCGTTCGGCGAGCTGGAGAACACCGGGCCGGAGGACGTGACCGTCGTGTCCGCGACGACGGAGGCGTCCAGCATGCTCGAACTGCATGAGACGGTCGAGAACGAGGCCGGCGAGATGATCATGCGCGAGATCGAGGGCGGCTTCGTGATCCCCGCCGGCGGCTCCCTGGACCTCGAGCCCGGCGGCGACCACATCATGCTGATGGACCTCGCCGACCCGCTGCAGGCCGGCGATGAGGTCACCTTCACCCTGACGTTCTCGGACGACAGCACCTACGAGTTCACCGCACCGGTGAAGGACTACTCCGGTGCGAACGAGAACTACGAGGGCGACGAGTCCGACATGGACATGGACATGGACATGGGCGAGGAGTGATGGCCGCGCCCGGTAAGGGCGCGCGCACCGATCGGCCGGGGTCGACCCGGCGGCAGTTCCTCCTCGGAGGGGCTGTCGCCGGCGTCGGCGCCGCGGCCGCGATCGGGCTCGACCTCGCCCTCGACAGTCCATCCACCGCGCCGGCCTCGGCGCCGTTGAACGGCGACGAGACCGTGCCGTTCTTCGGCGCCCACCAGGCCGGTGTCGACACCGACGCCCAGGCGCATGCGGTGCTCGTCGCGCTCGACCTGCGCGACGACACCGATCGCGACGGGCTGCGCCGCATGATGGGGATCCTCACCGACGACGCCGCCCGTCTCACGCAGGGCGTCGCCGCGCTGGCGGACTCCGAGCCCGAGCTCGCCGTCTCGCCTGCACGTCTGACGGTGACCTTCGGTTTCGGTCCCGGTCTCGTCGATCGGGCCCGTCGCACCGCCCCCGCCTGGCTGAAGCCGTTGCCGGCGTTCGGGATCGACCGGCTGCGACCGGAGTTCAGCGGCGGCGACCTGCTCCTGCAGATCGCCGCCGACGATCCCCTCACGGTCGCCCACGCCGCCCGGATGATGCTCAAGGACGCCCGCGGCTTCGCCGCGGTGCGGTGGACCCAGCGCGGTTTCCGCCGCGCCCACGGCACCGTCAAGCCGGGCACCACCATGCGGAACCTGTTCGGGCAGGTCGACGGCACCACCAACCCGGCCCCGGGCACGGAGGAGTTCGCCCGGGTCGTCTGGAGCGAGGACGGCTGGATGGCCGGCGGGACGTCCGCCGTCGTCCGCCGGATCCACATGGACCTCGACAAGTGGGATCGGCTCGACCGCAGCGGCAGAGACCAGTCCGTCGGCCGGTACATGTCCAACGGCGCTCCCCTCACGAGCAGCCCGGACGGCGCGGCGGCCGAGTTCGACGAGCCGGATCTCGATGCCACGACCGCGGTGGGCTTCCCCGTGATCCCGACCTTCTCGCACCTGCGTCGCGCGCGCAGCGAGGACACCGCGGAGAAGATCTTCCGCCGGGCCTACAACTACGACGACTCCCCGACGGGGTCCGAGGTCTCCGACTCCGGGCTGATCTTCGTGTCGTTCCAGGCCGACGTCGACCGCCAGTTCACCCCCATCCAGCGTCGCCTCGACGAGCTGGACCTCCTCAACGAGTGGACCACTCCCGTCGGGTCCGCCGTGTTCGCGATACCGCCGGGATGCGCCGAAGGCGGCTTCATCGGCGACACCCTCCTGACCTGAGAGCACTCCGCATCATGACCACCACCCTCACTCAGCCCGCCGAGAGCACGCACCCGCCGAGACCCGCCCGGAGGGGCGGCTGGTTCGGTCCGCTTCTGCTGCGTCTGCACTTCTACGCCGGCATCCTCGTCGGACCGTTCATCCTGATCGCCGCCACCAGCGGTGCGCTGTACGCCCTCACCCCGACGATCGAGCAGATCGTGTACCAGGACGAGCTGCACGCGCCTGCCACCGGCACCCGGCTGACCCTGGCCGAACAGATCGGCGCCGCGCAGGCCCACCTCGGTGACGCCGACGCGACCCTGTCCGCGGTGCGCCCCGCCCCCGAGCCCGGGGACACGACCCGGATCATGTACGCCCAGGACGGGCTGGGAGAGAGCGAGTCCCGGGCGGTCTTCGTCGATCCGGGCACCGGCGAGATCCGTGGCGACCTGACGGTGTACGGCACCAGCGGGGCGCTGCCGCTGCGCACCTGGATCGACCAGCTGCACCGCAGCCTCCATCTCGGGGACGTCGGTCGCCTCTACAGCGAGCTCGCCGCTTCCTGGCTCGGCATCGTCGCCCTCGCAGGCCTCGGCCTCTGGATCGTCCGCATCCGCAAGACCCGGGCGAAGAAGGACATGATCCGCCCCAATCGCACGCACAAGGGCTATCGCGGACTCTTCACCTGGCACACGTCTGTCGGCATCTGGGTGCTGCTCGGGGCGCTGTTCCTGTCGGCGACCGGGATCACGTGGTCGCAGTACGCCGGAGGCAACGTCTCGAACCTCCGCGCGGCCCTCGACTGGGGCACGCCCGCGGTGAACACGAGCCTCACCGGCGAGGAGGCGGCCGCCGACGAGCATGCCGGCCACGGCGGTCACGCCGGGCATGGGGCGGCGTCTGCCGAGGCGACAGGTGACGCGAACCCGGCGACGTTCGACGCCGTGCTCGCCATCGCCCAGCGGACGAACGTGAACACCGGGCTGGTGGAGATCAAGCCTCCCGCCGAGCCGGGTGCCGCATGGGTGGTGCAGGAGATCCAGCGCAGCTACCCCACCGAGGTCGACGCCGTCGCCATCGACGGCACCACCATGCAGGTCGTCGACCGCGCGGACTTCGCGGAGTTCACCCTCGCCGCGAAGCTCACCCGCTGGGGCATCGACATCCATATGGGGTCCATGTTCGGACTCGCCAACCAGATCGCCCTGTTCGTCCTCGCCGCGGGCATCGCGACGATGGTCGTCCTCGGCTACCTGATGTGGTGGAAGCGGCGACCGACCCGTGAGCCCCGCACGCCGTTCGGCCGTCCCCCTGCGCGCGGGGCGCTGCGGGGCGCGCCCTGGTGGGGCGTGGGGGCGGTCGTCGCCGCGGGCATCGCGATCGGCTGGTGGCTGCCGCTCGTGGGCTGGACGCTGGTCGCCTTCATGGCGATCGACCTGGTCGTCGGTGCCGTGAGGGCGCGCCGCTCTCGCGCGAGCTGACGTCTCGCTCGCGGCGGTCCGCCCCGCCCGTCCGACAGCGGGCGGGGCGGCCTGTCCCCGGCGGAGGTCCCCACCCGTGCCGGTTCCCCGGGTGGCGACACCGTCCACCCGAAGTCTATTGAGAACCATTATCATCAATGGTGGGCGGATCGGCAAGCCGCATCGCCGCCCGTGGCGACGAGAGGCGGTGCCCGAGGGTGGCGAGGATCCCGGTGATCGGCCTGACCGGCTATCTGGGCGCCGGCAAGACGACGGTGCTCAACCACCTGCTGGCCAGGCCAGGCGCGCGCGTCGGCGTGGTCGTGAACGACTTCGGCGAGATCAACGTGGACGCGGGGCTCGTCACCGGTCAGATCGACGAGGCGGCGTCGATCGCCGGCGGGTGCGTGTGCTGCCTGCCCGACGCCGGGGGCCTCGACGACGCGCTCGAGCGGCTGACGCAGCCGCGCCTGCGATTGGACGCCGTGGTGGTGGAGGCCAGCGGCGCGGCCGATCCGCTCTCGCTCGCGCGACTCATCCGGTTCAGCGGCGCGGAGCGCGTGCGGCCGGGCGGGCTCATCGACGTGGTGGACGCGCTGGAGCATGAGCGCACGGTCGAGACCGGGGCGCTCGCGCCCGGCCGGTTCCGCGCCGCGAGCCTCGTCGTCATCAACAAGCTCGACCGGGTGGCCCCGTCGGAGCGGGCGGACGTCGTCGGTCGCCTGTCGCGACGCATCCGGGAGGGCGGCCCCGTGGCGCACGTCGTGGCGACCACGCGTGGCCGCATCGACCCGGCGCTCGTGTTCGACGTGGCGCGCGACGACGACCCGCCCGACGAGCTGCCCATCGCCGCGCTCGCCCGCGCGGATCGCACCGACGCCGATCCCGACCGCGCCGACGCCGACCACGACCGCGGCGCAGGGCGCTCGCCCGCCGCGCACGTCCACGCCACGGCGGTGACCGTGCGGTCGCGCGGGCCCGCGCATCCGACGGCGATCGCCGACCTGCTCGAGGCGCCGCCCGACGGCGTCTACCGCCTGAAGGGATACGTGACGGTCGCCGGACGCCGCCCGCGCAGGTACGTCGTCAACGTGGTGGGGCGCGCGGTGCACGTGATGCGGGTGACCGATGGCGGCTCGGAGGACGGGCTGGTCGCCATCGGCACGCGGCTCGATGCCGAGCGCGTGCAGGCGAGGCTGCGCGCCGCCCTCGCGCCGGCGACGGCGTCGACGGGGGTGGCGGAGGGGCTGCGAAGGATGGAGCGGCACCGCCGCCTCAGCGAGTGACGCGGGCGGCGGCGGTGCCGTCAGCCCTGCTCGTTCCGCGCCTCCAGGCGGGTGAACGGACCCTCCGATGCGCGGAGGTCGCCCGCGCGCCCGGAGGCGACGGCCCGACCGCGGTCGAGGACCAGCACCGACGCGTCGTCGGGCACGAGGTCGGCCCGGTGAGTGATCTCGACCACCGTGAGGCCGGGCCGGTGCGTGCGCAGGCGCTCGCGCACCAGGCCCGCCGTGGTCGCGTCGAGCTGGCTCAGCGCCTCGTCCAGCACCAGCACCTCCGGCCGCGCCACCAGCGCCCGCGCGAGCGCGAGGCGCTGCAGCTGACCGCCGGAGACGGAGGCGCCCCGCTCCCGCGTCGGCGTGTCGATCCCCTGCGGCAGGCCGTCGACCCAGTCGTCGAGCCCGGCCGCGGCGAGCGACTGTCGCAGCTCGGCGTCGTCAGCGCCGGGCGCGGCGAGCCGCAGGTTGTCGGCGATGGTGCCGCTCAGCAGCGTGGGCCGCTGCGAGACGACCGCGACGCGTGCGCGCAGATCGTCCAGGCGCAGCAGCCGCAGCTCGGCGCCGCCGAGACGCACGACGCCGGCATCCGGGTCGCGCCCGCGCAGCAGCAGAGTGGCGAGGGTCGACTTCCCGCTGCCCGACACCCCGACGACGTAGCTCCAGTCGCGCGGGCGGAAGGCGACGCTCACCGCGTCCACCGCGGGGGCCGCCGCGCCCGGATAGCGCAGCGTGACGTCCTGCAGTTCGACGCCCGCGTCCGACGGCTCCGGGCCGGGGGCGGGCGGGTCGGTCACGACGGGCCGGGCCTCGATCACGTCCCGCACGCGCTCGGCGGCGGCGAACGCGGCGTCGAGGCCTGTGGTGAAGTCGTCGATGCCGCGAGCGGGCGCCCACAGTCCGACGGCGACCGCGAGGCCGACCGCGACCGTCACGGCCGAGAGCCCCGCTCCGGTCGCGGTCGCCACGAGCGCGATGAGGGCGCACGACTGCAGCAGCACCGCGGCCCCGCCCCGCACCGCCTGTGTCACGCCCGCGCCTGACCGTGCGCCGGCGAGCTCCCGATCCGCCTCGTCGAGACCGCGCAGGCGGCTCGACCGCGCGCCGAGGGCGAGGATCTCGCGCGTGCCCTGGATGTCGTCGCCGATGCGCGAGGCCAGCGCTCCGCGGGCGGCGGCGACGCGGCGGGCGGCCCGCCACGTCGCCGAGCCGGCCACCAGCGGCACGACGAGGGTCGCCGCGACGAACGGCGTCAGCACGCCCGCGAGCGCGGGGTCGACGACGACCGCGAGCCAGACGAGCGCGACGGCCGGGACGGCGACGGCGGACACCGCCGGCGGCAGGGTGTGGGCGAAGAAGACCTCGACGCGGTCGATGTCGCGCGTGGCGCGCTGGGTGAGCTCGGATCCCGCCCGCCCGGAGGTCGCGGCGGGGGCCTGCGGCACGAGGCGGGCGAACAGCAGGGCGCGCAGGCGCTGCAGGGCGGTGAACGCGACCCAGTGCCCCGTGTAGTGCTCGAGGTAGCGCAGCAGCGCCTTCGTCAGCGCGATCGCGACGAGCCACAGCACGAGCGGCGGCACGGCGACCTGTTCCCCGGTCGCCGCGCGGGCGGCGGTCGAGGCGGCCACGACGAGCAGGGCGACGCCGAGCAGCTGGCCCCCGACGCGGGCCACGATCGACACGATCAGGAGCGGCACCAGGCGTCGCGTGTGGCCGACCAGCCAGCGGGTCAGGGCGAGGCGTCCCCCGCTGTGCGCGGTCATGCGGCGGCCCCCGGGGCGCTCAGTGCGATCACGCGATCGGCGGCGAGGATGGCCCCCGGCCGGTGCGCGATCATCAGCACGGTGCGCCCCGCCGCCAGCCGGTCGAGGGCGGCGAGGATGGCTGCCTCCGCGGCGAGATCGACCTGCGAGGTCGGCTCGTCCAGCAGGAGGATGGGGGCGTCTCGCAGCGCGGCGCGCGCGATCGCGAGCCGCTGCGCCTGGCCGCCGGACAGCAGGGCGCCGTGCTCGCCCACGGGCGTGTCGAGGCCGGCCGACATGGCGGCGACCTCCGAGCGCATGCCGGCGAGCTCCAGCGCGTGCCACAGCTGCTCGTCGGTCGCGGCGGGGTCGCCCATCCGCAGGTTCTCGGCGATCGAGCCGACGAAGAGGAACGGGCGCTGTTCGACGACCGTCAGCCGTGATCGCACCGCCTCGGCGTCGCCGGCGGTGTCCAGCCCGTCGACGACGACCCGCCCCGCCGTCGGTGCCAGGTGGGCCTGGATCAGGGCGCTGACCGTCGACTTGCCCACCCCGCTCGGCCCGACCAGCGCGACGCGCTCGCCCGGCACGATGCTCAGCGAGAGGTCCTGCAGCACCGGCCGTCCGCCCGGCCAGGCGGCGGTGACGCCTTCCAGCGCGATCCCTCCGGCGGGCACCGGGGGAGAGGCGGGCGCGGGGGCGCCGGCGCCCGTGGCGTCCGGGCGCGGGGCCGGCTCCTCGCCGAGGTGGTCGGCGAGCTGGCGCTGGGCCGCGCGACCGCCGATGCCGATGTAGAAGAACTGCCCGATCACGTCGACCGGGCCGGTCACCAGGACGCTCAGCAGCACGATCGCGATCGCCGACCCGGCGCTGATGCTGCCGTCGGCGGCGCGCACGACGGCGATCGCGGTGGCGGCCACCACGACGGTCAGAGAGAACGCCGCGTCGACGACGAAGATCAGCAGCTGGTTGCCGGCCAGCATCCGCATCAGCCCGCGGCGGTGCTCCTCGCCACGGGCCTCGAGGTCGGCGCCGATGCGGTTGGCGGCGCGCGCGTAGACCAGCGTGTCGAGCGCCTGGATCGCCTCGAGGAACCCGGCCGTGAGACGCGCCTGGGTGCGCCGGTAGGACGCGCCGATCGGGCGGACCGCGCGCTGGAAACCGCCGATGAGCAGGGGGACGAGGAGGATCGTCAGCACGAGCCAGCCGGCGGTGACCGCGTCCACCAAGAGCGCCATCACTCCGAGCACGAGCAGCGGCGTGGTCAACGACCCGACGATCGGCCCGAGGAACGCGGCGCGGTAGTGGGCGATGCGCTCCACGGCGTCGGTGGCGAGCGAGAGCAGCGCGCCCGAGCGTCCCGTCGTCCCGGCGACGCCCAGATCGAAGATGCGGCTGACCGTGGCGCGGCGAAGCCGCTGCTCCGCCGCCGACGCCGCCCACTGCGAGAACCATGCGCCGACCCCCGCGCACGCCGCGGCGGTCAGCGCCAGCAGCACCGGCGCCAGCCACCCGGCCGGCGCCGGAGGCCCGTCGTCGACGACCCGGCCGAGCCAGACGAACAGCACAGCCGTGGCGACCGCCCCCGCCCACGCGAGGCCGGCGGACGTCCAGAGCACCCAGGGCGGCGTGGCATCGCGGATGCCGGCGGGCAGCGGGCCCGCCGAGGCGGGGCCATGCGGGTGCGGGCCGGGCGCCGGGCGGCCTCCCGCTCTCGAGATCGCGGACACCCGACCATTCTCCCCGGTCGACGGCGGGCGTCGGCGCGGGAACGGGCGGGCGTCTCTCCCCGAGGAGGCCGGTCAGCGCACGCGGCGAGCGAGGACGACGCCGTCCGCGAGCGTCCCCGATGCGCCGTCCGGCGCGGTCGCCGCGCGCTCGCGCGTCTCACAGGCCAGCACCTGCCAGGACGACCGGTCCAGCGACAGTGCGCGCAGGTCCTCCGCTGGCGCGGGGAACGGGTGCGACCGGACGCTCTCGGGGTCGGCCCAGGAGGGCGGGCCCGCGTGGGCGACCACGAGGATCAGCCCGCCCGGGGCGACGAGCCCGGTCGCCCGGCGCAGGATGTCCTCGCGCGGGATCTCCACGGGCCAGGACTGCAGGAACGAGGCCGTGACGAGGTCGTATCGGTCCTCGTCCTCCCACGCCGCGAGGTCAGCCGACTCGAACCGGGCGCTCTCGCCGAGCCCCGCCGCGTCGGCCGCGGCCCGGGCGCGGGAGACCGCGGTGGGGGACAGGTCGACGCCCGTCGCCTCCCAGCCGCGCGCGGCGAGCCAGAGGACGTCGCCGCCCTCGCCGCAGCCGAGGTCGAGAGAGCGCCCCGGCGCGAGCGGCCCGGCCACGTCCGCCACCACGCGGTTCACACGGCCCGACCAGACGCGTTCCGTGTCGGCGTACCGCGCCTCCCAGAACTCCGCGGGCGACGGCACGTCCGTCACGATGCGCTCCGGGCGGCGAGATCGAAGTCCTCCTCCACGAGCGCGCCGTTGACGGCGCCGCCGGTCAGCGAGGCGGCCCCCATCGACATCGGCACGTTGAGCATCGGGTTCACGACGTTGCCGGCAGCCCAGACGCGAGGATGGCTGGTGCGCCCGGCGGGGTCCACGGCCAGGAAGGCGCCCACGCCCGGCAGGGGCTCGGCTCGGTCGAGGCCGAGCGGCGCGAGGAAGCCGTCCCGTGGCCGGGGCGTGCCGGCCGTGAAGATCGCGTCGACCTCGGTGACCCGGCCGTCGTCCGTGCGCACGGCGACGAGCCGGCCGCCGTCGCGCAGCGTCTCGACGACGGGGGAGGGCGCGACCCGCACTCCGCGCGAGCGCAGCCGCGCCTCGGTCTGCGGATCGAGGGCCCCGATCGCCGCCGAGAACAGCGTGACGCGATCGCTCCACTGCCGCACGAGGGCGGCCTGGTGCAGGCTCTGCGGGCCGACGGCGAGCACGCCCAGCCGTCGGTCCCGCACCTCCCACCCGTGGCAGTAGGGGCAGTGCAGCACGTCGGTGCCCCATCCGGCGCTGAGGCCCGGGACGTCGGGCAGCTCGTCCACGATGCCCGTCGCCACCACGACGCTGCGGGCCTCGTGCGTCGTGCCGTCCTCGAGCGTCAGCCGCAGGCCCGCCGCGGCGTCCTCGACGGAGGCGGCAGCGCCCTCCCGCACCTCGACGTCGTACCGCGCGAGCTCGGACCGCCCGCGCGCCAGCAGCTCGGAGGGAGGCGTGCCGTCGTCGCCGAGCACGCCGTGCATGTGCGACGCGAACCGGTTGCGCGGGCTGCCGGAGTCGACGACGAGCACGCGGCGGCGGGCGCGCCCCAGCATGAGCGCTGCGGACAGGCCGGCGGTGCCGCCACCGAGCACGAGGGCGTCCCAGGGACGAGGGGAGGTCTGCGAGGTCATGTCGCCCAGTCCACGCGGGTCGTGAGAGAATCGCAAACGTTCTTGCAGAAGTGGCAAGTGGAGGACTCCCGTGGCACGAGACGACCTGTCCGAGGTGGGGCCGCGACTGCGGGCCTTCCGCCGCGCGAGAGGCTGGACGCTCGACGATCTGGCGGGGCGCGCGGGCATGTCGCCCAGCACGCTGTCGCGACTGGAGGCCGGAAAGCGGCAGGCGAGCCTCGAGCTGCTGATGCCGCTGACGCGGCACCTCGGCGTGCGGATCGACGACCTCGTGAGCCCCGACTCGCCGGATCCGCGCGTGAGGCGCCCGGTGATCCGCCGCGACGGCCTCGTGATCGCCCCCCTCGCCCCCGAGGGGTCGCCGATCCACACGTACAAGATCACCTACCCGCCCGTGGCCGCTCTCCCGGAGCTGCGCGTGCACGACGGGTACGAGTGGCTCTACGTGCTCACAGGGCGCCTCCGCCTGCGGCTCGGCGACCAGGACCTCGTGCTCTCCCGGGGAGAGGCCGCCGAGTTCGACACGCGCACCCCCCACGCGATGTGCGCGGCGGGCAAAGCGCCCGCCCAGGTGCTGAGCATCTTCAACGACGACGGGGCGCGCATGCACACGCGGGTCGCGGCCGGCGACGTCGACGCGGATTGAGCGCGCCGTGCGCCGCAGTCTGTGCGGCCAGAACGACAGATTGTGCGGGCGGCCGCGTAAAGAGGGAAGCGTCCGGAAGCATGTCTTCGACGGTCGGCAGAGGAGCGCGTCGCGATGTCGCGGCGCAAGCGCCCGCCGCACAGCAAAGGAGCACAGCGTTATGAGCACCGTGAATGCGGCGCAGCGGCCGTCTCGGCGGGCGGGAAAGAAGCCACTGCGCCTGTGGGCGGCGGTCGTCGTCTACATCGTGGCCGCGGTCCTCGTCGTGGCACTGGTCGTAGGGAACTACTTCGCGAGTCGCTACTTCGATCTCATCTCCCTTTACCTCGGGCAGCAGACGCAGACGGTCGTCGAGGCAGAGGGCGAGGAGACGCAGCACTACGTCAGCGACTTCGACAGCGACGCCGACCGCCAGGCGTATCTCGAACAGGTCTCTACGGACATCTCCCGAGAGGGGATCACCCTCCTCGAGAACGACGGCGCCCTGCCGCTCGCGGCGGGCGCACGAATCAGTGTCCTCGGACAGGACGCCGTCGATCCCGTCTACGGCGGCGGCGGCGCCGGCTCGATCGATCCGTCTCTCGCCGTGACGCTGGGCGAGGGACTGGACCAGGCCGGGTTTGAAGTGAACCCGGTGCTGTGGGACTTCTACGAGAGCGGCCCCGGCGCCGACTTCCGCAAGACGACCCCGGACGTCTACGGGGAGGGCGCGTACGCCGTCAACGAGGTGCCCCGCGCGCTCTACACCGACGACGTCGTCGGCAGCTTCGGCGACTACGCGGACGCCGCGGTGGTCGTGATCGGCCGGTCCGGCGGCGAGACCGCCGACCTCGCCTCGACGTCCGGCGAGAGCGGCGTAGCGTACCTGCAGCTCGACCCGGACGAGCGCGACATGATCGAGCTGGCGACCGAGAACTTCGACGACGTGATCGTCGTGCTGAACACCTCGAACCCGCTGGAGCTCGGCTTCCTCGAGGAGTACCCGATCAGCGCCGCCGTCTGGGTCGGCTCGCTCGGCCAGCACGGCGCGACCGCCGTCGGCGAGGCGCTGTCCGGCGTCGTCAACCCGTCGGGGGCGCTCGTGGACACCTATGCCTATGACTCCCTCGGAGCCCCGGCGATGGCGAACCTCGGTAGCTATGCGATCACGAACAGCGATGTGCCGATGGGTGATACCTACCTCGCCTACGCCGAGGGCATCTACGTGGGCTACGCGTACTACGAGACCCGGTACGAGGACGTCGTCCTCGGCGCCGAGAGCGCTGACGCCTTCGACTACGCGTCCGAGGTGCAGTACCCGTTCGGCCACGGCGACTCCTACACGACGTTCGCCTGGTCCGGCTACTCCGTCGAGGAGCATGGTGACGCCTTCACAGTTGGCGTCGACGTCGTCAACACCGGCGAGACTGCGGGCAAGGACATCGTGCAGGTCTACCTGCAGTCGCCCTACACCGACTACGACCGCGAGCACCGGATCGAGAAGGCCGCCGTCGAGCTGGCGGGCTATGCGAAGACCGGCCTGCTGGAGCCCGGGGAGTCCGCGACGGTGCAGATCGAGGTGCCGCGCGAGCTCATGAAGGCCTATGACGCATACGGTGCGGGCACCTACATCCTCGACGCCGGTGACTACTACCTCACGGCGGCCGACGACGCGCACGCCGCAGCGGACAACATCCTCGCGGCCAAGGGACGCAGCACGGCGGACGGGATGACCTCCGACGGTGACGCCGACTTCGCCCACCGGATGACGGTGGAAGACCTGGACGTGAGCACTTACGCCGTCTCGGCGGAGACCGGCGCGGCGATCACGAACCAGTTCGAGTCCAGCGATGTGCGCACCTGGGACGATTCGTTCTCTTACCTGAGCCGCAGCGACTGGACCGGCACCTGGCCGACGACCTACCAGGACGGCAGCTGGGAGGCACCTGAGGCGTTCGTCGGGGCCCTCGCGATCCCCGACAGCCAGGACGGCGAGGCCGAGGCGCCGGTGTTCGGGACCGTCGCCCCCGCGTACGGCGAGCTCAACGCGGCGATGCTCATCGGCGAGGAGTACGACAGCCCCGTATGGGACGCGCTGCTGCAGCAGGCGAGCCTCGACGAGCTCGACCAGCTCGTCCGCATCGGCGGCTACGCCACGCGCGGCGTGGACTCGATCCAGCTGCCGGCGACGGTGCTCAAGGACGGGCCTGCCGGCTTCTCCGCCACGCTGACCGGCGGGGACAACGGCATGGCCTACCCGCCCGCGATCGTGCTGGCCTCGTCCTGGAACGACGAGCTCGCGCGCGAGATGGGGCTCGCCATCGGTGAGGACAGCCTGTCGCTCGGGTACGCCGGCTGGTACGCGCCGTCGATGAACATCCACCGCACCCCGTACTCGGGCCGCAACTTCGAGTACTTCTCCGAGGACGGGTTCATCTCCGGCAAGATGGGCGCCGCGATGGTCGACGGCGCTCAGGACAAGGGCGTGATCGTCTTCACGAAGCACTTCGCCGTGAACGACCAGGAGACCAACCGCATCGGCGGCGCGATGCTCGCCAGCGAGCAGGCAGTGCGGGAGCTCTACCTACTGCCGTTCGAGCTCACCGTCCGCGAGGGTGGTGCCCGCGGCATGATGGCCTCGATGAACCGCCTCGGCCCGCTGTGGACGGGCGCCCATCCTGGACTCGTCACCGAGACGCTGCGCGGCGAGTGGGGCTTCCAGGGCGTCGTGGAGACGGACCAGGCGTCGTTCGACGTGTTCGTCTACGAGGATTTGCGCCAGGGCCTCGCGGCCGGCACGGACCTGTGGCTCAACACCGACGCCGCGCTCTGGAAGCTGCCGGACGACCAGGTCACGCCCGCCGTGCAGGCAGACATCGTCCGCGCTGCGCACAACGTCGCGTACGCGGTCGTCAACAGCAACGCGATGAACGGCCTCTCTGCCGGTGGCGAGCTCGTCTCCGTCACCCCGCTGTGGATGTGGGGGCTGATCGCGGTCGATGTCGTCGTCGGGCTGGCGATCGCTCTGATCGTCTTCCTCGTGACTCGCCGGCTCATCCGCCAACGCCGGGAGGCATGACAGACGCCCCGCCCCCTCCGCGGGGCGAACGACGGGGCCGGAGCGGTGGGGACCGGCTCCGGCCCCGGACCAGGAGAGAACGTGACTGAATCCAACCCGCGCCAGGCGCCTACGACCCACGAGGTCGAGTCGCTGGTCGCGTCGCTGACGCTGCTCGAGAAGGCGGCGCTGCTCAGCGGGGCCGACGTGTGGCGCACCCGCGGCATCCCGCGGCTCGGCGTCCCGCAGATCTGGATGTCGGACGGCCCGCACGGCCTGCGCCGGCAGACCGGATCGGCGGACCACCTCGGGCTCGCCAAGAGCGAGCCGGCGACCTGCTTCCCGACGGCGGCGACCGTCGCGAACAGCTGGGACGAGGGCCTGGCCGAGCGGATCGGGCGGGCGCTCGGACGCGAGGCGCGGGAGCAGGGCGTGCACGTGCTGCTCGGACCCGGGCTGAACATCAAGCGCAGCCCGCTCGGCGGCAGGAACTTCGAGTACTTCTCGGAGGACCCCGAGCTGTCGGGCCGCCTCGCCGCCGGCTACGTGCGCGGCATCCAGTCGGAGGGGGTCGCGGCGACGCCGAAGCACTTCGCCGTGAACAGCCAGGAGCTGCGCCGCATGGTGTCGGACTCTGTGGTCGACGAGCGCACGCTGCGCGAGCTGTACCTGACCGCGTTCGAGATCGTCGTCCGCGAGGCGGGCCCGTGGGCGCTCATGTCGTCGTACAACCTCGTGAACGGCACCTACGCGCACGAGCACCGTGAGCTGCTCGTGGACATCCTGCGCGAGGAGTGGGGCTTCGACGGGGCCGTCGTGTCGGACTGGGGAGGCGGCAACGACGCGCCCGCGGCCGTGGCCGCCGGCGGGGCGATCGAGATGCCGTCGCCCGGCTTCGACTCGGTGCGGGACATCGTCGCCGCGGTGCAGGACGGGCGGCTCGACGAGGCCGACCTCGACGCGCGCGTCGCCGAGGTGCTGACGCTCGTGCGGCGGGTCACCGCGGACGGCACGGCCGTGACGGCCGACGCCGACGCGCACCACGCGCTCGCCCGCGAGGCCGCCGCCCAGAGCGCCGTGCTGCTGCGCAACGCCGGGGGAGTCCTGCCGCTGGCGGTGGGCACGCGCGTCGCCCTGATCGGCGACTTCGCGCAGGTTCCGCGCTACCAGGGCTCCGGCTCGTCGGCGGTCAACCCGACCCGCCTGACGAACCTGCGCGACGCGATCACCGGCACGGGCCTCTCCCTCGCCGGCTTCGCGCAGGGCTTCTCGCGCCTCGGCTCGGACGACGACGCGCGCCTGCGCGCGGAGGCGGCCGCGCTCGCCGCGACGGCGGACGTGGCCGTGCTGGCGCTCGGGCTGCCCGAGAGCTTCGAGTCGGAGGGGCTCGACCGTGAGCACCTGCGGCTGCCCGAGCAGCAGCTCGCCACGCTGCGCGCGGTCGCCGTCACCGGCACGCCCGTCGTCGTCGTGCTCAGCGGCGGCGGCGCGATCGAGACGCCGTGGCTCGACCAGGCCGCCGCCGTCCTGCACGCGTACCTCGGCGGCCAGGCCGGCGCGGAGGGCGTCTGGGACGCGCTCACGGGCGTGGTCGACCCGGGCGGGCGCCTCGCCGAGACCCTGCCGCGTCGCCTGGAGGACGATCCGCTGGCCGGGCTGTTCCCGGCCCAGGGCCCCACGGCCGAGTACCGCGAGGGGCTGCTCAGCCGCTACCGCTACCACGCGACCGCGGGCGTCGACCCGGCGTTCCCGCTGGGCTTCGGGCTCAGCTACACGACGTTCTCCTACAGCGACCTGCGGGTGACCGAGGAGGGCGCCTCCTTCACCGTCGCGAACACCGGCGCACGCGCGGGCGCGGAGGTGCCGCAGCTGTACATGCGGCGCGTGTCGGAGTCGGCCGTGCCCCGACCCGCGATCGAGCTGAAGGGCTTCCGCAAGCTGCACCTCGGCGTCGGGGAGTCCGCCGTCGTCGACATCCCGTTCACCGATCGGACGTTCCGCTTCTGGGACGTGCGCTCGGGCTCCTGGCAGGTCGAGGCGGGGCGCTACGAGATCCTCGCGGGCCCGCACAGCGGTGAGCTGCCGCTGTCGGCCGAGCTCGAGCTCGCGGGGACGATCGCCGCGGGCCGGGTGGACGCCGCGCTCGCCGACTACGTGCGGGGCGACGTGCGCGCCGTTCCCGACGACACCTTCGCCGCCCTGCTCGGCAAGCCCGTCCCGCAGAGCTCCTGGGACGACGGGGAGCTGGCCGTGAACACGCCGATGGACCAGCTGCGCCGCGCCCGCAGCGGTCTCGCGCGGTTCGCGTTCGGCGTCCTCGAGCGCCGCAAGCGCAAGGCGGACGCCGCGGGCACGCCGGACCTCAACATCCTCTTCCTCTACAACGCGCCGTTCCGGATCATCCACAAGATGAGCGGCGGGCTGGCCACCCGGCGCCTGACCGACGGCGTCCTCACGCTCGCCAACGGGCGGTCCGTGCGCGGGCTGGGGAAGGTGATCGGAGGGTTCTTCTCCGGACGCCGCGCGGAGAGGCGCACCGCCCGTGCGTTCGCCGACGCGAGCAGCGCGCCGGCATCCGCCGTGTCGCCGGACGAGCAGGACGGGAGCGCCCGATGATCGCCGCCGTGCGGAGGGCCTGGTCCTCCTTCGTCGTCAAGCACCCCGAGCTGTCGAGGTTCCTCGTGTTCTTGCTCATCAGCAACGGCGTGACGGTGCTGCAGCTCGCGCTCATGCCGATCTTCCGCTGGGGGCTCGACTCGTTCACGGGGCTCGTCGGCGTCGACTTCCAGGTGCTGCCCGTCGGCAGCCAGGTAGACGGCAGCCCGTACTACATGTTCGACTACGCCGCCGGGCCGCTGCCCGCCGGCGGGGGCGGGCTGGCGTACTTCCTGGCCGTGCAGGTCACGCTGCTCATCGCGCAGGTGATCAACTTCTTCCTGCAGCGCAACATCACCTTCAAGTCGAACACCTCGGTGTGGGTGGCCGCCGCCTGGTACACGGCCGCGTACATCGTCATCACGTTCATCGCCGCGGCGGCGCAGGGCTTCTACAAGGCGCCGATCTATCACCTGCTGATGACGGGTTGGGGCTGGGGAGCCACGGGCGAGGTCGTCGCCGACGTGCTGACGATGATCATCAACTCGGCGATCTCGTTCTGGGTGTTCTACCCGATCTTCAAGGTGATCTTCCGTCAGGTTCCCGAGGAGGAGCCGGCGGCCACGGTCACGCGATGATGTCGCAGGACGCCGCGGCCGGGCAGACTGGTGTCGTGCCCCTGCTGACGGTCGTGGTCCCCGCGTACGACGCGGCCGCGTACCTGCATCGTGCGCTCGACCCGCTGGTCGCCTTCGCGGCGGCGCATCTCGGCGCGATCGAGGTGGTCGTCGTCGACGACGGCTCGAACGACGGCACGGGCGCGCTCGCCGACGCCTACGCGGTGCAGGCCCCGGAGGTCGTGCGTGTGATCCATCAGCGCAACGCGGGGCACGGCGGGGCGATCAACGCCGGGGTCGCCGCGGCGACCGGGCGCTATCTGAAGGTGCTCGACGCCGACGACTGGCTCGACAGCCTGGTGCTCGTGGAGGTGCTCGCCGAGCTCGCCCGGCGCGAGGCGCAGGGCGGCATCGATCTGCTGGTCACCGACTTCACGCACGTCCGCGACGGACGCGGCGACCGCGTCGTGAGGTTCGACTCGGTGTTCCCGGCGCGCCGCCTGATCGGCTGGGAGCAGACGGCGCGGTTCGCCCGGCGGCAGTACCTGATGATGCACGCCGTCATCTTCCGCACTGCGCTGCTGCGCCGGTCCGGCCTGAGCCTGCCCGAGCACACGTTCTACGTCGACAGCCTGTACGTGCTGACGGCGCTCGCCCACACACGGCGCATCGTGTACCTGCCGGTGTCGCTGTACCGCTACGTCATCGGGCGCGCCGGGCAGTCGGTCGAGGCGGACACGATGCTGCGGCGCGTCGATCAGCAGCTGCGGGTGACGCGCCTCGCGCTGGCGATGCTGCCCGACCCGCGGGACGTCGTCTCGGGCGCGGTGCCCGTCCGGCTGTACGGCGCGATGATGCACTACGTCGAGGCGCTGTGCGTGGTCACGAGCGCGACCCTGTCGCGCGGCGGCACCCGCGCCCATCTCGCGCAGCGGCAGGCGTTCTGGGCGGAGGTGCAGGCGGAGAGCCCGTGGCTGCACGCGCGGCTGCGCCGCACGCTGTTCGGCGCGAGCAGCAACCTGCCGGGCCGGGCGGGGAGCCGGGTGACCACCCTCGCGTACCACGCGGCCCGACGCGTCGTGGGGTTCAGCTGATGCCGGGGGCATCGAGGCAGTCGTGATCCGCATCGGCGTCGTGGAGGACGATCCGGTCAGCCTGGATCGCCTGGTCTCGCACATCGACCGGTTCCGTCGCGAGCACGGCGGGCACTTCCGCGTCGACGCCTTCGCCGACGGTGCCGACCTGCTCCACGAGTACCGCGCCGACTTCGACGTGCTGTTCCTCGACATCATGATGGAGCGGGTCGACGGCATGACGGTCGCGCGGCGCATCCGCGAGACCGACTCCGAAGTCGTGATCGTGTTCGTCACCGCGTCTCCCCAGTACGCGATCAGCGGCTACGAGGTGGCCGCGCTCAGCTATCTGCTGAAGCCGGTGCCGTACCCGGCGTTCGCGCAGGAGCTGGAGCGCGTGCTCGCGCAGCTGCGGCGGCGCGAGAGGAGACGCCTGCTGCTGACCACCTCGGACGGCGCGCACCATCGGCTCGACGTCGCCGAGATCCTCTATCTCGAGAGTGTTAAGCACCACGTGCTCGTGCACACCGCGGACGGCGACCACGACGTCGTCACGACGCTCAAGGCCATGGAGGCCGAGCTGGTCGACGCCGGCTTCCACCGCTGCAACAGCGGCTACCTCGTGAACCTGCGGCACGTGATCGGCGTCGAGGGCGGGGAGTGCCGGCTGCGCGGGGGCGCGCGCCTGCAGATCTCGCGCCCCCGCCGCAAGGACTTCCTGGCCGCCCTGGCGGCGGACATCGGCGAACGCGGGGTGGGCACGTGACCGGGCATCCGGCGCTGGACGTCGTCGTCGCCGCGGTGGGGTCGTCGCAGGCGCTGCCGGACATCCCTCGGGCCTACACGGCGCTCGCCGAGTGGGCCGCGTGCCTGGTCTACATCCTCATCCTGGGGCGGCGCATGGGGTGGGCGGGCACGGCCGCGGTGTCCGCGGCCGGCCTCGGTGCGCTGATGGCCGTGCAGCACCTGGCGGGGCTGCTGCCGCTGACGCTCTGGCTGCCGGGGATGCTCGCGGCCGCGGCGACGATGTACGGGCTGCTCGCGGCGACGGTGCGGGGTTGCGCGGTCGGCGCCGGGTATCTGACGGCGCGCGCGTTCATGCTCGCCGAGCTCACCGCCTCGCTGCACTGGCAGCTCGACCACTTCTATTTCGGCACGGACCCGGGCGGGGCGGTCGGCGGCGCGGATCCGCTGCGCCTCCTGCTGCTGGCCGTGGTGTACGCGGGGGCGCTGGCGGTGGCGTGGGCGGCGGAGCGCCGGCAGTTCCCGCGCGGTGGCCGCGCCGACGCGACGTGGCGCGACCTCGGGGTGTCGCTGGCGATCGCCGCGGCGACGTTCGGCATGTCCAACCTGTCGTTCCTCGCTGTGTCGACGCCGTTCAGCGGTCGCCTCGGGCCGGAGGTGTTCTACATCCGCACGCTCGTTGACCTCTGCGGCTGCATCGCCCTGTACCTCCAGCAGGAGCAGCGCCGCGAGACGGAGGCGCGGCGCGAGAACGAGGCGATGGCGACGCTGCTGCGCGGCCAGCACGACCAGTACCGCATCGCGCGCCGGACGATCGAGGACGTGGACCGCAAGTACCACGACATGAAGCACCACCTGCAGGCCATCCGGGCCGAGCCCGATGGCGAGGCGCGGCAGCGCATCTTCGAGGCCCTCGAGGAGTCGGTCAGCGCCTACGGGGCGCACGTGCGCACCGGGAACCGCGTGCTCGACGCCGTGGTGACGGGCAAGCAGATGTATGCCGTCGAGCACGACGTGTCGGTGTCGGTGGTCGCCGACGGCAGGCTGATCGAGTTCATGCACGTGCTCGACGTGACGTCGCTCGTCGGCAACGCCCTGGACAACGCGATCGAGGCGACCCGGCGGGTCGCCGACCGCGAGCGGCGGGCCGTGCGCATGGCCCTCTTCGCGCAGGACGACTGGGTGATGCTGCGCTTCGAGAACACCTACGACGGCATCCTGCAGCGCGACGGCGAGCGCATCCTGACCCGCAAGGGCGGCGCGGGCCACGGCTTCGGACTGCGCAACATCGAGGAGACCGCGGAGAAGTACGGCGGCTCGGTCTCGATCGCGGCCGACGACGCGTGGTTCTCGCTGCGCGTGCTGCTCCCGCGGCGCTGACGCCCGGTGGGCCGCGGTCGGCTGCACTCGTGATGGCGATGGTTGACGGGCGCTGGTCGCATTCGTCGCCCAGGCTGCCGCGATCAGGAGGGCGAGGTCATGCGTGGCCAGGAGGCCCATCCGTCCCGAAGACCGCGGAGGGTGGGTTCGGCGTCTTCGACCCGCTGGACAGGAAAGTCCTGTGCGCGGGACTTTCCGGAGCGCGCGCCGTCCGGATAGGTGAACGTGTGCCCGATCCACGGGTCAGGTCCGCGTTCGATCGTCTCTCGATAGTTGCCGCTGACCACCGCGAAAACGGCCTGCTCGAGCTCATCGGCCTCGGCCTGCCAGGTCGAGTCGCACGCATCGCAACCGCAGACTGGGTAATGGAAGTCATGCAAGAGGCCCGCGTGCATGTGGATCCCCGGGTATGCGGTGAAGACCAACGTCAAGGTCGCGCACTCTGGATCAGTCGGTCGTATCCGGACGGTGCGGATCACGTCATGAGACGTGTTCCGTGGCAGGTCCGCAGCCGCCTCGACACGGTCATCGACCTCGACGTCGTACGTGTTTCGGAGGTGCGCAACCAGGGCGTCGGCGACGACGTGGAGCGGCGCGAATCGCTCGGGATGCGTGTCGATCGAGTACGTCTCCTCCGGAGGTGACCCGGGCCAGCGCTCTCCGTAGTCGATCACGGCACCATCAGCATCGCGGAAGACCGGTGTCTCGATGGCAGGGCGGACGTAGGGGCTCACGCCGTCATCCTCCCTCACCGGCTCTTTCCTGCGGTGCGTGATCTGCCATCTCGATCCGGTGTCGGTTTCCGGTCTTGGGCGCGCAGGCAAGCTCGATTCGCCTTCAGTGGCGACCTCTCGTTGCACAGTGCGTGCTGCGAGAACATTCGATCTCGTGATCCGTCGCGGACCCGGACCCGTGTGCACAGAATGGCCGACGCGGCCGGGCGGTGCAGCGGGAAGTTCGTGGAGGGGCTGACGGGAATCGAACCCGCGCTGTCTGCTTGGGAAGCAGAAGTTCTGCCATTGAACTACAGCCCCGTACGCGCCGGAGCGCGTGTCAGCCAGCATAACAGCCGCCGCTCGGCGTCGTTGCGCGCCGAGGCGGGTGAGGGCGTCGCTGCGCGGGGGCGGCCAGTACGCTGGTCGGGTGCTGCTCTCGGATCGCGACATCAAGGACGAGCTCGACTCCGGCCGCATCGGCCTCGACCCGTATGAGCCGGGGATGGTGCAGCCGTCGAGCATCGACGTGCGCCTCGACCGCTACTTCCGGCTGTTCGACAACCACAAGTACCCGTTCATCGACCCGGCGCAGGACCAGCCCGACCTGACGCACCTCGTCGAGGTCGACGCCGACGAGCCGTTCATCCTGCACCCCGGCGAGTTCGTGCTCGGGTCGACGTTCGAGGCCGTCACTCTGCCCGACGACGTCGCCGCACGCCTCGAGGGCAAGTCGTCGCTCGGACGGCTGGGACTGCTGACGCACTCGACGGCCGGCTTCATCGACCCCGGGTTCTCCGGGCACGTCACGCTCGAGCTGTCGAACGTCGCGACCCTGCCCATCAAGCTGTGGCCCGGCATGAAGATCGGACAGCTGTGCTTCTTCCGGCTGACCTCCCCGGCGGAGAACCCCTACGGCTCGGGCGCGTACGGCAACCGCTACCAGGGCCAGCGCGGTCCGACGGCGTCGCGCTCGTTCCAGAGCTTCCACCGCACCGACGTGTCGGTGACGGACAACGGGTCGCGCGGGGCGTGACCGAGACGGCGGGCGGATGACCGCCCGCACCCTCCGCGCCGAAGGCTCGGTGAACGGCGTCTGAACAATGCCGTGCCGCCAAATGGCGGTGTGTTCCCGGATGTCAGGCTGGATCGATCGATCCGCCGGTGACCCGCGCGGCCGATCGCGAGGGGGACTCCATGAACGCATCCAGCCGCATCCCGGTCGAGCTCGTCGTGCTCGACATGGCGGGCACGACGGTGCGCGACGACGGCGTGGTCGAACGCGCCTTCCAGCGTGCGCAGGAGCGCACCGGGGTGGTCGCCGGACTGACGCCGGACGAGGCGCTGCAGTACGTCCGCGACACCATGGGGCAGTCCAAGCTCGAGGTGTTCACCCACCTCGCCGGCGGCGATCGCGCGCGGGCGGAGGAGGCGACGGCCGCGTTCGAGCGCGCGTACGCCGAGCTGATCGTCGAAGAGGGCGTCGAGCCCGTCCCGGGGGCCCGTGAGCTGCTCGTCGACCTGCGCGACGCCGGCGTCGCGGTGATCCTGACCACCGGCTTCGCGCCCGTGACGCGCGACGCGATCCTCGACGCGCTCGGTTGGAGAGACCTCGTGGACGACGCGCTCTCGCCGGTCGATGCCGGCCGAGGTCGCCCCGCTCCCGACCTGGTGCTGCTCGCCGCCCTGCGGGCGCGCGTCTCGAGCGTCGCGGCGATCGCGGTGGCCGGAGACACGGCGAGCGACATCGGCTCGGGGCTTTCCGCGGGCGCGGGCCTCGTGGTGGGAGTGCTGAGCGGCGCCCACGACCGCGCCACCCTCGAGGCGGCCGGCGCGCACGCCGTGATCGACGACGTCACGGGGCTGCGCGCGCTGATCGGCCTCCAGACGCCCGCCGAGGTGTGACCGTGGCCTCGCCCGCCCTCGCCCCGACGCCCGCGCCCGTCACCCGGGACGTGCGGATCGAGCCGCCCGCGGTTGCGATGGTCTGGACGGGAGTCGGACGATCCCACGAGACGGTCGCCGTGCCGGGCGTCGTGCTCGGCGAGGGCGAGACGCTCGTGCAGATCGAGCTCGCCACGGTCTGCGGGTCGGACGTCCACACCGTGCGGGGCGACCGCGCCGCGCCCGTGCCGCTCGTCCTCGGCCACGAGTACGTGGGCCGCGTGACGGACGTGGCAGACGGGGTCCGCGCGGTCGACGGCGCGCGCGTGAACATCGGCGACCGCGTGGTCTGGTCGATCATGGCCAGCTGCCGGGAGTGCGACCGCTGCCTGCGCGGCCTGCCGCACAAGTGCCGCTCGATCCAGAAGTACGGCCACGAGCGCATCCAGCCGCGCTGGGAGCTCACGGGCGGCTTCTCTACGCACGCGCACCTGCGTGCCGGCACCGCGATCGTGCGGGTCGGGGAGAGCCTGCCGGCCGAGGTGCTCGCCCCCGCCGCCTGCGGGTCGGCGACCGCGTGGTCGGCGCTCGCCCGGGCCGACGAGATCGTCGACGTCGACGACGCGACCGTGCTCGTCCTCGGCGCCGGGCTCATCGGCCTCACCGTGTGCGCGATGGCCCGCGACCGGGGCGCGAAGGTCGTGGTCGCCGACCCCGACCCGGCCCGTCGCGCGCTGGCCGCCCGGTTCGGGGCGGCCCAGGTGGCCGACCCGACCGACCCGCGCGCGCTCGGCGCGGCGCTCGCCGCGACGGGATCCGCCGAGTACCAGGTGGTGGTGGAGGCGTCCGGGGCGCCACGCGCGGTCGCCGCGGCCGTCGACGCGGTCGGCGTCGGGGGAGTCGTGCTGCTCGTCGGCAGCGTGTTCCCGACCGAGCCCCTCGCACTCGATCCCGAGCGTCTCGTGCGCGGCCTGGTCACCGTCCGCGGCGTGCACAACTACACGCCGCGCGATCTCGACGGCGCGATCGGCTACCTCCGCGACCACGCCGCCGCTCACCCCTTCGACGAGCTCGTCAGCGCCCGGTATCCGCTGGCGCAGATCGACCGCGCTCTCGCGGCGGCCGAGGCGGGCGCCGCCGTCCGCGTCGCGGTCGACCCCCGCGACGCGCGCCGCCGCCGCTGAGCCGCCGCGGTAACACGGGGTAACGCCGGATACCCGGCCGGCCCGGTGCGGGGCGACCATGAGGGGGTGCCGGATCCGCCGCCGCGCGGGCGCCCCGGGTCACACGTCACGCATCGGGGCGGGGAGGAACACATGACAGGGCTTGGACAGGAGAGCGCGGACGCCGAGTTCGAGCGGCTGGCGGCGAGGTACCGGCCGATCTTCGACGAGATCGCTGTGGGCGAGGCGCAGCGCGAGCGCGACGGCGTCGCGCCGCACGAGCAGCTGCGGTGGCTGATCGGCGCCGGGTTCGCGGGGCTGCGGATCCCGCGCGAGCTGGGCGGCGAGCAGGCGCGGCTGTCGACCGTGCTGCGCCTCATCGCCGAGCTCGCGGTCGCCGACGTGAACCTCGCCCATGTCTGGCGCAACCACTTCTCGTTCGTCGAGGACCGCCTGTACGACCGGCGCGATCCGCGGTCGGACGAGTGGCTGGCCAGGCTCGGGCGGGGAGAGATCGTCGGCGGGGGATGGAGCGAACCCGGCGCCGCCGGGACCGCGGGCACGATCTCGACGCGGATCGCCCGCGACGGCGACGACTGGGTGCTCGACGGCGTGAAGTACTACTCGACCGGCAGCGTCTACGCGCGGTGGTCGACGGTGCTCGCCCTCGACCCCGACGGCACCGAGGTCGTCGTCCTCGTCGACACCGGCTCGCCCGGCGTGCGCATCGGCGACGACTGGGACGGCTTCGGCCAGCGGCTCACGGGCAGCGGCAGTGTCGCCTACGAGGGCGTGCGGGTGCCGTCCGATCGGGTGTTCGCGTATGCGACGCGGTACAGCTATCAGCGGCAGTTCTACCAGTCGACGCTCAACGCCCTGCTCGTCGGGGTCGGCCGCGCGATCGAGCGGGACGGCGCCGCGGCGCTGCGTGCGCGGGTGCGCTCCCATCGCAACGCCACGGTGCCGACGCCCACCGACGACCCGGAGCTGCTCGAGGTGCTGGGGTCCGTGTCGGCGGCTGTCTACGCGGCGCAGACCGCCTTCGAGCGCTCCCTCGTTCTCACCGACGCCCTCATCGAGCGCGCGGGAGCCGCCGACGCGGGCGACGACGCGGGGCTCGGCCACGCGAGCGTGCAGGCCGTCGCCCAGACGCAGCTCGTGGCGACCACGGCGGTGCTCGATGCCGCCACCCGCGTCTTCGACGCGCTCGGCGCATCCGGCACCAGCCACCGTCTGGGGCTCGACCGGCACTGGCGCAACGCCCGCACCCTCGCCTCGCACAATCCTCGCGTCTACGTGGCGCGACTGCTGGGGGATGCGCTCGTCAACGGTCGCGACCTGACCGCCTGACCCCGGTCAGCCCGCGGCGGGCGGGTTCACGAGCGGGATGACGTCGCGCGCGATGCGCTCGAGCTCCTCCTGCTGGGGCGACGCCTGGAGGAGGAGGGTGTCGACGCCGGCGTCCTGGAACTCCAGGATGCGCTCGGCGACCCGCTCGGGGGTGCCGACGAAGTCGGGGCGCAGGCCCCGGTTCGACACGGAGTAGTCGCGCAGGTCGGGGGCGTGCTCGAGCTGCGACTTCGAGATGAAGTCGGTGTACGACTCGTAGGCGGGGCCCTCGGACACGTCCGTGATCCGGTCGAGCTCGGCCTGCGCCTCCTCATCGGTGTCGCGCACGATGATGTAGGCCGCCATCCCGAAGTGGGCGAAGGGTGCGAGCCCCGCTGCGGCGCGGCGCTCGGTCATCTCGGCGATCTTGGCCCGCAGCTCGTCGGGCGTGCCGCCGTGCGTGAGGTAGGCGTCCGCGAAGCGCGTGATCGCCGCCTTGCCGGCGGGCGACTCGCCGCCCGCGTAGATCGTCGGCGCGGACGCCGGCTTCGGCTGCAGGTGCGCGTCCTCGAGCCGGTAGTAGTCTCCCGCGAAGTCGAAGCCGTCGCGCTCCCACATGCCGCGCAGGATGTCGACGAACTCCTCCGTGCGTGCGTAGCGATCGTCGTGGGCCGAGAAGATGCCGCCGTACTGCCGGGCCTCCTGCTCCCACCAGGCCGAGACCACGTTGAGGGTGAACCGGCCACCCGAGAGCTGGTCGAGCGTCGCCACCTGCTTGGCCGTCACGGCGGGCAGGTGGAAGCCGGGGCGGATGGCGGTCATGATCTCGATCCGCTCGGTCACCGCGGCCAGCGCCGTGGCGACCGTCCACGCCTCGAGGCTGGGGGCGGCCACTCCCTTGATGTCGTTCAGGTTGAGCTCGGGCACGAGCGTGACGTCGAACCCGTTCTGCTCCGCGAAGCGTGCCAGCCGGGCCGCGTAGCCGAAGTCGACCGGCATGCCCTCGTCCTCGACGTTGCGCAGCCACCCGCCGAAGATCGGCGTCCAGTATCCAAACCTCATGCCCCCATCCTCGCCTGAACCGGGAGGCCGCGTGGCGCCGGCGTGCGCGGGTCGCGTCGGCACGCTGTTGACACCGTTCCCAATCCGGGGCAAGCTAGCGATTGGGATCGTTCCCAAAAACGTGCCGGGCCTGGTCCAGGACCGCGCCGCCGTTCCAAGACACCGCGAAGGAAGACCATTCACATGAGCACCCCGATCCCCGTCCCCGAGGACTTCGAGGCCAGCGTCCAGCACGCCGTCGACCAGGACGACAAGGCGCGGCAGATCGTCGACGAGGCGCTCGAGAAGGGCCTGGAGCGGGTGTACCTCGTCGGGTGCGGCGGATCGCACTTCGGCACGTACCCGGCGTTCGACCTGCTCGACCGCTACGCGTCGGCGTTCACGACCCAGCGCATCACCAGCGCCGAGCTCACCTCGCGCGACCCGATCGGCCTGGACGAGCACGCGCTCGTCGTCGCCGCGTCGCACTCGGGCAACACCCCCGAGACGGTCGCCGCCGCGCGTTTCGCCCGCGAGAAGGGCGCGACCGTCGTCGGCATCGCTCGCGAGGGCGACAGCGGGCTGGCGGAGGCGTCGCACCTGCACCTCGACTACCCCGACACGATCACCGTGACCGAGCCGAAGCTCGTCCACAACGAGCAGATCGCCGCGGCGCTGCTCGACCGCACCGGCGCCGCGGACGTCGCCGCCCGCCTGCGCGCCGGCATCCCCGCCCTCCCCGGCGCGCTGCGCGCCGTCAAGGACGAGATCGCCGAGGCCGGCGAGCGCGTGGCCGACGTCGTCGCCGACGCGCCGCTGACGTACGTCGTCGGCGCCGGCCCGGCCTACGGCATGGCCAAGATGATGGCGTGGTGCTACTTCCAGGAGATGCAGTGGATGGACGCGGCCGCGATCAACGGCGGCGACTTCTTCCACGGTCCGTTCGAGCGCATCCTCGAGGACACGCCGCTCGTCGTCCTGCAGGCCGAGGACGCCAGCCGGGCACTCGGCGAGCGTGTCGTGCGCTTCGGCGAGACCTACACGTCGAAGCTGGGTGTGGTGGACACCGCGACCCTGTCTCTCCCCGGCATCCCCGCCGAGAGCCGCGCCGACCTCAGCGTCGTGGCGCTGATGAGCGCCGAGCGCCGCGTGCTCGACCACGTCGCCGCGCGCCGCGGCCACGACACCTCCGTCCGCCGGTACATGTACAAGGTCAGCTACTGATGAGACTGCTGGGGGTCGGCGACAACGTCGTCGACCGCTACCGGGCGCTGGGGAGGATGTTCCCCGGCGGCAACGCCGTGAACGTCGCCGTGTTCGCCTCGCGCCTGGGGGCGGACGCGGCGTACCTCGGCGTCGTCGGCGACGACGAGGCCGGCCAGACGGTGCTGCAGAGCCTGCGGCAGGAGTCCGTCGGCACGGGCCTCGTCACCGTGACGGAGGGCCCGAACGCCTACGCCGACGTCGACGTCGTCGGCACCGACCGGGTGTTCCTGGGGTCGTCCAAGGGCGTGTCCGTGTTCGAGCCGACCGACGAGCAGTTCGCCGCCATGGAGGCGTTCGACGTCGTCCACGCCGGGTACGCCGGCAGCTTCCTGCCCCACGTGCCCGAGATGGCGCGGCGCACGCGCGTGTCGTTCGACTTCGGCAGCCGTTTCGGGCTCGAGACGGCCGCGCCCGTGCTGCCGCACCTGTACCTCGCCGCGTTCTCGTCGAGCCACCGCAGCGACCGCGAGAGCACCGAGCTCGCGCAGGCAGCGGTCGCGGGGGGCGCGACGTACGCGCTCGCGACGCGCGGCGAGAACGGCGCCTACCTCGCCTCCGAGCGCTGGCTGATCCATCAGGAGGCCGATCGGGTGCAGGTCGTCGACACGCTGGGCGCGGGCGACGCGTTCATCGCCAGCGTCCTCGTGGGGCTGCTGGCCGGGCGCGACCGCCGCAGCGTCCTCGCCGCCGCCAGCGCGCACGCCGCGCAGGTCTGCCTCGCGCACGGCGCGTTCGGCTACGGCGTCCCGTTCCAGCCGTCGGCGGAGGCCGGCGGCGCACAGAAGGTCAACACAGAGGTGAACAGATGAGTCTGAGGATCGGCGTCGACACGGGAGGGACGTTCACCGACGTCTGCGCGTTCGACGAGGCGGACGGGCGCGTGCACGTCCGTAAGGTGTCGAGCACGCCCGACGACCCGGGCCGCGCGATCGTGCAGGGCGTCGCCGAGCTGCTGGAGCAGATCGGCGACCGCGAGATCGGCGAGGTCTCCTACTTCGCCCACGGCACGACCGTGGGGACGAACGCGCTCCTCACCGGCCGCGGCGTCACGACGGGCCTGATCACCACCAAGGGGTTCCGCGACCTGCTCGAGCTCGGCCGCGGCCGCCGGCCCGACATGTACGACCCGCAGGCAGACAAGCCCGAGCCGTTCGTCGCCCGCCGTCACCGCCTCGAGGTGACCGAGCGCGTGCGGCACACCGGCGCCGTCGAGACGCCGCTCGACGAGGACGAGGTCCGCGCCGCGGTCCGGTTCCTCAAGGGCGAGGGCGTCGACTCCATCGCCGTCTGCCTGCTCTACAGCTACCTGTTCGCCGACCACGAGCGCCGCATCGGCGAGATCATCGCGGAGGAGCACCCGGACGCGTACGTCTCGCTGTCCTCCGAGGTGCTGCCGGAGTTCCGGGAGTACGAGCGCCTGTCGACCGTCGTCACGAACTCGTACGTCGGCCCCGTCGTCTACCGGTACCTCGCGCGGCTGCGCGCCACGCTGGCGGAGAACGGCCTGCGCGCCGTGCCCCACGTGACGCAGTCCAACGGCGGCGTCATCCCGTTCCAGACGGCCGAGTCGATGCCGGTGCGCCTCGTGCTCTCCGGCCCCAGCACGGGCGTGGTGGGCGCCGCGGAGATCTGCGCGAGCGCGGGCTTCCCGGACATCATCACGTTCGACATGGGCGGCACGTCCAGCGACATCTCCCTCGTGCAGGGCGGGCGCCCGAAGGTCACGGCAGGCATGGAGCTCGACGGCCGACCGATCCGCTCTCCCATGCTCGACATCCACACGGTCGGCGCCGGAGGCGGATCCATCGGATGGATCGACAGCGGGGACCACCTGCGCGTCGGCCCGCAGAGCGCCGGCGCCTTCCCCGGGCCTGCCTGCTACGGCAACGGCGAGGAGGCGGCGGTCACCGATGCGAACGTCGTGCTGCAGATGCTCAACCCCGAGTACCTGCTGAACGGGCAGATGAAGATCGACCGCGAGGCCTCCGTCCGCGCGGTCGAGCGCCTGGCGCGGCCCCTGGGCCTGACGGTCGAGGAGGCCGCGCTCGGCATGCTGCGCGTCGTCACCGCCAACATGGCGCGCGCCATCCGCGTCGTCTCCGTCAAGCGCGGCTACGACCCCCGCGACTACGCGCTGGTGCCGTTCGGCGGCGCGGGCCCGCTGCACGCCTCGCGCCTGGCGCGCGAGCTGGGCATGCGCACGATCGTCGTGCCCGAGGTGCCCGGGGCGCAGTCGGCCCTGGGGCTGCTGATGACGGACGTGCGCACCGACTTCATGCGCACGCAGATCACCGTCATCTCGCCCGACCACCTCGACGAGCTCCGCGCCGGATTCGACGTGCTCGAGCAGCAGGCCGACGCGTGGTTCGCCCACGAGGACATCGACGCGTCGGACCGCGGCAGCGTGCGGCGACTCGAGCTGCGCTACGCCGGGCAGAACTTCGAGCTCGCCGTCGAGGTGCCGGACGGGCCGCTCGACGAGGAGCTCGTCGGGCGCATCGTCGAGGAGTTCCACGCGGCGCACGAGCGGGTGTACGGCTATCGGTCGCCCGAGTCGCGCATCGAGGCCGTGACCTTCCGGCTCGAGGCCAGCGGACAGGCCGCCCGCGTCGAGCTGCGTGAGGACGCGATGTCGGGGGAGGACGCCGGCGGCGCCGTCGTCGGCACCCGCGAGACGTGCTTCGACCCGGCGGCGGGCTACATCTCGATCCCCGTGTACGACCGGTCTCTGCTCGCCCCCGGGAACCGGATCTCCGGCCCCGCGATCGTCGAGCAGATGGACACGACCACCGTGCTGCTCCCGGGCGACGAGTGCACGGTCGACACCCTCAGGAACCTCGTCATCCGGACAGGAGAGCAGCGATGAGCGCAGACGACAAGGCCCTCGACCCGGTGCTGGTGGAGGTGGTGGGGTCGGCCCTCGCCACGATCGTGGAGGAGATGAGCGAGACGCTCGTCAAGGCCGCGTTCTCGCCGAACATCAAGGAGCGGCGCGACTGCACGGCGAGCCTGTTCGACGCGCAGGGCCGGGCGATCGCGCAGGACGAGGGCGGCTCGCCCATGCACCTGGGCTCGCTCATGGGGATCGTCGACGGGATCCGGAGCCGCTTCGGCGACGACGACATCCGCGAGGGCGACGTCTTCATCGGCAACGACCCCTACACCGGCGGCGGCTCGCACCTGCCCGACATCGTGCTCGCGCTGCCGATCTTCGTCGACGGCGAGGTGCACGCGTGGGCGGCGTCGCTGGCCCACCATGCCGACTTCGGCGACCGCGGCCATGCGCACATCTTCCAGGAGGCGATCCGCATCCCTCCGGTGCACCTGATCCGCGAGGGGGTGCTGCAGCAGGAGCTGCTGGAGGTGTTCCTGCTCAACTGCCAGATCCCGGAGGAGCGCAAGGCCGACCTGAACGCGCAGCAGGCCGCGTTGCGGGTGGCGCAGACGCGTTACCTCGAGCTGGTGCAGCGCTACGGCGCCGAGCAGACCTCCGCGGTCGCGCGGGAGCTGCTCGACTACACCGAGCGGCGCACGCGTGCGGCCATCGCCGAGATGCCCGACGGCGTCTACGCGTTCGAGGACCTCTTCGACGCACCCGAGCTGGACGACGAGCTCATGCTGCGGGTGGTGATCACCGTGCGCGGCGATGAGCTGCACTTCGACTTCCGCGGCAATCCCGCGCAGGTGCGGGCGAGCGTCAACGTCGTGTGGACCGGCCTGTACGCGTCGGTCTACTACACGGTGAAGACCCTGATCGACCCCGACATCGCGCCCAACGCGGGCCTGTACCGGCCGGTGACGATCGTGGCCGACGAGGGGTCGATCCTCAACTGCACGGCGCCCGCCGCGGTCAACGGGCGCATCGAGACGTGCCAGCGCGTGGTCGACCTGATCCAGGGCGCCCTGGTCGAGGCGCTTCCCACGCGCGTCACCGCGGCCTCGAACGGCGCGGTGACCGGCGTGCACTTCTCGGGATACGACGCCGTGCGCGGCCGCGACTTCGTCTACCTCGAGACGATCGGCGGGGGATCGGGGGCACGGCACAACAAGGACGGGCTCGACGGTATCCAGGTGCACATGACCAACACGTCCAACCTGCCGGTCGAGGCCCTCGAGGCCGAGTACCCGCTCATGGTCGAGGCCTACGAGCTGCGCGGCGGCTCCGGCGGCGACGGCGAGCACCGCGGCGGCATGGGAATCCGGCGCAAGGTGCGCGTGGAGGCGCCCGACGTGCACTTCTGGCTCGACACGAGCCGGCAGCGGTCGCAGCCATGGGGCCTGGCCGGCGGCGAGCCCGGCGCCTCGTCTCGGGTCGAGCTGAGCGAGGACGCCCGCCCGGTCGATCACGGCTACACGGTGCTGCAGCCGGGTCAGACGGCCTCGATCGAGACCGCCGGCGCCGGCGGCTACGGCGACCCCGCCCGCCGTTCCGCCGAGGCGAGGGCGGCCGACGTCGCCGACGGGCGGCTGCAGGGCTAGACACCGCGCGCCGTCGGCGTCCCTGGCGGGTTCAGACCGGCCGGGACGTCGACGCGCGCGTGATGAGCTGGGCGTCGAGCAGCATGTCGCTCGGCACCTCTCCGATGCGCCGGATCCGCGCGATCAGCATGTTGGCGGTCGCGGCGCCCAGCCGGTATCGGGGCTGGTCGACGACGGTCACGGCGGGGCGCACGAGGGTGGTCCACTCCTGGTCGTCGAAGCCGACGAACGAGAACGCGCCGGGCAGCGACAGGTCGCTGTCGACGATGTGCGTGTACGCGCCGAGCGTCAGCACGGAGTCGGTGCAGTACAGTGCCGTGAACCGCCGGCTCTGCAGCGCCTCGGCCACGGCGGCGCGCGCCGAGTCGGCGTCGTAGGCGGACGACAGCACGAGCGCGGGGTCGACGGGGATGCCGTGCGCCTGCAGCGCGTCCAGGTAGCCGAGCAGTCGCTGGTGGGACGGCCGCAGGGTGTGCGCGTCGTCGGTGCCGCCGCGAAGCTCGTCGAGGCTGCCGGCGGCCTCGGTGACGATCGCGATGTCGTGGTGCCCCAGCTCGATCAGGTGCTCGACGGCGGCGCGCGAGGCGGCGATGTGATCGACGGACACGAGGGGCACGTCGGCGAGCGCCGGCATGCGACGGTCCAGCAGCACGACGGGGATGTCGTCGTCGACGAGGGCCCGGACGCTGCCGGGGTCGTCCTCGAAGACCGGGGCGACGATGAAGCCGTCGACCTGCTTCTCGCGGAGCACGTCGATGGCACGGGCCTGGATGTCGCGGTCGTTGTCGGTGTTGCCGAGGAGGACCTCGAAGCCCGCCGCGTGCGCCGCGTCGCTGGCGCCTCGAACCACGGCCGAGAAGAAGGGGCTGGCGACGTCGGGGATGACGATGGCCAGCGTGTTGCTGGTCCCGGAGATCATCGCCTTGGCCAGGGCGTTGGGCCGGTAGCCGAGGCGTTCGGCGGCGTCCTGCACCCGCTGCTGCGTGGCCGGGCTCGCGGAGCCTCGGCCGGCGAGCACCCGGGCCGCCGACGACTTCGAGACGCCTGCCTCGCGGGCGACGTCGACGATGGTGACGGTGTGAGCGCGTCGTGCCATGGGACCTTCCTGTCGGGCGCCCGCGATCGCGGTGGCACCGTTCCCTTTCGGCTGATCGTAGCCGGGTGCCCCCGGGGACGCCGCGAGGGTGTTACGAACGAGTTACGCCTGCACCACGGTATTGACACCGTTCCCAACTTGCCGCAGAGTGACTGCCATGACAGATTGGGATCGTTCCCAATCATCGTGCACCCTCCAGCACCGATGGACGGGCACGAGGGCCGTGCCTGTCACGCCGCACGCGATGAAGAGACGAAGAAGTCGTCGCGTGGGCCAGTCCCAGCTCACCCGAGGAGTCCCCATGGCATCACCCTTCCCGACCAGCCCCGGCGGTCGCGCGCGCCGGCTCGCGGTCATCGCCTCCGTCTCCGTCGCCGCGCTCGGCCTCGCCGGCTGCGCCGGCGGAACCGACGGCGGTGACGACGTCCTGCTCTACGGCCTCGACAGCGACGTGCCCAACCTGGTCACGCCGCAGAACCAGGGCTCGGCCTCGATGATCCTGAACGCCGCGCTGCACCGCGGCCTCGTGCAGTACGACGCGGAGGGCCAGATCGTGCCCGCGCTCGCGGAGAGCTGGGACGACGAGGGCTCGCAGAGCTTCACGTTCCATCTGCGCGACGACCTGACGTTCCACGACGGCAGCGAGCTGACGAGCGAGGACGTCAAGGCCACGCTCGAGTACATCGCCGACCAGGACAACTCGGCCAAGCTCTACGCGGCCGCCTCGGGCATCAGCTCGATCGAGACGCCCGACGACACGACCGTCGAGGTCGAGCTCGCCGCTCCCGATGCGGCGTTCCTGTCCTTCCTCGCCGACGTCTCCGGGGCGATCCTGCCGAGCGAGTCGCTGGGTCAGGACGAGCCGACCTACGTCGGCGCCGGCCCGTTCCAGTACGTCAGCTACGAGCAGGGCTCGAGCTTCGTGGTCGAGGCGTTCGACGGGTTCTACGGAGCCGACGACGTCCAGCTCGACGGCATCGAGTTCCAGATCATGGCCGACCAGACGGCGCGCGACAACGCGCTGCTCAGCGGCAGCGTCGACGCGGTCTCGTTCGTCGGGTGGAACAGCTACGACCAGGTCGAGCAGAACGACTCCCTCGTGCTCGACCGCACGGAGGGCCCGTTCATGTACCTCGTGTTCAACACGACCGAGGACAGCCCCTTCTCCGACCCGCTCGTGCGTCAGGCCGTCGCGTACGCCGTGGACCGCCAGGGCGTCATCGACTCGGCGCTGGCGGGGCAGGGCGAGCCGCTCAACGGGATGCCGATTCCCGAGAACAGCGACTACTACGACGAGCAGTACGCCGACTACTACGAGCAGGACCTCGACAAGGCGCGCGAGCTGCTCGCCGAGGCCGGCTACCCCGACGGGTTCACCGCCCGGATGCTGTCGTCGTCGCAGTACGACTTCCACGAGAACACGGCAGTCTCGGTGCAGGCCGACCTCTCGGAGATCGGCATCGAGCTCGAGATGAACCTGCCCGACTGGCCGACCCGCCTCGAGCTCGGCGCCGCCGGCGACTACGACATCGCCGTGTACGGCACGAGCGGCCTGACGAACGATCCCGCGTTCCTCTCCGAGATCCTGACGCCGAGCGGCTCGCAGAACGCCTCGTACGGCTACGACGACCCGAAGGTCGCCGAGCTGCTGGCCGCGGGGCGCGCCGCGACCGACACCGCCGAGCGGCAGGCCGTCTACGACGAGCTGTCCGAGTACGTGCTCGAGCAGGCGCCGATCGTGACCTTGGCGTGGCGAGCCCAGGCGTTCGGCTACAGCGTGGACGTCACCGGGTTCAGCAACATCCCCGGGTTCCTGACGTTCGACTCCGGCTACACGCTGGCGAACACCGGCCTGAAGTAACCCACTGGTGACGGGGAGCGGCCACCGCGTGGCGCTCCCCGTCACCTCGTGGCCCCCGTCACCACGTAGAGAGAGATGCACCGCCGATGGCCCTGAACATCCTGAGACGCCTGCTCGCCGGCGTGGTGCTGCTGTTCGTCGTCGCGACCGTCGTGTTCGTCGCCCTGCAGCTCGTCCCGGGAGACCCCGCGCGCACCATCCTCACCGGCACCGGGGCGACGCCGACCGAGGAGGCGGTGCAGGCACTGCGCGACGAGCTGGGGCTCAACCTGCCGCTGTGGCAGCAGTACGCGGCCTTCCTCGGCCAGCTCGCGACGGGATCGCTCGGCGAGTCGCTGCAGAACGGCCAGCCGGTGCTCGACCTCGTCGCACAGCGCCTGCCTCGCACCCTGATCCTGATCCTGACCTCGACCGTCGTGTCGGTGCTGCTCGGGGTGCTGATCGGCGCGACCGCGGCGCGGTTCTCCGCCGGGCGGGGCGCGTGGTGGGACCGCGTGGTGCTCGCCGCCACGTCCGTGGGGGTGGCGGTGCCGTCGTTCGTCGCCGCCGTACTGCTCGTCTACGCCTTCGGCGTGCAGCTGCAGTGGCTGCCCTCCGGCGGGTTCGTGCCGTTCGAGCGCAATCCGGCCGGGTTCTTCCAGAGCCTCATCCTGCCCACCGCGGCGCTCGCCGTCGGCTTCACCGGGACCGTCGCGCGGATGACCCGCTCGTCCGTCCTCGGCGTCGGCAACCAGGACTGGGTGCGCACCGGCCGGGCCGTAGGGCTGCGCGAGCGCACCGTCTTCCTGCGGCATGTGCTGCGCAACTCGCTCTCTCCCGTGCTGACGGTCACGGGCCTGCAGATGGGCGCGATGCTCGGCGGCACCGTCATCATCGAGCGCGTCTTCAACTACCCGGGCCTGTCGGGCCTGCTGATCGACGCCGTCACGCAGCGCGACTATCCGATCGTGCAGGGCGTGGTGCTCGTCATCGCCGCGCTGTTCGTGGTGCTGAACATCGTCGTCGACATCGCCTACGGCTTCCTCGACCCGAGGGGAAGGAACTGATGACCCCGCTGAACTCGCTCCTGCGGCAGCTGCGCCGCCCCGGCCCGGCCGCGGCAGCGATCTTCCTCGTCCTCCTGGTGCTGGTCGCGCTGCTCGCAGACGTCATCGCCCCGTACAGCTCGATCGCGCAGAGCAGCGAGCGTCTCGCCGGGCCGAGCGCGGCGCACTGGCTCGGCACCGACCAGTTCGGCCGCGACACCCTCTCGCGCCTGATCGTCGGCTCTCGCGTCGACCTGCTGGTGTCGGTCGGCGCGACCGCGGTCGCGACCGTGCTCGGCGTCGTGGTCGGCCTCGTCGGCGGGTCGTCCCGCGGCCTGGTGGGGCTGCTGTCGATGCGTGCCGTCGAGGTGATCCTCGCCTTCCCGCCCATCGTCTTCGCGCTGCTGATCGTGACGCTGTTCGGCCAGGGCGAGTTCACGATGATCGCGACCATGGGCATCCTGTTCGCCCCCGCGTTCGCGCGCGTCGTCTACGGCGAGGTGCTCACGATCCGCAACCTCGAGTACGTCCAGGCCAGCGAGGTGATCGGCAGCCGCCGCACCCGCATCCTGTTCCGCGTGATCCTGCCCGGCGTCATCCCGCCCGTGCTGGTGCAGGTGTCGCTCACGCTGGCCTCGACGATGCTGCTCTCGGCGGGCCTCAGCTTCCTCGGGCTCGGGGTCGTGCCGCCGACGCCGTCGTGGGGATCGATGATCGGCGAGGGCCAGGCGCTCATGCTGACCAGCCCGCTGCTGCTGTTCGTCAGCTCGGGCGTGATCGTCGCGACCATCCTCGCGTTCTCCGTGCTGGCCGACGCGACCGAGCGCGGCCTGGATCCGCGGCGCCGCGCACGCTCGCCGCGAGCCCCGCGCTCGCGGCCGACGCCGCCGCGCACGCAGGTGATCCCGCTCAACGTCCAGAAGAAGATGGAGACGATGCCATGAGGTTCGGCGCGCACAGTCAGATGTTCGTCCACGACATCCGCGAGGACGTGGACGGGGTCTTCGACGCGGTCGCCGGCTTCGGTCTCGCCGCGATCGAGATCAACACGCCGGACGCGGCGGTCTTCCCGCTCGACGAGGTGCGCCGCGCCGCCGAGCGCACCGGCCTCGAGGTCGTGATCGGCACCGCGCTGGGCGCCGAACGATCCACCATCGCCGACGACGAGGCGGCACGCCGACGCGGCATCGAGCACCTGCGCGGCTGCGTCGAGATCGCGGCCGCGCTCGGCGGACACCGCGTCTCGGGCGGCGTGCACTCGGCCAACGGCGCCTTCCACGGGCGCGGGCGCTCGCCGGAGGAGTGGGAGCGGTCGGTCGCCGCCCTGCGCGAGGTGGCCCCGGACGCCGAGGCCGCCGACGTCACCCTCACCGTCGAGCCGGTGAGCCGTTACTCCGGCTACTTCCTCAACACCGCCGACGACACCGTGCGCCTGGTGGACCAGGTCGGCTCGAGCCACGTGCGCGTGCAGCTGGACACGTTCCACATGAACATCGAGGAGGACGACACCCCGGCCGCCATCCGGCGCGTCGGCGACCGGCTCGCCCACTTCCACGCGGTCGAGAACAACCGCGGCGTGCCCGGCACCGGGCAGGTGCCGTGGCGCGACGTGTTCGCCGCACTGCGCGACGTCGGCTACGACGGTCTGATCGTGTTCGAGCACTTCCCCGTGGAGCTGCGCGACATGGCCGTGCGCACGCACACGTGGCGTCACATCGCGTCGTCGGCCGAGGTCTGCTCGCGGGCGCCCCGCCTTCTCGAGGAGCTCGCCCGATGAGCGCCCCGACGCCGGGCGAGCCGCTGCTCGTCGCCGACGCGGTCGGCATCTCGTTCGAGACGCCCGACGGCGTCGTCGACGTCACGCGGGACATCTCCTTCGAGGTCGGCGCGGGCGAGACCGCCGCGCTCGTCGGCGAGTCGGGATCGGGCAAGACCGTCACCGCGATGTCGGTGCTCGACCTGCTCCCGGCGACGGCAGGCCGGTCGGGCGCGATGCGGTACCTCGGCGAGGACCTCTTCACGGCGCCGGCGGAGCGCATCCGCCGGCTGCGCGGCGGCGAGATCAGCATGATCTTCCAGGAGCCGATGACCGCGTTCAATCCCGTCTACACGGTCGGGCGGCAGATCTCCGACGCGATCCGCGCGCATCGGCCGATGTCGCGGGCCGCCGCTCTGACGGAGGCGACCAGGCTGTTGGCGGACGTGGGCATCCCCGAGCCCGCCCGTCGTGTGCGCAGCTATCCGCACCAGCTCTCGGGCGGGCAGCGTCAGCGGGCGATGATCGCGATGGCGATCGCGAACGATCCGGACCTCCTCATCGCCGACGAGCCGACGACCGCGCTCGACGTCACCGTGCAGGCGGAGATCCTCGCCCTGCTGCGTCGGCTGCAGAAGGAGCGGGGGATGGGCATCCTGCTCATCACCCACGACATGGGCGTGGTGGCCGAGATGGCCGACCGGGTGGTCGTGATGGAGAAGGGCGACGTCGTCGAGCAGGCGGGCGTCTTCGAGCTGTTCGCCGCTCCCACGCAGCCCTACACGCAGGCGCTGCTCGCCGCGGTTCCCCGCGCCGGGAGCGTCGCGGCACCGGAGCGCGCGCCGCAGGCGACGGACGGGGCTCCGGCGCTCGAGCTGCAGGGACTGAGCGTCCGCTACCCCGGGTCGTTCCTCAAGAAGGGCTTCCTGGCCGTCGAGGACGTCTCGCTCACGATCCCGCAGGGCGAGGTCCTCGCTCTGGTCGGAGAGTCGGGGTCGGGCAAGTCGACCATCGGCAAGGCCGTCGTCGGCCTCGTGCCGACGGAGGGCGGCGAGCTGCGCATCGCCGGCAAGGACGTCCGCAAGACGTCAGCCGGGCAACGGCGCGAGCTGCGCCGCTCGTTCGCGATGGTGTTCCAGGACCCGGCGTCGTCGCTCAACCCCCGGCAGAGCATCGGCGAGAGCATCATGGAGCCGTTCGTCGTGCACCGCCCCGAGATGGGCCGCGCCGAGCGGAACACGAGGGTGAGCGAGCTGCTCGAGCGCGTCGAGCTGCCGTCCGCGTGGCACTCGCGCTATCCCCATGAGCTCTCCGGCGGGCAGCGGCAGCGCATCGGCATCGCCCGGGCCCTCGCGCTCGAGCCGGCGCTGCTGATCGCCGACGAGCCGACGAGCGCGCTCGACGTGTCGGTGCAGGCGGCCGTGCTGGAGCTGTTCCGCACGCTGCAGCGCGAGCTCGGCTTCTCCTGCCTGTTCATCAGCCACGACCTCGCTGTCGTCGAGCTGCTCGCCTCCGAGGTCGCGGTGCTGCGCGCGGGCCGGCTCGTCGAGCAGGGCGCGACCGCGTCCGTGCTGCGGGCCCCGCGCGAGGAGTACACCCGTCGGCTGGTGGAGGCCGCACCTGTGCCCGACCCCGTCCTTCAGCGGGAGCGGGCCGCGAAGCGCCTCGCGGTGGGGAACTGACGAGGCGCTGACGCAGGGCGCGGGGTGGCGGGCTCGGCCCGGGCCGCCCCGCGCCACCACCTCGAAGCGGACCTCCCTAGTATCCTGTACGGACAGCTAGCGGACGGGGGCGGATGTGGACGACGACGTGGCTCTTCTCGAGGAGGTGCGCTCGCAGGCACCGGAACGGACGCTGTCGCGCTTCACCCGCGCTGATGCGCTGGCGCTGGGCCTCCGTGCGCTGTCGTTGGCGGAGCAGGACGGTCTTCCTGTCGCCATCCGGGTCACTCGTGGCGAGCAGGTCGTGTTCCACGCCGCGCGGGAGGGCGCGACCGCGGAGCACGACGGCTGGGTGCGTCGTAAGGCCAGGTCGGTGCGCACGCACGAGGTCTCCAGCCTCGAGCTCGTGCTTCGCCAGCGTGTGACCGGGCGTGCTCTCGACTGGCTGGACCCCCGGGAGTTCGCGGTGGCAGGCGGTGCCGTGCCAATCGTCGTGGGAGATGCCGTGGTCGGCGTCATCTCCGTGTCTGGCCTCGTCGGTTCGATCCGCGATGATCACGACCTGGCGATGGCGGCACTCAGGGGTCTGGACATACGCGCCTCGACGAGTGGCGGGGGCGCGTGATGGTCCCTGTCCCTGCCGGCATCGATCGGCGTTCGTCGGTGCCCTTCTACTCCCAGCTCAAGGACATCATCGTCGCCGACATCGTCGCGCGCGGTCTCGAGGCCGGAGACCGCCTGCCCGGCGATCACGAGCTGTGCGAACGGTACGACATCTCACGCACCGTCGTGCGTCAGGCTCTGCTCGAGCTCGAGCACGAGGGGTTCATCCGGCGGGAGAAGGGGAGGGGGACCTTCGTCCACGACCCGCGTACGTCGCGCGGGATCGGCGGGGCGCTGGTGGGGTCCTTCGAGGACATCCAGGGCGGCGAGGGGGCGCAGCACTCCCGGCTTCTGCGGCGAGGGTTCGTGCCGGCGAGTGCGAGAGTGGCGTCCGACCTCGGGGTCGATGAGGGGACGGAGGTCGTGGAGATCGAGCGCCTCCGCGAAGTGGACGGCGAGCCCTGGGCCTTCACGCGCACCCAGCTGCCACGTGACGTCGGCGAGCCGTTGCTCCATGCGGTCCTGGAGGATGTCTCGCTGTTCGGGATCCTCGAACGCGAGTACGGCGTGGTGTTCGAGCGCGCCCAGCGCACGATCGTCGCCGAGCAGGCGTCTGATCAGGTCGCCGAGGCGCTGAGGATGGTGTCGGGCGCGCCAGTGCTCGTCATGCGCAGTGTCTCGTTCGACCGTGCTGGACGGGCGATTGAGCGATTCGCAGGCTTTCATCGAGGTGATCGCAGCCGGCTCGACGTCGAGGTGCGGCATCTCCTGGCTTGACATCCTGTAATTACAGGTTGCATCATTGTCTCGCACCCGCGAAGAGGCGGGTTCCCGAGCAATGGAGCAGAGCATGGCAATCAAGGCGCGAACCGGGGTCTTCCTCGGTGTGGGTGTGCTCGCCGTCGCAGCGATCGCGACCACGGTCATCGTCAACGTGGTGCAGAACTCGTCGCGCGACGACGACGTCGTGACGTGGTGGGTGCCGGACTGGGATTACGAGGTGGCCGTCGAGCTCGTCGACGAGTTCGAACAGGAACACCCGGGCATGTCCGTGGAACTGGTGCAGACCACGGGCGACACGGTGGCGAACCGTACGTCCGTGGCGCTGGACTCCGGCAACGTCCCCGACGTGATCACCGAGTCCGTCGCTCGCGTGCGCGGCTACGCGGACAAGGGGCAGCTCGCCGACCTGAGCGGACTGTTCGGCGCCGACATCCCCGCCGACGACTTCGCTCCCGGGCTCATCGACGCCCTCTCCGTTGACGGTGCGACGTACGCGATGCCCTACCGTTGGGCCACCAACGCCCTGATCTACAACCCCGAGCTGTTCGAGGCGGCAGGCATCGAGGAGCCGCCGGCCACCTGGGACGAGTTCGTCGAAGACGCGCGTGCTCTCACGAAGGACGGCGTGGTCGGCACGGCGTGGCCCATCCAGGGCGACCCGAGCGACCTGACGCTCCGCTTCCTGGAGTTCGCGGTGTCTGAGGGTGCGACGATCACCGACGGGGCGCCCGAGCTGACGGAGGAGTCGACGGAGGCCGCCGTGGAGATGCTGGGCGGCGCGATCGCGGAGGGCTGGGCCAGCCCGAGCTCGTTCGAGCTCGACAACACCGGCATCCGGGAGCTCTTCCTGCAGGGACGGGTCGCGATGTACCCGGGAGGCGTCTTCGACGTGGCGGAGGCCCAGGCGCAGGGCGCGCCGATCGCCACCGCTCTCCTTCCCGGGCCCGAAGGCCCCGGCACCGCCCTCGGCGTCGGATGGGCGCACGTCGTGCCGGAGGGTTCCGCGCACAGGGACGGTGCGGAGGAGCTCGTGCGTTTCCTCGCGGAGCCCGAGAGCATGGCCGCGCTCACGCTGACCTTCCCCGCGCGCCTCAGCGCGTCCGAGGAATCGAAGTTCCAGACGCCCGAGCGGGTGGCATACGCCCAGCAGCTCGCGGAGCACTCGGTTCCGGCGCCCTACGACCCGCGGTGGACCGCGTCTGTCCAGGCGGTGCACGACCAGATCCAGGAGGTCGCGCTGACCCGGAAGACGGCCCAGGAAGCGGCGGCGGACATCCAGCAGGTCGTCGACCGGGCATTCGCGGAGTGACACGGGGATGAGTGTTCAGAACCTCGCTGCGGGAACGGCCGGGCGGCGTCGACGCACCGGTCGCCCCGTGGCGCTCATGGTGCCTGCCCTGTTGCTCACCGCGGTGCTGATGATCGTTCCGATCGTCACGACCGTGATCCGGGTGATCAGCGACGGCGGGGAAGGACTCGTGCGACTGTTCGCCATGCCGAGCATCGGACCGGTCTTCCTCAACACCCTGGTCTGGACGCTCGTCTCCGTCGCGGGCGCGGTGCTGATCGGATATCTCGGCGCCCTGGTGCTGCAGTCGAAGCACCTTCGCGGCGTGGGCCTGTGGCGCGCACTCGTCATGGTGCCGTGGATCATCCCGGGGGTCGTCGCGGCCACCATCTGGCGGTGGACGCTGTCGACCGACTACGGCATCCTCAATCAGACTCTGCTCGACCTCGGCCTCATCGACGCTCCCGTCCGATGGCTGTCCAACCCGGACATCGTGCTGGTCGCGGTCGCCCTGATCCAGATCTGGGTCACCGCGCCGTTCGTGATGCTGATGGTCTCCGCCGCGCTGGCGGGCATCCCCGAGGAGCGCTACGAGGCCGCCCGTCTCGACGGGGCCGGCGGCGCGACGATCTTGTGGAGCATCATCCTGCCGGCCATCCGCACCACCACCGGCATCTGCGTGCTGACGCTTGCGATCTGGGCGCTGAACTCATTCACGATCATCTATGTGACCACCAGCGGGGGCCCCGCCGGGGCATCGACGATCCTTCCGATCCTGCTGTATCAGGCCTTCCAGAACGGCGACCAGACGCTCGTCTACGCCGTCGCCCTCGTCCAGCTCGTCATCGGCGGCGTCTTCGCCGTGATGTTCGCCCGTACCATGCGCACCGACCTGGAGGAGCAGTCGTGAACCGGTCACTGATGCGGAGCCTGTCGATCGCGGGGGTATGGGTCCTGCTTGCGGTCATCCTGCTCTGGAGCCTCGCGCCCGTCGCGGTGATGGCGTTCACGTCGTTCAAGCCGCGGGCGGACATCTTCGCGGTGCCCACCACGCTGCTCCCCAGCACATGGACGTGGGGCAACTACGTGACGGTCTTCACGGCGTCGACGATGCCGCAGGCGCTGCTGAACTCCGTCGTGGTCGGGCTGCTGGTCGCCGTGGCGACGCTGATCTTCTGCTTCAGCGCCGGCTACGCCCTCGCCCGCTTCCGCTTCCGCGGCTCCCGTCCGCTGGCGCTCGTGATTCTCCTGGGGCAGGTCGTGCCGTTGACCGTGGTGCTGCTTCCGCTTTACCAGATCGTCTCCGGAATGCAGCTCTTGGACACCACCATCGGCCTGGCCTTCGCGCACCTCGCGATCACCGTGCCTCTGGTCACGTGGATGGTGCGCAACCAGATCGTGGCGATCCCGGTCGAGCTGGAGGAGGCCGCACAGATCGACGGCGGAAGCCGATTCGATGCGGTCACCTACGTCACCCTCCCGATCTGCGGCCCGGGCCTCGCCGCCGCGGGCATGTTCGCGTTCCTGCAGTCTTGGCACGAGTTCCTGTTCGCGTCGGTGATGACGAGCTCGACGGCCGCGCGCACCGCGCCGGTGTCGCTGACGGAGTTCGCCAACGAGTTCAGTGTCGACTGGGGGGCCACGATGGCCGCCTCCGTCGTGTTGACGCTGCCGATCGTGATCCTGTTCGTGGCGATGCAGCGCTACTTCGTCGGCGGCCTGACGGGTGGGGCGGTGAAGGGATGAGGATCACGGACATCCGGTGCGCGCGCATCGGCCGCAGCCCGATCGTGCGGATCGTCACGGACGAGGGCATCGACGGATTCGCCGAGATCGAGTTCTCGAAGCCGCTCGCCATCGCGCGGACCCTGGAGATCTATCGTCCGCTGCTGCTGGGCATGGATCCCACGGAGGTGGAGCGATGCATGCTCCGCATCCGCCGGATGGGGGGCACGAAGCCTTGGGGCGCCGTCGTCTCCGCGCTGGAGATCGCTCTGTGGGACGTGGCCGGCCGTGCGCTGAACGTCCCCGTGCACCGGCTGCTGGGCGGAAAGGTGCGCGACCGGATCCGCGTCTACAACGGCGGCATCCGAACGACCCTCGGCGCGCACACGCCGGAGGACTACGCCGCCTCCATGCGCTACATGACCGAGTCGCCCGAGGGGTTCTCGATCTTCAAGGAGGGAGTGGGCCTGCACGGTTTCATGGCCCCGAACACCCCGGACTTCCTCTATGGCGACCTGCGCGAGGGGCCGCTCCACCCGAACCGTGGCACTCTCACCCCGAGCGGCGTCAGCCACATCGTTGACACCGTCGCCGCGATGAAGGACGTCGTCGGTCCGCATCGCCGGCTGGCGCTGGATATGGGGCCAGGGTGGACGGTGCCGGATGCGATCAACGTGCTCCGCGCGCTGGAGCCGTTCGACATCGCCTGGGCCGAGGATCTGCTCACGGGCGACTTCGTGCCGTGGAACGACGTGTCCGGCTATCGCGAGGTGACGACCTCCACCTCGGTGCCGACCCACACGGGGGAGCAGCTGTACCTGCGCCAGAACTTCCGCGAGCTGATCGAACAGCGCGCCGTGCGCGTGATCGGCCCCGACCCCGGGGACGTGGGCGGGCTGGCCGAGCTGAAGTGGATAGCGGAGCTCGCCGACCTGTACGGCATCGGTATCGCTCCGCACGGCGTCAGCAGCGGACTGCTCGGACTGGCAGCACTGATCCAGGTGTCGGCGACGCTCCCCGACAACCTGATCGCGTTCGAGTACCCGACCGCCGCCGACCCGTGGTGGTACGACATCGTCGACGGATTCGACACGCCGATCGTCGTCGACGGGCACGTGCGTGTCGGCGACCGTCCCGGCCTCGGCATCGACTTCGACCGGGAAGCTGCTGGCGCCCGCCTGGAGCCCGGCGCCGAGGACTTCTTCGACTGGAACCCGCGAGAGGACTGACCGATGGAATGGACACGACGCCCCCTGGGCGGCACCGGCTTGAGCATGACGCCCCTGACCGTCGGCGGAGCGCCGCTCGGCTCTATGCCCAAGAACTTCGGCTACGAGGTGGCCGAAGAGGACGGCGTCGCCACCGCCGTCGCCGCGCTCACCGGCCCTATCCGGTCGCTCGACACGTCATGTGCGTACAGCGACGGCGAGTCGGAGCGACGCATCGGCATCGCCCTCGAACGTGTCGGTGGCCGGCCGGATGACTTCGTGCTGGCCACCAAGGTGACCCGCGACCTGCGCACGGGAGACTTCTCCGGGGCGCAGATGCGCCGCGCCATCGAGGGCAGCCTCGCCCGCCTCGGCGTCGACCGCGTTCCCCTGCTCTACCTGCACGACCCTGAGAACACGACCTTCACCGAGGCCACCGCCCGCGGCGGGGCGGTCGACGTGATCCGCGCGCTTAAGGATGAGGGCATCGCCGGCGCGATCGGGGTTGCGGGAGGCGACACCAGGATCATCTCCGAGTACGTCGCGACGGGCTACTTCGACGTGCTCCTCACCCACAACCGATGGACGCTGGTCAACCGCACAGCTAACGCGATGATCGACCTCGCCCGCGAACACGGCATGGGTGTCGTGAACGCTGCGGTTCTGGGTGGCGGGATCCTCGCCACCGGTGCCGGCGCGTCGACCCGGTACGGCTATCGCGAGGCGCCCGAGGTGCTGCTGAACGCGATCCGCGAGGTCGAGCGCCTCTGCCATGAGGCCGACGTGCCGCTGGCCGCCGCCGCTCTGCAGTTCTCGACCCGCGATCCCCGCATCGCGACCACCATCGTGGGCGTTTCCCGGCCCGAGCGCATCGCCGACAACGTCGCCGCCATCGAGCTCGACATCCCTGACGCGCTGTTCGACGAGATCGACCGCATCGCCGCCACCCTGCCGGCCGACATCGGCCCCCGCTGACCCACCTGGAGGAGCTCATGGCCATCCGCACCGCCATCATCGGTTTCGGCACCGGCGGACGAGTGTTCCACGCGCCGCTGATCGCGTCGGACCCACGGTTCGAGATCGTCGCGATCGTCACGCGCGACCCGGGGCGAGCGTCCGCTGCCGCCGAGTACGCGAGCGCCGAGGTGATCGCGGATCCGGAGAGGGTGCTCTCTCGCAACGACCTCGACCTGGTGGTGATCACCAGCCCGAACGAGACGCATGCCGCGCTCGCGCGGCGCGCGATCGCCGCGCGCATTCCAGTGGTGGTCGACAAGCCGCTCGGCGTGTCCAGCGCCGAGGCGCGTGCCCTCGTGGATGAGGCCGAGGCGGCGGGGGTGCCGCTGACGGTGTTCCAGAACCGCCGGTGGGACGGCGACTTCCTCACGCTGCGTCGGCAGATAGACGACGGTGTGCTGGGAGAAGTGCACCAGTTCGACTCGGCTTTCGAATGGTGGGCTCCGCAGCTCACCGACCGCTGGAAGGACACCGCTATCCCCGAAGCCGGTGGCGGGATCCTCTTCGACCTCGGCCCCCACCTCATCGATCAGGCGCTGCAGCTATTCGGCGATGTCGTCGAGGTCCATGCCGAGCTCGACCGGCGACGGCTCGGGGCTAGGAGCGACGACGACTCCTTCCTGTCGCTCACCCACGAGAGCGGTGTGCGGAGTCGGCTCTGGATGAGTGCGACGGCGCCGGCGAATCGGCCGCGATTCCGCGTCGTAGGTTCGCAGGCGGTGTTCACCTCGCACGGCCTCGACCCCCAGGAGCCGCAGTCGATCGCGGGACGGAGGCCGCTGGACCCGGGTTTCGGCGTGCACGACGACGGTCGCACGGCGACGATCGCCGGGCCGCATGGCGAGCACGACGTCCCACTGCTCGCTGGGGAGCACAGGGCGTTCTACCGTGTGCTCGGGGGCGCGCTGATCGGGGACGGTGCGCTTCCCGTGAACTCGCTCGACGCGGTGCGGGGCCTGGAGATCATTGAGACCGCGCTCGGGCGCTGACGCAGGGCGCGGGGTGGCGGGCTCGGCCCGGGCCGCCCCGCGCCGCCCTCACGGCGTCAGCCGGTGACGTCGCCGTCGACGTACATCCAGCGGCCGCCGCGCCGTTCGAACCGGGCGTGCTCGGCGAGCGCGCCCATCATCGGCGAGCCCGTCGCGTCCGTCTCGTAGATCGCCACGAAGTCGACGGTCGCGTCGTCCGACGCGCTGATCTCCAGGCCGGTCCACCGCAGGCGGTCGTCGAACGTCAGGTCGTCGGGCTGCGGGCGCGTGCGCGGATGCCAGGTGCGCAGCAGGTGCTCGGCGTCGTGCTTCGCGTAGGCGCTGTACCGCGAGCGCATCAGCTCCTCGGGGGTCTCGGCGAGCCGGGCTCCCGAATGCAGCGGGCCGCAGCACGCGGCGTACACGCGCCCGGATCCGCAGGGGCAGGGCTCGGCGATGCTCACCGATCCAGCCTACGGCGGCCGGACGCGGTGATGGCCGCGCCCCAGGGGGACGCGGCCATCACGGGGCGAGCCGGGGTCAGCCGACCTTCTTCCAGGGACCCCACTTGTCGCCGGGCTCCTGGTTGCGGGTCCACCATTTGGCCTCGTAGGTCGAGCCCTCGTAGGTGACCGTGTCGCCGGCGTTGAAGATGCGCGACGCCGTCCATGCGGGCACGCCGTTCTCGTCCTCCACGCCGAGCTCCTGCCACGGCCCGTACGGGTCTCCCGGGCGCTGGCCCTGGGTGTACCAGGTGGCCAGCCACTCCGCGCCGTCGTAGGACACGATCTCCCCACCCGTGTAGACGGTCTGGGCGTCCCACTCCGGCACCTCGGGCGCCTCCGTGGCGCGCGTGACGTCGAGGGTCAGCGTGCCCTTCTTGGCGTTCTGCGCCGTGACGGCGATAGATGTGCCCGTGCCGCCGACGATCACGGAGTTCTGCGGGTTCTCCTCGTCGTAGTAGGCATACGGGTCGGTGTCGTCGAAGACCGACACCGGCTTCTGCCGGGGCACGTCCAGCGTCGTCAGACCCGCCTCCGTCTCGCGATGCAGCGAGATGCGGTCGGTCTTCTCGAGGCCGAAGGTCGCGTCGAACGACTGGATGCGCTGGCGGACGAGTGTGCCGTCCGACCACGTCAGCGCCTCGGCGCGGGCGTCGACGGGGAGCGCCTCGCCGCCGCCCGGGTGCTGCGACGTGTTGTTGTCGCCGTAGAGGCTGTTCACGTACCAGACGAGCATGCCGTCCTGGTAGGGGAAGTGCTCGACCTTGTCGGGGTTCGAGAGCGTCCAGCCGAAGTTGTACGGTCCGGTCTGCAGGGTCGCGTCGTAGCCGCCGTACACCCGGTTCTCCGCGATGTAGAAGTGGCTGTACGGCTGCAGGTAGCCGCCGTTCTCGATCACCGAGAAGCCCTCGAGGGTCCAGTCGCTTGCCCCGTCGTCCGTCGTGAGCGGATCGCCCACGGCGATCTCGTCGACCTGGAGCCCCGGGTAGGTGGCGGCCACGTCGGTCCAGTAGCGGAAGCGCACCTGCGCGGTCTGGCCCGCGTAGGCCGACAGGTCGGCGGTCAGCGCCTCCCAGCCCTCGGTGGCGCCGCTGATGCCGAAGCCGGCGTTCTGGCCGTTCGGGTCGTCGGGATCCGAGTGGTTCGTCTCCACGGCGGTCCAGGTGGCGCCGCCGTCCGTCGTCACCTCGACGTAGGCGTAGTCCCAGCCCTCCTCGATCTCGTAGTCGACCTGTGCTGTCAGCTCCCCGCCGTCGGGCACCGTGAACTCCGGACTCGTGGCCGTGACGTCGAGGTTGTCGCCCGAGCCCGAGTAGAGCTGCTTCGTGCCGGAGAAGGCCTCGCCCACCTCGACGAACTGCTCGCCGTCGGGCAGGTCGACGATCGCCGCCTGCGCCCCTCGGGTGTTGGCGTGGTACGCCGGGCCGAGATCGACCGTGCCGTCGGCGTCCGCTTCGACGACCTCGTAGTCCAGCCAGCCGAGGAACAGCTTCTCGTTGGGCCCCATGTGGTTCGGCGTGGTGCCGATGGTGCCGTCGCCGTGTCCCAGCCACGAGCCGGAGCTCATCAGCGTCCAGAAGGCGGTGCCGTTCTCGCCGCCCTGGGTGTCGTAGTAGTCCGGCAGGCCGAGGTCATGGCCGAACTCGTGGGCGAACACGCCGAGGCCGCCGTTCTCGGGCTCGGTCGTGTAGTCGCGGATCCAGATGTCGCTGTCGCCGATCTGGACGCCGCCGAGCGGCAGGTACGCCGAGGGGCCCTCCACGCCGAGACCGGCCTGGCCGGCGGCCCACCGGTGCGACCAGATGGTCCACTCCTCGCCACCGGCCTCCTCGCCCACGCCGGCGTGCACCGCCTGGAAGTGGTCGATGTAGCCGTCGGGCTCGTTGATGATGCCGTCGCCGTCCATGTCGTAGCGGTCCCACACGTCGTACGACTGCAGCTCCGCGACGATCTCGTCCTTGGTCTTGCCGGCGGCGATCTGCGAGTCGTACCAGGCGTCGGCGGTGTCCTGGATGAACCGCGTCATGTCGTCCTGGGACTCGGTCTGGCCGTAGGACGCCTCGTTGTTCTCGACCTGGACCCAGCCGGTGACCGCGCCCTCGAGGTCGAAGCGACCGGACGACATCTCGTCGTACACGCCCCTCATCGACTCGCCGTCGCCGAAGAACATGTCGTCGTAGTGCTCCTGCGAGAAGTCCGGCAGCCAATAGGTCGAGTTGTCCTCGGCCCCCGGCTCCGGGATCTCGTTGCGCAGCGGCCCGGCAGGGGCGTCGGGGAAGCGCGAGTCGACCGTGTCGCCGAACTCGACGAGGATCGTGAACAGCTGGGCCGTCTCTGCCGTGCCGTACTCGACGAACTCGCCCGGCTTGAGCTCGACCACCGAGCTCTTGGCGTCGCCGCTGCCCTTGGTCTTGACCTGGACGTCGCCCGTGGCGACCAGCTCAGCGGCCTTCTGCTTCGTGGCCGTGCGCTTCTCGGCGAGGGCGTCCGGCCGGTTGTGGCTGTGTTCCTCGGTCGGCTGGGCGTCCGCGTCCGGCGCGGGGGCCGACGTCGCCGAGGCGGCGGTCGGGACGAGAAGCGAGCCGGTCAGCAGGATCGCCGCCGTACCGAGCGCGCAGGCGGTCAGACGCCGCGGCGTCCGACCTGAGCTGAAGAGTGTCTTCACTGTTCCTCCGGGGATCGGATGATCGGCGGTCAGGATGACCGTCGATCGCGCCGAGCGCGAATGCACGAGGCATCGGTGGGGAAGCGCACGGCTGATCCCAGCACTTTCGCAGGTTTGTCCTTTCGGAGGGATGCCCCGGGCGCACGATGACGGCCTGATGGGCACTTCTGCCCATCAGGCCGTCATCGGTGCGCGTCAGGCCCAGCGCCGCCCGTGGGGGCCGAACCCGCGGCCTCGATCGCCGTGGTCGTGCTCGCAGGCGCCGCGCTCACCGCGTCCGCCGTGGCGGTGGCGGTCGTGGTCGTGGCCGTGTGGGCCGAACCCGTCGGGGCCTCCGAGGGGGAAGCCGTGGCCGGGGTGGCCGAAGCCGTGCTCGCGCCGCGGGCCGAAGCCGTGACGGTGCTTGCCCGGGCCTCGGCGCAGGGCCTCGATGTCGGCGTCGCTGCCCAGCTCGCGGGCGATCGCCTCGAGCGTGCGGACGGTGGTCTCGAGGTCGTCGGCGGGCACGGCGGCCGCGATGCGGTCGCGCACGTCGCTGCGGCCGATGGCGCGCTCGCGGGAGATCAGGGCGCCTGCCGTGCGCAGCCAGGTGCGAAGCGGGCGTCCGGCGAGGGCGACGTTGTCGGGGGTCTGGGGGGTGCCGGTGTTCTGAGTGGTGTCTTCCATGAGAGCTCCTTGAATGGTTGTCTTATTGCATGTATATGCACTGTGACATGCAATGCGTATCCATGTCAAGTGGCATGTATCTTGAGGGGGTGACCTCTCCCGCCACAGACCCCGCCGTCCAGATCGCCGAGGCTCTCAGCCGTCTCCGCCCCGCCTGGCGCCCGGGGTCGCCGCCGGGCGCCGCCGGGCCCTTCGGTTCCGCGCCGTGGGGGGCGGGGCCGCACGCAGGGCCGGCCGGCCCGGGTGCGCACGCTCACGGGCACGGCGATCCGCACCACGCCCCGTGGCCGCGCGGGGAGCGCGGACGAGGGCCGCTGGGCCGGGGAGCGGCACGACTGCGCCTGCTCGAGGTGCTCTCCGCGGCGGAGGCCGCGCAGCCCGTCGGGGCGCTCGCGGACGCCCTCGGCGTCGACCAGCCCCGCGCCAGCCGACTGGTGCAGGCCGCCGTCGAGATGGGGCTCGTCCGGCGCGAGGCCGACCCGGAGGACGCGCGCCGCACCCTCGTCGCCCTCACCGACGAGGGGTGCGCGATCGTCGGTCGCAGCCGCGGTGCGCGCATCGACGCCGTCGTGCGCGCCCTGGAGGGCTTCGACGACGCGGAGCGGGCTCAGCTCGCGGCGCTGCTCGGCCGTCTCGCCGACGCCTGGCCGAGCTGACCGCGGGAGCGTCGCGCGGCGCTCAGTGCTCGGCGCGCACGTGCTTCGGCAGGCGCACGAGCAGCAGCAGCACGAGGCCGACGAGCAGCACCAGGGCGAGTCCCAGCACTCCCCACACGGTCGAACCGGCGAGGGCGATGGCGAGCGTCCATGCCGCCGGAGCGAGGAAGCTCGCCACCCTGCCCGTCGTCGCATAGAGGCCGAAGATCTCGCCCTGCATGCCGTCGGGGGTTACGCGGGCCAGCAGCGCGCGGCTCGCCGCCTGCGCCGGGCCGACGAACGACGACAGCAGCAGCCCGCAGATCCAGAACACGATGGTGCCGAGGTCGCGCAGGAAGAACACCACCAGGGCCATGGCGACGAGGCCCGTCAGCGCGAAGACGATGACGGACCGCGAGCCGAAGCGGTCGTCGAAGCGCCCCGCGACGATCGTCGAGACGCCCGCCACGAGGTTGGCGGCGATGCCGAAGATCATGACCTCGTCGGTCGTGAAGTGGAAGGCGACGGACGCGAGCACGCCGCCGAAGGCGAACACCCCCGCAAGGCCGTCGCGGTACACCGCCGAGGCGAGCAGGAACCAGAACGTCGGCCGATGGGTGCGGAACAGCGTCCGCAGGTCCCGCACCAGCGCGGCGTAGCTGCGGAAGAAGCCGACGCGGTGCTCGCTGCCGCGGCCGGGCGCCTCCGGCACGTTGCGCACCAGAGGGATCGCGAAGACCAGGGTCCACACCGCGCACCCGACGGCGATGACGCGATAGGCCATGCCGTTCGAGGTGTCCATGCCGAACCAGTCGAACTGCGTCACCACGACCACGATGCCGAGCGCCAGGATGCCGCCGATGTAGCCGAGGCCCCAGCCGAGCCCCGAGACCTTGCCGATCGTGCGTGGCGTCGAGACCTCGACGAGCATGGCGTTGTAGTTGACGCCCGCGATCTCGGACACGACGGCGCCGAGCGACAGTGCGATGGCACCGAACCAGAAGAACGCGGGGTCGGCCTCCACGAAGAAGAGGGCGAACTGCACCAGCGCGAGGCCGACGGTCGCGGCGACCAGCCAGCGCTTCTTGCGTCCGCTCGCGTCGGCGCGCTGCCCCAGCACGGGCGCCAGCACCAGGATGAGGATGCCGGCGAGCGTCGTGGCGAGGCCGTAGCCGCTCGTCAGCTCGGCGAGCGCCCGGTCCTTGGCGGGGTCGCCGTCCGCAAGCGCCGCCATCTCGGGCGGGAGGAAGCTGTCGGAGACGAGGTAGAGCGAGGCCCAGACGAACGTGAGGATCACCGAGTTGAACGGCTGCGTCGCCCAGTCCCACATCGCCCACGACCAGACGCGCTTGCGCGGCACCGGCCTGTCGTCGCGCGGCTCGAGACCCATGGCCAGGATCGAGCCGGTCTCGGCCATCGCTGGCGGGGTGATGCGGTCGGGGCCGTGCTCGGACGTCATGCCCCGAGGCTAGGGCCTGTGGGTGAACGGCTGGTACCGCCGCCGCGCCGCGCCCGTCCCCGCCGTGCGCGACGTGGGACGCCCGCGCCCGAGGCCGGCGCGTCAGCCTGCGAGGCGCTCGTCCGTCCTGCACTGTGCTCAGCGCGAGCTCGCCCATAGGTCGCGCAAAAGTTGAGCCTCTACGTATCAACTTTATTGACAGCCGTCGGGCGGCGACGTATCCTTGAGTCATCGCGGCTCAAGTCGCGAGCAGACTTCATCCGAACGTCCAGCAGAAGGAGCATCACATGGCACGTGCTGTGGGTATCGACCTCGGAACGACCAACTCGGTCGTCAGCGTCCTCGAGGGCGGCGAGCCGAAGGTCATCGCCAACGCCGAGGGCTTCCGCACGACCCCCTCGGTCGTGGCCTTCACGAAGGACGGCGAGGTGCTCGTCGGCGAGACCGCGAAGCGCCAGGCCGTCACCAACGTCGACCGCACCATCGCGTCGGTCAAGCGCCACATCGGCACCGACTGGTCGTTCGACGTCGAGGGCAAGAAGTACACGCCGCAGGAGATCTCGGCGCGCATCCTGATGAAGCTCAAGCGCGACGCCGAGCAGTACCTCGGCGACACCGTCACCGACGCCGTCATCACGGTGCCGGCGTACTTCAACGACGCGGAGCGTCAGGCGACGAAGGACGCGGGCGAGATTGCGGGCCTGAACGTGCTGCGCATCATCAACGAGCCCACGGCCGCCGCTCTCGCGTACGGTCTCGACCGCGGCAAGGAGGACGAGCTGATCCTCGTCTTCGACCTCGGCGGCGGCACGTTCGACGTGTCCCTCCTCGAGGTGGGCAAGGACGACGACTTCTCGACGATCCAGGTGCGCTCCACCGCCGGCGACAACCGCCTCGGCGGCGACGACTGGGACCAGCGCGTCGTGGACTGGCTGATCAAGCAGTTCAAGGAGACGACCGGCGTCGACGTCTCGGGCGACAAGATCGCGCTGCAGCGCCTCAAGGAGGCCGCGGAACAGGCCAAGAAGGAGCTGTCGAGCTCGACCTCGACCAGCATCAACCTGCCGTACCTGTCGCTCACCGAGCAGGGCCCGGTCTCGCTGTCCGAGACTCTCTCCCGCGCGAAGTTCGAGGAGCTCACCAAGGACCTGCTCGAGCGCACCAAGAAGCCGTTCGAGGACGTCATCCGGGAGGCCGGCATCAAGGTCGCCGACATCGCGCACGTCGTGCTCGTCGGCGGATCGACCCGCATGCCCGCCGTGTCGGAGCTCGTCAAGAGCGAGACGGGCAAGGAGCCCAACAAGGGCGTGAACCCGGACGAGGTCGTCGCCGTCGGCGCCGCCCTGCAGGCCGGCGTCCTCAAGGGCGAGCGCAAGGACGTCCTGCTCATCGACGTCACCCCCCTGAGCCTCGGCATCGAGACCAAGGGCGGCATCATGACCAAGCTCATCGAGCGCAACACGGCGATCCCGACCAAGCGCAGCGAGACCTTCACGACCGCCGACGACAACCAGCCGTCGGTGTCCATCCAGGTCTTCCAGGGCGAGCGCGAGTTCACCCGCGACAACAAGCCGCTCGGCACGTTCGACCTCACCGACATCGCTCCCGCGCCGCGCGGCGTGCCGCAGATCGAGGTCACGTTCGACATCGACGCGAACGGCATCGTCCACGTGTCCGCGAAGGACAAGGGCACCGGCAAGGAGCAGTCGATGACGATCAGCGGCGGCTCCTCGCTGCCGAAGGACGACATCGAGCGCATGGTGCGCGAGGCCGAGGAGCACGCGGCCGAGGACAAGAAGCGTCGCGAGGCCGCGGAGATCCGCAACCAGGCCGAGACGCTCTCGTACTCGATCGAGAAGCTCATCAAGGAGAACGAGGACAAGCTGCCGGCCGACGTCAAGGAGTCGGTGCAGGCGGACGTCGACGAGCTCAAGAAGGCTCTCGCGGGCGACGACGACGAGGCCGTGAAGGCCGCGTTCGAGAAGCTGAGCCAGAGCCAGACCAAGCTCGGCGAGGCGATCTACGCCCAGTCGCAGGCCCAGCAGGCGGCGCCCGCCGAGGAGCCCGCGGCGGGCGAGACGTCCTCTGACGACGAGGACGTGATCGACGCCGAGGTGGTCGAGGACGACGAGGACAAGAAGAACTGATGACCGGCAAGGACTTCGAAGAGCCCCAGAACAGCGGCGACGAGGTCCAGCCTGAGGCCGAGGGGGCGGACGCGCGAGACGCGGACGCCCCCGAGGCGCAGGATGGGGCCACGGGCGAGGGCACGCCGCAGGACGACGCTTCGGCTCAGGCCCCGCAGGACGGGGAGGCGGCCGACGACGGCCTGACGGTGGACGACATCCTCGCCGCCCAGCAGGAGGACGAGGCGGCCGAGCACGACAAGAGCGACTACGAGACGCACCTGCTGCACGATCTCAAGCGCCTGCAGGCGGAGTACGCGAACTACCGCCGGCGCACGGAGGAGCAGCGTCACGTCGAGATCGCCCGCGCTCAGGGCGAGGCCGTCAAGGGGCTGATCCCGGTGCTCGACGACCTGGACCGTGCCGAGAAGCACGGAGACCTGGTCGACGGCAGCGCGTTCGCCGCGATCGCCGGCAAGGTGCGCGGCGTCGCCGAGCGGATGGGCCTGGTCGCCTACGGCGAGGTCGGCGAGACGTTCGACCCGCAGCAGCACGAGGCGATCTTCCAGCAGCCCACCCCCGGTGCGACGGAGACGACGATCCTCGACGTCGTCGAGCTCGGCTACCGTCTCGGAGACATCGAGCTGCGTGCGGCGAAGGTCGTCGTCGCCGTCCCGGCCGACTAGGTCAGACACCCGGATCGTCCCGGCGGTCTCGACTCGGACGCTTCACCCGCTCGCTCGACCGGCGAGACGCGCGAATCCGCGCCGGTCGAGCGAGCGACGCGAGTCGAAACCCCGCAAGCCTCACGAAGAAGGTGGAAATGGCCAGTCAGGACTGGTTCGAGAAGGACTTCTACAAGGTCCTGGGCGTCTCGAAGGACGCCAGCGCGTCGGATCTGAAGAAGACGTACCGCAAGCTGGCGCGCCAGTACCACCCGGACTCCAACCCCGGCGACTCCGCCGCGGAGGCGAAGTTCAAGGAGATCAGCGAGGCGTACGCCGTGCTGTCCGATCCGACGCAGCGCGAGGAGTACGACCAGATCCGCGCGATGGGGTCGGGGGCGCGCTTCACGGCGGGCGGCGGCGGAACCGGCGGCGGGTTCGACGACGTGTTCAGCGCCTTCACGCAGAACCGCGGGTCGGCGCAGGACTTCGACGACATCTTCGCGATGTTCAACCAGGGCGGCGGCAGCCGGTTCGGCTCGGGCCGCTTCGGGCAGCCGTCCGGAGGGTTCCGCGGCTTCGGCGGGCCGCAGCGCGGCGGCGACGTGCGCGCCCGCACGACGATCGACTTCGTCACCGCCGCGAAGGGGGAGACGATCTCGCTGCAGAGCGAGGACGGCAAGCCCTTCAAGATCAAGATCCCTGCCGGCGTCGCCGACGGGCAGAAGATCCGTCTGCGCGGCAAGGGACGCCCCTCGCCGGACGGCGGCGAGAGCGGCGACATCGTCGTGGAGGTGGCCGTGCGCCCTCATCCGGTGTTCGTGCGCGACGGCCTCAACCTGCGCGTCGTCGTGCCGGTGACGTTCGCGGAGGCGGCGCTCGGCGCCACCATCGAGGTGCCGACCCTCGGCGGCGACCCGGTGAAGCTGCGCGTCGCGCCGGGAACGCCGTCGGGCCGGGTGCTGCGCGTCAAGGGGCGCGGCATCTCGTCGGCCAAGGGCACGGGCGACCTGCTCGCGGAGGTGCAGGTGGTCGTGCCGGCTCACCTCGACGACGCGGCGCGCGAGGCGCTCGCCCACTTCGTCGAGGTCGGGCCTCAGGGAAACCCGCGGGCCGACCTCATGTCGAAGGCCCAGGCCTCGTAACCTGGCCTGACACCGAGCGGGCGAGAGGAGGACCGGATGACCGACCCGTACGAGATCGACGAGGACTCTCCCGTCTTCGCGATCGCCGTGGCCGCCGAGCTCGCCGGCATGCACCCGCAGACGCTCCGGCAGTACGACCGCATCGGCTTGGTCGTGCCCGGCCGCACCCGCGGGGGCTCCCGCCGGTACTCGGCGCGCAACATCGAGCAGCTGCGCGAGGTCGCACGCCTCTCGAGCGAGGGCGTCAGCCTGTCGGCGATCGCTCGCATGCTCGACCTCGAGGACGAGGTGCGAGACCTCCGGCGGCGGGTCGGCGAGCTCGAGAGCCGCCTGCGCGACGAGCTCGAGAGCCGTCCCGGAGCCCGCGTGTTCGCGGCCGGCGCCACCGGAGCGGTCGTCACCCTGCGGGCGGGCACACGGGTGCGCCGCAGCGCAGACATCGTGCTCTGGACGCCGCCGCCGCGCGGCTGACGCGCTGCGTGATGTGCCGGAGGATGACGGGCTCGATTTCAGCCTGTCGTGGACGGTCCCCGACCCCACCGGCATCGCGCAGGTGAGCGTGCCCGACGGCGGCGAGAACAGCATCGTCGTCGTGCCCGGCGTGAACGCGGTCGCCGATCTCAACGACTAGGATCGCGCGGCGATCGAGAGCGCGGGTCATCTCGTCGTGCAGATCGAGCGCCCATTCTCTCTGGTCGCGGACGCCCTGCGGTGCGCGCGTGAAGCGGGCACGGTCACCGTCCTGAGGCCCGCGCCGGTACTGCGGCGGGCGGTCAGCGCCTGCCGGCGAGGGCCCGCGCGACGGCGGTCTACATAACCCCAAGATCGACTTACCATCGCCGGATCTCCGCTGGAGACCGGAGGGTTCAGCCACCAACTACACCCTCGATCGGGATGAGAGCCGAAAGAGTTTCGCTCCATTCCGGGTTCCTACTTGCGATACTTGCAGATCACAGGAGTCGCACCGAGATACTCGGTTGCTGGCGCCCATCTACATTGCGTTTTCCCGCTCAGTACAAGTGCGTGATTCATATCGGCAGCCACGCCCCAATCTGCTGTGACTGACGCGTATATGGCGCCACTAGCGTTAAGCGTTCGGACCGTATACTTGCAACCCAGACAGCCTTCAGGGCCCATCCTGCCACCCTTCAGATTCGACTGAGTTGAAGAAGTCGCATTCGTATTGGGGTTCAGATTTCCTTCTTTATAGATCGTATCTGCCGCCACGGCGGGCACTGCGACAGTTCCGAGGAATGATAGGAACACCGCGGCTACAAGAATTTGGCCTCGAAATTTCTTGGAGCTTTTCATCGCAGAACCTCCACGGGAAGCTCCAGCTTTTCAGATGAAGTGATGCTTGATTCAATCGAGATCAAGTTGCCTGTATCCGAGAGAGCTACATGTCGTGATTCCACCACTTTTTCCCTCATTGCATCTGGAACGAGGTATTTCTCCTCGGAGATACCCTCGAGTGGCGCTTCTACAATGAGGCCCAGCCCCTTCTTCGCGAATGTTTCCGGATCGGTGCAGGCGGTACCGGAGATCCAGTCTTCCCCAGGAATGAACACAACGATGCAAAGCTCTCCGACGTCATTCTTTAGCGCGTAGGACTTGGACTCCTCTCCAACTTCGAGCAATCTGGCACTGTCGCCGTCCAGGCCGCCCGCGATCTCGGAAATCGGCAACTCCTCCGGAAGTGAGTCCTCGAAAGTCATAGATTCACTGAGGATTTTCAGATCGTAATCTGCATCCGCGGAGACCGATCGATACTCGTCTACTACTCGCGGCGCGCTCGCTGCCGCCGCCAGTGCCGCGTTCGCTCCGACCCCCAGCGCAATTCCAGCAAGGCTCGCGCCGGTGATCCCGAGAGCTTTAGACAGAATCCTTTTTCTTGACATTACTGCCCCCTTAATAAGTCACTTTACATTGGAGATACTCGGCTGAGTCTGGCGTTGTTGTGTACCTTTTGTTCCATCTGCAGTAGCTCTGAGCATTCGTGTGGGCGACGTGATTGAGGTCGATCCGAGAGTCATGGCTCGAAGTAGTACTCGCTATCGCGCCTGACCCTTGAATGGTTCCGATAGTACCAATGCCACCCGAGCCGAAGAGTCCGTATATCTGTCCGCCTTTAACCGTTCTCACCGTGCTGTACTTGTTCACACCGGGTGCGACGTCGGAGTTGAAATAGGTACTCATCGCAGCGTTGGCGACAGCTGGCGACACGCCCACAAGAAAGCTGCCCAAGAACGCCGCCGCCAAGAGAAAAGCAGCGCGGGAACGCGGAGCTCTTGCGCTATCGAAAACATGGGGACCGAACAGTATCCTCATAGCAACTCGACCTCTCGCTCAGTTCGAATCGTCTGTATGAGGGATGTTCCTCTTCAGCGCACACATCCACAACAATCACAATTCACAGTTACCTACTTGTTATCGGGCTCTTGGCAGATGAGGGTGCGGATCGAGCTCGACGGTGGCGCGCATCTTCTGGCGGAGGGCGACTCCGCGTTCTTCGCCGGCGGCGTGCCCCACCGGTGGTGGACCGACGACGCCCCCGCCCGCCTTCTGGTCGTGAAGGAGACGGTGCGTCCGGGGCACGGCATGGGCCCCTCGCTTCAGGACCGCTGACGGTGCCTTCCCGTCCGTCTTCGCGACGACGCGTCCCCGGCGGCTGGGCGATGATGGACGCATGAGCCCCCAGCAGTGGAGCGCCCTGGGCGAGCGGGCACAGGTGTGGCCCGGCCGCGAATGGCCGCTCGGAGCGACCTGGAAGCCCGACTGCACGAACTTCGCGGTCTACGCCCCGCACGCCTCGCGCGTGCACCTGTGCCTCTTCGACGAGTCCGACCGGGAGACGCGCCACGAGCTGACCGAGCGGACGCTCGGCATCTGGCATGGCGCGCTTCCCGACATCCGGCCCGGGCAGAGGTACGGCTACCGCGTCGACGGCCCATGGGACCCGGGGAACGGGTTCCGGTTCAATCCGCACAAGCTGCTGCTCGATCCGTACGGGCTCGCCACGAGCGGCACGATCATCCCCGAGCAGCCGATCTACGGCGCTCGCGAGGACGACCCGGGCGTCCGAGACGAGACCGACTCCGCCGCGTACACGGCGCGCAGCGTCGTGGTCGACCCGTCGTTCGACTGGGAGGACGACCGGCGGATCGCCCGGCGCTGGCGCGACACCGTGATCTACGAGCTGCACGTCAAGGGCTTCACGAAGCTGCATGACCGCGTACCCGAGCGGCTGCGCGGCACCTACGCGGGTCTCGCCGACCCCGCTGTCACGTCGTACCTGCGCGACCTGGGCGTGACGGCGGTCGAGCTGCTTCCCGTGCAGCAGTTCTTCTCGGAGCCCGCGCTGCTCGAACGCGACCTCGCCAACTACTGGGGCTACAACACGATCTCGTACTTCGCCCCGGACGCCTCGTACAGCTCGGCGGGCGACCGCGGCGGTCAGGTCGACGACTTCAAGCGCATGGTCAAGGCGCTGCACCGCGAGGGCATCGAGGTCATCCTCGACGTCGTCTACAACCACACCGCCGAGGCGGGCCCCGACGGCCCGACGCTGTCGTTCCGGGGCCTCGACGACCGCGGGTTCTACAAGCGGGTGATCCCGGAGGAGGGCGGCTTCGACGACCGCTACTGGGACGTGACCGGCTGCGGCAACACGGTGGACGCCTGGAACCCCCTGGCGCTGCGGCTCATCCTCGACTCGCTGCGCTACTGGGTGACCGAGATGCACGTCGACGGGTTCCGCTTCGACCTGATGTCGGCGCTGACCCGCACCGGCTACGAGGTCGACTTCGCCTGCGCGTTGCTGATCGCCATCGACCAGGACCCGATCCTGCGGCACGTGAAGCTGATCGCCGAGCCGTGGGACGTGTCCATGGACGGCTACCTGGTCGGCAAGATGCCGCCGCCGTGGGCGGAATGGAACGACAAGTACCGCGGCACCGTGCGCGATTTCTGGCGGGGTGCGGCGCCCATCCACGCGGTGGCGACCCGGCTCGCCGGCTCGAGCGACCTGTACGCCGACGACGGTCGCAGCGCATCCAACTCGATCAACTTCGTCACCGCGCACGACGGCTTCACGGTGCGCGACCTCGTCAGCTACGACGGCAAGCACAACGAGGCCAACGGCGAGGAGGGTCGCGACGGCACCGACGACAACCGCTCGTGGAACCACGGCGTCGAGGGCGAGACCGACGATGCGGGGATCGTGGCGCTGCGACGCCGCCAGGCCGCGAACCTGATGGCCACGCTCTGCCTGTCGAACGGCGTCCCGATGATCACCGCGGGCGACGAGCGCGGTCGCACCCAGGGCGGCAACAACAACGCCTACTGCCAGGACAACGAGATCTCCTGGCTCGATTGGCGGCCGGACGACGCGTGGCTCGACGTCTACGAGGTCACGAAGGCGGCCCTGCGGCTGCGGCGGGAGCACCCCGCACTGCGCCAGCGGCACTGGTTCGAGGGGCATCCGACCATCCCCGGCGGCCCGAAGGACCTCGCCTGGCTCCACCCGAGCGGGCGCCTGATGCGCGGGCCCGACTGGGGCGACGGCGGGCTGCGCACCCTCGGGATGTTCATGTCCGGCAGCCCGCTGCGCGAGCCGGGGCCACAGGGGGAGCAGCGGGTCGACGCCTCGTTCCTGCTCTGGTTCAACGCGGCGGACCACGCCGTCGAGGTCGACCTGCCGGACAACGACTGGGTCCGGGTCGGCGACGTCGTGCTGTCGACCGACCCGGACGTCCCGGAGGGCGCCCGCGTCGAGGCCGGGACGTCGCTGCGCCTCGGCGCCCGCACCGTCGTGGTGGTGCGTTCGGCGTGACGCCCCGCCTCAGCCGACGTGGACGTCGGGCCGGCGCTTGCGCACCGGCTCGCACCGGCGCAGCACCTCGCGCGTGACGGGCGCGATCTCGCCCGTGCCGAACACGAGGAACTTCAGCATGTTCGACACCGGGTTGCCCTCGCTCCACTCGAAGTAGACGTCGGGCACGATCCCGGTCTCGTCGCGGATGGACAGCAGCACCGCCGCGATCGCGTTGGGCACCGAGCCGCCGTGCACGTGCAGGATGCGGTGCCCGTCGTGCTCCTCGCCCTCGACCCGCAGGTCCTCCTCGAACTGCGACGAGTCGGTCAGGTGCACCTGCAGGAAGATGACGTGCGCGGTGCTCGGGATGCCGTTGAACCGGCGCTCGTTGCGGAGCTTCTCGGCGAACTCGGCGGCCGTGCCCGTGCCGGGCTCCTTCGGGACGACGCGGATGGCGTGATGCTGCTGCACGTCGTCGCGCAGGTAGCGCAGCGCGCGGTCGTCGAAGCGCACCGACCGGGCCCGCAGCTGGAACGACCGTTCGACGCGCGACGCCATCGACACGACGAGGATGCCCAGGATGAACAGGCCGGCGATCCGCACGCCGTCCGGGCGCTCGATGACGTTCATCACCGTCGTCGTGAGGAACACCAGGGCGGTCACGCCGAACCCGATCGCCGCTCCGCGACGGCCGGCCTGTCGCGCCGACAGCGTCACGGCGATGGACGCGGAGGTGATCAGCACCAGCACTCCGGTCGCATAGGCGCCCGCCTGGGCGTCGACGTCGGCCTGGAAGACGATCGTGATGAGGAAGGCGATGGCAGTGAAGACCAGCACCAGCGGGCGCGTGGCAGCGGCCCACCGGGGCGCCATGCCGTAGCGGGGCAGGTAGCGCGGCACGAGGTTCAGCAGGCCTGCCATCGCCGAGGCGCCGGCGAACCAGAGGATGAGCACCGTCACGATGTCGTAGGCGGTGCCGAACCCCTCGCCCAGCAGGCCGTGCGCGAGGTAGGCGAGGGCGCGGCCGTTCGCGGCGCCGCCCGGCTGGAACTCCTCGGCCGGGATCAGGAGGGTGGTGACGGTGGCCGACCCGATCAGGAAGACGCTCATCGTCACGGCCGCGCTCGTCAGCAGCTTCCGGGCGCCGGCGATCCGGCCCGCGGGATGCGCCTCCGTGTCGCCGGCCGCGCCGCGGATCTGGGGCATCACCGCCACGCCGGTCTCGAAGCCGGACAGCCCGAGCGCGAGCTTCGGGAACACCAGCAGCGCGACGGCGACCGCCATGATCGGGTCGCCGTGCGCGGACGTCAGCGCGGTCCCCCAGTCGGAGACGACCACCGGGTTGGCGGCGACCTCGGCGAGCGAGACGACCAGGACGACGGCGTTGAGCGCGAGGAAGGCGCCCACGAGCACGACGGCGATGGAGATCGCGTCGCGGAACCCCTTGAGGAACACCGCTCCGAGCAGCGCGACCAGCACGAGCGTGATCGGCACCTCGGCGCCGTGGAACCACTCCGGGGCGAAGGGGTTCTCGATCACGTGCGCGGTGGCGTCCGCCGCGGACAGCGTGATCGTGATCATGAAGTCGGTCGCGGCGAAGCCGAGCAGAACGAGGACGAGCAGCTTTCCGCCCCACCAGGGCAGCAGCTTCTCGAGCATCGCGATCGAGCCCTCGCCGTGGGGGCTGTCCTTCGCGACCTGCCGGTAGACGGGCAGGGCTCCCAGAAGCGTCACCGCCGCGAGCACGAGCGTCGCGATGGGGGAGAGGACGCCCGCCGCGAGCGCGGCGATGGCCGGCTGGTAGCCGAGCGTGGAGAAGTAGTCGACGCCGGTCAGGCACATCACCTGCCACCACGGTGCGCCCCGACGAGGTGCGCCGCGGTGCGGCGCCGAGGCGCGGGAAACGGGGCGGCGGGGTTCCGTCGCGGGTGCTGCGCTCGTGGTGAGCATCTTCCGAGATCGCCTCCTGGGCTGGGTTGCTCGATCACGGTAGCCCCGCCGGCAGCACCCAGGAGTGCCTCTCGCGTCAGGATCCCGTCAGGATTCGTGGCGCGCAGGGCCAGACGTCGCGCGACCACACGACGAGACCGCAGAAGGCGGACGAGACCGAGGACGGCGGACGAGACCGTCGCCCTCGACCACGGTCTCGTCCGAGGAACGCGGTGCGGTCCGCGGGCTGCGGCCTCGGCCGAGGGACGCGGTCTGGGCGGACGGATGCGGTGTCGGCCGACGGATGCGGTCTCGCGTCGGGATCACGTCAGGATTCGCGGCGCGCCCTGACCGCTGCGCGAGCGCGCCGGGCGAGACTTCTTGTCGTGCCGCGGTTCGCGATGCTTCCCCTCCGCCGTCAGCTCGCGGCGGCCCTGGCCGCCGCCCTGCTGCTGTCGATCGCCACGGCGACGCTGGCGCCGTTCGGCGGCGACGAGACGTTCGTCGTCGCCGCGTTGGTGTACCAGCTCATCGTCGTGATCGCGGCCGTGCTGGGCGGACTGCTCGTCGCCGTGGGCGGGGCGGTCGCCGCGGGAGCGCTGCTGAACTTCTTCTTCGCCGCCCCGGTGCACTCCGTCGCGATCGCCGACGGCGCGCACCTCGTCGCGATCGTGGTGTTCGTCGTGGTGGGCGTCATCGTGGGGCTCGTCGTCGGCCAGTCGGAGGCACGGCTGTCGCTGGCGCAGCAGACGGCGGCGGCGGAGAGCCGCGCGCTGGCGGCGCAGGAGGCGGACCGGGTGAAGACCGCGCTGCTCACCGCCGTGGGCCACGACCTCCGCACCCCGCTGGCGGCGGCCTCGGCGGCAGCGACCAGCCTGGCGGCACAGGACGTGGAGTGGACCCCGGCGCAGCGGGCCGAGCTCGTCGACGCGCAGATCGCCGCGCTGCGACGGCTCGAACGCCTGGTCGACGACCTGCTCGACACCTCGCGCCTCGACGCCGGAGTGCTGCCGGTCGTGCCGGAGGCCATGCGCGTGGAGGACGCCGCCTCGCTGGCACTGGACGAGCTGGGCGCGGACGCAGACGGCGTCGCGATGACCGCCGACGCGCGCGTCCCGGACGCGCTCGCCGACCCCGTGCTCGTGCAGCGCATCGTCGCGAACCTCGTCGGCAACGCGCTGCGCCACGCCGGAGGCGCGGTGGGGGTGCGCATCGCGCCGGTGGGCGCGAAGCCCGATGCGGTCGAGCTCGCCGTCGTGGACCACGGGCCGGGCATCCCGCCGGACCTCCGCGAGGCGGCGTTCCGGCCCTTCCAACGCCTCGACGACCGCGGCACAGGGGTCGGCCTGGGGCTCGCGCTGGCGCGGGGCTTCGCGCAGGCGATGGGAGGGGACCTGGTGGCGCAGGACACTCCCGGCGGCGGGCTCACGTGCCGCCTGCGGCTGCCGATCGCGCCGGGCACGACGGCGCCGGGCTCGGCGCCCGGAGCGCGGGAGCCGAGCGCATGAGCATCCTGCTGGTGGAGGATGACGACGCCATCCGCCGCACCCTCGCGCTGAACCTCGAGGCCCGCGGCTACGACGTCGAGGAGGCCGCCGACGGGCAGGCGGCCGTGTCGGCGATCTCGACGCGAGAGCCCGCGCTGGTCGTGCTCGATCTCGGGCTGCCGCGGCTCGACGGCGTCGAGGCGATCCGCACGGTCCGCCTCGCGCACCATATGCCGATCCTCGTGCTCAGCGGTCGCTCCCAGACCGCCGAGAAGGTCGCGGCGCTCGACGCCGGTGCGAACGACTACGTCACGAAGCCGTTCGCGATCGACGAGCTGCTGGCGCGCATCCGCGCGCTGCTGCGTGCGGTGGCGCCCTCGGCGGACGGCCGCGACGCGCATCGGGTCGGGTCGACGGTCATCGACCTGGCGGCGCACACCGCTACCCGCGACGGCGAGGACGTGCGGCTGACGCCGACGGAGTGGGCGATGCTCGAGGTGCTGCTGCGCAACGCCGGCCGGCTCGTGGGGAAAAGGGAGCTGCTGACCGCCGTCTGGGGCCCCACGTACACCGGCGAGGACGCCTACCTGCGCCTCTACATGAGCCAGCTGCGCCGCAAGCTCGAGCCGGATCCGGCCCGCCCTCGTCATCTGCTCACCGAGCCGGGGCTGGGCTACCGCTACCGGGCGTAGCCCGCCGGGATCGTGCCCCGGCGCGAGGGCCGGGGCACGATCGGACGCATCACCGGTTGATGCGCGATCCCGAGCCGCCCTCGGAGATGTCGCCGCCGACCCGCGCGCCCTTGTAGCGGTACATGTTGCCGGCGTCCTTCTCGTACGCGTTCCCGTCGATCCGCGTGGTGCCGAACAGCGAGAGGTGTCCCGAGCCGGACTCGGTGACGTTGCCGTTCACGCGGCCGCGCAGCTGGGCGCCGCCCGCCCCGCTCTCCGTGATGTTGCCGTCGACCGTGCCGCGGATGTCGGCGTCGCCGCCGTCCCGCTCGATCACGTTGCCGTCGACGGTGCCGCGGACGGACGCATTGCCGGCACCCGTCTCGGTGAGGTTTCCGTCCACGCGTGCGCCCGAGTGGACGCGCGCCTGGCCTCCGGCGCGCTCGGTCACGTTGCCCTTCACCGTGCCCTTCACGGCGATGTCGCCGGTGCCCGTCTCGTCGACGTCGCCCTCGACCAGGCCGCGGCTGCCGATGACGACGGCGCCGGCCCCTACCTGCCGCACGTCGCCCTTCACGGTGCCGTCGATCGTGATCGTGCCGCCGGACACCGTCAGGTCGCCCTCGATCGTGCGTCCGGCCGGCACCGTGTAGCTGCCCGTGCGGGACACGTCGTCGGCGGATGCCATGGACGGCACCCCGACGAGGACCAGACCGGCGATCGCGCCGGCGCCCAGCGTGCGCTGAAGCTTCATGGGATCTTCCTCTCACTCGATCCACGGAGGGTTCCGTGGCTGAGATCAGTCGAGTGGGCACGCGTGAGGCCGGCATGAACGCGGCATGGGAGGTCCCTCATCGGGCGCGGGGCACCGCCCGAGGGGAGTCGCGGGCGTCAGGCGAGCGCGGCGAGGCCCAGCTCGGCCGTGGAGGCGAGGTGCGGATTGCGCGGCACGACCCGCACCGTGTAGCCGAACGGGCCCGCGCGGTCGAGGCGCACGCCGCCGACGTAGGCGGCACGGCCGCCCTCGAACCGGTCGGCGGGCGAGAGCGGCACCGACTGCACGGAGGTGAGCCGGTCATCGCCCTCCGCGCGGCCGTGGAGCAGCTGCACCTCGACGTCGGACACGTCCAGATCTCCGAGCGCGACATAGGCGCGCACCGACAGCTCCGCGCCGACCTCGGCCGCCTCGCCCACGCCGTGCGACTCGACGTGCTCCACCCGCACGGCGGGCCACCCGTCGCGCACGCGGCGCTTCCAGGCGGCCAGCTCGCCGGCGCCCGATCCGCCCTCTTCGAGCCCGCGCGCCGCCACGGACGCCGGCGCGTACAGCCCCGCCACGTAGTCGCGCACCATGCGCGTCGCGAGCACCTTCGGCCCGAGGGACTCCAGCGTGTGGCGCATCATCTCCATCCACCGCACCGGAACGCCGTCGGCGTCGCGGTCGTAGAACCGCGGCGCGATCTCGCGTTCGACGAGGTCGTAGAGCGCCGCGGCCTCCAGGTCGTCCCGCTTGTCGGGATCGTCGACGCCGTCCGCCGACGGGATCGCCCAGCCGTTCTCCCCGTCGAACCACTCGTCCCACCAGCCGTCGAGGATCGACAGGTTCAGGCCGCCGTTGAGCGCCGCCTTCATGCCGCTCGTGCCGCACGCCTCGTAGGGCCGCAGGGGGTTGTTGAGCCAGACGTCGCATCCCGGGTAGAGCTGCTGGGCCATGCCGATGTCGTAGTTCGGCAGGAACACGATCCGGTGCCGCACGTCCGGATCGTCCGCGAAGCGCACCAGGTCCTGGATCAGTCGCTTCCCGCCCTCGTCGGCGGGATGCGCCTTGCCGGCGATCACTAGCTGGATCGGGCGCTCCGGGTCGAGCAGCAGCCGCTTCAGCCGCTCGGGGTCGCGCAGCATCAGCGTGAGCCGCTTGTAGGAGGGCACGCGTCGGGCGAAGCCGATCGTGAGGACGTCCGGCGAGAGCGCCTCGTCGGTCCAGCCGAGCTCGGCCGGCGCCGCCCCGCGCCGCGTCCACGACTCCCGCAGCCGTGCCCGGGCGTCGGTGACGAGCCGGGAGCGCAGCTCGCGCTTGATGCCCCACACCCGGCCGAACGGGACGGCGCCGAGCGCGCGGGCGAACGCGGCGGGGTCGCCGTCGACGTCCGCGCCGATCTCGGCGACGAGCGCGCGCAGCTCGCGGGCCACCCACGTCGGCGCATGCACCCCGTTGGTGATCGATCCGATCGGCACCTCGCCCTCGTCGAACGCCGGCCACAGGCCGTTGAACATCTCGCGGCTCACATGGCCGTGCAGCCGGGAGACGCCGTTGGCGCGCTGCCCGAGCCGGAACCCCATGACGGCCATGTTGAACATCGACGGATCGCCGTCCGCGTAGTCCTCGCCTCCGAGGCCCAGCACGCGGTCGGTCGGCACGCCGGGCAGCACGCCGCCGTCCGCTGCGAAGTACTGCGAGATCAGGGTGCGCTCGAAGCGGTCGATGCCCGCCGGCACCGGCGTGTGCGTCGTGAACACCGTCGAGGCGCGCACCAGCTCGAGCGCCGCGTCGAAGGCCGGCATCGTCTGCCCCGAGCCGTCGCCGGTCGTCAGCTCGCGGATCCGCTCGAGACCCTGGAACCCGGCGTGGCCCTCGTTGGTGTGGTACACCTCGGGCTCCCGCGCGCCGGTGATGCGGCTGAACGCGCGGAGGGCCCGTACGCCGCCGACTCCCAGCAGCAGCTCCTGGCGCAGGCGGTGCTCGCTGCCCCCGCCGTAGAGACGGTCGGTGACGTCCGCGTAGTGGGACGGATTGGCGTCGACGTCCGTGTCGAGCAGCAGCAGCGGCACCCGGCCGACGCGCGCGACCCAGACGCGGGCGCGCAGATCGGGGCCGCCGGGCATCGCGATCGCGATCGTCGCGGGCGAACCGTCGGCCTCCCGCAAGGCGGTGATCGGCATCTCGTCCGGGTCGAGCACGGGGTACGACTCCTGCTGCCAGCCCTCGCGCGACAGCGTCTGGGTGAAGTAGCCGTGCCGGTACAGCAGCCCGACGCCGACGATCGGCACGCCGAGGTCGCTGGCGGCCTTCAGGTGATCGCCCGCGAGGATGCCGAGCCCTCCCGAGTACTGCGGCAGCGCGGCGGCGATCCCGAACTCCGGCGAGAAGTACGCGATGGCCCGAGGCCCGTCCGGCACCTCGCGCTGATACCAGCGGTCGTCCTCGAGGTAACGGCGCAGGCCGTCGCGCGCCTCGTCCAGCCGCTCGACGAAGGCGGCGTCCCGCGCCAGCTCGTCCAGACGCGCCGGAGCGACCTCGCCGAGCAGCCGCACGGGGTCCTGCGTGCGCCGCCACAGGCTCGGATCCACCTCCGCGAACACGTCCTGGGCCGCGGGGTCCCAGCACCACCTCAGGTTGCCGGCCAGCTCGCCGAGGGCGGCGATCGGCTCGGGCAGCACGGGACGGACGGTGAATCGGCGAATCGCGCGCATGCCGCCCAACGTACGCGGATGCGCCGCGCGTTTCGACTCGCTCCGCCGGGCCTGCGCGACCGTTCACCTGCCCGACCGCCTCCGGCCTGCCCAGCCGCGGGCGAGGCGCGCGACCACGCCCGGCGTCTCCGTACGAGAGCCTCCGGTTACACCTCTGTGAAGGATGGCGCAAGGGTTCGCGCGATACTGGCCAGCGCGCGGACCGTGTGCAAAGTTGGGCACATGGTCGGACGCATACCCGTCATCGACGTGCACCCGCTGGTGGACCAGGGGCAGCGCCCCGCGAAGGCCACGGTGCACGAGCCGCTCCCCGTGCAGGCCACGGTGTTCCGGGAGGGGCACGACAGGCTCGGCGCCGAGGTCGTGCCCATCCGTCCCGGGGGCGTGCGAGGAACGCCCGCCAGGATGCGCGAGCTGGTCCCCGGCACCGACCGGTACGAGGCCTGGATCACTCCCGACGCCGAGGGCGAGTGGGCCTTCGAGGTCCGCGCGTTCTCGGACCCGCTGGCCACCTGGACGCACGACGCGGGGCTGAAGATCCGCGCGGACGTCGACGTCGAGCTGATGTTCCTCGAGGCGCGGCTGCTGCTCGAGCGGATCCGCGAGGAGGCCCCGGACGGCGCGCTCACGGCGGACGACGAGGCCGCGCTCACCGCGGCGCAGGACGCCGCCACCGACGAGATCCGGCCCGTCGAGGCCCGGCTCGCCGTGCTGGAGGGGCCCGAGACGCAGGCCCTCTTCCTCCGCCACCCGCTGCGCGACCTCGTCACCGTCTCCGGCCCCTACCCGCTGTACGCCGACCGTCGCCGAGCGCTCACCGGCAGCTGGTACGAGTTCTTCCCGCGCTCCGAGGGCGCCCGTGTCGACGCGAAGACCGGCAAGGTCGTCAGCGGCACGTTCAAGACCGCGGCGAAGAGCCTCGACCGCGTGGCGGGCATGGGCTTCGACGTGCTCTACCTCCCCCCGATCCATCCCATCGGCGAGGTGAACCGCAAGGGACCGAACAACACGCTCGACCCGGGGCCGGACGACCCCGGCTCCCCGTGGGCCATCGGGTCGCGGGCCGGCGGACACGACGCGATCCATCCCGATCTCGGCACGTTCGCCGACTTCGACGCGTTCGTGAAGCGGGCGAACCGGCTCGGCATCGAGGTGGCCCTCGACCTGGCGCTGCAGGCGGCTCCGGACCACCCCTGGGTCGAGACGCATCCGCAGTTCTTCCGGCACCGCGCAGACGGGACCATCGCGTACGCGGAGAACCCGCCGAAGAAGTACCAGGACATCTACCCGGTCTTCTTCGACGACGACTTCGAGGGCGTCGTCGAGGAGGTGACCCGCGTCGTCCGTCTGTGGATGTCGCACGGCGTCCGGATCTTCCGCGTCGACAACCCCCACACGAAGCCGGTCATGTTCTGGGAGCGGCTGCTGGGGGACATCCGGGCGACCGACCCGGACGTCGTCTTCCTCTCTGAGGCGTTCACGCGTCCGGCGATGATGCACACGCTCGGAGCCGTCGGATTCCATCAGTCGTACACGTACTTCACCTGGCGCACCGAGAAGGACGAGATCGAGGACTACCTGCGCGAGGTGTCCCGCGAGAGCGACCACCTGATGCGCCCGAGCTTCTGGGTCAACACCCCGGACATCCTGCACGCGTCGCTGCAGTACGGCGGCCCCGCCATGTTCGCGATCAGGGCCACGCTCGCGGCGCTCGCGACGCCGTCCTGGGGCATGTATGCCGGCTTCGAGCTGTTCGAGCACGTCGCCGTGCGGCCGGGCAGCGAGGAGTACCTCGACAGCGAGAAGTACCAGATCCGCGTGCGCGACTGGGCGGCCGCGGAGTCGTCGGGCACGTCCCTCATGCCGTACGTCGGCACGCTCAACAGGCTGCGCCGCGAGCATCCCGCGCTCGGGCTGCTCCGCAACCTGGTCGTGCACGCCACCGACGACGACCACGTGATCTGCTTCTCGAAGACCGCCTACGACGAGCACGGCGCGCCCGCGGACACCGTCATCGCGGTCATCAACCTCGACCCCCACGGGGCGCGGGAGACCACCGTGCACCTCGACCTCGAGGCCGCCGGACTGCCGGAGGGCTTCGTCGTGCGCGATGAGCTGACGGGAGCCGAGTGGGCGTGGGGCGCCGACAACTACGTGCGACTCGACCCGTCGGGCGACGTCGCTCACATCCTGAGCGTGAAGGGAACCGTATGACCCCCGAGCCCGCACCCGTCACGTCCGCCATCCCGATCCTCACCGAGGAGCCGTTTCCCGACACCCCGGGCAGCGCCGAGCCGGAGTGGTTCAAGACGGCCGTCTTCTACGAGGTGCTCGTGCGCTCGTTCAAGGACGGCGACGGCGACGGACGCGGCGACTTCCGAGGGCTGACCGAGAAGCTCGACTACCTGCAGTGGCTCGGCGTCGACTGCCTGTGGCTGCCGCCGTTCTTCCCCTCGCCGCTGCGCGACGGCGGCTACGACGTCGCGGACTACACGGGCGTGCTGCCCGAGCTCGGCACCGTCGACGACTTCCGCGCCTTCATGGCCGCCGCCCATGAGCGGGGCATCAAGGTCATCATCGACTTCGTCATGAACCACACCAGCGACGAGCACCCGTGGTTCCAGGCGAGTCGCAACGACCCCGAGGGGCCGTACGGCGACTTCTACGTGTGGAGCGACACGGACGAGCTCTACGAGGAGGCGCGGGTCATCTTCGTCGACACCGAGCCGAGCAACTGGACGTGGGACCCGGTGCGCCAGCAGTACTACTGGCACCGGTTCTTCTCGCACCAGCCCGACCTCAACTTCGACAACCCGAAGGTGCACGAGGCGATGCTCGACGCCATGCGGTTCTGGCTCGACATGGGGCTCGACGGCTTCCGCCTCGACGCGGTGCCGTACCTGTACGAGCGTCCGGGCACCAACGGCGAGAACCTGCCCGAGACGCACGAGTTCCTGCGCAAGGTGCGCCGCATCGTCGACGCCGAGTACCCCGGCCGGGTGCTGCTCGCCGAGGCGAACCAGTGGCCCGCCGACGTCGTCGACTACTTCGGCGACCCGGAGGTCGGCGGCGACGAGTGCCACATGTGCTTCCACTTCCCGGTCATGCCGCGCATCTTCATGGCGGTCCGGCGCGAGTCGCGCTACCCGATCAGCGAGATCCTCGCCCAGACCCCGCCGATCCCGTCGGGGACGCAGTGGGGGATCTTCCTGCGCAACCACGACGAGCTCACGCTCGAGATGGTCACGGACGAGGACCGCGACTACATGTGGAACGAGTACGCCCAGGACCCGCGCATGAAGGCCAACATCGGCATCCGGCGCCGCCTGGCCCCGCTGCTCGAGAACGACATCGACCAGATCGAGCTGTTCACCGCGCTCCTGCTGTCGCTGCCCGGCTCGCCGGTGCTCTACTACGGCGACGAGATCGGGATGGGCGACAACATCTGGCTCGGCGACCGCGACGGCGTGCGCACCCCGATGCAGTGGACCAGCGACCGCAACGCGGGGTTCTCCACGGCGAACCCCGGCAAGCTGACCCTGCCGCTCGTGCAGGACCCGGTGTACGGCTATCTCGCCGTGAACGTCGAGGCCCAGCAGGAGGACCGGTCGTCGCTGCTGCACTGGACGCGTCAGATCATCCAGGCGCGCAAGCGCCACCCGGCGTTCGGTCTCGGCAGCTTCAACGACCTCGGCGGATCGAACCCGGCCGTGCTGTCGTACTCGCGCGAGCACATCGTCAGGAAGGGCGAGAACGGGGCCGAGGACGAGGTCGACATCATCATCTGCGTCAACAACCTGTCGCAGTTCCCGCAGCCGGTCGAGCTCGACCTGCGGCGGTTCGAGGGGATGGTCCCGGTCGAGCTGCTGGGCGGCGTGCCGTTCCCCCGGATCGGCGAGCTGCCGTACCTGCTCACGCTGGGCGGCCACGGGTTCTTCTGGTTCCGCCTGCACGCGCCGGCGGACGAGTCGGAGGAGGTGGGGCTGCTGTGAACGACATCGATCCCGCAATGCTCGAGGCGTACCTGGTGCGCACCCGTTGGTTCGGCGGCAAGGGCCGCCCGTTCGGCGTCGCCGGAATCGCGTCGCTGGCGAGGCTCGACGACCCGGGGCGCACGGTGACGGTGCACCTGGTGACGGTCGAGTACACGGACGAGGAGGGCGGCGTCGAGCAGTACCAGGTGCCGCTGTCCGCCTACGAGGAGACCGAGGACCGCATCGGCCACGCACTGGTGGGATCCGTCGAGGGCGACGACGGCCGTGTGCGGTACCTGTACGACGCCGTGCACGACCGCGACGCCATGGCGCTCTGGCTGGACGGCTTCCGGGCCGCCGGCGACGCGGGCACCGTCGAGACCGGCGGTCTGCGGTTCCATCGCGTGGCGGTCGCCGGCGACGAGGAGGATCCGCTCGTCGGCGAGCTGCGATCGTCGCCGCTGACGGGCGAGCAGTCGAACTCGTCGGTGAAGTTCGACGACACCGCGATCATGAAGGTGTTCCGCAAGGTGACGCCGGGCGTGAACCCGGACATCGAGATCCACGAGTCGCTCACCCGCGGCGGGTCGGAGCACGTCGCCGACCTGTACGGCTGGGTCGAGACCGGGGACGGCGAGAACGTGCTGCAGCTCGGGATGCTGCAGCGCTTCCTCCGCACCGCGGCCGACGGCTTCGAGCTCGCGACGGGCAGCGTCCGCACCCTGATGGCCGAGCCGCAGCTCAGCGTCGAGGAGTCCGGAGGCGACTTCGCCGGCGAGGCGGAGCGGCTGGGCGAGGCGCTCGCGAGCGTGCACCACATGCTGCGCGAGCGGTTCCCGGCGCAGCTCCGCGGCCACGACACCGCCGCCGAGCTGGCCGCCGCGATGGACGGGCGGCTCGATCAGGCGCGCCGCGTCGTGCCCGAGATCGAGGCGTACGCCGACCGGCTCCGGTCCGCCTACGCCGCCGTCGGCTCGCTCACCGGCATCGAGCTCCAGCGCATCCACGGCGACCTCCACCTCGGCCAGACCCTCCGCACCTCGCACGGCTGGAAGATCGTCGACTTCGAGGGCGAGCCCGGGCGCCCGTTCGCCGAGCGCGCCCTGCCCGACTCCCCGTGGCGCGACGTCGCGGGAATGCTGCGCTCGTTCGACTACGCCCCCCGCGTCGTCGAGATGGCGACCGCGGGCGGGGAGGACGATGAGGCCGAGCTGCGCGCCCAGCGCGCGCGCGAGTGGTCCGCCCGGGCGCGCCGGCACTTCCTCGAGGCGTACATCGCCGCGGCCGGCGACGGGGCCCGACCCGAGGCGGAGCGGGCGGTGCTGCTCGACGCCTACGTCGCCGACAAGGCCGTGTACGAGGCCATGTATGAGAAGCGCAACCGGCCCTCGTGGATCACCATCCCGCTGGCCGCGCTCGCTCGGATCGGAGGAGCATGACTGAGCCCGTCGTCCTTCCCGCAGGCCGCGACGTCCTGACGGCGGTCGCGCAGGGCACCCATCCCGATGCCCATGCGGTGCTGGGCCCGCACCCCCACCCTGTCGCGCCGGGCGAGGAGAAGCGGCCCGGCGCCGTCACCGTGCGCGTGCTCAAGCCGCTCGCCGCGTCGGTGACGGTCCGGTACCAGACGGCGCCGACGCGCCGGTATCCGGACGGTTGGGCCGCCGTCGAGCTGCACCACGAGCACGACGGCGTGTGGGCGGGTGTGCTTCCGCTCGCCCCTGGTGCTGCCGAGGGGGACGTGCCGCCCTACCGGGTGGAGACGACCTACGGCGAGGGCGACGACGCCGTCACGCATGTGCGCGACGACCCGTACCGCTTCCTGCCCACCGTGGGCGAGGTCGACCTCCACCTCATCGGCGAGGGTCGGCACGAGGCGCTGTGGCGCGTGCTCGGCGCACACGTCCGCCGGTACGAGGGCTGGGGGCTCGCGCCCGACGTGACCGGCACCGCCTTCGCGGTGTGGGCGCCGCGGGCGCAGGCCGTCCGGCTGAAGGCCGACTTCAACGACTGGGACGGACGCGAGCACCCGATGCGGCGGCTCGGATCGTCGGGGGTGTGGGAGCTGTTCGTGCCGGAGGTGGGATCCGGCACGCGGTACAAGTACCAGATCCTCGGGGTGGACGGCGTCTGGCGCGAGAAGGCCGACCCCATGGCCGCGTACGCCGAGAAGCCGCCGCTCACGGCGTCGATCGTGCACGACTCGTCCTACGAGTGGGGCGACGACGAGTGGATCGAGCGCCGGGCCGCCGACGCGGGCCGGGGCCACGCCGACCGGCCGATGGCGGTCTACGAGGTGCACCTCGGGTCGTGGCGCCGCGACCGCACCTACGAGCAGCTCGCCGACGAGCTCGTCGAGTACGTCTCCGACCTCGGGTTCACCCACGTCGAGCTGATGCCGGTGATGCAGCACCCGTTCGGCGGATCGTGGGGGTATCACGTCACCTCCTATTACGCCCCGGACAGCCGGTTCGGCGACCCCGACGGCCTGCGCCTCCTGATCGACCGGCTGCACCGGGCCGGTGTCGGCGTCATCCTCGACTGGGTGCCGGGACACTTCGCGACCGACGAGTGGGCGCTCGTGCGCTTCGACGGAGCGCCGCTCTACGAGGATCCGAACCCGCAGCGCGGCTGGCACAAGGAGTGGGGATCGCACATCTTCGACTTCGGCAACCCGCCCGTGCGCAACTTCCTCTACGCCAACGCCGTGTACTGGCTCGAGGAGTTCCACGCCGACGGCCTGCGCGTCGACGGCGTGGCATCGATGCTCTACCTCGACTACGCCCGCGAGCCGGGGGAGTGGACCCCGAACGTGCACGGCGGCCACGAGAACCTCGAGGCGGTGCAGTTCCTGCAGGAGATGAACGCCACCGTCTACCGCCGGGTGCCCGGGGTCGTGACGATCGCCGAGGAGTCGACGTCGTGGCCCGGCGTCACCCGCCCGACGTCGCAGTGCGGGCTCGGCTTCGGCTTCAAGTGGAACATGGGCTGGATGCACGACTCGCTGGGTTACATCGCCCGCGACCCCGTGCACCGCGCGTACCACCACCACGACCTGACGTTCTCCCTCACCTACGCCTGGTCCGAGAACTACGTGCTGCCGCTGTCGCACGACGAGGTCGTGCACGGCAAGGGGTCGCTGCTGCGCAAGGTGCCGGGCGACCGGTGGCGTCAGCTGGCCACGTTGCGCGCGTACCTCGCGTTCATGTGGGCGCATCCCGGCAAGCAGCTGGTGTTCATGGGCGACGAGCTCGCCCAGGAGTCGGAGTGGGCCGAGTCGCGCGAGCTCGACTGGTGGCTGCTCGACCTGCCCGACCACCGCGGCGTGCAGCAGGCCGTGCGAGACATCAACGCCCGGTATCGCGAGACACCGGCCCTCTGGGCGCTCGACACCGAGCCGGCGGGCTTCGAGTGGCTCGCCGCCGACGACAGCGAGGCGAACGTGTTCGCGTTCGTCCGCCGCGACGGCGTCTCGACCGACGAGTCCGGATCGCTGCTGGTGTGCGCGAGCAACTTCTCCGCCGCCCCTCACGACCACTACCGGCTGCGTTTCCCGCTGCCCGGCGCCTGGGACGAGGTCCTCAACACCGACGCCTCCGGCTACGGCGGCTCCGGAGTCGGCAACCTCGGACGGGTGGACGTGCCGGAGGAGGGCCATGCGACCGTCGCCCTGCCGCCGCTCGGCACCGTCTGGTTCCGCTTCGCAGGCTGAGCCGGGAAGACGCGCAGACGGCGCCCGCACTCCAAGGAGTGCGGGCGCCGTCTGCATGCGGAGGGTCCCCGTCCCGGGTCTGCCGGGATATGCCGAACGCCCGCCGCGACTGCGACGGGCGTCCTGCCTGTCCGAGAGCATCCCCCTCCGGGGCCGACCCGCCGATGGCGGGGTCAGGTGGCTCGTGAAGGGCTGTTCTCCGTTCGGCCGGACGCGGGGGAGCGTGCGTCCGACGTCTGTGTCCGCTACCTGGTGGCGCGGTTGCTACGGCCCGTGATCAGGCCCCAGATGAGGAGCACAATGATCGAGCCGCCGATCGCCAGCAGCCACGTGGAGAGGTCGAAGAACCCGCCCAGATCCGTGTTGAAGATGATTCCGCCCAGCCAGCCGCCGAGCAGCGCACCGATGACTCCGAGGATGAGCGTGGCAATCCATCCGCCCCCCTGACGTCCGGGCAGGATCGCCTTGGCGATGGCTCCCGCGATGAGGCCGAGAATGATGAATGCGATGAAGCCCATTGCGCGCTCCCTTCCTGCGGGGATCTCCCGCATCATCAACGGTAGGGGCGAGCATTCATCGCCGGCAGGGGCTTGACACAACCTGTGAGAATGCGCATAGCGGCTCGCTCAGCGGGAATCCCGCGGTCAGGCCGGGTCGAGCCGCAGCACCCCCGAGGCCTCCGCCACGCGCAGGTCGTCGACGATCCGGACGGTGCGCGCGAGGTCCTCGATCGGGCCGATCAGCGTCCGCAGCCGGAGCGGATCGATGCCCACCGCAGTCACCGACACGAGGTGGGCACCGGTGTCCCACGTGTACATCGCCGTCGGCGGACGCGACGCGTCGGACGGGTCGTCGAGCACCAGCTTCTCGCCGACGCCGAGATGGGGGCTGCGGAAGTCCTCGGTGTCGTCGTACTCCATCGGCATCATCGCGCGGGACGCTCGCAGCTGCGGCGTCATGTCCTGCAGCTGGGCGGTGACCACGACGAGCTCCGGCTCGTCCTTCCACACCCACACCAGCAGGCGCCCGCCCGCGCGGCGCATCAGGAACGGCGTCGCCTGGCTCAGCGCCCAGGCCATGGCGCCGGTGCCGCGTCCGGCGCCCGCGCCGCCGCTCTGCAGCACCGCGCGGATGGCGGCCTTGCGGTGCCGCCGCCCGCGCAGCCCCAGGGATCCGGTGACCGCGACCCAGCGTGCGGCGTCGGCATCGGCCTGCAGTCGCGTCATGCCTCCAGGTTATGTCGGCCGCGTCGCCCGCACGACGTCGGGTCTCCTCTTCGCGCCCCATGCACGACGCAGGACGGGACGTGGAGCGGGGCGGTGTGTCGGCTGGCCGGGGCTTCTCTTCCTGCGTCGTGCACGGAAGGGCCAGGTCGGGTGCGGAAGAATGGGGGAGTGGATGCCCTGACCCGCGCCGAGTCGCTGATCGCCCTGACCCCCGACTACCCCGAGCCGGGCGTGCTGTTCCGCGACGTGTCGCCCCTGCTGGCCGACGGCGACGCCCTGCGCACCGTGGTCGAGGCGCTCATCGCCCCGTTCGAGGGGCGCTTCGACATCGTCGCGGGCATCGAGGCGCGCGGGTTCCTGCTCGCCGGCTACGCCGCCGCCCTCGCCGGCGTCGGGATGCTGCAGATCCGCAAGGCGGGCAAGCTGCCGCGCCCGGCCGCTGCCGTCTCGTACGCGCTCGAGTACGGCACCGCCACGATCGAGGCGCCCGGCGTGCTGCACAAGGGCGAGCGGGTGCTGCTGCTGGACGACGTGCTCGCCACGGGCGGCACGCTCGCGGCCGCGCAGAGCCTCATCGTCGAGCTCGGCGTGAAGGTCGCGGGGTCGGCCGTCGTGCTCGAGCTCGAGGACCTCGGCGGCCGCGCCGTGGCCGGTGACGTGCACACCGTCTTCACCGCCTGACGCTTCAGGACGTCTCCGGATGACGGAGGGGCCGCGCCGCTCCGGTGCGGCCCCTCCGTCATCTCCTCGGGATCAGATCCCGAGCGCCGCCCGGATCGGGTCGAGCGTGAAGTAGACGACGAACATCGCGGCCGCGAGCCACATCAGCCAGTGCACCTCGCGGGCCTTGCCGCGAGCGAGCTTGACGATCACGTATGCGATGAAGCCGGCGCCGATGCCGTCCGCGATCGAGTAGGTGAAGGGCATGAGCGCGATCGTGAGGAACGCGGGCAGGGCGGTGTCGACCTTCTTCCAGTCGATGCCCGAGATCTGGGTCATCATGAGGAACCCGACCAGGACGAGCGCGGGTGCGGCCGCCTCGTAGGGCACGAGCGCGACGAGCGGCGACAGGAACGTCGCGAGCAGGAACGTGATGCCGGTCACGACGGACGCGAGGCCGGTCCGCGCGCCCTCGCCGACGCCGGCGGTGGACTCGACGTAGGCGGTGTTGGACGAGACCGAGCCCATGCCGCCCGCGATGGCCGCGATCGAGTCGACGACGAGGATGCGGCGCGTGGCGGGCGGATTGCCCTCGGAGTCGAGCAGACGCGCCTCGGCGCCGATCGCGACCATCGTCCCCATGGTGTCGAAGAAGTCGGCGAGCAGCAGCGAGAAGACGAGCAGTAGCACGGTGACCACGCCGATGCTCTCGAACGAGCCGAGCAGCGAGAACTGCCCGAGCAGCGAGAAATCCGGCACCGCGAAGACGCCCGTGAACTCCGGGGCGGAGTTGAACCCGCCGGGGTTCGTCTCGGACACGGCGCCGATGTGCAGGGTGTTCTGCAGCACGATCGCGAGCACCGTCGCCGTGAGGATCGAGATCAGCATCGCGCCCTTGACCTTGCGCACCCACAGCACGATGGTCAGCACGAGGCCGACGATGAACACGAGCATCGGCCAGGTGCCGAGGTCGCCGATCGAGAGCACGGTGGCGCCATCGCCGGTCACGAAGCCGGCGTTCTTGAGCCCGATGAGCGTGATGAACAGGCCGATCCCGACGCCGATGGCGGTCTTCAGCTCGACCGGGACGGCCCGGAACACCGCCTCGCGGAAGCCGGTGAGGACGAGGACGAGGATCACGATGCCCTCGATCACGACGAGGCCCATGGCGTCGGCCCAGGTGACCTCCGGCAGGCCGGCGATCGAGAACGCGACGACCGCGTTGAGGCCGAGGCCGGCCGCGAGCGCCATCGGGTAGTTCGCGAACACGCCCATGGCGATGGTCACGACGCCCGCGACGAGCGCGGTCGCCGCGGCGATCATGCCCAGGTTCGGGTCGTCCGTGCCGCCGCCGAGCAGCTGACCGGTGCCGTCGGGCGTCGTGCCGATGATGAGGGGGTTCAGCACGACGATGTACGCCATCGCGAAGAAGGTGACCAGTCCGCCGCGGATCTCCGCGCCCACGGTGGAGCCTCGTTCGGTGATCTTGAAGAACCGGTCCAGGCGCGTGCGGGAGCCCGCCTGAGCAGTGTGGGAGGTCATCCTCAAATCGTTCCACATCCGGCGGGCGTGCTCCGTCGCCCCAGGCGGGGCTCCCGCGTCGGGCCGTATGGGCTCAGGGGCGCGGCGGCGCCGCGTCGGCGTACATCTGCAGGCGCACCTCGCGCGCGCCCGTCATGTGGCGCTCGGCGATGTCGCGGGCCGCGTCGCCGTCATGGCGCGAGATCGCGTCGAGCAGCTCGTCGTGCTCGCGGATGACCTCGTCCCAGCGGCCGGGCCAGTCGAGGGTCGTCGTGGGATAGCGCTGCAGGTGCACGTGGAGCCGATCGAGCAGGTCGATCAGGGTGGGGCTGTGGCTCGCCTCCCACAGCGCGGCGTGGAACGCGCGGTTCGCCGCGGCTCGCGCGTCCGCGCCCTCGAGGCCGCGCATGGCGTCCTGGCGGGCGCGCAGACGGGCGAGGTCCAGGTCGGTGGCGTGCTTCGCGGCCGAGCGGGCCGCGGAGCCCTCCAGCGTGATCCGCACCTCGTAGATGTCGAGGATCTCCTCGGGGGAGGTCGCCCGCACGATCGCGCCGCGGGGCCCGCGCTCGACGAGGCGCTCGATCTCGAGCCGGTGCAGCGCCTCGCGCACGGGGGTGCGGCTGGTGCCGAAGTCGGCCGCCAGGGCGTTCTCCGAGAGCACGCGCCCGGCCTCGAAGCGGCCGGTGACGATCGCGTCGCGGATGCGCTCGTACACGCTCGTCGCCATACGACCACCTCCCTGCCGATCGTATCGGCTGCGGGCGGCGAGGCCTGCTCCGCCCGCAGCCTTCGACTAGGTGTACCCGGTCAGCACGTTGGTGACGCCCGGTTAGGGAGAAGGCCTCCACGATTGGTGGTGTCTAACGTCACCGAAGTGGAGGCCTTCTCTTGGTCCACCGTAATGCGCGGCTTACCGTCACGGGCC
>NZ_JAIJZW010000007.1:0-50050 GCF_019753765.1 Microbacterium marinilacus
CCGGCGTGCCTCTCGGCGGCATGCTCTTCTACGGCGACCGGCTCGACCCCGACGGCAACGACTACCCCGTCCTGGCGATGGGCGAGGTGGCGTGCGTGTCCGTCACCGGCTGGCAGGACACCGCCGACCACCTCGCCGCCCTCATCCCCACCCTCCCCACACGAGCCTGAGCCCCTTCAGAGCCGCGGCGAGACGGAAGAGCGCCGCGGCCCCGGAAGGATCCGGGCGCCGCGGCGCTCTGCGCGTCGACGTCGTCAGTCGGTGACGGCCGCCTCCGCCTGGCCCACGCCGTCGGAGCTCTGCTCGGCGGCCTCGAGGGGCGTCGTCCCGGGCTTCGCCGCAGTCTTGGCAGCCGTGCTCTTACCAGCCGTGCTCTTTGCGGCCGCGCTCTTCGCGCGGGGCTTCGCCGGCGCCTTCGCGGCGGGCTTGGCCGCGCTCCGCGCGGCCGTCTTCGGCGCCACGTCGCGGGCCGAGCGGGCCGACGTCGACGACGCCGCCTCCGCCGCCTGCGCGTACGCCACGTCGACCGGAGCCACGCGCGTCAGCTGCGTCACGTGACGCGGCTCGAGCTCGTCGAGCGACTGCACGCCGAGCAGCTTCATGGTGCGCTCGATCTCGCTGCGCAGGATCGCGATCGTGCGGTCGACGCCCGCGCGACCGCCGGCCATCAGCCCGTAGAGGTACGCGCGACCGATCAGCGTGAACTTCGCGCCGAGCGCGACCGAGGCGACGATGTCGGCCCCGTTCATGACGCCGGTGTCGATCATGACGGTCGCGTCCTTGCCGACCTCCCGCACGACCTTCGGCAGCAGGTGGAACGGGATCGGCGCGCGATCGAGCTGCCTCCCGCCGTGGTTGGACAGCACCAGGCCGTCGACGCCCATGTCGATGAGCTTCACGGCGTCGGGCACGTTCTGCACGCCCTTCACGACGATCTTCCCCGGCCACATGGAGCGGATGGTGGCGAGGTCGTCGTAGCTGATCGTCGGGTCCATCGCCTGGCCGATCAGGTCGCCCACGGTGCCGCCGGTCGACTTCAACGAGGCGAACTCGAGCTTCGGCGTCGTCAGGAAGTCGAACCACCACCACGGGCGCGGCAGCGTGTCGATCACGGTCTTGAGCGTCAGCTGCGGGGGGATCGAGAAGCCGTTGCGGTAGTCGCGCATCCGGTTTCCCGCCACGGGCGTGTCGACGGTGAAGTGCAGGGTGTCGAAGCCGGCCTCGGCGGCGCGCTTCACCAGCCCGTACGACACCTCGCGGTCACGCAGCACGTACAGCTGGAACCAGTTGCGACCGTTCGGGTTGGCGGCCCTCACGTCCTCGATCGACGTGGTGCCCAGCGTGGACAGCGTGAACGGGATGCCCGCGGCACCCGCGGCACCGGCGCCGGCGGTCTCGCCCTCGGTCTGCATCAGGCGCGTGAAGCCCGTCGGGGCGATGCCGAACGGCATCGAGCTCGGCCCGCCGAGGATCTGCGTCGACGTGTCGACGTCCTCCGCCGGGCGCAGGATGTCGGGGTGGAACTCGATGTCCTCGAACGCCTGACGGGCGCGCAGGATCGACAGCTCGCCCTCGGCCGCGCCGTCGGTGTAGTCGAACGCGGCGGCCGGGGTGCGGCGCTTCGCGATCGCCCGCAGGTCGTAGATCGTCAGCGCGTCCTGCAGCCGTCGCTGCCTGCCGCCGAACGACGGCTTCTTGAACTGGACGTACTCGAAGATGTCCTTCGGGTTCGGGAGCTGGCGCTTGACCATGCCCATCCTTTCGTGGGGTGCGATCTCTCTGGTCTCTCGGGAGGTGGGTCAGACGTCGGCGCCCGCGGGCTCGCCGAGGCGATGCGTGCGGGCGTAGAAGCCGATGATGTGGGAGCGGATGCGCTCGCGCGCGAGCTCTGGATCCCCGGCACGCACGGCGTCGAGCACAGCGGCGTGCTGCCGGCGCAGGTCTTCGACGAGCGCGGGCCAGTCGGGCGCGGCGTGGGCACCCTGCCGCCCGTACGACTCGATGGCGGTGCGCAGACCCGCCATCACCGCGACGACGACGACGTTGCCGGACGCCTCGGCGAGCGACAGATGGAACCGCGCGTCGAGCGCCAGGAAGTCGTCGGCGTCGAGGTCTGCGGCGCTCATCGCCGCCAGCAGCCGCTCCGGCTCGACGAGGTCGACCCCGCCCTCGTCCCTCACCCGGAGCGCGAGGGCCTCCACGACGGAGGTCTCGAGCGCCGCACGGGTGGCGACGACGTCGGCGAAGGGGAAGCCCTGGGCGGCGAGCTGGAGGCGCAGCAGCGTCGCCATGCCGCCCTGCGGCGTCGCGACGATCATCGCGCCGGCCGAGGGGCCCGAGCCCGATGCCGTGCGCACGAGGCCCATCGACTCCAGCACCCGGAGCGCCTCGCGCACGCTGGACCGGCCGACGCCCAGGTTCGCCGCGAGGTCCCGCTCCCCCGGCAGCCGATCGCCCGGGCCCAGACGCCCCTCGAGCAGATCCGTCTCGATGCGCTCGAGCACGAGCCTCCAGGCGCGCGGCGAGGCGCTGCCGCTCGTCGCCTCTCGCTGGGAGACGGGGATCGATGGCACGGGCACCTCCTCGGGCTGTGGTCTGACCACAGTAGCCCGTGTGGTCAGACCACGCAACGCGGCGTCATCCGCGCACCGTCGCCGCGCCCCGTTGCTACGGTTCGGGCATGCCGCTCTCCCGCATCGAGGTTCGACGACCGCGCCCGGACCACGAGGTCCACGCCCTCATCGAGGCCGTCTACCAGGCCCAGCGCGAGGCGCTCGGCGTGCCCGAGGGAGACCGCCAGATCCGGTACGTCGAGCACCGGCCCGACCGCTTCGCCGCGCCCCCGACGCGCACCGACGACTACACCGTCGTCGAGATCACCCTCTTCCCCGGACGGTCGATCGACGCCAAGCGCGCGCTCTATGCCTCGATCGTGCGTCGCTTCGGCGAGGTGGGCATCGCGCCCGACGACGTCTTCATCGTCCTGCACGAGCCGCCGCTCGAGAACTGGGGCATCCGCGGCGGGCAGCCCGCATCGGAGGTCGACCTGGGCTTCCCGCTCGACGTCTGACCGTCCGGTCCGGTCATCGGCCGGCGAGCCGCCGATGAGCCGAGGTCAGCCCTCGTACCCGCCCGGGTTCTGCTGCTGCCAGCGCCACACGTCGCGCGTCATGTCGTCGATGGTCAGCCGCGCCTTCCAGCCCAGCTCGCGCTCGGCCTTCGCGGGGTCGCAGTACGTCGCCGCCAGATCTCCGGGACGGCGCGGCAGGAACTCCTTGGGAAGCTCGCGTCCGATCGCCCTCTCGAACGACGCGATCAGCTCGAGCACGCTCACGGGCGTGCCGGTCCCCAGGTTGTAGGCGGTGAATCCCGGCTGCGCCTTCTCGAGCGCCGCGACGTGCCCCTCGGCGAGGTCGACGACGTGGATGTAGTCGCGCTGGCCGGTGCCGTCCGGGGTGTCGTAGTCGTCGCCGAAGACGCCGATCCGCTCGAGCCGGCCGACGGCGACGCGCGCGACGAACGGCATCAGGTTGTTCGGGGTGCCCTGGGGGTCCTCGCCGATCAGACCGGACGCATGCGCGCCCACCGGGTTGAAGTAGCGCAGCGACGTGATGCTGACCTCGGGGTTCACCGCCTGCACGTCGCGCAGCACGACCTCGTTCATCAGCTTGGTCTTCGAGTACGGGTTCGACAGCTCGACCAGGTCGCGGGTCGCGTCCTCGGTGAACGGCAGATCGGCGGGGTCGGAGTACACCGTGCCGGTGCTGGAGAACACGAACGAGCGGATGCCGTGCGCCAGCCCCACGCGCAGCAGGGCGAACGTCGAGTCGAGGTTGTTGGCGTAGTAGTCGAGGGGCTTCTGCGTGGACTCGCCGACGGCCTTGTGCGCCGCGAAGTGGATGACGGCGTCGAACGGGCCGTGCTCGGCGAACGCCCGCTCCACGACCTCGTCGTCCGCCGCGTCGCCGATCACGAGCGGCGCCGTCTTGCCGGTGATCTGTGCGATCCGCTGCTCAACGACCGCGCTCGTGTTGTCGAGGTTGTCGAGCAGCGCGACGTCGTGACCGGCCTCGAGCAGGGAGACGGCCGTGTGCGCGCCGATGTATCCGGCACCGCCGGCAAGGAGAACTCGCATGCGTCTCAGCCTACGTGGCGCACGGGCGCGCGCCGGGTGCGACGTGGGCACCGCCCTGGGAAGGCGGCGAGGGGTCAGCGGGGCGCGAGGACGCCGCCCGACTCCTCGAGGTAGCAGGACCCGCACAGGGACTCGTACGTGACCCGGTACTGGTCCAGGTAGCGCGGCTCGTCGCTCGCCGCGGCGGTCGCCGCGTCGATCGCGACCTGGTCGCCGTCGAACACGAAGCGGCCGCCGATCACCCGACCGTTGAACAGCGCCTTGCGACCGCACCGGCAGATGGTCTTGAGCTCTTCGAGAGAGTGGGCGATCTCGAGGAGGCGGCGCGATCCGGGGAACGCCTCGGTGCGGAAGTCGGTGCGGATGCCGTATGCCATCACGGGAATGCCGTCCTCCACCGCGATGCGGAAGAGGTCGTCCACCTGCACCGGCGAGAGGAACTGCGCCTCGTCGATGAGCAGGCACGCCACCTCCGCCGGCCGTTCCCCCGGGATCAGGGCGTCGGCCTCCGCGCGCACGCGGTCGCGCTCGGACCCGAACAGAGCTCGCGCGGAGTCGTCCGGGCCGACGAGGAAGTCGACCCGGCGCGTGACGCCGAGACGCGACTCGATCTGGTCGGCGCCCTTGGTGTCGATCTCGGGCTTGGCGAGCAGCACCCGCTGCCCGCGCTCCTCGTAGTTGTACGCGGCCTGCAGCAACGCGGTGGACTTCCCGGAGTTCATCGCGCCGTAGCGGAAGTACAGTTTGGCCACGGAGCAAGCCTACGGCCGCCGCGTGCACGCCCGGTTCCGCGGGCGTCCCGCCGACGCCCGGGCGCCGGATCAGCCGAGACCGAGCAACGGCGCGATCAGGCTCCACGCCCCGTAGAGGGCGAGCCCGCTGCCCCCGACGGCTGCGGTCGCGATCCCCGCCCGGCGCCACGCCCTGGTCGCCGGCGTCGTGCGGCGCACCTGCCCGCGGCGCACGATCGGCTCCACGGCCCGCACGGCCTGCGTGACGGCGGCGGAGCTGCGCAGCTCGGCGGAGGCGAGCGGCGACCCCGTCCACTTCTGCACGCTCCACGCCGTGACCTTCGCCGTGTGGGTCCGCAGCGTCGTCCCCCAGCCGGCGCTCTGCTGCAGCGCCGGCGTGTTCAGCCGGTACGCCGTCGCGGCGACGTGGTCGGCGTCGCGCAGCCCCGCCTCGGCGATGGACACGGCGAGCGCGTGCATGCGCCGCTGCGCGCTGCGCCGCAGCATCGGATCGCTCGCGCCGGCCTCGATGCGGTGCATCGTGTCCCGGGCCTGCGCGAGGGCCGCGTGCGCGTCGGCCAGGTACCGCGCGGCCTGCCGGTTCGCGCCGAGGGCGAGGAAGCCGGCCTCCTCGGCGATCCGGTCGACCACCTGGTCGAACGCGAACACCGCGGTGCGCGGGTCGATGCGGCGCGTGCCGCCATCGTGGCCTCGCAACGGATCCGGGATCCGCGGGCCGGGCGCGTCGGGTCCGGCGGTCGTCATCCGGACCTCCTCGCTGCCGACGGTGCTGTCCCTCTCAGGATACGAAAGCCTCGGCTTCGAAGGGGCCGGGAACCGGATCGATCCCGCTCCCCCTCGCCCCGTCCCGTCCCGTCGTCAGCGCAGGCCGACGAGGGTGGGGAAGACGATCTCGCTGTTCAGCGGCGCCTGATCGGCGTCGTCATGCGCGGGGTCCACCCACCGCAGGTCGTCGATCTCGGCCTGCACGACCGGTTCGATCACGGCACGGGTGACGAAGACGGTGGCGCGCAGCGCGTGCCCCGCCTCGTTCGCGGCACGGCTGTCGAACGAGCCGAGCAGCGCCAGCTCGTCGGGGCGGACGTCGATGCCGAGCTCCTCGTGCACCTCGCGTACGGCGGTCTCCACTGCCGTCTCCTCCGCCTCCGGCTTGCCGCCAGGCAGCATGTAGCGCTGGGTCCCTCGTTTGCGGACCGTCAGCACCCGGCCGTCCGCGCGCACGAACGCGATCGCCGAGACCGTGATCAGGGGGTCGCCGGCCACGTCAGGCGTTGATGCCGAGCGCCTCGGCCGTGGTCTTCGTCGACGCGGCGGCCTTCGCGGGCTCGTCGTTCAGGAAGTCGCCGTAGGTGGGGATGAGCTCGCGCAGCTTGGGCTCCCACTCGGCGAGGCGGTCGGCGAAGCAGTTCTTCAGCACGTTGAGCATGATCGTCGCGGCCGTGGAGGCGCCCGGGGAGGCGCCCAGCAGGCCCGCGATCGAGCCGTCCGCCGACGAGACGACCTCGGTGCCGAACTGCAGCTTGCCGCCCTTCATCACCTGGGCGCGCTGCCCGGCCTGGATCAGCTCCCAGTCCTCCGCCTTCGCGGTGGGCATGAACTCGCGCAGGCTGTCGATCTTCCTCGCCCGGTTCTTCAGCAGCTCGCTGACGAGGTACTTCACCAGGTCGAGGTTCGTCGCGCCGACCTTGAGCATCGAGCCGAGGTTGTGCGGCCGCACCTGCGACACGATGTCGAGCAGCGAGCCGTCCTTCAGGAACTTGGGGCTGAACGTCGCGAACGGGCCGAACATCAGCGACCCCTCGCCGTCCACCATGCGCGTGTCGAGGTGCGGCACGGACATCGGCGGCGCGCCCACGGCCGCCTGCGAGTAGACCTTCGCCTGGTGCTGGGCGACGATCGCGGGGTTGCTGGTCTTCAGGAACTGGCCGCCGATCGGGAAGACGCCGTACCCGCGGATCTCGGGGATGCGCGACTTCTGCAGCAGCTTGATCGCCCAGCCGCCGGCGCCCACGAAGACGAACCTCGCGCGCAGCCGGCCCGGGGTGCGGCCCACGTTGCCGCGGTACTGCACGAGCCACGAGCCGTCGCGCTGACGGGAGAGGTTCTTGACCTCGTGGTTGAGCCGCAGGTCGGCGCCGTTCTCGGTCAGGTGGTCGAAGAGCTGGCGGGTGAGCGCGCCGAAGTCCACGTCGGTGCCCGACGGGGTGCGGGTGGCCGCGAACGGCTCGCCCTTGCGGCGCTTCTGCATCAGCAGCGGCGCCCACTGGTTGATGACGCGGGAGTCCTCGGAGAACTCGATCCCGGAGAACAGCGGCTGCTTCCTGAGCGTCTCGTAGCGGGCGCGCAGGTACTCGACGTCCTTCTCCCCGCGCACGAACGTCATGTGCGGCGTGGCGTTGATGAACGTCTTGGGCTCGTCCAGCACGCCCTTCGCGACCAGCGACGTCCACAGCTGACGGCTCTGCTGGAACTGCTCGTTGATCTGGACCGCCTTGGACGGGTCGGCGGCGTCCGGCATGTAGTTCAGCTCACACAGCGCGGCATGGCCGGTGCCCGCGTTGTTCCAGGCGTTGGAGCTCTCCTGCGCCACCTCGCCCTGTCGCTCGAAGGCGACGATCTTCCAGTCGGGCTGCAGCTCTTTCAGGAGGGTGCCCAGGGTGGCGCTCATGATTCCGCCACCGATGAGCACGACGTCGACGGTTTCGCTCACCCGTACATCCTAGTTCCGCCGCGCGCTGCCCCCGGACCGCGGACGCCGACACGGGCCGCAAGAACGCCTGTTCTTGCGGCCCGTGAAAGAGCGTCGGCGGACGCCGTCCGGGTCAGCTCGCGACCCGCGCCTGGATGTCCGCGGCGACGAGCTCGGCGATCTGCACGGCGTTCAGCGCGGCGCCCTTGCGGAGGTTGTCGTTCGAGATGAACAGCGCGAGGCCCTTGCCCTCCGGGGCCGACTGGTCGGCGCGGATGCGGCCGACGAAGCTCGGGTCGGCGCCCGCGGCCTTGAGGGGCGTCGGCACCTCGTCCAGCGCGACGCCCGGCGCCTCGGCCAGCAGCTGGCGCGCGCGGTCGGGCGTGATCTCGCGCGCGAACTCGACGTTGATCGACAGGGAGTGTCCCGTGAAGACGGGCACGCGCACGCACGTCCCGGAGACGCGCAGGTTGGGCAGCTCGAGGATCTTGCGGCTCTCGTTGCGGAGCTTCTTCTCCTCGTCCGTCTCGTTCAGGCCGTCCTCGACCAGGTTCCCGGCGAGCGGCAGCACATCGAACGCGATCGGCGCGACGTACTTCTCCGGGTCCGGGAAGTCGATGGCCGAGCCGTCGCGGACGAGGCGCAGCACGTCGCCCTGCGCGAGGGCCGCCCCCACCTGTCCCAGCAGCTCGGTGGCACCGGCCAGACCGGAGCCGGAGACCGCCTGATACGTGCTGACGATGAGGCGCTCGAGGCCGGCCTCGGCGTCGAGGACCTTCAGCACCGGCATCGCGGCCATGGTCGTGCAGTTCGGGTTGGCGATGATGCCCTTGCGGGCGTCGGCGATGGCGTGCGGGTTGACCTCGCTGACGACGAGCGGCACCTCGGGGTCCATCCGCCAGGCGCTGGAGTTGTCGATCACCGTGGCGCCGGCCTCGGCGAAGCGCGGGGCGTGCGCCCGGCTGCCGGTCGCGCCGGCCGAGAACAGCGCGATGTCGATGCCCGACGGGTCGGCCGTCGCGACGTCCTCGACCACGATGTCGTGGCCGTCGAACGGGATCGTGGTGCCGGCCGAGCGCGCGGTGGCGAACAGACGCAGCTCGCGGATCGGGAAGCCGCGCTCGACGAGGATCTCGCGCATCACGGCGCCGACCTGGCCGGTGGCGCCGACGACGGCGAGGGAGATTCCGGATTCGGAGATGCGGGTCATGGCGGATCCTTGTGCTGCGTCGGGTCGGGGAGGGTGCTGCCCGGGTGGGGTTGCCTGATTCTACCGGCGACCGCGGGGCCCGCCGCTCGCACGCGGCGCGTGGGCGCCCAGGGTGGCGGGATGACGGCGATCGGTGGCCGTGCGGCGATCTCCGCACGCCGGCGAGTGCCATCCGGCACTCCGGAACGGCCGGCGAGTGCCATCTGACACTCGCGAACGGCCGGCGAGTGCCGGACGGCACTCGCGAACGGCGCGTCAGCGCGGCGGGGCGCTGTACGTCAGGAAGGGCAGGCGGTCGGCGACGCGGTCGTAGAGGCGCTGTGCGTCGACGTTCGTCTCGCTCGTGATCCAGCGCACCTCGAGGAGCCCCTCGGCCGCCGCGAGCGACTGCAGGGAGGCGATCAGCGCCCGCCCGACGCCCTCGCCACGCGCGGACGGCGTGGTGAACAGGTCGTCGAGGAAGATGGCGGTGCCGCCCCGTGAGGGCCGTGCGAACAGCCGCCAGTGCGCGATCGCCACGGGCGCGCCGTCGATCTCCGCCACGAGCCCCTGCAGCTCGTGCGCGTCGTCCGTCAGCCAGCCCCAGACGGTGTCGACGACGGCCTCGTCCGGCGTGAGCGCGTAGAAGTCTCGGTAGCCGCGGAACAGGGCCGCCCAGGCCTCGCGATCCGTCGTCGCGACGGGCCGGATGTCGACCGTCACCGTCACGCCCCCTCGACGGGCAGTTTGAAGCCGACGTGCGATCGCGCGTAGCCCAGGCGCTCGTAGAAGCGGTGGGCGTCGACGCGCGCGGCGTCCGACGTGAGCTGGATCAGGTGGGCCTCCAGGGCGGACGCCGCGTCCTCGACCCAGCGCATCATGGCCCCTCCGACGCCGGCGGAGCGCAGGTCGTCGCGCACGCGCACCGTCTCGACCTGCAGCCGCGTGGCGCCGCGGCGAGCCAGCCCGGGGATCACCGTCAGCTGCAGCGTCGCGATCGTCTCACCGTCGCGCTCCGCGACCAGCTGCACGTTCGAGGGGTCGGCCTGGATCGCGGCGAGCCCGCGGGCGTACGCCTCCCGATCGTCGGCCGACGCGACGTCTCCGCGCGCAGCACTGACCGGGTCGTTCGCGATCAGGGCGATCAGCGCGTCGAGGTCGCGGGGCGTCGCCTCCCGCAGCGTGAACCCGCCGTCGCGGGCGGACAGCCGGACGGGCAGCGTCAGCGAGGCGAGCACGCTCAGCGGCCCCGCCGGGCCCGGAGCGTCACCGGCCCGTCCCGGCGTAGACGGTCGCCTCGATCTCGCTGTCGAGCCCGTAGGCGCTGTGCACGGCGCGCGCCGCCTCGTTGACGTCGTCGCCGCGCAGCACGACCGAGATCCGGATCTCGCTCGTCGAGATCATCTCGATGTTGATACCGGCTGCGCTCATCGCCTCGAACAGCGTCAGGGAGACGCCCGAGTGCGTGCGCATCCCGGCACCGACGACGGACAGCTTGCCGATCTGGTCGTCGTGCACGACGTTCTCGTAGCCGATCGCCTCCTGCTCGGCCGTCAGCGCCCTGAGCACCTCGGGCGCCGACTGCTTGGGCAGCGTGAACGAGATGTCGGTGCGACCGGGCGACGCGCTCTGCACGTTCTGCACGATCATGTCGATGTTCGCGCCGGTCTTGGCCACGAGGGAGAAGATCGCGGCGGCAGATCCGGGCACGTCCGGCACGCCGATGACCGTGATCTTCGCCTGGCTCTGATCGATCGCGACGCCCGTGACGACGGGCTCCTCCATGCCGATGACGTCGGCCATCGCTGACTCCTTGCTGTTCAGACGGGGGTCGACCATGCCCTCCCCCAGGACGTAGGTGCCCTCGTTCGCGGTGAACGTGGACCGGGCGTGGATCAGCACGCCGTGACGGCGGGCGTACTCGACCGCGCGGATGTACAGCACCTTCGCGCCGTTGGCGGCGAGCTCGAGCATCTCCTCGGCCGAGACGTGGTCGAGCTTGCGGGCCAGCGGCACCACGCGCGGGTCGGCGGTGAAGATGCCGTCGACGTCGCTGTAGATCTCACAGACGTCGGCTCCGAGCGCGGCGGCGAGCGCGACGGCCGTGGTGTCCGACCCGCCGCGGCCCAGCGTGGTGATGTCCTTGGTGTCGCGGTTGAAGCCCTGGAACCCGGCGACGATGACGATGGCGCCGTCGTCGAGGGCCTCGCGAAGCCGCACGGGCGTCACGTCGACGATGCGCGCGGAGCCGTGATCCGCGGTCGTGATCATGCCGGCCTGGCTGCCGGTGAACGAACGGGCCTCGTGGCCCATCGAGTGGATCGCCATCGCGAGCAGCGCCATCGAGATGCGCTCCCCGCTGGAGAGCAGCATGTCGAGCTCGCGGGGCGCGGGGATCGGGGCCACCTGCGATGCGAGGTCGAGCAGCTCGTCGGTGGTGTCGCCCATCGCGCTCACGGCGACGACCACGTCGTTGCCCGCGCGGTGGGTGTCGACGATGCGCTTCGCCACGCGCTTGATGCTCTCGGCGTCGGCGACGGAAGAGCCGCCGAACTTCTGCACGATCAGTGCCACGTATTGCTCCTGTGGGGTCTGGGCGTCCGGACGGCCGCCCGTCGTGCGCGGCCGCGCCCTGAGGCCATCTTAGGAGCGCCGTGGAGTGCCGCCTGACGATGTTGCATCTCGCCCGACCGGTGCCGCCGGGTGACATCGGGATGCATCACTCGGTGCCGTCAGGACGCGCAGATCGCCAGTGACACAGGACTGCCCAGCCGGTAGCCTGGCGGCACCGAGGCCGAGGGAGGCGTCATGACGTGGGTCGAGTGGACGTTCGTCGCGGTGGGAGCGATCGCCGTGGTCTCGGCCGTGGTGGCGGTGACGATCAGGGATCGGCGAGCGCGGTCCGCGCCCGATGACGATCGGGACCGCGGTGCCGAGGTGCGGGCACGGCAGGACGCGGAGGCCGCCAAGGCGCGGGCCTCGGCCTACAGCTACTCGACTCGCGGCGGCTACCCGGGCGGTACCCCCGGCGGGGGCGGAACCGTCTGAGTCTCGCGGGGGTCGATCGCGGCGTCAGAGCGCGCGACGCCCCTCGAAGGCGCGCCCGAGCGTGACTTCGTCGGCGTACTCGAGATCGCCGCCGACCGGAAGGCCGGATGCCAGGCGCGACACCGTGATCTGCAGCGTCGTCAGCAGGCGGCTGAGGTAGGTCGCGGTGGCCTCGCCCTCGAGGTTGGGGTTGGTGGCGATGATGACCTCCTGCACCGTCCCGTCCGCGAGGCGCGACATCAGCTGCGTGATGCGCAGGTCGTCCGGCCCGATGCCCGCGATCGGGCTGATCGCGCCGCCGAGCACGTGGTACAGCCCGCGGAACTCGCGGGTGCGCTCGATCGCCGCGACGTCCTTCGCGTCCTCGACCACGCAGATCAGGGCGGGCGTGCGGCGCGGGTCGCGGCAGATCGCGCACGTCTCCTGCTCGGAGACGTTGCCGCAGATCTCGCAGAAACGCACGCGCTCACGCACCTCGCGCAGCAGCTCCGACAGCCGCGAGACGTCGAAGCTCGGCGTCTGCAGGATGTGGAACGCGATGCGCTGAGCCGACTTCGGCCCCACGCCGGGCAGGCGCCCCAGCTCGTCGATCAGCTCCTGGACGATGCCGTCGTACATTCAGTCTCCTCTGGCTCCGCCGCGCGGGCCCTGGTTCGATTCTCCACTGGGCGGACGGCGCGGTGGCCGGTCGGCGCTACTGGAAGCGCGTGGGCGGCTCGTACGGCTCCTCGTGCAGGAAGCGCGCCTCGAGGATCTGCCGCACGACCGCCTCCCCATAGCGCTGCACGCCGTCGGTCTGGATGACGCGACGCTGCACCGTGACGGTCGAGAGGGGGACGCTCGGCGCCGCGGGCGCGACATCGGCCGGCCCGCCGTCCTGGTCGTCCTGGTCGTCGGGCTCCTCGTCGGCGTCCACGGGCACCTCGGTGGGCATCACGGCGCCGTCGCGCTCGAGTGTCGCCACGCGGGCGGCGACGGGCACCGCCGCCTCCTCCGGGTCGTCGTCCACCGCCAGGGGCGGGGTGGCTTCGGAGTTCGGGATGGGCGCGACGGCCCATTCGGTGACGGGGGCCGCGGCGTACGACGCCGGAGCCGACGAGCGCTGCGGCTCGGGTCGCGGCGCCTGCGGCGGAGCCGCCGACCGCTGGGGGGCTGGCGCCGTCCGCGCGGCGGGATATGCGTCGTCCGGCGGATACTGCTCGCCCGCGTAGGGGTCGCCGGGGTAGTCGGGCTCGGGCGGTGCGTCGTCGTACGGCCGAGGCGCCGCGTCGGCCTGCCGGGCCGGGTCGGGGTCGGTGGCGGCGGGCTCCGCCGCGGGGCGGGCGCTGCCGTCGGCACCGCCGTCGCGTCCGCCGCTCTCCCGTCCGTTCGCGTCGAGATGAGCGAGGTACTTGACCCGCACGCCGAGGACGGCCGAGATCGCGGTGCGCAGGTCTTCGCTCACACCGCCCTGCGGGGTGCGGGTCTTGAACGTGGCGAGATCGCGTTCGTTGGGGAAGCCGAGCACGAGGACGTCGTCGGGGCGCACGTCGATCACCCGGGCTCCGCTGACCACGAGCCAGCTCTGCTTGCCGATGGCCTGCAGCCGCCCCAGCACCTCGTCCCAGGCGGCGCCTATGCCGTCGAGCGTGAGCGGTCCTGCCGGCTCGGGCGCCGGTGCGGGCTCCGGCTCGGGCCCGGGTGTCGGTGCGGGCGGCGTGGAGGTCTGCTCGGGCGACGCCGGCGGCTTCGCCGCCGCCGGGGCGTCCGCGACCGCGGGGGTCGGAGCGGCGGGAGCGCTGCCGGGCGCGACGGTGGCCCATCCCGCGGCAGGCACGGTGTCGGAGTCGGCCGACGCGGGGGCCGGCTCCGGTCGCTCGGCCGGCTCCGCGACCGGCGGCGTGGAGGCGGTGGGGGGCGTCGCCGGAGCGGACGGAGCCGGCCTCGACTCCGCCGCGGCGGGAGCGGGCACCTTCTCCGGTGCAGGCGCCTCCGGCGCGGACGCCGCCGGCGCGGACGCCGCAGGAGCGGGTGCCGACGCGGCCGGTGCGGCGGCACCGCGTGCGGACGTCGCGGCGGGCGGCTCCGCGGCGGGCACCGGCGCGGCTCCCGGCGTCGCGCCCGCCTGCGGCGCGAGCGCGCCCGCGAGAACGCGCGCGATCATCAGCTCGAGCTGCAGGCGCGGCGAAGTCGCACCCGTCATGGCGTCGAGGGCGGCGCTGACGATGTCGGCGGTCTTCGACAGCCGCTCCGCGCCGAGGCGCTGGGCTTGCCCCGCCATGCGCTGGAGCTCGTCGGCGGGGATGCCCCGCAGCACGGCGGACGCGCCCTGCCCGGTGGCGGCGATCACGATGAGGTCGCGCAGGCGCTCGAGCAGATCGTCGACGAACCGCCGCGGATCCTGCCCCGTCTGCACGACGCGGTCGACGGATCCGAACGCCGATCCGGCGTCGCCCGACGCGAACGCGTCGATCACGCCGTCGAGCAGCTCGCCGTGGGTGTAGCCGAGCAGCGCGACCGCGCGCTCGTACGAGACGCGGCCGTTCTCGGACCCGGCGATCAGCTGATCCAGGATCGACAGCGTGTCGCGAGGCGACCCGCCGCCCGCGCGGACCACGAGGGGCAGCACGCCGTTCTCGACCTGGACGCCCTCCTGCTCGCAGAGCGCCTGCACGTAGTCGAGCATCGCCGCCGGCGGCACCAGCCGGAACGGATAGTGGTGCGTGCGCGAGCGGATGGTGCCGATCACCTTGTCGGGCTCGGTCGTCGCGAAGATGAACTTCACGTGCGCCGGCGGCTCCTCCACGAGCTTCAGCAGCGCGTTGAACCCCTGCGGCGTCACCATGTGCGCCTCGTCGAGGATGAAGATCTTGAACCGGTCCCGGGCCGGAGCGAACACGGCGCGCTCGCGCAGGTCGCGGGCGTCGTCGACGCCGTTGTGGCTCGCCGCGTCGATCTCGACGACGTCGAGCGAGCCGCCGCCGGCACGCGAGAGCTCGACACAGCTGTCGCACGTGCCGCACGGGGTGTCGGTCGGGCCCTCGGCGCAGTTCAGGCAGCGCGCCAGGATGCGGGCAGAGGTCGTCTTGCCGCAGCCGCGCGGACCCGAGAACAGATAGGCGTGGCCGATCCGATCGCCGCGCAGCGCCGTCATCAGCGGCTCGGTGACCTGCGACTGCCCGATCATCTCCCCGAAGGTCTCGGGCCGGTAGCGGCGGTACAGGGCGGTGGTCACCCCACAAGACTACGGTGCGCCGCCGACGTCCGCCCGGCCGATCCCCCTCCCGGGCGCGGGGCGGGCGGGGTCAGGGGTGGTCGCCGGTCGCGACGGGGCGATCGGGCAGGTTCGACCACTGGCTCCACGAGCCGGGATAGAGGACGCCGTCCACGCCCGCCGCGGAGAGCGCCAGCAGGGTGTGCGCCGCGGTGACGCCCGAGCCGCAGTACACGGCCACCGGCGCGCCGAGGTCGACGCCGAGGCTCTCGAAACGCGCGCGCACCGACCCGGGCTCGAGAAACCCGCCGTCGGCGTCGAGGTTGCCGGTGGTGGGCGCCGACACCGCGCCGGGGATGTGCCCGGCGCGCGGATCGATCGGCTCGCTGTCGCCGCGGTACCGCTCCGCGGCCCGCGCGTCGAGCAGCGTGCCGATGCGGGGGAACGCCGCGGCCGCGTCGGGCGTCAGCACCGGCAGCGCGCCGTAGCGCAGCTCGACGTCGCCCGGCCGGGCGGTCACGGGACCCTGGTCGAGCCCGTGACCGGCACGCGTCCAGGCGCTCAGCGCTCCGTCGAGCACCCGCACGTCGTGCACCCCCGCGTAGCGCAGCAGCCACCAGGCGCGCGCCGCCGCCATGCCCGAGCTGTCGTCGTAGACGACGACAGGGCGTCCGGCACTGACCCCCCACGCCCGCGCCGACGCCTGCAGCCGGTCGACGGGCGGCAGCGGGTGACGCCCCTCGGTCGGCGGCTGCGACGGATCGGCGAGCTCGTGGTGCAGGTCGACGTACACGGCGCCCGGGATGTGGCCCGCCTCGTGCAGCGGCCGACCGTCGGGGCCGCCCAGGGTCCACCGCACGTCGAGGATCGTCACCGGCTCGCCGGCGTCGACCATCCGCGCCAGGCGGTCGGCGGTGATCAGCGCGTCACTCACTGTGGACCCCCACGTCCACGACGACGGGCACCGACGTGGTGACCGGGATCGACGCCGTGATCGCCGCCGGCACGGTCGGCTCGAGCGCGGTCCCGTCGTCGCGCCGCATCTCGGAGAACGGCTTGAGCGTCGGACGCCCGGGAAGGACGGGGCCCTGATCGGCCAGGGGCACGACCACGGGCTCGTCGGCGGTCACGATGAACGCCTCGCCGCGCACCTCGAAGGGCACGGGTTCGCCGGATCGGACGGTCACGCGCATCTCCTCGCGGCGCAGCACGATGTCCAGCTGCGTGCCGCGCCACTGCAGCGCGTAGGCGAGCTCGGGCCAGTCGGCCGGCAGGCGCGGATCGAACGACAGCTCGCCGAGGTGGTCGCGCATGCCGCCGAAGCCGGAGACCAGCGCCGTCCACACCCCGCCGGCCGAGGCGACGTGCACGCCGTCCGCCGAGTTGCGGTGCAGGTCGCCGAGATCGACGAACAGCGCCTCCTCGAAGTAGTCGTGCGCCAGGTCCTGGTACCCGACCTCCGCGGCGAGGACCGACTGCACGACCGCCGAGAGCGTCGAGTCGCCCGTCGTCAGCGGGTCGTAGTAGTCGAAGTCGGCCCGCTTCTCCTCCGCGCTGAAGTGGTTGCCCTGCAGGAACAGCGCCAGCACGACGTCGGCCTGCTTCAGCACCTGGAAGCGGTAGATGACGAGCGGGTGGAAGTGCAGCAGCAGCGGCCGCTGGTCGGCCGGGGTGTTCTCCAGGTCCCAGACCTCGCGCTCGAGGAACAGGGAGTCCTGCGGGTGGATGCCGAAGTTCTCGCTGTAGGGGATGTGCATGGCGTCGGCCGCGCGCTCCCAGCCCTCCGGCTCGGAGGGATCGAGCGCGACGCGGTCGGACAGCAGACGGAACTCGGCGGGGCTGCGCTCGGCCATCTCGCGCACGATGCGCGCGGCCGCGCGCAGGTTGAAGCGCGCCATCACGTTCGTGAAGAGGTTGTCGTTGACCACGGTCGTGTACTCGTCGGGCCCGGTGACGCCGTGGATGTGGAACGTCTCCACTCCCTGGTACGAGCGCCAGAACCCGAGGGTCGACCAGAGCCGCGCCGTCTCGACCAGCACGTCCGCGCCCTCGCGCGCCATGAAGTCCTCGTCGCCGGTGGCCCGCATGTACTTCACGAGCGCGTAGGCGACGTCGGCGTTGATGTGGTACTGCGCCGTGCCGGCCGCGTAGTAGGCCGAGGCCTCCTCGCCGTTGATCGTGCGCCACGGGAACAGGGCGCCCGCCTCGTTCAGCTGGGCCGCGCGGCGGCGGGCCGCCGGCAGCATCATGGTGCGCATCCGCATCGCGTTGCGGGCCCACAGCGGCGTCGTGTACGCCAGGAACGGCAGCACGTAGATCTCGGTGTCCCAGAAGTAGTGGCCCGAGTAGCCCGATCCGGTGACGCCCTTCGCCGGCACGCCGAACCCGTCGGCGCGCGCCGCGGCCTGCGCCAGCTGGAACAGGCACCAGCGCGTCGCCTGCTGCAGGTCGTCGCGGCCCGCGATCCGCACGTCCGAGCGCTGCCAGAACGCGTCCATCCACTCGCGCTGACGGCGGTGGAGCTCGTCGACGTCGGATGCCGCGAGCCGGTCGCCGGTCGTCACGCGGTCGAGCGTGCGACGGCAGCGGTCGACGAGCTCGCGCGGAGGCACGCCGCGGGAGGTGTGGTAGCTGACGACCTTCGTGATCGTGATCGGCACGCCCGCCTTCGCCCGCACGCGGAAGACGTGCTTGGCGATGTCCGGCTCGACGAGGTGGCGGATGTCGTACTCGTTCTCGGTCTGGATCGAGTGGTCGCTGGCGACCGCGATGGTCATGCCCGACTCGGTGACCCGGTACGACAGCGCAGAGCGCAGGTCGTCCTGCCAGTACTCCTGCGGCTGCAGCACGCGCTCGGCGATCTTCTCGGCCTTGCGTGGGTCGAACTCCGCCCCGCGACCCGCCGCCTTCGCGGTCGCGATCGGCGGGGTGCCGCCGTAGATGTTCTCGCCGTCCTGACGGTTCACGAGCTGCGAGCTGATCGTGACGGGGGCGTCCTCGTCGAGCACCGTGACGGTCATCCGCATCACGGCGAGGTGGCGCTCGTCGAACGAGACGAGCCGGTCGTCCTCGATCAGCACGTCCTTGCCCGCCGGCGTGCGCCAGAGCAGACGCCGGCGGTAGACGCCGTCGCGCATGTCGAGCACGCGCTCGTACTCGCGCATCTCGGCGATGTCGAGCGAGAGCGGCTCGTCGTCGACGTAGACGCGCATGACCTTCGCGTCCGGCGCGTTCACGATCGTCTGCCCGACCTCCGCGAAGCCGTACGCCTGCTCCGCGTGACGGATCGGCCACGTCTCGTGGAAGCCGTTGATGAAGGTGCCGTGCTCGTGGGCGTGCCGCCCCTCGGGGTGGTTGCCACGCAGGCCGAGGTAGCCGTTTCCGACCGAGAACATGGTCTCGGTCACGCCCGCGTCGTCGCCCGAGTACCGCGTCTCGATGAGACGCCAGGGGTCGACGGGGAAGCGGTCGCGGTCGATCATCGAGAGTGCTCCTGAGGGTCGGGATTCGGGGGCGGGATCGGACGTCGGCGTCGCAGGATCAGGATGCGCCCGGTCCGCTGGACGCATCATGTGCGTCGGCGAACTCGGCGAGGTCGGACACGACCACGTGCGCCCCGGCGTCCTGCAGGGCGGCGGCGCCGGCGCCGCGGTCGACGCCCACGACCAGCGCGAACGCGCCGGCCGCCGCCGACTGCACGCCGGAGATCGCGTCCTCGACGGCCGCGGTGCGCGACGGCTCGACGCCCGCCATCTGGGCGGCGACCAGGAACACGTCGGGGGCGGGCTTGGAGGGCAGGTGCTCGCGCTCGGCGACGACGCCGTCCATCACGACCCCGAAGCGGTGTCGGATGCCCGCGGCCGCGAGCACGTCCTCGGCGTTCTTCGAGCTCGACACGACCGCCGCCGGGACGCCCGCGGCGTCGAGGATGTCGAGCACGCGCATCGTTCCCGGATACGCCTGGATGCCCTCCTCGCGCAGCACGCGCGAGAAGACCACGTTCTTGCGGTTGCCGATGCCGCACACGGTGTCGAGCTCGGGCGCGTCGTCGGGCTCGCCCCACGGCACCTCCACGTCGCGGCTGCGCAGCAGCGCCGCGACGCCGTCGTACCGCTTCTTCCCGTCGAGGTGGTCGAAGTAGTCGCTGTCGGTGTAGGGCGGCGCGATCCGCCAGTCGGCGAAGAGCTGCTCGAACATGGAGCGCCAGGCGTGCATGTGCACCTCGGCGGTCGGCGTGATGACGCCGTCGAGGTCGAAGAGCACGGCGTCGTAACGGGTCAGGTCGGGCAGGCTGGTCACGATACCTCCACGTCGGGCGGGGCGAGGCGGGACGCGACAAGCGTAGCCCGGAGCGGCCTCGCCACGCCCGGCCCCTCGTGCGTCGTCGCGGGGTCAGGCGTCGGCGGCGGCGAGAGCCTGGCGGGCGATCTCGAGCTCCTCATTGGTCGGCACCACGAGGACCGTCACCGTCGAGTCGTCGGCGGAGATCACCCGAGGTCCGCGCTCGCGGGCCTCGTTGCGCTCCGGGTCGATCCGCACGCCCAGGAAGCCGAGCGTCTCGAGCGCCGCGGCGCGCACCAGCGCGTTGTTCTCGCCCACGCCCGCGGTGAAGGCGATCACGTCGACGCCGCCGAGCTGCGCGATGTACGCGCCGGCGTACGCGCGGAGCCGGTGGATGTAGACGTCGAACGCGAGCGCCGCAGCCTCGTCGCCCGCCTCGCGGCGCGTCAGGAGGTCGCGCATGTCGGCCACCCCGGCGAGGCCGAGAAGCCCGCTGCGCTTGTTGAGCAGGGCGTCGAGCTCGCCCGTCGTCATGTCCGCCCGGCGGGCGAGGTGCAGCAGCACGGCCGGGTCGAGGTCGCCCGAGCGGGTGCCCATCACGAGCCCCTCGAGCGGCGTCATCCCCATCGACGTGTCGACCGACCGCCCGCCGTCGACGGCGGTGACGGAGGCGCCGTTGCCGAGGTGGAACACGATCTGCCGCAGGTCGGACAGGTCGCGGCCGAGGAACTCCGCGGCGCGCGCGCTGACATACGCGTGGCTCGTGCCGTGGAAGCCGTAGCGCCGCACGCGGTGCCGCTCGGCGAGCTCGCGGTCGATCGCATAGGTGTAGGCGGCAGGCGGCAGGGTCTGGTGGAAGGCGGTGTCGAACACGGCCACGTGCGGCACGCTCGCGAACGCGCGCCGCGCCGCACGGATGCCCTGCACCGCGCCGGGGTTGTGCAGCGGCGCGAGCACCGACAGCTCGTCGATGTTGATCTCGACGAGGTCCGTGATGACCGTCGCCTCGAAGAACCGGGCCCCTCCGTGCACCACGCGGTGGCCGACGGCGACCGGCGGGTTCTCGTCGAGCAGCGGTCCGTGCTGGGCGAACGCCTCGAGCATGGCCGCGAAGCCGGCGCTGTGGTCGGGGATGGGACGCTCGACCTGATGGGTCGAGTCGCGCACCGCCGGAACCGGCTGGCCCGGCTCGGCGTAGTACCTGACCGTGTGCGTCGCGACACCGGTGTCCTCGCCGATCCGCTCGACGAGGCCGCTCGCGAGCACGCGCTCCGCCTTCATGTCGAGCAGCTGGTACTTGAACGACGACGACCCGCTGTTGACGACCAGAACGATGCTCATTGCCGGTAGCTCCCTGTCCTGGCCTCAGGCCTGTTGCGCCTGGATGGCGGTGATGGCGACGGTGTTGACGATGTCCTGCACCAGCGCGCCGCGGGAGAGGTCGTTGATCGGCTTGTTCAGCCCCTGCAGCACCGGGCCGATCGCCACCGCCCCGGCCGAGCGCTGCACGGCCTTGTAGGTGTTGTTGCCCGTGTTGAGGTCGGGGAAGACGAACACCGTCGCGCGTCCGGCCACGGCCGACTCCGGCAGCTTGGCCTTCGCGACGGCGGCGTCCGCGGCCGCGTCGTACTGGATCGGGCCCTCGATCGGCAGCTCGGGCGCACGTTCCCGGGCGAGCCGGGTCGCGAGCCGCACCTTGTCGACGTCCGCCCCGGACCCGCTCTCGCCCGTCGAGTACGACAGCATCGCGACGCGCGGCTCCACGCCGAACTGCGACGCCGTCGCCGCCGAGGAGATCGCGATGTCCGCCAGCTGCTCGCTCGTGGGATCGGGGATCACGGCGCAGTCCCCGTAGACCAGCACGCGATCGGCGAGGGCCATCAGGAACACGCTCGAGACGACGGAGACCCCCGGCTTCGTCTTGATGATCTCGAACGCCGGGCGGATGGTGTGCGCCGTCGTGTGCGCCGCTCCCGACACCATGCCGTCGGCCAGGCCGAGGTGCACCATCATGGTGCCGAAGTACGACACGTCGGTGACGAGGTCGGCCGCCTTCTCGTAGGTGACGCCCTTGTGAGCGCGCAGCCGGGCGTACTCCTCCGCGAAGCGCCGCACGAGGTCGGGGTCGAACGGGCTGACCAGGTGCGCGGACGAGAGGTCGAGGCCCAGCTCGGTCGCGCGCGAGCGCATCTGGTCGGGTTCGCCCAGGATCGTCAGCTCGGCCACGCCGCGGGCCAGCAGCGAGGCGGCGGCCCTCAGCACGCGGTCGTCGCCGCCCTCGGGCAGCACGATGTGGCGGCGGTCGGCGCGGGCGCGCTCGAGCAGGCCGTACTCGAACATCAGCGGTGTCACGACCGTCGCGCGGGCGACGCCCAGCACGCGGATCAGCTCGTCCGTGTCGACGTGCCGCTCGAACAGCGCCAGCGCCGTGTCATAGCGGCGCCCGGAGCCGGTCGCCCGGCCGCGGGCGCTCATCACCCGCACCGCGGTCTCGTAGGTCCCGAGATCGGTGGTGACGAGCGGCAGGCTCGAACCGAGCCCGTCGACGAGGCGCAGCACGTCGTCCGGGACCGGGAACGGGCCGTTCAGCACGATGCCGGCGAGCGAGGGGAACGTGCCCGACTGGTTGGCGAGGAGCGCGGCGACCAGCACCTCGGTGCGGTCTGCGGGGATCACCACGACGGCGCTCTCGGTGAGCCGCGGCAGCACGTTGACCATCGACATCCCCGCGATCACCACGCCGAGCGCCTCCCGCGCGAGGGTCTGCTCGTCGCCGCGCACGAGCGTGCCGCCGACGGCGCGCATCACCTCGGCCACCGACGGCGCGACCAGCAGGCGCTCCTCCGGCAGGGCCCAGACGGGGTGGTCCGGCCCCACCGCGGCGGCGACCGCCGCGACGATCGCGTCGAGACGATCGGGGTCCGCCCTGTTCACGACCGTGGCGGCCAGCTCGGCGCGGCCCTTGCTGAGCTCGGGGATCGCCAGACGGGCGATCTGCGCCATCTCCTCCGGCGTGCGGGCGGGCGCGGTGCCCAGCTGCTCGGCCTGCCCCTGCTGGGCGCGTCCGCCCAGGACGAGCAGCACGGGCGCGCCCAGGTTCGCGGCGATCCGCGCGTTGTAGGCGAGCTCGGCCGGGCTGCCCACGTCGGTGTAGTCGGAGCCGAGCACCACGACCGCGTCGCACTGCGCCTCCAACGCCTTGAAGCGGGCGACGATGGTGCCGAGCGCGGCGTCGGGGTCGGCGCGGACGTCGTCGTAGTCGACGCCGACGCACGCGTCGTAGTCGAGGTCGACGCCGTCGTGCGCCAGCAGCGCCTCGAGCACGTAGTCGCGCTCCTCCCGCGAGCGCGTCACCGTGCGGAACACGCCCACCTTCGGCGTCGCGCGGCTGAGGGAGTCGATCACCCCGAGCGCGATCGTGGACTTGCCCGAATGCCCCTCCGCGGAGGTGATGTAGATGCTCCTCGCCACGAAGGTCAGCCTAATCGCGCGGCCCGCCTCGACGACAGGCGGCCCGGCGGCGACGTCGCGCCGTGCACCCGAGCCGCCGGATCGCCGAGGCCGCCGGTCACCCCGCGGCGAACGCCCGTCGGGCCTGCTCGGCGAGGGCCGGCTCTCGGAACACGGCGAGCGCCGTCGCAGCGAGCATGACCGCGCCGTCGGCGATCGCCGGCTCGGCCTCGGGACCGCCGGCCGCGGCGGCGAACTCGCGGGTGTGCGGCACGCCGTCCGGGATGAGGCGCACCATCGGGTGGATGGACGGCACCACGTGACTGACGTTCCCCATGTCGGTGGAGCCGGTGATGGGGGCCGTCTCGACCTCGCGTCCGAGCCGTTCGTAGGCGACCCGGGCGAGGTCCGCCAGCACCGGGTTCGACTTCAGCGAGAAGTAAGGGGGCGTCCGCTCCTCGATCAGCACCTGCGTCCCGGTCGCGAGCGCGGCGCCCTCGAAGCACGCCCGGACGCGCGGCACGACGTCGTCGAGCAGGCGGCCACGGTCGCCGGCGCGCACGAACACGCGCAGCGCGGCGTGCTCGGGGATGATGTTGGGCGCCTGGCCGCCGTCGGTCACGATCGCGTGCACCCGCACGTCGTCCGTCAGCTGCTGCCGCAGCAGGCCGATCGCGGTGAGCGAGAGGGTCGCGGCGTCCAGCGCGTTGACCCCGAGCTCGGGGCTCGCGGCCGCGTGGCTCGCCCGGCCCGTGAACTCGACGTCGAGCGCGACCCGCGACAGCGTCGTGCCGTCGACGGAGTTGTGCGCCGACGGGTGCACCATGATCGCGAGGTCGATGCCGTCCAGCACCCCGGCGTCGATCATGGGCACCTTCCCCGCCGCTCCCTCCTCACCGGGGCTCCCGATCACGACGATCCGCGCGGGCGTGCCGGGGGCGGCCTCCAGCGCCGCCTTCAGCAGCAGGCCCGCCCCGAGCCCCGCCGCGGCGATCACGTTGTGCCCGCAGGCGTGCCCGATGCCCTCGAGCGCGTCGTACTCGCAGAACACCGCGATCGTCGGGGTGCTGTCTTCCGCGTCCGGCGTCGACCAGCGCCCCACGAACGCGGTCTCCAGCCCCGCGAAGCCCCGCGTCACGGCGAAGCCCGCCGCTTCCAGCTCGGCGGTCAGTCGCTCGGCGGCGTGCACCTCCGTGAACCGGATCTCGGGGTGGGCGTGCAGGTCGGCGGCGACGTCCACGAGCTGCGGCAGCGACGGCCCCAGCAGGGCGGCCAGCTCGTCGACGATGTGCTCGACGGCGTTCGCGGTCGCGTTCTCCGAGGTGTGCATGGTGTTCTCTCCTGTCGTGTGTTCCTGTCCCGTCCGCACGGCGCTCATCCGTCGATCATCAGCCCGTGCCCCGGCCCGATCGGCAGTCCGAGAAGCCCCCACACCAGCAGCTGCAGCAGCCAGACCGCCCAGATGACGAAGGTGAACGGCATGACGAGGCTGAACAGCGTGCCGAGACCGCCCTTGGGCGCCCATTTCTGCATGAGCCCGAGCACGACCGGCAGCATGGGGTTCATCGGCACCAGCGGGTTCGAGGCGGAGTCGGTGATGCGGAACGCGGCCTGCACGTACGCGGGGTCGACGCCATTGAGCATGAACATCGGCACGAAGATCGGGGCGAGCAGGGTCCACAGCGCCGAGCCGCTCGCAAGCAGCAGCGCGGGCAGGAAGACGAAGAGGCTGAAGAGCATCAGGCCCCAGATGCCGCCGAGTCCGGTCTGCTCCATGAGGTCGGCCCCGCTCGTGGCCAGCAGCAGGCCGAGCCGCGACCAGCTGAACCAGGCGATGGCCTGCGCCGCGGTGAAGATCACGACGACGAACGGCACGAGCTCCTTCACGGTCTCCGTCATCATCTGCGGCACCTGGCCCCACCGGGTCAGCGTGCGGGCCGCGATGCCGTACGAGACGCCGCCGACGAGGAAGAACAGCAGGATGAAGACGGGGATGCTCGACATGAACGGCGAGCGCAGGATCTGCCCGCCCTCGCCCTGGAGCGCCGATCCCGGCCACAGCACGGCCAGCGCCACGAGCGCGATGTACGCCGCGATGGCGATGCCCGCGACGAGGAGGCCCCGGCGCTGCGCGGCGTCGATGCGCTGCACGTCGGCGTCGTCGCGAGGTCCGGTGTACGGGCCCAGGCGCGGCTCGAGGAAGCGCTGGCAGACGAACGTGATCACGACCGCGAGGATGACCGTGGACGTCGCGAAGAAGAAGTAGTTCGCGAGCACAGACACCTCGGCGTCCGGATCGACGATCTGGGCCGCGCTCGTCGTGATGCCCGACATCAGCACGTCGGTGCCCGCCGGCACCACGTTCGCGCTGAAGCCCGCCACGACGGCGGCATAGGACGTGATGAAGCCGGCCAGCGGGTGCCGGCCGGCCGCGAGGAACGCGGCGGCGGCGAGGGGCGGGAGGATGACCATCGCCGAGTCGGACGCGAGGTTGCCCATGAGGCTCACGAAGACGACGACGAACGTCACCGACCATCGGGGCGCGGAGAGCACCGCTCCCCGCATGAAGGCGCCGAGCAGGCCGACCCGCTCGGCCACGCCGATGCCCAGCATCACGGTGATGATGAGCCCGAAGGGCGGGAACGAGACGAAGTTCTCGATGGCGCTGGTGACGGCGTAGACCAGGCCCTCGGGCGAGAGGACGCTCTGGACCGGCGCCGGCTCTCCGGTCGCGGGATCGAGCGTGGTCGCGCCGAGCCCCGCGGCGACGGCCGAGGCCAGCGCCACGAGCCCGGCGAGGATGAGGAACAGGTAGAACGGGTGCGGCAGGCGGTTGCCGACCCTCTCGATCCCCTGCAGGATCCGGCCGCTCACGCCGCGCGCGTCGGCGAGCGTGAGCTCCGTGGTGTCGAGGCGAGGCATGGATGCTCCGTTTCGGTTCGGTGGGGTGCCCACCAGTGTGCAGATCCGCACCTCGCGCTCGGTTACAGGGATCGAAACAGTCGAATATCCGCGACAGAATGTCCGATATGGATGAAGGAGACCGTTTCACGGACGTGCGGCTGTCCGAATCGGACCTCGCGCTGATCGACGCGATGCAGGACGACCCCCGCGCGGCGTGGGCTCGGATCGGCGCCGCCGTCGGCGTCAGCGCTCCCACCGCTCGCCGCCGTTGGCAGCGCCTCGTCGACGCGGACGCCGCCTGGATCACGAGCCACCCCGGCTGGGCGTCGGGCGTGGTCACGGCGCTCATCGCCGTGCAGTGCCGGGCCGGTCATGCCGACGCGACCGCGCGAGACATGGTGCGCCTGCCGGAGGTCATGACGGTCGCCGCCATCACCGGCGACCACGATCTTCTGCTGACCGTGTTCGTCGACGATATGAGGGGGCTGCGCCGCCTCGCGCAGGGGGTGCTGGCGGCCCACGAGGGCGTCGCCAGGGTGCGCACCATGCTGATGACGCGCGTCTTCCGCGACGGCTCGCACTGGCGCGCGGGCTCCTCCGGGGGCGCACGCACGGACGAGGGCCGGCGCCCCGGCGGATCCCTGTCGCCCGCCGCCGTCGCCGCCGCTGTGGCGGTGCTCGAGCGCGACGGACGCGCGCCGAGCGCCGACCTCGCCCGCGCCCTCGGCACCAGCGAGGCGCATGCGCGACGACTCGTGCAGCGCGGCGTGCGCGAGGAGCTGATCGTGCAGCGCGTCGACGTGCGGCTCGATCAGCCGCACTGGCCGCACTGGCTCGTGCTGTGGATGGTGGTGCCGGCCGCTCAGCTGCACGAGACGGCCCTGAGGATCAGCCGCCTGCCGCTCGCGCGGGTCTGCGCGGCGCTCGCGGGCGGCAGCGCCAACCTCTACACCGTGGTGTGGCTGCGCTCCCTCTCCGAGGCGCCGGACGTCGAGGCGCAGATCGTGCGCGGCCACGACGTGCACGTCACCGATCGCAGCATCCTGCTGCACTACAGCAAGCGGATGGGGCACGTCTTCGACGACGACCAGCATCACGTCGGTCATGTGCCGTGGGCGCCCGAGCCCGGCTGAGCTCCCCGGGCATGAAAAGACTCTCCGCGTACCCGACAGAGCCTGGTTACCCTTGCTACGTTTCCGTCCTGGGGGAGTTGGCCTGGATGTCGCCACGCGGAGAGCTGACTCCACTCTAACCCAGCCGCGCGGCACCCGTGGCGCCACGGCAGGCCCCCGCGTCCGCGCGAGGGGGCAAGATGTACGCAGGACCCGCGATGCGCTCCGGAGCAGCCCGGCAGTCGCGCCGACATCGAGGAGAGAGATGGCCGAGCCGATCACCGCGGAGAGCTTCCAGCGGGCGACCGACGGGATCATCCGGTCGGTCAGCTCCGTCATCGACGGAAAGCCGCAGGCCGTGCGCAGCGCGCTGGTCGCGCTGCTGGCCGAGGGCCATCTGCTGATCGAGGACGTCCCGGGCGTCGGCAAGACGGTGCTGGCACGGGCGGTGGCGGCATCCATCCGGGCGCGCGTGCGGCGGATCCAGTTCACGCCCGATCTGCTGCCGAGCGACGTGACGGGCGTGTCGGTGTTCAACCCGGCCTCCCGCGAGTTCGCGTTCACCCCCGGTGCGGTGTTCGCGAACATCGTGATCGCGGACGAGATCAACCGTTCGTCGCCCAAGACGCAGTCGGCCCTGCTGGAGGCGATGGAGGAGCGCCAGGTCACGGTCGACGGCACGTCGCACCACCTTCCCGACCCGTTCCTCGTCGTCGCCACGCAGAACCCTCTGGAGATGGAGGGCACCTACCCGCTCCCCGAGGCGCAGCGCGACCGGTTCATGCTGCGGATCTCGATGGGCTACCCGGACGCGCAGGCCGAGGCGCTGATGCTGCGCCAGCGCGACACCGACAACCCGCTCGCGGCGGTGCGGCCGGTCGTGACGGTCGACGAGGTGACGGCGCTGATCGCCTTCGCCCGGTCGGTGCACGTCGCTCCGGCGATCGAGGAGTACGCCGTCGCGCTCGCGCAGGCCACGCGTTCCCACCCCGATCTGCGTCTGGGCGCCAGCCCCCGCGCCACCCTGCAGCTGGTGCGCGCCGCCAAGGTGTGGGCGGCGCTCGACGGACGCGGCTTCGTCATCCCCGACGACGTCACCGACCTGCTGGAGCCGGTGTTCGCCCACCGCCTCATCCCGTCCCGCAGCGCGACGGGCACTCGTCGGCCGTCGGAGCGCGGCTCGGCCGCGGGTGATCCGGTGACGCAGATCCTCGGCCAGATCGCGGCGTCGGTGCGCGTGCCGCTCGCGGTGCGCTGAGTCCGCCATGGCCGGCCCGTCCCGCCTCTCCTCGCGGGGCTCCGCGACGGCGGCGCTCGGCGGCTCGCCCGTCACGTTGCGAGGGCTCGCCGCCACGGCCCTCGGCGTCGCGCTGCTGGTCGCGGCGAACGCCTTGGGCCGGATCGAGCTGGTCGTCTTCGGCCTGACGCTGCTGGTCCTCGTCGCGGCCGCCTGGGCGAGCCTTCGCCTGGCGGGCCGCGTCACCGACGTCGACCGCTCGCTCTCCACCGATGTGGCGAGCGTCGGCGGCGTCTCGCACGTCCGTGCCCGGCTCGTGCTCTCGACCCGGCCGGTGCCGGGCGGGACCTGGAGCGACGCTCTGCCGGACGCGCTCCGCGCGGTGGCCACCGAGGCCTCGCCCGACGGGGCGGTGGGCGAGCTGCCGCCGGGAGGGGGCGGCACCCTGGAGGTGTCGTATGCCGTTGTCGGCATGCGGCGCGGACGACACTCGCTCGGTCGTCTCGAGACGGTCGCGATCGACCCGTTCGGGCTCGCCCGCCGTCGCACGGTGGCGGGCGATCGCACGGCGGTGACGATCGTGCCCGCCGTGGTGCCCCTGCGGGCCCTGCCCGGGGCCCCGGGCGCGACCGGCGGGTCGCAGTCGACCACCGACCGACACGGCCAGGGCGCGGACAACCTGATCCCGCGTCCCTACGCGCCCGGCGACTCGATGCGCCGCATCCACTGGCGGGCGTCGGCGCATCACGGATCCTTCATGGTGCGCGAGGAGGAGCGCGAGACCACCCCGCAGGCGATCGTCGTGTTCGACCGCGGCGCCGAGCGGTGGGGCGAGGGAGTGCTGCGCGGCGAGGACCCGGGGTTCGAGGCGGCGGTGACGCTGTGCGCGTCGGCCGCCTGGAGCCTCGCCCGCGACGGCTACTCGGTGCAGGTCATCGACAGCGCCGGCGCGCCGATCTCGACCGTCCGGTCGCACGATGACGTGCAGGACATGCTCGTCGCGTTCGCATCGGTCGGCGCGCGCGGCGAGGATGCGCTCGCGAGCCTGTCGGCGCACATCGGCAACTGGGCCTCGGCGCCGGTCGTCGTGGTGGCGGGACGTGTCTCCCCCGAGGACGTCGCGGCTCTCGCCCCGGTCGCCGCGCAGGCCTCGCGGGCGGTCCTGCTGAGCGCGGACCCCCTCGACGACGCACTGGACCGCGCCTCGCGCGCGGGCTGGCATGCGGCGCGCCTGCAGGCCGATGTCGAGTCGTCGTGGCTGAACGCCACCCGCCCTCAGGAGGCCTCCGCGCATGCCGGTCGCTGAGGCCGTCGCCGAGCGGACCCCGCGCGGGAGCGCGCGTCCGCCCGGTCCCCCGCGACGCCCCGAGGAGCCCACGGCGCGGCGACGTGCCGGGCACGGGGCGGCGGGCGACCTCGGGCTCACGGCGGGCGTGGCCGTCGCGACCATAGCCGCCGTGCTGCCGATCGGCAGGCTGATCGAGCCCGAGTGGCTTCCGGGCGCGATCCTCACCGTGGCGCTCGTGCTGCTCACGGGGTACGCGTTGCGCCGCGTGGGCCTGCCCGGGGTGCTGTCGGCGGCGGGCGAGCTGCTCATGTGGATCTTCTGCGCGACCGTCGCGTACGGCCATCCCGACGCGTTCGCCGGCATCGTTCCGACCGTCGACGTCGTGCGCGACCTCCCGGACACGCTCGCCGACGTGGGCGCGGAGCTGCTCGTGGGAGTCGCGCCGATGCGCCCGAGCGCAGGGCTGGCGTTCGTGCTGATCGCCGCCGCCGGCCTGCTCGCGTTCTGCGTCGGGCACATCGTCCGCTCGACGCGGCTGCCGCTGCTGGCGGCGATCGCCCTCATCGCGGTGTTCGCGATCCCCCAGCTGGCGGTGCCCGGGGACGACGATCTGATGCCCGCGATCCTGCTGGCCGCGGCGATCCTCTGGCTCGTCCGCATCGAGATCCGATCGCGTCGGCCGGCGATGGAGTCCGGACCGGTCGCGTCGATCTGGGCGGTCCTGCTCGGCGTCGGCTCGGTCGTCGCCGCGGTGGTCTTCGCTCCTGCCGTGCCGCTGTCCTCGCCCACCGGCGGCGGCGTGGGCAGGACCTCGACGATCTCCGCCACCCTCGATCTGGGCGAGGACCTGCGACGGCCGGCCGATGTGGAGGTGCTCCAGCTCCGTGTCGACACCGGCGGCGCCCCGTACCTGCGGGTCGCGACGCTGACCGAGTTCGACGGGGGCACGTGGCTGCCCGACGACGCCGAGCCGGGGCGTCTCGAGTTCGACGAGGTGGCGACCTCCGCGGAGGTCGAGGAGCGCACCGTGTCGATCGACGTGACCCAGCTGTCGAGCGGCTACCTGCCGGTGCCGTATCCCGCCGTCGAGGTGACCGGCGTCGTGGGCTCGTGGGGCACGGATGCCTACAACCGCACCGTGTCGAGCGAGACCACCACCTCGCTCGGCCAGTCGTACCGGGTCCGCTCCCTCGTCCCGCAGCCCACGCTCGAGCAGGCGCAGGCGTCCGTGCCGCGGGCGCCGGACTCGGCGGGGGGCGACTTCTGGGGCGACGAGCTGAGCGGCCCCGAGCTGTCGGCCGAGACCCTCTCCCTGCCCACGGAGGCCGGCGGCTCGATCCGCACCCTCGCGCAGGAGGTGACCGCCGGGACGGACAACGCCTACGACGCGATGGTGGCCCTGCAGCGCTGGTTCCGCTCCGACGGCGGATTCGAGTACTCGCTCGAGGCTCCCGTGGACGAGGGCTTCGACGGATCGGGCCTGGACGCGATCCTCCGCTTCCTCGACGTCCGCAGCGGCTACTGCGTGCACTACGCCTCGACCTTCGCGGTGATGGCCCGCACCCTCGGCATCCCGGCGCGCGTCGTCGTGGGCTACCTGCCGGGACAGTCGACCGGGGAGACGGTCGACGACCAGAGCGTCTACTCGGTGCTCGGCTCCCAGCTGCACGCCTGGCCCGAGGTGCATCTCGACGGCATCGGCTGGATCCCGTTCGAGCCGACCGTGAGCCTCGGCACGCCGACCTCGCTGCGCTCGGAGGCGGCGCCCGGCACAGATCCCGACGAGCCGGACGCTCAGGCGTCGGCCGCCCCGACGCCGTCGCAGAGCGCGGCGCCCGAGGTCGACCGTGGCGACATCGACAACCCCGACGGCGCGGCGACGGCGTTCGATCCGGCCGCCCTGCTCCGGGGCATCGGGATCGCGCTGGCGGCGATCGTGCTGCTGGCGCTGCCCGCGACCGTCCGCGCCGTGCGGCACGCGATGCGGCTGACCGCCGCCCGGCGCGGCGATGCCGGCGCGGCGTGGCGCGAGCTCCAGGACATCGCCATCGACGCGGGTCTGACGGTCGACGAGAGCGACTCCCCGCGCGTGCTCGCCGAGCGTCTGGCCCGGGACCGCGGCGTGCCGTCCGCCGCGCTGGCGCCGCTGGTGTCGGGTATCGAGCACGCGAGCTTCGCTCCCGCAGGGCGCGCAGACGTCACGGCCGGAGCCGAGCTGGCACGGGCCCTGGCCCGCGTCCGCGCGGCGCTGCTGCCCGCCGGTCGGGCCCGTCTGCGCGCGTCGCTGCTGCCGAGGTCCCTCGTCGTCCGCCCCCGCGTGCAGGGCCACTGAGCGCTCGCCCCGGCCTCGCGTGAAGCGATGAAGCCCCGCACCGGACCGGTGCGGGGCTTCATGTGAGCGGAAGCGACAGGATTTGAACCTGCGAGACGAGTTACCCCGCCTACATGGATTCCAGCCATGCTCCTTCGGCCGCTCGGACACGCTTCCAAAGGGCGACTTTATCACGCGCCCCTGGGGTGATCCGCCCGCGTCAGCCGCGGGGCGCGTGCTTGTCGAGGAACTCGTACACCTCGGTGGTGTCGACGCCCGGGAAGGCCCCCGACGGCAACGTCGCCAGGAGGGTGCGCGGCGTCGCCGCATGCGGCCACGCGCCGTCCCGCCAGGCTTCCTCCAGCTCGGCCGGCGGCCGGCGGCAGCAGACCTCCACCGAGTGGCGCGAGACCCCGCGATGCGGGGTGTCGCGCCCCACGAACCACTTGGTGTCCTCGAACCGCACGCCGACGCTGACCGAGTGCGCCCCCTGGCCGGAGTTCTCCACGCGCGCCGTGCACCAGTAGGTCCCGTTGCCGGTGTCCGTGTACTGGTAGTACGGGTTGAAGCGGTCGTCCATCGTGAACACCACCCGGCTCGTCCAGCGCCGGCAGCACATCTGCCCCTCGATCGCGCCGAGCCGGTCGGCGGGGAAGTTCACGTCGTCGTTCTCGTAGGCCTTGGTGATGGTGCCCGACTCGTGCACCTTGAGGAAGTGCACGCGGATGCCGAGGTGCCGTGTGGCGAGGTTCGTGAACCGATGCGCCGCCGTCTCGTACGAGACCGAGTACGTGTCGCGCAGGTCCTCGATCGAGATGGCCTTGCGCGCCTTGGCGTCGCGCAGCGCCGCCACCGCGTGCGCCTCCGGCATGAGCAGCGCGCCGGCGAGGTAGTTCTGCTCGACGCGCTGACGCAGGAACTCGGCGTAGTCGGTCGGCTCGGCGTGCCCGAGCACCCTCGCCGTGAGCGCCTGCAGCACCGCGCTGCGCGGATCGCCGCGGTGATGGCCGGCGAGATAGACACGGCCGTGCGCGAGGTCCAGCACGCTGCGGGTGGTCTGCGGCAGGTCGGAGACGTGGTGGATCGTGAAGCCCAGGTGAGAGGCGATGTCGCTCGTCGCGCGCTGCGTCAGGGGCCCGCCCGGGTGCCCGACGGCGCGCAGCAGGTCCTGGGCGGCCTCCTCGAGCTCCGGGAAGTGGTTGTCCTGCCGCCGCATCAGGCGCCTCAGCTCCACGTTCGCCCGGCGCGCCTGCTCGGGCGTCGCGGATCGCTCGTCGTGCAGCCGCTCGATCTCTCCGGACAGGCGCAGGATCGTCCGCAGCACGTCGTCCGGGGTGGACTTCGGGATGCGGAACGGCTGGATGCCGAGGGCCTGCAGGCGCCCGCCCCGCAGGGCGCGCTCGACCGCGATCTCGAGCTCGTCGCGCTCGTCGAGCGGCTCGGCCTGCAGCAGGGCGTCCATCGACGTGCCGAGCGCCTTGGCGATCGTCCGCAGCATGGACAGTCGCGGCTCGCGGCGGCCGTTCTCGATCATCGACATCTGGCTCGGCGCGCGCCCCACCTCCGCCGCGAGCGCCTCGAGCGTCAGGCCGCGCTCCGCACGCAGGCGGCGGATCCGCCGGCCGATCGCCAGCGCGTCGGCCTCATCCAGTTCTTCGTCGGACTGCATGCCGGCGATCATGCCACAGACATCCGTTCAGCAGAAGATCAGACGAAATTCTCTCGGGAAACCCGGTTCAGATCATCGATCCTTCGCCCATCGTGGACTCATCAGCCGGAGCCCCGGCCGCAGGATCCGGGACAGAAGACCGAGGAGCACGACGATGAGCATCCCGAACGAGCAGACCACCCGCCGCGCCGGCGACCAGGTGCAGACGGCCGACGACCTCCGCCTGGAGTGGAGCGCCGACCCGCGCTGGAACGGCGTCCGCCGCGACTACACGGCCGAGGACGTCATCCGCCTGCGCGGCTCGGTCCGCGAGGAGGCGACACTCGCCCGCCGCGGCGCCGAGACGCTGTGGGAGCGCCTCGGCTCGGACGACCACTACGTCCGCGCCCTCGGCGCCCTCACCGGCAACCAGGCGGTGCAGCAGGTGCGCGCCGGGCTGCAGGCCATCTACCTGTCCGGGTGGCAGGTCGCGGCGGACGCGAACCTGTCGGGTCAGACGTACCCCGACCAGTCGCTGTACCCCGCCAACTCCGTGCCGGCCGTCGTGCGCCGCATCAACAACGCACTGCTGCGCCAGGATCAGCTCGAGCACGCCGAGGGCGACCGCACGCGCGACTGGCTCGCGCCCATCGTCGCCGACGCCGAGGCGGGCTTCGGCGGCCCGCTCAACGCCTACGAGCTCGCCCACTCGATGATCCAGGCGGGCGCCGCGGGCATCCACTGGGAGGACCAGCTCGCCAGCGAGAAGAAGTGCGGCCACCTCGGCGGCAAGGTTCTGGTCCCGACGCAGCAGCACATCCGCACGCTGAACGCGGCCCGGCTCGCGGCGGACGTCGCGGGGGTGCCGACGATCCAGATCGCCCGCACCGATGCGCTCGCGGCCGACCTGCTCACGAGCGACGTCGACGAGCGCGACCGCGCCTTCGTGCAGGGCGAGCGCACGAGCGAGGGCTTCTACCGCGTCCGAAACGGCATCGAGCCCGTGATCTCCCGAGGCCTCGCCTACGCGCCGTACGCGGACCTCCTGTGGGTCGAGACCGGCACGCCCGACATCGAGCTGGCGCGCGAGTTCGCCGACGCGGTCCACGCCGAGTTCCCCGGCAAGATGCTCGCCTACAACTGCTCGCCGAGCTTCAACTGGCACCGCGCGCTCAGCGACTCGCAGATCGCGTCGTTCCAGGACGACCTCGCCGAGCTCGGCTACCGGTTCCAGTTCATCACCCTGGCCGGCTTCCACGCGCTCAACCACTCGATGTACCAGCTGGCCCGCGGCTACGCGTCGGGCGGCATGACCGCCTACGTCGAGCTGCAGGACGCGGAGTTCGCGGCCGAGGCCGACGGCTACACCGCGACCAGGCATCAGCGCGAGGTCGGCACCGGCTACTTCGACCACGTGTCGACCGCGCTCAACCCCGACAGCGCCACCCTCGCGCTCGCGGGCTCCACCGAGACCGCGCAGTTCCACTGACGCCCGACCGGCTCAGCCTTCCGCTTTCGACGTCTGGAGAGAGATCATGACCATCACCGACACCGCTCCCCCGCCCACCGCGATCCGCACCGCCGCCGCACGGCCGTCCGCCGAGACGCCGGAACCCGAGCGGATCGTCCCCACCCTCACCGTCGTGGGCCCGCTGCACGACCGCTTCGAGGAGATCCTCACCGGCGAGGCGCTCGCCTTCGTCGCCCAGCTGCACCAGCTGTTCGCGGGGGCGCGATACGACCGCCTCGCCGATCGGATGCGGCACGGCTACGAGATCGGCAACGGCCGCAACCCGCGCTTCCGGGAGGACACCGCCCGGATCCGCGACGACGCGTCCTGGCGGGTCGCAGGCCCCGGCCCGGGCCTCGAGGACCGTCGCGTCGAGATCACCGGGCCGACCGACCCGCGCATGACGATCAACGCCCTCAACTCGGGGGCCCGCGTGTGGCTGGCCGACCAGGAGGACGCGACCAGCCCGACGTGGCGCAACGTCATCGGCGGGCAGCTGTCGCTCCACGACGCGATCCGCGAGCGCCTGACCTACACGAGCCCCGAGGGCAAGCGCTACGAGGTCACCGCGGAGCGCACGCCGACCATCGTGATGCGGCCCCGCGGCTGGCACCTCGAGGAGCACCACCTGCACTTCACCGACCAGCACAAGCGCACCATGGCCGCGTCGGGGTCGCTCGTGGACTTCGGCCTCTACGCGTTCCACAACGCCGCCGAGCTGATCGCTCGGGGCCGGGGCCCGTACTTCTACCTGCCGAAGCTCGAGTCGAGCGAAGAGGCGCGGCTGTGGGATCAGGTGTTCTCGTTCACGGAGCACTACCTCGGCATCCCGCACGGCACGATCCGCGCGACGGTGCTGATCGAGACGCTGCCGGCGGCGTTCGAGATGGAGGAGATCCTGTACGAGCTGCGCGATCACTGCGCGGGGCTCAACGCGGGTCGCTGGGACTACATCTTCTCGATCATCAAGACGTACCGCGGGCGTGGATCGCGGTTCGTCCTGCCCGACCGCAACCAGGTGACGATGACCGTCGACTTCATGCGCTCGTACACCGAGCTGCTCGTGAAGACGTGCCACAAGCGCGGAGCGCACGCGATCGGCGGGATGAGCGCCTTCATCCCCAGCCGGCGCGACGCCGAGCAGAACGCTCGCGCGCTCGAGCAGGTCGCCGCCGACAAGCGCCGCGAGGCGGCCGACGGCTTCGACGGCACCTGGGTGGCGCACCCCGACCTGATCCCGGTGGCGCAGGCCGAGTTCGACGCCGTGCTGGGCGAACGGCCGAACCAGGTCGACCGGCAGCGCGACGACGTGAAGGTCTACGAGCGTCACCTGCTGAACCTCTGGATCGGCCGCCCGATCACCGACTCGGGCGTTCACGCCGACGTGTCGGTCGCGCTGCGCTACATCGAGGCGTGGCTGCGCGGCCAGGGCGCCGTGGCGATCGACGGGCTCATGGAGGACGTGGCGACGGCGGAGATCTCCCGCTCGCAGATCTGGCAGTGGATCCGCCAGGAGCAGGTGACCGAGGAGGGCACCGAGATCACGCGCGAGTACGTGTCGGAGCTGGTCGACCGCGTGCTGGGCGAGGTGGACCGACACGACGGCGACCGCTTCGACGACGCGGCCGAGGTGTTCCGCGACGTGTCGCTGAGCGAGGGCTTCCGGCCGTTCCTCACCCCGCGCGCCTACGCCGCATACCTCGTCGAGACCGCCTGACGGAGCCCGAGAGCGAGTGCGCCCCGTCTACCCGGCGGGGCGCCCTCGCTCTTTGACATCCCGGGCGTGTCGCCGCTAGGTTTGCAGGTCCGTGCCGTCGGCACGGACCATCAGGCAGGCCGAGAGGACGACCCGTGAACGCTAAGCGCCTTCACACCTCGGTTCTGGGCGAGCAGCCCCAGAGCCGCAACGAGTCGTTCCCTCCGGCGCCGGCCGTGTAGCAGCATCCCGCTTCTCCGCGCCCCGCACCGAACAGGTCCGGGGCGTTTCCTCTGTGCGCGAGCACGGCGTGAGCACCTCGGATCCGCCCGCCGCTCTCCCACGAAGGAAAGGAATCATGGAGAGGCTCTCGAAGCACCTGCTGTCGTGGGCGTCGCTCCTGGACGAGCCCACGCTCGATCAGGCGCGCGTCTCGTCGCAGATGCCGTTCATCCATCCGCATCTGGCGCTCATGCCCGACGCCCACCTGGGCAAGGGCGCGACGGTCGGGTCGGTGATCCCCACGCTCGGCGCGATCATGCCCGCAGCGGTGGGGGTCGACATCGGCTGCGGCATGATCGCCGTGCGCACCCAGTTCACCCGAGCGGACCTCGCCGGGCGCGACCTCGCCCCGCTGCGGGAGGCCATCGAGCGGGCGATCCCGCTGTCGGCGGGGCGCGACAACCGCAAGGTCGTCGCGACCGCGGAGCCCCGGGTCGCCGAGCTCGAGCAGCTCGCCGAGGATGCCGGGTTCGACCCCGCCCGCTATGCGGGCCGGTGGCGTCTCCAGCTGGGCTCGCTGGGTTCCGGCAACCACTTCGTCGAGGTGTCGGTCGACGAGACCGATGCGGTGTGGATGTTCCTGCACTCCGGCTCGCGGGGAGTGGGCAACAGGATCGCCACGCACCACATCGCCGTCGCGCAGCGGCTCGCGAAGCAGTGGTGGATCGACCTGCCGCACCCCGACCTCGCGTACCTCGTCGAGGGCACTCCCGAGTTCACCCGGTACATCCGCGAGCTGCGCTGGGCCCAGCGCTTCGCGCTGCTGAACCGCGAGGAGATGATGGACCGCGTCGCCCGCCAGCTCTCCGAGTTCCTGGACGACCAGGTCGTGGAGGGCGAGCGCATCAACTGCCACCACAACTTCACGGAGAAGGAGAGGCACTTCGGCAAGGAGGTGTGGGTGTCGCGGAAGGGCGCGATCCAGGCCGACGCCGGCCGGCCCGGGCTGATCCCCGGGTCCATGGGCACGGCGTCGTACGTGGTCGAGGGCCTCGGCAACGCGCTCTCGCTGAACTCGTCCCCTCACGGCGCCGGCCGCGAGCACTCCCGCTCGGCGGCGCGGAGGCTGTTCACCCACGAGCAGCTGCGCGAGGCCATGGCGGGCATCGAGTTCCGCGACACCGACGCGTTCCTCGACGAGATCCCCGCGGCCTACAAGCCGATCGACCAGGTGATGGCCGACGCCGCAGACCTCGTGTCCGTGCGTCACACGCTCAGCCAGCTGGTCAACGTAAAGGGCGACTGACGGCAGGCCCGCATCCCACCGGGGTGCGGGCCTGTGCTCATCTCGGCGGCGCCAACGGCACGACGCGCTCGCGATCCCACGACTCCGTCCAGCCGAGCAGGTCGAACAGGGCGTCGAGCAGCATCGCCGTGAACCCCCAGACGAGACGCGGGCCGCCGTCGTCCACCGTGAACGCGGGCCCACGCCACTCGCGGCCGTCGCGACGGATGACGGTCACGCCGCGACGCGCGGGATCGAGCAGGTCGGCGACCGGGATCCGGAAGACCGCGGCCGACTCGCCCTCGTCCACGACGCGCACGGGCGACGGATCCCGCCACCATCCGAGCACCGGGGTGACCAGGTGGCGCGAGAACGCGAGGGGCACTGCCGGCAGGGTGCCGAGCACGTCGATCCCCGACGGGTCGAGGCCGGTCTCCTCCCGCGCCTCGCGCAGCGCCGCGGCGACCGCGTCGGAGTCGTCCGCGTCCACGCGCCCGCCGGGGAACGCCACCTCGCCCGGGTGCGAGCGGAGGGTCGCGGCGCGCGAGAGCAGCAGCACGTCGAGGTCGCGGGAGACCGCGGCGTCGTGCGCCGCCCGTTCGCTCGGCGTGCCGTCGAGCACGCCGAAGAGCATGAGGACGGCCGCGGGCCTCGACGAGGCCGCCCACGGCATGCCTGCCAGCCACGCGGACGCGTCGGCGCCGACGACCGCCGCGAGCTGGGCTCGCGCGCCCGCCGCCCGCTCGGCGGCTCCCCCGGCCCGATCCGTCATCCGTCCCTCCCCCGGACGACGCTACCCGCCCGCGGACACCGCGGGGCGGCCGGGAGCGGCCTCGATGCGGCTACGCTGGCGTCCGCGTGTTGTCGGGAATCGGACAGCCCCTCGCCGGCGGCGGGCCTGCCCAAGATCCCCGCCCCGTCCCGTCCCGGCCCGTCCCGTGGAGGAGAGCACCCGATGTCCCGGCGCAGCGCCAGACGCCCACCCGAGCCGGACGTGCGCGAGCCGGAGGGCTCGGACGCCCCGGGCCTACGGATCATCCCGGCCGGCTACCTGCTCACGACCCACTTCCTGCGGCTGAGCTATCTCGCCGACCACATCGGATGCCGCGAGCAGCCGCACACCCACTCCGAGCACGTGGTGATCTGGCCGGAGCGCTCGTCCGCCACCGTCGACGTCGAGGGCGTGCAGTGGTCGCTCTCCGTCGGACGGGGCGTCTGGATCCCGGCCGGGGTGCCGCACACCGCCAGCCGGGCCCTGACCACGCCGCTGACCGCCACGTACGTCGAGCCGTCCGCCGTCGCAGGACGCGACCATCCCGGGCAGGTGACGTCCGTGGTCGTGAACGCCGCCACCCGCGAGCTCCTGCTGCATCTGTCCGAGTCCCCCATGCCCCGCGACCAGCGGCTGCGAGCGCAGCGCGTCTGCCTCGAGCTGATGACCGCCCACGAGCGCCCCACCATCGAGCTGCCGCTGCCGCGAGACCCCCGGATCGCGCGCATCGCGCGCATGATCGTGCAGGACCCCGCCGACGACCGGTCGATCGAGCAGTGGGCGCGGATCACCTCGCAGAGCGCCCGCACGATCGCGCGCGCGTTCCGCGTCGAGACGGGGCTCACGTTCAGCCAGTGGCGCACCCGTGCGCGGCTGGCGCGCGCCGTGCAGCTGCTCGGCGAGGGGACGCCCGTCGGGGCCGTCGCCCGCCGGGTGGGATACGCGACGAACAGCGCCTTCACGGCGACGTTCCATCGGGTGCTGAAACAGCGCCCGCGAGACTTCCTGCCGCACGGACGCGCCTCCGCCGGGTGAAGCCTCGACGCGACAGTTGACGTCCGGATCGCGACAGTCGCCCGTTCTACGGTTGCAGGCGAGGTAAGGCTCACCTCACCTACCCTGCCGTCTCCCGAAGGACTCCCGCATGCCCGAACGTCGTCGCCGCGGGGCGAGCATCGCCCTCGCCTCCGCTCTCGCCCTCCCCCTCTTCCTGACCGCCTGCGCCGCCGAGTCCGATGCGGACGCCGCAGCGTCGGCCGACCAGCGCGTGTTCGCCGACGCGGAGGAGGGCGCGTACCCCGTCGCGATCCCTCACGCGTACGGCGAGACCGAGATCGACGAGCAGCCGGAGCGCGTGGTCGTGATCGGGTGGGCGGGCGCCGACATCGTCGTCGACCTCGGCACGATCCCGGTCGCGCAGGGCGTGGCCGCCGGGGCCGTCGAAGGCGACTACTACCCGTGGTTCGAGGAGGCGGCCGATGCGCTCGGGGGTCCGCTTCCGGAGGTGAACGCCTCTCTGGAGCGCGGCGAGGTCGACCTCGAGTACGTGCTGTCCCAGGACCCGGACCTGATCCTGGCGGTCAACTCCGGCATCACGGAGGAGGAGTACGCGCGGCTGACCGAGATCGCGCCGACGGTGGCGTACCCGGAGGATCCCTGGTCGGTGTCCGTCGACGATCACGTCGACATCATCGGCGAGGCGCTCGGCCGCCCCGACGCGGCCGAGCAGATCAAAGACGATCTGGCGACCGCCCTGAGCGACGCCGCCGCGGAGCACCCGACCCTGAGCGGTGTGAGCTTCGTCCACGCGTTCACGCCGGGCGACGACGGGCAAGTGGTCGTCTTCGGCTCCACCGATCCGCGGGTGCAGACGCTCGAGGCGCTCGGCCTCGTCCCTGCGGACGGCCTCGGCGAGCTCGAGGAGGGCGCCGGCGGCGGCAGCAGCTATCTCGTCAGCCTCGAGCAGCTGATCCCGCTGCGACCGGACCTGTTCGTCGGATCCGGCACCGACGACGAGTGGTCCGCCGCGCTCGAGGCGCATCCCGCGTTCGCGTCGTGGGAGCCCGTGTCGCAGGGCAGGGTCGCGCGCATCGCGGACCCCGAGCTGAGTCTGGCGTACGCCACGGCGACACCGCTCGGCCTGCGCTGGGGCGTCGACGACATCGCCGACATCCTCTCCGACGCCGTCGGCTGACCCGACCTGCCCGCCGGGGTCAGCCGCAGTTGGGGCAGACCCCGGTCAGCGGCATCTGCATGAAGCACGTCATGCAGACCTGGCCCTCGCGCGGTTCCGAGGCGCCGGATCGAGGAGCAGCGGCCGCCCGCGGGGCCGACGAGCGTGACGTGCTCGCACGCTTGGGTCTGTCCGCCAGGGGCCGATGGCGCGTCTCGGGGTGGGTGACTCCCCACGCCCCGCGGAAGCGGCGGCTCTCCCAGCGCGGCCGGTCTCCGGCCAGGCGCTGCGCGTCGGCCTCCGAACGGAACCCCGTCGTGTATCCGTCGTGCACCTCGAGCGCGGGGCCGCCGCCGCTGCGCTCGATCTTGAAGTACGTGCGGAAGCCGATCAGCGCCGCCGGCCCGACCGCCGCGGCGAGGCCGCGCACGAGCTCGAGGTTGCCCACCGGCGTCCCGTAGCGCACCAGCGCCTCGTCGATCGTGCCGAAGCGGATCGCCCGGCCCTCCTTGGCATGGTCGATGGATCGCTCGGGCGTGCTGCTCATGGGTCCATTCTCGCCGGGCTCGGCTGGGTGGACGCCCGCCTCCGCACGGCCGCGGCTCAGCCGACGGCCTTGAGCGGCTCCACGGCGGGCCCCTCGAGCACGGAGCCGTCGGGGGCGAAGCGCGAGCCGTGCAGCGGGCAGTCCCAGGAGCGCTCGAGCGGATTCCACTCGAGCGCGCCACCGAGATGCGTGCAGACGCCCGAGACCCGGCATCCCTCGGCCTCCGCGACCGGCCGCGGTCCGTGACGGACGAGCCCCGAGACGGCGGATCCGGCGACCGCCGCCTGAGCCGACACGAACTCCGCCGCGTCGCGCACGTTCAGATGCGGCGAGCGCAACGCGTCGGCCCACGGAACACGCGCGCCGGTCAGGTCGCCGGCGATCGCCAGGCCTGCGGCCACGGCGTTCGTCATCCCCCACTTGTTGAAGCCCGTCGCGGCGAGCACCCGATCGTCTGTGCCCGGCATCACACCGGCGAACGGCACCCGGCTGACGGTGCGGTAGTCCTGCGCCGCCCACCATGTCGTCCGCTCCGCGCCGGGGAACACCGAGACCGTCCAGTCGTCGAGCTCGCGCAGCAGCCGGTCGGTCTCGCGCTCGCGGCCCGGGGTGAACGCCTCGCCGCCGACCAGCAGCAGCTCTCCGCCGTCCGCGGACCGTGCGGTGCGCAGCGACCTGCCGTCGGGGTCGAGTGACACGTACATCCCGCGCGGCACCGCTCCGGGCACGCGGTAGGCGCCGACGAGCGAACGCGACGGCGCCAGGCGGGCGAAGAACCCGGCCCTGTCGATCGCCGGGGAGCCGGTCGCGACGACGAGACGGTCCGCGTCAAGCTCGCCGTGGGAGGTGCGGACGACCACGCTCGCGTCCTCCACCTCCACCCCGTGCACGCGGCAGTCCGGCACGACGACGCCGCCGTGATCGCGCACGGACGCCGCCAACCGGGCCAGGAGGCGCATCGGGTGGATCTGCCACTGGTCGCGCATGCGGATCGCGCGGGTGGTCTCGTACGGCAGCCCGGCGTCCTGTCCCGCCGCGAGCGCGTCGACGTCCACGCCCACCGCGGCGAGCGCCTCCGCCTCCTCGTCGACGGCGCGCGCTCCCGCCGCCGTCGTGGCGTAGGTGAACGCGTCGCGACGCTCCAGGGACTCGTGGTCGCCGTCCAGCTCCGCCCGCACCCACTCCTGCGCGGCCCGGTTCGCATCGACGTACGCCTCGAGCGCGTCGCGCCCCGCGTGCGAGAGCAGCCCGGAGTAGACCGAGCCCTGCAGCAGGCTCAGCTTCGCCGTCGTGTTGCCGGTCGCGACGGCACCGACCTCGCGCGCCTCCAGCACGGCCACCCGCAGTCCCGCCCGGGAGAGCAGAGCGGCCGTCGCCAGGCCGGCGAGCCCGGCCCCCGCGACGACGACGTCGGCGTGCGGGGGCAGGGCGGCATCCACCTCGATGAGAGGAGCGGTGCCGTGCCAGAGAGATGTCATCCGGCCAGCGGAGCGAGCGGACGTCCGCCGGGCGGGAAGTGCGCGATCGGCTTGGGCTTCGTCGCGCCCATCGAGATGTCCGCCGCGATCAGGTCGGTCGCCATCGCCAGGACGCTCTGGATCGATGTGTGACGCGTCGTGCCGCGGGTGCATCGCACCCACACGGCCTCGTAGCTCAGCTCGCCGTCGCCGTCCGTCGGAACCTGCTCCACGTACGCGATCACGCTCGCGGCGTCCGAGGCCGCGACGCTGCGGTCGCAGACGCGCCAGGCCCCTTCGCCGAGGGGGACGAGCTCGAGCTGGTGATAGGTATCCATAGTGGCTTCACCACCTCCTATCCGAGGATCGCCCGGAGGGCGGCGCGGGGCCAGGGGCTTGACACCTCGATACCCCGCGGGTACGCCGGGGGCACGGACACTCGTCGCGGGGTGGAGAGCGGTCCGACGACCTGTTCCCTAAGGGGCCGATTCGCTCGCGTCAACCCCGTTCAGGTGGCCTCGGCGACGGCGCACGATGTCTGCAGAACAGCTATCCGACACCGGGAGGCGCCATGAGCACGCACGACAACCTCGAGCCCGACACGCAGGGCACCGACCCGCTCGACGCAGCCGTCGGCGAGGACGGGCAGGGAGACCTCGCGCCCGAGGACCTGCCCCAGCGCGGAACGGACGATCTGGACGCCGCGGTCCTCGACGAGGACGGCGCTGCCGTCGCTCCGGACCGCGCCGCTGGCGCGGCGCCGGGGCCCGGTGACGTGACCCCGGGCGACAACGTCGACACCATGCCGCGCCCCGCCGACGACTTCCGACCCGAGGCGACCGGTCTCGAGACCGATGAGTTCGCGGGCTCCGGCGCGGCCGGTCCGGGAGCCGCCTCGGCGGGGACCCCGTCCGGCGTCCCCCCGCGCGCGGCAGCACCGTCGGACGGGACGCCGGCGTCCGCCGGCGACGGGGCTACCGTGCCGCCCGGTCGCGAGGGTGCCGACTCGGGCGCCGTGGACAGCGTGAGCGTGGAGGGCTCCTCGAGCCCCGATGTCGAGCGTTCGAGCCAGAACGACATCGCGGGCGTCGGCCCGGCGTCCGGCGAGGACGCGGGCGACACGACGATCACCGGTGCCCCGCCCGTCGACCCCGCCGAGCGTGCGGACGTCGACGAGGACGACCGCTCGCGTCCCACGCCGGGAAACGCGGCCGGCGACGCGGGCGCCGCCCCGCAGGCGACGGACGATGCGCCTACGCAGCACGGTTCCGACGACCCGTCGATCGCCGGGGTCCCGGACGCGGTCGGCCCCGGCGGCGCGGGCCTGCAGACGGGCACGCGGCAGGACCTCAACGAGGTCAGCGTCGCTCAGCAGGTGCAGGGCATCGTGGTGCAGACGCAGGCGGACGTCGGCACCGACAGGCTCGCCGAGTCGGAGGTGTCGTCGGTGCTCGAGCAGCGCCTGACCGAGGCGGGCCTCAACGCCGACGTCGAGCAGATCGAGGAGCTCGCGGCGCGCGTGCTCTCCGGCGACGCGCCCACCGATGTGGGCGAGGGCGAGCCGGGCGCCGGTCGCGGGCTCTGACACGAAGGGCACGCCCCGGGCGTGCCCTTCGCCCCGCCTAAACTGGAGCCCATGCCTGAAGACGTCCCCGGAGTGCGCACCGTCAGACTGACCGTGCTCGACGTGCTGCGGTTCCTGACCGAGCTCGTCACGATCGCGAGCCTGGCGGTATGGGGCTTCTTCGCGTGGCCCATGCCGTGGAGCATCGTCCTCGGCATCGGCGCCCCGCTGCTCGCGATCGTCCTGTGGGCGCTGTTCGTGTCGCCGAAGGCCGTGTTCGCCGTCCACCCGTTCGTGCGGGTGCTCGTCGAGCTGCTGATCTTCCTGTCCGCGACGATCGCCTGGTGGGCTTTCGGCCACCCCTGGATCGGCCTCGCGATCGGCGCTGTCAGCGTCGCCATCGGCGTGCTGCACGGTCGCCGGCGGCTGTCGGCATGACCGGGGACGTGCTGGGCCTCCTGCGCGCCGAGCTCGGCGCGCAGGTCGACACCTCGCCGGCCGCGCTGGAGGACGCCCGTGCCGACAAGTCGGGCCACCGCGCGTCGGCGGCCCCGCTCGCCGTCGTCCACGCCGAGACCGTCGAGCACGTCCAGGCGACGTTGCGGATCGCCAGCGCCACCGGCACGCCGGTCGTCACCCGTGCCGCCGGCACCGGCCTCGCCGGCGCCGCGAACGCCGGCGGCGGGGAGATCGCCCTCTCGGTGCGGCGCATGACCCGCATCCTCGAGGTGTCTCCCGACGACCTGCTCGCGGTCGTCGAGCCGGGCATCGTGAACGCCGACCTGAACGCGCAGCTCGCCGCCTACGGACTGTGGTGGGCGCCCGACCCCGCCTCCCGCGCGATCTCGACGGTGGGCGGCAACATCGCCACCGGCGCCGGCGGGCTGCTGTGCGCGAAGTACGGCGTGGTGCGCGACGCGGTGCTGGGGCTGGACGTCGTGCTGGCCGACGGGCGCCTCGTGCGCATGGGCCACCGCAGCGTCAAGGGAGTCACCGGCCTCGATCTCACCTCGCTCCTGATCGGCTCCGAGGGCACGCTGGGTGTGATCGTCGGCGCGACGCTCAAGCTGCGCCGGGTCGTTCCCGGCGACGTGTGCACGATCGCCGCGACCTTCCCGACGGTGCGTGCCGCGGCAGCCGCCTCCTCGGCGGTCACCGCCGCCGGCATCCAGCCCGCGATCATGGAGCTGATGGACGCCGCCAGCCTCTCGGCGGCCCACGCCCTGCTCGGCCTGCCGGCGCCGACGCCCGGCGCCTCGCAGCTGACGGTGCAGACCGACGGGCCCGCCGCCCGCACGGAGGCCGATGCGATCGCCGAGGTGCTGAGCGCGGCAGGAGGCACCGTCTCGGCGACCTATGACCGCGACGAGGGCGAGCGCCTGCTCGCGATCCGCCGCGCCATGCATCCGGCCATGGAGTCGCTCGGCAACGCGCTGATCGAGGACGTCTCGGTGCCGCGCTCGCAGATGGCGGCGATGTTCGACGAGATCGCCCGCGTCGAGCGCGAGCACGGCGTGGAGATCCCGACCGTGGCGCACGCCGGCGACGGCAACCTGCACCCCAACTTCGTCTTCCAGGGCGAGGACGTGCCGCAGGTGATCTGGGACGCCGCCGACGACCTGTTCCGCGCCGCCATCCGCCTCGGCGGCACGCTGACCGGGGAGCACGGCATCGGCCTGCTCAAGCGCCGGTGGCTGGCCGACGAGCTCGGCGACGACCAGTGGCGGCTGCAGCGCGACATCGCTCGCGTGTTCGACCCCGCCGGCATCCTGAACCCCGGCAAGGTGTTCGAGGCCTGAGCCACCGGGACGCGTGGGGGTGCCGACTCCGTCGCAAGCTCCCTCGCTCAACCAGCAGAGTCTTTGTCGGTCGAGCGAGCGAAGCGAGTCGAAACCCCCACGCCCTGCTGTGACCTAGAGCCCCTGCCAGGCGGGCTTGTTCGCGTAGGCGTAGCGGTAGTAGTCGGCGTGGGCCAGGGCGGAGGCGGCCGCCTCGTCCACCACCACCGTCACGTGCGGGTGCAGTTGGATGGCCGAACCAGGCAGCGACGAGGTCACCGGCCCCTCCACGGCTCCCGCGACGGCCTCCGACTTGCCCTCGCCGAACGCCAGCAGCACCAGATGACGCGCATCGAGGATGGTCCCCAGCCCCTGCGTGATGCAGTGCATGGGCACCTCGTCGACGCTGTCGAAGAAGCGGGCGTTGTCCTCGCGCGTTTGCGCCGTGAGGGTCTTCACGCGCGTGCGGGAGGCGAACGACGAGCCCGGTTCGTTGAAGCCGATGTGACCGTCCGTGCCGACGCCGAGGATCTGCAGGTCGACGCCGCCGGCCTCCGCGATCGCGGCCTCGTAGTCGGCGCCGTGGTGCTCGATGCCCTCCAGCGTGCCGTCCGGCACCCGGATGCGGTCCGGGTCCAGCCCCAGCGGCTCGACGACCTCGCGCGCGATGACCGATCGGTAGCTCTCGGGGTGCGCGGGATCCAGCCCGACGTACTCGTCGAGCGCGAAGCCCCGCACCCGCGACACATCGGCGCCGGACAGACGGGCCCGCAGCGCCTCGTACACCGGCAGGGGCGTCGAGCCGGTCGCCAGGCCGAGCACCGCGTCCGGGCGGCGGGCGACCAGCGCGGCGATCTCCTCCGCGACGAGGGCACCGGCGGCGGCACGGTCGGGGACGATCACGATCTCAGCCACGGGCGACTCCTTCGAAGGCGGGGGCGAGCAGGGCGGCTCCGAGCGCGCCGGCCGGCGCGTCGGAGGGAAGCAGCTCTATCCTCTCGTGAAGCCGCAGCGAGGTGAGAAACGCCGAGCGCTCCGACGACGCCCGCAGCTCGCCCCGCACCACGTCGAGCAGCCGATCGCCGAGCCGCGAGACGCCGCCGCCGATCACGACCACCGCGGGGTCGGCGGTGAGGACGAGCACCCGCACGGCGGCCGCCACTCCACGGGCGAGGTCGCCGCGCAACGACAGCGCCCGGCCGTCTGCGGCGTCGGCCGCGTCGAACAGGTCCAGCACCGGGTGCTCGCCGTCGCCGCTCCAGCGCCGGGCCACGGCGCCTCCGCCCGCGAGGGTCTCGATGCAGCCCCGCTGCCCGCAGGGGCACTCGGGGCCGCGCGGGTCGATCGAGACGTGACCGACCTCGCCGGCTGTGCCGCCCGCCCCGGGCCAGACGCGCCCGTCGTGCACGATGCCCGCGGCGATCCCGGTGCCGAGGTTCAGGTACGCCATCGATGCGCCGACGGCACCGCGGATCGCGTACGCCCCGGCCGCTGCCGCGTTCACGTCGTTCTCCACGTGGACGGCGGCGCCGACCGCCGCGGTCACCTCGCCTCCGAGGTCGAGGTCGGAGATCCCGAGGTTGACCGCGTTGCGCACGCGGGCGCCGACGATCTGTCCCGGGATGCCGATGCCCACGGCCGCGACGGGGCCGACGCCGGGCTCGGCCGCCACCCGCGCGACGGCGTCGCTGACGCTGGCGATCACCCCGGCCTCGCCCCGCACCGTCTCGCGCCGCATGCGCGCGAGGATCCCGCCGGCCGCGTCGATCGCGACGGCCTCGACCTTCGTGCCGCCGACGTCGACTCCGACGCGGACGGCGGGGGGCGCGGCGGTCATCCCTTGACCGCGCCCGAGACGAGGCCGCCGGTCATCCGGCCCTGCACGATGAGGAAGAAGATCACGACGGGGATGCAGATGAGGGTGGAGCCCGCCATCACCGCGCCGTAGTTGGTCGCCTCGGTGGCCGACTGGAAGGAGTTGAGCCAGGTGGGAAGCGTCAGGTTCATGTCCTTCATCAGCAGCAGCGCCATCGTGAACTCGTTCCACGACTGCATGAACGCGAAGATCCCGGTCGAGACCAGGCCGGGGGCCAGCAGCGGGAACGTGATGCGCCAGAACGCACCCTGCTTCGAGCAGCCGTCGATCTGCGCGGCCTCCTCGAGCTCGGCGGGCACGCCGGCGACGAACCCGCGCAGGGTCCACACCGTGAACGGGATGACGGCGGCGGTGTGGACGAGACTCAACCCGATCAGGGTGTTCATCAGGTGCAGGTCGTCGATCAGGTTGTAGACCGTGAACATCATGCCCTCGCCCGGGATCATCTGGACGATCAGGATCGCGACGATGAAGGTGCGGCGCCCGACGAAGCGGAAGCGCGCGAGCGCGATCGACGCGAGGAACGCGAACAGCAGGGCGCAGATCACGACGATCGCGACGATGATGAGGCTGGTGCGCAGGGCGTTCGGGAAGTCGGTCTGGCCCGGTGCCGCCGGTCGCGTCCAGGCGGTGACGTAGTTGAGCAGCGTGGGCTCGCGGGGCACGAGCGAGGCGTCGCGGCTGATGATCTGGTTGCCCGGGGTGAAGGACAGGTTGATCATCCAGTACACCGGGAAGACGCTGGCGAGGAAGACGATCACGGCCAGCGCGTTGAAGAGGGCCCGAAGACCCCGGCTGCGCACCCCGGTGGGGCCGGCCGGCTCGGCGCGGCGCCTCCATCGGCGCCCGGGGGGCTGCGGGGCGACGATCGCACGGGTGGCGTCGGTGGGGACGAAAGTGGTGCTCACGAGTCGTCGTCCTTCAGGAGCTGGCGGATGTTGAAGAAGCTGATCGCGAGCATGATCAGCACGATGAGCATGCCGATGGCGCTGGTGGCGCCGAACTCGCCGATCCCCTGCCGGAACAGGTAGACGGGCAGCACGTTCGTGTCCGCCGCGATGCCGCCGCGGCTCTGCAGCGCGTAGACCTGGGTGAACAGCTTCATGTTCCAGATGATCTGCAGGATCAGCAGCCCGCCGAGGACGGGGCGCATGGCGGGGAACACGATGCCCCAGAACCGCTGCCACCCGCCGGCGCCGTCGATCTCGGCGGCCTCGATGGTCTCGCGAGGGATCTGGCCGAGCCCCGCGTAGGTCGTGAACGCCACGAACGGGATCGCGCCCCAGACGACGATGATCGTCAGCACCATGAAGAAGGTCCACGGGTTGAGCAGCCAGGGGTGGTTGTGCCAGGCGTTCGTTCCCGTGATCGAGTTCAGGGCCCAGTTCACGAGTCCGTACTGGGTGTCGAAGATGACGCCCCACACGACGCTGGCGGTGAGCGGGGGGATGGCCCATGCCAGCAGCAGCCCGACCGACATGGTGATCCGCATGCCGCGGCCGATCTTGGTCATCAGCACCGCGATCAGTACGCCGAGGACCATGATCAGCGCAGTGGTGACGAGCATGATGCCGACCGTCCGCGCCACGACCTCGGGGAAGTCGCTGCGGGTGATGATCTTGATGTAGTTGTCGAGGCCGACGAACTCGGGGGCGGTGCCCTGGATCTTGTGGCGCACCTGGTAGTCGGTGAACGACTGCCAGATCATCTGGACGGCCGGGTAGCCCACCATGAGGCCGATCATGATGATCGACGGGGCGAGCAGGATCCACGACGAGAGCGCGTCGCGGCGACGGCGCCGTCGGTCGCGCTCCTCCCAGGTGGGGCGCGCGGCGGTGAGGGTTGTCATGCGGGGCTTTCTGCTGGGGGGGGATGACCGGAGGGTGCGGCGGGGGCGGGGCCAGGGGTGGGGGCCCCCCCGGCACCGGGGCAC
>NZ_JAIJZW010000007.1:50060-108220 GCF_019753765.1 Microbacterium marinilacus
GGGTCGCCGCGGGCGCGGCCGGGGGGGGGGGGCGGCGGGGGGGGGGGGGGGGCCCCCCCCCGGGCGCCCCCCCCCCCCCCGAGCCCGGTCAGCCGTTGAGGATGGCCTCGATGTCGGTGTCGAGCTTCTCGGCGACGGCCTTGACGTCCTCGCCCTGGGCGATCCGCACGAGCGAGTCCTGGATGATCAGGCTCGACTCGACCTCGGCCCAGTTCGGCGAGGTCGGGACCCCCTTCGAGTTCGCGAGCGCCTCGGCCTGCGCCTGGGCGACCGGGGTGTCCGGCAGCGACGCGGCCGAGTCCAGCAGCGCCGGGGTCAGGCCGCCCTCGGCCATGAGGTCCTGGTATCCCGAGGACAGCATGATCTTCACGACCTCCTTCGCCATCGCCTGGTTCTCCGACAGCGCGGCGACGCCGATGTTCGAGCCGCCGGCGAAGATCGGGGCGGTCTCGCCCTCGGTCGCGCCGGGCAGCGGGAAGGCGCCGAGGTCCTTGCCGTAGGTGTCGGGGCATCCCGGGTTCTCGGCGTCGGCCTCGGCCAGGATCGACCACTGCATCCACGCGGGGGCGGAGAGGAAGGCGACCTCGCCGGCGCAGAACGGCACGTGGGCGTCGGTCTCGTTGCCGTCCTTGGGGGCGTTGGTCGCCTCGGCGTAGACCTTCTGCAGCAGCTCGAGCCCCTGCAGCGACTCGTCGCTCGAGAACTGCGCGTCCCAGGTGTCGCCGTCCTGCACGGCGATCTCCCCGCCGTACGTCCAGATGTACGGGAGCATGTTGTACCAGTCGCGGCCGGGCGCGTAGATGCCGCTCACGGTGTCGGTGCGCATCTCGATGCCCGCGTCGACGTACTCCTCGAGCGTCGCCGGCAGGCTGTCGCCGTCGACGATCTCGGGCGAGTAGAACACGACGCGACCGCCGGCGTAGTACGGGGCCGCGTAGAAGGCTCCGTCGTACGTCCCGGCTTCCTCGAGGCCCGGGTTCAGGTCGCCGAGGTCGCCGCGGATGTCGCTGAGGTCCGAGAACAGGCCCTGGTCGATGAAGCCGATGGCCTGCGTGTTGCCGACCTCGACGACGTCGGGGGTGTCGTTCGACTGCAGCGCGGCGACGTACGTCTCCGACACGTCGGCCCAGGTCTTCTCCTCGAGACGCAGGGTCCAGCCCTCGTTCTCCGACTCGAAGGTCTCCTTGAGGTAGTCGCGCGCGGTGTCGGGGGTGTCGGTGCCGACGACCCAGACCGTGACCTCGCCGGTCTCGGCGGCGGGTGCGTCGCCGTCGTCCGAGCCGCCCGCGCAGCCCGCCAGCACGAGCGAGCCGACGCCCAGCAGGCCGATGCCGGCCAGCGCCTTCTTTCCTGTTCCTGTGTTCATGTGATGCGTCCTTCGGATGGGGTGGTGGGGTGGGTGGTGCGTTCCGTGCACCGGGGCTTCTTCGCCCCGTGGGGGCTCGTCTACGAGACCCCGAGCTCTCCGTCGAGGATCAGCACGACCGCGCCTCGCAGCACGACGTCGTCTCCCTGAGCGGACATCCGCACCTGCACGTCGTCATGGAGGAACGTGCGGGCGCGAAGCGTGTCGACGGCGGACTGCCGGAGCGTGCCGTCGAGGTGGTCTGCGGGGCCGGAGAGGACGATCTCCGACAGGTCGAGGGCGCCCACGATCGGGGCGATCGCGATGGCGAGCCGGGCGCCCGCGTCGCGCAGCACGGCGTCGCGGTCGGCGCCCTCCGAGATCCGGTCCTCGAGCGACCGGATCGAGAGCCACGACTCGAGGCAGCCGTCCTTGCCGCACACGCATCGGGGTCCGCCGTCGGTGCCGACGGTGACGTGCCCGATCTCGCCGGCGGCGTCCCTGCTGCCCCGTGTGAGCTCGCCGCGCGTCAGCACTCCTGCGCCGACGCCGCGGCCGACCTTGACGACCAGGACGTCGCCGCTCGCCCCGCCGAGGGTGTGCTCGGCGAGGGCCGCGACGTTGGCGTCGTTCGCGACGTGCACGGGCACGCCGAGGCGGTCGCGCAGGTCCTGCTGCAGCGGCAGGTCGGACCAGCCGAGGTTGGGCGAGGAGAGCACGACGCCGTCGCGCGAGATCACCCCGGGCGCTCCGACGCCGACGCCGAGCACCCGCCCCGTCGCCTCGCCGAGCGTGCGGGCCGACAGCGTCCGCACGGCGTCGAGCGACGCCTCTGCCTCGCCGTCGGCGGGACGCGGCACCGAGGTGCGGGCGACCACGGTGCCGGCGAGGTCGATCACCGCGCCGCGGTACTCGCGGCTGTCGGAGAGGTCGATGGCGACGACCTGCAGGCCGAGCCGGTCGATGTCGACGAGGATGGCGGGCTTGCCGGGGCCGCTCCCCTGTCGGATGCCCTGCTCGACCACGAGCCCGTCGGCGATCAGATCGCCGGCCAGGTCGGAGGTGGTCACGCGGGTGAGTCCGGTCTCGCGGGCGAGGTCGGCGCGGCTCATCGCACCGTCGTGGAACAGCGTGGCGAGGACGAGCGAACGGTTGTGGGCACGGGCGTGCTCCGGGAGCACCTTGAGCCTGCCGCGCTGATTCATGTTTGTAAGTCCTACTTACGAATCGATGTCGCCGCAACGGCTCGGGCGATTTAGGAAGGGAAGTTTACAAACTCGTTACACGCAGATCCGGCACGCCTGGATACCGTGCCGTCATGACCTTCCCCCTCGTCCCCTGGCCGACGTCCGTCGTTCTGCTCGAGTCCGCGGGCGCCCCCGCCGACGCCCCCGTGGAGGTCGTCACCGAGCAGGGACACGGCGAGGAGGGCTACGCCCTGCGCATCGAGGCGGGCGCCGTCGTCATCCGCGCCTCCTCACCCGCCGGCGTCTTCTACGCGCGCCAGACCCTCGCGCAGCTCGCCGGCCCGGACGAGCTCCCCGCGGTCGACATCCGCGACAGACCCCGCTTCGCCCACCGCGGCATGATGCTCGACGTGGCGAGGCACTTCCACCCCGTCTCCACCGTCGAGGCCGTCATCGACCGAGCCGCGTCGCTCAAGCTCAACGTCCTGCACCTGCACCTCACCGACGACCACGGCTGGCGGCTCGAGCTGCGATCCCACCCGGAGCTCGCGCAGAGCGCGTCGGGCACCTCCGTCGGGGGCGACCCCGGCGGGCACTACTCCATCGACGACTACATGCACATCGTGGAATACGCTGCCGCGCGCCACATGACGGTGGTGCCCGAGTTCGACCTCCCCGGCCACACCCACGCGATCGGACTGAGCCATCCCGAGCTGCTGGCCGAGCCGGTGATCACCGACCACATCCGCGAGATCACCGAGACGTACGGCGGCGGCGGACTGCCCGAGCAGGGGGTCCCCTACACCGCGCTGGCGGTGGGATTCTCGTCCTTCCAGGCGGACGCCGAGGGGCTCGAGACCTTCCTGCGGGAAGTCCTCGGCGAGATCGCGGCGCTCACCCCCGGCCCGTACCTGCACATCGGTGGAGACGAGGCCCTCGGCACCGACCCCGCCGACTACCGCCGTATGGTCGAGCTCGCCACGCGCATCGTCGCCGAGGCGGACAAGACGCCCGTCACCTGGCACGAGGCGGGCGTCGCCGACCTGCCTCCCGGCACGGTGGGCCAGTACTGGGGGTTCCGCCGCCCCTCCCTGGAAGGCGGCGAGGAGGGCGGCGAGGACGCGCGCCGAGCACGGTCGTTCGCGGAACGCGGGGGGCGCGTCGTCCTGTCCCCGGCCGACGCCGTCTACCTCGACATGAAGCACGAAGCCGACTCGCGACTCGGGCTCGTCTGGGCGGACGGCCCGACGAGCCTCGCCCGTTCGTACGACTGGGATCCCGCGACCGTCGTTCCCGGCCTCGCCGAGGAGGCGATCCTCGGCGTCGAGGCGTGCATGTGGACGGAGACGATCCGCACGCCGGCCGACGTCGACGAGATGATGTTCCCCCGCGTCGCCTCGGCGGCCGAGGCCGCCTGGTCCGAGCGGGCCGGCTCGCCCGAGCGCACCTGGGAGTCGTTCCGGGAGCGCGTCGCCGGGCTCGGCGACCGCTGGGAGGCGGCGGGCATCGGCTTCCACCGCTCCGCCGGGGTGGACTGGCGCTGACCCGGCCCGCCCTTACCGCCCTTACCGTCGGGCAGCGCGGCGCTCAGGCGGCGCCGGGCGGATGCCCAGCGCATCGTAGCCACTTCGTAACCGATCCGCCTCCTGACATGCGCTTGGCGGCCGTAGCCTAAGTTGACGACATCTGTGCCGAACCGGCGTTCCGAGCCATCAGGGGGTAAGCGTGACGGATCTGGAGACCAGACCCGAGCAGGCGTCCGGCGACGGCGGAGACGATCGGGCCGCCGCCGAGGCGGGTGCGGTGCAGTGGGCGCAGGCCGACCCGCCGAAGAAGCGACGCCTCGGCCTGTGGCTGGGTCTCGGCATCCCGACCGGGCTCGTCGCAGCGGCGGCCGTCGTGGCCTCGCTCGTGCTGATCGCCCCCGGCGTCACCGCCGCCGCCACGCCGGTCGGCCTGATGACGCAGGGCATGGCGGCCGAGACCATCTCGCAGCGCCTGGCCACCACCGAGTTCACGATCGGCGACGCCACCGTCACCGGTGAGCAGCTGGGCCTGTCCGTCGACGCGCAGGCCGCTGCGGCGGACGCCTTCGAGACGTATCCCGCCTGGAACCTCGGCGGCTGGGGCCAGGGAGAGGTCAGCGCTCCCGTGTCCGTCGACGCGGAGAAGGCGGCCGAGGCCCTGCGCGAAGCGCTGCCGTCGCTCTACACCGACTCCGTCAACGCCAAGGTCGTGTTCGACGACGAGAGCGGGCGGTTCACCGTCGAGGCCGCCGAGCCCGGGCAGGGCGTCGACGTCGAGGCGCTGGCCGCCGGCATCACCGACGCCCTCGCGAAGGGTGAGACGACCGTCGAGCCCCAGCAGACCGAGGTCAAGGCCGCCGCGACGACCGAGGAGGCGGAGGCCTTCGCCGCCGGCCTCAACGACCAGGCCGACGCCGCCGGGTTCTACCTCGAGGACAAGCGGGCGAGCGAGCTCTCGCTGAAGGACGTCCAGTCGTGGATGGACATCGAGGCCGACCCCGCGTCGGGCGACTTCGTGGTGACGGCCGACAAGGGCGCCATCGAGGAGGCCATCAAGGACCTCCCCGAGAAGGTGAACCAGGACGTCCGGAACGAGCAGGTCGTGACCAACTCGAAGGGCGACCACCTGCGCGTCATCCAGGAGGGCCAGGACGGCTTCGGCATCGCCTCGACCGACGGCGTCGCCGACCGGGTCGCGGAGACGCTCAGCAGCGGCGACCTGGAGTTCACGCTCGAGGGCGAGGTCGTGCCGTACGAGAGCGAGGAGCTGTTCCGTCGCGCCGAGGTCGACAAGAGCGCGGGCATGACCTACATGTACGAGAACGAGAAGCTCGTCGCCTCGTACCCGATCGCGCTCGGCACCGGCGGGGTTCGCGACGGCATCGACACCGAGACGCACACGGGCCACTTCACCGTGTACGCGCAGCTCACCTCGCAGAACATGGGCTCCTGCAACCCCGACGGGACGGTCAAGGAGGGCGGCAAGTTCGGGTACTGCACCGCGAACGTGCCGTTCGTGACGTACTTCAACGGCGACCAGGGCTTCCACGGCACCTACTGGCACAACAACTTCGGCGCCGGGGCGCGCATGAGCCACGGCTGCGTCAACATGACACAGGCCGCCGCGGAGCACATGTACTACTTCGCGCAGACCGGCACCGAGGTCTGGGTGCACGACTGAGCAGGCGCCCGGAATCCTGGTGCGCACGCATCGGGGAGCGGTTAGCCTGACCGTATGACGCTGAACCTGGTCGAGCTCTCGGCCGCGACGATCGTCGCGGTGAACACGCTGTCGCTGAAGCCCGGCCAGGAGCAGTTCCTCGCGCCCGTCTCCTACGGCATCGCCGCCACCGTCGTCGACCCGGCGACCTCGTGGCAGCGTGTCGCCGTGGACGGCGACGACGGCACCGACGTGGTCGGCTTCGTCAGCGCCAGCTTCGACGCCGAGGCCCTCGACGAGAACTTCCGCTCGATCCTGCTGCGCATCAACGTCGACGCGGACGACCAGGGGCGCGGCATCGGCCGCTTCATGGTGCAGGGTCTGGTGGACGAGGTGCGCCGCCGGGGCCACAGCCACCTGACCGTGATCTACGAGGCGGGAGACGACGGCCCCGAGGCCTTCTTCCACCGTGTCGGCTTCACACCCGTGGGCGAGACGGAGTACGGTGAGGTAGTCGCCGAGATCCGCGTCTAGAGGAGATCGAGCGCAGGGGAGACACTCGCTTCGACATGACTCGTCGGCGCCGTCAACGTCGTCTGCGCTGAGAACATGCCGGCGGCGGGGTCTCGAATCCCCCTCCCCCATCGAGACCCCGTCGCCATCCCCCTCTTCCCGCTCAGCCCGATCGATGCGCAGGGCCGGTGCCGTGCGTCAGACCAGCGATTCCCTCCACGCGGCGTGCAGCTGCGCGAACTTGCCGGTGCCGGCGATCAGCGCATCCGGCGTGCCGTCCTCGATGACGCGCCCGTGCTCCATCACGAGCACCCGGTCGGCGATCGCGACGGTGGACAGCCTGTGCGCGATGATGATCGCCGTGCGGTCGGCGAGCAGCGTCTGCAGCGCGTCCTGGATCATCCGCTCCGAGGGGATGTCGAGCGACGCCGTCGCCTCGTCGAGGATCAGCACGGCCGGGTCGGCGAGGAACGCCCGCGCGAACGAGATCAGCTGACGCTGACCCGCCGACACGCGCCCGCCGCGCTTGTTGACGTCGGAGTGGTAGCCGTCGGGCAGCGACCGGATGAACGGGTCGGCGCCCACGGCGACGGCGGCCGCGACGATCTCGTCGAACGTCGCGTCCGGACGCCCGAGCGCGATGTTGTCGGCCACCGTGCCGCTGAACAGGTAGGCCTCCTGGGTGACCATGACGATCGCGCGGCGCAGGTCTCGCGGGTGCAGCTCGCGCAGGTCGACGCCGTCGAGCGTGACCGCGCCCTCGCTGGGGTCGTAGAACCGGGAGACGAGCTTGGCGAGCGTCGACTTGCCCGCGCCGGTGGTGCCGACGAGCGCCACGGTCTGGCCCGCCGGGATGTCGAGGGTGAACTCCGGCAGGATGGTGCGGCCGGTGCCGTACGCGAAGGTCACCTCGTCGAAGCGCACGTGGCCACGTGCGCCGGAGAGGACGACGGGCCGCGCCGGGTCGGGAACGGTGGGCTCCTCCTCGAGCACGCCCGACACCTTCTCGAGCGCCGCGGCGGCCGCCTGGAACGAGTTCAGGAACATGGCCACCTCCTGCAGCGGAGTGAAGAAGTTGCGCACGTACAGCACGGCCGACAGCAGGAAGCCGATCGAGAACTCGCCCCACGTGATCCGCATCCCGCCCCACAGCACGACCAGACCGATCGAGAAGGCCGAGATCGCCATCAGGCCCGGCTCGAACGTGCCGAACAGCCGGATCGAGCGCATGTTGACGTCGCGGTACTCCATGGACAGTCCGCTGAACTCGGTGTCGTTGCGAGGCTCGGTGCGGAACGCCTTGCCCGCCCGGATGCCGGTCATCGTCTCGACGAACTTCACGATCACCTTCGCGCTGATCACGCGGGAGACGCGGTAGGTGCGCTGCGATGCGCGGTAGAACCAGCGCATCAGCAGGGCGAGCGGCACGGCGGCGACCACCAGGACGAGCCCCGACTGCCAGTCGACGATCACGAGCGCGATGAAGGTGAAGACGCCGTAGAGAGCGCCGTGGACGAGCTGGTTGAGGCCCCCGTTGAGCAGCTCGCGGATCGTGTCGAGATCGCTCGTCTGGCGCGAGATGATGCGGCCGGACGTGTAGGTCTCGTGGAACTCCAGGCTGAGGATCTGCGTGTGTCGGAACACCCGGGTGCGCAGGTCGAGCAGCACGTTCTGCGTGACGCGCGCGGCGAGCACGTCGTACCAGGCCAGCAGCGCGGCGCCGCCGACGGCGGTCACGACGTAGGCGCCGCCCACGAGCCAGGCCGGCCCCCAGTCGGCGCGCTGCGTGACCGCGGGGAGCGCGGTGTTCAGGCCGAGCCCCAGCAGCGCGGGGCCCAGCACCCGCACCGCGGTCTGGGCGACCACCACGATCGCGACGAGCGTCACCTGCCGCTTGAGGGGAGCGAGCAGCGACACCAGCAGGCGCAGCGAGCGCCGCCGGATCGCGCGGTTCTCGTCGCGCGTGTAGTCGGACCGGTCCTCGCCCGCGGTTCCCTGGACGGTGCTCACTTCGGCTCCTCGGCTCGGTCGTCGCCGCCCGGCGCCGGGTCCGGCTCGGCGATGCGTGACGGCAGCGGCGTCCCGCCCGCGCCGGCGTCGGTGATGACGTCCAGCTCGGAGGTTGGGTTCGGGTCGTTGCGGCGGGCCTTCTCCTCGGCGGCGTCCCGCTCGAAGCTGGAGATCACCGATCGATAGTGGGACGACGCCGACATCAGCTCGGAGTGCGTGCCGACGGCCGTGATGCGGCCTCCCTCGAGCAGGGCGACGCGATCGGCGAGCGCCACGGTCGACGGCCGGTGCGCGACGATCAGCGCGGTGGTGGCCCCGAGCACGCGACGCAGGCCCGCCTGCACCCGCTCCTCGGTGTCCACGTCGAGCGCCGACAGCGGGTCGTCCATCACGAGCACAGCCGGGCGCGCGGCGACGGCGCGGGCGAGGGCGAGCCGCTGGCGCTGACCGCCCGACAGCGACATGCCCTCCTCGCCGATCATCGTCTCGGCGCCGTCGGGCAGTTCGTCGACGAACGCGGCCTGCGCGACCGAGAGGGCCTCGCGCAGCACCCGCTCCCCCTCTTCCGATCGGGCGTCGAGGTCGTCCCTGCCGAGCAGCACGTTGTCGCGCACGGACGCCGAGAAGAGCGTGGCGTCCTCGAACGCGGTGGCGATGATCCGCCGCAGGTCGACCAGGCGCAGCTCGCGCACGTCGACGCCGTCGATCGTGACGCGGCCGCCCGTGACGTCGTAGAGCCGCGTGGGGAGCGTCGTCAGGGTGGTCTTGCCCGAGCCCGTCAGCCCGACCAGCGCCATGGTCTCACCGGGGCGGACCTCGAGGTCGATGCCGTCGAGCAGGTCGGGCTCGAGCGCCCCCGCGTCCTGGTAGCGGAAGTGCGTGCCCTCGAACGCCAGGGCGCCCTCGGGATGTTCGATCCGCACCGGCTCGTCGGGGTCGGTGATCGTGTTCTCGGCGTCGAACACCTCGAAGATGCGGTCGGTCGCGGTGCGGGCGTCGAGCATGAACGAGAAGAGGAAGCCGATGGACTCGATCGGCCACCGCAGGATGGTCGCCATCGCGAAGTAGGCCACCAGCTGGTTCAGCTCGATCTGTCCGATCGAGGCGAGCCAGATGCCCATCAGCAGCGACACCGCGAACGCGAGCTCGGGCATCATCACGAGCCAGAAGTCGACCCGCGCGATCGCTCCCGCCTTGCGCATCTCCGTATCGCGCAGCGTCTCGGCCTGGCGCGTGAAGCGGCGCAGCGCGTGCGGCCCGCGCCCGAACGCCTTGAGCACGCGGATGCCGTGCACGCTCTCCTCGACGCTCGTCGCGAGGTCTCCCTGCTGGTCCTGGCTGAGCCGGGTGAGCGTGCCGTAGTCGCGCTCGAAGAGGAACCCCTGGATCCACAGCGGGACGCCCGACACGACGAAGACGATCGCGAGCGCCCAGTGCCACTGGAACAGCAGCACGGCGCCGATCACGACGGTGAGGATGTTGACGACCAGCAGGATCAGGCCGAACGCCATCCAGCGGCGGATGAGGCTGATGTCCTGCATCATGCGGCTGAGCAGCTGCCCCGACTGCCAGCGGTCGTGGAACGCGACCGGCAGGTGCTGCAGACGCTGGTAGAACGTGCGGCGGATGTCGTACTCGACGAGGGTCGCGGGGCCGAGCACGAGCCAGCGCCGGAGGTACACCATGAGCGCCTCGAGCAGCCCGAGCACGAGCACGGCGACGGCGCCCCACACGACCGCCACGGTCTCGCCCGAGGCGATCGGCCCGCCGATCACCCACTCCAGCGCGATCGGGATCATCAGCGCGATGATCGCGGCCGCGAGGGCGGTCAGCGCACCCAGGCCGAGCCGCGGCAGCACCGGCCGCGCGAACTCGAGCAGGCGCAGCAACGCCCGCACCGTGGAGAGTCGGGGCGTGGCGGGGCGCGGGGAAGAGCTGGTCATGATCCTCAGGGGGAAGTGGGAGACGCGCGCCGCGGCGGCGGCGCGCCCACGGCCCGAGACCGCAGACGTGGGGACGCGAGCCTTTCAGCCTATTCCCGTCGCGGCGCCCGCCGCAACGCTCGCCGAGGCCTGCCCCACTGAGTGGCGGAGGATCCGGGCACGGCGAGGACGGCTGCGGCGCCGGCTCCCTCAGACGACGCCGGCCTCGCGATCGAGCAGCGCGCGCTTGACGTCCAGCCCCCAGGCGAACCCGCCGAGCGATCCATCGCCGCGCAGCACACGGTGGCAGGGGACGAACAGGGCCGGCGCGTTGCGCGCGCAGATCGAGGCGGCGGCACGCACGGCGCTCGGCGCTCCAAGAGCCCGCGCGAACTCCGCGTAGCTGAGCGGGGATCCGGGGGCGATGCGGCGCAGCGCCGCCCACCCTCCGGCCTGCAGCGCGGTGCCGTGCTGGCGCACGGGCACCGAGTCGATCGCCGCCAGGTCGCCGGCGTAGTAGGCGCGAACCGCGTCGCTCGCGGCGACGGCGCCCTCGCGCACGTCGACCGGGCGCAGCCGGGGGTGGATGCGGCCGAGCATGGTGTCGGCGTCGGCCGACCAGCCGGAGGCGAGCACCGCTCCGTCCGTGTCGGCGACGAGGGTGAAGGCCCCGTCCGGGGTGTCGATGGTGTCGAGGATCGCGGTCATGTCAGTCTCCTGATCGGCGGGGGTCGGTGGGTCGGGCGGCCGCCACGGGCCCCGCCACGGCGGGCCCGGCGGCGAGTCGCCACAGGTGCATGGACAGGTACGAGCGCCACGGGGCCGCGCGCGCGGCCCACTCGGCCAGACCACGCGGGTCGGACGGGATGCCCGCCCGTGCCGCGCCGGCCCGCAGCGCCACGTCGCCCGTGAGCACGACGTCCGGGTCGCCGATGACACGCATGCGCACGTAGTCGGCGGTCCATGGGCCGATGCCGGGCATGGCCAGCAGCGCGGCGCGCTGGTCGGCCGCGTCGTCCCCGGTCGTCAACAGCAGCTCTCCCGAGGCGAGCGCTGCGGCGGCGCCGGTGATGGCGCGGATGCGGGCAGCGGGCCCCCGCAGCACGTCCCCGCCCTGCTCGGCGATCGCGGCCATCGTGGGGAACAGCACGCGCTCCTCCCCCGCGAGGACGACGCGCTCACCGAGCGCGTCCGTGAGGCGCGTGAGATGCGTGCGGGCGGCCGACACGGAGATCTGCTGCCCGACCATGGCGCGGATGAGCAGCTCGTGCGGGTCCGCGGTCCCGGGCAGCCGGATCCCGGGGTTCTCCGCGACGTGCGTCGACAGCTCGGGGTGGGCGCCGAGCGCCTCGTCGATCGCCAGCGGGTCGGCGTCGAGGTCGAACAGCCGCCGCGCTCGTGTCACGAGCGGCGAGAGGTCGGCGAGGCTCTGCAGGCTGGCCTCGAGCCGCAACCGCCCCTCGGCGTGGGTCAGTCGGAACCAGGCCGCGCCGCGCGGCAGCCGCAGCGTCCGGGCGAACGAGACCCGGTCACCCGACTCGACGCCTGCGAGGGCGCGGACGCCCATCCACGCGAACAGCCCGGCCGGGTCGAACGGCTCGCGATACGGCAGCGCGAGGTCGATGCCCGCGGGCGTGCGTTCCGCGTCGCCGGCGCGGCGTCGTGCGCGCAGCTCGGTGGGCGTCAGCCCGAACACCTCTCGGACGGTGTCGTTGAACTGTCGCACGCTCGCGAACCCCGCCGAGAATGCGACGTCCGCCGCCGGCAGGTCGGTTCCGACCAGCAGCAGCCTGGCGGTGTGGGCGCGGTGCGCGCGGGCGAGGGCGAGGGGCCCCGCACCGAGCTCGGCGGCCAGCAGCCGCGTGAGGTGCCGTGGCGAGTAGCCCAGCCGCGTGGACAAGCCCGGGACCCCCTCGCGCTCGACGACGCCGTCGGCGATCAGCCGCATGGCGCGCGCCGCGACATCGCCCCGGAGGTTCCAGTCCGGCGAACCCGGCGCCGCCTCGGGCAGGCATCTCTTGCACGCGCGGTACCCCGCCTCGTGCGCGGCCGCGCTCGTGGGGTAGAACGTGACGTTCGCCTGCTTAGGCGTGCGCGCCGGGCACGAGGGCCGGCAGTAGATGCCCGTCGACCTCACGGCGGTGACGAACTGCCCGTCGAACCGGGAGTCGCGCGAGGAGATGGCGCGATACCGCTCGTCGAAGGTCATGCTCGGTGACATGCGTCCAGCCTGACACGTGAGGAGAGCTTGGGCTGGCGGTTTTCGGACACGGCAGTGCCGGGGTGCGGCGCCGGCCCGGAACGCGCCCGTCGCCACGCTCGCCCGCCGCGCCCGGGTTGCGGCCGCGCGCGCTCCGTGTGATGCTGGTGGCCGTTTCACCGATGGAAACGTTTCCACGAAGGAGTGCCATGGCCACGATCAAGGATGTCGCGGCGCGCGCCGGCGTCTCGCTCGCCACGGCGTCCCGCGTGCTCTCGGGCAGCTCGCAGACGTCCGAGGACTCCCGGGGACGGGTGCTGTCGGCGGCCGCCGCGCTCGGCTACGTCGCCCACGGCCCGGCGCGCTCGCTGAGGCGCTCGCGCACGGACGTGCTGGGCCTGCTCGTCTCGGACATCCGCAGCCCGTTCTTCTCGGAGCTCGCGCACGCCGCCGAGGAGGAGGCGCGGCACCACGGGTACACCGTGCTGCTCGCCAACGCGAACGAGGACACGGATCAGGCGGAGGCCGTGCTCTCCGCCTTCGCCTCGCAGCGCATCGACGGACTCCTGCTCTCGCCGCAGGGCCCGGTCAGCCCTCGGCTCAGCGCGCTCGTCTCGTCCGGCCTCCCGATCGTGCTGCTCAACCGCACGGTCGAGGGCCTGTCCGCGCCGATGTACGGCACGGACAACGCGGGCGGCGTCCGCCATGTCCTCGAGTGGCTGCAGCGTCGCGGGCACCGGGACGTCGCCTACGTCGGCGGCCCCGAGACCATGTCCACGGGCGCCGAGCGTCGGACCGCCTACCTCGACGGGCGCGCGGCGCACGGCATCACCACCGACGACGCGTTCGTCGACGCCGGAGACTTCCTCGCCGAGGGCGCGGCCGAGGCGATGCTGCGCATCCTCGACCGCGGCGTGCGCCCCACGGCGGTGTTCGGAGCGAACGGACGCACCACCCTCGGCGCGATCCGCGCCCTGCGCGAGCGGCTCGGGGCGGAGGCCGCCCGCCGCATCGAGATCGTCTCCTTCGACGACCTCGAGTGGTTCGAGTTCGTCTCGCCGCCCATCAGCGCGGTGCGCAACGACGCGGCCGCCATCGGCACGGCCGGCGTGCGGGGCCTGCTCGACCTCATCGGCGGGCGCGAGGCGTCCTCCGAGCGCGTGGCGACCTCGTTCGTCGACCGCGCCGGCGAAGCGCCGGCGCGGATCGGAGCGTCGGCACGATGAGCGCCCAGGTCCTCGTGGTCGGCAGCATCAACGCCGACGACGCCGTGCGCCTCGCCCGCTTCCCCGGGCCCGGCGAGACGGTGAGCGCTCGCACGCTGACGACCGCGCTGGGCGGGAAGGGCGCGAACCAGGCCGTCGCCGCGGCCCGGGCCGGCGCGGACGTCCGGCTGGTGGGCGCCGTCGGGGCAGACGACGGCGCTCCCCTGATCGCGGCCCTCGACGCCGACGGCATCGACACGGCGGCGGTCGCACGGCTCGACGGCGTCCCGTCCGGCCGCGCCATCGTCCTCATCGACGACGACGCCGAGAACTCGATCGTGGTGGTGCCCGGGGCCAACGCGGGCATCCCGCAGGAGACGGTGCGCACCGCCTGCGCCGCGCTGCGACCCGGGGACGCCCTGCTGCTGCAGCACGAGGTGCCGATCGCCGTCTCGCGCCTCGCCGCCGAGCTGGCGTCGAACGCGGGAGCGACCGTGGTCTGGAACGCCGCGCCGGCGCCGACGAGCGTGGACGAGCTCGTCGGCCACGTCGATCTGCTGCTGGTGAACGAGCACGAGCTCGCAGCGATCGCCGACCTGCTCGGGGTCGCCGCCGAGGGCACGACGGAGCGCATCGCCGGCGTCGTCGACGCGACCGGAGCCGGCGTCGTGTGCACGCTCGGCGCGGACGGGGCGGCCTACCGCATCGGCGACGAGCACGGGGTCGCGCCGGCGCGATCCGTCGAGGCCGTCGACACCACAGCCGCCGGAGACACCTTCGCGGGCTATCTGGCCGCGCTGACCGGGCTCCCCCTCGCCGACCGCATGCGGCGAGCACTGGATGCCGCGTCCCTCGCCGTCACGAGGCCCGGGGCGGCGCCCTCGATCCCCGCGCGCGGAGAGGTCGAGGGCCTCGCCGCGCGTCCGCTCGACACAGACCCCCTCGACACAGAGGCCCCCGACACAGAGAGAGAACACCCATGAGAGTCGCCCTCGGCGCCGACCACGCCGGCCACCCGCTGAAGGACGTCGTCCGCCGGGCGATCGAGTCCCTGGGCCACGAGGTCCTGGACCGCGGGACCCACGACACGCAGCCCGTCGACTTCCCCGACATCACGCAGGCCACCTGCGAGCCCGTCCTGAGCGGCGACGCGGACCGGGCGATCCTCGTCTGCGGCACCGGTCAGGGCGCCGTCATGGCGGCGAACAAGCTGCCCGGCATCCGCTGCGGCCTGGCCCACGAGCCCTACTCGGCGCACCAGGCCGTCGAGCACGACGACGCGAACGTCGTCGCGATGGGTGCCTGGCTGGTGCCGCACGCGCTGATCCCCGACATCGTCCGCGAGTTCCTGGACGCCCGTTTCGACGACGACGAGGACACCCGGCGCCGGGTCGGCAAGCTCAACGCCCTGGACGCGCTCACCGCGTAGTCCCTCCCTCCCCTCACCGCGGTCGGCCGCGCCCGGTCGCGCCGCCCTCGCGTGAGCCCTCACCCCGATCGAAGGAGATCCACCGTGTCATCCATCGCCCCCGCGCCGCGCCGAAGCGTGCTCGGCTCGAAGGACCGCCTAAAGACCGCACTGGCCGCCGGCGTCGGCACCAGCGTCGAGAACTACGACTTCGTCGCCTACGGCACCGCCGCCGCGCTCTACTTCGGTGCGGTCTTCTTCCCGAGCGACGACCGCCTGACCGGCACCCTCCTCGCCTTCGGCACCCTCGCCGTCGGTTTCGTCATGCGCCCGGTGGGAGGCGCCGTCGGCGGATACCTCGGCGATCGGTTCGGCCGCAAGCCGGTGCTCGTCGGGGCGATGATCGTCATGGGCGCGGCGACCTTCGCGATCGGCCTCATGCCCACGTACGCCCAGATCGGCGTCGCCGCGCCGATCCTCCTCACCCTCATCCGCATGGTGCAGGGGCTCGCCTTCGGCGCGGAATGGGGCGGGGCCATCACGATGGCGTACGAGCACGCCCCGTGGCACCGTCGCGGGATGTTCGCCGCGATCCCGCAGGCGGGCAACCCGCTCGGCATCGCACTGGCCAGCGCGATGTTCGCCTGGAGCGCCACGCTGGAGGGCGACTGGCAGTGGCGCACTCCCTTCCTCTTCAGCTCCGTGCTCGTCATCGTCGCGCTCATCGTGCGGTCGCGGCTCAGCGAGTCTCCCGAGTTCCGCGAGGCCCAGGCGAAGGGGACGGTCGAGAAGAACCCCTTCGTCGCCACCCTCCGGGACGACTGGCGGGGCATCCTGCGGGTGATCGCGCTGCGCATCGTCGAGTCGTTCGCCTACTACTCGACCGCCACCTACCTGCTCAACTACGTCACCGAGCTGGATCCCGACCTCCGGCCCGTGGCGCTCGGCGCCATCACGGGAGCGAGCATCGTGGCGATCGGGATGACCTTCTTCGCGGGCGCCATCACCGACCGCATCGGCCGGCGACCGCTCTACATCGGCGCGTGCATCGCCGCCCTGGCCTTCGCCTTCCCGATGTACCTCCTGACGAACACGATGGAGCCCGCGCTCGTGATCGCGGTGTTCATCATCGGCATCGGCGTCATCCACGCGACCCTCACGGGCACCCAGGGCTCGCTGCTCACCGAGCAGTTCCGGACGCAGACGCGCACCTCCGGCGCGTCGCTCGGGTACCAGCTGGCGGCGTCCCTCGGCGGCTTCGCTCCGCTGCTCGCCGCCGCGATCGTCGGCGCGATGGGCTGGCCGGGCGCCGCGCTGCTCTACATGCTCGCCGCCGGCATCGGCCTGGCGGGCATCCTTCTCACGAAGGAGACCTGGACCCGCGCGGAGCGCGAGCGCGTGGCGGCGCTGGTGGCGGCGGAACGCGCCGCCTCCTGACGACCTGACGAGAGGGCCGGGATGCAGCGCATCCCGGCCCGCGCGGCCTCCCCGGGGGCCGGGCGGGGGAGTACTGGCGCGCGGCCGTGAAGTACATGGTCACGCCGCGCTCACGGGCGAGGGCGATCGTCTCCTCGTCGCGCACCGATCCGCCGGGCTGGATGATCACCTTGATGCCGGCGTTCATCAACACCTCGGGGCCGTCCGAGAACGGGAAGAACGCGTCGGACGCCGCGACGGATCCCGCCGCGCGGTCCCCCGCACGCTCCACGGCCAGACGGCACGAGTCGACGCGGTTGACCTGGCCCATCCCGACGCCGACCGTCGCACCGCCGCGGGCGAGCACGATCGCGTTGGACTTGACCGCGCGGCACGACTTCCACGCGAACACGAGCTCCTGCACCGAGATGTCCTCCGGCTGCTCGCCGGCGACAAGCTGCCAGCCCTCGGCGACCGACTCGTAGTCGTCCTCCGGGAAGCGGTCGGCGTCCTGCAGCAGCAGACCGCCCGAGACCAGGCGGACGTCCATCCGCTCCTGCTGCCAGTCGGTGGGCAGCTTCAGCAGGCGCAGGTTCTTCTTCTCGGCGAACACCTCGAGCGCGGCGGGCTCGAAGTCGGGCGCCACGATCACCTCGGTGAAGATGTCGCGCAGGTTCTCGGCCATCTTCAGCGTCACCGGCCTGTTCGCGGCGATCACGCCGCCGAAGGCGGACACCGGGTCGCACTCGTGGGCGCGCAGATGGGCGCTGGCGATCGGGTCGAGCGCGTTGGCGGCCGCGACCGCGATGCCGCACGGATTGGCGTGCTTGATGATCGCGACGGCCGGCAGCACCATGTCGTAGGCGGCGCGCAGCGCGGCGTCCGCGTCGACGTAGTTGTTGTACGACATCTCCTTGCCCTGCAGCTGGGTCGCCTGGGCGATGCCGTGACCGCCGACGCGGGAGTAGATCGCCGCGCGCTGGTGGGAGTTCTCGCCGTAGCGCAGGTTCGCCAGCTTCTCGGCCTGGATCGTGAGGTGGTCGGGCAGGTCGACCTCGCCGGCGATGGTCTCCTCCGCGAACCACTGCGCGACCGCGGTGTCGTACGCGGACGTGTGCGCGAACGCGCGGGCGGCCAGCTCGCGGCGCTGCACGAGCGACGTGCCGCCGTCGGCGACCGCCTGGATGATCGAGGGGTACGACTCGGGCGAGACGACGATGGCGACGTTCGCGAAGTTCTTCGCGGATGCGCGGACCATCGCGGGGCCGCCGATGTCGATCTGCTCGACCACGTCGTCGCCCTCGGCGCCGGAGCGCACGGTCTCGACGAACGGGTACAGGTTCACGACCACGAGCTCGAACGGAGCGATGTCGAACTCGCCCAGCTGCGTCTCGTGGTGCTCGAGGCGCAGGTCGGCCAGCAGCCCGCCGTGCACGTTCGGGTGCAGCGTCTTGACGCGGCCGTCGAGCATCTCGGGGAAGCCGGTGACCGTGGCGACGTCGGTCACCTCGTGGCCGGCGTCGCGGATCGTCGCGGCGGTCGACCCGGTCGAGACGATCTCGACGCCGGCGCCCACGAGCGCCTCCGCGAGGGAGAGGAGGCCGCTCTTGTCGCTGACGGACACCAGGGCGCGACGGATCGGCACCACATCGCGGTCGCGGTACAGCGAGGGGTCGTGGCGGGGGCCGGCCATGGGGTGCTCCTTCGGTGAGGCGATCGATCCGTCTTCGGATCGGTGGGGTCAGGGATGTGCGCCGCCCGCGAGCGGGAGCTCGTCGGCGGCGATACGGCGGACGACGTCGATCAGCAGGCGCCGCTCGACGGGTTTGATGCGCTCGTGGAGGGTGTCCTCGGTGTCTCCGGGCAGCACAGGGACGCGCTCCTGCGCCAGGATGGGACCGGTGTCGACGCCGTCGTCGACGACGATGACGCTCGCGCCGGTCTGCGCCGCCCCGGCGGCGAGCGCGTCGCGCACGCCGTGGGCGCCGGGGAACTCCGGCAGGTAGGCCGGGTGGGTGTTGACGATGCGCGGCGCCCAGCGCGCGACGAGGGCGGGCGGCAGCAGACGCATCAGGCCGCTCAGCACGATGAGGTCGGGCTGGACGGCGTCGAGCCGCCGCCCGAGCTCCTCCCCCCAGGCCTCGCGCGTGGGGTGGTCGCGATAGCCCACGACGAACGACGGCACGCCGAACGCCTCGGCATGGGCGAGCCCGGACGCGTCGCGGTCGGCGCCGACCGCGACGATGCGCGCGGGGTAGGCGGGGTCGTCCGCCGCCTCGAGGAGGGCACGGAGATTCGAGCCCGTGCCCGAGATGAGGACGGCGACCGACAGCACCTGGTCAGTCTAGCGAGACGCCCGTCTCGCGCTGTGCCGAGCCTCCCGGCCGCCGGGCCCCGCCCCGCGGAGCACGGGTGTCATCGCCCCGCGGAGCGGGGGTGTCCGCCTCCGCCTCCGCGTCGTCGCCGCCCTCGTCGTCCTCGTCGTCGCCCTCGCCGCGTCCCGGGGCGAAGCGGTCGAGCCGCATCTCGTACCCGCGCGGCGCGAGCAGCAGGATCCCGGCACCGACGAGCACCTCGATCCCGACCGCCAGCGCGAGCGAGCCGGGCTCGGGGCCGGTGACGGCGAGGCGCTCGGGCCCGATGGACCCGGAGGTCAGCAGGGCGATCAGCGCGGCGCCGGCGCCGGCCAGCACCGCGATGCCCACCGCGAGCAGGGCCCGCGGCACGGGCGGCTCGCTCGCCGCGCCGCTGGCCTGCATCTCCGCGCGGTACGCGGTGCGCACGCCCCAGCCGGCGATCGCGCCCGCCACGACCGGCGCGAGCACCGCGAGCAGCAGCAGCGGCGACCCGTGCTCGGGGATCAGCCCCAGGGCGGGCACGCCGGGCAGCACGCCCAGCTGCGTGCCGACGGGGGTGACGCCGGTGCCGGCGCCGATCGCGAAGCCCGGGCCGGCGATCCACGCCACGGCCCAGCCGATGAGGGTCGGCAGGTACGCGAGCTGGCCGATCGTCAGGAGGATCGCGCCGAGCAGATCGACCTGGGTCGCCTCGTACAGCGCGATCACGCTGCCGCCCCGCAGCGGCACGATCGCCGCGATGGTCAGCGCCGCGAAGCCGACGATCCCGACGACGGCCATCGTGGCGCCGCGCATCATCAGCGCCGGCAGCACGCGCCAGACCCGGGGCAGCCGGTCGACGGCGTCGTGGACGCGGTCGACAGGGCCCTCGTCGCCCTCGATCCATGCACCGGTCACCGCGCCGATCAGCATCGGCACCGTGTAGACGAGCGTCGGCATCAGGATGGCGAGCCAGGGGTCCGCGACGGCGACCGGGTTCCCCGCGGTCAGCTGCACCACGCTCGCGGCGACGACCGTGGTGACGGCGCCGGTGGCGACCCCGGTGAGCCAGCGCCCCGAGCCGACGGCGCGGCGGCCGGAGCGCCCGGCGAACAGCGCCACGAGCACCGTGAAGGCGAGCGGGGCCAGCGAGAGCGCGAACGATCCGCCCTGCTCCGGAAGGCCCGCCTCGACCAACAGGTCGGGATCGAGCGTGAGCGCGAGGGGCACGAGGTTGCCGAGCTGCCAGATACGGGCCGTCGCGGGCCACAGCGCGCTCCAGTCGGCGACCCCGCCGAACGTGAACACCCACAGCAGCAGCAGTGGCACGAGCACCGCGGCGAGCCCCACGATCGCCGCCACTGCGGCGTCCAGGGCGGCGAGGAGGGCGACGAGCAGGCGATGCATGACGCATCGACTCTACGTGTCGGCGGGCGCCGTGCCCGGGCGGCGCTCCGCCGCGGGTCGCGTCCGCCCTCCAGGCGACCGGCCGGCCGCGCGCCGGGCGGGGGGCGCTCAGTCCTCGGCGGGCTCCAGCACGAACACGGCGATCTTCCGATCGGTCCTCTTCTGGTACTCGGCGTAGTCGGGCCACGCCGCGACGGCGCGCTCCACCAGGCGTCGTACTCGGCGCCGTCGACCTCGCGGGCGACGTAGTCGCGCTTGTCCGCACCGTCCCGCAGCTCGACGGCGGGCGTCCTCCTGAGGTTGAAGTACCACTGCGGCGGGGTCGGCGCTCCGCCCTTCGAGGCGACGACGGCATAGCTGCCCTCGTGCTCGACGCGCATCAGCGCCGTCTTCCGCAGCCCGCCGGTCCGGGCTCCGACGGTGGTCAGGACGATGACGGGGCGGCCCCGCAGATCGGCGGCCTCCGCGCCGTTCGTGGCCTCGTAGGTCTCGGCCTGCATGCGGGCCCACTCGGCGGTCGACGGCAGGTACTCCCCGTTCAGCGGCATGCCCCCAGGCTATTGCCGATCCGACCCCCTCGGCCCCTTCCGGGAAGAGCCGGCGCGACCTAGGGTGACCGCATGTCGTCGTACAGGATCACGCCCTTCCGCCGCTGGGTGGACCGGATCATGGCCGCGCTCGGACGCCGCGGCGTGGCGCCCGGGGGCGTCTCGGCGCTCACGGTCGCGGGCCGCCGCAGCGGCGAGCCGCGCACCGTGCCGGTCACGCCCGTCGAGGTCGGCGGCCGTCGCTACCTCGTCGCCCCGTACGGGCCGGTGGAGTGGGTGCGGAACCTCCGGGCGGCGGGCGAGGCCACGCTGCAGCGCGGCGCGCAGGCGGAGCGGATCCGGGTCACCGAGCTCGACGCCGACGCCGCCGCCCCCGTGCTCAAGCACTACGTGCAGCGGATCGCGATCGTGCGCCCCCACGTCGCCGCCGCCCCGGACGCCGACGTGAGCGAGTTCGCGGCGATCGCGTCGCACCATCCGGTGTTCCTGGTCGCCGCCGCCCGGTGAGACGACGAGGCCCCGCCCGCAGAGCGGACGGGGCCTCGCGAGACGGCGTGCGGCTAGGCGGTCACAGTCCCTGGATGATGTCGCGCATCAGCGCGGCGGTCTCCGACGGCGTCTTGCCGACCTTGACACCGGCGGCCTCGAGAGCCTCCTTCTTGGCCTGCGCGGTGCCGGCCGAGCCGGACACGATCGCGCCGGCGTGGCCCATCGTCTTGCCCTCGGGGGCGGTGAAGCCCGCGACGTAGCCGACGACCGGCTTGGTGACGTTGGCCTTGATGAAGTCGGCGGCACGCTCCTCGGCGTCGCCGCCGATCTCGCCGATCATCACGATCGCCTTCGTCTCGGGGTCGGCCTCGAACGCGGCGAGCGCGTCGATGTGCGTGGTGCCGATGACGGGGTCGCCGCCGATGCCGATGGCCGTCGAGAAGCCGAGGTCGCGCAGCTCGTACATCATCTGGTACGTCAGCGTGCCCGACTTCGACACGAGGCCGATCGGGCCCTTGCCGGTGATGTTCGCGGGCGTGATGCCGACGAGCGCCTCGCCGGGCGTGATGATGCCGGGGCAGTTCGGCCCGATGATCCGGGTCTTGTTGCCCTTCTCGTTGGCGTACGCCCACGCCTCGGCGGTGTCGCCGACGGGCACGCCCTCGGTGATCACGACGAGCAGCGGGATCTCGGCGTCGATGGCCTCGATCATCGCGTCCTTCGTGAAGGCCGGCGGCACGAACGCGATCGACACGTCGGCGCCGGTCTTCTCGATCGCCTCCGCGACCGAGGCGAACACGGGCAGCTCGACCTCGCCGGCGCCCGGCTTCTCGTGCGTCACGGTCGTGCCGGCCTTGCGGGCGTTCACGCCGCCCACGACGTTGGTGCCCGCCTTGAGCATGAGGGCGGTGTGCTTGGTGCCCTCGCCGCCGGTGATGCCCTGGACGATGACCTTGGAGTCCTTGTTGAGGTAGATCGACATCTCTCTAGTCCTTAATCCGATCCGCAGTCTCAGGCGTTCGCCAGCTCGGCGGCCTTGTCGGCGCCCTCGTCCATGCCCGCGGCGAGCGTGACGAGCGGGTGGTTGGCGGCCGCGAGGATCTCGCGGCCCTCCTCGACCTGGTTTCCGTCGAGGCGCACGACGAGCGGCTTGGTGGCCGTGTCGCCCAGGATCTCCAGGGCCTTCACGATGCCCTCCGCCACGGCGACGCACGACGTGATGCCGCCGAAGACGTTGACGAAGACGCTCTTGACCTGCTCGTCGCCGAGGATCACGTCGAGGCCGCTCGCCATCACCTGGGCGTTGGCACCGCCGCCGATGTCGAGGAAGTTGGCGGGCTTCACGCCGCCGTGCTTCTCGCCGGCGTACGCGACGACGTCGAGCGTCGACATCACGAGGCCCGCGCCGTTTCCGATGATGCCCACCTGGCCGTCGAGCTTGACGTAGTTGAGGCCGTTGGCCTTGGCCTTCGCCTCGAGCGGGTCGGCGGCGCCCTTGTCCTCGAGCTCCTCGTGCTCGGGGTGGCGCACCTCGCTGGCGTTGTCGTCGAGCGACACCTTGCCGTCGAGCGCCACGATGTCGCCGGCACCCGTGAGGACGAGCGGGTTCACCTCGACGAGGGTCGCGCCCTCGCTCTTGTAGACGTCGTAGAGCTTGACGAAGACCTCGGCCACCTTGGGGGCCAGCTCCTCGTCCCAGCCGCCGGCCTTGGCGATCTCGAGCGCCTTGGCCTCGTCGATGCCGGTCAGCGGGTTGACCTCGACGCGTGCGAGAGCCTCGGGCTTCTCGACGGCGAGCTGCTCGATCTCCATGCCGCCCTCGACGCTCGCGAGCGACAGGTACGAGCGGTTGGAGCGGTCGAGCAGCACCGAGAAGTAGAACTCGCGGGCGATGTCCGCGCCCTGCGCGACCATGACGCGCTTGACGACGTGGCCCTTGATGTCGAGGCCGAGGATCGCCTTCGCGGCCTCGTACGCCTCGTCGGGGGTCTTCGCGACCTTCACGCCGCCGGCCTTGCCGCGACCGCCGGTCTTGACCTGGGCCTTGACCACCACGACGCCGCCGATCTTCTCGGCCGCTGCCTTCACCTCCTCGGGGGTGTCGGCGACGATGCCGGCGAGCACCGGCACCTCGTACTTCTCAAAAAGGTCTCGAGCCTGGTACTCGTACAGGTCCACGTTGCATTCCTTCTGTGGGGCCACGGGAGGAGACTGGACGTCTCGACGTCGAGAGATCTCGACCGAGATCTCACCCTACTACCGCACGGCTGAGGCTCCGATCCGCCTCCCCTTCAGCGATGCTGCGCGCACAGACGGAACGCGGCCCGCGAGAGCTCGCGGACCGCGTTCGGGAAGATCGTCGGCGACTACTGTCGCGTCTTGCTGAAGTGCATCGGGAGGGCCATCGCGAGCGAGATCGCGAGGATGCCCGCCGTGAACACGACGCCCTGCAGGATCTCGATGTTGAACGCGAGGGCGAACAGGCCGAACCCGCCGAGGAACAGCACCAGCGAGATGATGAACATGAGGACCTCCGTGCCTGCCGACCCGATCGGCCTGCGCCGAGGGAACCGCGACCCAGTCTAGGGCAAGCGACGGGCCGGTTTTCGCGGTCGACGCTGGCGGAGACCTCCAAACGTCTGCGGGAGGACGCGGAGCCCGACATAGCCTGACCGCATGGCATCCGAGCTCCCCGGAGAGAACGTGCTCTCCTACGACGTGACATCCCCGCTCGACACCGACTACTACGCGGTGTTCGCCGACGTCGACGGCGAGGACCGCGCGCAGTGGGCACGGGCCCGCGAGGTGGGCGAGGCGCTCGCCCCGCGGATGGCCGAAGCATGGGACCGCGCCGAGTACCCGGCGGAGGCGCTGACCGCGCTCGGCGACGCCGACCTCTACGTCGACGGCATCGAGCACCCTGAGCTGACGGCGATGTCGCCGCTCGCGGCGGGACTGGTCAACATGGAGGTCTCGCGCGCCGACGGGTCGCTCGGCACCGTGATCGCGGTGCAGGGCGGCCTCGCGCTGCGCACGCTCGCCCTGTTCGGCAGCACCGAGCAGCAGGCGCGCTGGCTGGGCCCGATCGCGCGCGGAGAGGTGCCCGGCGCGTTCGCGCTCACCGAGCCCGACCACGGCTCCGACTCCACCTCGCTCGAGACGAACGCGCGGTGGGACGCGAGCGCCGGGGGCTGGGTGCTGCGCGGGGCGAAGAAGTGGATCGGCAACGGCGCGTCGGGCGGGGTCACCTTCGTGTGGGCGCGCGTGGACCGCGAGCTGCTGCCCGACGGGACGCCCGACCCCGACCACGGGCAGGTCCGCTGCTTCCTCGTCGAGCAGGAGACGCCCGGCTACACGGGCACCGTCATCACGGGCAAGCTGTCGCTGCGCGGCATCCACCAGGCGCACATCGCCCTGGAGGACGTGCGGGTGCCCGCCGACGCGGTGCTGCCCGGCGCGCATTCATTCAAGGACACCTCCCGCGTGCTGTTCGCCACGCGATCGGGCGTCGCCTGGTCGGCGCTCGGCCACGCGACCGCGTGCTACGAGGCGGCACTCGCCTACTCCACGCAGCGCGTGCAGTTCGGCAAGCCGCTGGCACGGTTCCAGATGGTGCAGGAGCGTCTGACGCAGATGCTGTCGCAGCTCACCGCCATGCAGCTCTACTGCCGGCGGTTGGCCGACCTCGAGGCGGCGGGGACGCTGCGCCCGACGCAGGCGTCGCTCGCGAAGCTCCACAACACGCGCACGGCCCGCGAGGTGGCGCGCACCGCCCGTGACCTGCTCGGCGGCAACGGCATCCTGCTCGAGAACCGCATTATGCAGCACCTCGCGGACATCGAGGCGATCCACACCTACGAGGGCACCGAGAGCGTCCAGGCGCTGATCATCGGTCGGGACATCACCGGCTTCGGCGCCTTCGTCTGACCGCCCTCCCCTCCTCCCTCCCTTCCTCGCGCCGAACCACGTCGCCTGGGCGAACGCACGCCGTACTCCGGTGTGGATCCGGCCGACCCATACGGTTCGGCGACCGGCGGGGGCGGGCGGGGCCGTGACAGGATGGGGCCATGACGCGCGCGACCGTGGTGGGCAGCGGGCCGAACGGCCTCGCCGCAGCGGTCGCGCTCGCCCGGGCCGGCTACGACGTCACCGTGCTCGAGGCCGCCGACACGATCGGCGGCGGCACGCGCACCGCCGAGTCGACGCTGCCCGGGTTCCGGCACGACGTGTGCTCCGCCGTGCACCCGGCTGCCATCACCTCGTCGTTCTTCCGCGCGTTCGGCCTCGACGAGCGCATCGGCTGGATCGTTCCCGACGCGTCCTACGCGCAGCCCCTCGACGGCGGACGCGCGGCGGTCGCCTGGCGCGACCTCACGCGCACGGCGTCGGAGCTGGGGCCGGACGGCCGCGCCTGGCTCGCGCTCACCCGTCCCCTCGCCCGGCGCATCGACGGCGTCCTCGACTTCACCGGCAACCAGCTTCTGCGCGTGCCGCGCGATCCGGTCGCGACGATCCGCTACGGCCTGCGCGTGCTCGAGGCGGGCAGCGGGCTGAGCCGTCGCACGTTCCGCACCGAGGAGGCGTCCGCGCTGCTGACCGGCGTGCTCGCCCATGCCAACACCCCGCTGCCGTCGCTCGCCGCCGCGGCCTCCGGCATCATGCTGGCGGCGCTCGCGCACACCGACAGCGGCTGGGCCTACCCGGTGGGCGGAGCCCAGGCGATCCCGGACGCGCTCGCCGACGACCTGCGCGCGCACGGCGGCCGTATCGAGACGGGGCGGCATGTGACCGACCTCGCGTCCATCGACTGGGGCGACCCCGCGGCCGGTGACCTCCTGCTGCTCGACACCTCGCCACGACTGCTGCTGACCCATCCGGACGTCCCCACCCCCTACGCGCGCTCGATCCGCTCCTACCGCTACGGCGCCGCCGCGGCGAAGGTCGACTTCGCGCTCGACGGCCCCGTGCCGTGGACGAACCCGGACGTCGCGCGGGCGCCCACCGTGCACCTCGGCGGCACGCGCGCCGAGGTGGAGGCGAGCGAGAACGCCGTGGCACGGGGCACGGTCTCCGAGCGCCCGTACGTGCTCGCCTCCCAGCCCTCGGTGCTGGATCCGTCGCGCGCGCCCGCCGGCAAGGCCGTGCTGTGGGCGTACATCCACGTGCCGCACGGATCGCCGCTCGATCCCACCGAGCACGTCACGCGCCAGGTGGAGCGGTTCGCCCCCGGCTTCCGCGAGCGCGTCCTCGCCTCGCACGCCGTTCCCGCATCGTCGCGAGAGGCGATCAACCCCGCCGAGATCGGCGGGGACATCCTCGGCGGCGCGTTCACGATGACGCAGGCGTTCCGCCGCCCGGTCGTGTCGACGGCCCCCTGGCGCACCCCGATGAAGGGCGTCTACCTCGCCTCGGCGTCGACGCCGCCCGGCCCGGGCGTGAACGGCCTGGCCGGCTGGCACGCCGCGCGCACGGCGCTGTCGGACGCCGGCGAGCCCGCACGCCTGCGCGACCTGTTCTGACCGCGAGAATCCCTCTCCGCGCCGAGCATGCGTGTGCCGCACGCATTATCGGCGCGAGGATGGATTCTCGCGGGACGGTGACGGCAGGATGAGCGCATGGCACACGACATCCCCGCGCCGATGCTGGCGAAGGCCGTCCCGGCGATCCCCGATCCGGCCAAGCACCCGGGCGGGCTGGTGTTCGAGCCGAAGTGGGACGGGTTCCGCGTGCTCGCGTCGTGGGACGGCGAGACCGTGGAGCTCGGCTCGCGCGGGGCGAAGCCGCTGACGCCGTACTTCCCCGAGCTTACCGAGGCGCTCGCACGCCTCCTGCCCGAACCGTGCCTGATCGACGGCGAGATCGTGATCGCCGTCGGCGACGCCGGATCGCAGCGGCTGTCGTGGGACACGCTGTCGCAGCGCATCCATCCCGCCGCATCGCGCATCTCCAAACTGTCGGTCGACACTCCCGCGATGCTGGTGGCCTTCGACCTGCTCGCCGTGGGCGGCGAGGCGCTGACCGGGCGACCGTTCCGCGAGCGCCGCGCACGACTCGAGGGCCTCCTGGCGGGCATCCCGCACCCCCTGCACGTCACGCGCGCGACGGAGGACCGCGAGCTCGCGTCGCGCTGGCTGCGCGAGTTCGAGGGGGCGGGGCTCGACGGCGTGATCGCGAAGCCCGCCGATCAGCCGTACGCGCCGGGAAAGCGCGCCATGCTCAAGGTCAAGCACGCACGGACCGCCGATGTCGTCGCGACCGGCTACCGCGTGCACAAGAGCGGCCGCGGCGTCGGCTCGATCCTGCTGGGCCTCTACGACGAGCACGGCGAGCTGCACGGCGTCGGCGGCGTCTCGGCGTTCAGCGACGCGCGACGCCTCGAGCTCATCGACGAGCTCGATCCGCTCGTCGAACGCGACGCCGACGGCCGAGCGGTGACGGGCGAGGGCGAGCGCAACCGCTTCTCGTCGAACCGCGACACGTCGTTCGTGTCGCTGCGCCCCGAGCGCGTGCTGGAGGTCCGCTACGACCAGCTGGAGGGCGACCCCGCCCGGCGCGCGCGATTCCGACACACCGTGCAGTTCGAGCGGTGGCGGCCCGACCGCGAGGCGACGTCCTGCCGGTTCGACCAGCTCGACGTGCCCGCGCGATACGACCTCGGAGACGTGCTGGCGTGACCGCCGAAGGCGCTTAGCCCTCCTCGGGGATCGGGTGCTTGGGCAGCTTCTTGACGCGGGGGCGGCGCTTCGGACGCTCGGGGATCATCGAGCGCATCTCCTCGAGCCGGCCCCAGCACAGCAGCCGGTCCTCGGCCTCGAGCTCGTAGGAGCCCTTCGGGTTGGGGATGACCTGCGCGCCGCGGTGCAGCGTGAGCACGGTGATGTCGCGCTCGCGCAGGCCGGACTCGGCGAGCCGCTTGCCCACCAGGTCGGCGTCACCGTGCACGACGAGCTCGGCCACGCCGTAGCCGGTCGAGACCGACAGCCGCTCACGCACGTCGATCTGCGGGAACGCGACCTGCCCGGCGATGTAGTCGATGATCGCGCCGGCGACATCGAGGTTCGTCGCCTCCTCGATGCCCTGCAGGCCCGGCGACGAGTTCACCTCCATGACGAGCGGCCCGTCGTCCGACTCGAGCATGTCGACGCCCGCGACCTTGAGCCCCATGATCTGCGCCGCCCGCACGGCGGTGCGCTCGTACTCCTCGTCGAGCTCGACGCGCTCGACCGAGCCGCCGCGGTGGACGTTCGAACGGAACTCGTCGCCCTTCGCCGACCGGCGCATCGCCGCGACGACGCGGTCGCCGACGACCAGGGCGCGGATGTCGCGCCCCTTCGACTCCTTCACGAATCGCTGGATCAGCACGTTCTGCCGCGCCGACTGCAGCGTCTCGACGATGGCCTCGGCGACCTTGATCTCGGGGGCGAGGATCACACCGATGCCCTGCGTGCCCTCCAGCAGCTTGATCACGACCGGCGCGCCGCCGACGCGCTCGATCGCGGGGATCACGTCGGCGCGGTTGCGCACGAAGGCCGTCGCCGGCATGGCGATGTCGTGGCGGGACAGGATCTGGTTGGCGCGCAGCTTGTCGCGCGAGTTGCTGATGCCGTTGGCGGTGTTGGGCGTGTAGACGTCCATCTGCTCGAACTGCCGCACCACGGCCGTGCCGTAGTAGGTGATCGAGTTGCCGATGCGCGGGATGATCGCGTCGTACTCGGACAGGCGCCGGCCGCGGAACTGCAGGTCGGGATCATCGCCCGACAGGTCGATCGCGAAGCGCAGCGTGTTCAGCACCTTGACGTCGTGCCCGCGGGCGGACGCGGCGGCACGCAGGCGCTGGGTGCTGTAGGCGCGCGGAGCGCGCGACAGGATGGCGATCTTCACGTGGTGACCCCGGAGTTGCGGTTGGATGGGAGGCGTGTCCCATCCAATCACCCCCGCGGAGCCCTCGACGCTCGTCGGGTGGCGCGAGTGGGTCGGCCTGCCCGGAGCGGGCGTCGACTGGCTCAAGGCGAAGGTCGACACCGGCGCACAGACGTCGTCGCTGCACGCGTTCGGGCTGCGTGAGTTCACGCGCGACGGCGAGCCGTGGGTGCGCTTCGAGGTGCATCCGTGGCAGCGGAGCGCCGACGACGCGGTGCAGGTCGAGCTGCCGGTGCACGATCGGCGCCGGGTGCGCAGCTCGTCGGGTCACGCCGAGCGCCGTGTCGTGGTGCTGATGGACGTGCGTCTGCTCGACCGGGTCATCCGCGCCGAGGTCACGCTCACCCGTCGCGACGCGATGGGCTTCCGGATGCTCGTGGGACGGGAGCTGCTGCGGAACGGGTTCCTCGTCGACGCGGCGGGCTCGTACCTGGGCGGCAAGCCGCCGCGCGCCGTCCGCCGCGCGAACAAGCGCCCGGCTGTCGAGGATCACCCTCCCCGGCTGCATCGGCGGCGCGCCGAGGGCTGACGCCGCCGGCCGCGTCAGGCGGAGGACGTCGCGACGCCACGCGCCTCAGTCCGCGACCCGGTTGCCGTCGTCGTCCCAGTTCTCGGCGACCTTCTTGCTCGGCTGCACGCGCGGCGGCTCGCCGGGCATCTTCGGGAAGTCGGGTGGGAACGGCAGCTCGCCGAGGCCGTCCTCGACGTCCCGCTCCCACCACTGCAGCAGGGTGTCGATGCGTCCGGGACGCTCCTGGATGCCCGCCCACGGGTCGCCCTGGGCGAGACGCTCGGGGATCGTGCGGACGGTGAAGGCCCGCGGGTCGAGGTCGTCGAGCTCGTCCCACGACACCGGCGCCGAGACCGGCGCGTGCGGCAGCGCCCGGGGGCTGTAGGCGCCGGCCATCGTGCGATCGCGGTTCGCCTGGTTGAAGTCGACGAACACCCGCTCGCCGCGCTCCTCCTTCCACCAGGCGGTGGTGACCTCGTCGGGCATCCGGCGCTCGAGCTCGCGCCCCGCGGCGATCACGGCGTGACGCACCTCCAGGAACTCCCATTCGGGCACGATGGGGCAGAACACGTGCAGCCCCCGGTTGCCGCTGGTCTTCACCCAGGGCTCGAGGCCCGCCTCCTGCAGCACCTCGCGCAGCGCGCGCGCTGCCGGCACCGCCTGCTCGACGCCGGTGCCGGGCTGCGGGTCGAGATCGATGCGGAGCTCGATGGGCTGGTCCGTGTCCGGCACCTTCGACGCCCACGGGTGGAAGACGATCGTGTTCATCTGCACGGCCCAGACGATCGCCGCCGGCTCGGTGAGGACGAGCTGCGGGTGCCGGCGCCCGCTGTTGTAGGTCACGGTCTGCGACTCGACGAAGTCCGGGGCTCCCTTGGGCGGGTTCTTCGAGAAGAAGCTCTCACCTCCCACCGCCTCGGGGAACCTCTCGAGCGACACCGGGCGATCACCGTTGTGCGCGAGGAACGCGCCGGACACGGCGACGACGTACTCGGCGAGCTCGTGCTTGGTGATGCCGAGCTCGGGCCAGAGCACCCGGTTGGGGCTCGACAGCCCGACCTCGCGGTCGCCGTGCGGTCCGGGGACGGTGAGCGTGATGCGTTCCGACGCCATGCGGCCCACCCTACGGATCCGCTCCGTCCGACGGAACGGCTTGACGCAGCGCCCTCCTCCTCCCGCCAGACGATGTGGCTCGGCGGAGGGAGCGGCGGGTCAGACCTGCGCGTCTGACTCGTCGGCCTCCGGGGCCAGGGCGATGACGGGCGCGAGCTCGTCGCGGGTCAGGGTCATCAGCGGCCCGGCGGGGTCGATGATGATGCCGCCCACCCCCTCGTGGTCCCGGAGCACCTGGCCGAGCTTCGCCGCCGACAGGGGCAGCGCCCGCTCGTCGCGGCCCTGCGCGGCGATCTCGAGCGGATGCGAGTACACCTGCAGCAGGCGGGTGCCGTCGGCGAGCCGGGCCTCGGCGATGCCGAGCTTCTGCTCGCCGTCCGGGGAGGCGTCGCCGGACGTCTTGCCGAGCGCGATCCACAGCTGCACGCCCTCGGCGATCAGCGTGGCGATCCGGTGCGGGGTGTCGGCCTCGCGCGGCGCGCCGATCGCCGCCTTCAGCCGCATGTCCGGATCGGCCTGGGTCAGCGCGCGCTCCAGCACCTGGCGGGGCAGCACCGCGCGGTGGGGAGCGGAGTTGTTGTCGACGATCAGACCGGCGAAGTCCTGCTCGACGAGGTGCTTCAGGATCGCGCCGACCGGCTGACCGACGGCCGACGTGCTGGCGTCGCCGTCCGCTCGCACGGCGTCGTGCAGCGCCTTGCCCGAGCTGAACACGAGCATGTAGGCGTTGTCGCCGTCCCTCGCGATGCCGAACGACAGGCGGGCGCTGCCCTCCGCGAGCTGCTCGCGGGCGTTCCCCTGCACGCGCAGGAACACGTGGCCCTGCAGCAGCTGCCGCACGACGCCGAGCAGCTGCGCGCCCGTCGGGTTCTCGGGGAGCGCCGCGAGCGCGTCGCGCAGCAGCGCATTGTCGCGCAGGCCGGGCACGCTCTCGAGCTTCTCGGGCGGCGCGGCGGGCGCCAGCGGCAGCTCGCGCGGTGCGGGCGCCGCCGGTCGCGCCGCGGCCGGTCGCGCTGCCGGCTCGGAGGCGGGCCCGCCCTGAGCGTCCTGGTCGGCGGACGGCGGCGCGACCTCGGGGCCGGCGTCGGCACCGAGCCCTCGATACGACGACATCGAGATGTTCACCTGAGGCGCCGCGTCCCCTGCGGCGCCGGCGGCCGGCTCCGTGGCGGCGGCGCTCGCGGGCGGCTCAGCGACCGCCGGCTCAGCGACGGCGCCCGGATCCGATGCCGGCTCCGCCGGGGCCTGCGACGCCCCGCTCTCCGTCGTCTGCTCGGCGGAGTCCGCGGCGGCCGACTGGTCGTCGTTCTTCTTCTTCCGCGAGAACAGTCCCATGCGCCCAGCCTACGTGCCGGCTGCAACCCCCGTCCGGGCTCTGCCGCCACGCGGGTAGCGTGTTCGATGATGACCGCCTACCCCTCGACGATCGCTCGTCCGGTCGAGCACGAGCTCGTCATCAGGAAGTCGCGTTTCCTGACGCACACCGCCCCGGTGGGCTCCGTCGCCGACGCCGACGAGTTCATCGCGGGCGTACGCAAGCGCTACTGGGACGCGCGGCACAACTGCACGGCGATGGTCACCGGGCTGCGCGGCGAGCAGGCGCGCTCGAACGACGACGGCGAGCCGTCCGGCACGGCGGGCGTGCCGATGCTCGAGGTGCTGCGGCAGCGTCGCCTGACCGATCTCGCCGTCGTGGTGACACGGTACTTCGGGGGCATCAAGCTCGGTGCCGGCGGGCTGGTGCGCGCCTACTCGTCGGCGGTGTCGGAGTGCCTCGACGACGCGGCGCTGGTCGAGCGGCAGGAGCTCACCGAGGTGATGCTCGCCGTGGACCACGCGGACGCGGGCCGGGTCGACAACCTGCTGCGGGACTGGGTGGGCGGGGGCGCGGGTGCTCTCGGGGAGCCCGACTACGCCGCGCGGGCGACGCTCCGCGCCTGGGTCCCCGCCGCGCGGCTTCCCGAGCTGGCCGACGCCGCGGCCTCCTGGTCCGGCGGCGCGCTCGTGCCCGAGGCCGGCGCGGTGCGGGTCGTCGACGTCCCGGCCTAGCCTCCGCGCCCGACCGGCACCCGGTCTGCACCCGCCCCTGCCCGCCTCCGCCGGAGATCCCGCTTTCTCCGGAGCGAGTCCGGCTCCGGATTCCGTCGTCGGCGGGTTCTCCTTCTCAACGCGCAGCGCGGTGCAGCCCTTGCCCCACCGCGCGCGATCAGGCCCTGGACGGTCGCCCAGTCGTCGAAGATCTGCCGGTAACCCACCCGGATGACGTGGTACCCCATCAGTCGCAGGCGGGCATCGTGCTCGTTGTCGGCCATTCGCTGCGAGTCGACGTGGTGGCCGCCGTCGATCTGGATGACCAGCCTGTCGCCGACCAGCAGGTCGACGCGTCTCCCGGCGATGACGACCTGCCTCTGCATCGGCAGGCGCAGCCATCGAAGGCGCGACATGACCACCGTCTCCGTGCCTGCGTCCGCGAACGGGCGAGCCTCGGCGAGCAGGCGACGGGCATCCGGGGCGAGGTCGAGGCGACGCATCACCTCACGGTCGAGCATGCCGAGTCGCATCGCCGACTCCCACGCGGCCAGGCCCGTCTCGTACGGCTGGCAGACGGCGAGGATGGCCGGGACGTTCCCGACGGGATCGCTGAGCACGCCGGGGCCTCGGGGCACGGCCGGCTGCGCCCAGTGGACGTGCGTCCCCGTCCGTGGCGGTCGGACGAGCTTGGCGTGCGGCGCCGCACCGACATGGTGCGTATCGGCAGACGCGGTCCAGATCCCGAGACGTCGCGCCTGCGTCACGCAGGTCAGCACGACGCCGACCTCCGCGGCGGCCACGAGAAGCGCGTCGGCATGCGGCGCCGCCACCCAGCCTCGCCGCGGTCGCCGCAGCCGGCCCTCGGCGACCGCGCGACGGATCCGGGCATCACCGATCCCCAGGTCGAGCAGCGCCCTCACCCTGGCCACTCCGTCGAACATGCCGAGCGCGTCGTCGATGTCCATGCCGACACCGTCTCGGACCCGGGGCGGCAGATGCACCGCAACGCCCCGGATGTGGACGAGAAGGCTCGGTTTCGCCGCTGTGAGCGAGACATGAGCGCTCGACTCGCCGCCGCCCGCCATCCCCGGTTCGACGGAGATCCCGCGTGCTACGGAGCGGAATCGCCTCCCGGATCCGTCGTTCGCGGATTCTCCGGCTCAGCGGGCTCAGCGCCGACCGCTCGACGTCCCGGCCCAGCGCCAGCCGCCGCCCACGGTCAGAGCTTCTGGATCGGCGCGATCTTGATGAGCAGCTTCTTGGCGCCGGCCGAGTCGAAGCGCACGTGGGCGATGCGCTTGGCGCCCTCGCCCGTGACCGCGTCGACGCGGCCCTCGCCGAAGTCGTCGTGTCGGATGCGGTCGCCGGCGGCCAGCTCGAGGTCGCCGTTGTCGCGCACCTTGTTCGTCACCATGCCGGGGAACTTGTCCATCGCGGTCGACTTCGGCTTCAGGCCGCCGCCGGGCGCGAGGGGCGTCGCCCCCCAGCGGTCGGATCCGCCGGGCCGCCGCGCGTTCAGGGCGCGCGACTGCGATCCGCCGCGACCGTTCACGTCGCCGGGCGACTGCCGCCAGTGGATCAGGTCGGCGGGGATCTCCTGCAGGAAGCGGCTGGGCATGGCGACCGTGACCTCGCCGAACTGCGCGCGCGTCATGGCGAGCGAGAGGTACAGGCGCTTGCGGGCTCGGGTGATGCCGACGTAGAACAGCCGGCGCTCCTCCTGCGGCCCGCCCGGCTCGCCCGCCGAGATGCGGTGCGGGATCAGGTCCTCCTCGACGCCGGTGAGGAACACGGTGTCGAACTCGAGGCCCTTGGCGGTGTGCAGCGTCATGAGCGACACCGACCCCGACTCGTCGTCGAGATCGTCGCTGTCCGCCACGAGCGCGACCTCGGTGAGGAAGTCGAGGATCGTGCCCTCCGGGTTATTGCGCGCGAACTCTCGCGTGACCGCCACCAGCTCGTCGAGGTTCTCGACGCGTGCCTCGTCCTGCGGGTCTCGGCTGGCGCGCAGCGCATCGAGGTAGCCGCTCTTGTTGAGCAGCACCTGCAGCCCCTCGGCGACGGAGACCGGCGAGGGCGCCTCGCCGGAGGACGGCAGCAGGATCTCCTGCGCCTCGACGAGCACGCCGTGCAGCTGGGCGATCGCGCCCTGGATCTTGGGGCCGAAGCCGAGCTCGGTGTAACGCCCGAGCGCGTCGCGGAAGGTGATGCCCTCGCGCTCGGCGAACCCGGAGATGTTCTCGACCGTGACGTCGCCGATGCCGCGGCGCGGGCGGTTGATGATGCGGCGCAGCGCCATCTCGTCGGCGGGGTTCGCGACCGACACCAGGTACGCCAGGGCGTCCTTGATCTCGGCGCGCTCGTAGAACTTGGTGCCGCCCATGATCTTGTAGGGCACCGCCGAGCGGATGAAGATCTCCTCCAGCGCACGGGACTGCGAGTTGGTGCGGTAGAACACCGCCATCTGCCCGTAGTCGACCCCGGTGCGGCGAAGCGACTCGATCTCGTCGGCGACGAACTGCGCCTCGTCGTGCTGCGAGTAGCCGGTGAAGCCGATCACCTTCTCGCCGTCGCCCTGGTCGCTCCAGAGGCGCTTCTCCTTGCGGTCGAAGTTGTTGCTGATGACCGAGTTGGCGGCGGTGAGGATGTTCTGCGTGGACCGGTAGTTCTGCTCCAGCAGCACCACCTTCGCGCCGGGGAAGTCGCGCTCGAACTCGCTGATGTTGCGGATGTCCGCGCCACGGAACGCGTAGATCGACTGGTCGGAGTCGCCGACCACCGTGAGGGACGCGCCCTCGGCCTCGTCCATGAGCGCGAGCATGCCCCCGCCGACGTCGTCGGACGACTGGACGGGGCGGGTGAGCTCGTGGATGAGGGCGTACTGCGCGTGGTTGGTGTCCTGGTACTCGTCGACGAGGATGTGGCGGAAGCGCTTGCGGTACACGTCCGCGACCTTCGGGAACGCGCGGAACAGGTACACGGTCTGCGCGATCAGGTCGTCGAAGTCGAACGCGTTCGCCCGCTGCAGCTGCCGCTGGTAGTCGCGGAACAGCTCGGCGAACATCCGCTCGACCGGGTCGTTCATGTTGGCGTCGCGGGCGAAGGAGTCGGCGTCGGCGAGCTCGTTCTTGAGCTTGGAGATGCGCGACTGCACCGATGCGGGAGTGAGACCGAGCGCGTCGGCCTCGTGCTCCTTGACGAGGCGCTTGATGAGCGCGCGCGAGTCGCCCGAGTCGTAGATCGTGAACGCCTTCGTGAAGCCGAACTGGTCGGCCTCGCGGCGCAGGATGCGCACGCAGGCGGAGTGGAACGTCGAGATCCACATGCCGCGCGCGCTGTCGCCCACCAGCTGCTGGACGCGCTCGCGCATCTCGCCCGCCGCCTTGTTGGTGAACGTGATCGCCAGGATCTGGCTCGGCCACGCCTCGCGGGCGCGCAGGAGCGAGGCGATGCGGTGCGTCAGCACGCGCGTCTTGCCCGACCCGGCGCCGGCGACGATGAGCAGCGCGGGGCCCCGGTGCACGACCGCCTCGCGCTGCTGGGGGTTGAGCCCGTCGAGCAGCTCGTCCGGCTCGCCCTGCCGCGGCCCGCGCGGGCCGGCGCCGGAGGGCACGATGATGGGGGTGGAAGCGTCGCTCATGGCACCTCCGAGTCTACGGCGAGGGCCCGACACGGACGCGCTGCGCGCGTCGGTGGTCAGACGCCGCGGAAGAACGCGACGCCCAGGTCGGGATGGTCGACGAAGACGCCGTCGACGCCGGAGCGGCGGATGACGTCCCACTCGGCCTCGTAGTCGCCGAAGGCCGGCTTGCCGCCCTTCCCGCGGAACTCGGGCAGGAGGAACGCGTTCTCGGGGCGGCAGGTCCAGGTGTAGACCTGCAGGCCGCGCTCGTGCGCGTCGGCGACGATCGGCGAGGGCCCGGTTGCGCGCCCCAGGCGGTCCGGGGCGAGGATCATCCTCTTGTCGACGCTGATGCCGTCGACGGCGCCGACGAGCCCGTCCAGCCCGCGCGGCGTCGCCGTGGCGGGATAGGTGGGCGCCGCGTCGCCGTATGCGGAGACCAGGTCGAACGGCTTGCCCTTCGACTCCAGCAGGTAGACGTAGGTGCCCGCGACGCCGCGCTCGCGCAGGCGGTGCAGCACGGTCGACTCGAACGACTCGATCACGAGGGGCAGGCCGCCCGACGCCCATCCCGCGGCGCGCAGCTCCGTCTCGATCATCGGCGCGAGGTCGAGACCGATGGAGGCGAAGTAGCTCGCGTGCTTGACCTCCAGCACGACGCCGATCTCGCGCCCCTGGGCGAGCGATGCGGTGCGGACGAGGTCGAGCAGGTCGGCCAGCCGCAGCAGCGGCTGCGCGCCGTCGAACGTGGCGCTGCGGGGCCGGATCTCGGGGATGCGCTCGCGGGTCGACAGCGTCGACAGCTCGTCCCAGGTGAAGTCCTCCGTGAACCAGCCGGTGAGCCGTGCGCCGTCCACGTGCTTGGTGGTGCGGCGGTCGGCGAACTCCGGGTGCTCGGCGACGTCGGTCGTGCCGGAGATCTCGTTCTCGTGCCGCACGACGAGCACCCCGTCGCGCGTGGCGACGACGTCGGGCTCGACCGCGTCGACGCCGAGCTCGAGCGCGAGGTCGTAGGAGGAGCGCGAGTGCTCCGGGCGGTACCCGGGCGCGCCGCGGTGGCCGATGACGAGCGGGTGCGGCCGGGGCATGCGTCCACCCTAGATACTCGGTCCGCGGCCAGCGGACACCCAGGGCGCGACGGCCTTCCCGTTCGCCCGGGGCGTAGACCGGGTGCGCGATCCCCAGCGCAGGCATAAGAAACCGTGGGTAGGGTGGATCCACAGCGATAGACGTAGCTGTCCCGCACCCCACTTGGAGTTGACCACATCATGGCCAGGTTCGGATTCACGGATCCCGCATTCCAGACCTCGACGCGTCCGCCGCAGGCACCGTCGTACGCGGCGCAGACCTACCCCGGCGGCGCGGCAGCCGGGCAGCAGACCCCGAGCGCGGGGCTCGTCCCGCCGACCGCCGAGCACCTCGAGGGCCTCTACTCGGCGCCCTCCGCCGACGCGACCGACACCGGCCGCATGACGGTCGAGGACACGATCCACAAGACCCTCGGCGCGTTCGCCGTGCTGGTCGTGGCCGCCGCCGTGGGCTGGTTCGCCACGATCGTCAGCCCGGGGCTGGGAATCGGCCTCGCGGTCGTCGGAGCGATCGCCGGCTTCGTGCTCGGCCTCGTGAACTCGTTCAAGAAGATGCCGGGTGCCGGGCTGGTGCTCACGTACTCGGCCGCACAGGGACTGTTCGTCGGCGCCTTCTCCCTCATCATGGAGGCCGCGTTCCCCGGCATCGTGATGCAGGCGACGCTCGCCACGATCGCGGTCGTGGGCGTCACGCTCGCCCTGTTCTCCAGCGGCAAGGTCCGCACGTCGCCCCGCATGACCAAGATCGTCATGGTCGCGGCGCTCGGCTACCTCGTCTTCAGCCTCATCAACGGCGCCTTCATGATCTTCGGCGGCCCGTTCAGCGAGTCGGCCTGGGGCATGCGCTCGGGCTTCGAGATCATGGGCATCCCCCTCGGCGTGATCATCGGCATCCTGGCGGTGCTGATGGCGGCCTACATGCTGGTCATGGACTTCGAGTTCGTGCAGAACGGCGCCCGCAACGGCGCGCCCCGCAAGCTGGGCTGGAAGGCCTCGTTCGGCATCGTCGCGACGGTCGTCTGGATCTACGTCGAGATCCTGCGCATCGTCGCGATCCTCCGCGGCAACGACTGACGCGCGGCGCGACATCGAGAAGGGCTCGTCCTCCGGGACGGGCCCTTCCGTCGTGTACGGGGTCCTTCCGGGCATCTGCCGATGACGCGCTGGGCGGTCGCACGGCGTGCTCGCATCGGCGCCCGGCACGGCGCATAGCGGCCGCATAGCGCGCCTGCCGACGATCGGTCCATGACGGATCGACGCACACTCACCCGCAGGTCATTCCTCGTCGGCGGCCTCGCGACCGTCGCCGGCGCCGGGGCGGCGTCCTGGTGGGCGCTCGACCGGTTCGTCGTGCCGCACGTCGAGGTCTCCGACGTCTCGGCCGCCGAGGACGACGCGGGCACGTCGTCCTCGGCGGGTGCGACGGCCACGGTCGACGACACGAGCGCCACGAGCGACGCGGCCTCGGTGCAGATCCGCACGGTCAGCACCGGGTCGGGCGACGACACGATCACGTACCACGTCGCGGAGGTGACGCTCGAGGACCCGACGGCGCTGCGGTCGGCGTTCGCGCAGGACCAGTTCGGCGAGAACATCACCCAGAAGGTGTCGGAGATCGCCGAGGCCCACGGCGCGGTGTTCGCCGTGAACGGCGACTACTACGGCTTCCGCGACACGGGCATCGAGATCCGCAACGGCGTGGCATACCGGGACGAGGGCGCCCGCGAGGGCCTGGCTCTCTACCGCGACGGCACCGCCCGCGTCTACGACGAGACCGCCACCACCGCGCAGGAGCTCGTCGACGCCGGCGTGTGGAACACCCTCTCGTTCGGCCCCGCCCTCCTCAGCGACGGCGCCGTCATCGACGGGATCGACGAGGTCGAGGTCGACACCAACTTCGGCAACCACTCCATCCAGGGCGAGCAGCCGCGCACCGCGATCGGCGTCGTCGACTCCTCCCACCTGCTGTTCGTGGTGGTCGACGGCCGCGACCGCGGGTACAGCCGCGGCGCCACGCTGCCGGAGCTGGCGGAGATCCTCCGCGACCTCGGCGCGCAGACCGCGTACAACCTCGACGGCGGCGGATCGAGCGAGATGTGGTTCGACGGCGAGGTCGTGAACCGTCCGTCGAACGGCGGCGAGCGGGCCACGAGCGACATCCTCTACATCGGCGGCGCCTCATGACCGTCGTGGGGATCCCGGCGCTGGATCCGGACCACCGGCTGGTCGACCTGACCGCCGCGCTGCGGGAACGGGACCCGGACCTGCGCCTCGTCGTCGTCGACGACGGCAGCGCCGTAGCCGCCGCGCCGGTCTTCGCGTCCCTGGACGCCGCGGGCGTGACCGTGCTCAGCCACCCCCGCAACCTCGGCAAGGGCGCCGCCCTGCGCACGCTGTTCGCGCACGCGCAGGCGGCGCATCCCGGCGACGCGGTGGTGACCGCCGACGCCGACGGCCAGCACGCGCCGGAGGACATCGTCCGCGTCGCCCGCGCGGCGGAACGGGCGGACGACGCCCTCGTGCTGGGCGTGCGCGCGTTCTCGGGGCCGTCGGCGCCGCCCGAGGTGCCCTGGCGCAGCCGTCTCGGCAACGCCGTCGCGGCGCGCCTGTTCGCGCTGGCGACGGGCGCGCGCGTCTCCGACACCCAGACCGGGCTGCGCGGGCTGCCGGCAGGGGCCCTGCCGTGGGCGGCGGCGCTCCCCGGGGATCGCTTCGAGTACGAGGCGATCATGCTGCTGCGCGCCCGCCGCGCCGGCTTACAGCTCACCGAGCTGCCCATCCGCACGGTGTACCTCGACGAGAACCGCGGCTCGCACTTCCGGCCCGTGCGCGACTCGGTGCGGGTCGTGGCGCCGCTCGCGGCCTTCGTCGCCTCGTCGCTGCTGGCGGCGGCTCTCGACGCCCTGCTGCTCTGGCTGCTCGTCGCCACGACGGGATGGCTGCAGCTCGCGATCATCGGTGCGCGACTCGTGAGCGCGGCCGTGAACTTCGCCGTCAACCGGCTCTGGGTGTTCGGCACGGACCGCGAGCGCGCGCCGCTCGGCACCGAGCTGACGCGCTACGCGGCCCTGGCCGCCGCGGTGCTCGCCGCGAACGTCGCCCTGATGACCGGGCTCGACGCGCTGGGCGTGGGCCTGGTCGCCGCCAAGGCCATCACCGAGGCCTCGCTGTGGGCGGCCGGGTTCGCGGCGCAGCGGCTATGGGTGTTCGCCCGCCGTCCGGGCGAGCGCAGGTCGACCGCCGAGCGGATCCCTCGCGAACCCACGGTCCTGGCTTGATCGCGCCATAGGAGCGCCATAGAAACACCCGGTGAACTGCAGGTGAACGAAAGGCCGACACATGACCGACTACACGATGCTCCTCGTAGATCTCGCCGCGATCACCCTGCTGACCACGGCCATCTACTTCCGCCGCCACCGCCGCCGCGACCTCATGGTCGCCTTCTTCGGCGTCAACGTCGGCGTCTTCGCCGTCTCCGCCGTCCTCGCCAGCGCGGAGGTGGCGCTCGGTCTCGGGCTCGGCCTGTTCGGCGTGCTGTCGATCATCCGCCTGCGCTCGAGCGAGATCTCCCAGCGCGAGGTCGCCTACTACTTCGCCGCTCTCGCGATCGGCCTGATCACCGGCCTGTCGACGTCCTTCGACCTGCTCGCCACGGGCCTCGTCGGGCTCGTCATCGCGACCCTCGCGATCGCCGACCACCCCGCCCTGTTCTCCACGCACCGCCACCGGACGGTGCAGCTCGACGAGGCGATCGCGGACGAGGACCGGCTGCGCGCGGTGCTCGAGGAGCGCCTCGGCGGCGAGATCCGCACGCTCTCGGTGCAGCACATCGACTTCGTGGACGACACGACGCTCGTCGACGTCCGCTACCGCGCGGTGCCCCGTCCCGCCGAGGCCGGCACGCCGCAGGCCCGCCGTCACGAGGAGATCCCCGCATGATGCGCCGGCACGATGCCGCGGCACCCGACCCCCGGGACTTCGCCGCCCGCTTCCGACCGATCTCGCTCGACGACCTGGTCGCCGAGGCCGAGCTGCTGACACGGGTCGACCGCAAGTACCTGATGCCCGCCGACGCCGCGATGCGCGTGCTGGCCGACCTCGACGAGCGCACCCGCGTGCTCGAGATCGAGGGGGATCGCGGATCCCGCTACGGCACGATGTACTTCGACACCCCCGACCTGCTGAGCTACCGTCTCGCGGCCCACGGCCGGCGCCGCCGGTTCAAGCTGCGCTCGCGCCACTACGTCGACACCGACGCGGCCTTCCTCGAGATGAAGACCCGCGGCGGGCGCGGCACCACGGTCAAGGAGCGCATCCCCCACCCCGCCGACGCCGTGGACGAGCTCACGCCGGAGGGACGGGTCTACGCCGCGGAGGCCGTCGAGACGCTCGGGATGAGCGCGGCCGTCGCCGACGCCCTCGAGCCCACCCTGCACACGTCCTACCGCCGCACGACGCTGCTGCTGCCGGACGGCGCCCGGGCGACCGTCGACACGGAGCTCGAGTGGCACGACGCATGGGGCGCGGAGCTGTGCCGCCCCGACCTCGTGATCGTCGAGACGAAGTCGCCGTCGCGCGCCTCCTCCCTCGACGACCTGTTGCGCCGCCACGGGACGCGCCCCGTGGGCATCAGCAAGTTCGCCACAGGGCTCGCCGCGCTGCGGCCCGAGCTCCCCTCCAACAAGTGGAACCGCGTGCTCAACCGGCACTTCCGCACCGCCCCCGCGCCCACCGGAGATCCCGGACGGGCCGAGAGAAAGGTCCTCGCATGAACGCCTCGAACCGCCGCCGCTCCCCCGCCCGGATCCGCTCGATCGCGGGTCTCGGCATCGCCTTCTCTCTGGCCGTGGCCACCCTGGCCGGCTGCTCGGCCGTCGCGGCGCAGGCCGGGGACGACAGCGCCTCGAGCTCGACCACGACGTCCACGATCGCGGCGGCCGCCGCGTCGGTGTCCACGGTCTCCGACGTGACCGCCGCGAACGACGACCAGACGGTCGTGAACGACGACGAGTGGTCGGAGGACGACGCCGTCGACGTGGACCTCTCCGACCCCTCGGGGGTCGAGGGGGTCACCGCGGAGGACGGGTCGGTGACGATCACCGAGGCGGGCGTCTACCGCCTGTCGGGGACGCTGGCCGGCACGGTGTCGGTCGAGGCACCCGAGGACGCGCTCGTCGTGCTGATCCTCGACGGGGTCGACATCTCGGCGGAGGACGCGCCCGCGATCCAGGTGGTCACGGCGGACGACGCGGCGATCTTCCTCGCCGACGGGTCGACGAACACCGTGACCTCGACCGGCACGTACGCCGAGGACGCCGACGCGAACGCGGCGATCTGGTCGGACGCCGACCTGACCGTCTCGGGCACCGGATCGCTCACGGTCGACGGCTCCGCGAACGACGGCATCACGTCGAAGGACGACCTGGTCGTGCTCTCGGGCACGCTCGACGTCACGGCCGCCGACGACGGCCTGCGCGGGAAGGACTCCCTCACCGTGCGCGGCGGCACCATCTCGATCGACGCGGGCGGCGACGGGCTGAACTCCGACCAGGACGACGACGAGACCCGCGGCTGGGTGCTGGTCGAGGGCGGCGAGCTCGACATCGTCGCCGGCAGCGACGGGATCGACGGGTTCACCGACGTGATCGTCACCGACGGCACGATCTCGATCGACGCGGAGGAGGGGATCGAGGGCGGCATCGTCGCGATCTCCGGCGGCACGATCGACATCACGTCCACGGACGACGGCATCAACGGCTCGGCGGGCACGCCGGACACCTCGACGTCGGCCGACACGTCCACCACCGACACGTCCACCACCGACACGACGACGGACGGCACGACGACCGACGACACGGGCTCGACCGCCGAGGGCCCCGCTCCCGAGGACGGCGCCGCGAGCGATCGGCAGCCGCCCGCGGACGGCGAGATGCCCTCGGGCGAGCCCCCGTCCGGCGAGATGCCCTCCGGCGAGATGCCCTCCGGCGGCGGTCCCGGTGGCGGCGGCATGGGCGGCGGGATGGAGGACTCCGGCGAGCTCGTGCTGATCGAGGGCGGCGAGATCGTCATCGACGCGCAGGGCGATGGCCTGGACTCCAACGGCTCGATGGAGATCACCGGCGGATCGGTGATCGTCTACGGCCCGACGAACGCCGGCAACGGCGCGCTCGACACGAACGGCGAGTTCACGATCTCCGGGGGCACGCTCCTCGCGCTGGGCTCGTCGGGCATGGCCGAGACGCCGTCGACGGACTCCGCGCAGGCGTGGGTCGGCGTCACGGCCTCCGGCTCCGCCGGGGCGACGGTCGACGTCCTCGACGAGGACGGCAACGCGGTCGCGTCCACGGTCGCCGCCAAGGACTTCGAGACCGTCGTGTTCTCGAGCCCCGACGTGACGGACGGCGCCACCTACAGCGTGTCCGTCGACGGCGACGAGGCGGGGTCGGCCGAGACGGGTCAGGCCCTCGCCGGCGGGATGGGCGGCGGCGCTCCGCGCGGCTGACGCGATCGGTCCGCTCCGGTCGTCGATCGGCGGGCCGCCGACCCCGAGAGACCCGGTCCGCCGAGCGCCTCCCCCTCGCGCCGCGGACCGGGCGACGCCCCGGCACCTCATGGTGACCGGGGCGTCGTCTTGCCGCGGCGCCCTCCATACGCGGCGCCCCGCGTCCGGTTGCCGCGCCCCTGCGACGGAGATACCGGCTACGACGGATCGGATCGCGCCACTGTGCTCCGAAGAAGGCGTGATCTCCGTCGCACACGCCCGTACCGGTGCGGCCGGGGCGCCGTCTTGCCGGGGCTCAGCCGAGCGGACCGCCCTCCGCGACGACCCGGTCGATGAGCGCGCGCACGATGCGCGGGTCCTGACGCAGCCCGTCGTGCTCGTACTCGTTCGTCACCCACAGGTGCGTGCTCGGCATCGCCCGAGCGGTGTCGTGCGCGTAGCCGAAGTCGACGTACATGTCGTCGAAGTACATCGCCGCGGCGACCGGCACCGCGTTGCGACGCAGCTGCTCGGCGTCGTACAGGCGGGGATGGTCCTCGCGATCGGCGAGCGCGTGCGCGGCGTCGCGGAACGGACGCAGCGAGGCGATCTCGTCGTACATCCAGGGGAAGAACATCTCGCCGGTGAACGGCATGGGACGACCGGCGGCGACCTCGTCGGCCGCGTCGAACCCGCCGAGCTCATGGCGCACCCGCTCGGCCGCCCAGGCCGTGGGTCCGTCGCCGTCGGCGTAGATCTCCTCCTGCAGCAGGGCGTACAGCGGAGCCGACCAGTGCTGCGTGTGGGCGTCGACCTCTGCCAGGAAGTGATCGCTCAGCACCCCCGGGCGTGAGAACGCCTCGTCGAGCAGCCAGTGCACGCGGTCGAAGCCGGGCTGGGTGCCGAACTCGATCCCGATCGTCTGCAACCGGCGGGCGGTGAGCCGGTCGCCGCTCGGCAGCCGCACGTCCGAGCCCTCGATCACCTCGACCACGCGGGCGAGCACGTCGGCGTCCTGCGGATGGCGGCGGTGGAACTCGGCGGTCTTCGCCGCGACGCGCGGCAGCGTGCGGCGGTAGACGTCGACGACGTGCGGCTCGAACGAGGTCAGGCCGCCGGTGACGTATGCGGCCGAGACCGCGTCGGGGTGGGACGACAGGTAGGTGAGCGTGAGGAACCCGCCGTAGCTCTGGCCGAGGGTCTGCCAACGCACACCGCCGAAGACCTCGCGACGGAGGTGCTCCAGGTCGGCGACGATCTGCTCGGCGCGGAAGAGCCGGATGTACGACGCGGCCTCGTCGGCGGTCATCCCCGCGATCGACGCCGCCTCCAGCCGCGTGGAGCGCCCCGTGCCGCGCTGGTCGAGCAGCAGCAGCCGGTGCGTCTTCAGCGCCTCGTCGATCCAGTCGCCGCCCGGCATCGGCCGCGGTCCCTTCCCACCGGGGCCGCCCTGCAGGAAGACCAGAAGGGGCGCGTCCTGCCGGTCGACGTGCGCCACCTCGCGGGCGAACACCTCGATCGAGCGGGACGGGTCGGGCGCCGACCAGTCGAGCGGGACGGTCACGGTGTGGTCCCGGATGACGCGGTCGCGCATGCGGAAGGAGGACGTCGTCATGATGCTCCGTACGTGTTGAGAGGCCGACCTCGGCGAAGAGGTCGAGATCGCGGTCCTTGTGCAGCAGCGTCGCATACGCCCGCGCTGCCCGGGCCCTGCCGGATGGTCAGCGTCCGCCGGCCACCCGCACCGTCGTCGCGGTGACGTAGGAGGCGCGGTCGCTCATCAGCCAGGCCACGGCGTCGGCGACCTCGCCGGCCGTGCCGGCCCTGCCGAGGGGGATGCCGGGCGCCATCCGGTCGATCCGGCCCGGGTCGCCCGTCCGCTCGTGCAGCTCCGTGGCGGTGAGGCCCGGCGCCACGGCGACGACGCGGATGCCGCGCGGCCCCACCTCGAGGCCGAGGCCCCTCGTGAGCGCGTCCACGCCGGCCTTCGCGGCCGCGTAGTGCACGTACTCGCCGGGCGAGCCGATGGTCGCCGCGCCCGACGACACGTTCACGATGACGCCGCCGGCGGCGAGCGCCGAGACCGCCGCGCGCGCGACGAGGGTCGGGCCGACGAGGTTCACGGCGTACGTGCGGCGGATCTCTTCGGCCGGCGTCTCGTCGAGCGGCGCGTACCGATAGGTGGCGCCCGCGTTGTTGACCACGCCGGTGAGGGTGCCGGCGCCCGCCGCGGCCGCGAACAGCGCCTCGATGCCCTCATCGTCGGCGACGTCCGCGCGGACGAGCGTGCAGAAGGCGCCGCGGGCGCGCACCCGCTCTGCCGTGCGCTCGGCGGCGCGATCGTCGCGCAGGTAGCCGAGCACCAGGTCGTGGCCGTCCTCGGCGAGGCGCTCGGCGATCGCCGCGCCGATGCCGCGGGTGCCGCCGGTGATCAGGGTGAGATGGCGCACGGGCGTCCTTCTGGTCGGGATCGGCGCCGGCGATCGGGGCCGGATGCCAGCGTAGCCGCGGGCTCTCCGGCCCCGCGCCGCCGCACGACCGGACGCGCGCGGGGGCTCAGTCCCGGACGGCGAGCACCCGGTCGACGAGGCCGTACTCGACCGCGGCCGCCGACGTGAAGACCCGGTCGCGATCGGTGTCGTGCCGCAGCTGCTCCCGCGTGCGACCGGTGTTCTCCGCGAGGATCTGCTCCATGTCGCCGCGCACCCGCACCAGCTCGTCGGCGTGCAGGATGAGATCGGGGATCGCCCCGCGGCTCTGCGCGCCGGGCTGATGCAGCACGACCCGCGCGTGCGGCAGCATCGCTCGCCGCCCGGCCTCTCCCGCGGCGAGCAGCACCGCGCCCGCTCCGACGGCCTGGCCGACGCAGGTCGTGGCCACCGCCGGGCGGATGAACCTCATCGTGTCGTGCACGGCGAGCATCGCGGACGGGTCGCCGCCCTCGCAGTTCACGTAGAGCTGGATCTCCCGATCGGGGCTGTCGGCCTCGAGATGCAGCAGCTGCGCGATCAGCGTGTTGGCGACGCCCGCGTCGATCGCGGTGCCGAGGTAGACGACGCGCTCCGTCAGCAGCTCCGAGTACACGTCCATGATCCGCTCGCCGCGCGCGTCGCGCTTGATCACGTTCGGGATCGTGTAGGCGCTCATGCCGCCGCCTCCGTCGCACGGCCGCCGTCGGCGCTCAGCCCGATGCGGCTGCGCTGCTGCGGCATGACCTCGTGGAAGCCCTGGACGATGCCGTCGATGAACCCGTAGTCGAGCGCCTCGGCGGCCGTGTACCAGTGGTCGTGCAGCGAGTCCTCGAACACCCGCTCGACGCTCTGGCCCGTGTCCTCGGCGGTGAGCCCGAGCACCGTGTCGCGCATGTGCCGCAGATCGTCGGCCTGCAGCTCGACGTCCGCGGCCGTGCCGCCGATGCCGGCCGAGCCCTGATGCAGCAGGATGCGTGCGTGCGGCAGCGCGCGGCGCTTGCCGGGCGCGCCCGCCGTGAGCAGGAACTGGCCGGCGCTCGCGGCGAGCCCGATCGCGAGCGTCGAGACGTCGCAGGGCACGAGCCGCATGATGTCGCGGATCGCCAGCATCGACGCGACGGATCCTCCGGGCGAGTGGATCCAGAGGGCGACGTCGGATACGGGGTCCTCCGCGGCGAGCGAGAGCAGCTGGGTCGCGAGAAGCGTGCCGTTGTCGTCGTCGAGCGCACCGTCGAGCACGAGCACCCGCCGGTGGAACAGCTCCCGCCTCGCCTCCGAGGTGAACTGGGGGATCTTTCCTTCTTCTGCCATGGGCCCAGCCTGCGAGGCGCGCCGCCGTCGCGGGCCCGGATCTGCCGCGGGCGGATCGGCCCTCGGCAGATCGCGTCGGCGCGGGCGGGGTGCGCCGCGCGGTGGGCCGGGTCAGGCGGCGAGAGCCAGTGCCTGTGCCGCACCCGCGGGGGTCGGCGCAGGCTGCGCTGCCGGGAGCTCGCCGGCACGAAGGTCGTCGGAGATGCCGACGGTCAGGTCGAGCAGCGTCTCGTCGAGGGCGCCGAGCACGGCGGCGACCATCTCGCTCGACGGCTCCTTGCGGCCGCGCTCGATCTCCGAGAGGTACTGCACCGAGATGCCCGCCCGGCGCGCGACCTCGGCGAGCGTCTCGCCGCGCCCTCGGCGCAGCCGTCGCAGCCGGTCTCCGACGAGGTGTCGCCACAGGGGGTCGGGGCCCGTGGAGGTCGGGGACGGATCGCGCAGGGGCAGCAGCTCGGCCATGACCTCACGGTAGACAGCGGCCCCCGGCCGCGCATCCGGTTCTGCTCTGGGCAGAACCGGATGCGGGGCTCAGCCGAGCTCGGAGCCGAACTCCAGCATCTCGACCAGCGGGCGCACGGCCCGCTCGAACGAGCGGTCGACGAAGTACCGCTTGAGCATGTCGTCCCGCAGCTCGTTGCCGATGGCCGCCATGATCATCGACTGGTCGAGGCTGAGGTAGCGCTCCGCGACGGTGCCGCTGCCGACGGCGACCGCGTCGTAGAAGCCGCCGGGGCCGTAGGCGCCGAGCTCGCGCTCGAGCCCCGCGAGATCGGACATCGCCTCGGTGCGCGCATAGGGCAGCGCGAGGAACGCGGCGTGCGGCGTGACGACGCCGTCTCCGAAGGCGGGCGACGGGTTCGTCGCCTCCCGGCAGCCGTCGTATCCCCGGTCGACGTCGGTGCGCTCCACGTCGCTCGCGTACCCGTCCGCCGAGATGCCGATCTCCTCGACCCCGTACTCGCGGTACTCGCCGAAGGGATCGGACGCCGGCGAGAAGCCCCAGTACCCGTAGCCGGCCTCGTCCAGGCCGTGCGCGATCTGCGCGCGCACCGTCGCGGGGTGGTTCACCGCCCACGAGCGCTCGCCCCAGTCGGCCTCGGGCACGAACAGGTCGGGCATCAGCGCCTCGAACATGCTGCCACCCCAGGCGGGCACGAGCTTCGAGCCGCGGTAGTCGTACACCCCCTCGTACACGGGCACCCCGAGGTACTCGTGCCACTCGCCGGTCGGCCTCTGCTCCTGCCACGCGTAGTCGCATCCCTGGTCGGGCATCGTCCGGTAGGTGCCGAAGTAGCCCTCCGCGGGGATCTGACCGTTGGCGATGCCGAGGTAGGTCGCGATGCGCGCCTCGCTCACGGTCGTGTCGTACCAGTGGCACGTGTAGTAGACGTCGGGCCCGTCGTCGCCGTAGTTGCCGGGCACCGAGCAGCCCGGCGGCTCCTCGTCCCAGAAGCCGCCGCGGTTGATGCCGACCTCCGGGCGCGCGTCGAGGTCGTGGTACCAGCCGAAGTCCATGCTCTCGTAGAGCGCGTCGGCCTCGTCGGCCAGCCGCGGCTCGGCCTCCGCGACGACGCGCAGCGCCGTCGCGAGCCAGCCGTTGTCGACGGTGGAGAGGAAGGGGTGGACGACGCTGCCGTCCGCCGGCCAGGTGGTCAGCTTCGATCCGTCTGCGGGCGAGTACCAGTTGTAGAACATGCCGCTCGGCTCGTGGCGCTCGATCTCGGACAGGGTCTCGAGCGTCCGCGCCATCCTCTGCCGCGCCTCGGTGCGCGAGATGATGTGCAGGTCGCGCGCGACCACGGTCGACCACAGGTAGCCCCCGATGTTCGTCGGGCTGGTGTAGCCACTGGCCCCGCTGAGGTCGCCCTCGATGTTGTCGGCCACCAGCCCGGTCCGCTCGTCGGTCATGGCCTCGAGCGACTCCCAGGTGTCGGCCGCGTAGCGCTGCAGGGTCCGATCGCCGCCGTGACCGCCGTGTCCGCCTCCCTGGCCGGGCGGCTGCCCCGCATACGCGGCCGACGTCGGCACGAGCAGGGCGAGCGTGGCGGCGACGGCGAGCAGGCCGCGCTGTGTCGATCGCATGGGAACTCCTTCGTTCGTGACGGATGCGACCCGTGAAGCATGACCCCAATACCTGACAAGCGCAAGGTATTGGGGTCCGCACGGAGGCGCCGGCACGGCCGAGCAGCTCAGCCGCGCCGATCAGCCGCGCGGCAGCAGAAGGTAGCCGCGCACGAACTCGTCGAACGCCGCGGTCATGTCGACCGTCTCGTCGAGCAGCCACTGCTGCTGCAGCCCGTCCATGACGGCCGAGATCAGCCGGGCCGCGTGCGCGACGTCGATGTCGGGGCGCACGAGCCCGCCGCGCTGGGCGTCGGCGAGGACCTCGCTGGTCGAGGTCGCCCGCTCGGCGTAACGCCGTGCGAACGCCGCGTGGGCGGGATGCTCGATGTCGGTGGCCTCGGCCGCGATCACCGTGTAGAGCGAGGTCAGCCCGCGCGTCGTCTGGTTGTAGGCGACCACGTTGCGCACCTGCTCGAGCAGCGTCGCCTCCGACACGTCGCCCGCCGCCGCCTGCACGCGGGCGTCCCGCTCGCGCAGCACCTCGGTGAAGAGCTCCTCCTTGGTGGAGAAGTGGTGCAGGAGGCCGGCCGGCGTGAGCTCGACGCGCTTGGCGATCTCCCGCAGCGAGCCGCTGTGGAAGCCGCTTCGGCCGAACACGACGAGCGCTGCCTCGACGATCTCCCGCCGCTTCGCCTGTCCTTTCGCGTAGCTGCCGCGCGCCCCGCGCCGAGGGCGCGTCGCGGCCGCCTCCTCCGCGGGAACGTCCTGGTCCATGCAGCGAACGTATCGCACCGCGAACCTAAAACCTACCGCGTGAAAGGTTTTCGGAGTACAGTGGCGATCGCCTCGACCACGGCCGGGGCGCGCACTTCCCCCACCCGAGACGCAGCCGTCGCGGGCGCGGACATCGACCAACGGAGGCCGGACATGTTTCGAACCACGTCACATCCAGGACGCAGGCGCATCGCCGCCGCAGGAGTCGTCGCGATCGCGAGCACCCTGGTGCTCGCCGGCTGCGGCCGCGCAGAGGGCGGAGGCGCCGGCGGAGGGGACGCCGGGGGCGGCGAGGCGATCGACGACTCCCCCGCGACCGGCACCGTCGAGGTGTGGGCGATGGGCAACGAGGGCGAGGTGCTCGGCGACCTCGCGGCGCAGTTCGAGGAGGAGAACCCCGACGTCACGATCGAGGTGACCGCCGTGCCCTGGGAGAGCGCGCACGACCGGATCGCCACGTCCATCGCGGGCGGCGAGACGCCCGACGTCACCATGCTCGGCACCACCTGGGTCGGCGAGTTCGCCGCCACCGGCGCCTTCGAGCCGACCCCCGAGGGCCTCGTCGACTCCGCGTCGTTCTTCCCCGGCTCGTGGGACACCACGATCGTCGACGACGTCGCCTACGGGGTGCCGTGGTACGTCGACACCCGCGTGCTCTACTACCGCACCGACCTGGCAGAGGCGGCCGGGGTCGAGGCGCCCACCACCTGGGACGAGTACGCGGAGTTCGCCGCCGCGCTGAAGGACGGGGGCGCCGCGTCGGGCGTCTCCCTGCCCCCGGGCGGCTTCGACTCGTGGCAGTACGTGGCGCCGCTCGCCTGGCAGCAGGGCGGCGACATCCTCGCCGAGGACGGCGAGACGTTCACCCTCGACAGCCCGGAGTGGCACGAGGCGTTCGAGTTCTACGCCGGCTTCTTCGAGGACGGCGTGTCGGAGCCGGTGCGCCTCGAGGGCGGCGAGATCGAGCAGAAGTTCATCTCGGGCGAGGTCGGCTCGTTCTTCAGCGGGCCGTTCCACGTCTCGCTGCTGCGGGAGCAGGGCGGCGAGGACTTCGCCGACCGGTTCGCCGTGTCGATGGTGCCGGGCGCCGACACCCGCACGAGCTTCACGGGCGGCGGCAACCTCGCCGTGTTCGACGACAGCGAGAACCGCGACGCCGCCTGGAAGTTCGTCCGCTGGCTGAGCCAGCCCGAGACGCAGGTCGCGTGGTACGACATCTCGACCGACCTGCCGAGCGTCGAGGCGGCCTGGGAGGATCCGACCTTCGCCGAGGACCCGTACCTCAGCGTCTTCGGCGAGCAGCTGCGCGACTCGAAGGCGCCGCCGTCGATCCCGACCTGGGCGCAGGTGTCCGCCGTCATCGACCAGGAGCTCGAGAAGGTGACCCGCGGCGAGACGAGCGTCGACGACGCGCTGGCGACCGTGCAGCAGCAGGCCGAGTCGATCGGCACCGGTCAGTAGCGCATGACCGCCGTCGCCACGTCCGCTCCGGCGCGCACCCGAGGGTCGCGCCGGAGCGGACGCACCACCCTCGTCGCCTGGGGCTTCGCCGCGCCGTTCGTCGTCCTGTTCCTGGTGTTCATGGCGGGTCCGATCGTGTCCTCGCTGCTGATGAGCTTCACCGACCTCACCACGCGCGACCTGCAGACGCCGTTCAACGTGAACCTCATCGGCCTGGACAACTACGCGCAGCTGTTCGCCGACCCGCGCTTCCTGCGCTCGCTGCTCAACACCGTCGCGTTCGTCGCGGTCGGCGTGCCGCTCACGATGGCGCTCGCGCTCGCTGTCGCGATGGCGCTGAACACCGGGATCACCCGGTTCCGCACGGCGTTCCGCGTCGGGTACTACGCGCCCGTGGTCACCAGCATCGTCGCCATCGCGATCGTGTGGCGGTTCATCCTGCAGCCGGACGGGCTGCTGAACGGCTTCCTCGGCTGGTTCGGCATCCAGGGCCCCGACTGGCTGCAGTCGACGACGTGGGCGCTTCCGTCGCTGGTGCTCATGGCGGTGTGGCGCAACATCGGCACCCTGATGGTGATCTTCCTCGCCGGGCTGCAGGGCGTGCCCCGCGAGCACCACGAGGCGGCGATGGTGGACGGCGCGGGCGCGTTCCGGCGCTTCGCGTCGATCACGCTGCCCGCCCTGCGCCCGACCCTGCTGTTCGCGGCGGTCATCACCAGCATCGGCTTCCTGCAGTTCTTCGAGGAACCGTTCGTGATGACCCGCGGCGGCCCCCTCGACGCGACGCTGTCGACGGCGATGTACACGTTCAACCAGTTCGGCTTCGGCAACTACGCCTACGCCTCCGCGGCGAGCTACGTGCTCTTCCTCGCGATCGTCGCGCTGTCGCTGGTCCAGTTCCGCCTGCTCGGAAGGAGGGACTGACGTGACCGCGATCACCTCCGGCGCTCCCCGCACGACCGCGCCCGCGCCGACCGCCCGTCCCGCCCGCCGCCGCCGCACGGAGCGCCCCCGATGGTGGCTCTACGTCGTGCTCGCGCTCGGGCTGATCGCGATGGTGATGCCGTTCGTCTGGATGATCCTGGGGTCGTTCAAGACCGACGCGGAGATCCGCCAGCACCCCACCGGCTTCTGGCCGCTCGAGCCCACGCTCGACAACTACGCGCAGCTGTTCGGGCGGCTCGACTTTGCCACGTTCTTCCTGAACAGCACCGTCGTCGCCGTGTGCGTGACCCTCGGCAACATCGTGTTCTCGTCGATGGTCGGCTACGCGCTCGCGAAGCTCGAGTTCCGCGGCAAGCGGCTGCTGTTCGCCCTCGTGCTCGCGACCCTGATGGTTCCCGGCGTCGTGACGTTCGTGCCGCTGTTCGTGCTGACGGCGAACCTCGGCCTCGTCAACTCCTACCCGGGCCTCATCCTGCCGTTCCTCATCACCCCGCTCGGGGTGTTCCTGATGCGGCAGTTCATGCTCGGCCTGCCCGACGAGCTGATCGAGGCGGCACGCATCGACGGGGCGAGCGAGTGGCGCATCTTCCTGCGCGTCATCATGCCGCTGTGCGGCCCCGCCGTGGCGACCCTGACGATCCTCACGTTCCTGAGCAGCTGGAACAACTTCCTGTGGCCGCTCGTCGTCGCCACCAGCGAGGACAGGTACACCCTGCCCGTTGCTCTCGCCCTGTACTCGGTGGGGCAGAACGCCGCGCAGTACGGGCTGATGATGGCGGGCGCCGTCATCGTCGTGGTCCCCGTCCTGGTGGTGTTCGTGCTGCTGCAGCGCCACTTCATCCAGGGCATCGCCCTCACGGGCATCAAGTGAGCAAGGAGAGCCGGATGACCGACGCCCCCCGTCCCCTCGAGGATCTTCGCTGGCCCGAGGGCTTCCTCTGGGGAGCCTCGACCGCCGCGCACCAGGTGGAGGGCAACAACGTGAACTCCGACTGGTGGCAGCGCGAGCACGGCCACCTGCCGGGCGCACCCGTCGCGGAGCCGTCGGGCGACGCGGCCGACAGCTTCCACCGCTATCCGGAGGACATGGCGCTGCTGGCGGGCGCCGGGCTGAACAGCTACCGGTTCAGCATCGAGTGGGCGCGCATCGAGCCCGAGCCCGGCTTCGTCTCCCGGGCGAGCATCGACCACTACCGGCGGATGGTCGACACCGCGCGGGAGCTGGGTCTCGAGCCGATGGTCACGCTGCACCACTTCACCAATCCCGCGTGGTTCGCGCGCGAGGGCGGCTGGTTCACCGACGCGTCGGTCGACCGCTTCGCGCGCTTCGTCGAGGCGGCGCTGCCGGTGATCGACGGCGTCGACCTCGTCTGCACGATCAACGAGCCGAACATGGTCTCGGTGCTCGCCGATCCCGAGGCGGGGTTCCCCTCGATCGGGCTGCCCCCGGGGGTGCCGGCCGTCACCGAGCGCCTCATCCGGGCGCACAAGGCCGCCGTCGAGGTGGTGCGCGGGGCGGGATCGCGAGCGGGCTGGTCGGTCGCGACGCAGGCGTACCAGCCCGAGCCGGGCGCCGAGGCGATCGCGGCCGACTACGGGCGGTCGCGCGAGGACGTGTTCCTCGACGCCGCGGCCGGCGACGACTGGGTGGGCGTGCAGGCCTACACCCGCACGCGCATCGGCGCCGACGGACCGCTCCCGATCCGCGAGGACGCGGAGCGCACCCTGACCGGATGGGAGTACTACCCGCCCGCCGTGGGGGACGGCATCCGCAACTCGTGGGCGCGCAACAGGCTTCCCGTCTACGTGACCGAGAACGGCATCGCGACCGCCGACGACGAACGCCGCATCGACTACACCCGCGGAGCGCTCGAGACGGTCGCAGCGGCGATCGACGACGGGGTCGACGTGCGCGGCTACCTGCACTGGAGCGCCCTCGACAACTACGAGTGGGGCAGCTTCGCCCCCACGTTCGGGCTCATCGGCTGGGATCGCACCACGTTCGCGCGTCGTCCCAAGCCGAGCCTCGCGTGGCTGGGGCAGGTCGGCCGGGCCGACGTCCCGCGCTGACGCCCCCGGACACGGGGCGACCCGGCGCACGCGGACCCGGCCGGCGTCCCCATCGCGGGGCCGCCGGCCGGGACCGCGCCGGAGGCTCAGCCCGCGTCGCGGAGCACGACGTGCCCGGCGGAGACGTCGACGTCGACCTGGTGCCGCGACGAGGGGGACTCCTCGAGCCCGCTGTCGAACGAGCCGGCCGAGACCTCGGAGCGGACCTCGTACGAGGCGGCCGGCAGCGTGAGGTCGACCGAGCCCGCGCTCACGACGACGCCGACCGTGTCCGGCGCGGCGCCGGTGAGCTCGCCCTGCAGGCGGCCCGCCGACACGCTCAGGTCTGCGCGGGACACGTCGGCGAGGTCGAACCGCGCGTCACCGGCGCTCAGGTCGACCTCGAGCGTCTCGGCCGAGCCGCTGATCTCCATGCCGCCGGCTCCGACGTCGAGCACGAGGCTGCCGAACGCCCCCTCCGCCTCCAGACGCCCGGCCGCGAGCTCCAGGTCGGCGTCGAGGCCGGCATCGCGCAGCACCTCCGGCAGCGTCAGCACCACACGCTCCTCGTCGTCGCCCCAGTTCCACCAGCCGCGCCCGCCGCCGAACCAGCCGTCCCGGCTGGCGACGACGAGCTCGTCGCCGGACCGGTCGAGCGTCCACTCGCCCCGGGCGTCCGAGACCTCGAGCGTCGCGTCCGCGACGTCGCCGAACTCGATCGTGAAGGACGACGCCTCGGCCCGCACGTCGAGCGACGCGAGGCCGTCGGCGGAGGCCGTCTGGACGTCGCTGACGCGCGTGGTGGCGCTCACCGTGGACCGCACCGCGTCGAATCCGAAGCCGAGCAGCACGATCGCGCCGATCACGCCGAGGACGATCGCCACGGGCTTGCCGGGTCCGCGCCTGTGCGGGGCCGGTGCGGGCGACGAAGCCGCGGGCGCCGCGGGCGGAGGTGTGACGGTGGCGTTCATCGGGGCGTTCCTGTCTGCGGCGATGCGCCGCCGCGCTGTTGGTCTTCACTGGCGATGTGCGCAAGCACCGCGAGCACGCGGCGGTTGCCGGATTCGTCGGGCTCGAGGCCCAGCTTCTGGAAGATCGCGGTGATGTGCTTCTCGACGCTGCCCTCCGAGAGGAACAGCAGCGCCGCGACGGCTTGGTTCGACTTCCCCTCCGCGATCAGCGACAGGACGGTGCGCTCGCGCTCGGTGAGCCGCGACATGCGATCGTCCTCGCGGCGCCGCGTGAGCAGCTGTGCGACCACCTCGGGGTCGAGCACGGTGGCTCCCTGTGCGATGCGCGCGACCGAGTCGAGGAACTCGGCGACGTCGGCGACGCGATCCTTCAGCAGGTAGCCGAGCGCGCCGCTGTGCCCCTCGTGGGCACCGTCTGCGGACGACCGGCGTCCGCTGATGAGCTCGCTGGCATAGCGCTCCTCGACGTACTGCGAGAGCACGAGCACCGGCAGTCGCGGCCGGTCGGCACGCAGCCGCAGCGCGGCGCGGATGCCCTCGTCGGTGTAGGTCGGGGGCAGCCGCACGTCGAGGATGCACAGCTCCGGATCGGTGTCGGCGACCGCCCCGTCGAGATCGGTCACATCGGGCAGGGCCGCGACCACCTCGTGGCCGCCGTCCTCGAGCAGGCGGACGAGCCCTTCCCGCAGCAGCACGGAGTCCTCGCAGATCAGGATGCGCACGGGACGCTCACCTCCAGAGCGGTCGGGCCGCCGACGGGGCTGTCCAGCCGTACCGAGCCGCCGGCGGCGACGACGCGGTTCGAGATGCCGTCGAGACCGCCGCCCGGCAGCACGCGCGCCCCGCCCAGTCCGTTGTCCTCGACCCGGGCCCACAGGATGCCGTCCTCGCGCACCCGCACGGTCACGCGGCATTCACTGGCACGCGAGTGCTTCGCCGCGTTTGTGAGCGACTCGGCGATGGAGAAGTAGACGGCCGCCTCAGCGTCGCGGCTGCAGCGCCCGTCGGCACGCACGTCGAGTCGCACAGGGATGTGCGACCGGCCGGCGAGCGCCGACAGCGCCGCGTCGAGGCCGCGGTCGTCCAGCACGGAGGCGTGGATGCCACGGGCGAGCTGGCGCAGCTCGGTGATGGCCGCCTTCGTGGAGGTGTGCGCCTCCTCGATCAGCGCGCGCGCAGCCGTCGGGTCCTGATCGATCTTCTGCTGGGCGAGGCCGAGCGTCATCCCGACCGACACGAGCCGCGGCTGCACGCCGTCGTGGAGGTCGCGCTCGATGCGCGTGCGCTCCACCTCGGACGCGCGGATCGCTCCCGCGCGCTGCAGGTTCGACACCCGGGCCTGCTCCACCAGCTGGTCCTCCCGCGTGGGGATGACGATGGCTCGCGCGAGCACCCCGTGCAGCAGGGCGACGCCGACGATGGCCGCCGCCGCGCCCACGAAGCCGAGGCCGCCGGCGAGGGGCGCCCAGGCCACGACGATCTCGAAGCCGAGCACGTCGACCGCCCCGCCGCGGGAGTACAGCGGCGCGAACGCGAGGACCGCCGACGACACGAGCGCCTGGAAGAGCGCGAGCGTCAGGAGGCCGAGCAGCGTCGCGATCGCCGCGTTGGCGATCGCTCGCCACATCGGCGGGTCGATGAGCTGATGCCACAGCCGCAGCAGGAACCCGCCGAAGCCCGGGCGCGGCGCGGGGCGCGTGCGCAGCGGCGGGAGCCCGGCGTCGTAGAGCCCGTCGATGCGCGCCACCTCGGCCCACCCGATGGCGTACAGCAGGTAGACGAGGCCGAGCAGGAAGACGATGCCGATGCCGAGCACCGGCAGCAGCCCCAGGCCGAGGCCCAGCAGGAGCGCCAGCGCGCTGACGGCGAGCGGGCCGATGAGGCCGATCGCCGCGAGCTGGAGGACGACGAGCCCGACCCGCGCGGGCGAGGAGTGCTCCGGCACCAGCCGGCGTCGCGAGGGCGGGGTCGCCGGGGCGACGGGTGGGGGCGTGGACTCCGAGGTCATGCCTCCACGCTAGGTGGGCGCGAGGGGCTCCTCCTACCGAGCAGGCCGGAGGTCCGCGTTCGGGTTTTCCAGAAGAGGCGGCGGCACCCGGAGGAGGGGGGGGGGCGCCCCCCCGGGGGGGGGCGCGGGGGGGGGGGGGGCACGCACGCCCAGCGACCCCGCGGG
>NZ_JAIJZW010000007.1:108230-149991 GCF_019753765.1 Microbacterium marinilacus
GCGTTGGGTTTTTCCAGACGAGGCGGCGGCACCCGGAGGCCGCGAGAGGCCGCCCCGACGGGCGGCCTCTCGCGTCTGGGGATCACTCCCACTCGATCGTCCCCGGCGGCTTGCTCGTGACGTCGAGCACCACGCGGTTCACGTCGCGCACCTCGTTCGTGATGCGGTTCGAGATCTTCGAGAGCACGTCGTACGGCAGACGCGTCCAGTCGGCCGTCATGGCGTCCTCGCTCGACACCGGGCGCAGCACGATCGGGTGGCCGTACGTGCGGCCGTCGCCCTGGACGCCCACGGAGCGGACGTCGGCCAGCAGCACGACCGGGCACTGCCAGATGTCGCCGTCCAGGCCGGCGGCCGTCAGCTCCTCGCGAGCGATCGCGTCGGCGTCGCGCAGGATCTCGAGGCGGTCTCGGGTGACCTCCCCGATGATGCGGATGCCGAGGCCGGGACCGGGGAACGGCTGGCGACCGACGATCGCCTCCGGGATGCCGAGCTCTCGCCCGATCGCCCGCACCTCGTCCTTGAACAGCGTGCGCAGCGGCTCGACGAGCTCGAAGTCGAGATCCTCGGGTAGGCCGCCCACGTTGTGGTGGCTCTTGATGTTGGCCGTGCCCGCTCCGCCGCCCGACTCGACGACATCGGGATACAGCGTCCCCTGCACGAGGAACCTGACCTTCTCGCCCGACTCGCGGGCCTCCGCGATCAGGTCGAGCTGCACCTTCTCGAACGCGCGGATGAACTCGCGGCCGATGATCTTGCGCTTCTGCTCGGGGTCGGTGACGCCCTCGAGGTGGCCTAGGAACGTGTCCACGGCGTCGACCGTGATCAGGCGCACACCGGTCGACTCGACGTAGTCCTTCTCGACCTGCTCGCGCTCGCCCTTGCGCAGCAGGCCGTGGTCGACGAACACGGCGGTCAGCTGATCGCCGACGGCCTTGTGCACGAGAGCCGTCGAGACGGCCGAGTCGACGCCGCCGGACAACGCCGAGATGACGCGCGCGTCGCCGATCTGCGCGCGGATGCGCTCGACCTGCTCGGCGATCACGTTGCCGGCGTTCCAGTCCGCGGGAAGCCCCGCGGCCTTGTGCAGGAAGTTCTCGAGCACCTTCTGGCCGAAGTCGCTGTGCTTCACCTCGGGGTGCCACTGCACGCCGTAGAAGCACCGCTCGGCGCTGCCGAACGCCGCCACCGGCGTCGCCGCGGTGGAGGCGAGCACCTGGAAGCCCTCGGGGGCCTTCGACACCTGGTCGCCGTGGCTCATCCACACGTTCTGCGACGCGGGCTGCCCCTCCAGGAGCACCCCGCCGTCGCCGACGAGCGCGGCGTCTGTCGCGCCGTACTCGCGCAGGCCCGTGTTGGCGACCTCGCCGCCGAGCGCCTGCGCCATCACCTGGAAGCCGTAGCAGATGCCGAGGGTCGGGACCCCGAGGTCGAACACCTTGGGGTCGAGCGTCGGCGCGCCCGGCTCGTACACGGACGAGGGACCGCCGGAGAGGATGATGGCGACCGGGTCGTGGGACGCGATCTCCTCGGCCGTCGCGGTGTGCGGGATCAGCTCGCTGAACACGCCCGCCTCGCGCACGCGGCGCGCGATCAGCTGCGCGTACTGGGCGCCGAAGTCGACGACGAGCACGGGGCGCTGGACGGTGTCGTCCGTCACGCTCGCCGCCTCGGGCGGCACGGGGGTGGCATCGCTCACGGAGCGACCTCCAGATCGTCGGTGGATGAGGTGGCTGCGGCGCGCTTCTCCGCGGCGCGCGCGGCAGCCGCGGCCTCGCGCTCGGCGAGGTAGCGCTTCACGTCGCGGGCGACGCGGATCTCCATGAAGAAGGAGAGGAACGGGACGACGCCGCCGCCGGCGAGGGCCAGGAAGCGCGGGAACCGCCAGCGCATCAGGCTCCACACGCGGAAGCAGGCGAACAGGTACACGACGTAGAACCAGCCGTGCACCACGAGGATGGCGAGCGACACGTTGAAGCCGTCGCCGGTCGAGATGATCTCGCAGTCGTTCGTCATCGGCGCGAACATGGACCACCACAGGCAGTCCGGTCCGACGATCGCCGGGGCGAACCAGAGGAAGCCGCCCGAGCCGCCGAGGAACAGCTCGACGTGCAGCGGCGTGTACTTCAGGATCATCTCGGCCACGAGCAGCAGCAGCCCGACGCCGGTGATGACCGAGCAGATCTGGTAGAACCGCAGCGCCCCCCGGATCTGCGGGAAGGTGGCGAGCTTCGGCTGCGGCATGGGGTCCAGTCTATCGGCGGCTGCTGTGCGTCCGATCCGCGACGGGGATCTCGGCGGGGGCGCGGGACGGGCGCGGCGCCGGGGCGCGGCGGGTCAGACCTCGTCGGGATCCACGCCCTCGATCTCCTCGACCTCGCGCTGCCAGGCGTCCTTGGCGAGGCGGTACCAGAGGTAGAACGCGAAGCCGGCGAAGATCGCCCACTCCACGGCGTAGAAGATGTTCAGCCAGTTGACCGGGCTGCCGATCTCCGGCGCCGGCGAGGAGATCTCCTCGAGGCCCGCGTCGACGAGGCCCGCGGTCGGGTCGGACGACGTCAGGTACGGGCGGTAGACCTCGACGGCTGCGACCGGGGAGCCGTCGGGCTCGTGCCAGCGGCTCAGCAGCGCGGCGGGCGACATGCGCGTCTGCTCGAGCGGGTCGGCCTCGGGCGGCGGCATCGCCGGCCCCTCGTCCGAGATGATGCGCCCGGTCAGCGGGATCGGCTGGTGCGCCTCCCGTGTCAGCGACGCCTCGGTCGCGGCCTCGTCGAGTGCGGCGGCCGCAGCGTCGGCGCGCTCGCGCGTCGGCGCCCATCCGATGGCCACGGCGAGCGCCGTCGGCTCATCGGCGTCGACGCGCAGCTGGCCGGTCACCCAGTAGCCCTCGACGTCGTCGTTGAAGCGCGACGAGACGACCACGAAGTCACCCGGCACCCAGCGCCCGCCGACGTCCACGCGCTGGCCCACGAGCGGCTCCTCGAGGTAGGCGCCCGGGACGACGACGTCCTCGATCGGGCGCACCTCCTCGGTCGCTCCCTCGGGCACCGGGTCGGTGTCGATCGCGCTCGAGAGCTGCCACTGCCCCAGCCAGGCGAACACCCCTGCGACCAGCAGGGCGAACAGCAGCAGCGCGATCCAGCGCGGCCGCAGCATGACCTCCCGCAGCGTGGGCGGGAAGGCCGGCGGGGCCTCGGCGAGGGGCTGGGACACTGACCGCTCGGACACTCAGCGCTCGTACGGCGCGACCACGACGTCCACGCGCTGGAACTCCTTGAGGTCGGAGTAGCCGGTGGTGGCCATCGACTTGCGCAGCGCGCCGATCAGGTTCGCGGTGCCGTCGGCCACGGGGGCGGGGCCGTACAGCACCTCTTCGAGCGTGCCGACCTGGGGCACCTTGACGCGGCGGCCGCGCGGCAGCTTCGGGTGGTGCGCCTCGGGTCCCCAGTGGAAGCCGCGGCCGGGAGCGTCCGTCGCCCGTGCCAGCGCCACGCCCAGCATCACCGCGTCGGCGCCCATCGCGAGCGCCTTGACGAGGTCGCCGGACGTGCCCACGCCGCCGTCGGCGATCACGTGCACGTAGCGTCCGCCCGACTCGTCGAGGTAGTCGCGGCGGGCCCCGGCGACGTCCGAGACGGCGGTCGCCATCGGGGCGTGGACGCCGAGGGTGGCGCGCGTGGTCGACGCGGCGCCGCCGCCGAAGCCGACGAGCACGCCGGCCGCGCCGGTGCGCATCAGGTGCAGCGCGGCGGTGTAGGTGGCCGCGCCGCCGACGATGACCGGCACGTCGAGGTCGTAGATGAACTTCTTGAGGTTGAGGGGCTCGGCGACGCTCGAGACGTGCTCGGCCGAGACGGTGGTGCCGCGGATCACGAACAGGTCGACGCCCGCGGCGACGACGGTCTCGTACAGCTCCTGCGTGCGCTGCGGCGTCAGCGATCCGGCGACGGTGATGCCCGCGGCACGGATCTCGTTGATGCGCGCCGTGACCAGCTCGGGCTTGATCGGGGCGGCGTAGAGCTGCTGCATGCGGCTGGTGGCGACCTCGTCCGGCAGCGACGAGATCTCCGCGAGCAGGGGCTCCGGGTCCTCGTAGCGCGTCCACAGGCCCTCGAGGTCGAGCACGCCCAGTCCGCCGAGCTCGCCCAGCATGATCGCCGTCTTCGGGCTCACCACCGAGTCCATCGGCGCCCCCATGACGGGGATGTCGAAGTGGAACGCGTCGATCGACCAGTCGGTCGTGACGTCCTCGGGGTTGCGGGTGCGCCGCGACGGCACCACCGCGATGTCGTCGAACGCGTACGCCCGTCGTGCCCGCTTGCCGCGGCCCAGCTCGATCTCCGTCGTCACCGTCCCAGCCTACCCGGGCCGGTGCGGACGCTCCCCGGGCGCCGCCCCGCCGGCCCCCGGCCCGGCGGGGCCGCCGCGCCCGGGAGCGGTGGCAGGATGCTGGCGTGACAGAACGAGCGCACCGAGATCACCCGTCGCCCGTGCTCGCGGACGACGAGGTGCGGCACATCCTCATCGAGCGCAACGCCGAGATGGGGGCGACCGGCGGCGCCGTCGGGGGCGGGGCGGCCGGTGGCCGCGCCGGCGCGGCGGGCGGCGCGAGCGGGGGCCGGATCGGCGGCCGCCTCGGCGCACGCCTGTTCACCAGGGTGACGGGCCTGACCCGTACCTACGACGTGCCGCGCACGGGGGCGGCGGCCGCCGACGTGCGCGGGATCCTGCAGCCGCTGCCGGCGAGCTCGGACGACGACGACGCGATCGTCGGGCTGATCGGCGCCGGCGCGCTCGGCATGAACTCCGCGGTCGTGCAGGTCGTGTGGCACGCCGACCGCGTCGAGGCGACGGCCCACGCCCTGGAGGGGCTCATCGACCAGCGCACAGCGGCGGGCGCCCTGCTGAAGGTGGAGGACGCGCTCGCCCGCCACCGCCCGGGCGGCGACTCCCCCACCCGTTGACCGGGACGCCGGCGGGTCAGCGCTTGTAGTTCGGCGCCTCGACCACGATCTGGACGTCGTGGGGGTGCGACTCCTTCAGCCCGGCCGAGGTGATGCGCACGAACTTGCCGCGCGCCTTCAACTCCTCGATCGAGCGCGCGCCCACGTAGAACATCGACTGCCGCAGGCCGCCGACGAGCTGGTAGACGACGGCCGAGAGCGGCCCGCGGTACGCGACCTGTCCCTCGATGCCCTCGGGGATCAGCTTGTCGTCGCTGGGCACGTCGGCCTGGAAGTAGCGGTCCTTCGAGTAGGACGTCTGCTTGCCGCGGGTCTGCATGGCCCCGAGCGAGCCCATGCCGCGGTAGGTCTTGAACTGCTTGCCGCCCTGGAACACGATGTCGCCGGGCGACTCCTCCGTGCCGGCCAGGAGCGACCCGAGCATGACCGTGTCCGCGCCGGCGACGAGGGCCTTGGCGATGTCGCCCGAGTACTGCAGGCCGCCGTCGGCGATCACCGGGACGCCCGCGGGACGCGCGGCGAGGGACGCCTCGTAGATCGCGGTGATCTGCGGCACGCCGACGCCCGCCACCACGCGCGTGGTGCAGATGGAGCCGGGGCCGACCCCGACCTTGACGGCGTCGACGCCGGCGTCGATCAGCGCCTGGGCGCCCTCGCGGGTGGCGATGTTGCCGCCGACGACGTCGATGTGCTCGAACGTCGGGTCGGCCTTCAGGCGCTTGACGATGTCGATCACGCCCTGCGACTGGCCGTTGGCCGTGTCGACGACGATGACGTCCACGCCCTTGTCGCGAAGCGCCTCGGCGCGCTCCCACGCGTCGCCGAAGAAGCCGATCGCGGCGCCGACGCGCAGGCGTCCCTGGGAGTCCTTCGTGGCGTTCGGGTACTTCTCGCTCTTGTCGAAGTCCTTGATCGTGATGAGGCCCACGAGCTTGCCCTCGTCGTCGACGAGCGGTAGCTTCTCGACGCGGTGCTGCGCGAACAGCGCGACGACCTCCTCGGGCGAGATGCCCGGGCGCCCCGTCACGAGACCCTCGGCCGTCATGACGTCCTTCGCGAGCGTCGTGGTGCGCTCGAAGTCGGAGACGAAGCGCATGTCGCGGTTCGTGACGATGCCGACGAGACGGCCCGCCTCGTCGACGACGGGCAGGCCGGAGATGCGGTACTTGCGGCAGAGCCCGTCGACCTCCTCGATCGTCGCGTCCGGCGACGTCGTGATGGGGTCCGTGATCATGCCCGACTCGCTGCGCTTGACCCGGTCGACGGCCGCGGCCTGGTCGGCGATCGACAGGTTGCGGTGCAGGATGCCGATGCCGCCCTGTCGGGCCATGGCGATCGCCATCCGCGACTCCGTCACGGTGTCCATGGCGCTCGAGAGCAGAGGAGCGGCGACGCGGATGTTCCGCGTCAGGCGCGACGACGTGTCGGCCTCGCTCGGGATCACGTCCGTATGCCCTGGCAGGAGCAGCACGTCGTCGTAGGTGAGTCCGACGAATCCGAACGGATCGTAATCAGTCATTGCCGCTTCTCCTGCCGATGCGAGATGGATGCACTCGTATCGCGGGAGGACCCGGGTGTGTCATCCTCCCCCGTATACGGATTCTAAGGCGCGAGAGGCTGGAGATATTCCGGAGGGCAGATCGCACGGATCAGGGTCGATCCGGCTGCGCAGATTGCCCTCCGACACGCACCTCATGCTCTCAGGAAATGTTCAGGACACATTAGGGTCTTACGTTTGAACGAACCGTTCGACCAGCCCGGTGCGATGCATCCCCACCCGTCGCCCCTGGACCGGAGGATCAATGAACCCCAGAATCGCCTCCTCGAGGCGTACCCGAAACGGTGCGATCGTCGCTCTCGCGACGTTTCTCGCCGCCCTCTTCGCGGCCGTGCTGCTGCCGACTGCAGCGCACGCCGCGGAGGGCGACCCGTACACGATCAGCGGAAACGTCAGGAACGAGGGCACACCGCTCGAGGGCGTCGAGCTCTCGGTCGACGGGCCCGGCGGCGTGCAGGAGGTCGTCACCGACGGCGACGGCCGCTGGAGCGTCGACGTGCCGGACAACGAGGCCTCGTACGTCGTGACGCTCGACGAGTCGTCCCTGCCTGACGGCATCGCGGTGGTCGACGAGTCGGGCGAGGACGAGACCCCCAACGTGAAGGAGGTCGTGGTCGGCCCCGGCGGCATCGCGGCGGTCAACTTCTTCATCGGGCAGGCCGAGCGCAACGTGACGAGCTTCTTCGACCAGCTCGTCCAGCGCGTCTTCCAGGGCATCAACTTCGGGCTCATGCTGGGGCTCGCCGCCGTCGGGCTGTCGCTCGTGTTCGGCACGACCGGCATCTCGAACTTCGCGCACGCCGAGATGGTGACCTTCGGCGCGGTGATCGCCCTGTTCCTGGTCGGCCCCGCGAGCCTCGCGCTCCCGGTCTGGGTGGGCATACCCGCGACGATCGTGCTCAGCGCCGTGCTCGGCTACGTGCTCGACCTGCTGCTGTGGCGCCCGCTGCGGCGCAGGGGCACCGGGGTCGTGCAGCTGATGATCCTCTCGATCGGCCTCTCCCTCGCGATGCGGTACGTCTACCAGTTCTTCATCGGCGGCGGCACGCAGCAGCTCCCGGCCATGGTCCCCGCCGTCAGCATCCCGCTGTTCGGCGCCGTCACCACCACGCTCAACGACCTGATCTCGATGGGCATCTCGATCGTCGTCATCGTCGCGTTCGCCATCTGGCTGACGCGCAGCCGGCTCGGCAAGGCGACGCGCGCCATCAGCGACAACCCGTCGCTGGCGGCCGCGTCGGGCATCAACGTCGACCACGTCGTGCGGGTCGTGTGGATCATCTCGGGCGCCCTCGCCGGCCTGGCGGGAGTCCTGTACGCCTACTACCGGCCCGGCATCCGCTGGGACATGGGCGCGCAGATCCTGCTGCTGGTGTTCGCCGCGGTCACGCTCGGCGGCCTCGGCACGGCGTTCGGCGCCCTCGTCGGCGCGCTCATCATCGGTGTCCTCGTCGAGGCGTCGAGTCTCTGGATCCCGGCGGACCTGCGCTTCGCGGGTGCGCTGGTCGTCCTCATCGTCATCCTCCTGGTACGGCCGCAGGGCATCCTCGGCCGCCGCGAGCGAATCGGATAGGTGCCGCTCATGAACTGGTCCCAGATCTTCGAGAACACGCTGTCCTCGATCCTCAGCCCCGCGACGCTCGGCTACGCGCTCGCCGCCCTCGGCCTCGCGGTGCACTTCGGCTACGGCGGACTGATCAACATGGGTGTCGCCGGCTTCATGGCGCTCGGCGCCTACGGCTACGCCATCTCGGTGCTCACCTTCGGTCTGCCGTGGTGGCTCGGCGCGATCGTCGGCCTCGCCGCCGCGGCGGTGTTCGCGCTGGTGCTCGGCATCCCGACGCTGCGGCTGCGCGGCGACTATCTCGCGATCGCCACGATCGCCGCGGCGGAGGTGCTGCGCCTGCTGTTCCTCACCACGGCGTTCGCCGACGTGACCGGGTCCGCCGACGGCCTGAGCGGCTATCACGGCAGCTTCCGCGAGATGAACCCCCTGCCGGACGGCACCTACGGCCTCGGTCCATGGATGTACAACGAGAACGGCTGGTGGGTGCGGCTCATGGGCGTGCTCACCCTGGCGTTCGCGGCGCTGACCGTGTGGATGCTCACCCGCAGCCCCTGGGGTCGCGTGATGAAGGGCATCCGCGAGGACGAGGACGCCATCCGCTCGCTCGGGAAGAACGTCTTCTCGTACAAGCTGCAGTCGCTCGTGCTCGGCGGCGTCATCATGGCGGCGGGCGGCGTCGTCTACGCGCTGCCCTCTGCGGTGAGCCCCGGCGTGTACGTCACGTCGCTGACGTTCTTCGTGTGGACGGCCCTGCTGCTCGGCGGGGCGGCCACCGTCTTCGGACCGCTCCTCGGGTCGCTCGTGTTCTGGGTGATCCAGACGTTCCTCTCGAACGTCCTCCCCGCGCTGGTCTCCGCCGGTGTGCTGCCGTTCATGTCGACCGTCCAGGCCGGCACGCTGCGGTTCATCCTGGTGGGCGTCGCGCTGATGCTGCTCGTCATCTTCATGCCGCAGGGCCTCCTCGGCGACAAGAAGGAGCTGACCTTTGTCCGATAACGCCACCCCTCAGAGCGAGCCGGCGCCGATGACGGCGCCGGTGCCCCGCGCGAAGACCACGGGACTGCACGTCGGCGAGGCCCGGCCGGGCGTGAAGAAGCTCGACCCGATCATCGTGGCCGACAACGTCACGCGCACGTTCGGCGGCCTGACGGCCGTCGACGTCGAGCACCTCGAGATCCCGCGCGGCGCCATCACCGCGCTCATCGGTCCGAACGGCGCGGGCAAGACCACGCTGTTCAACCTGCTGACGGGCTTCGACAAGCCGAACTCCGGCACGTGGTCGTACGACGGCACCGACCTCGCCCACGTGCCGGCGCACAAGGTCGCCCGTATGGGGCTCGTCCGCACGTTCCAGCTCACCAAGGCGCTCGGCCGCCTGAGCGTCATGGACAACATGAAGCTCGGCCGACCGGGTCAGACGGGCGAGAGGTTCTGGCACAGCCTCATCCCCGCGCTCTGGCGCGCCCAGGACCAGGACATCGAGCGGCGCGCCCACGAGCTGCTGGTGAAGTTCAAGCTCGACGCGAAGAAGGACGACCTCGCCGCCGGGCTGTCGGGCGGCCAGAAGAAGCTGCTCGAGATGGCCCGCGCGCTGATGACCGACCCCACGCTCGTCATGCTCGACGAGCCGATGGCCGGCGTGAACCCGGCGCTCACCCAGTCGCTGCTCGACCACATCCTCGACCTGAAGGACGAGGGGATGACGGTGCTGTTCGTCGAGCACGACATGCACATGGTGCGCCACATCGCCGACTGGGTCATCGTGATGGCCGAGGGCAAGGTCGTCGCCGAGGGCGCGCCGGACCAGGTCATGAAGGACCCGGCGGTGATCGACGCCTACCTCGGCGCGCACCAGGAGCTCGACCTGGGCGTGGTGACCGGCCGGATCCCCATCGTCGAGGCCGACCCGACCACGGACGCCGCGGCGTCCGCAGCCGTCGATGCGGCGACCCTCGAGGCCGAGGCGACCGCCGAGGCGGACAAGGAGGACACGAAGTGAGCGATCAGGCCGCGACCGCGCAGGAGACCCCCGTGGTGCTCGTCGACGACGTGCACGCCGGCTACCTCCCCGGGGTGAACATCCTCAACGGCGCCACCCTCACCGCGCAGCAGGGCGAGCTGATCGGCATCATCGGCCCGAACGGGGCCGGCAAGTCGACGCTGCTCAAGGCCATCTTCGGGCAGGTGAAGATCCGCAGCGGCGTCATCACCCTCGCCGGCGAGGACATCACCGGGCTCGGGGCCGACCGGCTCGTCTCGAAGGGCGTGGGGTTCATCCCGCAGACGAACAACGTCTTCCCCTCGCTGACGATCGAGGAGAACCTGCAGATGGGCGCCTACCAGAAGCCGAGGCTCTTCGCCGAGCGGGTCGACTTCGTGACGAGCCTGTTCCCGGATCTCGCCAAGGGCGCCGGGATCAAGAAGCGCGCCGGCGGGCTCTCCGGCGGTGAGCGCCAGATGGTCGCCATGGGGCGCGCTCTCATGATGGATCCCAAGGTGCTGCTGCTCGACGAGCCCTCGGCGGGCCTCTCCCCCGTGCGTCAGGACGAGGCGTTCCTGCGGGTCTCGGAGATCAACAAGGCCGGCGTGACCTGCATCATGGTCGAGCAGAACGCCCGGCGCTGCCTGCAGATCTGCGATCGCGGCTACGTGCTCGACCAGGGCCGGGACGCCTACACCGGCACCGGCCGCGAGCTGCTGAACGACCCGAAGGTCACCGAGCTCTACCTCGGCACGCTGGGCGCCTGACACCCGGGCGAGGGGCCCGGGTCCGCGGATCCGGGCCCCTCGCGTACGCGTCAGCGCCGCGCGCGGTCGTCGGGCACGTACAGCCGCACGTCGTCGATCGTGGCGCTGCCCTCGTAGTAGTTCAGGTGCGGGTCTCCGACGATGAACGAGTCGGGGTACGCGGATCCCTCCGGCCAGACGCTCTCGAGCGTGTAGGCGCCGGCGGCGCCCGTCAGGGTGAGGTCCTGGTCGAACGCGCCGTCGTACTCCGCCGCCGTCTGGTTGTAGTGCCAGATCGGGATGCCGTCCTCGACGAACTCCCGCGTGAAGCGGAAGGTCGCCTGGCCGATGTGCTCGAACGGACCGCTGTACTCGATCGTGTAGGCGCCGTCGCGGCGCTCGACCGCGAACGTGTAGCTCTGCTCCGGCATCAGCTCGGGCTGCAGCTCGGCGGAGGTGAGGATGCGCGAGTACTGGTCCTCGTCGCCGAACCGGTCGATGCTGTCGGCCGATCCGCACGCCGTCTCGAACTGGTAGTGGTTGCCGATGTTGTTCTGGCCGGACATGAAGCTGTCGCCGCGGATGAAGATGGCATTCAGCCCGACGTAGTTCGAGTCCGCGGAGCTGAACAGCTCTCCGGTGGCCGGGTCGCAGGTCGCGTAGTCGCCGTACTGGCCGACGACATCCGCGTAGTAGCCGTCCATGATGACCTTGCGGCGGTGGTGGATGCCCGGGTTGCCGTGCGGCGCCGGGTTGGCGTGGTCGAGGATGGCCAGGTAGTAGAAGCCGTTCTCGGCGCGCACGTCGCCGTACTCGCACCGCGACGTGTCGGCGAGCGCGCCGCGGAAGGTCCAGGGATAGCCCGTCATGCACTCGCGGTCGGCGTCGTAGCCGTTGTAGCGGTCGCCGTCCAGGAAGCTGCCGGTGCTCTTGCCGCCGAAGTCGAGCGAGCGCAGCGTCACCTCCACCCGGTACTCGGCGGGGAGCGCGTCGGTCGGCCGGAGGATCGCGCCGGAGTTCCACTGCGGCTCGTCGATCAGCAGCGCCCTCTCGCGGCTGCCGTCCATCCGGACGGTCGACAGCGTCGGCTCCGAATCCGGCTCTCCGTCCAGATCGGCGTCGACGGACGCGAGCTCCGCCGTGAGCCAGCCGTCCTCGCCCAGACGCACCTGCTGGCGATAGACGTCGAACGTCTCGAGCGCGTCGCTGAAGGCCGGGTCGCTGATGGCCCGCCACGCCTCGCCGTCGTCGTCGAGCGCGTCGATCGTCCATCGGTCGTCGACGCCGTTCTCGTCGAGGATCCATTCGGCGCCGGCCGTGGTGAACGGGCGGGAGAAGTCCTCGTCGGCCACGAGCCGCCAGCCCGGACGATCGCCGCCGTGGTGACCGCGGCCGGTCTCGACGACGTGCGCCTCGGCGGGTGCCACCGCGAGCAGTCCGCCTCCGGCGACGACGGCGACGGCGGGGGCGGCGAGCCACCGGCGGAGCGTGCGGGAGGTACGGGAGGTGCGGGAGCCGCTCACAGCACGTCCTCCTTCGTCGTCCCGATCACGAGGTCGCTCACGCGGTTGGCGATCTCGAACGCCGTGTTGTCGCGGTCGTACGCGCCCCACTTGGGCTCGTTCGCCGAGTCCCAGGTGCGGCCCGCGTAACGCGTGGACCCGTCGGCGAACGTCTGCCGCTCGCCGTCGTAGTACAGCTCCACCCATCCGTCCGCCTCGGTGGCGGACGTGTGGATCCCGATCGCGACGCGGTGCTCGTCGAGCTCGCTCACCGGGGCGGACCAGATGGTGGTCCACACCTCGCCGGGCGCGACGTACGTGAGGCGCAGCTCGCCGCTCTGCACACGCAGGAGCAGGGGGTAGTTCTGGTCGGCGTTGGGGTACGACTTCCACTGCCACGCGACCCAGTCGCCCTGCGTGGCGTCGGGCACCAGCTCGAGGCTCTGCGTCCAGCCGAGCCAGTAGGTCTCGTCCTCGGCGAACGCCAGGCGCTCTCCATCGGCGCGCACGCCGCGCGCCTCGCAGCGGTAGGTGCCGACCGACTTCTGGAACCGGAAGGCGCCGTCGACGACGGACAGGACGCCGGGGTCGTCGCACTCGATGGTGCCGAAGACGCCGGCGCCGTCGGCGGAGCCCCCCTGCCAGATCACGTCCGCGCGGGCGGGGGCGGCGGCGAGCACCAGGGCGAGCGCGGCGGCACCGGCGGTCACGGCGAGCGGGGCGCGACGGCGCGGACGAAGGGTGCGGGACGCGACGGGCGCGGGTGTGCAGGGAAGGGTCATGGGGGCCTCCATTGGTATATACCAGCAAATTGGTATGTACCAGTAGAGGGACAGAGGCGCTCCCCGTCAAGACCCTGCGCGGGATGCGGCGGTCAGTCCCGAACCCGGAGCGCGCTGAACGCGCCCGTCGCGGTCGCCGAGGCGGACGACGCGGGTGCGATGCGCGCAGACAGCTCGAACCGCGATGCGGGATACGTCGACGTCGTCCACTCGATGACCTCGCCGTCCGAGATCGTGGTCCGCACGAGCTCCAGCACGGGCGAGCCCGGATCGACCCGCAGCACCTCCGCGTCCGCCTCCGTCACGATCCCCGCGCGGATCGTCTGCGAGCCGGCGTCGAACCGCACGCCGTAGTCGTCGACGAGCACCTGGTACAGCGACGTCGACGTGAAGTCGCGCTCGAGCAGGCCCGGCGTGCGGCGGGCGCGGAGGTGGGTGCGCTCGATCGCCATCGGCGCGCCGTCCGCCAGCCTCAGACGCGAGAGCAGGATGAGCTCCTCCCCGGCCGTGACGCCGAAGGCGGCCGCGACATCGCCCTCGGCCTCGATGCGCGTCGCCTCCAGCACCTGGCTCGACGGCGCGTAGCCGCGCGAGCGCATGTCCTCCGAGAAGCTGGTCAGCTGCAGCGGCACGTTCACGACCGGACGCGCCACGAACGTGCCCCGCCCGACCTCGCGCACCAGCAGTCCCTCGCGCACGAGCTCGTCGAGAGCCCGCCGGGCCGTCATGCGCGAGATGCCGACCTCCTCGGCGAGCTGCCGCTCGCTCCCGGTGGGCGTCCCCACGGGCAGTGTCAGGATCTTCTCGCGCAGTTCGTCGGCGAGCTTCTGATACTTCGGGATCTCCACGCACCGATCCTCGCACCCCGTCGCCGCCGGGGCCCGACGGCGGGCCGCCGCGGGACGGCACGGCGACGGCGGACGGATCTTCACACGGGCGAAACAAATGGGCTATACCATTCTTGGAAATGGGCTATACCATTGGCTCACCCGATCCCATTCGAGGAGGACGAGATGGATGCCGTCGTCGACGTGCTCGAGCTGATCACGAACAACCTGTTCAACCAGGTGGCAGTGCTCATCGGCCTGATCGCCATCGTGGGCCTCGCGCTGCAGCGCAAGCCGTTCGAGGAGGTGGTGGCGGGCGGCATCCGCGCGACGATCGGCGTGGTGGTCCTCAACATCGGCGTCGAGGTCTTCGTCGGCGGCCTGACGAGCTTCCAGGCGATCGTCTCCAGCGCGATGGGGCTGCAGCCCCCGACCGCGGAGTCGACGCTGACGGAGTTCAGCGCCGGCGCCGGCTCGGTCGTGCCGCTCATCATCGCCGGCGGCTTCGTCGTGCACCTCGTGCTCGTGCGGATCTTCCCCGCCGCCCGCTACGTGTACCTCACCGGCCACCTCATGTACTGGATGAGCGTCGTCGTCGCGGCCAGCCTGGTCGAGATGTTCGGCGACGTGAACCGATGGGTGCTGGCGGGAGTCGGCTCGCTCATCGCCGGGTCGTACTGGGTGCTGCAGCCGATCGTGATCGGCCCGCTCATGCGCCGCGTGATGGGCGACGACCAGGTGGGGCTCGCCCACACCGACTCGTCGATCGCCCTCGCCGCCGGCTACGGGGCGAAGGCGCTGCGACTCGGCGACCCCGTCGCCCACGACTCCGAGCGCCTGCGGCTGCCCCGCGCGCTGTCGTTCTTCAAGGACATCAACGTCTCCACCGCGTTCGTGACGGGCGCGATCCTGCTGGTGGCGATCCTGTTCGCCGCACCCGAGGTCGTAGCCGAGCAGATGGCCGGCTCCGCGGTGCTGCCCTGGGTGTGGGCCCTGCTGCAGGCCCTGCGCTTCGCCGCCGGCATCGCCATCCTGCTCTTCGGCGTCCGGATGTTCCTCTCGGAGATCGTGCCGGCGTTCCAGGGCCTGTCGGAGCGGGTGCTGCCCGGCGCACGCCCGGCGCTCGATCTGCCGGTGACGTTCACGCGCGCGCCCACCTCGGTCATGATCGGCTTCCTGTCGTCGGTGGCCGTGTTCCTCGTCCTCATGGGCGTCTTCGCCGGGCTCGGCTGGTTCGTCCTGGTGCCGCCGATGATCATGCTGTTCTTCGGCGGGGGTGCCGGCGGCGTTTTCGGCAACGCGGCCGCCGGCTGGCGCGGCGCCGTCTTCGGCGGAGCGCTCAACGGGGTCGTGCTCGCCTTCGGCCAGTGGATCGGCTGGGGCCTGTGGTCGGGGACCGCGCCCGAGCTGGCGACGCTCGCCGACGCCGACTGGTACGTCGTCGGGTGGCTGCTCCTCGGCCTCGGCGCCCTGCTCGCGCCGCTCGGCGCCTGGGGCGCGGTGGTGATCGCGGTCGCCGTGCTCGCGGTGACCGTCGCGATCCTCGCGGTGCTCAGCGCCCGCCAGCGCCGCTCGGGCGCGACGCCGGACGCGGTCGACGCCACGGCGCCGGAGACCTCGCCCGCCACCGGCCCGTTCCCCGCTGCCGCGGAGACAGCCGATCGCGCGGCCCCGGCGGCCGTCGCGGAGCCGCGGGTCGCCGTCGCGAGGCCGGAAGCCGCCGTCGCGACGTCCGACCGCTCCGCACGGCCCGCGGTGCTCCGCGTGCTCGCGGTCTGCGGCGCCGGGATGGGCACGAGCCTGGTGCTCAGCACGACGGCGAAGCGGGCGCTCGCGCAGCTCGACGTGACCGCGGAGGTCACCTACGCCGACCTGGGCTCGGCCCGTTCTCAGGCGCCCGACGTCGTCATCGCGCAGGCGACGTACCTGCAGGAGATCGCAGGCATCGCCCCCGTCGCCGTGCAGATCGACCACTTCGTCGACGTGGACCACGTGCGGGAGCGCCTGGCGGCCGGGCTGGACGAGAGGGGATGGCTGTGACGACGACCGACATCGCGACATACGTGCGGGACGTGCTCGAGGCGAACGACGAGGCGACCGCCGCGGCGGCGCGGGCGATCGTACGCAGCGGTCACCGCGGCGGCCTCGTGCGGCCGGCGGGGGCCGGGCACTCGCTCGCGGCCGTGCTCGAGACCTTCTTCCGCGCGGGCGGGCTGGCCTTCGTGAGCCCGCTCTGGCATCCCGATGTGCTGCCGTTCGCGGGCGCTCGGCTCGCGACCGACGCGGAGCGCCGGCCGGGCCTCGGCCGGCGCGTCGCCGAGGAGGCGGGCCTCGGCCCCGACGACACCGTCGTGATCTTCTCCAACAGCGGCGTGAACCCGTACCCCGTCGAGATCGCGGAGGTCGCGCGGGAGCGCGGCGCCGCCGTCGTCGCGTTCACCTCGCTGCGCTCGTCGGAGGCGGCCCCGCGCCGGTCGTCGGCCACCGTGGCGTCCCTCGCCGACGTGGTCGTCGACACCGCCGTGCCGCCCGGCGACGTGAGCTGGCCGCCGGAGGCGCCGGTGACGTCGCCGCTGTCCAGCATCGCCAACACGGCGCTGTGGACGACGATCCTGCGCAAGGTGCACGATCTCGATCCCGGTCTGCCCCGCTGGCGCAGCGCGAACGTCGAGGGGAACGACGAGCACAATGCCGCGCTGATGGCGCGGTTCGAGGATCGCGTGACCGCCCTCTGACCTCCGCTCGCGGCTCGGCCGGCGGCATGTCCCCTGCCGCAGGCGCAGCACGGTCACAGCGCGAAGCGCCCCCGCCTCCGGAGGAGACGGGGGCGCTTCGCCGCGTGCGAGGGGTCAGCCCTCGTACGGCGAGTAGGTGTTGTCGGCACCGTACTCGTAGACGTTGATCATGCCCTCGGTCGGGTCGCCGACCTCGTCGAACGTGACCGGGCTCGAGACGCCGTCGTAGTCGGCGACGCCTCCCGCGAGGATGATGTCGGCGCAGTCGGCGAACGTCGTGCACTTCTCACCGTCGCCGATGCCGCCCGAGACCTCCTGCAGCTTGCCGGAGATCGCCTCGGGGTCGGTCGAGCCGGCCGCCAGCGACGCGAGCGCGAGCAGGTTGACCGCGTCGAACGACTCGGGCGCGTACGTGTAGTCGCTGAGCGCCGTCGTGCCGCTCTCCTCCACATAGGCGTTGAGGCCGTCGATGAACTCCTGCACGTCCTCCGGCGTGGGACCGGGGTAGGTGCCCTTCGCACCCTCGAGCAGCCCCTCGGGGAAGTCGGGGTAGGCGGCCATGTTGCCGTCGACGAGGAAGACGTTCTCCGCGTCGAAGCCCTTCTCGATCAGGCTCGGCAGCAGGGTCTCGGCCTCGGCGAAGCTGATGACCGTGATGGCCTGCGGGTCCGCCGCGAGCACCTCGGAGATCTGCGCGTCGAACGTGGTGTCGCCCGTGTTGAACGTCGGGTCGGCGACGACCTCGCCGCCGGCGCCCTCGAACGACTCGGTGATGTACTTCGCGAGGCCGGTGCCGTACGCGTCGTTCAGCACGATCAGGCCGAGCGTCTCATAGCCCTGCGAGGCGATGAAGCTGCCGTGCACGGCGCCCTGCAGCACGTCCGACGGAGCGGTGCGGAAGTAGAGGCAGTCGTCCTCGTACGTCGTGAACTGGTCGGACGTGTTCGCCGGCGAGAACTGGATGACGCCCGCTCCGGTGACGTCGTCGATGAACTGCAGCGAGACGCCCGACGACGCGGCGCCGACGATCGCCGAGACGTCCTCGCTCAGCAGGCGGGGGATCTCGGTCTCGTAGGCCTTGTTGTCCGTGTCGCCCGAGTCGCCGTGCACCACGTCGAGCGAGAGCCCCGTGGTCTCGGCGTACTCGTTGATGAGCGACTGCGCGTAGTTCACGCCCTCGATCTCGGGCGGGCCGAGGAAGGCCAGGGTGCCGGTCTGGGGCAGGGCCGTGCCGATCTTGAGGGACAGCTCGCCGCCCACCTCGCCGGCGGGCTCGGTCAGCGGGTCGCACTCCACGGCCGGGGCCGCGACGGTCTCCTCGGGCTCCTCGCTCGGGTCGGCGGACGTGCCGCCGCCTCCGGAGGCACACCCGGCGAGGGTCAGAGCTGCGGCGCCGGTGAGGGCGATGGCGCCGAACAGCTTCCGGGATCGAACCATCTGGTTCCGTCCTTTCATCAGGACCCGCGGATGGGGACTGGGGCCTGCGCGCTCCCAGGGAGTGCACAGGCGGCCGCGGGTAATGGACGGAAATCTACCGGCGATTTGTTTCGCGTGTGTTTTCGGGCGCGCACTCGCACAGCGCGCGGGCCCTTTCGGGATCGAATCGTTACCGGTCCCGTCGTTCTGCGGGACAGCCCGCGGTCAGGCGCCCCCGTCGATCGCGACGCCGCGTGCGATCCGCGCACGGCGGGCGTGGCGCACCTGGTCGGCCATCAGCAGCACGCAGGCGATCCAGACGATGCCGAACCCGACCCACCGGGCCGGCGGCATCGGCTCGTGCAGCACGGCCGCGCCGACGATGAACTGCAGGATCGGTCCCGCGAACTGCAGCAGCCCGATGGTGGTCAGCGACACGCGGCGGGCGCCGGCGGCGAACAGCAGCAGCGGGATGGCGGTCACGACGCCCGCGCTCAGCAGCAGCACGGTGTGCCAGGCGCCCGCCGTGCCGAGGGTGATGCCGGTGCTCGCCGCGACCAGCGCCAGCTGGACCACGGCGACCGGCGCGAGCCACAGGGTCTCGAGCGCGAGGCCGCTCGTGGCGTCGACCGAGCCGCCGACCTGCTTCTTCACCAGGCCGTACGCCCCGAAGGTCGCCGTCAGCAGCAGGGCGTACCAGGGCACGTCGCCGTACCCGACGATGATCACGACCACGGCGACGGCCGCGACCCCGATCGCGATCCACTGCAGCACCCGCAGACGTTCGCGCAGCACGATCACGGCGAGCAGCACCGTCGTGATCGGGTTGATGAAGTAGCCGAGGCTCGCCTCGAGCACCTGGTCGCTCTGCGTGGCGAGGACGAAGACCTGCCAGTTGCCGTAGATCAGCGCACCCGCCAGGCCCATCAGCAGCGCGAGGCGCGGCCGCCGCAGCACGGCGACGAAGCGACCCCATCCGCGCGTGACGGTCAGGAGCAGCGCGCAGAAGACCAGCGACAGCAGCACGCGCCAGGCCACGACCTCCCACGACCCCGCCGGCGCGAGCGCCACGAAGTAGAGAGGCAGGACGCCCCACAGCACGTAGGCGCCGAGGGCGTAGAGCGTCCCGGCCGTCTCGCCGCCGCCCCGTTCGTCGCGCAGGGACGAGGAGGCGGGGGCGGCGTTCACCGACTCAGACTACGGGCGCCGCGGCCGCCGCGGGCCCGCGGCGCCTGCCATCCATCGCGGGTTTCCTGCCACGGACGCGGAGTCGTCCGGGCGACGCCGCGGGCGCGGGACGCGAGAGGGCCCGGACGCGATGCGCGTCCGGGCCCTCTCGGAGAGTCGCGGGGTCAGCGGACGACGACCGCCAGGACGTCGCGAGCCGACAGCACCAGGAACTCGTCGGCGCCGAACTTGACCTCGGTGCCGCCGTACTTGCTGTACAGCACGCGGTCGCCGACGGCGACGTCGAGCGGGACGCGGTTGCCGTTGTCGTCGATGCGACCGGGGCCCACCGCGACGACCTCGCCCTCCTGGGGCTTCTCCTTCGCGGTGTCGGGGATGACCAGACCGCTGGCGGTGGTCTGCTCGGCCTCGACCTGCTTGATGACGATGCGGTCCTCGAGCGGCTTGATGGAAACCGACACGGTGTACCTCTTCTTTCCTGTGCTTCGTACGGGAAGACTGTTCGCCCCTGAGCTCCCTCGCGGAGCCGGGGCTTTGCACTCCCCTATGGAGAGTGCTAACAGCAGTTTAGGAGGCATGCTGGCACTCGCGCAACGCGAGTGCCAGCCTTTGTCATCCTCCGACACAACGCAGGACCTCCGCCCGCGAGGCGGCGTGACCGAGCGCCGCCCCGGCGGGATGCGCGCCGGTCCCGCTCGAACGTCCTGCATCGTGTCGCGGCCCTGACCGTACGCTGGACGGATGGACTCCGCCGAGCTCGACGCCCTGCTCACGCGCGACGGGCTCGCGCTCCTCGAGTCGCTGGACCCGGTGGAGACGACCGACGACGTCACGCGGGCGGTCTCGCGGCTGCGCGCCGCCGGCCACTCCCCCGAGCTCGTCTCCGCGGTGGTCGGCCAGGCCCGGCTGCGGCGTCGGGCCGAGGCCAAGTTCGGCCCCTTCGCGTCGCGCATGCTGTTCACCCGCGCGGCGCTCGAGCAGGCGACGCGGATGAGCGTCTCGGCGCATCACGCACGCCGGATGCGCCAGGCCGGCATCCGGCGCGTGGCGGACCTGGGCTGCGGCATCGGCGGCGACTCCCTCGCGTTCGCGTCGCTCGGCATCGGCGTGCTCGCCGTCGACGCCGACGAGGTGACGGCCGCCCTCGCGGCGTTCAACCTCGCCCCGTTCGGCGGCGACGTCGAGGTGCGCTCGGCGCTCGCGCAGGACGTGGGGCTCGACGACGTCGACGCGGTGTGGCTCGACCCCGCGCGCCGCACCGCCGGGCACGCCGAGACCGCCCGCGTGTCCGCGGCCGACTACTCCCCTCCGCTCGAGTGGACCTTCGACCTGGCGGGGCGGGTCTCCGCCGGCGTCAAGCTCGGCCCGGCCCACGACCGCGACGCGGTGCCGGAGGGCGCCGAGACGCAGTGGGTGAGCGTCGACGGCTCGACCGTCGAGCTGATCGTGTGGACCGGCGCCCTCGCACGGCCGGGCGTCCGCCGCGCCGCCCTGGTGCTGCGCGGCGAGCAGGCGCACGAGCTCACCTCCGCGGCCGACGCGTCGGACGAGCCGGTGCGGGAGCTCGGCGCGTTCCTGCACGAGCCGGAGGGCGCCGTCATCCGGGCACGCCTGATCGGCGACGTCGCCCGCTCGCTCCAGGCGGGACCGGTGGCGCCCGGAATCGCCTACCTCACGGGCGACGCGACGGCGACCAGCCCGTTCGTGACGTCGTTCCGGGTGCGCGAGGTGCTGCCCGCCGACCCGAAGCCCCTCGCGAAGGCGCTGCGGGCCCGCGGCATCGGGACGCTCGAGATCAAGAAGCGCGGGGTCGACGTCGATCCCGCCGCGCTGCGAAAGCGCCTGTCGCTGAAGGGGGACGAGTCCGCGACGCTGATCGTCACCCGCATCGGCGGTCGGCGGACGGCCGTGCTCGCCGACCGGGTGCCGCGCCCCTGACTCAGCCGACGGCGGCCACCTCGGCGGCCGCGCGCAGTCCCCAGACGATCCAGAAGGCGCTGCAGCCGACGGCGCCGAGCCCCAGGCCGAGGCCCCACCACGCGAGCTCGCGGCCAGCACGGCGCGCGAGGAGCGCGACGCCCGCGAGCACCACGCCGACCACCGCGAGCGGCAGCGCCCATCCCGTGAACCACGACGCCGTCAGCGCGAACATCGCGACGCTCAGCGACCAGCTCGCGAGGCGACCGCGCGACGTGCGGCGGGCGGTCGGCGACGACGCCGTCGGGACGGCCACGCCCGCGTCCCGGGCCCGTTCGCGCGGCACGGTGACGGCGGGCCGCACCGACGAGGCGGCGCGGGTGTCGGCCTCGGCCGCCGGCGCCCCGGGGTCCGCGAGCGGAGCCGACGGATCCGTCATGCCGTCCCCACGGCCACCGCGTCCCGGGCCGCCACCTGGATCTGCGTGACCGGCAGGGTCGAGTCGGCGCCGAACTCGAGCGTCGACGGGGCGCGCCCCTCGCCGATCAGCTCTGCGGCGAGCGCGGCGATCATCGCGCCGTTGTCGGTGCACAGGCTCAGCGGAGGGATGCGCACGGTGACGCCCGCCGCCTCGGCCCGCGCCAGCGCGACGTCGCGCAGTCGGCGGTTGGCGATCACGCCGCCGCCGAGCAGCAGGCGGGGCACGCCGTGCTGCGCGCACGCGTCGAGCGCCTTGCCGACCAGCACGTCGACGACCGCCTCCCGGAAACTCGCGGCCACGTCCGCCACGGGCACCGGCTCGCCCGCCGCCTCGCGCTGCTCGATCCAGCGCGCCACGGCCGTCTTCAGCCCGGAGAACGAGAAGTCGTAGCGATGGGCGGCACGATCGCTGGCACGGGAGAGCCCGCGAGGGAATCGGATCGCCGTCGGATCGCCGTCGACGGCGGCCCGGTCGATCTCGGGGCCGCCGGGATAGGGCAGGCCGAGGATGCGTGCGACCTTGTCGAAGGCCTCGCCCGCGGCGTCGTCCACGGTCTCGCCCAGCAGCTCGACGTCGCTCGTCAGGTCGCGCACGAGCAGCAGCGAGGTGTGGCCGCCCGACACCAGCAGGGCGACCGTCGGATACTCCAGCGGCGGGGCGTCCGCGTCGAGGATGTCGGCCGCGATGTGCCCCACGAGGTGGTTGACGGCGTACAGCGGCTTGTCGAGCGACACCGCGAGCGCCTTCGCGGCGCCCACGCCGACCATGAGCGCCCCGGCGAGCCCGGGCCCGCTGGTGACCGCGACCGCGTCGACCTCGGCCAGCGTCACGCCCGCCTCGGCGACGGCGCGTTCGATGGCCGGCTGCAGCGCCTCGAGGTGCGCACGGGCGGCGACCTCCGGCACGACGCCGCCGTATCGGGCGTGCTCGTCCATGCTGCTGGCGATCGTGTTGCTCAGCAGGACGTGCCGCTCGCCGGGGCGGGAACGGCCCCGCACGATCCCGATGCCGGTCTCGTCGCAGCTCGTCTCGATCCCCAGCACCAGGGGTCCGCGCGGCATCGGGCCGGGGCCGGTCATGAGCATGCCCCCGCCTCGGCGGCCGTCGCGAGCGCGGTCGGGTTCCGTGCGGCGGCCCAGCCCTCGAGGTCGAGGCGCATCACCACGGCGTCGACGTCGTCCGGCTGATAGTAGCGGGGGCGACGGCCGAGCTCGGCGAACCCCTCCGACGCGTACAGCGCCTGTGCCACCGGGTTGTCGGCCCGCACCTCGAGGAACACCTCGCGGACGCGGCGTCCGGCGGCCTCCTGCAGCAGCGTGCGCAGCATCGCCCGGCCCCTCCCCCGCCCGCGGGCCTCCTCGGCGATCGCGATGGTCTGGACGTCGGCGTCACGCGAGCCCGGCAGGATGCGCACGCCGGCGTACCCGACGACGCGACCGGCGAGCTCGTCGACGAAGTAGCGCCCATGGGCACCGGTGAGCTCCTCGCGCATCATCGCCTCGGACCACGCGTCGGTGGGGAACGAGGCGCGCTCGAGCCGCATGACGGCGTCGAGGTCGTCGCCCGTTGCGGGCCGGATCCGCGCCGCGGAGGGGCCGGTCATGCGCGCACCTTCTTCGGGGCGTGGCCGACCGTCACGTCGGGCGAGCGCAGGTACAGCGGCTCGGTCTCGGCGAGCTCGCCGGTCGGCGCCCAGCCGGAGGCGAGCATCGACGCCGCCACGCGGCCCAGCGCGTCGGCGGGGATCTCGGTCACGGGCACGACCTCGGCCGTTCGCGCTCCGCCCCGGGCGCCGTCGGAGGCGGGACCGGCGGCGACCGAGAGCAGCGGGTCGGCGGCGAGGTCGACGTCGTTCGCGCGCAGCTCCGGACCGGCGACGCGGCGCGGGAGGCCGTTCGCGTCCCGGCCGTCGAACACCGTGACGGCGTTCTCGCGGCGGCGCGCGTCGGTGACGACGGCGAAGGGAGCCGTCGCGCCCGCGTCCAGGTGGGCGAGCGCGGCCGCGACGTGGCCCGGCACCGGGACGACGGGGATGCCGCGCCCCAGCGCGAAGGCCCGCGCGGCGGCGATGCCGATGCGCAGACCGGTGAACGCGCCGGGGCCCATCCCGGCTGCGACGTGGGTGACGTCGGCCGGGCTCACGCCCGCGTCCGCGAGCGCGCGCTGCAGCAGCGTGCCGATGACCTCCGCGTGGCCCAGCGTGTTCTCGCTCCGCGCGACGGCGCGCACGGCACCGTCCGGCTCGACGATCGCGACGGTCGAGCCGAGCGACGTGTCGACGGCGAGGATCACCCCACCAGGGTATCCACGCTGTCTGACGGGAAGCCGGGCACCGCTGCCCGGCGCGCCGGACGCGCGGCCCTCAGGCGGTGACGCGCGCGATCGTGACGACCCGCGGCGCGTCGAGGTCGAGGTCCTCGGCGTCGGTTTCGTCGGCGACGTCTCCGACGGGCCGCTCGATCTCGACGTCGATCCACGAGTCGCGCAGGCCGTCGACCTTGCCGCGCCCCCACTCGACGATCGTGACGGATCCGTCGACGTCGACGTCGAGGTCGTCGAGCTCCATCGCCGAGGCGAGGCGATACGCGTCGGCGTGCACGAGCGGGGCGCCGCCGACGAGCGACGGATGCGTCCGCGCGATCACGAAGGTGGGGCTCTGGACCGGGCCGCGCACCCCGAGGCCCTCGGCGATGCCGCGCGTCAGGGTGGTCTTGCCCGCCCCGAGCGGACCGGTGAGCACGATCAGGTCGCCCGCGGTCAGGCCTGCGCCCAGCCGAGCGCCGAGCCGCTCCATGTCGGCGGCGGTCGCGACCTCGTGCCGTCCGAGAAGGTCCTCGGCGATCATCCGCGCTCCGCGGCGGCCCCGGTCTCGCCCGCCGGGCTCGCACCCTCGGCGCGCACCCGCGGCACGCGCGGGCCGATGCGCGTGACGATCTCGTAGTTGATCGTGCCGGCCGCCGACGCCCACTCCGCCGCGGAGGGGTGCCCCGCGGCGGGGTCACCGAACAGGACGACCTCGTCGCCCACCGCGACCGGGTGATCGCCGACGTCGACCACGAACTGGTCCATCGCGATGCGGCCGGCCACCGTGAACCGTGCCCCGCCGATCACGACGGGGCCGGCGCCGGACGCCTGGCGCGGCACGCCGTCGGCGTAGCCGAGCGGCACGAGCGCGAGGGTGCTCTCAGCGGCGGTGCGGTGCGCGTAGCCGTAGGACACCCCCTGGCCGCCCGGCACGCGGCGCACCGCGGCCACGCGAGCGCGCAGCGTCATCGCGGGCCGCAGCCCGATGCCGGCCGCCGGGTCGTCGGCGGCCGGACGGTCGGCGAAGGGCGACAGCCCGTACAGGCCGATGCCGATCCGCACGGCGTCGAGCCGAGCCTCGGGCAGCGCGATCGCCGCGGCGGTCGCGGCGATGTGGCGCACGGCGGGGCGCAGGCCCGCGGCCTCGGCGGCCGCGACGCCCACCTCGAAGCGCCGCACCTGCACGCGGTCGTCGTCGTCGGAGGTGTTGGAGAGGTGGCTGAACAGCCCCTCGACGTGCAGGCGCCCCTCGTCCTCCAGCCTCGCGGCCTCGCGGAAGACGTCGGCCCAGTCCTGCGAGGCGATGCCGTTGCGGCCGAGCCCGGTCTCGAGCTTGAGGTGGACGACGGCGCGCGTCGACTCGGCGGCCCGCGCGACAGCGTGCAGCTGCGCGAGGCTCGAGACGCCGACCTGGACGTCGCGGGCGACGGCGTCGACGAACGTCTCGTCGGGGTCGTGCAGCCACGCGAGCACGGGTGCCTCGATGCCGGCGTCCCGCAACGCGATGGCCTCGCGGATGTCGGCGACGCCGAGTCGCGTCGCCCCGCCGGCGAGCGCGGCGCGGGCGACGTCCGCCGCGCCGTGCCCGTAGGCGTCGGCCTTGACGACGGCGATGAGCTCGCGCGTGCCCGCGAGGTCACGCAGCGTGCGGGTGTTGTGGGTGACGGCGGCGAGGTCGATGCGCGCCTCGCGCATGCCCGTCATCGCGGCTCCTCCGGGTCCTCGGCCTCGGGCACGTCCAGCAGCGCGTCGCCGTCGCCGGCGGGCGCGTAGGCCGCCCCGACGGCGTCGACGGCATCGCCGCCGAGCACGCCCGCGGTGGCGCCCTCGGCGGTGACGTACGCGATCGCCAGGCCGGCGTCGTGCGACAGCGACAGGTGCAGCGAGGTGATGCCGCGCGCCGCGACGACGTCGGCGGTCGAGCCCGAGAGCGCGAACCGCGGCGGCACGCTCTCGCCCTCGCGGGCGATCTCGATCTCGTCCCAGTGGACGCCGTCCGATCCGCCCAACGCCTTGATCAGCGCCTCCTTGGCGGCGTAGCGGGCGGCGAGGGAGCGCAGCGGCAGGCCGCGCTCGGCGCCCGTGAACAGGCGGTCGAGCAGCTTGGGGGTGCGCTCGATCGTGCGCTCGAAGCGCGGGATGTCGACCAGGTCGACACCGATGCCCACGATCATGCGCGGTCCCTTCCTGTCATCCCGCCGAACCACGTCGTGCCGCCGAACGCACACCGGAGACCGGGGCGGGTTCGGCCGGTCGACGTGGTTCGGCACACGGGTGAGCGCTTACTCGACCGTGACCGACTTGGCGAGGTTGCGCGGCTGGTCGACGTCGAGGCCCTTCGCCTCGGCCAGGCCCATCGCGAAGACGTGCAGCGGCACGACGGCCAGGATCGGCTCGAACAGCGGGGCCGCGAGCGGGATGCGCAGCACCTCGTCGGCGCTCGGCAGCACGGCGGCGTCGCCCGCCTCGGCGATCGCGATGACGCGCGCGCCGCGGGCGCGGATCTCCTCGATGTTGGAGACGACCTTGGAGTGCAGCACCTGCGCTCCGCGCGGGGACGGCACGACGACGAACACGGGCTGCCCGGGCTCGATCAGCGCGATGGGGCCGTGCTTGAGCTCGCCGGCGGCGAAGCCCTCGGCGTGGATGTACGACAGCTCCTTGAGCTTGAGCGCGCCCTCGAGCGCGATCGGGTACCCCACGTGACGACCGAGGAACAGCACCGAGCGGGTGTCGGCCATCCAGTGCGCGAGCTGCTCGATGCGCTCCTGCTCGTTGTCGAGCACCCAGCGGATCTTGTCGGGCAGCGCCGACAGCTCCTCGATCTGCGCCGCCTGGTCGTCGGCGCCCATGGTGCCGCGCACGCGCGCCACGTGCAGGGCGAAGAGATACAGCGCCGTGATCTGCGCGACGAACGCCTTGGTCGATGCGACGGCGACCTCGGGCCCGGCGTGGGTGTAGACGATCGCGTCCGACTCGCGCGGGATGGTCGCCCCCTGCGTGTTGCAGATCGAGAGGGTCCTCGCTCCGAGCCGCGCGGCCTCCTTGACCGCCATGAGCGTGTCCATGGTCTCGCCCGACTGGCTGATGGAGATGACGAGGGTGTCGGGGCCGACGAGCGGGTCGCGGTACCGGAACTCGTGCGCCAGCTCGACCTCGACGGGGATCCTCGCCCACTGCTCGATCGCGTACTTGCCGACCAGGCCGGCGTATGCGGCGGTGCCGGCGCCGAGGATCACGATGCGCGAGATGTCCGCGAACAGGTCGTCGAGGCCGTCGAGCTCGGGGATCACCACGCGCCCCTCGTGCACGCGACCGCGGATCGTGTTGGCGACGGCCTCCGGCTCCTCGGAGACTTCCTTCGCCATGAAGCTCGACCAGCCGCCCTTCTCCGCCGCGGACGCGTCCCACATCACCTCGAACGGGGACGTCTCGACGTCGTTGCCGTCGAAGTCGGTGACGGTGACGCCGTCCGGGGTGATCGCGACGATCTGGTCCTGGCCGATCGCGAGCGCCTTGCGGGTGTGCTCGACGAACGCGGCGACGTCCGAGCCGAGGAAGTTCTCCCCCTCGCCGAGGCCGATCACGAGCGGGGAGTTGCGGCGCGCGCCGACGACGAGTCCGGGGTGGTCCTCGTGCATCGCGAGCAGCGTGAACGCGCCTTCGAGCCGGCGCGCCACGGCGCGGAACGCGGCCACCAGGTCGCCGCCCGCCGCGCGGTACTCGCGCCCGAGCAGCACCGCCGCGACCTCGGTGTCGGTCTGGCTGCGGAACCCGTGACCCTCCGCGACGAGCTCGGCCTTGAGCTCGGAGAAGTTCTCGATGATGCCGTTGTGGATGACTGCCAGCCGGTCGTCGTCGGCCAGGTGCGGGTGGGCGTTCAGGTCGGTGGGCCCGCCGTGGGTCGCCCAGCGGGTGTGGCCGATGCCTGTCGTGCCGGTGCCGATGGGACGCGCGTCGAGCTCTTCCCGCAGGCGGGCGAGCTTTCCGGCCTTCTTGGCGCTGTGCAGCGCGCCGTCGCCGTCGATGACCGCGATGCCGGCCGAGTCGTAGCCCCGGTACTCCAGGCGCGCCAGACCGGCGAGCAGGATGTCCTGGCTCTGTCGAGGGCCGACGTATCCGACGATTCCACACATGGCTCCGATCCTACGGTCGGCGCCTGGGAGGAGCGGTTGCGGCGCGACGTGACGGGCCGGGATCGCGGACGCCGGATCGCCGCCGGCGACCGGGGCCGGCGAGGGTCGTCAGCTCTCCTGAGCGCCGCGCGGGCGCCGGCGGTAGAGATGGTGCTCGCTGAAGCCGTGCGGGCGGTTCTCCTGCGGGACGTCGTCGGCGCCGAGACCGGCGATCAGCTCGCCGGGGTCGACCTCGAGCGCCACGGCGAGCTGGATGAGCTTGTGCAGCGTCGGGTTGCCGCGCCCCGACTCGATGCGCGTGAGGTGGGTGATGTCGATGTCCGCCGCCTCGGCGATCCACTTCCGGGACATGCCGCTCCGGTGGCGCAGGTCGCGGACGCGCTGCGCGATTTCCAGGGAGGCGGGAGAGGAGGACATCCCTCCTGCATATCTGCGTGATCCATAAAGTCCAGTCGCACGCAGACGCTCGCATATATGCCATGGCATCTGTACACTCTGGGCTGTGCGCTCCGGCCCGGCGCACGGGGCAGCCCCCCATGCCTGTCCCCCGCCAGCCCCCCGGCGGAAACCCGAAGGGCCTCGGGCGGGGGCGTCGCCCACGCATCGCGACGCCCTCGCCCGTTCCGGAGGTCATGCTGCCCGCATCGCGTCACCACCCCGCAGGCGCCCGTCGACGCCCTCATGCGCCGGCGCGACGACACCCGACGAGGGGAGGCCGGTCGTGAGCACCGCCCCACTGTGGGTCGTGCCCCTGATCGTGTGGGTGTGCCTCCTGGGCGTCTACATCTGGCGATCCCTCGAGGACCGGGAGCGCTGAGCGCGCGACCCGAGCGCTCGTCACGGCTCCACCGAACGATGCACTCGAAGCATCGTTGCATCCAGATCGAGGCTTGGACAGGAATGATCGGACGCGCCTAGCGTGACACCTGACTCATCCGACAGCCGGCTCGCCGGCCCTGCCCCAGGAGCATCCGTGGCACGCTTCACCCCCGCCGAGCTGGCGGACCACCTCAAGGACGGACTGCTGTCCTTCCCCGTCACCGCCTTCGCCGCCGACCTCTCGTTCGACGAGCGCGCGTACCGCGAGCACGTCGAGTGGCAGTCCGGCTACGACGTCGCGGGCCTGTTCGCGGCGGGCGGCACGGGCGAGGGCTTCAGCCTCAGCCCCGCCGAGTCGGCGGCTGTGGTGCGCGCCGCGGTCGACAGCTCGCGCCCCGAGGTGCCCGTGCTCGCCTCGGCCGGCGGCGCGACGTGGCAGGCGGTCGAGAACGCCCGCGCCGCCGAAGAGGCCGGCGCCGAGGGGCTCCTCGTGCTGCCCCCGTACCTCACCGAGTGCGACCAGCGAGGGCTCGAGGCCCACGTCGACGCGATCGCGACGTCGACGCGTCTCGCGATCATCGTCTACAACCGCGGGAACGCGGTCTACTCGGCCGAGACCGTGGAGCGGCTGGCCGCACGCCACGAGAACTTCATCGGCTTCAAGGACGCGCTGGGCGACATCGAGCAGCTCGCCAAGGTGCGCGCGCGCAACGGCGACCGCCTGTTCTACCTCGGCGGCCTGCCCACCGCCGAGACGTTCGCGCTGCCGCTGCTGCAGATGGGGATGAGCACGTACTCGTCGGCGCTGTTCAACTTCGCCCCGGAGTTCGCGCTCGAGTTCTACCGCGACGTGCGCGCGCAGGACCGCGAGGCCGTGATGGAGAAGCTGTCGCGCTTCGTGCTGCCGTACCTCGAGCTGCGCGACCGCGGCCGCGGCTACGGCGTCTCGATCGTCAAGGCCGGCCTGCGCGCGGTGGGCCGCGACGCCGGCCCGGTGCGTCCGCCCCTGCACGACCTGCGGGACGACGAGTTCGCCGACCTGTCGGCACTGATCGAACGCGCCGGCATCCGCCGCGCGGCCGCCGTCTGAACCGGAAAGGACCCCTCATGACCGAACTCACCGGACACTCCCTGATCGCGGGCACCCGCGTCGTCGGCACCGCCGGCACCACCCACGGCATCTCGCCCGCCACCGGCGAGCGTCTCGAGCCGGCGTACACCCTGCTCGGCATCGACCAGCTGGCCGCCGCGACCGCCGCCGCCGAGGAGGCGTTCCCGTCGTTCTCGACGCTCGCGCCCGAGGCCCACGCCGCGTTCCTCGACGGCGTCGCCGACCGGATCGACGCACTGGGCGACGCGCTGATCGAGCGCGCCGCCCAGGAGACCGGGCTGCCTGTGGCGCGCCTCACCGGCGAGCGGGCGCGCACGACGGGGCAGCTGCGCCTGTTCGCCGAGGTCGTCCGCCAGGGCGACTTCCGTGGCGTCCGGGTCGACCCGGCGCTGCCCGACCGCACCCCGCTGCCCCGCCCCGACATCCGGCAGCGCAAGGTGCCGCTCGGCCCGGTGGCCGTGTTCGGCGCCTCGAACTTCCCCCTCGCGTTCTCCACGGCGGGCGGCGACACGGCGTCGGCGCTCGCGGCAGGCTGCCCCGTGGTGTTCAAGGCGCACAACGCGCATCCGGGCACGAGCGAGCTGGTGACGTCGGCGATCGCCGAGGCCGTCGCCGAGCACGGGCTGCACCCCGGGGTGTTCTCGCTCGTCTACGGTCCGGGGGCCGACGTCGGCCAGGCGCTCGTGGCGGATCCGCTCATCCAGGCGGTCGGCTTCACCGGCTCGCGCGCCGGGGGGCTCGCGATCGTCCGCACCACACAGGCCCGCCCCGTCCCGATCCCGGTGTACGCCGAGATGAGCTCGGTGAACCCGGTGTTCGTGCTGCCCGGCGCGCTCGACGGCGACGTGGACGCCCTCGCGGCGGCGTACGTGACGAGCGTCACGGGTTCGAGCGGCCAGCTCTGCACGCAGCCCGGCATCGCCTTCGTACCGCGCGGCGAACAGGGCGACCGCTTCGTCGCGGCGGCCGCGCACGCGCTCGGCGACGCGGTCGGGCAGGTCATGCTGACCCCCGGCATCGCGCGCGCCTGGCGCGACGGCGTCTCGGCTCGCGAGCAGCTCGACGTCGACGTGCTGGCGCGCGGTACGGACGGGGACGGCGACAACGCGCCCGCCCCCGTGCTGCACGCGACGGACGCGTCGACCTTCCTGGGCCTCGAGGCCCTGCAGGACGAGATCTTCGGCGCCGCCTCGCTCGTCGTGCGCTACGACGGCGCGGACGACCTCGCGGCGGCGGCCGGCCGACTGGAGGGACAGCTCACGGCGACGCTGCAGCTGACCGAACGCGATCACGAGCTCGCCGCGACGCTGCTGCCCGTGCTGGAGCGCAAGGCGGGGCGCATCCTCGCGAACGGGTGGCCCACCGGGGTCGAGGTGGGGCACGCCATGGTGCACGGCGGCCCGTTCCCCGCGACCTCGGACTCGCGGACCACGAGCGTGGGCACGCTCGCCATCGAGCGGTTCCTGCGGCCCGTCGCCTACCAGAACCTGCCCGACGCGCTGCTGCCGACGCCGCTTCGCGAGGGCAACCCCTGGCACCTCGTGCGCCGCGTGGACGGCGTGCTCGAGCAGCGCTGACCCGCGTTCGCCCCAGATGGGCGCATCCCTTCGGGGGTGCGCCCATCTGCTGTGTTACAGGTTATGAAGTTGTCTGATAGATTTTGTGGAGCACCCGGATCGCCTCAAGGACGAAGGATCAATGGCCTACACGCCCGACGCCATACGCTCGCTCACGCTGTCGACGCTCGCTCTGCCGCTGCAGACGCCGATCTCCGACGCGAAGGTCTTCACCGGACGGCAGAAGCCGATGACCGAGGTCGTCTTCCTGCTCGCCGAGATCGAGACGGAGCAGGGCTTCTCCGGGCACGGCTTCAGCTACTCCAAGCGCGCGGGCGGCCCCGCACAGTACGCCCACGCCAAGGAGGTCGCCGCCGCCGCGATCGGCGAGGACCCCAACGACATCCAGCGCCTCTACACGAAGCTACTGTGGGCCGGCGCCTCCGTCGGCCGTTCCGGCGTCGCGACGCAGGCGCTCGCCGCCATCGACATCGCGCTGTACGACCTCAAGGCCAAGCGGGCCGGGCTTCCGCTCGCCAAGCTGCTCGGCGCGCACCGCGACTCCGTCCGCACGTACAACACCTCCGGCGGCTTCCTCAACGCCTCGATCGACGAGGTGCGCGAGCGCGCCTCGCAGTCGATCGAGCAGGGCATCGGCGGCATCAAGATCAAGGTGGGGCTCCCCGACTCCGGCGAGGACCTGCGCCGCGTGCGCGCCGTGCGCGAGCACATCGGCGACGCCGTGCCGCTGATGGTCGACGCGAACCAGCAGTGGGACCGCGCCACCGCGCTGCGGATGGGCCGCCGCCTGGAGGAGTTCGACCTGGTCTGGATCGAGGAGCCGCTCGACGCCTACGACGCGGAGGGCCACGCGGATCTCGCCCGCGCCCTCGACACCCCCATCGCGACGGGAGAGATGCTCGCGTCCGTCGCCGAGCACGAGCGGCTCATCGCCGCACGGGCGTGCGACATCATTCAGCCCGACGCACCGCGCGTCGGCGGGATCACCCAGTTCCTGCGCCTGATGACCTTCGCCGACCAGGCGGGTCTCGATCTCGCCCCGCACTTCGCGATGGAGATCCACCTGCACCTGGCCGCCTGCTACCCGCGCGAGCCGTGGGTGGAGCACTTCGACTGGCTCGACCCGCTCTTCGAGGAGCGCCTCGAGACGCGCGACGGCCGCATGGTCGTGCCCGACCGCCCCGGCCTCGGCATCACCTTCAGCGGCCAGGCCCGCGCCTGGACGACCGAGTCGGTGACCGTGTCGAGATGAGCCCGGCCCGGCCGCCGCGCCGGGTCTCCGTCCCACCCGACGGGAGCAACGCCCGCGGCACAGCCGCCGCGGACACAATGACAGAGAGGTCTTGGAAGATGTCAGAACGCCTATCGACCCGCCGGATGTGGTGGATCGCGCTCATCGCCGGCATGGCGTCGTACATCGACGCCGCAGCGATGACGTCCAGCGGCACCGCGCTCGTGCTGCTCAAGGACACCCTGGCGCTCACCCCCGAGATGATCGGCGTGCTGTCGTCGGCGCTGACCTTCACGGTCGCGATCGGCGCCCTGTTCGGGGGCCGCCTCGGCGACCTGTTCGGCAGGAAGGTCGTCTTCCTGGCCACCATGGCGATGATCGCGGTCGGCTCGCTGCTGCTCGTGTTCGTCGAGGTGTTCCCCGGGCTGCTGGCGGGCATGATCCTCGTCGGGCTCGGCGCGGGCGCCGACCTGCCGGTCTCGCTGGCGACCATCGCCGAGATGGCGAAGGCGGGCCTGCGGGGCAGCATGATCGGGTTCAGCCACTTCCTGTGGAAGATCGGCAGCATGGTCGCGCTCGGCATCGCCACCGTCGTTGGAGACTGGGGACAGCTCGGCGCGCAGATCCTGTTCGGCCACATCGCCGTCATCACGCTGCTCACGCTGCTCGGCCGCATCTCGGTGCCCGAGTCCGCGCGCTGGCGCGCGGAACGGCTCGCCGAGAAGGCGGAGGCGACGAGCCGCTCGGACGCGGCGCTCGGCTGGAGCACGCTGAAGACCCTGCTCAAGCCGCCCTTCGTGACGTACTTCCTCGCCCTCGCGGCCTTCTACACGCTGATGAACCTCGGCTCGAACACCGTCGGCCAGTACGGCGCCTACATGTACACCGAGGTCGCCGACTCGACCGTGCAGGTGTACTCGACCGTGAAGCTCATCACGATGTTCCTCGGTGCGATCCTGGTGCTCGTGTTCATGAAGGTGGTCGCGACCCGGTGGCGCATGACGTGGTTCGCCGCGGGCGCCGCCTGCACGGTCGTCGCCATGTGCGTCCCGCTGGTGTTCGGCCCGCAGGTGTGGACCCTCCACATCATGATGTTCCTGTGGCTCGTGGGCACGGTGTTCGCGGGCGAGGGCATCATGAAGATCTGGACGCAGGAGTCGTTCCCGACCCTGCTGCGCTCGTCGGCGCAGGGCGCCATCATCGCCATCGCCCGCTTCGGCTCGGCGGGGCTCGCGCTCGTGACACCGGTCGTGCTCGCGAACGGCCCGCGCGCCCTGTTCGGGCTGCTCGCCGGGGCATGCCTGGTGGCGGTCGTGCTCGCCTTCGTCGTCTTCAGCCGGCAGCGCACCACCGCGATCGACGAGGAGGAGGCGCAGGAGGTCGGCCCGGAGCCCGTCGCCGTCCCCGACGCGCGCCTCGGTCGATGACGTCCACCGCGCTCGACGTCGTGCGGGCCGTCCGAGAGGGCGGCCCGCACGGGCGACCCCTGATGCGGTGGTGGTGGTTCTCCTCCCACCTCAGCGCGGAGGCGATCGACGCCGACCTCGACGCCATGGCCGCCGCGGGCATCGGCGGGGTCGAGGCCTGCTTCGTCTACCCCGTCGCCGAGCACGGCACGGGCTTCCTCTCGCCGGCGTTCCTCGAGCTCGTGTCGCACGCGGCGCGCGGCGCCGCGGCGCGCGGCCTGCGCTTCGACCTCACCCTCGGCGCCGGCTGGCCGTTCGGCGGCCCGCACGTCGACGAGGACCTCGCCGCACGGCGGCTGCACTGGGAGCGGATCGAGGTGGCTCCCGGCATCGAGGGCGTCGGCTACCGCGCCCCGCTCGACGGCGACCGGGTGATCGCCGCCTACGCCGGCGCGGGCTCGCTGCAGGAGCCGCCCCGGGAGTGGCAGCGGGTCGAGCTGAGCGCCCGGGAGGCCGCGCACGAGGGCGCGGGATCCCGGATCGAGGTGCCGCTGCTCGGGCGCGGCCCCCGCGTGGTGCTGGTCGCCGTCTCGCGCCTCACGGGCCAGAACGTCAAGCGCGCGCCGCACGGAGCCGAGGGGCTCGTGCTCGACCACTACTCCGCCGCGGCGGCGAGCGCCCACCTCGACCGGGTCGCCGCGCCCCTGGTGGGCGCCGCCGGCGCCGAGCGGGTGCACGCCGGGTTCTGCGACAGCTTCGAGGTCTTCGACGCCGACTGGACGCCGTCGCTGCCCGACGAGTTCCGCGTCCGCCGCGGCTACGAGCTGCTGCCGGAGCTCTGGATGCTGCACGCGCAGGCGCCGGGCTCGGAGCGCCTCCGGGCGGACGTGCTCGCGACGCTGACCGAGCTGTTCGAGGAGGCCTTCCTCGCGACGTTCCGGCGCTGGGCCGCAGCGCACGACATCCTGTTCCGGGCGCAGTGCTACGGCGAGCCGCCGATGCTGATGAGCAGCTTCCGGCACGTCGACCTGTTCGAGGGCGAGGGCTGGGGCTGGCGTCGCTGGACGAAGAACGGCTGGGCGGTGTCGGCCGCCGGCGCATACGGCAGGACGCTCGTGTCGTCGGAGACCTGGACGTGGGTGCGCTCCCCCTCGTTCCGCGCCGGGCCGTTCGACCTGCTGGGCGAGGCGTACGAGCACCTGCTGGGCGGCGTGAACCTGCTGGTGGGGCACGGATGGCCGCTCGGAGCGGCGCTCGGCGACGGACAGCCGGTCTTCTACGCCTCCGGTGCGCTGGACGCCCGCAACCCGTGGTGGCCCGTGGCGCCGGAGCTGTTCACGGGCCTGGGCCGGATGTGCGCGGCCCTCCAGCTCGGCACCCGAGTCGCACAGGTCGCGATCTACCATCCGGTGGCCGAGCTGCGTGCGCGCCCCGACGGCGAGCGTCCGCTGGATCTCTGGCGGCAGACGCGGCGCTTCGTCGACGACGACTTCCTCTCCGCCGTGCGCACCGAGGGGCTGGACGCCGACGTGCTCGACGACGACATGCTGCGGGCCGGCGGCGCCGAGAGGTTCGACGTCGTGCTCGTGCCCGCCGGCTGCACCCCGACGCCGGTCGCGGAGGAGGTGCTGCGCCGCTCGGGCCGCCGCGTGGTCCGCCTCTCCGCGGCCGAAGGAGAGGCCCGCACCGCCGAGATCCGGGGCGCGCTCGCGGGGCTCGTCCCGCCCCTGTCGACGAGCAGGCCGACGACCGTCGGCGTCACGACCCGACGCCTCGACGACGCCTGGCTGTCACTGGTGGTGAACACCGCGGAGACCGACAGCACCGTCACGCTGAGCGCCGCCGACCGCGACCGCGTCCTCACCGTCTGGGACGCCGTCACGGGCGAGGCGCGGACGGTGGCGGAGGGCGGCGTCGCCACGATCCGCCTGGGCTCCTACGAGGGCGTGCTCGTCGCGCAGGCCGGCAGGGCGTTGGACACGGCGCCGGAGGCCGCGCCGTCGGGCGCCGCGATCAGCCCGACCGGCTGGGCGCTGGCCTCGCCGGACGGGACGCGCGAGGTCTCCCTGCCGCACGTGTGGGAGGACGACCCGCTGGTGCCGCAGGGCACCGAGCGCCTCGCCTACGAGGCGGAGCTCCACCTGCCGGAGGGCGGCGCCGCGGTGCTGGACTTCGGCGATCCGCTGCCCCCGCCGCCCGCCCTCGCCGGCGCCGGGGGCCTGCGCGGCAACTCCTTCGCCGCGCCCGCGACCCCGCCGATCGGCGCCGCCGCGCGCGTCCTCGTCGACGGCACGCCCGCGGGCGGCGTGTGGCGGACGCCGTCGACGGTCTCGCTGGGCACGCTCGCGGCCGGCGTCCACCGCCTGCGCGTCGAGGTCACGGGCCTCGGCGTGGGCCCGACGGCCGCCGGCGCCGCGGATGGCGCCGCAGCGGAGGTGCGCGCGGCGACGGGAGCGCGGTTCCGCGTACAGGACGCCGCGAGCCGGGCGGACGGCGTGCGTTCGGGCATCCTGCGCGCCCCGGTCGTGCGCATCACGCGCTGAGCCCCGCCCCGCCGCGGGGCACGGATCGGGGCGGGCCCGCCGCGGATGGGACGATGGGTCGATGAGCACAACGCGCGCCGAGGAGATCTCGCGGGTCCTCGCCGACCGGATCGTCGAGGGGACCATCGCGCCCGGGGAGCGCCTGCCCAGCGAGGCGCGCCTCGTCGACGAGTTCGGCGCGAGCCGGCCGGTGGTGCGGGAGGCGCTGCACCGCCTGCAGTCGCGGGGCCTGGTGCGCACCCGCGTGGGCTCGGGCAGCTATGCGCTGACCCCGCCCGCACCGACGTCGGGCGACGACTGGCTCTCGGCGCGCGACGACTCCGAGCGCTCCGAGCTGCACGCGTTCCGCATCGCGGTCGAGGCCGAGGCGGCCGCGCACGCGGCGCGGGCGGCGACGCCCGAGGCGACGGCCGAGATCGATGCCGCCCTGGCCGCCCTCGAGCGCGCGCAGCTGCCGGTCGAGACGGTCGAGGCGGACTTCGCGTTCCACCGGGCGATCGCCGCCGCCTCGGGCAACCGCTACCTGCTGGCGGCGCTCGACCGCATGGGCGCCCGGGTCATCGTGCTGCCGCCCGCCCGGATCTCCGATGCGCAGCGGGACGCTGCGGAGGCGGCGGCCGTGCTGGCGGAGCACCGCTCGGTCGCGACGGCCATCCGGCTCGCCGACCCGCTCGCGGCCTCGGCCGCCATGCGGGCGCACCTCACGGCGTCCACCGCCCGCCGCGCCGCCCGCTGACCGCGCCCGGGCGGGGCCGCCGGCCTCGCGCGACGGGTCAGAGCTTGCGCAGCAGCACGGACTCGACGGAGTGGTCGGCGCCCTTCCTGAGCACGAGCGACGCGCGGTGCCTGGTGGGCAGCACGTTCTCGACGAGGTTCGGCAGGTTGATGTCGTTCCAGTAGCCGCGCGCGGTGTCGATCGCCTCGTCGTCGGACAGGTGCGCGAACACGTTGAAGTGCGACGCCGGGTTGGCGAACGCGCCCTCGCGCAGCGCCAGGAAGCGATCGATGTACCACTGCTCGATGTGCCCCGCGTCGGCGTCGACGTAGATCGAGAAGTCGAACAGGTCGCTGACGGCGACGTCGTTCGGGGCGGGCGGGGGCTGCAGCACGTTGAGCCCCTCGACGATGACCACGTCGGGCCGCCTGACCACCACGTGCGCGTCCGGCATGATGTCGTACTTCATGTGCGAGTAGAACGGCGCGCGCACCTCGTCGGCGCCGCTCTTCACCTCCGTGACGAACTCCACGAGCCCTCGACGGTCGTACGACTCGGGGAAGCCCTTGCGCTCCATGAGGCCGCGGCGCTCGAGCTCGGCGTTCGGATACAGGAAGCCGTCGGTGGTGACGAGCTCCACGCGCGGGGTGTCTGCCCAGCGGCTCATCAGCTCGCGCAGCAGTCGCGCGATGGTCGACTTCCCGACGGCGACCGAGCCGGCGACGCCCACCACGAACGGCGTGGTGCGCTCGGCGGCCTGGTCGGGCGGGGTGCCCAGGAAGTCGCTGACCTCGCTGCCGAGCCGGCGCGTGGTCTTCGCGTAGATCGAGAGCAGGCGGCTCAGCGGCAGGTAGACCTCCCGCACCTCCGTGAGGTCGAGCCGGTCGCCGATGCCGCGCAGCTTGATGACCTCCGACTCGGTGAGCGGCTGGTCCATCCCGGCCGCGAGGCGCGACCAGTCGTCGCGCGCGATCTCGCCGTAGAGCGAGAGCGGCGCGGAGGGAGGGGCTGCGGCACTCATCCGGCCCATCGTATCGGCGCGGCCGCCGGCGTCCGGCACGTTCAGCGTCCCCTGCGGGCCTCGCCGACGAGCAGCGCCACGAGATACACGCCGCCGAGCACCACCGTGACGACGCCCACCGGCACGGGGCTGGCCGGCACGTGCTGCGCGAGCATGTCCGCCCCGAGCAGCAGGAAGCCCCCGGTGAGGGCGGAGTGCAGCAGCGGGATGCCGCCCGAGCCCGCGATGCGCCGCGCGATCTGCGGGGCGGACAGGGCGACGAAGGCGATCGGCCCGGTGGTCGCCGTGACGAGCGCGGTCAGCACGACACCGAGGCCGAGGATGCCGAGACGGGCGGGCTCGACGCGCACGCCGTGGGACGCCGCGGTCTCGTCGCCCAGCTCGAGCTGGCGCAGGGTGTGAGCGGCGAGGATGACCAGCGGCGCGGCCACGGCGAGCGCGATCGCGCCGGGCAGCACGTCTCGCCACGCCGCCAGCGAGAGGGATCCAGCGCCCCACATCGCCGCGGTCATCGCGACCTCCGCCTTGGCGCGCAGCAGCAGCCAGATGTTGACGCCGTGCAGCATGGCGGTCACGCCGACGCCGACCACGATCAGCCGGAACCCCTGCACGCCGCGGCGGTAGGCGAGCAGGTACACGACGACGGCGGTGGCGGCGCCGCCGAGGAGAGCGCCGGTCGTCGAGGCCGCGGCGCCCAGGCCGAGGACGACGGTCGCGAAGATGACGCCCGTGTACGAGCCGGTCGCGAAGCCGATGATGTCGGGCGAGCCGAGCGGGTTTCGCGTGATGGTCTGGAACAGCGCGCCGGCGACTCCCAGCGCCGCGCCGAACAGCAGCGCGGCGACCACGCGCGGCAGCCGCCACTCGAGCACGACGGTCGAGTCGAACCCGCCCTGCCCCGTCAGCGCCACGACCACCTCGCCGATCGTGAGCCCCAGATCGCCCAGCGCGAGCGCCACGATCGACAGCGCGCCGGCGAGGGCGCCCAGCAGCGCCGCGGTGAGCACGGAGCGACGACGGCGGGAGTGCAGCGCGAGGCGCACGTCCTGCACGGCGGCGTCGACGGCGGTCACAGCGCGATCACCCGCCGGCGGCGCACGAGCGCGATCAGCACGGGCGCCCCCACGAAGGCGGTGACGATGCCGACGGGCACCTCTCCGGGCCAGAGCACGACGCGGGCGATGATGTCGGAGGCGAGCAGGATCACCGGCGCGTACAGCAGCGTCAGACCGGTGATCCAGCGCTGGTCGGGCCCGGCGAGCGCGCGGGCGAGGTGCGGCACCATGAGGCCGAGGAACGAGATCGGCCCGGCGACGGCTGTCGCGCCGCCGGCGAGCAGCGCGATGGCGAGCACGGCCCCGGCCCGGGTGAGCCCCACCTTCGCGCCGAGCGAGCGGGCCACGTCCTCGCCGAGCGCGAGCGCGTTCAGCGGGCCGCCCACCAGCAGAGCGAACGCGAGACCCACGGCGAGGAACGGCAGCAGCGGCACGAGCACGTCCCAGCCGCGCTCGAGCAGCGTGCCCGCCTCCCAGACCTGCAGCGCGTTGAACGTGCGTGGCGCGGAGAGCCGCAGGCCGCCGACGATGCCCGTCAGGACGGCCGAGAAGGCCACGCCCGCGAGCGTGAGCTTGACAGGGTCGATGCGGGCGGCCCCGCCGCCGATCAGGGCGACCGCCACGGTCGCGACCAGCGCGCCGCCGAACGCGAACCACGCGTACTGCGTCGGCGCGGAGGCGCCGAGCAGCGCCACGGCGAGCGCGACCGAGAAGGACGACCCCGCGGTCACCCCGAGGATGCCGGGATCCGCCAGCGGGTTGCGGGTGATCGACTGGATGAGAGCGCCCGCGACGCCGAGCGCCGCCCCGGTCACGACGCCCACCACCGTGCGCGGCACGCGCAGCTCGACGATCGCGTGCAGGTCGGCCGGCGCGACGTCCCCGCCCGTCAGCGCCGCCAGGACGACGTCGGGCGGGACCGGGCGGCTGCCGATCGCGAGGCTCAGCACCACGACCGCGGCGAGCGCCGCGATGCCTCCCCCGAGCGCGAGAAGGCGTCGGGAGCGGGCGGACATGATGTGGTTAGGCTAGCCTCAGCAGTCGCGGGATCGCGAATCCCGCCGTCCGGGTGTCACCCGTCAACCGTCCCCAGACGAAGAAGGTCCTCTCCTATGCGTTCCCTCCGAGGTCTCGCCGTCGTCGCCGTCGTCGGCGCCCTGGCGCTCACCGCGTGCTCGTCCCCCGCCGCCGACGAGCCGGCCGCCGACTCCAGCGCCGGTTCCGCCGACTCGGGCTACCCCGTGACGATCCCGACGAACTTCGGCGACGTCACGATCGACGAGAAGCCCGAGCGCGTCGTCGCGCTCGGCTGGGGCGATGCCGAGCTCGCGCTCGCGTTCGACGTGCAGCCCGTCGGCGCGGCCGACTGGCTGGCGTTCGGCGGGGAGGGCGTCGGCCCGTGGTCCGAGGGCCTGTACGACGAGGCCCCCGAGATCCTCGGCACCCTCGAGCTGTCGTACGAGGCGGTCGCGGCGCTCGAGCCCGACCTCATCCTGGACGTGCGCGGCGCCGGCGACGCGGAGCGCTACGAGCGCCTGTCCTCGATCGCGACGACCGTCGGCGTGTCCGAGGGCGGCGAGGGCTACAAGACCCGGCCCGACGAGCAGGTGCGCATGGTGGGCGCGGCCCTCGGCCAGCCGGAGCGCGCCGAGGAGATGCTCGCCGAGGTCGACGCGGCGTTCGCCGAGGTGACCGAGGCGCACCCCGAGTGGGCGGGCAAGACCTTCACCGCCGCGACCCGCACGAGCGAGGGCTGGGGCGCGTACTTCGACGACGCCCGCAGCCTGTTCCTCGAGGACCTGGGCTTCGTGCCCAACGAGACGATCACCGACCTCTCCGACACGAGTGAGAACGGCTGGAGCGTCAAGATCTCGCCCGAGCAGCTCGACCTGCTGGACGCCGACCTGATCGTCGCCTTCCCGATCTGGATCGAGACCACCGAGATCACCGAGGACGCCGGCTGGCAGCAGATCCCGGCGGTCGAGGACGGGCGTGCCGTGGTGATCGACGGCAACGTGTCGCAGTCGTTCTCGCTCGGCACGCCGGCGTCGAAGCTGTACGCGATCGAGAACCTCGTCCCGCTCCTCGAGGACGCGATCGACTGATCCTTCGCGGGTGCGCCGGCGCGGATAGGGCCGGGGCCCCCGCCGGGATCGGCCGCAAATGAACCACGCAAACC
>NZ_JAIJZW010000007.1:150001-216335 GCF_019753765.1 Microbacterium marinilacus
GTTCGTCCGCTTCCTATTTCCCCCGGGGGGGGGCGCGGTCTGGGCCGGGCCCGCCCCACCCGCGGGAATCGACCTCTCATGACCCAGGAACTCCCCGCAACGCGCTCCCTCAAGCCCGCATCCGCCTCCGTCCGCACCTTCGAGGTGGTCGAGGCCCGGACGGTCTCGCCGTCCTTCCGCCGCGTCACCCTGGGCAGCCTCGGCGACGGCTTCGAGCAGGAGTTCGACTACCTCGGCCACGACCACTGGTTCCGGCTGTTCTTCGCCGCGGCGGATCGGGAGCTCGTGCTGCCCTTCGGCGGCGCCGACGGCTGGTACTCGCGCCTGCTGGCGATGCCGGACGAGACGCGTCCGATCGTGCGCAACTACACGATCCGCGACGCGCGACGCGACGGGGAGCGCTGGCTGCTCGACGTCGACTTCGTGCTGCACGCCGGGCAGTCCGGCGACGTGGAGGGCGAGGCGGCGCGCTGGTGCCTGCGAGCGCGGCCCGGCGACCGGGTGGGCCTGCTCGACCAGGGGCGGATCCATCGCGGGGCCGAGCACGACGGCCCGCTGGTCATCGTGGCGGACGAGACGGGCCTGCCGGGCGTCGAGGGGATCGCCCGCTCGCTGGCGGCCGAGGCGGGCGACGGGTCCGGCGCGCGACGTGCCGTGCGCTGCATCGTCGAGATCGGCGACGCGGACGACCGGCGCGAGCTGCCCGGCTTCGACGTCGAGTGGGCACTGCGCGACGGCCATGCCGCCGTCGGCTCGGCGGCTCTGGAGACGCTGCGCTCGGCGGCGGTCGACCCCGGGTCGGCCGCCTACATCGTGGGCGAGGGGTCGGCCACCCTCGCGGCCCGGGCGCATCTCCTCGAGTCGGGCGTCCCGAAGGACCGCATCGACTTCTGCGCCTACTGGCGTCGCTGACAGCGCCGGCGGCGGTGTGCCGAGCCGCACCCACCCACTACGCTTTTCCCGTGCGTCTGGGAGTGCTCGACATCGGATCCAACACCGTGCACCTGCTCGTCGCCGACGCGCATCCGGGTGGGCGGCCGCTCGCCGCGTCCAGCCACCGCACGGTGCTGCGGCTGATGCGGTACCTCACTCCCGGAGGAGCGATCTCGGAGGAGGGCGTCCGCGCCCTCGTCGATGCCGTCAGCCGCGCCCGCGACCTCGCCGGCGAGGAGAAGGTCGAGGAGCTGCTGCCCACCGCGACGTCGGCCGTGCGCGAGGCGGCCAACGGCGCCGAGGTCATCGCCCGCATCGAGGAGGCGCTGGGCCAGCCCCTGCAGGTGCTCGGGGGCGAGACCGAGGCGCGCTTCACGTTCCTCGCCGTCCGTCGCTGGTTCGGGTGGTCGGCCGGGCGCATCCTGCTGTTCGACATCGGCGGCGGGTCGCTCGAGATCGCCGCGGGCGACGAGGACCTGCCCGACTACGCCGAGTCGGTGCCGCTGGGCGCGGGCCGGATGACGCTCGCCTACCTGATGGAGGATCCTCCCGGGGAGAAGGCCGTCGCCGAACTGCGGGCGCACGCCGCGCAGGTGCTGGAGCCGATCGCCGCGACGCTCAAGGGCGCACCCCGCGCGGATCACGTCGTCGGCTCGTCGAAGACGATCCGCTCGCTGGCGAGGCTCGCGGGCTTCCCCCGCAACGGGTGGTCGGGCACGCCGCGGATGGTGCTGCCGCGGCAGTCCCTCGGGCAGTGGATCCCGCGCCTCGCGCGCATCCCCGCCGCGGTGCGCAAGGAGCTGCCGGGCATCACGCCCGAGCGCACGGTGCAGATCACGGCGGGGGCCGTGGTGCTGCACGAGGCCATGAAGGCGCTGAACGTGTCGGAGCTCGAGGTCTCGCCGTGGGCGCTGCGCGAGGGCGTCATGCTGCGCTACATCGAGGAGCTCGGCTGGAGCTGACCCGCCGGGCGAGGCGGGTGTAACGCTTCGCCGGGACGCGGACATGAACGAGGTGTTCAGCCCAGGATGGAGCACCCGATGACGCCACGACCCGACATCCCTCTTCTCGACGCGTTGCGCGCCGCGGATCCCGCGGCGGCGATCGCCCTCGACACGGCGGAGGCGACGGCAGCCGTGCGGCGCGCGCGTCCCCACCGCCCGCCGCGCCGCCGTCGGGTCTTCTGGGCGGCCGCGCTCGCCGCGCTCGTCGTCGTGGGCGTGCCCGTCGGGGCCGTGGCGACGGGATTCGCCGCCCGCACGGGATGGTTCGGATCCCCGAACCCGGGGGACGACCGCGGCTCCTTCTTCAGCACCGAGTCGGACGACACCGAGTGGCTCGACCTCGGCGCCGACGATCTCCCGGACGTCGTCGCGTCGCTCTATCCCGAATGGCTGCCCCTCGCGCCGGGAGTCACCCGCGAGGCGCTCACCGCGCGCGTCGTGGACGCGCTCGCCCACGACGACGCTCTCGCGCAGGAGACCCTCGTCCGTCGGACGTTCGAGTCGGAGGCCTACCGCGACTGGATCGGCGCCTGGATCGCCGCGCACGACGCCGGCGACGCCGCCGCGCGGGCGAGGGCGACCGAGGTGCTGGGCGAGGCGGCCGGCTGGCCGGCGATGGTGGCGACGGACGGCGGCGGCGTCACCGACACCATGCACGCGTTCGCGCGGCGCGTCGCCACCGGGGACGCGGAGGCGGCGCAGGCCCTCGCGCAGATCGAGAACGCTCCCGGGTGGGACGGCGTCGACCGGTCGGCCCTCGGGGCGGAGATCTACGACGAGGCCCGCGAGGCGCAGCGGTGAGCCTCGACGGCGCCATGACCGGCGAGATCCCCTCCGGCGCCGCCGCCTTCACGGCGGCCTCTGCCGACAGCGCGTCGCGGGAACGGGACGCCGAGCGGGCGTTCGAGGCGGCCGTCGCTCCCCTCGTGCCGCTTCTGCTCCGCTACTTCACCCGCCGGGTCACGCCCGCGGACGATGCCGCCGACTGCACGTCCGAGACGCTGCTCGCGCTCTGGCGACACCGGTCGCGGCTGCCCCACGCCGACGACGAACGCCGCGCGTGGGCGTACGGCATCGCCCGCAGGGTGCGTGCGAACCACCACCGCGGCCGCGTGCGCCGCGCCACCGCGGACAGCGCGCTTCGCGCCGCGGCGGCGACGCCGGTCCCGCCCGTCCCCGACGAGGCGTTCGTCGCCGCAGAGGCGCTCGCGCTCCTGCCCGAACGAGACCAGGAGCTGATCCGGCTCGTGATCTGGGAGGAGCTCTCCGTCGCCGACGCCGGGCGCGTGCTCGGCATCCGCCCGGGCGCTGCGCGCACCCGCTATCACCGGGCCCTCGCCCGCCTGCGGCGCTCGTACGCCGCTCTCGACCGCGACTGAGGCGGGCGCGGGGCGGGCGGCCTCGTCCGTGGCCGCTCGCCCCGACTTGACCATGCCGCGACGGCACGGTCTGTGATGGGGCCATGGGTCCGAACACATGGGTTTATCTGGGGTCGTACAGCCTGTCGCTGCTCGGCAACGGCGTCGCGTCGGTGCTGTTCCCGCTGCTGGTGCTCGCCAAGACCGGCGACATCCTCGCCGCCGGCGTGCTGGCGTCGGTGACCGCGGCGGTCGCGGCCGTGGTGGGCGTGCTGGCGGGGGTCGTGGTCGACCGCGTGAACCGGCGGACGGTGGCGATCGTCAGCGACGTGCTGTCAGCGCTCTCGGTCGCCGCAGTGCCGCTGGTCGACGCGCTGTGGGGCCTGAACCTGACCTGGTTCATCGTGCTCGGCGTGATCGGCTCGCTGGGCGACATGCCGGGGATGACGGCGCGCGAGACGATGCTGCCGCGGCTCGTGCAGCTCGCCGGCGGGCGGGTGGGCGCGCTCGACCGGCTGGTGGGCGTCCGGGAGGCGCTGGCGGGCGCGCTGATGCTGATCGGCCCCGGCATCGGCGGCCTGCTGGTGTGGGCGTTCGGGGTCACGTCGACGGCGCTGCTCATCACCGCGGGCATGAGCCTGGCCGCCGCCCTGGCCTCGCTCGCGCTGTCCCCCCGGGCAGGGGACGTGGCGCGGGGCGACGAGGTGGCGCCACGCGGCGGCGTCCGCGGAGTGCTGGTCGAGCTGGTCTCCGGCTGGCGGTTCCTGCTGGGGCATCGGCTGGTGCGGGGTGCGAGCCTGCTGTCGGCGGTGCTCGTCGCGGTGATCGCGGCGTTGCAGGCGACGATCCTGCCCGCGTACTTCACCGCCGAGGAGCTGCCGCAGTTCAGCGGCTTCGCGGCGACGGGCATCGCGGTCGGCGGCCTGCTGAGCGCCGGCGTCTACGCGGCGACGGTCGGCAAGGTCTCGCGGCGCACCTGGTTCGTGATCGGCATGGTCGGCCTGGTGGTCGGCTTCAGCGCGATCGGCGCCCTCGCCGCCCCGTGGCTGGTGCTCGCCGCGGCGGTGCTCGTCGGCCTCACCAACGGCCCGATGTCGGCGGCACTGGGGGTGGCGACCATCGAGGCCACCCCGGACGCGATGCGCGGGAGGGTGCTCGGCGCGCAGAACGCGCTGATGCTGGCGGCGCCCGCCCTCACGGCGGCGCCCATCGCCGCCGTCGCCTCCGGGTTCGGCCTGCTCGCGGCGGGGATCGGAGTCGCGGGAGTGATCGTGGTCACCGCGGTCGTGGCGCTCATCGCGCCCGCCTTCCGATCCCTGGACGCGGATCCCCGGACATGATGGACCTGTCGCCGCGGCGTCGTCGACGAGAACGCAAGGAGGACTGATCGTGGCCTGGAGCACCCGGCAGCTCGCGGACCTCGCGGGCGTGACCCTGCGATCGATCCGGCACTGGCACGACGTCGGCCTGCTGCCGCAGCCCGAGCGGCGCACCAACGGCTACAAGCAGTACACGGCCCGGCACCTGGTGCTCGCGCTGCGCATCCACCGCCTCAGCGCGCTGGGCTTCGGGCTCGACGACGTGGCGCGCATGCTCGAGTCGGAGCAGGACGGCGCCGAGTCGCTGCGCGGGCTCCGAGACGAGCTCGACACGAGGATCGCCGGCCTCGAGCGCGTGCGCGCGGAGGTCGACGAGCTCATCGAGCTGGGGGCGTCGCCCGACCTGTCGTCCGACGCCCTGCTCGCGATGGAGGCGCTCGGCGACGATCCCGCGTCGCGCAACATCGCGATCCTGCTGACCCATCTGATGCCCGCCGAGGACACCCGCGCCATGGTCGACGCGCTGAACGACGCGCCGGAGGAGCTGCTGCACGTCAACACGGCGATCCAGCAGCTGCCGCCCGATGCGACCGAGCAGCGGATCGCGCCGCTCGTCGACCGGGCGGCGTCGGTGACCCAGGAGTTCCTCGCCGCCCACGGCAGCAGCTTCCCGGAGGTGCCGGACATCCCGAGCGACGCACTGAGCACCGACGCGCTGACGGCCCTCGCCGTCGAGCACATGAACCCGGCTCAGCGGCGCGTGCTGGAGCTCGTGCAGGAGCGTCTCCTGGCCTGGTCGGAGGACGCCGACGGGGCGCGCGCGTCCCGCTGAGCGCGCGCCCGCTAGAGGCCCAGGCGCTCGCGAACGACGTCCGCGAGGCGAGCGGCGTAGCGCTCGGCGGAGTCCTCGTCGGCCGCTTCCACCATCACGCGCACCAGCTGCTCGGTGCCCGACGCGCGCAGCAGCACGCGACCGGTGTCGCCGAGCTCGGCCTCGACCTCGCGCACGGCCTGCTGGACGCCCTCGTCGGACACGCGGGAGCGGTCGACGTCTCGCACGTTGACCATCACCTGCGGGTAGACGGTCATGATCGAGGCGAGCTCGGCGAGGGTCTTGCCGGTCCGCGCCATCTCGGCGACGAGGTGCAGCCCGGTGAGCAGGCCGTCGCCCGTGGTGGCGAAGTCGCTCATGATGACGTGGCCCGACTGCTCGCCGCCGAGCGAGTGTCCGCCCTCGTTCATGGCCTCGACGACGTACCTGTCGCCCACCGCCGTCTGGACGACGTGGATGCCGCGCTCGCGCATCGCCATGTGCAGGCCGAGGTTGCTCATGACGGTGGTCACGAGCGTGTCGTTGCGGAGCACGCCGCGCTCGTGCATGGAGGCGGCGAGGATCGCCATGATCTGGTCGCCGTCGATGACGCGCCCCTGCGCGTCGACGGCGAGGCAGCGGTCGGCGTCGCCGTCGTGGGCGATCCCGACGTCGGCTCCCGTGCGCAGCACCGCTGCGGTGAGCTGGTCGAGGTGGGTCGATCCGACGCCGTCGTTGATGTTGACGCCGTCGGGCTCGGCGCCGATGACCGTGACCCGGGCGCCCGCGTCGCGGAACGTCTCGGGCGAGACGCCTGCGGCCGCGCCGTGGGCGCAGTCGAGCACGACGTGCATGCCGTCGAGGCGGTGCGGCAGCGACTGCAGCAGGTGCAGCACGTAGCGGTCCTCGGCGTCGGCGAAGCGGCGGATGCGGCCGACGTCGCCGCCCGTGGGCAGCAGCTTGGCGCCGCTCATGGACTGCTCGATGCGCTGCTCGACGATGTCGGGCAGCTTCACGCCGCCCCGCGCGAAGATCTTGATGCCGTTGTCGGGCGCGGGGTTGTGCGACGCCGAGACCATCACGCCGAAGTCGGCGTCGCGGTCGGCGACGAGGAAGGCGAGCCCGGGGGTGGGGATGACGCCCGCGTCGTAGACGTCGATCCCGGAGGCCGCGAGGCCGGCGGCGACCGCGGCGCTCAGGAACTCGCCCGAGATGCGCGGGTCGCGACCGATGACGACCGCGGCCCGGCGCCCTTCAGCGCGTCGGGCCTCGGCCGAACGGCCCTGGCCCAGGACGACCGCGGTCGCCTGGGCCAGGGACAGTGCCAGGTCGGCGGTGAGGATGCCGTTGGCGAGTCCTCGTACGCCGTCCGTGCCGAAAAGCGGCATCGGGGATGTGCCTCGAGCGCCTTAGCGCTTCGAGAACTGCGACGCCTTGCGGGCCTTCTTGAGACCGGCCTTCTTGCGCTCGATGACGCGGGCGTCGCGCGTGAGGAAGCCGGCCTTCTTGAGGGTCGGGCGGTTGTTCTCACGGTCGATCTCGTTCAGCGCACGGGCGATGGCGAGGCGCAGCGCGCCGGCCTGGCCCGAGGGGCCGCCGCCCGAGATGCGGGCGACCACGTCGTACGCGCCACCGAGGCTCAGCACGGTGAACGGGTCGTTGATCAGCTGCTGGTGCAGCTTGTTCGGGAAGTAGTCCTCGAGGGTGCGGCCGTTGACCGTGATCGTGCCCGAGCCGGGGACGACGCGCACGCGGGCGATGGCCTGCTTGCGACGGCCCACGGCGGCGCCGGAGACGTTGAGGACGGCACGGGGCGCCGAGGTCTCCTCGGAGGCCGGCGTCTCGGTCGAGTAGTTCTGAGTGTCGATGTCAGTCACGTTGAATCCTTGGATGCCGGCGCTTACTGGGCGACCTGGTCGAGGGTGAAGGTCTTGGGCTGCTGCGCGGCGTGCGGGTGCTCGGCACCGACGTACACCTTCAGCTTCGAGAGCTGCTGGCGACCCAGCGAGTTCTTGGGGAGCATGCCGCGGATGGCCTTCTCGACGGCGCGGACGGGGTTCTTCTCGAGCAGCTCGGAGTACGAGACGGCCTTGAGGCCGCCCGGGTAGCCCGAGTGACGGTAGGCCTTCTTCTGCTCGAGCTTCTGGCCCGTGAGCGCGACCTTGTCGGCGTTCACGATGATGACGAAGTCGCCCATGTCCATGTGGGGGGCGAAGGTGGCCTTGTGCTTGCCACGCAGGAGCGCGGCGGCGTGCGAGGCGAGGCGTCCGAGGACGACGTCGGTGGCGTCGATCACGAGCCACTCGCGCTGGGCCTCACCGGCCTTCGGGGTGTAAGTGCGCGTCACAGTAGTGCTGCTTTCTTTTCGAACGGAGTCGTTCGTGAATCCCACTCCGGGGCGGTTCTCCCGGCGATGCCGGGCAAACCAGCCGGTGGAGGGCTCACGTTCGCTGTGCCCGCAGTGGGCACCAAAGGAAGATCCTATCGTACGACACGCCCGGGCGCGAACCCGTGCAGGCGGACGCGGTCGGGCGGCGGCTCCCACCGCCATCGCAGGGGCGACCGCGACCGCAGCTCGACGGGCGGGCCCTCGGGCGGGTGCAGCATCAGCGGTCCGGTGCCGTCGCGCCGGATGCGGTAGCCGCGGTGATGCAGGCTCATGTGGTGATAGCGGCAGAGCAGCACGCCCCGGTCGACATCCGTGCGGCCTCCGTGGGCCGCCCACTCGTCGATATGGTGCGCCTCGCCGTATGACGCGGGCATCGTGCACCTCGGCCACACGCATCCCCCGTCGCGCACGGCGAGGGCGATGCGCTGCCGGGGCGTGAAGAGGCGGTGCTCCCGCCCGACGTCGAGCGGGTTGCCGCACGAGTCGACCGTCACGTCCACGGTGCCGACGCCGCACACCGCCTGGGCGACCGCGGCGGCGGGCAGCGTGTCGCCGCCGTCCTCGAGGTGGCCGACGCCCTCGTCGAGCGCATCCTTCATGACGACCACGCGCACGCCGGGCTGCCGCGCGCCGAAGACCTTCGATGCGTCGGCGAGCGCCCCGCCCGCAGCACGTCGATGATCAGGTCGTAGGCGAGCTGATCGTTCGAGCGCGGGTCGGCGATCAGGTCGCCTGCGGTCGCCGCCTCCTCCGGGTCGACGAACCTCGGGCCGCCGCGCCGCGGCCGCAGGGCGGAGTCGAGCATCGACCGCACCCACGCGGCACCGTGGTCGTCGAACCGGAGCTTCGCGTGGTGGATGCCGTCGGCATCCGTCCACATCCGGAACGACCGCGCCTCGTGCCGCGCGAGGTAGCGCGCCTCCGCGCCCTCCGCGTCGAGCCGATCGCGGATCTGCCGCCCCGCCGCCGCGAGCTCCTCCACCGTGCGAACCGGCACCTCGTCCAAGAGCTGCTGTGCGGCGATGCCCCATGCCTCGACGGCCTGCCTGCCGGGTGCGACGTCGCCCGGGTCAGCCGGCGGGTCTCCCAGCCCGCGCAGGATCGCATCGGCCTGCGCGACCGTGACGCCGCCGGCGAGCACGGCGGCGTCCACGACCGCATGCCAGGGCAGGCCTCTCGGCGACTCCTCCATCGCGCCGGGCCCCGCCTCGACACGGCCGATCTCCATCGAGGCCTCCAGCAGCGACTCGCCGAGTCGCACCTGCTTGGCGGCGTCAGACCTCGTGGAGCCTGACAGCTGCTGCACCAGCGAGACGGCGTCACGGTGCCCCCGCGCCTGCGCGAGACCGGCGTGCCCGCTCTCGCGCACCGACCGGGTCGCCGCGACCCCCGCGGCGACCGCGCGCAGTCGCTCCCCCACTCGCACCAGCGCCGATCCGGCCTCGATGAGGCGCACGATGTCGTCGTCCGACCGGCGCGCCGCCGCGGCGACGTCGAGCGCGGCGAAGGCGCTGACGGCGGCGATGCGCTGCTCGAGGTCGGAGAGGAAGTCCATGGGTCGATCCTCGTCGTGGCCACCGACATGGCGCCGCGGATATCCCCTGTTCAGGGTCGGAATCCGCGAGCCCGTGGACAACTCGGCCGCCGGGCGGGATGTGGACGAGACTCCGGCACCGCGATGGGCGCCGCCACGCGCCACGCGCCGCCTCCGCCGCTCGCGGCTCAGCCCGCCGCGACCACCTCGAGCGAGGTCAGCACGTCCCCGCTCCAGACGTAGAGCCGTCCGTCCGCGTAGTCGATCGCGAGCGGCGCATCCGCGTCGAGCGACGGCTCGCAGGCGACCCACGACCCGTCGGCGGCCATGAACGACACGCCCTCGCAGTCCGCGTCCGCGAGGGCCACGTAGCCGTCCTCGGTCGCCACGAGACCGCCGTCCGGCAGCTCGGCGTGGACCGGGTAGGGCGCACCCGCGTCCTCCCACCCCTGGCCGTCGGCCGTGGTCGCGCGGCCGGCCGGGGTGCACGATCCGTCGTCGAGCGCGATCGCCACGAGCGCCTGGTCGCGCGCTCCGCCGGGGACCAGCGCCAGCAGCTCGGCGGCGTCGTCGGGCGTCGCGGAGCTCCAGGCGATCGCGTCGGCCGTGCGCTCCAGCGTCGGCAGGATGCCCTCGGCGCACGAGCCGGCGACTCCGCGCCACAGGACGCCGCCGCCGTCGAGGGCGAGGAAGCGCGCCTCCGGGTCGGTCTGCGGCGTCGCCGGCTCGGGGGTCGTCATCGCCACCGGCTCGGCCGTCTGCTCGGGCACGGGCGCCGCGTCGGAGCCGGCGGCGCCGCGCACGACGGCCGTGACGATCAGCACCAGGGCGGTCGCCGCGACGGCGACGAGCAGCACGTATCGGGTCCACCGGCCGACGGCGATCATCCGCGACATCCGGCTCTCCTTCTCACATGCGACGCTGCGTCATCCTCGCACATCCGCGAGGACGGCGCGGCGCCCTTTCCGCCGCACCCTGCCGCGCCACGCGGCATCCCTGCGCGGCATCACTGCGCGGCGTCACTGCGCGGCGTTCTCGAATCGCCGCACCTCGTCGCCCGCCCACGTCCACACGCCGTCCGCATCGGCATCGAGAGCGACGGCGGATGCCGGGTCGGCCTCCTCGTCGCACGCCACGGCCGTGACGTCGCCCGCGCCGGAGACCACCGAGACCTGCACGCCGGCGCAGTCGGCGGCGACGTGGGCGACGTACAGGGCGTCGCCCGCGGGCGCCACGGCGAGCGCGGCGGGCACGCCCGCGTCGGACCAGTCGGCGCTGTCGCCGCGCAGCGCCCGGCCGTCGCACACCAGCGCCAGCCGCCCGTCGTCGCTGCGCACGCTGCGCGGCTCGGGGCACGGCGCGTCGACGTCTCCGCTCGGCGTCGTCACGGCCGCGGCGCCGGGGGCGGGGTAGCTCGCCGCCGCCAGCACGTCGTCGTAGTCGCTCCAGAAGGCGCCGTCGCTGAAGGTGCGCATGGCGCGCGGGTCGCAGGCGTCGGCGTCCGAGGCGTCGTCGAGCACGGTGGCGATCAGCTGCGCCTGGTCCTGCGCGAACCCGTCGAGCGCGATCAGCTGGGTGATGCCGCGGTAGGCGGGCGTGACGTCGGTCCAGGCGGCTCCGTCGTCGTCCGAGCGCTCGAGCACGGGGGTGACACCGTCGGCGCACGAGCCGGCGGTGCCGCGCCACAGGACGCCGTCGGCCGCGGCGAGCAGGCGCTCGGCGTCGCGTGCCACGGGCTCGGGGACGTCGACACGCGTCGGCGTCGGGGAGGGCGTCGTGTCGGCCGAGGTGGCCGGCGGCGAGGCCGTGCCGGCAGGCCCGGCGGCGGGCGCGTCGCCGGAGCCCCGCTGGAGCGCCAGCACCGCGAGCACGCCCACCACGGCGGCGAGCACCGCGACGAGGACGATGCCCGTCCACCTGCGCGCGACCAGGGGACTTCTCACGGCCGTGTCAGACGGACGGGTCTCGGGGCGGCGGGATCGCGTTCGACCGTCGCCGCACGGGCTCGGCGGGCGCCTCGGCCGCCGTGCTGCGCCGGGCAGCGGGCGCGGCCTGCGCCTCCTCGGCGCCGTAGCCGTACCCGTAGCCGTATCCGTAGCCGTAGTCGTACGCGTCCGGGCCTCGCGTCGGCACCCGCGACAGCACGATGCCGGCGACGCGGGCGCTGACGGTCTCGAGCGCGTCGAGCGCGCCGGCCAGCTGGCCGCGGTGGGTGCTGCCGGCCGCGGCGACGACGATCGCTCCGCTCGTGCTCTTGGCCAGCAGGGCGGCGTCGGTGACCGGCAGCAGCGGCGGGGCGTCCAGGATCACGATGTCGGCGTCCTGGTGGAAGACCTCGAGCAGTTCGCGCATGCGCTTCGAGCCGAGCAGCTCGCTGGGGTTCGGCGGCACCTTGCCCGCGGGCAGGATGTACAGCGAGCGGCGCCCCCAGCGCTGCAGCACGTCGGTGAGCTCGGCGCGGCCGATCAGCACGTCGGTGAGGCCGACGCCGCCCTCGATGCCGAGGTAGTCGGCGACCTTGGGCTTTCGCAGGTCGCCGTCGATGAGCACGACGCGCTTGCCCGAGTCGGCGAGGGCGAGGGCGAGGTTCACCGCCGTCGTCGACTTGCCCTCGCCGGGGATGCTCGAGGTGATGACGAAGCTGTGGCCGCCCTCGAGGTCGAGGAACTGGAGGTTGGTGCGCAGCGCACGGAACGCCTCGCTGCGGGGGTTCAGGGGGTCCGCCTGCACGATGAGCGGGCGCTCGTCGGCCTTGGCGTCGAACGGGATCGCGCCGATGATCGGCCGGTCGGTCAGCGCGATGACGTCACGCGACGTGCGGATGCGGGTGTCGAGCACGGTGCGCAGCACGGCGAAGGCGACGCCGAGCGCGAGGCCCACCAGGGCGCCCAGCGCGAGGTTGAGCGGCACGTTGGGGCTGCTGGCGGTCGCGGCGGGCAGCGCGGTGCTGATGGGGGTGACCTTGACGGGGCTCGGCGCGTCGGGCAGGGTCTCGACCTCGTCGATCGCCGACGCGAGGCTGGTGGCGACGGCGTTGGCGATGTCGGCGGCGCGCGCCGGGTCGGAGTCGGTGACGGTGGTCTGCACGACCGTGGTGTTGAGCGGGCTGGAGACCGCGACGCGCTTGGCGAGCTCGGAGGCGATGGTGTCCAGGCCGAGATCGGCGATCACCGGGTCGAGCACCTTCGGCGAGGACGCCAGCTGCACCCACGAGTTCACGCGGGCCTGCGTGTAGGTGTTGCCCTGGGTGAGCTCGGTGCTGGTGCTGCCCGACTGGGTGGACACGATGATCTCGCTGCTCGACTGGTACAGCGGGGTGCGCGTCAAGGAGTACACCGCCGCGGCTCCGATGCCGACGAGGACGATGATCGCGATGACGATCCAGTTCTTCCGCAGGATGCGGATGTAGTCGCTGAGCTCCACGCGCGCCTTTCCGATTTGCCGCAATCCTTGCATACCCGCTCTCGGATCGACGGCGCCGTCGATGCGCCATTCGATGGGCCTGCGGCGCGCCCGCACCGTGCTGCGCGGGCCGGCCTCAGCGGGCGTCGGGGGCGAGCACGACTCGCAGCACCCGGGCGATCTGCTCGAGGGCGGGGACCAGCTGTGCGGCCGACTCCTCGTACGTCTCCCCCGACCGGCCGTACGGGTCGAGCACGTCGTCGTCGGCGGGGTCGGCCGGAGGCTCGCTGAGGTGCCGGAGCGAGGCGATGTAGGCGAGCGCGAGCCGAAGGCGCGTGCGCGGGTCGCGCTCGCCGGCGAGCTCTTCGGCGATCTCGGCGTCGGGCACGTCCCGCACGAGCCGCTCGAGCTCGCGCGCCGTGAAGGTGACGCGGAGGCGGCCGGGGTCGAGCTCGACGACGCGCCGCCGGTGCTCCCGCGCCATGGCGAGTACCAGGTCCGACTCGTGCAGCATCTGCTCGGTGAGTTGCCGCGCGACGTGCCCCTCGACCCCAGCGGGCGGCACACCGTGCTCTCCGGCGAGGCGCCTCGTCTCGGGTGTCATCCCCTCGCCCGCCAGTGCGCGCACGCCGGCGCTGGAGATCTGCGCGCCGGATCCGATCGCCTCCCGCAGCAGGGCCTCGGCCAGCGGCGAGCGGCACACGTTGCCGGTGCACACCGTGAGGATCCTCACCATCGCCACACCTCCCCCGCCAGCCTATGGCCCGGCTACCGTGGGCTTGTGCCCACGCCAGCCGACTCCCCCGCCGAGCGCGACGACACCTCTGTCCCGCTCACGCGCCGCGCCCTGCTCGACGGCGCCGTGGCGGCCGAGCCGGCGGCCGCGGCGAGCGCACCGCGCCGGGAGCGTGTGCGCGAGAGCACGCGCACGTGGCTCGACGGCAGCCGCACCGCCCGCCGCTGGGACACCGAGCTGCTCGGCTGGACGGCGCTGTGCCTGGGCGCGGCGGTGATCGCGTCGGTGCTGCTGCGGACGACCGTCCCGGGCGCGGCGGGGACGGTGCTGGCCGGCGCCGCGCTCTGGATCGGGATGGCGGTGCCGACCGCGCTCGCCTTCCGCCGGGGCCGGCCGCGGGGCCTCCTGGCGTTCCGGACCATGGACGTCGTCTACGCCCTCGTCCTCGGCATCGCCTTGCGGACGGTGCAGGGCTGGCTCGACCTCGCCGCCGGCGGCGGGACGTTCCCCTCGTACGCTCTCGGCGACGGGGCGTCGACCGGCGTGCTCTGGCTCACGGCGGTCGCGGGCCCGGTGCTGCTGTCGCCCGTCATCGAGGAGTTCCTCTTCCACGGCGTAGTGCTCGTCGCCGTCTATCGCATAGCCCGCCGAGGCCTGGACGGTGCCCTGCTCGCGATCGTCGCCTCGACCGCCGCGTTCGTCGCGATGCACGCGATCACGGGCGGCATGACCTCCTGGGAGCAGCCCGTCACCTGGACACTGGTGGGCGCGGCCCTCGGCACGCTCGTGATCCTGACCGGACGCATCTGGGGGGCCGTGCTGACCCACCTGGTCTTCAACCTGAGCGCGGCGCTGCTCGCGCTCGTGGGCACCGCGCTGGCGTGAGGGGAGAAGGCGGGTCGGCGCCGCGAGTCTCGTCCCAGGCGGCGAGCAGCGACTGAGATCGTCGCCACTCCCATGACGCCACGTCATGCCACACTGTCCGTGAACCGCGCCTCACAACCACGTGCGCACGGCCCGCCGAAGAGAACTGAGCCGAAAATGAGCACAGCGCCTGAACTCGTAGCCGTCGTCGGTCAGGGCTACGTCGGCCTGCCGCTGGCCATGCGGGCGGTCGAGGCCGGATACAACGTGGTCGGCATCGATCTGGACCAGTCGCGTGTGGATGCATTGACGCAGGGAAGCTCGTATGTAGAGGACATCTCGTCGGAGGCGGTGCGATCGGCGCTCGATTCTGGCCGCTACGTGGCGACCGACGACTACGCGCGGGCGCATGCTTTCCACGTCGCGGTGATAACCGTGCCGACTCCCCTGCGTGAGACGCTCCCGGACCTGTCGTTCATCGAAAGCGCCGGTGCTTCTCTCGCCGGCCAGCTCACGCCCGGAGCCACCGTGGTCCTCGAGTCCACGACATACCCCGGCACGACACAAGAACTGCTCGTGCCGATCCTCGAGAGCGGCTCTGGGCTGAAGGCCGGCGTGGACTTCTTCGTCGGCTACAGCCCTGAACGGATTGATCCTGGCAACCAGACGTACACCTTCGTGAACACGCCGAAGGTCGTCTCTGGCATCGACACGCAGTCGTTAGAGCGCGTGCAGGCGTTCTACTCGTCGCTCGTGGACGTGACCGTGCCCGTCTCCACCACGAAGGAAGCAGAGCTGACGAAGCTGCTGGAGAACACCTTCCGGCACGTCAACATCGCGTTGGTCAATGAACTGGCCATCTTCGCCCACCAGCTGGGCGTGAATGTCTGGGAGGCGATCGACGCCGCCGCGACGAAGCCGTTCGGGTTCATGAAGTTCACTCCGGGCCCTGGCGTGGGCGGGCACTGTCTTCCCGTGGACCCGAGCTACCTTTCCTGGCAGGTTCGTCGCAGCCTCGGGCAGAGCTTCCGCTTCGTCGACCTCGCTAACGAGGTGAACGAGCATATGCCGGACTATGTCGTGCAGAGGGCGATCGAGCTTCTCAACCGATCCCGGAAGTCGCTCAACGGATCACGCATTCTGGTGGTCGGCGTCGCATACAAGAAGAACTCCGGTGACAGCCGGGAGGCGCCCGCATTGCGCATCATCGAGCTCCTGTCAGGCTACGGCGCCTCGGTCTCCGCTGCTGACCCGCTGGTGGAGGATCATCGGTGGCCGGCCGGTGCCCGGCGCGTCGTGCTCGATTCCGACGAGGTGCGGGACGCCGATCTCATCGTCATCGTCACCGATCACGATGAGTTCGATCTTGAACTCCTACGCGACACCGACACACCCGTGCTGGACACTCGCAACAGTCTCGGCCATGTGACGGACGGCACGCTGTGACGACCGCCCGCGCTGTGCGTTCCCGAATTCAGCGCGCGACCATGTCCCAGACGTGCGGTGCGCTCTCACGAGCCCGCCACATGCGGTAGGCATCCGCCGCGTTCTGCCGCAATGCGGAGCGCTGCGCCGGGGACATCGCGCTGAGTCGTTTGATCGCCGCCGTCCAGCTCGACGGATCCCGGTCGGGCACGATGATGCCCGCAGACTCGAGCGTCTCCGTCCATGGCGTGTATGGCGTGACCACCACTGGGCAAGACGCCGACAAGGCCTCTGCGATCACGTGGCCGAAGTTCTCTCCGGCCGTCGGCATCAGCAGCCCGTCGTATCCGGAGAGCACCTGCCTGACCTCACCCGCGTCCACCAACCCCTTGAACGTCACCGTGACGTTCTCGGCCACGGACTTCGCAAGCGACTCGCAGTGGTCTGCGTACTGCTTGTCCTCAGTCGCGCCGTACACGTCCAAGATGAGGGGGCCCGAATCGGATGCCGCCTCGATCGCGACTGCAAGGCCTTTGTGTTCGACGATTCGGCCCACGAACGTGAGCCTCACGACGTCCCCAGACGGGACGGCTGGCGCCAGAGGCTCTCTGGGTAGAAGGGTGTGATTCTCGCGGAGCACTATCCGCGCATCAGCTCCCCACTCGCGCCTGATGTCCTCCGTCTCATGATCGGCCGTCGAGTGCCAGGTGACAGCCCGGTCGATCCGGAGCAGCCGGAAGAGCGCCATATAGAGGCGCTTCTTCACAGCACGGCGCTGGATCGCACCACGCCCGAACTCGCCGCGAGGCGCAAGCAGCAGCGTCGGTCGTCCCCAGAAGCCCAATCGCCACATCATGATCGGGACGATGGTGAGGCGCGGGTCGAAGAAGCTGTTGAAGTGGAGGATCTCGGGCCTCTCCCGCCTCACCGACCGGAAAGCGCGCACCAACGCACCGATTGATCGGGTGTTGACGTAGTAGACGGGAAAGCCGTCGTGGTCCGTCCAGCGATTTGTCTCCACCGGCAGTGGCTCAGACGAACCCAGGTCACGATCGCCCGTCAGCACGACAGGCCGATACTTCACGGGCGCCGCAGCCACCATCGCCTCAGCGGAACGTATGGGACCACCACCTCGATACGCGGGCGGGAACAGCGCGGTCAGGACGGCGACCTTGATCCCCTGACTCATCGTCGCGGCTCCTGCCGTGCAGGACGACGAACGTGCTCACTCATTGGACGCTCGCGAAGACGGCTTGAAGAGCAGCAGAAGCCCGGCGACACAGGTCAGTGCGAGAACGGGCACTCCGGCCAAGAAGCTCGCGACGTCGAGCTCCTGCTTCGTGACGATCAGCGCCAGGACGGCGACGACAAGGGCGCCGTGCCGATTTCGCCGCGCCTGTAGGCCGTCGTCCAGCGCGCGCAGGAACGTCCCCACCACCGCCATACCCAGGACGACCACCATCGGCCCGCCGTACATGTAAAGCGACCCCTGCAAGGTGACCGCGCTCGACGACTGCCCCTCGCCTCCGTAGTAAGTCTTGTAGAAATCGTACCCGGTCAAGCGCACGGGCTTGTCGGGCCAGATCGAGCGCGGTATTAACCCGACCACCGGCGCCGAGATCAACTCACCAGCGGAGCGATATGCGACTTGATCTGGGGTCTTCTCGATGATCAAGGCAAGGTTATCGACGGCCCTCACGCGTGCCGCGACTTGGACGATGTTCACCAGAGGATCCGAATTCGCCACATAGCCGTCCGATGAGAACAGCTGCGACCATCCGTGCTGGACGGAGTCGCTCAGGCTCACGGTCTGTGTGCCTTGTCGCACATCAGTCCGAAGCTCCGTGACGAAGGGCGTGACGACCAGGACGAATGCCGCCAGCGCAGCACCGAGCCACGAGAGGCTGAGCTTGCGGCCTGCGACGATGTATCCGATCGCTACCGCGAGAACGACTGTGACGAAGCTCTCCTTCAAACCGGATATAAGCCCCATGACGACCGCGATCGACACCACAGACCACAGGACAGCCTGTCCTCTCGGCCGTCTAGAGAACGCGTGGATCGCCAATCCGAATATCGCGAGAGTCTTCATCGCAGAGGCGATCACCAGCGGCTGCGCGAACCACTGCGCCGTGTCAGCCGTGGCAAGCGTCGCGTTTCCGAGATAGCCGAACCTTCCTGCGAGCAGCGCGGTCAAGAGATCCGCCACCACACCGAGACCGAAGACTCCGCACAGCGCTGCGGGAGACCGAAGCGCCTGCGATCGCGAAGAGCCGACCATGCGCAGAAGCGCAGCGACGGGGGCGACGAGCGGCCGCATGCCCCCTGCCGCATAGCCGACGGCGAATGCAGCGAAAGCAATGCAGAGCAGGCCGAGGGCAGTCGGCACCAGCGCTGCGGGCACTGATCGCACCGACCCTGATTGAGGCAAGAGGATCGTCACCGCTGATATGCCATAGGCAACGACGGCGTAACTTGCGACCCACGACCCCAGCCGCAGATCGAAAAGAGATCTCGGACTCGTGCCGCCCGAGATGGCGGCGACGACTGCTGCCATGAACGTCCCCGAAGCCAGCGCAGCTAAGACGACGCGGCCGGGCGTCTCGGCCGCAGACGCAGAAGCGATCGTCAGGGCCGCCGCGCTCGCAACCAGTAGCGCTGCGACGGCGACTCGCTGAGGCGAGGGCCGAGCGGCCGACTGCAGAGCATCGGGCGCACGCGACGACTGTTGCATCACCGCCGGACCATGTCTCACTCGGATGCCCTTCTCGCCGAGACTGCAAGGATCTCACGCACGTAGATGCCCGCCGTAGCTTCTACCGAGAAGACTTCCACCGCTCGCTGGCGGCAGGTGTCCCTCACACGACGAGTCGGCCGCTCCCACTCGAGCATTGCTTTGGCGAGGTCGCACACGACAGCTTCGCCGCCTCCAACGATTCGTCCATCGATGCCATCTCGTATGACCATCATGGCTCCGTCGGTGTCCGTGGTGACCACCGGGGTTCCGCAGGAGAGCGCTTCGATGAAGGTCAGCCCTAGCCCCTCCTCCGTCGATGCCGACACGAAAGCCGATGCCCCTTGTAAGAGCATCACGAGTTCTTCCTCCCCTACGGGACTTCTGACCTCGACGCTGCCCGTCAGCCCCAGCTGAGCGATCAGGGCGGCGTCGTGCGGGAGAGGCCGAGTGAGGCCCGCCAGGACGAGACGAGACGGTGCGGCGCTCAACTGTCGATACTGCGCATAGGCGCGAAGGAGGCCACCCATGTTCTTCCGCGGATCCCCCATTCGGCCCACATAGACGAAGTAAGGATCATCCTCGTCCCGCGCTCCCGGCACAAAGCGCTCGGTGTCGACCCCCGGGGGCGCGAGGAGCACTCGTCGCCGCGCTCGTCGCGCCGCCCACGCCAGCATCCGCTGGTTCTCGACGAGCACCGTATCCGCTACTCGGATCCCCCGCTGGTCCGCGACCGCCAAGGCTGCTCGCATCAGCATTCGATAGAGCTTCATGATTCCGCGCGCTTCATTGACCTGAGCACGCCGCTCCCACCAGCCCAGCGTCGCCACCTGCAAGACGGCTGGTGTGACGGTGCGTGCGGCCGCGAGCGCCGCTGCGGGGGTCCCTGCGACGATGACGACACGATCAGCGGCATTCATCAGGGCGTCGAGCGGGGCCCTCGGAAGGAAGCGGCTGAACTCGATCTCGGCGAGCGGTGCTCCGACGAGGTGCACGACAAGGCCCTCCTCGTCGGCTCGGGTGGAGATCGGGCCCCTTGCCCATGTACGCGGAGCAAGCAGGCGTCGACTCTCCGCCGCTGCTCGGGACATCTGCAGCGATGCGACCTCCACGTGGACGTCCCGATGCTTCAGAGCATCGGTCAGGAATCGCACCACTGTCGCGACCCCTCCGCTACGGCCCGGGCCGTAGTCGGTGCTCACGATCAGCACCTTCACGATGTCTTCTCCTCGAGTTGCGCCGCGCGTCGGCGTACCCGCCACAGCAGCGATGAGGAGACCGCGAGACCAATGAGCTCCGCGATCGCCAGCACGACGGGGGCGGCACCGATACCCCACACGCCGACGAACGCCGCCAGCCCGATCGCTCCGGCTACGAGCACGGCAAGCTGGGCAACAGCTGCTCGAGCGGGCAGCCCCCGACCTCTCAGGACCATGGCGATCACATCGTTCACTCCACGGACCAGCATCGCGGGTAGCAGCAGCCAGATGAGGGGCACTGCCTCCGCGAAGTCAGGCCCGAAAACGAGCGGGACCAACGGAGCTCCCAGGATGCCCACAAGCGCGAGCGCCGCGCCAGTCGCGGCCACCGTCACCCAGATGGTGCGGTTCTCTGTCGACACACGCGCGCGCTCAGTGCCGGAGAAACTCGAGAACCGAGGAAACACGACGCTCGCAATAGCGGTCGCAAATGGCTTGCTGAGTTGAGCGACGGTGATCGCTACCGCGTACTGCCCCAGCTGTTGAGCCCCGACCGACCATGACAGAAGGACCCGGTCGTATTGGACAGCGAGTGTGGCCGGCACAGCATATGACGAGTAGGCGGCTCCGTACCGTGAGAGATCGTTCACCGCAGACTTGGTTACCGCGTGGCGGCGCAAACCGTACCGTCCGCCCACGACGGTCGCGGTAAGAAGCTGCGCTCCCACGCTGACCAGCACCGCGACCGCCGCCGTGATGAGAGTGAGACGCTCGGTCGCGAAGAGGACCACGATGACAATAAGGTACAGAAGCGGCTGAACGGCACGAAGAACGTTCCAGACCGCTATGGATGTCGCCTGCATCGCGTACATCGTCGGCGCACCAGCTGCGTTGAGGATGCACCCTAAGAAGACGATGCGATACGTCAGCGCAACCTCGTCGCTCCCGGCCGCCAGCACGTCTGCGAAGAGCAAGCCCAGCCCTGCCACCACCAGACTCAGTGCGAGCATCAACAAGCGGGCCGTCGAGACATACGTCGCTCGTTCAGCAGGTCGGTTCGCAACCCAGTACGTCAGAGATGCACTCTGACCGATCTCCGCGACGACCAACGAGATCGCGTACCACGCCATCACGGCCGCAAGGTGCCCGCGGTCCTCGGCCCCCAGACCGCGCGCCAGGATCACGCCCGCCGCGGCACCCGCGACCGCCATCCCGATGTTGACAGCCGTCGACAGGACGACCGCGCGCCCTGTCCTCACGAGCGGCTTCCCCACAGAAGGGACGGATAGACGATCACAACAGCTCGACGAGCAGCTGATCGAGGCGCTGATCCCATGTGTGCTCTCGAGCAGCCCGCGCAGCGGCGGCATCTGCGATCGCGCGCCCTTCTTCGGGATGCGCCACCAAGCGGCGATACGCCTCGACGAGCTGGTCGAAGCTGCGAAACGGGACCACCTCGCGTCCGTACTCGAACAACTCCTCCATCCCTTGCCGCGGTTCAGTGAGCACCACGGCGCCTGATGCGGCGGCTTCAAACATCCGGCAGTTGGACCCTGCGAACTCTGCGGGATGAAGATTATTCAAGACAGCGGTTGAACTGCGGAAGGCACGCGCCTTCTCTTCACGCGTGACGGAGAAGTTCTCATGAAGTTGGCGAAGATCAGGAAACTCAATCCAAGGCGCAATTGGAGCTCCAAAAATGCGCAACGGAATGCCTGCTTCCAGGAGCCGTTGCAGCAGTAACGCTCGCGTCGGGTAGACGTTACCCGCTACAACGATCGAGGGGTCAACTCCATATTCGCCGACGGGTCGGTGCCACGTCGGGTTAGCCCCTTCCGGAAGATAAACTGCTCGCACTCCGTAAATTTCCGCGAGCTGCGACACAAGGATCGGGTTCTTGAAGAACAGGAAGTCGTATCCAGCCAATAGGACATCGAGCCGGCCGAGATTGTGCACATGGTCTGGAAACCACAACGCCGTTTTCGTACCGCTCGCACCGATGCGCCGGACCGATTCAGATGTCAGCCGCCGGTCGACGGATACAAGAACGTCGGGCTTGAACTCCAGAGCTGCTGTAACGAGCTTCGACTGCAGTTTGGACGCGAGTCGAGGGCTTCGTTCGGAGATGATGCCGGCGACGTTCTGTACGCGCTGAGGACGTAACCGAGGCTGGGCCGGGCCCAACCCGAGCACGTCATGGCCGCTTCTGCGCGCCGCGTCCACGAGGTTGTCCGCGAAAGAGTCAGGATCCAGCGGCCCCACGATCGCAATCTTCGTCACGGCAGCTCCCGCTCAGCGATCTCGACGAGGAGCCCCAGCCGCCTTGTATGAGAATGCGCGAAGCCCGCCAACATCGACAAGACCCTGGCCGCCGTGTCCCGCACCATGTAAGGGTCCGGGGTCACTGGTGCGGCGATTCGGTCCAGGACGATTCGGGCTGCGCTTAGGACATGATCGCGATAGACGCCCGCGGTCACGATCGCCCCGGCGTCCAGCGCCTCCGGCCGCTCTATGAAATCGCGCATGGTGACGGCGGGGAAGCCGAGGATCGACGACTCCTCGCTGATCGTGCCGCTGTCGGACAGCACCAGCTTCGCCTCGAGCTGCAGCTTCACGTAGTCGTGGAATCCGAACGGCGGGTGGAAGACGATGCCGTCCTTCTGCGACGCATCCAGCGCTTCGAGGCGCTTGCGGGTTCGCGGGTGCGTGGACACCAGGACGGGCACGCCGTACTCGGCCCGCAGCGCCTGCAACGAGGCGACAGCGGCGGTCAGCCGGTCCGGGTCATCGACGTTCTCCTCGCGGTGCAGACTGACGAGGAAGTATCCCTGTGGTTGGAGTCCCTGCCTCGCGAGCACGTCGCTGGCGTCGATCTGCGTCCGGTTCTGTTCCAGCACCTCGCGCATGGGCGAGCCGGTCAGAAGGATCCGCGACGGGTGGATCCCCTCGGCCAGCAGGTTGCGCCGCGCGTGCTCGGTGTAGACGAGGTTGTAGTCGGAGACGTGGTCGACCAGTCGGCGGTTGGTCTCCTCCGGCACGTTCTCGTCGAACGAACGATTCCCCGCCTCCATGTGGAAGACCGGGATCTTCAAGCGCTTGGCGATGACGGCGGAGATCGCGCTGTTCGTGTCGCCGAGGACGAGGAACGCGTCGGGTCGCTCCTCGAGCAGCACGCGCTCGGTCTTCATCAGAATCGAGCCGAGCGCCGCGCCGAGCGACGACGTGTCGGCCTCGAGGAAGTGATCGGGGCGGCGCAGGCCGAGGTCCTCGAAGAAGACCTCGTTCAGCTCGTAGTCGTAGTTCTGCCCGGTGTGCACGAGCACGTGATCGGTGTGCTGATCGAGCAGCTTGATCGTGGCCGAGAGGCGGATGATCTCGGGGCGCGTCCCGACCACCGTGAGAACCTTCAATCGGCCGGTCATGGTCACACTGCCTCTGCGATCGTGTCGGGACGGTCGGGATCGAAGATGTCGTTCGTCCAGAACGAGGTGTACAGGACGTCGTCCCCAGTATTCACGATCTTGTGGGCCCAGAACGTGGGCATGTCGACCGCCACGGGATCGTCGCCCGTCACCTCGAACTCGACGACCTCGTCGCCGAAGAGCCTGCGCAGCGAGATCGTCGCCCGGCCCGAGAGCACCGTGAACCGCTCGATCTTGCGCCGATGGAAGTGGTCGCCGCGGCCGACCCCCGGCTGAGTGGTCGAGAACGACGACTGCCCCGGCCCGCCATGCGAGCGCACCACCTCGAAGAACGCCCCCCGCGCGTCCGCGTGCTTCGTCAGCGCCACGGGCGCGTGCGCCGGGAACGTGTAGGAGCGGTACGTGTTGAACAGATCGCGGTCGAAGGGCGTGCCGATGTCGGGGATCTCTCCGGTCGCATAGGTGCGTGCCTGGTCCGACAGCCGTTCGAGAAGCCCGGAGACCGTCTCGTGCTCCTCAAGTTCGCGCTGCGAGGCGAGCGGCACGGTGCCGAGCAGCAGATCGGCGGCGTTCTGCGCGTGCAGCAGCGTCAGCTCGCGGTCGACGTCGACCTGGGGTGTGCCTCCCGCCGCCAGGAGATGCGAGAACGTCGCTGTGACCGCGTTGTAGAACGGTCGCCCGTGCTCCCCGAAGAGGTTCGGCAGACGGAGGTCGATGAACTCCGCGCCGACGTCTGCTGCGGCCCGCGCCAGAGAGTCGGCCGCTCGGGCCTTCGCCACGCCGTACACGCCGCCGTCAGCCGCCTGGATCGAGTTCGCGTAGACGACCACGGGCGGCGGCTGATCCGCCTGACGCAACGCGGCGGCGATCTGATCGGCGAACCCCGGGTTCTGCTCCCGCACGTCCTCCTCGGCCCCGCGGTTCACCCCCGCCAGGTGCACCAGCCGCGACGCACCCTCGAGCGACGATGTCGCGTCCGCGAGATCGAACGCGTCGCCCACTGCCACACGGCGCGCGTCTTCGCCCTGTTCGCGAAGCGCCGCACGGGTGTGGCGACCGAGGAACCCGTTCGCTCCTGTGATCGCGACCGCGCCCATCAGCGCTCCCGAGCCGACGGGATGCCGGCCGCTGCCAGCTCCACGCGAACCTCCGGCAGCGTGAGCAGCAGGTCCTCGATCTCGTCGACGGCGAGGCGCTCGACGCCGTGGGAGTCGTAGTCCTGGTACATCGCCTGTGTGACGTCGCCCTTCTCGAAGTAGAGGCTGTAGTTGAGATCACGGTTGTCGGCCACGATGCGGAAGTAGTCACCGAGGTCCTCGGCGCGCGCCAGCTCCTCCCGGGTGGCGAGCGCCTCAGACACCTTCTCGGCGTGACGGGTACCGATGACCTCGACCTTCGCGTTCGAACGGAACAGGCTGATCACGGCCTGGGCGAGGTCGCGGATCGTGCACGACACCGCCTTGCGGATGAACAGGTCACCCTGCCGGGCGTTCTGGAACGCGTACTCGACGAGGTCGACGGAGTTCGCCAACGACATCATGAAGCGCGTCATGTCGGGGTTCGTGACCGTCAGGTTCTTGCCCGCCTTCAGCTGTCCGATGAACAGCGGGATCACCGACCCGCGCGAGTACATCACGTTGCCGTATCGAACGCACGAGACGGTGGTGGCCGCATGCGGGTTGTTCAGTCCGTGCGACTGGGCGACCTTCTCCATCAGCGCCTTCGACATGCCCATCGCGTTGACGGGGTAGACGGCCTTGTCCGTGCTGAGGCACACGAGCGACTTCACGCCGTTGTACTCCGAGGCGCGCACCACGTTCTCGCTGCCGTTGACGTTCGTCCGGACCGCTTCCATCGGGAAGAACTCGCAAGACGGCACCTGCTTCAGCGCAGCCGCGTGGAACACGTAGTCCACGTCGCGCGTCGCCCGCTCCACGCTCTCGTAGTCCCGCACGTCCCCGACGTAGAACCGCAGCCGCCGGTCCGGGAGCTCCTGGCGCATGAGGTCCTGCTTCGCCTCGTCCCGGCTGAGGATGCGGATCTCGGCGACGTCGCGCTGCAGCAGCTTGGCCGCGACGGTGTGGCCGAACGAGCCTGTGCCTCCCGTGACCAGGATCTTCTTGCCCTCGTATGACGTGGTCATCTCTTCCCTCCCGAGCGTCGTTCCACTGCGGCCTCGAACGCCGCGATCAGCGCGGGGATGCGCCTTGGATCCACATCCTGATGCACGGGGAAGTTGATGATCGTGCGCGCGATGCGCTCGATGGTCGCGTCCTTTCCCCTCGCCTCCGCTATCAGCGTGTGGTACAGCGTCACCATGCCGAATCCCGCAGCGTTCATGTCCTCGTACACGAGGTCCCGATCTGCCGAGTCGAGCAGCACGGGCAGCGTCTGCGGCACCTCTCCGGCCTCCAGCTCGGGCCACATGAGGGTGACTCCGTCATGCGACCGCTTGATGAGCTCAGCGCGGATCAGCTCGAAGTTGCGACGACGCAGGTCGGAGATCTGCGTCCAGTCGTACGAAAGCACTTCAGCAGCGAGATCCGGGCGGGTAGAGCGCTGATCACAGAGAAGGGCGGCGTCCCGATAGACGACCATTCCCCCATCGGACATCGCGAACTGCTTGTGCAACGAGTACACCGCCACGTGCCCGGCGCTGGCCGCGGGCGTGCGCATCGAGCTGAAGAAGCCGTGCGCGAGGTCTTCCACGAGCACCGCGCCGACCGCGTCCGTCAGCTCGCGCACCTTCCGCATGTCCGTGTTGAGACGCCCGAAGTAGCGGATGACCACCACGTACTGGAAACGTCCGGTCGCGAGAGCCCGCTCCAGATCGTCCAGGTCGACGGAGAGGTCTTCGTGAAGCCTGTAGAAGTCGAACGAGCGTCGCGACTCGCGCACAGGATCGAACACGCCGCTGCCTTCGCGAGCGGACCAGCCGATGTAGCCGGGCAGCAGGACTCCATCGCGACTGTCGTGCGGAACCGGGCCCCGTGTGAGCAGGTCGCGCATGCCCGCTCTCGCGGACTCGTAGAAGTGCGCGGGGGCGCGCCCGGTGTCCCCCTTCACCGCTCCCTTGTCGATCAGCACGATCCGCCTCGCAGTTCTGAGCCGATGGAGCCGGACAACCGAGTGCTGCGCGTCAGCGTCTGCGTCTGCGTCTGCGTCTGCGTCTGCGTCTGCGTCTGCAGCCAGCCCGCACGGCCTGCTTCTGTCGTGACCAACAGTGCCTCTCTCAGGGTGGGGAAGACCGCTCTCAGCGCAGCCAGCAGATCGTCGTCGAAGAACTCCGCCGGCGACGATGTCCGCAGGATGGCCTCGCCCAGACGGCCGACGGTGACGAGACGGTCACCGTGATGTATCCGCAGCGACGAGAACCCGAAGACCGAATGCACGGCAAGGCTCTGAGGCAGTTCCTCGACGAGCAGCGGCCGGGCCTCCGGTGCCGGGAGAGGTCGAACGATCCATTCTGCGGCCGCCCCCTCTGCGGAGAGCCCGAGTCGGTCGTAGAGACCCTTCGCCGCCGTGTTGCCGTCGAAGACGTCCAACGAGAGCGTCATGGCCGCAGCACATTCGGCGGCGAAACGCTCGATCATGCGTCGGGCGAGGCCGTCGCCCCGGTGCGAGCTCGCCACGCATACATAGGCGAGGTGGGCGGTCGGGAGCCGTGCCAGGTCGAACTCCGCGTACCCGACGACCGCGCCCGAGTCGAGCGCCACCCATCCCTCACGGCCCCCTGCGACGCCGACGCGCGGCTGCGCGGACTCGATGTAGCGTTCGACCCCGCTCTGTCCGTAGATCATGTAGGGCAGGAGGCGGGCGTCGAACGAGTTCCGGACAAGATCGACCGCCGGGCCGATGCGCGACGCGTCCAGCCGTTGGATCGTCACCGGTGCACTCATCGCACCGCCTCCCCCGCGCGCTCGTCGTCAAGGTTCCGCATGATCGACTCCGCGTCGACGACGACCCCGTCGGAGCGAAGGACCCGCGTGAAGGTCAGGGCGATGACCCGCATGTCGAGCGCGAACGATCGATTCTCCACGTACCAGACGTCGTGAGCCAGCCGCTGGTCCCAGGAAGCCTGGTTGCGCCCGTTGACCTGAGCCCACCCGGTGATCCCCGGCCGCACCCGGAGCCTGATTCGCTCCCGCTCGGTGAAGAACGGCGTGTAACGTATGAGGAGCGGCCGAGGACCCACGAGCGACATGTCTCCCTTCAGCACGTTCCAGAGCTCCGGGAGCTCGTCCAGGCTGGTGGTCCTCAGGATGCGACCGAGCGCTGTCAGACGGTCACGGTCCGGCAGGAGGGCGCCATCGGTGTCGATGGCGTTCGTCATGGTGCGGAACTTGAACATCCGGAACGGTGTGCCGTTGCGCCCAGGACGCTCCTGGACGAAGAGCACCGGCCCTCCGATGCGCCATCTCACGAGCAACGCCACGATCGCCATGGGGACCGCGCCGACGACGAGGCCGACACCAGCCCCGAGCACATCCAGCACGCGCTTCGCGAAGAGATATCGCGGCCTATGGAGGCTCGCCTCCGACAAGACCTCGTCGAAACGGGCTGTCCCCACCCTCAGCGCGAGCCTCTGCGCATAGTAGGCCTGCCCCGAGGCCCCCATCCGTTCGCGGGCGGACGGCGTGAGCGCTTGAAGACGTCGCACGGCGTCGGCGAGCGACGACGCCGACTCCGGCTCGAAGGCGACCCCGGCCGCGGCTTCCTCCACCATTTGTGCGGCGTCGCCTCGAACCCCCATGAGGATCGGACGGCCCGCTCGGAGGTAGGCCTGCGTCTTCGACGGGATCGTGATCTCGAAGAGCGGGTCGGTTCGAAGATGGACGAGCAGGGCGTCCGCCGAGGCGAGCCGCTCGTCCATCTCGGCGGCGGGGCGACGCCCGATGAAACGGACGTTGTCCACTCCTGCTGCCTCCGCTGCTCGCTTCACGTCCGCGAGTCGAAGACCATCGCCGACGATGTCGAAGCGGACGCCCTGTCCTGTGAGCTCCCGGGCAGCACCGACCACGACCTCCAACGCCTGAGCGGCGCCCACGTTCCCCGCATACATCACGACGAACTCGTCGTTCGCGGGAGGGGCGGCCGTGGTGCGAGCGCCGGCGGGTTCGTATGTCCAGTTCGGGATGACCTCGAGCTTGCCTTCCGGAACCCCTCGCTCTGCGAGGAGGCGGCGGAAGCCTGGAGAGAGCACCACCACACGGCTCGCCGCCCGATAGACCGCCTTCATGTAGCGACCGACTGCTCCAAGGATCGGCGAGCCGCTCACCATGCCCGTCGCTCGGAGCGTGTCGGGCCAGAGATCCTGCACGTCGTAGACGAACGGCACTCCCCGCACGTACTTCAGCACCTGTGCGACGATCCCCACGGTGGCGGGCGGGTGATACACGTACGCCACAGCGGGTCGCCGGACGATCAACGCGGCCACCGCGGCCGCGAGCGCGAACGACAGATAGTTCGCCACTCGCCGGAGGCTCGACGCGTCGTGGCTCGGATAGAGCGGTACCCGCAGGATGTCGACGCCGTCGACCTTCTCCCTTTGGAAGAGCTTGATGCGATACCCGTCGTAGAGACGGCCGCCGGGGTAGTTGGGGAACCCGGTCAGCACCTGCACGCTGTAGCCCCGTGCGCGGAGCGCCTTCGCGAACATCAGGCCTTTGAAGGTGGGTTCCGGGTCGAACCACTGGCTCACGATGAGCACGCGACGGGAGTTCCGGTCGGACGCCCGTCGGCGAGGTCGTGCGGCGTTCATGCGCGGTAAGCCGGGAAGAAGTCGGGGTCGATCGAGGAAGCCCCTTCACGATCGGCAGTGAGGCGGTCGTATGCTTCCACGTTCAGGATCCTCCTGCCGATTCGGAACGTCTCCGTGTCGCCGGGCGCGAACGCCCGCTTGTACCGTTCGATGCCGTCGCCGGCGGACACCCCGCCTCCGAGCACGAATGCTCGCTTCCCCTTCTCGCGGGCCCAACGGATGATCTCGTACTTGAGCAGGTCGTTCGGCCGATAGGGGTAGGCCTCCTCGAGCGTCCCGCCGAGGAAGGAGTAGACGACGTCTTGCGAGACCAGGACCAACTCGGTCGAGACGATCCTTCCGGAGAGGTAAGCATGGAAATAGGCCCAGTGACCATCGAGGTCTGAACGCAGCCGATCGAAGAAGTCCCGTGTGAAGTAATAGCGGGGCGCCGCCGCCCTGCGGTCCATCGTCGCCCGGTAGACGCGCAGGAAGCTGTCCAGGTGAGCGCCTTCGGCGTCGACCACTACCTCGACGCCTGACCGCCTTGCGCGGTTGACGTTCTTGCGCACCTTGTGCTCGAAGCCGGCCCAGAGCGCCGGCTCGTCGAGCTCCAACCGCACCACCACGTTCGGCTGTCGTTCGACGACTTCGCCCGGGTACCAATCGTGCGATCCCTCGAAGAGGTCGAACCGGATGAACTCGCTGACGACGTTCTCGGATCTCGCCCATTCGTCGAAAGCCGGCCAGAACCGCTGAGCCGTCTCACTCGGCCGCTGCTGCCCCCAGTGCGCGGGCCCGCCATACCCATACGCGCTCGTGATGTCGGTGAACGTCTGTCCCGCGGATATCCGCCGCAGGAGGAAAGGATAGAGAATGCCTGCCTCGCCCTCGTCCTCGAAGAGGGCGGCCAGCGCGCGGTCGCCGTCCTGTCCGAAGAGACTCACGTACGCGGGGCGTGCGCTCACTTCCCGCTTCGGGAGACGGCGCCACACCCGCTCCCACTCAGCCCTGTCTTTCGCGTCTCCCGCGTCGAGGACTCGCAGTCGCGCCGTCATCGCGCCCCGAGGAAGACGTCGATCGCCGCGAACACCCGGTCGACCTGCTCATCGCGCAGCGCGGATCCGCTGGGCAGCGTCAGCCCGGTGCGGAACAGCCGCTTCGACGAGCCGTTGATCTCGCCGCGCGCGCCGGCGAACACCGGCTGCAGGTGCATGGGCTTCCATAGCGGGCGGCTCTCGATGTTCTCCGCCGCCAGAGCCGCGCTCAGCTCGCTGGGCTCCCAGCCGGCCGCCTCGGCGTCGACGACGATCGAGGTGAGCCACGCGTTGTCGTGTTCGTCGCCGTCCGCGCCGAAGACCTCGACGCCCGTGACGTCGCCGAAGGCGCGCTTGTAACGGTCGCGCAGCGCCCTCCGCCGGGCGATCATCTCGTCCAGCCGCGACAGTTGGGCGCGGCCGAGCGCTGCCAGCAGGTTGCTCAGGCGGTAGTTGTAGCCGATGTCGGTGTGCTCGTAGTGCACCACCGGCTGCCGTGCCTGCGTCGCCAGGTACCGCACATGCTGCGCCAGGTCGCCGTCGTCGGTCAGCAGCGCCCCGCCGCCCGAGGTGGTCATCACCTTGTTGCCGTTGAACGACAGGATCGACGCGGCGCCGAAGCTGCCCGCCGCCCGACCGGCGTGCGTCGCCCCCAGCGACTCCGCGGCGTCCGAGAGCACGGGGACGCCGTGCGCCGCCGCGATCTCCTCGATCGCGGTGTAGTCGGCCGTCTTGCCCAGCAGGTCCACCGGCACGATCGCGCCGACCCGCTCGCCGAGCTCCCGTACCCCTGCGAGCGCCTGCTCCAACAGCTCCGGGTCCATGTTGCCGGTCGCCGGGTCCGCGTCGACGAAGTACGGCTCGGCACCGGTGTAGACGATGGCGTTGGCGGTCGCCGCGAACGTCATCGTGCTCGTGAGCACCACGTCGCCCGGCCTGACGCCCAGCGCGATCAGACCGAGGTGGAGCCCGGCGGTGCCCGAGCTGAGCGCTACGCCGTGCGCCACGCCGACGCGCTCCGCGAGGTCTCGCTCGAACGCGTCGACCTCCGGGCCGAGCGGCGCGACCCACCCCGATCGCAGCGCGGCGACCAGCCGGTCCTCCTCGAGCTGCCCGATGTCGGGCGGTGACAGGTAGACCCGATCGGCGGTCACTGCGCCTCCTGGCGGAATCGTGGGATGGCCGCGGTGCTGTTGTCTCGTGGCTCGGTGAACATCCGCCCCGCCCACCCGCTGTAGTCGAGTCCCTCGGGAGGGACCGGCTCCACCGCGGCGTGGGAGATCTTCGGATGGAACCTCCGGCTCGCCGACTCGCGCTCGCCCACCAGCTCCTCGTGCAGTTTCTCTCCCTCGCGCAGACCGGTGAACACCACCGGAAGCTCTTTGCCCGACATGGCGATCATGCGCTCGGCGATGTCGAGGATGCGCACCGGCTCGCCCATGTCGAGGATCAGCACCTCCCCCGCCTCACCGATGCCGCCGGCCTGCACGACCAGCTGGCATGCCTCGGGGATCGTCATGAAGAACCGTGTCGCGTCGGGGTGCGTCACGGTCAGGGGACGGCCCTGCTGGATGAGGTTCTGGAAGATCGGGATCAGCGACCCCCGGCTGCCGAGGACGTTGCCGAACCGCACCGACAGGTAGGGACGTTCCGTGCGCTTCGCCATCCAGGCGGTCAGCTTCTCGGCGACCCGCTTCGAGTGCCCGAGCACGCTCTTCGGGTTCGCCGCCTTGTCGGTCGAGATGTTGACGAACGTCTCGACGCCTGCCGACTCCGCGGCGCGCAGCACGTTCAAGGTGCCCAGCACATTGGTCTTCCACGCCTCCTCCGGATACTGCTCCAGCATCGGCAGGTGTTTCAGCGCCGCGGCGTGAAACACGACCTCCGGGCGTCGCGCCTCGAAGATCTCCGCCAGTGCATCTGGGTCACGGATGTCGGCCAGCACGACGTCCCTGGTGTCCAGCAGGCCGTGGCCGGAGATCGAAAGCTGAGCGCTCTGCAGGCCCGTCTCGTCCCGGTCGAGCATGATCAGCTCGGCCGGCGCGAAGGCGACGATCTGGCGGCAGAGCTCCGCACCGATCGAGCCGCCTGCCCCGGTGACCAGCACCCGCTTGCCGGCGATGTACCCGGTCACCAGCTCGGCCTTCATGTCCACGGGCTGGCGACCGATCAGGTCCTCGATCTCGATGTCGCGGATGTCCGCGGCGCGCGAGCCCTCCCGCAGGATATCGGAGAACGGCGGCAGCACCTTGACGCGCACCCCCAGCTCGCTGGCCGCGTCGTGCACGCGCTGCAGCAGCTCGGAGTCGGCACGGCCGATGGCCACGATGAGCACCTCGGCGCGCGTCGCGACGACGATGCTGCGCAGGTCGTCCAGGCCCCCTTGCACCCGCACGCCCTTGAGCTGCATGTTGCGCTTTCGCGGGTCGTCGTCGACGAGCCCGACCGCCTGGTAGCTCGACAGGGGGTCGGTCTCCAGCCGGCGCACCAGGTCGGCGCCGAGGTATCCGGCACCGTAGATCAGGGTGCGCGTCGCGCCGGAGTCGGGGCGCTGGCGCCTCTCCACGTAGAGGCGCTTCAGGTACCGCACGCTGAACGCGGCCAGCAGCGCGATCGGCAGCGCGATGAACATCGCACTGCGCGGGACCGCGACCAGCGGCCCGACGAACAGCAGGGGGATGCCCAGCAGAAGCGCCACGAGCACCACCGCCTGCGCGACCGCCCGCACCTCCTCGAAGGTGCCGTACGTGTAGCGACCTCGGTACAGATAGACGCTCCAGCCGACGACGAGCTGCAGCAGCCCGGCCGTCACGACGAGCACGAGCATCCGCGGCCAGCTGTCGCGGCCGAGGTCGAACTCGTACCGCAGCAGGAAGGCGAGCACGACCGCCGTGGCCCAGGCGGCGACGTCGAGCGCGTACTGGGCGCCGTAGCGGCGCAAGAGCGCGAGAGGGCTGCGGTCTCCGTCCCTGCTCTTCGTCGTAGTCACGGTGTCTCTCAGGCCCTCCGCCCATAGCGCCTGAGCGAGAAAGCCGAATCGAGGTGATGATTCCCAGCGCTCGTTCAGGATATAAGCACCATCTGACGTGCGCGCCAGATGCGCCGAGAGTAATTCCCGGTCATCGGAGCCGATGGGTGCATTCCGCCCCGACCTACAGTGGTCACCATGCGCCGAGGCCGTGTCCGCTTCTCTCCTGTGAGCATCGCGTTCCTCGGCGTGCTCGCCGCGGCCCTGTTGTGCACGATCTGGGTCGGCGTGCGAGGAGCGATGGCGGTCGGTCACCTGCAGAGCGTCGCGCAGATCTCGAGAGAGGTCCCCGCAGCGTTCGCGGGATCGGACACCGAGCTCGCTCCCCTGGCCGCCGACCTGCAGCGCGAGGCGGCCGCCGCGCATTCCCTCACCGACGACCTCGTCTGGACCGCGAGCGAGGCGCTGCCATGGGTCGGCCCGCAGCTGGCCGCGGTGGGGGCGATCGCCGAGAGCGCCGACCTGCTCACCGACCAGGCGCTGCCTCCGCTCGCCGAGATGGTCGACGGAGGCGGGCTCGACGCGCTCGCACCACAAGACGGCGCGCTGCCACTCGATCGGATCGCCGCGCTCGGCGAACACCTGCCGGCCGCCGTCGAAGCGGCGACCACAGCCCGTGAGTCGATCGATCGGGTGGACGCGCGACGGCTCGTCGGCGTGCTGCAGGGCACGTACGAGGACGCCCGCGGCGCCGTCACGCAGGTCGCCTCGGCGATCGATGCCCTCGACAATGCGTCTCGCCTGCTCCCGTCGATGCTCGGCCAGGACGGGCAGCGCGACTACCTGCTCGCCTTCCAGAACAACGCAGAGCTGCGCTCGCTCGGGGGGATGCCCGGCTCTTTCGCGGAGGTGAGCGCGGACGACGGCCGCATCACCTTGGGAACGCAGTACTCGGCGGGCGACTTCGCCGTCGACGAGCCGATCCCCGGCCTGTCGGAGGAGCTGTCAGAGCTCTATCAAGGTCCGGACCGTGTGATCTCGGCGACGACGGAGATCCCCGACTTCGCGGTCGTCGGCGAGCTCCTGCACGGGTACTGGTCCGCGAGGAAGGGTTCAGAGCTCGACGGGGTGCTGTCGATCGACCCCGTCGCGCTGTCGTACCTGCTCGAGGCGACCGGCCCGGTGTCGTTGCCGGGCGGCGACACCCTCACGTCCGCGAACGCCGTCGACTTGCTGCTCAACGAGGTGTATCTGCGGTACGACCCCCTTCAGCAGAACGCGTACTTCGCCGCCGCGACGTCGGCGGTCTTCGACGCCATAACGGAGGGCCGCTACGAGCCGGCGACCCTGGTGGCCGCCCTCATGAAGGCCGGCGGCGAGCGACGCCTCCTCGTCTACAGCACCCATCCCGACGAACAGCAGACGCTCGCCGACACGACCCTGTCGGGCCCCCCGCCTTCCAGCGACGAGTTCGGCGTCTACCTCAACGACGGCACGGGCTCGAAGATGGGCTACTACCTGCGAACCGACGTGACCCTGGTCGACAGCCTCGCGCGGGCCGGAGCCTCGGAGCTGACGCTGACGCTGCGCAGCGAGGCGCCCGACGATGCGGCGAGCCTTCCGGCATCCGTGACGGGCGGCGGCGGGTACGGGGTGCCCGCCGGTATCGCCCGCACGGTCGTCTACATCTACGTGCCGCAGGGGTACGACGTCAGCGGCCTCGACGCCGGGGGGTTCACGGGGTTCACGCGCGGCACGCATGGGGGCCACGACGTGCTCGTCGGCTACGTGGATCTGGCGCCCGGCGAGTCCGCGACGACGCGCCTCACGGCGGGCCCGACCAGCCCGATGAACGGGCGCCCCACGATATTGGTCACCCCGCAGGCCCATTGAACGGCGCTTTCGCCCGAAACACGGCGGAAAAGCCGACATGCGTATGGCGGAGTAGACGTTTCATGGTGATACTGATATGGAGTTGGCGGACCGCCAGCTGTTTCGCGTCACCCGGGTTGCTCAATCCGCCCGTTTAAAGAGGTAGTCATGAAGAAGCACACCAAGATGGTTGCCTCGCTGGTCGTGGCGGGTGCCCTCGCGTTCGGCGCCCCGGCAGCTGCGCAGGCCTACCCGGCGCCGACGCCGGACGCTCCTGCTGTCAGCGGCTCGCTCGTTCCCGGCGGCACCGTGGCGGTAGCCTTCGGCGGCTTCGATGCCGGCGAAACGGTCGAGGTCACACTGACCGGTGAGTCGGCGCTTTCGGCGACGCTCGCCTCGATCGTCCGCACCGCGGTCGAGACGAAGAGCGCGACCTACCAGGCCGCAGATGACGGGTCCGTCGTCGTGAACGTGACCCTCCCGGCGAACGCCTCGGGCACCTACACGCTGACGGCCACCGGGTCGACGAGCGGACTCGTCCAGACCGCGACGCTGACTGTCGGAGCGACCTCGGGCACCGGCGCGAGCGGAGCCGACGGCAACCTCGCGGCCACCGGCAGCAGCGACATGACCGCTCTGTGGGTCGGCGGCGGCGCGCTGCTGCTCACCGGTGGAGCGGTTCTCGCCGCGACCACGATCCGTCGTCGCCAGCACCGCGACAGCTGATCGCGTAAGACTCGCGGAGGGACCGGCGGATCACCGTCGGCCCCTCCAGCGCGTCTGGGGTCAGCCCGCCTCGCGCGTCGGCTCCGCCGTCACCTCTTCGACGGCACCCCGGGGCACCTCGCGGAACTCCCGGTGCCCGTGGCGGTACGTCGCCGTGACGAGGATCGGAAGGTGATCGGACGCCCCCTGCGGCAGCGTCGTCACCTTGTCGATGTCGAGGCCGACGGACGTCGCGAAGTCGTAGTGCCCGCGGAAGAACCGATACCGGGTGTACGTCCGCGAGTCGCTCAGGGTCAGGTCGTAGCCGTGGCTTCGCACGCGCTCGCCGAGCTTCTCCTTGAAGACGGGGTAGTTGTAGTCGCCGACCATGAGGGTCGGCAGCCCCGGCCACATCTTCTGCAGCTCGCTGAGCGCGGTACGGATCTGGTGCCGTCGCAGCGAGTTCAAGGCCGTCAGCGGCGCGGCGTGGAACGACGCGACGATCAGGTCGCGGCCGGCGTCGATGTCGCGCAGCCGAGCGGCGAGCAGCCGCTCGTGCGCCGGGCGCAGCACGATATCGTGCAGCGACTTCTTCAGCGCCAGCGTGACCACGTCCTGCAGCTGGAACATGTTCTCGCGGTAGTACAGCGCGAGCCCCAGTCGGTTCTGCGACGTCGCGCGCGCCAGAGACAGTCCGGAGATCTGCTGCGGCATGTCGAGCGTGTCGGCTTCCTGCAGGCACAGCACGTTGGCGCCCCAGCGGTCGACGAGATCGGCAAGCTCTCCGGCGGCACGATGCTTGCGAAGGTTGTACGAGATGACCCTCATAACGCCCTTACCCTACGCTTCCGTGCCATGCATGGGCTGAGGGGTTGACACGGCTCAGCTGAGCGCGCGACGGTTGCGCGTCTGTTCCGCGCGCGCCGCGAGCACCGAGCTCGACCTGTCAGCGCTGCCCCGCGAGCGTCAGCGCTCGACGGTATCCGGCTGTCATCTCAGCGGCGAGAACACTCCACTCTCGACCCGACATGTCGGCCTCGTCGGCGCGCACAGACCCGCGCAGGGCGAAGACGCTCGCCGTCAGCGTCTGCGCATCGAGGTCACCGGTGAAACGATGCACCCATTCGGAACCGAACTCCTGCTCCAGCAGCCGCGTCGCAGGTGCGTCCCTGACGATGACCGGACGGTTCAGCGAGAGCGCCAGCAGTGCGACACCTGAGTTGTGGATGTCGCGATATGGCAGAACGACTGCCTCGGACTGCGCGATCTCCTGCGCCAGCTCCTCGTCCGGCACGAAACGAAGGTCGAGACGCACCCGTTGGTCCCCGGCGCGCGCCTGCTCCAGCCGGGCGACTGTCTCGGACGACTCCGCGCGCCCGCAGAGATGCAGCGTCCACTGATCGCCCGGGACATCACGGAACGCCGAGACGAGATCATCCATGCCCTTATACGCTCGGATCAGACCGAACGCCAGGAGGCGCCCAGGCACCTGCTCGCCAGGACGAGGCATGCGATACCAGTCGCGGTAGTGGCCATGCTGGATCAGCAGCTTGCGCGCCGCGGGGACGGGTGTGGCGTCGTTGAGCACGAACCACAGCGTGGTGCAGCGATCGAGGCAGTCGAGCACCCGCCGCTCGATCCAGGTGCCCTTCTCGTGAGGCCGAAGGTTGTGGGCCGTGCGGACGATGGCCTTGCGCTGCAGTCGGATTCGCACCAGGAAGACCAACAGCAGCACGGCTTTCATGACGCGGACGACGCCGTACCTGTGCCGCGTGAAGTGCTCAGGCCAGTGCACGTGCAACACGTCGAAATCGTCGGTGAGCAGTCCCTTCCATCGGAAGTATCGGGTGCGGACAAGGGACGGATCGAGTGCTCCGACGAGAAGCGTGGTGTACGGGTTGAAGGACTTCGGCCCGACAGCCGGGTCGACGAGGAGCTGCATCACGGTGATCGGCGCACCCGCTCGGCTCATCTTCCCCCACCTCTCGAAGCACCTCGCGTCGGCGCCCGCCGTCAAGCCTACGGCGCCCCGCGCACCCCGACCGCATCGCGCCGTTGGCGCACGCCAGCATGTGGTGGGATGGACACAAGCGAAGGGAGCCCGACATGGCTGTGGAGGTCGTCCACTGGAATCCTGAGAAGCCGGTCTTCTCCGGCCCGATCGGACGCCGGCTTCCGTTCAAGAAGCCGGTGAACAACTTCGGCGACTTGCTCGGGCCCATGCTCGTCGAGCGCCTCCTCGCCGATGCCGGCGTCGACGAGGCGACCGAGGATGACCGCCGGCTCCTGACGGTGGGCTCCATCCTTCACTTCGCGAAGCCCGGCGACGTGGTCTGGGGCTCCGGCGTCAACGGCAAGAAACGTGGCATCGAGAGAAACCTGCGTCTCGACGTGCGCGCCGTGCGAGGCCCTGTCACTCGACGGGTGCTCAGCGAGGCGGGCATGAGCGTTCCTGAGATCTATGGCGATCCTGGTCTGCTCTGGGGACGCTTCTGGCCGCGCGAGCACTATGTGGCCGAAGGCCGACGGCAGGAGGTCGGCGTCATACCGAACCTGCACGATTGGAAGCACTACGCCGACGACCCACGCGCAATCAGCCCCCAGGGCGACGTCCACGAGGTGATCGGCCGGATCGCGCGATGCGACTTCGTGGTCGCCACCTCGCTGCACGGCATCGTGATCGCCGAGTCCTTCGGCATTCCCGCGCGCCTGTTGCCGCCGATGACCGAACCGATGCACAAGTACTTCGACTACTACCGCGGCACCGGTCGCGACGGCGTGCGCATGGCGGCCACGATCGACGAGGCGATCGACCTCGGCGGCGAACAGCCGCCTCAGTGGGACGGCGACGCGCTCCTCGCCGCCTTCCCTTACGACCTCTGGCGGTAGGTCAGCGCCTGCGCAAACGGCGGATGACCCCGCCGACAAGCGGACGAAGGACAGCGCGGTTCTCCTCGCCGGCAACCCTCCACACAAGGGCCGCATACGACGCGAGCGACAGGATCCCCAGCGGCACCGCGAACGTCAGCGGCGCCCAGGGTCCCTGCGCCCAGCCGGTGAGCTGGAGCAGAGCGATGGCGACGGCCGCAGGAACAATCGCCACAACGGCGCGGCCGATCTGCAGTAGGTAACGCCTCACATCGAGATCGACCGCCCGACGCAGCACCCATAGACGCACCGGCCAGACGAACACACGCGCCCACCGCGAGATGACCACCCCGGCGATGCCGAGCGGCAGCAGGGCGAAGATCAGCACCACACCCACGACGTTCTGCAGAGCAGAGAGCCAGAACGCCGACTTCGCCTTCCCTCGGGCGAGCAGCACCGTGCGATCGAAGTACATGACGGCGGCCAGTGCCCAACCACCGGCCAGACCCCACAGGATCGGGATCGAAGCCTCCCACCCCGGACCGAACACGGTAGGAACGATCTGCGGCGCCAGGACGGCGGTCAGGGCGAAGACCGGAACCCCGATCGCCCCCGCAGCGAACGTCAGTTGCCGGAAGATGCGGTTCAGCCGAGGCAGGTCATCCTGCACGCGCGAGAACGTCGTCAACGACACGCGGGAGATGACCGTCGTCACGAGCTCCATCAGGATGGTGCCAAGACGCTGCGCCACGTAGTAGTACCCGAGGATCTCGGCGTCGAAAACGGCGCCGATCACGAGCTTGTCCATGTTGCCCTGGATCGCGTCGAGCAGCTCTGTCCCCATGATGCTGAGGCCGATCGGCCAGATGCGCCGGAGCGATTCAAGCGAGAACTCGAACTTCGGGCGCCAGGTCGTCGTCGCCCACAGCACGACAACCGACACAAGGGCCACGCCGAGGGTCTGCGTAACGAGCGCCCAGACGCCGAAGCCGAGCAGTGCGACAGGAATCGCCGCCAGGGCGCCTGCGGTCGCGGCGATCAGCTGTCGCACCGACAAGATCTTGAAATCGAACGTCCGCTCGAGGATGGCGGCGGGAGTCTGTGACAGCGCACTCAGCGGCAAGGTCAGACCGAGGATGCGCAGCACGTCGGTCAGCTCGGGCGTTCCCAACCACCCGGCGAACACCGGCGCCAGAAAGTAGAGAGCGGTGTACACGACAGCGGCGAGCGCCATGGATGTCCAGAACGCCGTCGAGGCATCCTTCGGCTTGAGCTCTTTGAGTTGGATCAGCGACTTCGAGAAGCCGGCGTCGACCATGACACGCAGCACGGCCACGATGGAGGTGGCGAGTGAGATCAGGCCGAAATTCTCTGCGGCGATGAGTCGGGTGAGCACCGCGAACACGAGCAGCTGAAGGAGGCGAGATCCCCACCGTTCGGCGAAGACCCAACCAAGCGAGCGGGCGACATTGCCGCGCAGATCCCCGGGGCCGCCGCCATCCGTGGTCATACCGCTCAGCCCCGCGCCGCGGACGTTAACCGCTTGGCCCGGGCGCTCACTCCCTTGACGACGCGTCGCCCGAAGCTCACGGCCGACTGGGCGAGCGCACGGGGCCCGATCGCCGCCCAGAGCGTCGCGAGCGGACCGCGGGTTGGTCGAATAGCAAACAGGTCGCCCAGTCGGCGGTTCCACGGACGCACGATCCCTGGCAACGCCTTGCCAGAATGGTTCTCGCCCGTGTCGACGTGGTAGACGGCGGCGCGAAACGGCAGACGCTCCAGCACACGACCGCGATCGAGATGCCACTGCACCGCGTTGCGGTGCGCGCCCATGATGTTGGGCAGAACTTCACCGAAGCCATCCACCAGTTCCTGCTGGGTAGCGGATGTAGAGAGATCCTCCGGAACGCCGTAAGCGTCGAAGGGCAGGATGTAGGAAGTGCCGCACGTTCGATTGAAACCGTCCTGACGGCGGTATCCGTTGCGGGAACGCGAGTAGATCCATCCCTTGTCGATCGCCCAGCCGCGTGCGGCCGGGTTCCGCCCCACGAAGAGCACGACGTCGCGGTGAAGGAAGTCGTCAGCGTCGAAGATCATCACGTGCGACGGCTGATGAGCGCGAGCAGCAACCAATCCAATGCCGATCTTCGTGCCCTTGTCATGCACGAAGCCGCTGCGGTCGGCGTGCGGGCCGTGAGCGGCGACGGGGGGCGCGAAATCGACGGGGACGAAGTGGGTGCGCGGCGGCAGGGGGAACGAGGGCGCCCGGTTCCCCACGACGATCACGACGTAGTCGTCGCTCGACTGCTGCGCGATCGAGGCGAGCGTCCCCTGAAGAAGTGCCTCAATGCGCGGGTAATCCGCCGCGTTGTCGGGATGTCGCAGACTCGTGATGAAGGCCAGCATCAGCTCTCCAGGATCTCATAGAGGCGTGCCCGGGCCTCGTCGAGGTCGGTCGCATAATTCGCGGTCGAGAAGACACCCGTGTAGTCGTCGAACACGGCGCCGAGCTTTCGGTAGTTGTTATCGAGCATCACATGCCCGAGGCCCAGCAGCATCGCCAGCACGTGGGCATGCAGGCGATCGACGGCCACTGCGCGGGCAGAAGAGTACAGCGAGACGGCAGAGTCCACGTTCGACTCATTGATCAGGCGCACTGCTCGCTGCACCAGCGCCTGTGGCAGGGTCGGCGGTTTGACCGGGAGCCTCCGGCGAGCGGCCACGAGGCGACGCTGCAGCTTGAGCACCGTTCGCGCGAGGCGCCAGCCGAGCGGATCGCTGCGGTGCTGTCCCCAATCGGTCACGTGCAGCCGATGAGGCGCAAGCCAGTCCTGGGGGATGCCGCGGAGCCCGGAAGCGGACTCTCGATCGGCGCGGGCGATCACCAGCACCTTATCGGCATCGGTCCGCCCCCCCGCGGGGAACGCGGCGTCGTAGCCGAGCGCCATATCCGGACAGTACGCGCGCCGCACATCGGGCAGCATGGTTGCCGCCCGCTCCATCGACAAGCCGTCGCGGAGCAGCAGCGTGAAGTCGGGATGCGCGCCGATTACCCGATTGGCGATCGCAGCGCGCCCCTCGTCCGCGAAGAAGATGGACTGCGACAACTGCACGAGGCGGTAGTCGGCAAGTTCGGCCGCGAGCGTCTCTCGGTGCTCCTGGTGACCGATCCAGAGGTCGCCGAAGTTCCCGCCCCCGTGCAACAACACCACGCCGCTGCGCGGAAGACGTCGCCGAAGGTCCGCGGCGTCGAACCCGTTGAGGTCGCTCACATACCGGATCCGCAGACCCAGCATCTCGAGATAGGCAAGCTCACCTTGCCAGATTAGGGAATCACCCACGTTTCGCTGATTGGGAGCGTCTAGGACCGCGACGTCACGAGCGTCACCGATCGCCTCGCGAAGAGCGGACAGTGTCCGATCACGAACCTCTGCAAGACGCACAGCATCGCTTGTGTTCAACACAGCGGTCGGCTTCCTCTCGTCCACGGGTGCCGCACAGCCGCGGGCACTCCAGTGTAGATGACCACCCCACGGGCAGCCGCATCGCATAGATCCGCCGGTGGACTCTCCGGGTCCAGACGATGCGGGCGAGCGATGCGTCCCGCCGCGCCGCTCGAGCGCCGGCGGCGGTCAGCCTTCGGCGGCAAGGGCAGCGTCGATACGTTGGAGGAGCACATCCGCCACGGAGCGTGCATACGTCACCGTCAGGTGGTGCGCGTCGCGGTAGACAACCACACCACCGGCCACCATCGGACACCCGTCGTCCCGGCAGTAGGCGTCGTTCATGCGCACCACCCCAGCGCGCGGTTCCCGTTCGGCGGCGGCGAGGATCGGGTCGGCCGGCTCGACGGCGCGCTCCCGCGGCATCACACAGGATGTACCCGCTGCCGCGGCATCCGGGTGCTCGGCGACGCAATCGACCATGTCATCCAAGACCCTGGGGTTGTCGGTGATCGCTACGACCTCAACTCCGGCGTCGATCGCCGCGCCCCACGCCGCCGCTCGAGCGCTCGGCGCATCCTCGGTCTCGGCGCCGGCGCTGCGCGACGTGGTGGTGAGGACGATGTCGTAGTCGGGCAGGGCCGCGATCAAGCCGTCGCGATACTCGGCGCAGTCCGATTCCGCCAGCCCCGCGGTCCATGTGCAGCCTCTGGCGACGTAGGTGTCCAGCCGCCAGCCACGCTCGACGAGATGCGGTTTGAGAGCGGGGATGAGCGTGGCGGCGTGCGAGTCACCGACCAGCGCGACACGTGTCGCATCCGGTTCCGTCGACCCGTAGGAGCACGTCCGCAACTCGCCGTCCTCCGGAGTCTGCGTGTAGCACTCATACGCGTCCGCGGTGTCCTCCTTCAGGGCCGAAACCGCCGGGACGAGATCATCGGCCGCGACAGGAGCCGCCCCCTCACACGATGGGTCGAGCAGGGCGTCCGCCCCCACGCACTGTCCGGTCGGGTCGAAACGTTCGACCTCGACGGCGGCGGCCTCGCTCTCGGCGCGCGCCGTGGCCCAGCCGCCCGCCGGCACGACCAATGCGACGACCATCGCCGCGGCGGCGACGTACAGACTCACCCGGGGTGCGCGCGACGTGAGGACCCCCGCCGACCGCACGGGATCCTCGACGAAACGCTTAGTGAGGTCCGCCAACACGATGGTGAGGGCGAGGACGCCGCAGAGCTCCCAGAAAGTCATGTCCCGCCCCAGCACATACGGCAGGACGACGATCGGCGGCCAGTGCCACAGGTAGAGGGAGTAGGAGATGTCACCGAGGTACTGCACCGGGCGCAGACGAGCGAGATGCGCCAGCGATCCACGGGCGCTCGTCGTGCCGGCCCAGATCACCGCGGCGGTCGCGAGCACGGGCAGCAGCGCGTGCCATCCCGGGAAGGGTGTCTGCCCGTCATAGAGGAATGCCGTGGCGACGATCCCCGCGGCCCCGACCCACGCGGCTGTCGCTCGCAGCGTGGGAGACGCCGCCGCGGGAACGAGAGCGAGCAGACCACCGATGCCGAATTCCCACGCGCGAGTCGGCGTGATGAAGTACGCCGCGCTCGGAAGGACGGACGTCATGACGATCGACATGACAAGGGAACCGAGCGTCACGGTCGCCAAGACCCATGCGATGGCCCGACGCTGCGCTCCGCTGCGCCGCGCTATCCAGAGCGCTGCCACGATCAGGAGGGGCCAGATCAGATAGAACTGCTCCTCGGCCGACAGCGACCAATAGTGCTGGACTGGGGATGCGTTGCTCTCGGCAGCCAGGTAGTCGACCGCGTCTCCCGCGAGCAGCCAGTTCTCTACATAGAAGATGGCACCGCCCATGTGGCGGAAGAAGTCGGACCAGAACGTCCGCGGGACGAACAGTAACGTCGCGATCGCGGATACGACCACCACGAGCAACGATGCGGGCAGCAGCCGCCGGGCACGTCGCGCCCAGAACGAGGCCAACGCGACACCGCCAGTGCGCTCGACCTCGCGCAACAGATGCGCCGTGATCAGATAGCCGGAGATCACGAAGAACACATCGACGCCCGCATATCCGCCGGGTAGGCGGTTCGGCCAGAGGTGATAGAGGACGACCATCATCACCGCGACCGCACGAAGGGCTTGAATCTCGGGGCGCACCCCACGCCGAGGCGGAGCGAACCATCGGCTGGAAGCAGGCTCGGCTACGTTCATACTTCTCCTCGTTTTGGCTGGGGCCATCACTCAGCTGAGCGCGCGACGGTTGCGCGTCTGCTCCGCGCGCGCCGCGAGCAGGTCGTCTGCGGGGTAGCCGACCTCGGTGAGGGTCAGACCCCGGGCCGCCAGCACCTTGACGTCATGGGTACGGATGCGCGCGTCGCGGATCGCCACCACGTCGTCCGGCGAGAGCCGTCCCTCGCCCGCGCCGACGCAGGCGCCGACGAGCGCCCGGACCATCGAATGGCAGAAGGCGTCGGCGCGCACGTTGGCGATCAGGAAGCCCCGGTCGTCGCGGTGCCAGTCGTACTCGAGCAAGGTACGGATCGTCGTGGCCTCGGGGCGGGGCTTGCAGTAGGCGGCGAAGTCGTGCAGGCCGATGAGGCTCTGCGCCGCGGCGTCCATGGCATCGACGTCCAGCTCGGCGCGCACCGTCGTGGTGCGCAGCCGCTCAAGCGGGTGGTACCCCGTCACCGAGTCGGCGATGCGGTACTCGTAGCGGCGCCAGTTCGCCGAGAACCGCGCGTCGAAGCCCTCCGGGGCTGTGGACGTGCGTGTGACCGCGACGTCGGCGTACTGTCCGAGCACGCCGGTGATCCTTCGCGCGAGCGGCGCGACCGCGTCCGGATGGCACGTGTCCCGGCGGCGCTGCGTCGCACGCTCCCACTGCGCGTCGTCGAGGTCGGCGTGCGCGACCTGGCCCGTCGCGTGCACCCCGGCGTCGGTGCGGCCCGCCACCGTCAGGGGCACGGCAGAGCCGACCACGCGCTCGAGGGCCGCCTCTAGCGCGCCCTGTACGGTGCGCAGCCCCGGCTGTCGCGCCCAGCCCCGGAAATGGGTGCCGTCGTAGGCGATGTCGAGGCGGATGCGGGGCACGCATCCAGCCTATGCGCGGGTCGCCCCCTCAGCGGGAGGTGACGAAGTGCGGACGGGGCCCTTCGATGCGCGCGACGGCGATCTTCACCTCGGTGACCTCACCGCGCAGACCCGCGATCTCGGCGCGCAGATCACTACGCATGGCCGCGATCTCGGTGCTCAGATCACTACGCACGGCCGCGATCTCGGTGCTCAGATCACTACGCACGGCCGCGATCTCCTGTCCGTTGCCGTCGATACGAGCAGAGAGCTTGTCGTCGACAGCATCGATCTTCGCGTCCATCCGATGAACCAGCCAGCCACCGGCGCCGAGCATCGTGCCGACGAACGTCACGCACAGGCTCACGGCGGCGATCACCGTCGTCAGAACCTCAGCAGACACGAACACCGCCCCATTCTCCCAGCTGGATCGCCGGAATGCCATGACGCTACGGCACTGCGGCAGGGCATGGAGGGTCTCGATTCGACCTGCCGCCATTCGCGACGCAATGCGTGGCTGTGGACGAGAGATCAGACGGCGGCGAGCCCCGCGAGCACGAGGCGCGCCGACCGGTCGGCGGCGTCGTCGACGTGCGTCAGAAACTCGGTGCCGTCGGGCGCGCACAGGTCGGACACCCCGCGGACCGACACGAAGCGGGCGCCGTGCGTGTGCGCGACCTGCGCGATCGCCGCCGACTCCATGTCCACGGCCAGGAGGCGGGGGAAGTCGGCGCGCAGCTCCTGCGCGAGGTCCGCCGTGACGAACCTCTCGCCCGAGCCGATGCCGCCCTCACGCACCGTGAGGTCGCCGGCGGCGCCCAGGAGCGCCTGCCGCAGCTCGCCGTCACCCTCGTAGGCGGCGGGCATCCCCGGCACCTGGCCGAGCTCGTAGCCGAAGGCCCGCGCGTCCGCGCTGACGTTCACGAGCGAGTCGCCCACGATCACGTCGCCGACGTTCACGCCGGCGGCCAGCCCGCCCGCCGAGCCGGCGCTGATCAGCACCACGTCGTCGCCGTACCGCCCGATCGCGCCGGCGGCCGCGGCGGCGCCGTTGACCATGCCGATCCCGGTGCGCACCAGCACGTGCGTGCGCCCGTCGACCACGGCGGCGCGATGCTCGGCGCCGCCGATCGTCATCGGATCGCTCACCTCGCTCGCGACCGCGACGAAGGGCGCCGCCTCCTCGTCCATCGCGACCAGGATGACGGCGACAGCGCTCACCCGCGACCCTCGGCGAAGACCTGGCCCCACTCGTCGCGACGCTGGAGGAAGGTGCGGGCCGCCTCCTGGGCGCCCTCCAGCGTGTGGTTGGCTCCCCAGCCGCACTGCACCTCGTTCGCGGCGGGCACCTCGGTCGCGTCGAGGACGTCCTGCAGCGTCGCTCCCACGAGGCGCTCGACCTCCGCGAGCTCGTGGTCGCCCTGCAGGATCAGGTAGAAGCCGGTCTGGCAGCCCATCGGCGAGAAGTCGATCACGCGGGCGGAGTGGTTGCGCGACTTCTCGGCGAACAGGTGCTCCAGCGAGTGGATCACCGGCATCTCGAGGTGCGCGACGTTCGGCTGCGCGAAGCGCACGTCGTACTTCACGATCACGTCGCCGTGCGGCAGCACCTTCCGGTCGGCCACGCGCAGGTACGGTGCGGCGACGGCGCGGTGGTCCAGGTTGAACGACTCGACGTTCATACGGGGCTTGTTGTCGGTCACGGATTCAAGCGTACGGCGCTCGCCGGGCTTCGACCCTCGATGCACGGAAAGCTACAGAAGCTGCCGCGCGCGACCGTCGGAGGTCAGAGCCTCGGAGATGCGGCGCACCGCCTCGCGGAGCAGCGGGCGCGGCATCGCGAAGACGAAACGGGTGTGACCGATCGCGGCCTCACCACAGGCGGCCCCGTCCGTCATCGCGACGCGCGCGTGGTCACGGAACCACTCGCCGAGGTCGCCCTCGAGGCCGTAGGCGCGGAAGTCGATCAGGGCGATGTAAGTGCCCTCCGGGACGGTGACCCGAGCCTGGGGCAGCTGCTCCGCGACGAGCTCGGCGAGCAGCCTCCTGTTGCCGTCGAGATAGTCGACGACGCCGGCGAGCCATTCCTTCCCGGCCGTGTAGGCGGCGATGTTGGCCACCACTCCGGGCGTCGCCGTGCCGTGGCCGGCCCAGAACCCGAATTCCTCCCACGCCGCGGCATCCGCGTCGTTCGAGATGATGAGCTGCGCGCACTTCAGCCCGGCGAGGTTCCAGGCCTTCGACGCGGAGGTCGCCGTGATGGTGTGCCCGGCTGCCGCGTCGTTCACCGACGCGTAGGGGACGTGCTTGGCGGGCGCGTAGACGATGGGCGCGTGGATCTCGTCGGAGAAGACCCGTCCGCCGTGCGCCTCGACGACGCTAGACAGGGCCTCCAGCTCGGCCCGCGTGGACACGGTGCCGAGAGGGTTGTGGGGGTTGCAGAGCACCACCATCCCCGCGCCCTCCTCGAACCCGCGGGCGACGGCGTCCAGGTCCATGACCATCCGGCCGTCCACCTCGATGCTGGGCACCTCGATGACTCGACGACCGTGCATGGGAGGCACCATCAGGAACGGCATGTACGCGGGTGTCGGGACGATGACGGCGGATCCGGGCTCGGTGAACCTGTCGAGCGCCAGCTCGAACGCCGCGATCACGTCCGGGACGTGATGCACGCGCCCGGCCGGGACGTCCCAGCCGTACTCGTCGCGGTACCAAGCGGCGGTGGCGGCCGACAGGTCGTCGGCCAGCCGCTGCGGCAGGTACCCCGTCGCCCCGCGGTCGATCGACGTCTTCAGCGCCTCGCCCACGGCGGGCGCGAGCCCGAAGTCCATCTCGGCGACGAACGCGCCGATCGTGTCGGGGAACATCGACCACTTCATGCTCCCGCCCGCTCTCAGGTCGGGTTCGGCGATGGCGTCGAAATCGTGGGTGCTCATCTGAGACTCCTTCTGTCGTTCCCGGGCGCACATGCGAAGAAGGGCCCCGCGTCACACGGGGCCCTTCTTCGCATACGGCGCTTACTTCGCGTCGGTCTCCTCGGCCGGAGTCTCCTCCGCGGGAGCCTCGTCAGCGGCGGCCTCCTCGGCGGGAGCCTCCTCGACGACCTCGACGGTCTCCTCCGCGGGAGCCTCCTCGGCGGGGGTCTCCTCGGCGGGGGTCTCCTCGACGACCGGGGCCGCCTCGGCGGCCGGGGCCGACTTCTTCGCCTTGGGGGTGACGGGCTCGAGGACGAGCTCGATCACGGCCATGGGGGCGTTGTCGCCCTTGCGGTTGCCGACCTTCGTGATGCGGGTGTAGCCGCCCTCACGGTCCGCGACGAGCGGCGCGATCTCGGCGAAGAGGACGTGCACGACCTCCTTGTCGCCGATCACCGAGAGCACGCTGCGACGCGCGTGCAGGTCGCCGCGCTTCGCCTTCGTGATCAGTCGCTCGGCGAGCGGACGCAGGCGCTTGGCCTTGGTCTCCGTCGTCTTGATCGACTTGTGGGTGAACAGCGCCGCGGCGAGGTTCGCGAGGAGCAGGCGCTCGTGGGCGGGGCCGCCTCCGAGGCGGGGACCCTTCGTGGGCTTAGGCATTTCTTGTTACTCCAGTGCAATTGGTCGCTGGCATCCGCAGAGCGGAAGTCAGTGAGAGGAAGTCAGGGATCAGAGCGACTCGTCGTCGTAGCCGCCGTAGAAGCCGGTGCCGTCGAAGCCGGGCACCGAGTCCTTCAGCGACAGGCCGAGCGAGGTGAGCTTGTCGCGCACCTCGTCCACCGACTTCTGTCCGAAGTTGCGGATGTTCATGAGCTGCGTCTCCGAGAGGGCGACGAGCTCGGAGACCGTGTTGATCCCCTCGCGCTTGAGGCAGTTGTACGAGCGGACCGACAGGTCGAGGTCCTCGATCGGCATCGACAGCTCGTTCGAGAGCACGGTCTCGACCGGCGCCGGGCCGATCTCGATGCCCTCGGCCTCGACGTTCAGCTCACGGGCGAGGCCGAACAGCTCGACCAGCGTGCGACCGGCCGACGCGACGGCGTCGCGCGGAGCGATCGACGGCTTGCTCTCGACGTCCAGCACCAGCTTGTCGAAGTCGGTGCGCTCACCGGCACGGGTCGCCTCGACGCGGTAGCTGACCTTCAGCACCGGCGAGTAGATCGAGTCGACCGGGATCTGGCCGGCCTCGGCGTACTCGTTGCGGTTCTGGACGGCCGACACGTAGCCACGGCCACGCTCGATCGTCAGCTCGAGCTCGAACTTCGCGGTGTCGTTGAGGGTCGCGATGACCAGCTCGGGGTTGTGCACCTCGACACCGGCCGGGGCCGAGATGTCGGCCGCGGTGACCTCGCCGGCGCCCGTCTTGCGCAGGTACGCCGTGATGGGCTCGTCGCGCTCGCTCGACACCACGAGCTGCTTGATGTTGAGGATGATCTCGGTGACATCCTCCTTCACACCGGGGATGGTGCTGAACTCGTGCAGCACGCCGTCGATGCGAATGCTGGTGACCGCCGCGCCGGGGATCGACGAGAGCAGGCTGCGACGCAGCGCGTTCCCGATGGTGTAGCCGAAGCCGGGCTCGAGGGGCTCGACGACGAACCGGCTGCGGAACTCCGAGATCTTCTCCTCGGTGAGGGTGGGACGCTGTGCAATGAGCACTGGTTGTTCCTTTCGATCACGTGCCCGCTATATGACACGTGCGGTGGATAGGTCTTGAGTTGTTCGACGGCTCACGCCGGGGCGAGGCCGTGGGACGACGAGACGCCGGGGCGCAGGCTCGCAAGCCGTGCACCCCGGCGGGATCGCGTCAGACGCGGCGGCGCTTCGGCGGGCGGCAGCCGTTGTGCGCCTGCGGCGTCACGTCCTGGATCGAACCGACCTCGAGGCCGGCGGCCTGCAGCGAGCGGATCGCGGTCTCGCGGCCCGAACCCGGGCCCTTCACGAACACGTCGACCTTCTTGACGCCGTGCTCCTGCGCCTGGCGGGCGGCCGACTCGGCGGCCATGCCGGCCGCGTACGGCGTCGACTTGCGCGAGCCCTTGAAGCCCACGCCACCAGCCGAGGTCCAGCTGATGACGGCGCCCGACGGGTCCGTGATCGAGACGATCGTGTTGTTGAACGTCGACTTGATGTGGGCCTGGCCCACTGCGATGTTCTTCTTCTCCTTGCGGCGCGGCTTGCGCGCAGCGGTCTTGGGTGCAGCCATTGTGATCTCCTAAACCTTCCGCGCTTAGCGGGCCTTCTTCTTACCGGCGACGGTGCGCTTCGGACCCTTGCGCGTGCGCGCGTTGGTCTTGGTGCGCTGACCGCGGACCGGGAGGCCGCGGCGGTGGCGGAGACCCTCGTAAGAGCCGATCTCGACCTTGCGACGGATGTCGGCGGCGACCTCGCGACGCAGATCACCCTCGACCTTGTAGGTGCCCTCGATGTGGTCGCGGAGCGCGACGAGCTGGTCGTCGCTGAGGTCCTTGACCCGGATCTCGGGGCTGATGCCAGTGGCGGCGAGGATCTCGTTCGAACGAGTGCGTCCAACGCCGTAGATGTACGTGAGTGCGATCACCACGCGCTTGTCGCGCGGGATGTCGACGCCGGCAAGACGTGCCATGCGATGTCTCCTGAGAGTGAGGGAGGTGTGGAGCAGGATCGGTGCCCGGGCCTCCGCCCCGAGGTGTCCCCCGCATCCGATCTCTCGGAGCGGGTTCTGATCCTGCCGGATTCAGATGTTCAGTTGTGAGGATTTCGACTCGGCCGCTTCGCTCCCTCGCCCAATCCACAAGAGGTTTGTTCGTTGAGCGAGCGAAGCGAGTCGAGACGCGGGATCAGCCCTGGCGCTGCTTGTGGCGCGGGTTGCTCTTGCAGATGACCATCACGCGGCCGTGGCGGCGGATCACCTTGCAGTGATCGCAGATCGGCTTGACGGAGGGGTTGACCTTCATGATTCTTCTTTCGCTGTCTTCGTACCGTGCCCGAGGGGCGCGGCCGTTACTTCTCGACCGGTCAGCGGTAGCGGTAGACGATGCGGCCGCGCGTGAGGTCGTAGGGGCTGAGCTCCACGACCACGCGGTCTTCGGGGATGATGCGGATGTAGTTCTGCCGCATCTTTCCGGAGATCGTTGCGAGGACCTTGTGACCGTTGGTGAGCTCGACGCGGAACATCGCGTTGGGCAGCGCCTCGGTGATCACACCCTCGATCTCGATGACACCGTCTTTCTTCGCCATAGACTCGCTTTGCTTGTGCAGACCGGCCGGTCTGCGGTGAGTGGATTCGGTGCGGAGATGCCCTGTCCGGCGACACGCCGAAATCAGGCGCAAAGCACCAAAGATCTATGTTAGGCGACGCCGGGCGTGTCGGCAAGCTCGGCGTGTCGCGCCGACGCGGACGCGCCCAGAGCCCTCGGCTCAGCCCTGCAGACGCGGAAGCAGCTCTTCCTCGGCCGTGAGCTGCCAGTTCAGCGTCTCACCATTGAGCAAGACGGCCGGCGTCCCGCCGCCGGGCAGCGCGTCGGTCGTCTGCGTCACGAAGTCGGCGTACGTACGGTCGGCGATGCAGTCGGCGGCTCCGTCGGCACCCGCTCGTTCTGCGTAGGCGATGATCTCCTCGTCCGTGAGTCCGGGAGTCGACTCGGACGGCTGGTTCGCGTACATGAGATCCATGAACGGATATGCCGCGTCCGCGTTGTCCTCTGCGACGCAGTACATGGCATTCGCCGCACGCGTCGAGAACTCGGTGCCCTGCGATGCGCGGTCGAGGATCGACACGGGGTAGACCTTGAGCGTGAGGGCCCCCTCGGTCACCTGCTCGGCGATCGTCTCGCCCCAGCTCTCCTCGAACTGCCCGCAGTAAGGGCACATGAAGTCGACGTAGGTCTCGAGCACGTCGGGCCCTTCGCCGAGGCTGATCGCGCCCGTCGCCTCGTCGATCGAGGCGCTCGCGGGCGACTCGGCCGGCGCAGTGGCCTGGTTGTTCATCCAGACCACGAGACCGGCGACCGCGACCAGCAGCACCACGACGGCCGCGGAGATCCAGATCGCGACCCAGTTGGTCTTTGCCGTGCCTGCCATCATGCTGCGCGCTCCGTGTCTTCGAGGTGGTTCAGGGGATCGGCGTGGGCGTCACGCCGAACGGCGCGAGGCCCGCGGCGCCGCCGTCGGGTGCAGTGAGCACCCACACCCCATCATCGTGCACCGCGATGCTGTGCTCCCAGTGAGCGCCCATCGATCCGTCAACGGTCGAGACGGTCCACTCGTCGTCCTCGACGAAGGTCTCCTCCGACCCGGCGGTCATCATCGGCTCGATGCACACGACCAGCCCGGGCTTCACCTCGGCGCCGGGGTCGGACGTGCGGTAGTTGAAGATCGTGGGCGCCTCGTGCATCTTGCGGCCGATGCCGTGCCCCACGTACTCGCGCAGGATGCCGGCGGGCTCGCCGCTGGACGACAGCGGGTTCGCCTCGATGAAGTCCTGGATGGCGGCACCCACCTCGCCCAGGCGCTTCGCCGTCGCCAGCGCGGCGATCCCCGCCCACATGGACCCCTCGGTCACGCGCGAGAGCTCCTCGCGGTGCGCGACGAGCTCCGGACGCTCGGGGTCGGGCACGACGACCGTGATCGCCGAGTCGCCGTTCCAGCCGTCCGCGGTCTCGGCACCGCAGTCGATCGACACGATGTCGCCCGGCTGCAGCGGGACGCCGTCGGGGATCCCGTGCACCACCGCGTCGTTCACCGACGCGCAGATCGTGTGGCGATAGCCCCGCACGAGCTGGAAGTTGGAGTGCGCTCCGCGTTCGACGATCACACGCTCGGCAGCGGCGTCGATCTCGAGAGTGGTCGCGCCGGGCACGATCAACGGCCGCACCGCATCGAGCGCGGCGGCGGTGATCAGCCCCGGCTCGACCATCGCGCGCAGCTGCGCGGGGGTCTTGTAGATCGACCTGCGGAAGATCACGCGTCGCTCGGCGGTCTCAGGCCTGCACGCGCGCGAGGCCGCGAGCCTCGAGGGCCGCGACGATGCGCTCGGTGATCTCGTCGAGCGAGCCCACGCCGTCGATAGTGTCGACGATGCCGCGCGTGCCGTACACCGCGAGGATCGGCGCCGTCTCGCGCTCGTAGATGTCGAGACGGTGCGCGATCGCCTGCTCCGTGTCGTCGGAGCGGCCCTGCTCCTGCGCGCGCAGCGCGATCCGCGAGAGGCTCTCCTCGCGGGGCACGTTCAGCTCGATGACCGCGTCGAGCGACTCCTCGCGGCCCTGCAGGAAGTCGTCGAGCAGCGCCACCTGCGCGATGTTGCGCGGGTATCCGTCGAGGAGGAACCCCTCGGCGGCGTCGGGCTGCTCGAGGCGGTCGCGCACGATCGCGTTCGTCACCTCGTCGGGCACCAGGTCCCCGGCGTCGGTGATCGCCTTCACCGTCAGGCCGAGCTCGGTGCCCTCCTTGATGTTGGCGCGGAAGATGTCGCCGGTCGACACCACCGGGATGCCGAGCGCCTCCGCGATCCGCGCGCCCTGCGTGCCCTTGCCGGAGCCCTGCGGTCCGACGATCAGAAGACGAGCCGAGAACCCATTGTCCTGTGTCATCTCAGGAGCCCTTCGTAGTGGCGCTGCTGCAGCTGCGCGTCGATCTGCTTCACGGTCTCGAGGCCCACGCCGACGATGATCAGGATGGAGGCGCCGCCGAACGGGAAGTTCTGGTTGGCGCCCACCGTCGCGAGCGCGATCAGCGGGATCAGGGCGATGAGGCCGAGGTAGATCGAACCGGGCAGCGTGATGCGCGTGAGCACGTAGTCGAGGTACTCGGCCGTCGGGCGTCCGGCACGGATGCCCGGGATGAAGCCGCCGTACTTCTTCATGTTGTCGGCGACCTCGACGGGGTTGAACGTGATCGCGACGTAGAAGTAGGTGAAGCCGATGATCAGCAGGAAGTAGATCGCCATGTACAGCGGGTGGTCGCCCGTCGTCAGATACTGCGACACCCACGTGACCCATGCGGGCGGCATCGTGCCGTCGGCAGGGGTGTAGAACTGCGCGATGAGCGCCGGGATGTACAGCAGCGACGAGGCGAAGATGACGGGCACGACGCCGGCCATGTTCACCTTGATCGGGATGTAGGTGTTCGTGCCGCCGTAGGTGCGGCGCCCGACCATGCGCTTGGCGTACTGGACGGGCACGCGACGCTGCGATTGCTCCACGAAGACCACCAGCGCGACGACGACGATGCCGACGGCCAGCACGAGGAGGAAGATCTCGAAGCCGCGGGCAGCCCAGATGGCGCCCAGCGCGGCCGGGAAGGTCGCCGCGATCGAGGTGAAGATCAGCAGCGACATGCCGTTGCCGATGCCGCGCTCGGTGACGAGCTCGGCGAACCACATGATGAGGCCGGTGCCGGCGGTCATCGTGATGATCATCAGCAGCTGCGCCCACCACGCGTCGTTGACGAGCAGGTTGGTGCACTCGGGAATGCCGGTGACGCCGAACAGCTGGCCGGTGCGGGCCACCGTGACGAGCGTCGTGGACTGCAGCAGCGCCAGCGCGATCGTGAGGTAGCGCGTGTACTGCGTCAGGCGCGCCTGGCCCGCCTGGCCCTCCTTGTGGAGGGTCTCGAAGTGCGGGATGACCACGCGCAGCAGCTGGGTGATGATCGTCGCGGTGATGTACGGCATCACGCCGAGCGCGAAGATCGACAGCTGCAGCAGCGCGCCACCCGAGAACAGGTTGACGAGCGACAGCAGCCCGTCGGTACCCGAGGTCAGGTCGACGCAGTCCTGCACGTTCGGGAAGTGCACGAACGGGGCGGGCACGTGCGCGCCGAAGCGGTAGATCGCGATGATCGCGAGCGTGAATCCGATCTTCCGCCGCAGATCCGGCGTGCGGAAGATACGCGCGATGGCGCTGAACAAGGACGTGCCTCCCGGTTATTGAGACGATCCGCCGATGGCAGGACCGACCTCCAGGCTAACGCAAGGGCCCGGGAGCGACGCTCCCGGGCCCTTGACGCCGATTACTTGACGCTGCCGCCGGCGGCGACGATCTTCTGCTCGGCCGAGCCGGAGACCTTGTCCACCGTCACGGTCAGGGCCACGGAGATCTCGCCGTTGCCGAGGACCTTGACCTTCTCGTTCTTGCGGACCGCACCCTTGGCGACGAGGTCGGCGACGGTCACGTCGCCACCCGTCGGGTAGAGCTCCGCGAGCTTGTCCAGGTTCACGACCTGGTACTCGACGCGGAACGGGTTCTTGAAGCCGCGCAGCTTCGGCGTGCGCATGTGCAGCGGCATCTGGCCACCCTCGAAGCCGGGGCGGACGCTGTAGCGGGCCTTGGTGCCCTTCGTACCGCGACCGGCCGTCTTGCCCTTCGAGCCCTCACCGCGACCCACGCGGGTCTTGGCGGTGTTGGCGCCCGGGACGGGACGGAGGTGGTGCACCTTCAGCACGCCGGGACGCTTCGTCTCGGCGGCCGTGCTCTTCTCGGCCTTCTCGGCCGTGGCCTTCTTCTCAGCCATCAGTCGATCTCCTCAACACTCACGAGGTGAGCGACGGCGCGGACGTATCCGCGCGTCTGGGCGTCGTCGGGCCGGACGACCGAGTCGCCGATCCGCTTCAGACCGAGCGAACGCAGCGTGTCGCGCTGGTTCTGCTTCTCGCTCACCTTGGACTTGACCTGGGTCACCTTCAGACGAGCAGCCATCACGCACCCACCTTCGCAGCGGCGGCGGCCTCGGCCTCCGCACGGACGAGACGTGCCGGCGCGACCTGGTCGAACTCGAGGCCGCGACGCGCGGCGACCGCACGGGGCTCCTCGAGCTGCTTCAGGGCCTCGACGGTCGCGTGCACGATGTTGATCGTGTTCGACGAGCCGAGCGACTTCGACAGCACGTCGTGGATGCCGGCGCACTCGAGCACGGCGCGGACCGGACCGCCGGCGATGACACCGGTACCGGCGGACGCCGGACGAAGCAGCACGACACCGGCGGCGGCCTCACCCTGCACGGGGTGCGGGATGGTGGCGCCGGCGCGCGGGACGCGGAAGAAGTTGCGCTTCGCGTCCTCGACGCCCTTGGAGATGGCCAGGGGCACCTCGCGGGCCTTGCCGTAGCCGACACCGACCACGCCGTTGCCGTCGCCGACGACCACGAGGGCGGTGAAGCTGAAGCGACGACCACCCTTCACGACCTTCGACACGCGGTTGATGGTGACCACGCGCTCCAGGAACTGGTTGTCCGCGCCACGGTCGTTGCGGTCACGACCGCCACGGCCCTGGTTGCGGTCGCCACGGCCGCCACGGCGGTCGCCGCGCTCGCTGCGCTGCTCGGTCTGAGCCTGCTCGGGCTGCGCCTGCTCGGCGCCGGCCTCGGGGGCCTCGGTGGTCACTTCGGTCTCCTTGTTGTCACTCACAGGTTCAGCCCCCCTTCGCGGGCGCCGTCGGCGATCGCCGCGACACGGCCCGCGTAGCGGTTGCCGCCGCGGTCGAACACGACGTCGGTGAAACCGGCGGCCTTGGCACGCTCGGCGAGGACCTCGCCGACCTTGCGGGCCTTCGCGGTCTTGTCACCGTCGAACGAGCGCACGTCGTTCTCGAGCGTCGAGGCAGAGGCCACGGTGTGGCCCTTGCTGTCGTCGACGAGCTGCACGAAGACGTGGCGCGCCGAACGGGTCACGACGAGACGAGGACGGACCTCGGTGCCGACGACCTTCTTGCGAAGGCGAGCGTGGCGGCGCGAACGCGCGGCGGACTTCGACTTCACAGCCATGATTACTTACCAGCCTTTCCGGCCTTGCGACGCACGACCTCGCCCGCGTAGCGGACACCCTTGCCCTTGTACGGCTCAGGCTTGCGGATCTTGCGGATGTTGGCGGCGGTCTCACCGACGGCCTGCTTGTCGATGCCGCTCACCGTGAGCTTGTTGTTGCCCTCGACGGTGAACGTGATGCCGGCCGGCGGCTCGACGGTGACGGGGTGCGAGAAGCCCAGGGCGAACTCGACGGACGAGCCCTTCTGCGCCACGCGGTAACCGGTGCCGACGACCTCGAGGCCCTTGGAGTAGCCCTCGGTCACGCCGATGATGTTGTTGTTGATCAGGGTGCGCGTGAGCCCGTGCAGCGAACGCGACTCGCGCTCGTCGTCGGGGCGGGTGACGAGAACCTGGTTCTCCTCGACCTTGACCTCGATGGGGCGGGCCACGACGAGCGCGAGCTCGCCCTTGGGGCCCTTCACGGCGATCTGCTGCCCGTCGACCGTCACAGTGACGCCGGCGGGGATGTCAATGGGAAGACGTCCAATACGCGACATGAGGGATCACCACACGTAGGCGAGAACTTCCCCGCCCACGCCCTTCTGCTCAGCCTGACGGTCGGTGAGGAGACCGGAGGAGGTGGACAGGATGGCGACGCCGAGCCCGCCGAGAACGCGGGGCAGCTCGGTCGACTTCGCGTACACGCGGAGACCGGGCTTCGAGACGCGCTTGATGCCGGCGATCGACCGCTCGCGGTTCGGGCCGTACTTCAGCGTCATCGTGAGGGTCTTGCCGACGCGGGCGTCCGCCTCCTCCCAGGAGGAGATGTAGCCCTCCTGCTTGAGGATGTCCGCGATGTGCGTCTTGAGCTTGCTCGACGGCAGCGACACGGAGTCGTGGTGCGCCGAGTTCGCGTTGCGCAGACGGGTCAGCATGTCTGCGACCGGGTCTGTCATGGTCATATGACTTGTCCTTTTTTCATGAGGTTTCGGCTGCCGTTACACGACAGACGACCTTCCTGAATGATCCTTGTTCAGTTGTCCGAGCGGCGTTCCGCCGCCGGACCGGGGACACGCCCTGGTCCGGCGGCGAAATGCACAAACGCTCGATTGTACCTCAGGCCTGCTGGTCCTCGGTACGGAACGGGAAGCCGAGGTGACGGAGGAGCGCACGGCCCTCGTCGTCCGACTTCGCGGTGGTCACGACGGTGATGTCGAAGCCCCGGACACGGTCGATCTTGTCCTGGTTGATCTCGTGGAAGACCGACTGCTCCTGCAGACCGAACGTGTAGTTGCCGTTGCCGTCGAACTGCTTGCCCGACAGGCCGCGGAAGTCGCGGATGCGGGGCAGCGCCAGCGAGACGAGACGGTCCAGGAACTCCCACGCACGGTCGCCACGCAGGGTGACGTGCGCGCCGATGGCCTGGCCCTCGCGCAGCTTGAACTGCGCGATCGACTTCTTCGCCTTGGTGACGACGGGCTTCTGACCGGTGATCGCGGTGAGGTCGGCGACCGCACCCTCGATGACCTTGGAGTCGCGAGCGGCCTCGCCGACACCCGTGTTGACGACGACCTTGACCAGGCCGGGGATCTGCATGACGTTGTCGTAGCCGAACTCGTCCTGCAGCTTCTGGCGGATCTGGTCGCGGTAGACCTGCTTCAGGCGCGGCTGGATTTTGCCAGCCTGCGCGTCAATGGTGCTCACTGTCAGATGTCCTTACCCGACTTCTTCGCGTAGCGCACGCGAACAGTCTTCTTGACGCCGTCCTTGACCTGCTCCTCGACGCGGAAGCCCACGCGGGTCGGCTTCTTCGTCTCGGGGTCGACGAGCGCGACGTTGGAAATGTGGATGGGCGCCTCGTACGTCTCGATGCCACCGGTCTTGGTGCCCCGCTGGGTCTGACCGATCCGGTTGTGCTTCGTGATGTAGTTGATGCCCTCGACGACGACACGCTGGCCGCCGTCGACGACCTCGAGGACCTTGCCCTGCTTGCCGCGGTCTCCGCCGCGGTCCTGCTTGGCGCCGGTGACGACCTGGACCAGGTCGCCCTTCTTGATCTTCGCCATGGGTTACAGCACCTCCGGGGCGAGCGAGACGATCTTCATGAACTTGCGGTCACGAAGCTCGCGGCCGACCGGGCCGAAGATGCGGGTGCCGCGGGGCTCCCCGTCGTTCTTCAGGATCACGGCGGCGTTCTCGTCGAACTTGATGTACGAGCCGTCGGCGCGGCGCGTCTGCTTCACAGTGCGGACGACGACCGCCTTGACGACGTCGCCCTTCTTGACGTTGCCGCCCGGGATCGCGTCCTTGACCGTCGCGACGATGGTGTCGCCCACGCCGGCGTAGCGGCGGTTCGAACCACCGAGAACGCGGATCGTGAGGAGCTCCTTCGCGCCGGTGTTGTCGGCGACCTTGAGGCGGGACTCGGTCTGAATCACTTGGCCTTCTCCAGAATCTCAACCAGGCGCCAGCGCTTGGTGGCGCTGAGCGGACGGGTCTCGTTGATCACAACGAGGTCGCCGATGCCGGCGGTGTTCTGCTCGTCGTGCGCCTTGAGCTTCGTGGTGCGACGGATGACCTTGCCGTAGAGGGGGTGCTTCACGCGGTCCTCGACCTCGACGACGATCGTCTTGTCCATCTTGTCGCTCACGACGTAGCCGCGAGCCGACTTGCGGTAGCCACGCGCGGCGGCGTCGCGCACGTCGTGCTCGGCGTGCTCCACAGCCTTCTTGTCGGTGGCCATCACTCAGCCTCTCCCTCGGCGGCCGGAGTCTCCTCGGCCTTCTTCGCCTTGCTCTTCTTGGCCTTCGCCGCGACGGGGGCGGGCGTGGCACGGATGCCCAGCTCGCGCTCCCGGATCACGGTGTAGAGCCGCGCGATGTCGCGCTTCACGGCGCGGATGCGGCCGTGGCTCTCGAGCTGGCCGGTGGCCGACTGGAAGCGCAGGTTGAACAGCTCTTCCTTGGCCTTGCGCAGCTCCTCGACGAGGCGCTGGTCCTCGAACGTGTCGAGCTCGCTCGTGGCGAGCTCCTTGGTGCCGATCGCCATTACGCGTCGCCCTCCTCGCGCTTGATGATGCGTGCCTTCAGAGGCAGCTTGTGAATGGCACGGGTCAGCGCCTCGCGAGCGAGCTGCTCGTTGACACCGGCGACCTCGAAGAGGACGCGACCCGGCTTGACGTTGGCGACCCACCACTCCGGCGAGCCCTTGCCGGAGCCCATGCGGGTCTCGGCGGGCTTCTTCGTGAGGGGACGGTCGGGGTAGATGTTGATCCACACCTTGCCGCCACGCTTGATGTGACGCGTCATGGCGATACGAGCGGACTCGATCTGACGGTTCGTCACGTACGCGGACGTGAGGGCCTGGATGCCGTACTCACCGAAGGAGACCTTCGTGCCGCCCGTCGCCGCGCCATCCCGCTTGGGGTGGTGCTGCTTGCGGTACTTGACCTTGCGGGGGATGAGCATTACGCCGAAGCTCCTTCCACGGCCTGCGGGGCCTCGGCGTCGTTACGACGCGGGCCGCGGCGGCCGCCACGGTCGCGGTCACGGGCCGGCTTCATGTTGGCCTGCTCGCGCGCGAGTTCCTTGTTGGTGAGGTCGCCCTTGTAGATCCAGACCTTCACGCCGATGCGGCCGAAGGTGGTCTTGGCCTCGTAGAAGCCGTAGTCGATGTTCGCGCGCAGCGTGTGCAGCGGCACACGACCCTCGCGGTAGAACTCCGACCGGCTCATCTCCGCGCCGCCGAGGCGGCCCGAGACCTGGATCCGGACGCCCTTGGCGCCGGCGCGCTGGGCACCCTGCAGCCCCTTGCGCATCGCGCGGCGGAAGGCCACGCGGGCGCTGAGCTGCTCGGCGACGCCCTGGGCGACGAGCTGAGCGTCGGCCTCGGGGTTCTTGACCTCGAGGATGTTCAGCTGGATCTGCTTGCCGGTGAGCTTCTCGAGCTCGCCGCGGATGCGCTCGGCCTCCGCGCCACGACGTCCGATCACGATGCCCGGGCGGGCGGTGTGGATGTCGACGCGGACGCGGTCGCGGGTGCGCTCGATCTCGATCCGGCTCACGCCGGCGCGGTCGAGGTTCGACTGCAGGAGCTTGCGGACCTTGATGTCCTCGGCCACGTAGTCGGCGTACCGCTGACCCGGCTTCGTCGAGTCAGAGAACCAGCGCGAGACGTGGTCCGTCGTGATGCCGAGGCGGAAGCCGTACGGGTTTACCTTCTGTCCCATTACTTGCTCGCCTTCTTCTTGCTGCCGGCAGCGGTCTCAGCGACCTCCGGCGTGGAGAGCACGACCGTGATGTGGCTCGTGCGCTTCTTGATCTGGAACGCGCGGCCCTGTGCACGGGGCTGGAAACGCTTCAGCGTCGTGCCCTCGTCCACGTAGGCGTTCTTCACGAACAGGTCCTGCTCGTCCAGGTACTCGCCGTCCTTGTCGGCCTTCACCTGCGCGTTGGCCATGGCCGACGCGACGAGCTTGTAGATCGGCTCGGAAGCCGACTGCGGCGCGAACTTCAGGATCGCGAGCGCCTCCTGGGCCTGCTTGCCCTTGATGAGAGCGACGACACGACGAGCCTTCTGAGGGGTCACGCGGATGTGTCGCACGCGTGCGATGGACTCCACCATTTCTCTCTCCTCCTCGGTCGCCTTAGCGGCGACGGCCCTTCTTGTCGTCCTTCTCATGGCCGCGGAAGGTGCGGGTGGGCGCGAACTCGCCCAGCTTGTGGCCCACGAGCGTCTCGGTGACGAACACCGGGATGTGCTTGCGGCCGTCGTGCACGGCGATCGTGTGACCCAGCATCGCCGGGATGATCATCGATCGACGCGACCAGGTCTTGATCACGTTCTTGGTGCCGGCTTCGTTCTGCGAGACCACCTTGCGCAGCAGGTGCTCGTCGACGAAGGGGCCCTTCTTCAGACTGCGGGGCATCTTCTTTACTCCTACTTGCGCTTCTTGCCGGCGTTACGGCGACGCACGATGAGCTTGTCGCTTTCCTTGTTGGCGTGACGGGTGCGGCCCTCAGGCTGACCCCACGGCGAGACGGGGTGACGACCACCGGACGTCTTGCCCTCACCACCACCGTGCGGGTGGTCGACCGGGTTCATGGCGACACCGCGGACGGTCGGGCGGACGCCCTTCCAACGCTTGCGGCCGGCCTTGCCCCAGTTGATGTTCGACTGCTCGGCGTTGCCGACCTCGCCGATCGTCGCGCGGCAGCGCGCATCGACGTTGCGGACCTCGCCCGAGGGCAGGCGCAGCTGAGCGTAGGGGCCGTCCTTCGCGACGAGACGCACCGAGGCGCCCGCCGAGCGCGCCATCTTCGCGCCGCCGCCGGGGCGGAGCTCGATGGCGTGGATGACGGTACCCGTCGGGATGTTGCGCAGCGGCAGGTTGTTGCCGGGCTTGATGTCGGCGCCGGCACCCGACTCGACGACGTCGCCCTGCTGCAGCTTGTTCGGCGCGAGGATGTAGCGCTTCGTGCCGTCCACGTAGTGCAGCAGCGCGATGCGCGCGGTGCGGTTCGGGTCGTACTCGATGTGCGCGACCTTCGCGTCGATGCCGTCCTTGTCGTTGCGACGGAAGTCGATCACGCGGTACTGGCGCTTGTGGCCACCACCGATGTGACGGGTCGTGATGCGGCCCTGGTTGTTGCGGCCACCGGTCTTGGACAGCGGGCGCAGCAGCGACTTCTCAGGCGTCGACCGGGTGATCTCCGCGAAGTCGGCCACCGACGAGCCGCGGCGACCGGGGGTCGTGGGCTTGTAGTTGCGAATAGCCATGTTCTCTCTTCCTCCCCGACCGTCAGCCGACTGCCGTGAAGATGTCGATGGTGCCCGACTTGAGCGTGACGATGGCGCGCTTGGTGTCCTTGCGCTTGCCGATGCCGAAGCGGGTGCGACGGGCCTTGCCGACGCGGTTGATCGTGTTGACCGAAGCCACCTTGACGCCGAAGATCTTCTCGATCGCGAGCTTGATCTCGGTCTTCGACGAGCGCGGGTCCACGAGGAACGTGTACTTGCCCTCGTCGATGAGCGAGTAGCTCTTCTCCGAGACGACCGGCTTCAGGATGATGTCGCGCGGGTCCTTCTGGACGGCGGTCATGCGGAGACCTCCTCGGTGGCGCCGGCCTTCTGCGCGATGAACGCGTCGATGGCGGCCTTGGTGAAGACGATGTCGTCCGAGACGAGCACGTCGTAGGCGTTCAGCTGGTCGGCCATCAGCACGTGCACGTAACCGAGGTTGCGGACGCTGAGGTAGCCGAAGTCGTCCTCGCGGTCGAGCACGACGAGCACGTTCTTGGTCGGCGCGACCTTCGCGAGGAAGGCGGCGGCGTCCTTGGTCGAGGGCTCGGACACGCCGAACGACTCGACGACGTGCAGGCGGTCGCCGCGGAAGCGGTCGCTGAGCGCGCCCGCGAGGGCGGCGGCGATCATCTTCTTGGGCGTGCGCTGCGCGTAGTCGCGCGGCTTCGGACCGTGGACGATGCCACCGCCGGTCATGTGCGGCGCACGGATCGAGCCCTGACGGGCGTTACCCGTGCCCTTCTGCTTGAAGGGCTTGCGGCCGGCGCCCGAGACCTCACCGCGACGCTTGGTCGAGTGGGTGCCCTGGCGAGCCGCCGCGAGCTGCGCGACGACGACCTGGTGGATCAGCGGGATGTTCGTCTTGACGTCGAACACCGAGGCGGGCAGCTCGACCGAGCCGGCCTTCTTGCCATCGATGCCCTGGACGTCGAGAGCGAGAGTCGAGTCAGCCATCTAACTCAGGCCCCCTTCACAGCGTTGCGGACGTACACGGTGCGGCCGCGCGCGCCGGGGACGGCGCCCTTGACGAGCAGCAGACCCTTCTCGGCGTCGACGGCGTGAACCGTGAGGTTGAGGACGGTCACGCGCTCGGCGCCCATACGGCCGGCCATGCGCATGCCCTTGAAGACGCGGCTCGGGGTCGACGATGCGCCGATCGAACCGGGCTTGCGGTGGTTGCGGTGCGCACCGTGCGAAGCGGAGACGCCCTTGAAGTTGTGGCGCTTCATGACACCCGCGGTGCCCTTGCCCTTGCTGGTGCCGACGACGTCGACCAGCTGGCCCGCCTCGAACGTGCCGTCGACGGTGAGCTCCTGGCCCAGCGCGTAGTCGGCGGCGTCCGCGGTGCGGATCTCGGCGAGGTGGCGGCGCGGCGTGACGCCGGCGGCCTCGAAGTGGCCCGAGAGCGGCTTGTTGACCTTGCGGGGGTCGATCGCGCCGGCGGCGATCTGGATGGCCGAGTAGCCGTCCTTCTCCGCCGTGCGGACCTGGGTCACCACGTTCGGCGCGAGCTCGATCACCGTGACGGGGATGAGCTTGCCGTTCTCGTTCCAGACCTGGGTCATGCCAAGCTTGGTGCCCAGCAGACCCTTGGAAACCTTGTTGTTGATGTCAGCCATGTCGATCCCCGCCCTTAGAGCTTGATCTCGATGTTGACGTCGGCCGGGAGGTCGAGACGCATGAGCGAGTCGACGGCCTTCGGCGTCGGGTCCACGATGTCGATGAGGCGCTTGTGCGTGCGCATCTCGAAGTGCTCGCGGCTGTCCTTGTACTTGTGGGGCGAACGGATCACGGCGATCACGTTCTTCTCGGTCGGAAGGGGCACGGGGCCCACGACCTGCGCGCCCGCACGAGTGACCGTGTCGACGATCTTGCGTGCCGACGAGTCGATGATCTCGTGGTCATACGACTTCAGGCGAATGCGGATCTTCTGTCCCGCCATTGTCTGCTCTCTCTCTTCAGCGTCGTACCTCTGGGGCATTGGACGCACGGACCCTCCGGAAACCCTTCGGGCCAGTGACCTCTACAGGCCGTGTTCACATGTCAGTCCACGCGCGCAGAGAAGCCCCTGCGAGGTGGTGTGTGATTTCGTTCTCCTGCCCGCGGCCCAGACTCGGTCTGTGCACTGCCCTGGCAGTGATCCCGCGCAGTCCTCCCTGAGGGAGCGCACGCGGAAATGTGGAACTTGTCTATTCTGCCACCCTCGACCACCCACCCGCAACCCGGGCGTGTCGCGCCGCGAGCCGCGTGATCACGCGGCTCGGCGACCCCCTGTCGGCGCGCTCCCAGAAACCCCGCCCGCGCCTTCTCGAGGAGCGGGCGGGGTGAGGGACAACGCCCCCAGCCCCAGGGAGGCACGGGGCTTTGCGCGGCGGGTCAGTACCAGTTGACCGACTGCGAGTGCGCCCACGCGGCGCACGGGGTGCCGTAGGCCCGCGAGATGTAGTCCAGGCCCCAGGTCACCTGCGTGGTGGCGTTGGTCGCCCAGTCGTCGGCCACGGTGGCCATCTTGTCGCCGGGGAGCGACTGGGGGATGCCGTAGGCGCCGCTCGAGGCGTTGGACGCCTGGTAGTTCCAGCCGGACTCCTTGTTCCACAGGGACACGAGGCAGCCGAACTGGTCGGAGCCCCAGCCGTACGTCTCGGAGGCCAGGCGCTCGGCGGTGGCCTGCGCGCCCTCCGGGGTGTTCGCCGCCGCGGCGGCCTCCGCGGCCGCACGCTCCTCCTCGGCCTGCGCGGCCGCCTCGGCGTCCTCCTGCTCGAGCGCGGCCGTCTCGGCGAGCACGTCCTGCGCGAGCTGCTCGGTCTCGAGCGTCTCGCCGCGGATGACGACGGCCGGCATCTCGTCGTAGTCGGAGAGCTCCTCGACCTCCGACTCCAGCTGGGAGGTGTCGACCTCCTCGTGCGCGTCCTCGATCGCGTCCTGCGCGCGGTCGAGCGTGGCCTGCGCGACGGCGGCCGCCTGCGCGTCGTAGGTCGGGGCGGCGACCGCGCGGGTCGCCTCCGGCGGCAAGGTGGCGGCGATCGCCGCCGTGCCGGACAGCGCGATCCCGGCACCGAGCGCGATGCCGAGCAGCCGGCGGTTGCGGCGGGCGCGGCGCTCGCGACGGAGCAGGGTGAGGTGGTTGCGGCGGGGGAAGGGGGTGAGCGATGGGGCTTCGTTCTGCTTCTGCGTCATTCCTGGCGTTTCGTCTCGGGTGCGCCTGCACCCGCTCGAACGCGGCCGTCTTCGGGTGACGGCCGCGACGGGCGCAGACCCTCCACCGTCCAACGCTCCCCTGGACGGATGCCACCCGGGGCATGGGAGCCGGGTGCGCAGCCCGTGGGCGTTACCTGTTCGTTATCTGTCCGGACCCTGGACGCCCACCCGTGACGCGACGAGGCCCCCACCCCGGAGGGTGAGGGCCTCGCAAGAGGGCCTGCGGCCTACTTCTCGTTGCCGATGGCGCCGTCCGCGGCGTCGCGGGCGGAGTCGACCTTGTCGTGGAGGTTCTCCGGCAGCACCTTCTTGGCAGCGCCGGCTACGCCGTCGATGACCTTGTCGCTGATCTCCTCGGCCTGGTCGCTCTTCAGAGCGCCCTCAACCTTGTCCTTGTTCTGCTCGAACAGCTCCTTGCCCTTGTTCACGAGATCGTCGAGACCCATGATTTCCCCTCCCGAAGAGTCCATGCGCGGCCGCAGGTCGGTCGCGTCCCGCTCATTGTGGCAGGCGCCGCGACATCGCGACACCCGTTCAGCGGGAGATGACGACGCGGATCAGGCGACCGTGTCGCCCACGTTCTGACGTGTGGGGAGGGTGGGGATGAGGGCGGCGAGGTGATCGGCGGTGTCCTGCCAGCCGGTGACGGACACGCACGCCACCTCGCCCATCGCCAGGACGGGGTAGTCGTTGCCGTCGGGGTCGAGCCGGTCGCCGTAGAAGAGCATGCCGCCGAGAGGCACGCCGGTCTCCTCCGACAGGCGTCGCATCCCGTA
>NZ_JAIJZW010000008.1 GCF_019753765.1 Microbacterium marinilacus
CGGATGCCGATGGCAACGTGAACGCGGCGGCTTCGGCGTCGGCGTCGGCGAACGCCGATGACGACTCGAACGCCTCGGCTCAGGCGGCTGCTCAGGCGGCGGCGGACGCGGATGCGAATACGGCGGCCTCGGCTGCTGCGGACGCGGATGCGACGTCGGCTGCTGCGGCGGCGGCGAACGCCGATGCGTCCAGCGACGCGTCGACGGACGTCTCGAGCGAGGCGAACGCGTCGGCTCAGGCGGCTGCGGCCGCTGCGGGCAACGCGGACGCGTCGTCGACGTCGGCGGCTGACGCCTCGGCGGCGGCCAACGGCAACGCGTCGGCGGCCTCGGCCGCGGCGGCGAACGCGGATGCGTCCAGCGACGCCTCCTCGAACGCGGCAGCGGACGCGGACGGCAACGAGGACAGCGAGACCGACTCGGCCGCGGCGGCGGATGCCGATGGCAACGTGAACGCGGCGGCTTCGGCGTCGGCGTCGGCGAACGCCGATGACGACTCGAACGCCTCGGCTCAGGCGGCTGCTCAGGCGGCGGCGGACGCGGATGCGAATACGGCGGCCTCGGCTGCTGCGGACGCGGATGCGACGTCGGCTGCTGCGGCGGCGGCGAACGCCGATGCGTCCAGCGACGCGTCGACGGACGTCTCGAGCGAGGCGAACGCGTCGGCTCAGGCGGCTGCGGCCGCTGCGGGCAACGCGGACGCGTCGTCGACGTCGGCGGCTGACGCCTCGGCGGCGGCCAACGGCAACGCGTCGGCGGCCTCGGCCGCGGCGGCGAACGCGGATGCGTCCAGCGACGCCTCCTCGAACGCGGCAGCGGACGCGGACGGCAACGAGGACAGCGAGACCGACAGCACCAGCTCGTCGGACAGCTCGGCTTCGTCCGACAGCTCGGCGTCTTCCGACAGCTCGGCGACTTCGGACAGCTCGGCGTCTTCGGACAGCTCGGCGTCTTCGGACAGCTCGGCTTCGTCCGACAGCTCGGCCTCGTCCGACAGTTCGACGTCGTCTGACGGCGACGCCGACGGCTCGGGCATCCTCGCCACGCTCGACCACCCGGTGCGCTACCACGGCGACTCGCAGACGGCCCGAGGCTTCGGCTTCGAGCCCGGCGAGACGGTCGAGGCGACCGTGTACTCGACGCCGACGGCGCTGGGCTCGCAGGTTGCGAACGAGGACGGCGAGGTGGTCTTCACCTGGACGATCCCTGCGGACGAGGAGGTCGGCCAGCACGAGGTCGAGCTCGTCGGCGAGACCTCCGGCGCCGAGTCGGAGACCTTCCGGGTGCTCGCGCGGTCGTCGCTCGCGGCGACGGGCGGTGACCTCGCGCTGCCGATCGGCGGGCTCGCGGTCCTGCTCATCCTCGCCGGCACCGCGATCTGGGCCACCCAGCGTCGCCGCAACGCGGATGTCTGATCCGACGATCCGCTAGACGGGTCGGGTGTGCCCCGGTGACGACCTCACCGGGGCACACCCGACTCCCAGCCCGTGGAGGGGGGGGGAGACGGATGCGTTGACCGAGAAGCTCGTCCGGCGGAGGCCTGTCACGCGTGTCGTGATGCTCGTCGCCGTCGCCTTCACCGCATGGCACGTGCTCGCCACGTTCCTCTGGATCGCCCCCGTCTCGCCTTTGCGAGAGGTGGTGGGCCAGAAGGTGCTCGCCGCCTACATGCTGCCCGTGCTCGGGCAGTCGTGGAGCGTCTTCGCCCCCGAGCCGATCAACGGCGACTACCGCTTCGAGGTGCGCGCGCTCGTCGACGGCCAGGAGACCGAGTGGGTCAGCGCCACCGACGTGGAGGTCTCGATGATCCGGTACAACCTCTTCACCCCCCGCGCGGGGATCCAGGCGATGGACGTCTCCAGTCAGTTCAAGGGCGCCTGGGGCAAGCTCGACGACGCCGGCAAGGAGATCGTCGAGCTCAACTACTTCAAGCCCGAGTGGGAGGAGCGGATGGCCGGGTCTCTCGCGGAGACATCGTCCGAGGGCACCGTCGACAGCTACCTCGAACAGGAGCACCGGGCCACCGCGTATGCGACCCAGGTGGCGCTCGCGGTGTGGGGCGACGACGTCGAGCGGGTGCAGTTCCGGGCGACCCGGCAGAACGTCATCCCGTTCGCCGAGCGACACGATCCGGAGGCCGAGCGTCCCGCCGTGCAGTACTCGCCGACCGGCTGGCGCGGCCTCGTGGTGGAGGACGGACAGTCGTCGGAGCGCTTCGCCGACGTCTTCCGTGAGCAGTACGAGCGGATGAGCCGATGAGCCCGCGCGGCGAGACGGCCGGTGACGCCGGGGCGGCCCGCGCCCTCTCCATCCTGCTGCGGGCGCCCCGCGCTGCGGCACGGCTGATCGGCGCGGGGTGGCGCGCGCTGCTGGCGACCGCGTCGCACGTCTTCCTCTGGACCGAGTCGTGGCTGCTCGACTCGAAGAAGTCGCTGTACGGGCTCGCCGTCACCCGGATCGTGCTCGGCCTGACCGGTGCGGGCCTGCTGCTGACGAACTTCTCGACCCGGTTCTACACCTTCGGCTCGGGATCGGCGTGGAACGGGGAGGCCGCGCAGCCCCAGAGCGACTTCACCGGCATCTGGCTGTTCAGCCTGTTCCACAACGTGCGGCTGGACGACGGAGTGCTCACCGCTCTGTATGTGGTGCTGCTGGTGCTGGCGGTCGTCTTCGCACTCGGCTGGCGCTTCAAGGTCGTGCTGCCGGTCTACTTCGTCCTGTGGGTCAGCTTCATCGAGATGAACGACGCCGTCGGCGACCAGGGCGACAACATGTACCGCATCGTGCTGCTGGTGCTGTTCTTCGCGGACCCGGCCGCGCGCTGGTCGCTCGACGCGCGGCGGCGTGCACGCGCCGGAGACCGCACGATCCTGCCGCGCGAGATCAGCAGCCTCCTGCACAACCTCGCGCTGGTCGCGCTCACCGCCCAGGTCTGCTTCGTCTACGCCTCCGGCGGCCTGTACAAGGCGGGCGGAGAGCCCTGGTCCGGCGGATACGCCGTGTATGCGCCGCTCATGACCGAGCGGTTCGGCACCTGGCCCGTCCTCAGCGACCTCGTGACCGCGTGGGGTCCCGCCGTCGCCGCGATCAGCTGGGGGTCGGTGATCCTGCAGGTCGCCTTCCCGCTCATGCTGCTGACGCGACCGACGCGCATCGTCGCCCTCATCGGCATCATGTCGTTCCACATCGGCATCGGCGTGCTCATGGGGCTGCCGTGGTTCTCCTTGGCGATGATCGGCATCGACTTCATCTTCATCCGCGATCGCACGTGGCTGCGGCTGTCCCGCGCCGTGCGCGAGAGCTTCGAGCGGGACGACGCACGCGCGGCGGACGGAGGTCGCAACGACGACGGCCTGCGAGACGGGGACACGGCCCGGGTGGAGGACGACAAGCGCTCGCCGGACGTCGCGCCACGCCGCCCCGGCGGCGAGAGGCCCGAGCCGGTGGAGGAGCCCGAGCCGGTCGAGGAGGAGGGGCGCGAGCCGGTCCGTGCCGAGGCCGGCGCGCGCGGCTGAGCCGGGCTGCCGCGACGGTGCGGGCGAGGGGGACGCCCGCGCCGCTGTGGCGCCCGCACAAGCCACCCACGTCCCGGGACGAGCGCTGACTGTCGCTCGCCCACAACGTCCGTGCCCCAGCGCTGTGCGCGACCTACCGTGGGATCCGTACCCCACGTCCCCTTCGAGAGGCAGTCATGGCAGACACCGCCGTTCGCCCACAGACGTCCCGCGACGCGCGCGCCGCCGAGAGCGCGCCGCCGGAAGCGGCGAGGATCGACGTCCCGCTCGTCACCGACCTGCTGCTCGGCACCTGGGCAGACGTGCGCCGGACCGCGCGCGAGATGATCAAGGATCCCGCCTTCTGGCGAGAGGACGGGCTCACGCACCACCAGCACCGCGAGCGGGTGTTCCAGCAGCTGAAGAAGCTCGTCGCGCACAACTCGATCGCGCGGGCGATGCCCGCCGAGTACGGCGGCGAGAACAACAACGGCGGCAACCTCGCCAGCTTCGAGGAGCTCGTCTTCGCCGACCCGAGCCTGCAGATCAAGGCCGGTGTGCAGTGGGGCCTGTTCACGTCGGCCATCTACCAGCTCGGCACCAAGCCGCATCACGACAAGTGGCTGCCCGCGTCGCTGTCGCTCGACCTGCCCGGCGCCTTCGCCATGACCGAGACGGGCCACGGATCCGACGTGGCGGCGATCGGCACGACGGCGACGTACGACGCCGAGGCGGAGGAGTTCCTCATCCACACGCCGTTCCGCGGCGCGTGGAAGGACTACCTCGGCAACGCGGCCGTGCACGGCAAGGCGGCGACGGTTTTCGCCCAGCTCATCACCGGTGGGGTGAACTACGGCGTGCACTGCTTCTTCGTCCCGCTGCGCGACGACGACGGCGCGTTCCTGCCCGGAGTCGGCGGCGAGGACGACGGCGTCAAGGGCGGCCTCAACGGCATCGACAACGGGCGCCTGCACTTCGACCACGTGCGCGTCCCGCGTGAGAACCTCCTCAACCGCTACGGCGACGTCGCTGCCGACGGCACGTACTCGAGCGCGATCGCCAGCCCGGGCCGGCGCTTCTTCACGATGCTCGGCGCCCTGGTGCAGGGCCGGGTCTCGCTGGACGGCTCGGCGACCAACGCCTCGGCGCTCGCACTGAAGATCGCCGTCACCTACGGCAACCAGCGCCGCCAGTTCGCGGGCGCGGCCGGCGCGGAGACCGTGCTGATGGACTACGGCAAGCACCAGCGCCGCCTGCTGCCGCGTATCGCGACCACCTACGCGCAGGCGTTCGCGCACGACGAGCTGCTGCAGAAGTTCCACGGCGTCTTCGGCGGCGAGACCGACACCGAGCAGAACCGCGAGGACCTCGAGACGCTCGCGGCGGCGCTCAAGCCGCTCTCCACGTGGCACGCGCTCGACACGCTCCAGGAAGCGCGCGAGGCGTGCGGCGGGGCCGGCTACCTCGGCGAGAACCGACTCGTCAACCTCCGCCAGGATCTCGACGTCTACGCCACCTTCGAGGGCGACAACAACGTGCTGCTGCAGCTCGTCGGCAAGCGCCTGCTCGGCGACTACGCCAAGCAGTTCAAGGGCAAGGACCCGAAGGAGATCGCTGCGTTCGTCGTCGGCCAGACGGCGGGCAAGGTGTTCCACGGAGCCGGTCTGCGTCAGCTCGGCCAGGCGGTCGCCGACCTCGGACAGGTCGCGCGCTCGGTCGAGCTCGGCCTGCGGGCGAAGGACCAGCACGAGCTGCTCGCCGGTCGCGTGCAGCAGATGGTCGCGGACGTCGCCGGCAGGCTGCGTCCCGCCGCCAAGCTGGGGCCGGAGGCGGCGGCCGCGCTGTTCAACGAGAACCAGGTCGAGCTGCTGGAGGCCGCCCGCGCGCACGGCGAGCTGCTGCAGTGGGAGGCGTTCACCGACGCCGTCGCCTCGATCGAGGACGAGGGCACGCGTCAGATCCTCGGCTGGCTGCGTGACCTGTTCGGGCTGGGCCTGATCGAGAAGCACCTGGCGTGGTATCTCCTGCACGGGCGGCTCTCGAACCAGCGGGCGATCGCGCTCTCGCGCTACATCGATCGCCTCTGCCTCAGGCTGCGCCCGCACGCGCAGGACCTGGTCGACGCCTTCGGCCTGGAGCCCGAGCACGTGCGTGCCCCCATCGCCTCCGGCGCCGAGCAGGAGCGCCAGGACGAGGCCGCGGCCCACTACGCCGACCTCGCCGCCAGCGGCGAGGCTCCCGTCAAGGAGAAGAAGCCCCAGCGCGGCTGAGCGGGACCCCCGGCCCCGGCGGGGCAGAGGTCCCCGGCAGCGGGCTCTCGGGCCCGAGCGGCGGCCGATTAGGATAACGCCAGGACTCGGGCGAGGGGGTGCACGATGACGGCCATGTCATGGCTTCACGTGCGCCCTCGCACGCTCGCCGGCGCCGCCATCGTGAGTGTCGCGGCGATCGGCATCACGACGATGGCCGTCGCCTACGAGGGCAACCCGACCACCGAGCTCGAGCTCAACGACGGCGCCGTCTGGATCACCAAGACCGATCAGCAGCTCGTCGGCCACTTCAACGCCGAGTCGGAGGTGCTCGACGGACGCTTCGCCGCGCCGACGGCCGACTACGACGTGCTGCAGGACGGCGATCGCGCCCTGGTGCACGACCTCGGCGACGACACCCTCGGAGCGATCGACACCGCCGCGGTCGCGCTCGGCGAGAGCGTGCAGCTGCCGGCCGACGCCCTCGTCGACTACGCGGCGAGCACGATCGCGGTGCTCGACGTCGCGAAGGGCGCGCTGCACGTGGTGCCGTACGGGGGCCTGGGGGAGTTCTCCGTCGCCGCCGCGAAGCCCGTGCTCGACAAGCTCGGCGAGAACGCGGTCGTGACCGTGGGTCGCGACGGCACCGTCTATGCGGTGTCGCCGGAGAGGTCGACGCTGTACACGCTGCCCGTCACCCCGGAGGGGGACGTCGACAAGGACACGATCCGCGAGCAGGAGCTCGAAGGGGTCGGCGAGGGCGCCGTGCTCTCGATCACCTCTGTGGGCGAGGTGCCGGTGCTGCTCGACGAGGACGCCGGTGCCGTCATCGTGCCGGACGGTCCGACGCTGCCGCTGGACGAGCCGGACGACGCACGGCTGGCGCTCGACGCCGCCGACGGTGATGCGGTGGTCGTCGCCACCCGCACGCAGCTGCTGCGCCTGCCGCTGGACGGCTCCGACCCGACCGCGACGCCCGCGGGGGCCACGTCGGGCACACCCGCCGAGCCGGTGTGGCTGAACGGCTGCGCGTACGGGGCGTGGATGGAGTCGGGCCGTTTCCTGCGCGACTGCGTCGGCGAGGCGGACGACCTGTCCTCGGCCATCCGCGACTACAAGGCCGGAGGCGAGCTGCGCTTCCGCGTCAACCGCGACGTCGTGATGCTCAACGACGTGATGAGCGGCGCCGCATGGCTCGCGAGCGATGTGCTGCAGAAGGTCGACAACTGGGACGATCTCACGCCGCCCAAGGGCGACGGCGTGGAGAACCCCGATCCGACCACCGTGCAGGTGCCCGACCCCTCGCCGCCCGACCGCGGCGAGGACAACACGCCGCCCATCGCGAACCCGGATCGCTTCGGGGTGCGCGCCGGCGCGTCGACGATCCTGCCGGTGCTCGACAACGACAGCGATCCCGACGGCGACGTGCTCGTGATCAGCCTGCCGGACGGCTCACCGCCCGGCGTCGAGGTGCAGCTGATCAACGACGGCACGTCCCTGCAGATCGCCGTGCCCGCCGGCGTGACGAGCGTGGACTCCTTCCGCTACGAGATCAGCGACGGACGCCCCGGGGGCACGGCCGAGACCACCGTCGGCATCGACGTGCACCCGGACGCCGAGAACGCGGCGCCGAAGCAGCTGCGCGAGATCGCGGTACCCGTCGAGACCGGCAGCTCGGTGACCTACAACGTCCTGCCCGACTGGATCGACCCGGACGGCGACAACATCTACCTCGAGTCGGTCACGCCCGCCGAGGGCGACGAGGCCGAGTTCACGGCCGACGGGCGCATCACCTATCGCGCGATCTCCGGCAATCAGGGCCCGACGGACGTGAACATCACGGTCTCCGACGGGGACGCCAGCATGACCGGCGTGTTCAAGCTCGACGTCCGCGCGAGCGGATCGACCCCGCCGCTCGCCACGGCCGACCACATGGTCGTCCGGGCCGGGCAGCAGGGCACGGTGGCGCCCCTCGCGAACGACCTCAGCGCGAGCGACGAGCCGCTGGAGCTGACGCAGGTGAGCGAGGTGCAGGGCGCCTCGATCGTCACGGACTACGCGTCGGACACGTTCACGTTCGAGTCGGGCACGGTCGGGACGTACTACGTCGACTACCTCGTCACGACGTCGGGCACCGCGCCGGTGCCGGGCATCGTGCGCGTCGACGTGATCGAGCCCGTCGAGAGCGACGACCCGCCGGTCGCGGTCCGCGACGTCGCCCTGCTGCCCGTCGGCGGCGACGCGCTCGTGAACGTGCTCGCCAACGACTCGGATCCCGCGGGCGGCGTCCTCGTCGTGCAGTCCGTCGAGGCCGCGGAGGACAGCGGCGTCTCGGTCTCGGTGCTCGGCCACGAGTCGCTGCGGGTGACGGACCGCGGGATGACGACCGAGGGCGGCGAGGTCACCATCCGGTACACGATCTCGAACGGTGCGGCGTCGGCCGAGGGCGAGGTGGTCGTCATCGCGCTGCCGTCGCCGTCGAAGCTGCGCGCCCCGGTCGTGAACCCGGACTCGGCGGTGGTGCGCGTCGGCGACGTCGTCACGATCCCGGTGCTGGAGAACGACTACCACCCCAACGACGACGAGTTCCACGTCGATCCCGAGCTGGTCGAGGTGCCCGATCCCGCTGCCGGCGAGGCGTTCGTCTCGCAAGACGGCGTGCGCTTCCGTGCGGGCGACCAGCCGGGCACGGTCTACGTGACCTACGCAGCCGTCGACAGCACCGGGCAGCGGGCGGCCACGCAGGTGGCGATCCAGGTGATGCCGCTCGACGACGAGAACAACAACACCCCGAGGCCGGAGGACATCGAGGCCCGGGCCCTCGCCGGCACGCAGACGACGATCGCGATCCCGCTCGACCGCATCGACGGCGACGGCGACTCGGTCGAGCTCATCGGCCTCGCCTCCGGACCCAAGAAGGGCACGATCGTCGAGACGGGCGCCGACCGCCTCGTGTACGAGGCCTTCCGAGACGCATCCGGGCTCGACACGTTCGCCTATCGCGTGCGCGATCCGTTCGGCGCCGAGGCGACGGCGACCATCCGCGTCGGCATCGCGCCCGCCGCCGCGCAGAACCAGCAGCCGTACGCGGTGCGCGACAGCCTCGCGATGCGTCCGGGCCGAGTGGTGGCCGCTCCCGTGCTCGAGAACGACTCCGACCCCGACGGCGACCGCTTCGGCCTGATCCAGGGGGCGGAGGGGCTCATCCTCGGCGAGGACCCCGCCGTGGAGGCCGAGGCGGTGGGCAACCGCGTCATCGTCACGGCGCCGGACCGGGAGCTCGAGACGTCGCTGCAGTACACGATCGAGGACGCGCGCGGCGCACGGGCGCAGGGCGTGCTGCAGATCACGGTCGACGAGGACGTGCCGCTGCAGTCTCCCATCGCGCGCGACGACCGCGTGCTGATCGGCGACATCGATCCGGAGAGCCAGACGGCGGAGATCCCGCTGCTCGAGAACGACGAGGACCCCGACGGCACCGCGGAGGCCCTCGAGATCGCGCTGGAGACCGACGACGGCGCCGAGCTCATCGGCGACGGCAGCGCGCGGGTGAGCGTGCAGGAGACGCGTCGCCTGATCGGCTACACCGTCACCGACGAGGACGGGCAGTCCTCGAAGGCGTTCATCCACGTGCCGGGCCAGGAGGATCTGCGGCCCACCCTCCTCGACACCGAGCCCGCGCAGGTGCAGAGCGGCAAGTCGATCACGCTGCCCCTCGCGGACTACGTCAAGGCCGCCAGCGGCAACTCCGTCCGGCTGACGGAGGCGGAGAAGGTGACGTCCGGGCACGGCGACGGATCGTCGCTGGTGGTCGACGCGCAGACCCTCACCTACACCTCGGCCTATCGCTACTCGGGCAGCGATGCGGTGACGTTCGAGGTGACCGACGGGTCGGGGCCGGACGACCCGAAAGGGCGTGTCTCGACGCTCTCGATCCCGATCACGGTCACGGCGCCCGTCAACGAGCCGCCGGAGATGGTCGGCGCGTCCGTGCGAGTGGGGGCGGGCGACACCGAGCCCGGCGTGGTCGAGCTGTCGGGGCTGGCGACCGACATCGACAACGATCCGCTCACGTTCGAGCTGGTGGAGGTGCCGGACGGCATCGAGGCCGCCATCGAGGGGTCGACGCTGAGCGTCACGGCCGAAGCCGATCAGAAGGGCACGGTCGGTACCATCACGGTCGGGGTCGACGACGGCGAGGAGAACCCCGAGAGCCCCGAGCCCGTCACCGCTCCGATCGAGGTGACGGTGACCGCGTCCACGCGGGAGCTGCCCGTCGCGACCGACGACACGTTCGCGGAGTGGAACCAGGGCGAGACGCTCACGGTGCCCGTCCTGGACAACGACGTCAACCCGTTCGCGGGCGAGGCGCCGCTCACCGTCACGAACGCGCAGCTCGAGGTGGGCTCGTCGCAGGACGCGAGCGTCGAGTTCGACGACGACAGCGTCTCGATCACGCCCGCCGAGGACTTCCACGGCCGGCTCGTCGTGCGGTACCAGGTCGAGGATCAGACCGGAGACCCCGACCGGACGGCCGAGGCCCGCGTCAACGTGACCGTGCAGGGCCGCCCCGACGCGCCGCCGAAGGCGTCGGTGAGCAACGTGCAGAGCCGCCAGCTGACCCTCACCTGGCGTCCGCCCGCCGACAACGGCGCGTCGATCACCGAGTATCGCGTGACGGCCGTCAAGGGTGGCGAGTACGAGACCGTCTGCCCCGAGACGACGTGCACCCTGACGGGCCTGACGAACAACGTCACGTACGCGTTCGCGGTGACCGCCGTGAACAAGGTGGGCGAGTCCGACGCGTCGCCGGCGAGCCAGGAGGGCCGTCCCGACGTGCGCCCGCACGTGCCCGCGGCGCCGCAGCTGCCGCAGTTCCGGGACGGGGGCCTGCAGGTGACCTGGAAGGCGCCCGGCAACGAGGGCTCGCCGATCACCAAGTACGAGCTCGAGATCACCCCGGCCCCGCCGAACGGCGTGAACACCAAGACCGTGCCCGCGGGGGCGACCCAGCTGTGGTGGGACGGGCTGGCGAACGGCACCGCCTACACGGTGCGCGTGCGCGCCCACAACAGCGCGCCGGACCCGTCGGACTGGAGCCCGCAGTCGGGCACGAACATCCCCGCCAAGCCTCCCGCAGCGCCGGGCGCGGCGTCGGTCAAGCGACAGTCGTCCATCGGCAGCACTGCCGGCGGCGTCGAGGTGACGTGGCCCGCGGTTCAGGGCGCCGACGCCGGCGGGGACGCGGTCGACACCTATCAGGTGCAGGCGTACCGCGGCGGCAACGCATACGGCGACGTGCACTCGACGTCGGGCACCCGCTACGTGGTGACGCTGCCGGCCAGCACCGCCGACTACACCTTCCAGGTGCGGGCGAAGAACAAGGCCGGCTGGGGCGCCTGGAGCAAGGCGAGCACGCCGCTTCGGCAGTTCACCTCTCCCACCGCGCCGGGCACGCCGAACGTGAAGGCGGGCGACGGCTGGGTGGAGGCGTCGTGGTCGGCGGCGACCGCCGAGGGCGCGAGCTCCGGCGAGATCCAGTACTCGTACAGCGTCAACGGCGGCGCGTGGACGCCGGTCGGCACCGCGACGTCGGCGACGATCGGCGGCCTGCAGAACGGCACCTCGTACCGGGTCGCGGTGCGCGCCCACGCGGTCGCCGGCGGCGTGCAGTCCGAGTCCGGCCCCGCGTCCGCGCAGTCGTCGGCGGCCGTGCCCTTCGGGCCTCCCGCCGCGCCCGCCGCGCAGGCGGTGCCGTCAGGCGCAGAGAACCGGGCCATCACGTACTCGTGGAGCAGCCCCGCCAACTCGAACGGTCGCGACATCACGGCGCTCGAGATCAGCGTCGACGGCGGCGCCTGGCAGAGCAGGCCGCTCAGCGACAGCGAGCAGGTGCAGTACGACTACGAGCAGACGCACACCATCGCCGTGCGCGTGCAGAACTCCGAGGGTCAGTGGAGCGCCGAGACGTCGGCGAGCGGCCGCACCGCCGACCGGCCGAAGCCCGCGGCCACCGTCAGCGCGTCGGAGCGCAACCGTGGGGTCGGGGACGGGTGCAACGGCCGGTGCCACTACCTGCAGCTGAACTACGAGAACTTCCCCGCCGGCGACTACTCCATCGTGTGCCGCGACTACAACGACGGCGGTTCGGGGTTCGCGACCGTGAAGAGGACGCTCTCCGGAGCGGGCAGCTCCGAGCTGGGGTGCTTCTACGGCTTCGAGGGGAAGGAAGTATGGCTCGATGTCACCGGGCCCAACGGCTTCAGCCTCTCCACGCCGAGATGGATCTACCAGCACCCGTCATGACCTCCGCCCCCTCTCCGCAGCCTCACCGTCGACCACTCCTGCAGCACCCGTCCTTCCAGAGAAAGAGCGCGCGATGACGATGACCCCCGAACAGGCGACCTGGTTCCAGGGCACCTTCGGCCGACTGGTCGACAACGTCGACCGCGCGCTGATGGGCAAGAGCGAGATCGTGGGCCTCGTGCTCGCGGCGATGCTCGCCGAGGGGCACGTGCTGCTCGAGGATGCGCCGGGCACGGGCAAGACCAGCCTGGCGAAGGCACTGGCGGCGACCGTGCAGGGCACGTCCAACCGCATCCAGTTCACGCCCGACCTGCTGCCGAGCGACGTGACCGGTGTGACGATCTACGACCAGCAGACGCACACGTTCGAGTTCCACCGCGGCCCGGTGTTCGCCTCCATCGTGCTGGCGGACGAGATCAACCGCGCGTCGCCCAAGACGCAGTCGGCGCTGCTCGAGGTCATGGAGGAGTCGCGCGTCACCGTCGACGGCACCCCGCACGAGGTGGGTCGCCCGTTCCTCGTCATCGCCACGCAGAACCCCATCGAGCAGGCCGGCACCTACAAGCTGCCCGAGGCGCAGCTCGACCGCTTCCTCATCAAGACGTCGATCGGCTACCCGACGCTCGAGGTCACGGAGCGCATCCTGGCCGGCTCGGCCGACCGCAACCCGTCGGCCGGTCTGACCGCCATCATCACCACGAGCGCGGTCGCCGACATGGCCGACCTCGCCGCGACCGTCCATGTCGAGCCCGCCGTCCTGCGCTACGTCGCCGAGCTGGCGGAGACCACCCGCACGGACAAGGACGCCCGGCTGGGGGTCTCGGTGCGCGGTGCGATCGCGATCGTGCGCCTCGCGAAGGTCTGGGCGGCCGCGCAGGGACGCCACTACGTGATCCCCGACGACATCAAGGCGCTGTCGCAGCCCGTGTGGGCCCACCGCCTCGTCATGGACCCCGAGGCCGAGTTCGTCGGCACGACCCCCGAGACCGTGATCGCGCGCGTGCTCGACAAGGTCGCCGCCCCGCAGACCCGCGCCGCCGTCTGATCAGGACGATCCGAGCCCGCCGATGACGACCCCCACGAGCGCAGAGACCGCGGACGCCCCCGCGGCGGCCCCCGCCCGCGACGACCGCCCCGCCCAGGCGAGCTGGCGGGAGGTCGCGCTGTACGCGGCCGGGCGCGCCGCCGTGGCGGGTCGCCGTGCCGCGGGGGTGGTGCGTCCGATCGGATGGGTGGCGATCGGCGCGGGAGCACTGCTGTGGGTCGTCGGGCTGTGGCTCGGGTGGCGGGAGGTCACGACCGCCGCGGTCGTCGTGACCTCGGTGGTGGCGCTGTGCCTGCTGTTCCTGATCGGGCGCACGACCTACGACGTGGGCCTCGACCTCACCCGCACGCGCGTCGTCGTGGGCGAGCGGGCGGTGGGCGCGCTCTCGCTCGCCAACTCCGGGCAGCGGCCGATCCTGCCCTCCCGCGTCGTGCTGCCGGTGGGCGCGGGGCGCGGGGTGTTCGGCATCAGGCACCTCGCCCCGGGCGAGCAGATCGAGGAGCTGTTCGCGATCCCGACCCCGCGGCGCACCGTGCTGCCGGTCGGCCCCGTGAGCATCGTCCGCGGCGATCCGCTGGGCCTGTTCGAGCGCGTCGACAGCCGCGACGAGCCCGTCGACCTGTTCGTGCATCCGAAGACCGTGCGCTTCGACGGCCAGTCGCTCGGCTTCGTGCGCGACCTCGAGGGAATGATCTCGCGCGAGCTCGCGCGGGACGACATCTCGTTCCACGCCCTGTCCGAGTATCAGCCGGGCGACGACCTGCGCCACGTGCACTGGCGGTCGACGGCGCGCACCGGCACGCTCATGGTGCGGACGTACGAGCAGACCCGCCGCTCGCACTTCGTGATCGGCCTGTCGAGCCATCCCGGCGAGTACGCCGACCCGGACGAGTTCGAGCTGGCCGTCTCGGCCGCGGGCTCCCTGGGGCTTCGCGCGCTGCGGGACTCCTACCGGGTGGATGTGCGCACCCAGGCCGGCACACTGCGCACGGACAGCCCCAGGCACCTGCTCGACTCCCTGTCGGGGGTCGAGAGCACGCGGCCGCGCAGCGGCGGCACCGCCGCACTCGCGGGGGCGATCGCCGCGGCCGCCCCCGCCGCCAGCGTCGTGGTGCTGGCCTGCGGCAGCCGTGTGCCGGCGTCCCAGCTGCAGGCGGCGATCTCGCGGCTGCCCGCCGACTCGCGTGTGCTCGCCGTGGTCGCGGCACTCGGCGAGGAGCCGGGCCGTCGACGCATCGGCGACGCCGACGTGGTCACCATCGGCGCGCTCGACCAGCTGCCGCCGTCGCTTCGGAGGGTGCTCGGATGACCTCGACGCTGGAGGCCTCTGGCGGCGGTGCGCCCGCCGACGAGGCCGCGCCGCCGCAGCCACCCGCCGCGCCGCGCCGCGCTGTCGCGAAGCCCGCCCCCGCGCCCCTCGAAGCACGTCGCTGGGTGCTCGACCTGGGAGCGTCGGCGCTGCTGATGCTCGTCGCCGTGATCGGGTTCTGGCCGACGTTCGAGAGCCCCGTGGTGCTGCTCGCGGGCCTGGGCGGACTGATCCTCGGGCTCGGCATCGCGGCCCTCGGAGCCCTGCGCCGGTGGGGCATCCTGCTGGTAGCCGCCGGCGTCGTCGTGGCGTACTTCCTGCTGGGAGGTCCGCTCGCCCTGCCGCACACCACGATCGTCGGCGTGCTGCCCAGCCTCGAGACCCTCCAGAAGCTGGCGCTCGGGGTCGTCACGTCGTGGAAGTCGCTGCTGACCACCGTGCCGCCCGTCGCACCGCAGGACGGCCACCTCATCGTGCCGTTCCTCCTGCTGCTGGTGTTCTCCACCCTCACGGCCAGCCTCGCGCTGCGGGTGAGACCCGCGGCCTGGGCGCTGCTGCCAGCGGGCGCGACCATCGCGCTGCAGATCGCCCTCGGCACGTCCGAGGTGGCGGCTCCCGTCCTGCAGGGCATCCTGCTCGGCGTCGTCGCGATCGCCTGGGTCGCCGTGAGGGAGGCCTGGGCGCCGACGCGCAGCGCCGTGGCCGTCGCCTCCGAGGACCAGCCCCACGAGGACAGGCGACACGTGATCCGGCGCGTCGCGACCGCCGCCGGCGTGCTCGGCGTGGCCGCCGCCGTCGGCGGGGTCTCGACGCTGTTCGCCCCGCCGAACGAGATCCGCTATGTGATCCGCGACGTCATCATCCCGCCGTTCGACATCCGCCAGTTCCCGAGCCCGCTGCAGGACTTCCGGATCTACGTCGACGACTTCGCCGACGAGCCCCTGTTCACCGCGACCGGTCTTCCGGACGGCGCGCGGGTGAGGCTCGGCACGATGGACGCGTATTCGGGTGTCGTCTACAACGTCTCCGACTCCTCCAGCGCGTTCACGCCGCTGCGCTCGAACATGGCGGCCGGAGTGGACGGCGAGACCGCCGAGGTGCGCGTGGAGATCGGCGCGTACCGCGACGTCTGGCTGCCCGATGTCGGTCAGGTGGACGCCGTCGAGTTCGAGGGAGGGCGTGCGGAGGAGCTGCGCCGCGCGACCTACTACAACCCCTCGACGGGGACGGGCGTCGTGACCGCGGGCCTGGCCGAGGGAGACGCGTACACCTTCACCACCGTCGTGCCGTCCGTGCCCGACGAGGCGACGCTCGCCGAGGATGCGTTCGCGCAGGTGGAGGTGCCGCAGCCCGTCGCCGTTCCGGAGCGGCTGGGCGAGCTCGCGGCCGACGCCATCTCGGAGGCGGCGGCGAAGACGCCGTTCGAGAAGGTCAAGGCGCTGCAGACCTTCCTCGTCGAGGGCGGCTTCTTCAGCCACGGTCTCGACGAGGCCGAGTTCTCGCCGTCCGGACACGGCTCCGCGCGGCTGGCCACCATGACCAGCGCCGACCAGATGGTCGGCGACGACGAGCAGTACGCGGCGGTCATGGCGCTGATGGCGCACGAGGTAGGCATCCCGGCGCGCGTGGTGATGGGCTTCCACGCCGAGGAGTCCGACGGTGGGCAGCTGGTCGCGAACGGCGACAACCTGCATGCGTGGGTCGAAGTGGCGTTCGCCGACTCCGGCTGGGTCGCCTTCGACGCGACGCCGGACGAGGACAAGGAGCCGAAGGACCAGACGACGCAGCCGAAGACCGATCCCCAGCCCATGCCGCTGCAGCCGCCCCCGCCCCCGAAGGAGGACGCGGACGAGCCGCCGCTCGTGCCCGACGACCGCGAGGCGGAGGACGACGACGAGCCGCTGCCCGGATACCTGGGGCTCGCGCTGGCGATCGGCGGCATCAGCCTGGGCACCATCGCGCTGCTGCTCGCGCCTTTCGTCATCATCGGTGCGATCAAGGCGGCGCGCCGCCGCAAGCGCCGCCAGGCGCAGGCGCCGGCCGACCGGATGAGCGGCGGCTGGGACGAGCTCATGGACCGCGCCGTCGACTTCGGTCGGGGAGTCCCCGCCGGCGGAACCCGCTACGAGCAGTCGGCGCAGCTGGTGGCGACGCTCGAGGAGCCGCGCGTGGCGACGCTCGCGGTCCGCGCCGACGCCGGGGTGTTCGGCCCCGGGGAGCCGACCGACGGGGAGATCGAGGCGTTCTGGACCGAGGTCGACGAGGTCGTCGGCGGCATGAGCAGCAGGGCCTCGCTGTGGAAGAGACTACGAGCACGGCTGAACCTCCGCTCGCTGACCCAGGGCTCGTCGGTGGCGACGCGCGTGCGGTCGTTGCGCGAGCAGGTCTCGGCGAGAAGGAAGGAACGCTGACATGACGACGCCGCATCCCTCCGGCGGGCAGGCTCCGGGCGCACGGCCCGGCCCCGCGCCGGCGCCCGGCCAGTACCCCGGGCAGCCGATCCCTCCGCAGCCGTGGCAGCAGGCTCCGGCCGCGCCGCAGGCGCCCGTCCCGGCCCCCGCGCCGCCTGCTCCGATGCCGGGCCTCCCGGCTCGGCTCGGCCGTCGTGCCGCGGCCTATGCGATCGACCTCGGCATCGTCGCGGCCGCGTACGCCGTGCTCTTCGGGCTCGCGATGCTGCTCGGGCTTGCGCTCGGTCCGGTCGTGCTGATCGTGATGAGCGGCGTCATCGGGCTGCTCGCGATCGCCTGGATCGTCGTCTACAGCCTCATGCAGGGCGGCCAGGGGTCGATCGGGATGCGGCTGATGCGGCTGCGCCTGGTCCGCCTCGAGGACGGCGCGCCGCTCGGGATGGGCGGTGCGCTCATCCGCAACGTTATCTGGGGGCTCGCCGGCGCGATCGTGGTCGGCCTCTTCTCGGTGCTCTTCGACCGGAGCGGCCGCAACCAGGGCTGGCACGACAAGGTGTCGCACGCGTTCATGGCCGACGCCCGAGGCGGACACGCGAACGCCGGCCATGCCGCGCCGGCGGACGTCTCGCGGCCCGCCGCGCCGCGTTCCCCCGTGCCGAGCCGCGTCCCGCCGGTCTCGCCCGTCGCCCCCGCCTACTCGGCCGTGCCCGCGATGCCGGCGGCCCCCTCGGCGACGGCGGCTCCCTCGGCCGCGCCCGGCGGATCCGCGCTGGCCCCGGCGCCCGCCTTCGACGGCGCCATCCCGCCGCGTCCGCCCCTGCCGCCGCGTCCGCCGGCGCCCGCCGCTTCGCCGGCCCCCGCGGCTCCCCCCGCGGCATCGCCTGTGCCGCCCGCCCCGCCCGCGGCCGACGACGACCTCATCGCGTTCGTGCCGGGCATCACCCAAGACCCGCCTGCGGTCTCCGCCCCTGCCGCGATCCCCGAGAGCCGTCCTGCCGCGGCGCCCGCGCCTGCTGAACCCGCCGAGCCGGTCGCGCCCGGTGTGGACGGCGACACCGTCCACGTGCCGCGCGAGGCCGAGGACGTCGAGGCGACGCGGCTCGTCGTCCGCACCCCGTCGGCGATCCTGGAATGGGACGACGGCAACCTCCACACGGTCACGGGACGGGCGGTGTTCGGCCGTAATCCCGCGGTCGAGGCCGAGGTGACCGCCTATTCGGTGCGCGACGAGACGCTGTCGTTGTCGAAGACGCACTTCGAGGTGGAGGTCACGACGGACGGTGCCTTCGTGATCGACCGGCACTCGACGAACGGCGTGACGATCGTGCGCGCCGGCCGGCGAATCGATGCTGCGCCCGGTGAACACGTGGCGCTCGAGCCGGGCGACTCGCTCGAGATCGGCGACCGCATCGTGTCGTTCAAGGCGCTGGGACGGGCGACCTGATGACGGCGCCGATCACCGCCCTGAGCGGCGCCGCGACGGACACCGGGCTCCGGCGCGCCCTCAACGAGGACGCGTTCCTGTCGGTGTCGCCCGTCTTCCTCGTGGCCGACGGCATGGGAGGGCATGACCGCGGCGAGGTCGCGTCCGCGGCCGCCATCGCCGAGTTCGCGGGCTTCGCCGGACGCGCATCGCTCACCGTCGACGAGGTCCGCGACGCGCTCGACCGGGCGAGGGACCGCATCGACGGCCTGTCCGTCGACACCGACGCCGGCGCGGGCACGACCCTGAGCGGCGTCGTCGTCGCCGACGTGGGCGGCGAGGGCTACTGGCTCGCACTGAACCTCGGCGACTCTCGCACTTACCGGCTCGCGGAGGGACGGCTCGAGCAGATCAGCGTGGACCACTCCGTCGTCCAGGAACTGCTCGATCGCGGCGAGCTCACGGCGGAGGACGCCGCGCACGACCGGCGCCGCAACGTCATCACGCGTGCCCTCGGCGCCGGCAGCGCCGGAGAGGCCGACTACTGGATGCTGCCCGCCTCGGAGGGAGACCGGGTGCTGGTCTGCTCCGACGGGCTGCCCGGCGAGCTCTCGACCGAGCGGATCCGCGAGATCCTCGCCGCGGAGCCGCACCCGCAGGCCGCCGCCACGCGCCTGGTCCACGAGGCCGTGCTGCACGGCGGTCGCGACAACGTCACGGCCGTCGTCGTCGACGCGGTGGCCGTCGCGCGACGGGGAGCGCCCGCCCGTGCGCGGACCGATGAGCCGGGCGACGACATCGACATCGACTCGGACACGCTGCCGCGTGAGCCGGTGGGGGGCGCGTTCTGATGAGGATCACGTACGAGCCGGGAGGCATGCTCGTCATCGTCTCCGGCGAGGGTGTCGTGGTGCTGCCGGAAGGCGTGCCCCACGACAGCATTGGCGAGGTCTGGGCGGCTCTGCACGAGGACGACGCCCTGACGGCTGTGATCGCGTCGCTGACGGACGCCGCGGGCGAGACCTCCGTCGAGCCGCCTTTCGCGATCGCGCTGGTGCGCGACGGCGCGGTGAGCGCCCACGTGAGCGGGAGCCTGCGGGTGACCGTCGACGCACCCGGCGGGCCCGTCACCGTGAGCGACGAGGGCGGCGAGCCCGTTCCGCCCGTGGACGCCGCGGTCGCGGCGTGGGTGAGTGTCTCGGGCGAGCCTCCGGCGGCCGCATCGGAGCTGCCCATCGCTTCCGGCGTGGTGCTGGCGTCGACGGTGCGCGTCGTGCTGGTCGACGCGGCTCCCCCTGAGCCGGCCCCCGCCGTTCAGCCCGAGGAGACGAGCGTCGAGGCCGACGCCGTCCCGCCGATCGAGCCGGAGCCCTCCGCAGACGCCGCGGCTCCGGTCGAGGCCTCTGCGGCGGTGGATCCTCCGGCCGAGCCGGAGCAGCCGCATCCGTCGATCGACACCGCCGAGCCGGAGGCCCCGTCGGAGACCCTGCTTCCCGAGGAGGCGGACTTCGCCGCACTCGCGCAGACGATCGGGACGACGCCGGGCGACGACGACCTCGCCTCCGCCGACACGATCGTCGTGCCCCGGCGCGAGGCGCCGGTCGAGGAGGCGCCGGTCGAGGATGCGCCGGCGACGCGACGACAGGGAGATCACGACGGGGAGACGATCTCCGTCGACAGGGCTCGGGAGCTCCGGCAGGCACCGGTCGACGACGCGGCAGGCGCGGAACCGGGCGACGCGCCGGCCGACGCGGTGCTCGACCCGGCACCCGTGCCGCGCTTCGACCTCCCCGCCATCCCTCCGGTTCCCCCGCTGCCGCCCCGGCCGCCGCTGCCCACGACACCGCAGTTCGTCCCCGCGCCGCAGCGCGGACGCATCCGCCTGTCCACCGGGGAGTCCGTCGAGCTCGATCGGCCCGTCATCATCGGACGGCGCCCTCGCTCGTCGCGCACCGCCGGCGCGGAGGTGCCACAGCTCGTCGCCGTCGAGAGCCCGCAGAACGACATCTCACGCAACCACGTGGAGATCACCTCCGACGGCGAGACCGTGGTCGTCGCCGACCTGCACACGACGAACGGCACCGTTCTCTATCGCAGCGGGCTGCTGGGGGAGGGCGCCGACCCGGTGAGGCTGCACCCGGGCGAGCAGACCGTCGTCGTGTCCGGCGACATGATCGACCTCGGCGATGGCGTGACGGTCGTGTTCGAGGACCTGCCGTGAAGGCGCGCAGGCCCCCCGCGCCGCCGCCGCAGCTGCCGGGCTTCGCGCACGTCGAGCTGCTCGGGTCGGGTGGCTTCGCCGACGTCTACCTGTACGAGCAGGAGCTGCCGCGCCGTCGTGTGGCCGTGAAGGTGCTGCTGCCCGAGCGGATCTCCGGCTCGGCCGCGCAGTTCACCGCCGAGGCGAACGTCATGGCCATGCTGTCGACGCACCCGGCCATCGTCACGATCCATCAGGCGGGGGTGTCGTCCGATGGACGCCCGTACCTGGTGATGGAGTACTGCCCGCGCCCCAACCTCCAGGTGCGGTACCGGCGCGAGCCGTTCTCGGTCGCCGAGGCGCTGCGCGTCGGCATCCAGGTCGCCGCGGCCGTGGAGACCGCGCACCGCGCCGGCGTGCTGCATCGTGACATCAAGCCCGCGAACATCCTCGTCACCGAGTACAACCGGCCGGCGCTGACCGACTTCGGCATCGCCTCCACGACGCAGGGCAGTGCGGAGACGACCGGGATGTCGATCCCCTGGTCGCCGCCGGAGGCCTTCGACGAGGCCTCTCAGAGCGGGGCGCGCATCGACGTGTACCAGCTCGGCGCCACCATCTACACCCTGCTGGCGGGGCGCTCCCCGTTCGAGCTGCCCGGCCAGCGCAACGGCAGCGCCGAGCTCATCGAGCGCATCGAACGGCTGCCGCTGCCGGCGATCGACCGTGCCGACGTGCCGTCCTCGCTGTTCGCGGTGCTCGCTCGCGCGATGGCCAAGGACCCGGCGGCGCGCTACCCGAGCGCGGTCGCCTTCGCCCGGGCGCTGCAGAAGGTGCAGATCGAGCTGGCGCACTCGGTCACCCCGATCGACATCCTCGACGACCGGCCCCTGGACGACGGCCCGCGCGACGATGACGGCGGGCTCACCCGCGTCCGCGGGGTCACGAGCATCGCCCCCGTGGAGACCGCGACCCGTCCCTCCGCGACGACCGCGAAGGTGGCGCCCCGCTCGGACGGCGGACGTGTCGACGCCGGGGGCGTCGACGACGAGGCGACCGTGCTGCGGGGCCCACGCGTCGTCGCTGCGGCGGACGACCAGCAGACCGTGCTGCGTCCCGCGGCAGCCGAGCCGCCGCCGCAGGCCGCGGCCGCGCCCGCAGCGGCCCCCTCCCGGCGCTGGCCGTGGATCGTGGCGGCGTCGATCCTCGGTGTGGCGGTGATCGGTGTCGCGGCGGCCGCGATGCAGGGACTGGCGAGCCCCGAGCCCGAGTCGAGCAGCGCCCCGCCGGTGGCCGACCCGCAGAACCCGCTCGGCACGGCCGTGCCGCTCGTGACCGACGGGCGCGGCATCGTGCAGGGAGACGTGGCGGTGTTCGACTGGACGAACCCGGAGCCCGAGCAGGGCGACCGCTACCTCTGGTATCGCAACGCGATCGACGGCGCGCAGGGCCCGGAGCGCATCGACGACGAGACCGTCACGGTGCCGCTCGACGGCGAGGAGCGGGTCTGCATCGACGTGTTCCTGGTGCGCGAGAACGGGCGGACGACCGACGAGGGTGCGACCATCTGCGCCCCTGACTGAGCGCGGGCGTCGGCCGGCGGCTCAGCGCCTCAGGCCGTGGGGGCGGCGTCGAGGTGACGCGCGCCGTGAGAGAGCACCTTCACGACCACGCCGCGGCGTGTGAGGGCGGTGATCGTGCGCGTTCCCTCGTCGACGTTGCGGCCCAGCGCCTGCACGTTCGTCACGACCAGCACGTCGCCGGGCTTGAACGTGTCGAACAGCCGGGCGAGCCGCTGCTCCCACGATTCGAGGATCTCCGGCGCCGGGTGGCGGAAGCCCTCGATCGGGACGCCGAAGCGCGTGAGGTCGTCGCGCTGCTGGACGACCGACGGCATGTCGTCGCGGGAGACGACCACGCCCACGAGTCGGGAGCCGGCGGGCCGCGCCAGCCACCAGTCGCGGTCGCGCTGCAGCTCGGTGAAGCACTTCGGGCACTCGACCGCGGCGTGCGGCAGGTGCAGCGGGGCCGTGTCTGCGGCCGCGACGTCCGCTCCGTATGTCGTATCGGTCACGGCGACCCCTTTCGTCCCTCCTATTGTGCCGCGTGAAGGGGCTCAGGCACAGCCTGACGGGCCGGGGTCATTGACACACGGTGTCGTCGTGGATCAGCTGCGCCACGCGATCCGTCTCCGCGGTCGTGCGATAGGCCGCGTACTCGCCGTTCGCACGCGCGTCGAACTCGGCGCGGTCGGCGCCGAGGAAGAGCACCGCATACGAGTTGGTGACCGCCTCGAGCTGTGCGCCGGCCACAGGCGGCGCGACCGTGCCGCACACCTCGGCGATCTGATCGTGGGCGATCTCGTGGCGGATCGAGTTCACGAACGCCGGGCTGGACACGTAGGCGTCGTAGTCGGAGTAGTCCGGATTGACGTAGACGAGCTCGGGAGTCGCCGAGCAGTACGTGGCGATGATCGTCTCGAGCGGCACGTCCGAGTGCCCGCAGCTCTCGTACATGGACGCGTAGTCGAACGTGAGGGACATGCCGAAGTACGACGCCAGCTCCTCGGCCGAGTCGACGTACGTGCCGTCCGGCCCGGGCGAGGCCGTGTAGTCGCGCGCGAGCTCCGCGGCGTCGGCGCGCGGGGCGGCGCCGTCGCTCTCGAACACCGAGCCGTCCGATCGCACGACGCGCACCGACACCCCGAGATCCTCGCCGGCGAGGAAACGGCGCTCGTACTCGGCGACCCTGTCGCGGGTCGCCTGGATGATCGCGTCGAGCTCGTCGGGGTTGGTGCCGGACGGCGCCCAGCGCAGGGCGCCCCGCTCGTCCGAGAGCAGCAGGAGGAAGGCGTTGATGTAGTCGTCGGCGTCGTCCGTATCGGGCACGAGGTCTCGGATCGACCCGTCCTCGCGAGCCGCGAGGTACTTCTCGTAGGTCCCGGTGACGAAGGACTCCATGTCGGCGTAGCCGGGTCGCTCCGAGAGCGCGTACACGGTCGCGGGGGTCGGCGTCGCGCTCGGCGAGGACTCGGCGCCCTCCGTCGGAGCCGGCGCGGAGGCGGCGTCCGGGCGCGAGAAGAGAGGGACGACCACCGCGACGACGAGGACGATGACGGCGACGAGCGCGACCCCTCCGAGGATGAGGGCGAGCAGCCAGCCGCGACCGCGACGCTCGGGCGCCGCCGCGGGCGAGGTCGCCGCGGGCGAGGCATGCTGCCCGTCCCACAGGGGCTGCGCCTGCGGGGCGGCGTAGGGGGCCTGAGACGGGCTCGCTGCGCCGCCCTCGGCGGGCGGCAGAGGGCTGGTGTGCTCTGTCCAGGCGCGCCCGTCCCACCATCGCAGGAACGGGCCTCCCTGCGGATCCCGCCACCATCCAGGGTTCGACATCCTCGCCACGCCTCCGACCATCATCCGGGCGCCTCTCGGGCCGCGCCGTATCCACCGTGCCTCGAATATAGGCGGCTGCCCGCGGTCGGAGCGCACGCCTGGGGAGAACCACCCGTCGTCGGGAAGGCTCCGTAGGATGAAGCGGAATCGTCACACGAGGGAGCGCGGATGAGCCACGGGGGCATGCAGGGATGAGCACGACCGGCAGCGGGAGGCGGGGCGTTCGCACCCTGCTGGCACTGGCGATGGCGGCGTCCTTGGTCGCGATGCCGGCCGCGGCCGTGGGAGCGACCGAGGTCGGCTCCGACGACGACGAGCTCTGGTACTTCGAGGACACGGGCATCCCCGAGCTGCAGCAGACGGCGACCGGTGAGGGCGTCACCATCGCGCTGCTCGACTCGGGCGTCAACCCCGACGCGCCGACCCTGCGCGGCGCCGACATCGTCGGCAGCGAGTTCTCCTGCCCCGACGGGGAGGGAACCGTGAACGGCCTGCATGACGACGTCAGCGCGGAGCACGGAACGTACCTCGCCTCCATCCTCGTCGGCAACGGCGAGCAGGTCGGTGACCAGCCGGGCGTGCCCGGCATCGCCCCGGATGCCGCTCTGATCTCGTACGACGTCGTCACCGAGGATCCGACCGGGATCGGCACGGACGAGGAGTACACGTGCGAGGACAGCACGGAGCTCCTGCGAGACACGATCCTCGACGCGATCGACAAGGACGTCGACATGATCGTCACAGCGACGGGGTTCTCGTTGCGAGGAGAAGCCGCGACCGCGTTGATCCAGGCGATCGACGCGGGCATCGTGGTGGTGGCGGCGAACAGCAACGTCAGTGAGCTCTCGTTCGAGTCCACCTCCAATAGCGTGCACGTCGAACAGTTCAACGGCGTCGTCTCCGTCGAGAACGCCACGCAGTCGGGTGAGCGAGCAGACCCCGTGACGGGGCCGTGGGTCACGATCCTCGCCCCCGGCACGGGGTACATAAACTACGGCCGTGGTGACGGCACCTGGGACGAGCGGAAGTACTCCGCCGCAGCGAACTCGCCGGCGTCGACCTACGTCGGGGGAGTGCTCGCGCTGGCGAAGTCGGCGTACCCGGACGCGACGGGTGATCAGCTGATCCAGGCGCTCGTGCGGGGAGCGGACGGTGGCAATCCCGACCTCGTCCGCACCGACGAGAACGGCTACGGCTTCATCAGCCCGCGCACAATGATCGCCACCGACCCGGCGACTCTCCCCGACGAGAACCCGCTGCTGCGGGACGCGCCGCAGACCTGGCCGCTGCTGGAGGACTTCGAGGACGGTGTCTTCACCGACGACACGTGGGACTACCCGCTCGAGGGAGACGCGGCGTCCGCCGACGGCACGACGGCGCCTTCCGCTGACGACCCGGGCTCGGCCGAAGGCGGCGACGGATCGCCCCTCGGGCCCGTCCTGATCGTCGCGGTGGTCCTGGGCGGGATCGTGGTGGTGGGGGGCATCGTGCTCGCGGCCGTGCTCGTCGCGCGTTCGCGCCGCCGATCGTAGCGAGCCGAAGGGGAGAACTCCCCGCGGCCCGCACTTGGCGACACGCCCGGGATCGGCCAGCATGGAGCAGCAGGGCTTTGAGGGCAGCTGAGGGGGACCGTGCTCATGGCTGGAGACAGCACCACGATCGACTACGACGAGGTCGAGACGCAGATCGAACTGATCGGCAGGATCGCCGACGACATCGCGACCGCGAAGTCGAGCCTCACCTCGGCGCTCGACGCGCAGGACTCCGCCGCGTGGACGGAGGAGGGAGCGCCAGCCCAGTTGCACTGGACGCTCGTCAATGAGGCCGGTCACTATCGGCGGTATGCGCTCGACACCCTGCAGGGAGCGCTCCGAGACGCCGCGGAGAACCTGCAGCGGACCATCGAGGAGTTCCAGGAGCAGGACTCCGAGCGCGCGCAGCGCTACCTGGCGGCGATCAACGGCGTGCTGGCGGATCTGCCGGAGTCGAGTTCGCCGTCGTCGCCGGCCACTACGCCGGCCACCACGCCGGCCTCGTCCGGCACCACGGGGGACTCGCCGTGGGTGTGAGCGGAGCGACCGCGGATCGCGGTCGGCAGCAGGGAAGGAACTGAGATGGGCCAGTACATGGACCGCCTCGCGAGGGTCGTGCAGGCGGCTCACGAGGGAGCGCAGACCCGTGCGTACATCGGCGACAACGCGCGCACCGTCTCGGAGGACATGAGGGCGTCGGCCGACCAGGTCCACAGCGCGCGCAACGTCGAGGGCATCAGCGGCGAGATCGGCAACGTCTCTCGCGAGCGTCTGCTCGAGATCGCCAGCGAGGTCGAGAGCGAAGCGAACAAGATCCGCACGATGCAGGAGGCCGCGGGTGCGGCGAACGTCGCGTTCAACGAGGCGGCGTCGGCAGCACAGGAGCTGCCCGGTCTCGACCTGAGCCCGGGACAGCAGCAGACCATCGAGATCGCGGCGAAGACTGGCGCGACCGTGCTGGCTGGACCGCTCGGCTACGTCGCCGCCGATATCGCGGCCGACTGGTTCTTCGGGGAGAACGAGAAGGCGCGTGAGGAGACCGCGCGTCAGATCCTCGAGGAGATGGACGAAAAGATGCAGGCGGCGAACGACAGCGTCGATTCGCGTCCGATCAGAGACTTCCCCGGCTCGACTCCCCCGCCCCCGCCTGACTACGACTCGAAGCCGCTTGCCGTGCCGACGGGTGGCCAGACCACCGGTTCCGACACGGGCGCATCCCCCGGCGGCCCGACCATGCCGACCGGACCCAACACTCCCGGAGGCGTGAACCCGGGCGGCAACCCGCCGGTGTTCCTGCCTCCGCCGCCCCCGCCGGAGACAGGCGGCGACATCCCCACCCCGAATCTGCCTGGCGGCGGAGGCGGTGGTGGCGGTGGTGGCGGCGGCACGACGCCGACCTGGCCGGGCGGCCCCGGCACCGGCCCCGGAGGCGGCGGTTCCGGCCCCGGAGACACGGGCATCTACACCCCGTCCCCGTACGTGCCCGGAGGCCCGGGCGGCGTCGGCGACGTCGACGCCCCGAACATCGACGGCGGGATCGGCGGCCCCGGCGGCCCCGGCAGCGGTTACGCGCCGGGATCGAGCGGCGCGTTCGGCCCCGGCGGATCGCTCGGCACGGGCGGATCCGGCGGCAGCGGCCTTGCGGGCGGAGTCGCCGGCGGCATCGGCGGTGCCGCGGCGCTGGGCCTCGGCGGCATCGGCGCGGCGAAGCTCGGAGGTGCGGGCGCACTGGGCGGTGCGGGCGGTCTCGGCGCCGGTCTCCGCGGAGCGGGCGCCGGGGGAGCAGGCACGGCGGGCGCCGGCAGCGCTGCCGGCGCGGGCTCCCGCGGTGGTGTCGGCGGCATGATGGGTGGCGGTATGGCCGGCGGTGCCGGCGGCGGCGACAAGAAGAAGCGTCGCCGCGGCAGCGAGCTGTTCGCCTTCGAGGTCGACGACGAGGAGCAGATCGGCGACCTCGGCGCCGCGGGACGCGCGGGCGTCCGCGACGGCGGCGAGAAGGACGACCTCGGCTGGAACTGATCCGTCGAGAAGCCGTCGGGGGCCGGAGCGAGCGATCGCCCGGCCCCCGACGCATGCCACGGCGTCTCCCTTGCGGACGCCGCGCATCCGTCCGCACAGGTCGCACACACGCGAGAGAGGGCCGGGAGACGACATCGTCCCCCGGCCCTCATGCCGTGCGGCAGTACGTCAGGCCGTGGGACCGGGCCAGCTCCCCCCGGGGAAAGCCCGGTTGTTCCTGATGGCGCTCGTGACGGTCGTCATCATGTCTGCGGCGGCGTTCTGCGCCTCGGTGATGACCATCACCAGCGCGGCCACGTCAGCGATGTACGCCGTGACGAATGCGGTCGCGGTGAGGATGCCGGCGGGGATCGTGACCACACCGGCGCACTCGGCGATACCTGTGATCACGCCGGCGATCAGCACGACACAACCCAGCGCGAAGCCGATCCAGAAGGCGACGATCGCGTCGGCGAACTTGTTCAGCTCTTCGTCGATCATCACGCACCGGCTGTAGACCTCGTCGACTGCCGGTCCCTGCAGCTCCACCCGAGCCGCGTACGCCGTGTACGCGGGACCCGTCCAGAGTCCGTTCGTCGGCAGCGCCGCCGCGGGGCAGACAGTCGACGTCTGCGTGGTCGCCGGGTCGCCGACTGTCGTGACCCAGCTGAGTCCGACTTCGCGCAGCCGTGACGGGTCGCCGACCCAGCGGAAGATCTCCGCGACCTTCTCGGCGATCTCCATCACACCGTCGAACAGCTTCTTGACCAGCGCGAGTGCCTTCTCGATCGCTTTCTTCAGCGGGTCGATCACGTCGGAGGGATCGGGACAGTACGGGATGTCAGGCCCCGTGATGAGCGAGTTCACATAGCTGATCGCGTTGTCGATGATCGACGAGATCGAGTCGACCTTCTCGAAGACGTCCTCGAGATCGCGGCGCGACTGGGACACCTCGCCGGCATTGTCTCCGCCCGAGCTCGGTCCGCGTCCCGTGTGAGGGGCTTCGCCGCCACGGGACGGCGGCGTGTAGGTGCGCGGCGGTGCGGGCGTGTCGGGCGCGCGCCGGAACGTCGCCGGGATCTGAGAGACGCCTCTCACGACGGTGCTGATGACCATGAGTGCTCCTGACTGATCGTGACTCAGACCGGCTCGGAGCCGGTCCGCGAGTTGTGGATGTGGATGTCCCGGTCGTCCGCGCCGTCGGCAGCGTCGCCGCCCTGGACGGGGATGTCGTCCGCCGTCTCCGGACCGGCGACGGTCGCCGCCGAGTCCGCGCCTGTCCCTGTGCCCGTGACGGGCTCGGTGGGGACCGGCTGCGGCTGACCGTCGGCGACGGGCGCGTCACCGGGAACCGGACCGGGGTTCGTGTCGTCTGCGGTGCTGCCGTCCGCAGAGCCCCCGGCGGCGGTGTCGTCCTCCGCCGTGACGCCGCCGGTCGTGCCCTCCGGCGAGGTGCCGTCGTCCGAGCCGGTCTCGGTCTCGGTCCCAGTGTCGGTTCCCGCGGGCTCGTCCGTGCCGGCGTCGTCGCCGCCGGTCGCGTCGTCCGTCCCCGCAGCCCCGGCACCGTCCTCGTCTGCCCCGGTCTCGCCCGTCTCGGAGCCGTCGGCGCCGGGCTCGGTGTCGTCGGAGCCGGGCTCGGTGTCGTCAGACCCCGTCTGCTCGACGCCCTCGTCCGTGCGCGCCCCGGCGCCCGCCGGGTCGGTCGCCTGGTCCTGGAGCTCCGACGCCTGCTTGCGCAGCTCTGCAGCCTCGTCGCGCAGTTCTGCAGCCTCCTCGCGCAGGTCGCGGGCGTCGTCGCGCGCGGCCTCGGCGTCCGTCCGCGTCTCCGCCGCCTGCGCGCGCAGCGCCTGCGCCTGCTGGCGCAGCTCGGTCGCCTCCGCGCGGTGCTCGACCGCCTGAGCCCGCAGCGTGGTCGCCTCCGCCCGTGTCGCCTCCGCGCCCTCCGTGTCGCCGCTCTCCTCGAGCTGCGCGGCGCGCTTGTCGGCCTCGGCCGCCTTCTGCTCGTCGGCGATCGCCGCGTCCTCGAGGGACTGGGCTCGGGTGTCGAGCTTCTCGGCCGCGTTCTCTATGTCGGCGGCCTGCCGCTCGAGCTCGTACGCCTCGTCGTCCGAACGATCGGCCTCGCGGTCGACCACGTCCGCGCGCTTGTCGATGGTGTCGGCGCGGTCGTGCAGCTCCTCGACCTGCTTGAGCACGGGCCCCGACGCGCTTCCGTCGACATCGCCGTCGACGCCGACGTTCTCGTCCGGCAGGTCCGGTTCGGCCAACGGCGCGCCTCCGCCTCCGCCGCCGCCCATCTGCTGGCCCGTGTTCGCGCCGGTCATGCCCCCGCCGACCGAGCCGCCGCCCCCGCCGCCGCCCCCGCCGCCGGTCTGACCGGCGTCGGTGCCCTGGCTCTCCGGGTCGCCGATCTGCCCCTCAGCGTTGCGGTGCTGGCCTGCCGACGCCTGATCGGCGCGGTCGTAGTCTTCAGCCGTCGCGCGCAACTCTGCCGCAAAGGACTCGTGTGCAGGCGGCACGCTCGCGAGGAGCTCCGTCATCGCGCTGTAGAAGTCCTGGTACGCCGCGGCCGCCTTGCCACCCACGAACGAGAAGGCGGAGGCATCGATCGTCAGCCCCTGCGCCGCGCTCGCGATCTGCGAGTATCCCTCGCCCGCCGTCTCCCAGAGATCGGCGTCCTTCCGGATCGCATCGGTATCGACATCGAACTCGTCGCTCACGTTTGCTCCCTCGTGCCTTAGAGGATGACGCCCATGCGGCGCATCAGCGCACGCGGGTCACCGGTGAGATTCCGCGCCTCTTGCAGGCCAGGGAACCGTTCGTCGTCGAAGCCGTTCTCCGCCGGGTCATCGCTCCCAGACGACCGGAGGGCGTCGACGAGTGCACGCTCGATGGCACCGTCGGTGGCCCGCTGCAGCCAACGTGGGTCGAGGACGATGCGCGAGATCGATGATCCGGTGCGCACGACGGTCACGGTAGCGTCCGGAGAGCGCGTCGCCGACTCTCGCTTGCCGCGCGCTGACATCTCCGCGTCGAACGCGTCGACCTCCGCGTGCGCTCGCCGGGCAAGGTCGCGCAACTCGTCCATGGCCGCGTGGGCCCGCGGCGTCGTCGGATCGCCGAGGGTGACGGGCGGAGCTGCTGCCGCGGCGGGGGAAGGCGAGCCAGGGTCCTCAGCCGGCAGAGCGGTGGCCCACTGCTCCATCTGTCGCGTGGTGGCGAGCACATAGGTGAACCGAACCGCGTCTCCCAGCAGATCCTCGCCCAGCGCGTCGCGCCACCCCTCATCGAGCTCGATCCCTTCGACAGCTCCTGCGGCATCGAGGGTCACAGTGACGGACTGGCTCGCGTCCGAGACCGTCACTGGCGTGCGCTGAGCGGCTGCCGACTGCAGCTCGCCGGCGAGCGCGGTCAGCTCGTGCAGCGTCGACTGCAGGTCGTTCACCAGATCACCGAGCGACGGTTCGCTACGCGTGTTCATGTGCACCTCTTCCCTGGCCGCGGCACCTGTTCGGCCACCGCGGGGCTTCCCCGATCGTATGAGCGTCCGCCCCCGCGTGCGTAGGGGAGCGGTGCCCACGCGCGGATGCGGGTGGTTCTGACCGGGCAGTGCGATGGGCAGGCGTCAGCGGGAGCGCGAGGCGCGCCGACGCACGTCGCCGAGGCGGCCGACGAGCAGGGCGATGAGCGAGGCGGCGCCGCCGATGAGAAGCGCCCAGCCGACCGCCGCACGGGCGGGATCCGCGGGGTCCGCCGGGATGTCGAGCCCGATCGGGTCGGGAGCGGTGCTCGTCTCCGGCGCCGGGCCGTGCAACGGGGAGGCGGGTCCGGCGAGGGTGCCGTCGTCCACGAGGTTCAGCGCCTCGAACGGCCGCACCTCTCCCCAACCGGTCGTGTCGGCGCGACTGCGCGGATCGGAGCGCTGCGCCGACGCCATGATGCGGAAGGCCCATTCGTCTGGGCCCTCCTCGGGATGCGCTGCGGCGACGAGCGCCGCGACTCCGGACACCAGGGCGGTGGCGTAGCTCGACGAGGGGGATTCGGTGTTGACCACGCAGTCGCCGCCGGAGATGAACGCCGACAGCATCGACTGCCCGGGAGCGACGACGTCGACATGCTCGCCCCGGAACGAGGAGGACGCGTCCCACTCGCCGTCCGACGTCACCCCGCTGACGGCGAGTACTCCGGGCAGCTGCGCAGGGTAGAACTCCGTGGGCGGGTTCTCGGCGTCGGCGGTCTTGCGGTTGCCGGCGCTGGCGACGACCAGCGCTCCCTGCGACCGGGCGTGCTCGACCGCGCTCACCAGCGCGGGGTCGGCATCGCCCATCGACAGCGAGACGTTGATGATGTCGGCGCCGTGGTCGGCGGCCCAGCGGATGCCGGAGGCGATGCCGTCGGCGCTCGGCGCGGCCAGCCCCTCGCGTTCGGCGGTGTCGGCGTCCGCCTCGTAGACGCGCACGGGCATGATCTGCGCCTCGGGCGCGACCCCCACCGCGCCGGAGCCCTCGACCCGGCGGGCGGCGATGAGGCCGGCGACGAGCGTGCCGTGACCGTAGACGTCCGCTCCCGCGTCGCCGCCGGAGAACGTCGTGGTGCCCTCCGTCAGAGCGGAGGCGAAGTGCGCGTTTCGCGCCTGCACACCGGAGTCGACGACGGCGACGACGACTCCGTCGCCGCGGGTCACCTCCCACGCGCTCTCGAGGCCGAGCCGGTCGACCACGTACGACTCCTCGGGCACGAGCACCCGCTGGCCGACGTCGCAGCCCTGGCTCGCCTGCGCCGGGCGCGGCGCGGCGCTCGCCGCGTGGGCGGGCGCCGGCTGGAGGGCCGTTCCGCCGATCGTGAGCGTCGCGAGGACGAGCGCACCCGCCAGCCGCGTGCCGGCGCGCCGAGTCATGACTCCGGCACGATCGCGCCGAGCGCGAGTCCCCGGTTGAGCTCCGGCCCCGTCTCGAACAGCGTCACCCAGGCCGGCGGCACCGCGGTGAGCGTCTCCTCCGCATACCCGAGCAGGGCGAGGTCTTCGGCCGTCGTGACGGGGAAGAACAGGCCGTTCTCCGAGATGAAGCCGTACGTGCGACCGCCGCCGGTGCCCTCCGCGGCGACGGCGACGCCCGCGCCCGGATCGACCTGGGCGCCGGGGCCGAGGCTGTCCGGTGTGCGGCTGACGGTGACGACCGGGCCGTCCTCGGTCGGCTCCATCCGCACGCAGGACGCGTCCGTCCCGGCCGACGGTGCCAACGCGGTGGGCCAGTCGGACGGGATCAGGGCGGAATCGGTGTCGATCAGCGGGCTCGCCTCGGCCGCCGTGATGCTCGTCGGCTCGGCGACGAGAGCCGAGTCGACGAACGCGTCGAGCAGTGCCCGGGAGAAGTCGTCGACCGGCACGAGGCGGCCGCGCGTCGAGACCACGTACTGTCCCGTGGCCTCTCCTCCCGCGGTCGTCTGCACGAGCTGACCGATCTGGAGGCCTGCGGAGCCCGCGGCGCCGGGCGCGGCGTCGCCCGCGCCCTCGAGGGCCAGTGGCCGCAGCGCCGAGCCCTCGTCCACGAGGTTCAGCCAGGCCGCCGGCGCGACGGGAGCGGCCGCCGGGTCGTCGACCTGCAGCAGGACGTTCGCGATCGGTCCGATGTCCTCGGGAACGACCTCATATCGCGTGTCGCCGGTCACGTAGAAGTACCGGTCGTCCCCTGCGCGGACGAGGGTCGCCAGGGCCTCCCGAGGCGGCACGGCCTGCGTGCTGACGCGAGTGGCCGTCGCGCCCTCGGTCTCGGGTGCGACGCAGGACGTCCACGCGCCACCGATCAGTCGATCGGGCGCGGGCAGGGCGTCCGGCGCGCCGTCGATGCCGCGCGGGGTCGCGTCGCGCGGCATGCCCTCGAGACGCGCAGCGGGTGCCTCCAGCACCTCCGTCGTCGCCGTGATCAGTCGCGCGCTTGCCAGGTTCTTGACCGGATAGAGCGTGCTGCCGACCACCGCGTAGCGCGTTCCCTCGCCCTGGACGACGACGATGGACGCCTTCTCCCAGCCCGCGGGCAGCGTGCCCGAGAACGTGCCGATGAGCATCGCGACCACTGCGGTGACGATCGCGAGCCCGATGCTCAGCAGGACGCCGCGCAGCGGCTTGGCGGGTGCCAGCTCCCGACCGCCGGGCGCGCCGCTCGTGAACGCGGTCAGCAGCCTCCGGCGGCTGAACACCTGGGCCTGGATCAGCTCCTGCTTCGACGCCATCGGGTCAGAACCACTCTCCGACGACGAGGGCCAGGGGCAGCAGCAGCGCGATGGTGAGCCACTCTGCCGGGTCGGCGGCGCGGGCGAGCCCCAAGCGGTGGCGCGGCTCGAGCAGCGTGACGACGATCACGACGGCCGCGATGATCGCGAGCGCCGCGATCATCCACGTGCTCCACCCCGGATGGACGGTCACCGCGGTGATCACCGTGAGCACGATGCCGCCGAGCGTCGCGCTCGCGACCGCCAGGATGTCGGCGCGCGAGAAGACATGGCGTGTGCCGAGCAGCATGCCGACGTAGGTGGCGGCGGTGAGGGCGAGGCCGAACGGCCCCGATGCGACGACGGGGATCGTGGCGACCAGCACGACGACGCAGATCGCGATGCGCAGGGACACCTGATACCGGTGGCCCCGGGCGAAGTGGGCGGCGACGTCGGCCGGCGAGATGTGCTCGGGCGCCGCATAGACCTCCGAGTCGTCGCGCGCCGACGCGACCCGCAACGGAAGCGCGGCCAGGGCCAGCCACGGCACCCCCAGGCCCGCGATGCCCGCGAGCGCCATCGCAAGCGCGAGGGCCGCGTGGACGGGCACGCCGAGCATGCCGATCAGCACCCCGACCACTGCGAACAGCAGGCCCGCCGAGAGCGGGATCAGACCGTACTCCCGGGATCGGGTCGCGGTGAGCATCCCCGCGGCGCCGACGAGGGCCGCCGCGGCGCCCGCGAACGCGACGGGAAGACCCCAGCCGGGCAGCTCGCCGAGCGCGGTGAAGCCGGCCGCCGCGGCGTGCAGCGCCGCGACCTGCACGAGAGCGACGGGCGCCTGCACCGGGGCGGAGCGCCGGTCGAGCACCATCGCGCACGCGAACATCACGATCGCCGACAGCGCGGCCGCCACCGGGACGACGAGGGTCGGGGCGGCGGCGTAGGCGAGCAGCGCGGGCGCGAGGGCGATCGACAGCAGGATCGCGCTCGCGGCCGTGGCGGTCGTCGCCGTGTCCTGCGACGACCACGGCTTCGCGCGCTTCTCGACGACGTCCGCCACGGCCTCGACGAGGTCGTCATAGACCTTCGGCGGTGCGTCTTCCGCCCCCGACTCGAGCGAGAGCACGTCGCCGTCGTCGATTCCCTGTGCGACCAGGGAGCGCTCGCCGTCCAGCACGTGACCGTCGGGGCGCACGAGACGGTATCCGCCCGGAGCCTGCAGCGGATCGAGCACGTTCAGCCGCCGGGTGAGGGCGGGCAGCAGCTCGACGAGCGGCACTCCGCCGGGCAGCCCGACGTCCGCGCGCCTTTCGCCCCACTGCACCGACAGTCGCACCAGCTGCATCGCCGACGCGGACGTCGTCGTCGCCTGACGCGCCATCTGCTCCCCCTTCGCGCCGCCCCTGCGCCCTCAGTATATTTACGCGGCGGGCAGCGGCCGGCGCCCGATCGTCGGATGGTTCCCCGCCGGTCTGCGGGTGGGGACCTCTCACCCGGGCACCTCTTGCCGGGGGAGCGGTGCCCATAGGAATCGCGGGCACCTCGCTCATAGAGTGTGAGACGTCGCCGGAACCACCGGCGGGACGATCCGCGAGATGGATCGATCACTTGGGGGAACCCATTGACATCGGGAGGTGACCGTGGCTACCGAAGAAGTCAGCGCCGCGGATGGAGCGATCGAGCGTGGAGCGAAGATCGTCTCGGACAGCAAGATCGCTCTGAACACGGAGATCCAGTCGATCGAGTCGAAGCTCGCCACGATCGGGGCTCAGTGGCAGGGCCAGTCGGCGGCGGCTTTCCAGTCGCTCATCGCCGCCTGGCGTGACAAGGCTCGCAAGATCACCGGCAACCTCGACGCGTTCGAGGAGAACCTGCGTGCGTCGCAGACCAATTACTCCACTTCTGACGACACGTCGAAGTCGAGCTTGACCCGGCTCCAGGGCCGCCTGGGCTGAATCGAGGACTGATCATGGGATTCAAGGTCAATTTCGCCGGGCTCGCCGCCGCGGCCGACGACATGAAGAACGGCGCGGTCAGGATCGCGACCCGGCTCGATGACATGGACCAGGCGCTCGCCCCGCTGCGCTCCGACTGGACCGGTTCGGCTTCGGAGGCGTACGACATCGCCAAGAAGAACTGGACCGAGGCGCTCACGGACATGAAGCTGCTGCTCCAGGACATCAGCGACCAGGTTCGTCGCGACGGTGAGGACTTCCAGGGCACCGAGAACCGCAACAAGCAGCGCTGGGAGTGACGCTCCCCGGCTGACGCGCGAAGCGGGCTCCTCCTTCCGGAGGGGCCCGCTTCGTCGTGTGATCAAGTGGCGTGGCGCGGGCGCGGCTCACCGCCGCCCGCCGCCGGCGTCGGGGCCCGCGTGGCGAGCCAGGTGGCGGCAAGCGCGACGACGATGCCCGTGATCGTGGCGACGCCGAGCGGCTCGCCGAACATGGCGGCACCCCAGAGCGCCGTCGCCGGGGGGACCAGGAACATCAGGGAGTTGACGCGCGTCACCCCGATGCGGCGCAGCAGATACCAGTACAGGCCGTACCCGCCGAACGTGGACAGGACGATCAGCCAGCTCAGCGCGACCCAGAACGACCCCGTCGAGGGGGGGAACGGCGGTGCCGGTCGCGAGCGCGAGGGCGGTGAAGACGACCGCGGAGGTCGTGCAGTGGATGGCGAGCGCCCGCAGAGGCGGGAGCGCCGTCTTCGATCGCCGCTCGAGGAGGGTGGCGAGGACGAGGCTCAGCATGCCGAGGAACGGGACCGCGTAGGCCCACAGCGGGGCGCTCGTCGCCGGCGACGCGGCATCCGCCCAGGTGACGACGATCACGCCGACGAGCCCGAGCATCAGCCCGATCCACTGCCTGCCGCTGACGGCGACGCCGAGCAGCGGGCCGACGAGCGCGGCCATGACGAGGGGCTGGATGCCGTCGATGAGGGCCGTGGTGCCGGTGCTCACGCCCAGCCCGATCGCCCAGTAGACGGTCAGCAGATAGCCCGACTGGGACAGCGCGCCGATGACGAGCTGACGTCCGAGCTCGGCGCGGGACAGCGAGGCGCGCGTTCCGCGCGACAGCAGGATCGGCGCGAGCGCGAGGGCGAGGGGCAGGAACCGCCACATCAGCACGGTCGTCACCGCGGCGTCGGAGGCGCCCAGCTTCGCTCCGATGAAGCCGGAGGACCAGCACAGGACGAACAGTGCGCCGAGGCCGGAGGACAGGAGGGCGCGGCGGGTCGATAAACCGATCGGTTTACTCATGCACCCGACTATACCCATCGGTATAGTCGGGTGCATGAACGACGTCGTGATCGACTGGACGCCGAAGGCCAGGGCGGTCCTGGCGGCGGCGGACGAGCTGTTCTACGCCCGCGGCATCCACGCTGTCGGCGTGGATGCGATCGCCGAACGGGCGGGCGTCACGAAGAAGACGCTGTACGACCGCTTCGGGTCGAAGGAGCGCCTCGTGGTGGAGTACCTCGCCGCGCGGGATCGAGAATGGCGGGACTTCCTCGCTGCACGTCTCGGCCCCGCCGGGGACGATCCGCGGGCGCGGCTCGTGGCCGTCTTCGACGCGTCGGCGGCGTGGGCGGCCGATCGGAGCGGCAAGGGCTGCTCGATGATCAACGCCCATGCCGAGATCAGCGATCCCGCCCATCCCGCCTACGCGGTGATCGTGGGGCAGAAGCGCTGGATGCGGGAGCTCTTCGCCGGCATCGTCGCCGACACGTCCCTTCGCGGCGTCCCACGGGCGCAGGAGGTCACGGACGCCGTCCTGCTGCTGCACGAGGGGGCGCTGGTCGCCGACGGCATGGGGATCGTCGAGCGTCCGTTCGAGCGGGCCCGCGAGACGGCGCTCGGACTGCTGGCCGGCTGAGGCGCCGCGCTCAGTCCGCGTTCGTCACGACCTCGACGGTGCGATCGCCGAGGAAGATGCGCATGCCGGGCTGCACCGTGATGCGCTGATGCGGTGTCAGGGGCCCGCTGCGTCCGTCGGCCAGCCGCAGCATCGAGCCGTTGCCCGAGCCCAGGTCCTCGAACCACAGGGTGCCCGCGGACACCCCGAAGCGGGCATGGGTGCGGGACATCGATCGATCCGGATCGGGCACGGTCACGAGCAACGAGTCTCTGGGCGCGCCCTCGGGGGCCCGGGGCGACCGGCCGATGTAGCCCGCGCGGTCGATCGGCACGATCTGCCCGTCCTCGAGGCGGAACGCCAGCAGAGCCGCCGCCGGCTGCACGAGAGGCGGTGCCACGGTGGCGGCCTCGACGCCGCGATCCGCAGATGCGCTCGGTGCCTCGGGCTGAGGGGACGGAGCCCGGGGCGGGGTCGGCTCCGGGGTCGCCTGCGGGATCGGCTGGGCGACGGCAGCGGGCGCCGCCGGAGGCGCGAGCGGCGTCTGCTGCGCGGCTGCGCGGCGAGACATCACGTCCCCCACGGCGGGCGAGGCGGCAGCGGGCGCAGCCGCCGTCACCGGCGGGATGTACGCGCTCAGATCGGCGACACGGCCGGGAGCCCCGGACGACTCTGCGCGCCGGATCGCGCGCACGTCGATCACCTGCGCGTCGCTGATCAGGTCGTGCCAGGCCTGCTGACGGCCGCGCATGTCGCCGGCCGCCGTCCCGAGCAGCAAGAACTGCCCGAGGCCCAGCAGGTGCGAGGCGCCGAACATGAGCTGCCGCGGCAGCAGCCGGATGACGCCCACCGTGACCGGTGTCCCGGCACGCACGGTGCGGATGCCGAGCGCGAGCAGCCCTGGCGTCGCGCCGGCATGTCCCTCCCAGATCACGAAGGCGACGACGACCTCGAACGCGACGACGGCGGTGAGGACGACCGAGCGGGTGAGAGCGAACACCGCCGCGGCCACGACGAGCACGATCGCGAGGTCGATCACGTAGGCGAGCATCCGCTTGCCCATCCCGGCCGGCGGGTAGCCGGCGGCGGGCGGCGGGGGCACCGTCGTCATCCGAGACCTCTCATCAGGGCTTCCACGACGCCCGAGCCGTACAGCAGCGCAGCCGGGGCCAGCGCGATGAGCGTCCCCTCGACGATATCGCCGGTGCGCGACCAGCCCAGCGAGCGCCAGCCCTTCGCCGTCGGCAGGATCGTCGCGGCCACCCCGGCGCCCAGCACGAGCAGCGCGAGGGCCGACAGCAGCGGTGTGAACGGGAGCGTCGCGCTGAGGTGCACCGCGACGGCCACGAGAGCCGTGACCCCGCCGAGTCGCGCGGCGCTCTTGGTCACACCGGCGCGCAGGCCGCGGGCCGCCAGCACGAGGAACGCGCCGACCCCTCCCGTGCCGCCGACGAGGCACCAGCCGGCCACGGTGCCCGAGGGCGCGAGCAGCATCAGCACCACCGCGCTGACCGCCACCGTCGCCGACAGCAGCGTCGCGGCCGCGTCGCAGCGTCGCCACGACTCCGCGAACGACCTCTCCACCGCTCGGCGCCGCACCGGACGCGGCGACCGCGACGGCGCCGTGCGCACGCCGGGGGCATCCCGGATCAGGTACGGCATGTCCAGCAGATCCTCGTCCTCGACCGTCGTCGCGATCGACGTCAGCGCCCGGAACAGCGGAGCGGCGGTGCCGAGCAGGAGCGCGGGAGCGACCACGGCGGGCATCTCGGTGACGAACGACAGGGAGAGCACCAGCGCCACGAACACCCACAGTGCCGCGGAGATCCCCGTGACGGGCTGCACCCGCTGGCCCCTGAGGCGGGCGACGCCGTGCCGCACGCACGCGGCGGTCGCGGCGGACACCGCGCCCACGGCGACGACGGCCCCCGGGAAGCCGGTGGAGGCGGCGGCCGCGGCGCCGGCGGCGAACGCGACGACGGGGGCCAGCATGGCCGGAAGATCGGCCTCGGCGGTCGACGGGTGCAGCAGGAGGGCCAGGGCGCCGAGTCCGAGCACGCCGGCGGCGACGATCGCGCCCAGGCCAGACGGGTCGATCAGCGCCGCCGCGGTGACGGCCGCCGCGACGGCTGCGAGGCCCGCCGCCTGCACGCCGACGTGCGGGCTCGCCGCGCGCCGCGCGTCCCGCTGTGCCGCGGCGGCCGCCCGCGCCGACGCCGCGGCGGCGTCGCCGTCGAACAGCCACAGCAGGGAGCCGTCGCGCATCCGCTCGCCGACCGCCTCGTCGAGGTCCAGCAGATCGCCGCCGGCGCTCATCACTCCCATACGGCTCGGGTCGACGCCCGACGAGGTGAGCACCTCGCGGACGGTGGCGTCCACGGGCACCGAGAGGTCCCGGCGGCGGCCGGAGCCGGCCAGCACGAGCCGGACGCTCGATGTCGGCATGTCCCGTCCCCTCGGCTGCGTGATCCGCTCGGCGGCGACTTCTCATGTGCGATCGTAGGTGTCGATCGCAGGGCGCGGGGCGCGGGCCTCATAATATTGCACGGTCGTCGAATCGGGGGAGAACAGGCGCATGAGCGAACTGCAGGCCACGCGCCGCCCGCCGCAGCCGCCGCCCGGCGGACAGCTCGTGCTGCAGCCCCCGCCCGAGCTGCCGAAGCCCGAGGGCACGTCGAACACCCTGATGATGGCGCTGCCGATGCTCGGCAGCATGGGATCGATCGCCTTCATCTCCTTCTCGCAGGGCGGCGACCCGACACGCACCTACCTCATGGGCGGTCTCTTCCTGTTCATGGCGCTGTCGATGGTGGGCGCGAACATCTGGCGGCAGAAGTCGCAGCACTCGCAGAACGTGCTCGACACCCGACGCGAGTACCTCACGTACCTGGCCGAGACACGCGACGCGGTCAGAGAGGTCGCCCGCCGCCAGCGCGCGTACTCCGACTGGATGCTGCCCGAGCCGTCGTCCTTGCCGTTCATCGCCGAGGACGGCTCACGCGTGTGGGAGCGGCTGCCCGACCAGACCGACCTGCTGATGGTCCGGATCGGCACCTCGACCCAGGCGCTCGCCCTCGACCTGGAGGAGGCCCCGGTCCCCGCGCTCGCGCAGCTCGACCCGGTCAGCGCGTCCGCCGCGCACCGCCTCGTCCTGACGCACGAGTACCAGCCGGCACTGCCGCACGCCATCGACATCGCCGCCCACGCGCGCATCGAGATCGCCGGGGCCGAGGGGCCGTCGCGCGGTCTGGCGCGAGCGATGATCGCGCACCTCGCCACGTTCGTCGCCCCCGAGCAGCTGCAGATCGGCGTGCTCGCGTCGCCCGACAACCTGCCTTACTGGGAGTGGGCCAAGTGGCTGCCCCACGTGCAGTCGCAGCGCGAGCGCGACGCCGTGGGGCCGGCGCGCAGGATCGGCGAGACGTGGGCCGACATCGAGGGGCTCGTCGGAGACGTGCTCGACCGGGGGCGCTTCGAGCCCGGGGTGAACCCCACCCGGCCGCACATGCTGCTCGTCACCGACGGCGTCCGGCTGCCCCTCGGGCACCCGCTCGGACCGGACGAGGGTCTGCTCGGCGTGACCGTGCTCGACCTGCCGAGCGCCTGGGACGAGCTGACCGATCCCCACACCTTCCGCCTCCTGCTCGACGGGCGGCCGACAGGTGATGACGAGGACGATGCGCGGGGCACCGTGCGACTGGTGCGGCGCGGAGCCGCCGTCACGACGGTCGTGCCCGACCGCATCGGCATCGCCACCGCCGAGGCGACCGCGCGGCGTCTGGCACCGCTGCTCGACGCCCCGGAGGAGGAGGGCGCATCGACGCAGCGCATGGTCTCGGCGGAGATCACCGACCTGCTCGGGCTGCCCGACGTGCGCGACTTCGACCCCGCCGTTGCGTGGCGGCCGCGCTCGCCCCGGGACCGCCTGCGCGTGCCGATCGGCCTCACCTCGACCGGCCAGCCGATGATCCTCGACATCAAGGAGTCGGCCCAGCAGGGCATGGGACCGCACGGCATGCTCATCGGGGCCACCGGCTCGGGCAAGTCGGAGGTGCTGCGCACGCTGGTGCTGTCGCTGGCGTTGACGCACTCCTCCGAGGCGCTGAACTTCGTGCTCATCGACTTCAAGGGCGGCGCGACCTTCGCGGGCATGGCGGACATGCCGCACGTGTCCGCGGTCATCACGAACCTCGGCGACGACCTCACCCTCGTCGACCGCATGCAGGACGCCATCCAGGGCGAGATGGTGCGCCGGCAGGAGCTGCTGCGCGACGCCGGCAACTTCGCCAATGTCGCCGACTACGAGAAGGCGCGCCTCGGCGGTCGCACCGACCTCGCGCCGCTGCCGGCGCTGCTGATCGTCGCGGACGAGTTCTCGGAGCTGCTGGCCGCCAAACCCGAGTTCACGGAGCTGTTCGTCGCCATCGGCCGACTGGGCCGCTCGCTGCAGGTGCACCTCCTGCTGTCCACCCAGCGGCTGGAGGAGGGCAAGCTGCGCGGGCTCGACTCGCACCTGTCGTACCGCATCGGCCTCAAGACGTTCTCCGGGGCCGACTCGCGCACGGTGATCGGCGTTCCCGACGCCTTCGAGCTGCCCGGCGGCGGCGGTCACGGCATCCTGAAGTCGGATGCCAGCACCCTGACCCAGTTCCGTGCCGCGTACGTGTCCGCGCCGCCGAAGGCGCGACGACGAGCGGCGCGGACCGGCGGCGAGGAGCGCGTGCGCGACATCTCGGTGCAGTCGTTCACGGCCGCGCCCGTGCTGGCCGCGACCGCTCCGGTCGCCGAGGAACCCGAGAGCACGGCCGCCGAGCCCGTCGAGAAGCGCGTGACGTTCGACATCGCCGTGGAGCGGATGAAGGGGCAGGGCCCGCCCGCCCATCAGGTGTGGCTGCCTCCGCTCGAGGTGCCGGCGACGTTCGACCAGCTCTTCGGCGACCTCGTCGCCGACCCCGAGCTCGGCCTGGTCTCGCCGTCCTGGCGCGGCTCGGGCACCCTGCGGTTCCCGCTCGGCATCGTCGACCGCCCGCTCGAACAGCGCCGCGACACGCTGGTCATGGATCTCAGCGGGGCGGGCGGGCACCTGGCGATCGTCGGCGGCGCCCGCAGCGGCAAGAGCACGCTGGCGCGCTCGGTGCTGACGGGGCTGGCGCTCACCCACACGCCGGCCGAGGTGCAGTTCTACGTGATGGACTTCGGCGGCGGCACGTTCACCCCCTTCGCCGGGCTGGCGCACGTCTCCGGCGTCGCGGGCCGGAACGAGCCCGATGTGCTGCGGCGGATGTACTCAGAGGTTCTCGGCATCGTCAACGCCCGCGAGAAGTACTTCACGGCGAACGGCATCGACTCGATCGAGACCTATCGTCGGCTGCGCGCGCAGGGGCGCGCGGACGACGGCTACGGCGACGTGTTCCTCTTCATCGACGGGTGGCCGACGCTGCGCGCCGAGTTCGACGAGATGGAGTACGACGTCCAGGCGCTCGCCGGGCGTGGTCTCACGTTCGGCCTGCACATCATCGCGACCACGAGCCGGTGGATGGACTTCCGCACCGCCATCCGCGACACGTTCGGATCGAAGCTCGAGCTGCGCCTGGGCGAGCCGTCCGACTCGGAGATCAATCGCAACGTCGCGAAGAACGTGCCGAACGCGCGTCCCGGGCGAGGTCTCGCCCCCACCGCCCACCACATGCTGGGCGCGCTGCCGCGTGTCGACGGCAACGGCGATCCGGGCACGCTCGGGGAGGGCGTCGAGGACCTCGTCGCCCAGGTGAACCACGCCTGGCGGGGCCCGGAGGGCCCCAAGCTGCGCCTGCTGCCCGAACTGGTCGAGCTGGACGAGCTGCGTTCCCGCGCCGAGGGTACTCGCCTGTCGGGCCAGCTCCTGCTCGGCGTCGACGAGGCCGCGCTGGCGCCGGTCGCGCTCGACCAGCGCCGCAACCCGCACGTGTACCTCTTCGGCGACAGCGGCTCGGGCAAGTCGTCGTTCCTTCGCGGCATCGCACGCGAGGTGCAGCGCATCGCCACGCCGAAGCAGGCCCAGCTCTTCGTGGTCGACTACCGTCGGGCGCTCCTGTCGGAGATCCCGGAGGAGTATCTCGCGGGCTACTTCACGACGGCGGACCAGGCGACGAGCGAGCTCGCGGGCGTCGCGGAGTACCTGCGCGGGCGGCTCCCCGGGCCGGACGTCACGCCGCAGCAGCTGCGCGACCGCTCGTGGTGGACCGGAGCCGAGGTGTACGTGCTGGTGGACGACTACGACCTCGTCGCCACGCAGTCGGGCAACCCCATCGCGGCACTCCAGCCGCTGCTGGCACAGGCGGGCGACGTGGGCCTGCACGTCGTGATCGCGCGCCGCTCCGGAGGCGCCTCCCGCGCGCTGTACGAGCCCGTCATGCAGACGCTGCGCGACCTGGCGAGCCCCGGCATCATGCTCGCCGGCAGCCCGGAGGAGGGGCCGCTGATCGGCAACCTGAAGCCTGCGGCGGCGGTGGCGGGACGCGCCAAGTTCGTCAGCCGCGACAAGGGGCTGCAGGTGCTGCAGCTCGCCTACGCCCCGCCGACCGTCTAGGGGCCTCGGCGGCACCGGGCAGTTCTGCCCCGGGGCCGCGTGCCCATGGTGGATCGGCGAGGGCGCGTGGAATCGTGAGAGTCGACCCTACGGCCCCGCGCCGGACGGGCAGAGGACGGCGTGCCGACGTACGCCGGTGAGGGAGTGACGATGACCGACGACGCAGCCGCGGCGTATGCCGCGGCGAGGGGCGAGATGATCGCGCGACTCATGGCGGCCGCGGCGCAGTCGGCCCCACGGGTGCCGAGGCGCGGCGAGGGACGCTCGGCGGACGGCGATGCCACCGTGGGTGTGGACGAGCGTGGCTTCGTCGAGCACGTGTCGTTCGGACGCGACATCGCCCGGCTCGACGCGACGGAGCTCGCGGCGGCGACGCTCGAGGCGATCCGCGCGGCGCAGGACGACGCCCGCGGCGACGCGCCGGCGGCCTCCCCGGCCGCGGGCGGCGCCGTGCGCCGGCTGCACGACGACTCGTTCGCCCGCACGGCGGACGAGCTGCTGCGAGGAGCGAAGGGAGAGGGGCGATGAGCACCGACGAGTTCGAGGTCGACTGCGGAGCCCTGAATCAGGGGGCGGCGCTGCAGGAGGACGTCGCGTCGCGGGTCGGCGAGATCCAGTCGGCGGCACTCGCCAGCACCCAGATGTCGCCCGTGGCGTTCGGGATGCTCTGCTCGTTCTTCACTCCCGGCGCGATGGCGCTGCAGGGCATCGCGCTCACGGCGATCGCTGCGGTAGGCGGGGCGGTGTCGGCCGCCTCGGGCGCTCTGCAGGCGTGCGCGACCGACTACCAGACGAGCGACGACACCGCAGAGGCGGGCTACCGTCGGCTGATCACCCGGGCGGAGTCGCCGGTGGGCTTCTCCCTCCCGGGCGGAGGCTCTGGTGTCTGACCTCATCGCGTTCGGGCCAGAGGACGCCTTCCACACCTGGGAGGACTTCTCGACGGTCGAGAGCGGCACCATGACGGTGCTGGGCGCTTTGCCCTTCGGCTGGGGCGACATGACCACTGCGGTCTATAGCTTCGGCAACGGCGACTGGGCCGGCGGGCTGCTGAGCGGCGCGGCTGCGGTGGCCGGCCTCGCCTCGACGGTGGTCGACCCGTTCGGGACCCTGCTGTCGTCTGTCGCGGCGTTCCTGATCGACTACGTGCCGCCCCTGCCGCAGTGCCTGGACCTGCTCGCGGGCAACCCCGCGCTCGTGCAGGGCATCGGCGAGACCTGGCAGAACATCCGCGGCGCGCTCGTCGAGCAGGTCGAGGCGCTGCGTGCGGCGATGGACAGCGCGCTGGCCGGCTGGCAGGGCCCGGCGGCCGACGCGTACGAGCGCAAGATGACGCTGCTCGCCGACATCCTGCAGGGCATCTCCTTCGCCGCAGCCGGCATCGGCGCCGGCTTCGCGATCGCGAGCGTCGTCGTCGAGGTCGTGCGTTCGATCACCCGCGATCTGATCGCCGACCTGATCGGGCGCCTGATCGCGTACGTGATCGAGACCGGAGCGACGCTGGGAGCCGCCCTGCCCATCGTCATCGGGCAGGCGGTCGCGGCGATCACCGACACGGTCATGAACGTGACCAAGCACATGGACGACCTCGTGAAGGTCGTGACCCAGGGAGCCGAACTGACGAAGCAGCTGGGCGAGGCGATGGGATACATCCAGACGGCGATCACCGGGATCCGCGACGGTCTCGGCCAGGCGCAGGCGGTGGCACCGTGAGTCTGCTGCAGGATCCCGAGGAGGCTCGCCGCGTCATCGCGGAGATGCGCGAGAGCGCCCAGAACCGTGCGGAGTCCGCGCGACGCGCGGTCTCGCGGATGTCCCAGCTGACGGCGGAGGCGTGGTCGCCCCGCCGCGAGGTGCGGGTGCAGGTGGATGCGGCCGGGCTGGTGACCGACGTGGAGTTCGCCGAGTGGGCGCCCGGAGAGTCCGCCCTGTCGCTGGCGCGCGCCGTGCAGCAGGCGCACGACCGCGCGCTGCGTCGGTGGGAGGTCGCGATGACGGCGATCGCCGACGACGAGTACGCCGACGACCCCGCGCTGCGCGAGTCGACCATCAGGGCGGCCCGGGAGGCGCTCCCGGAGCGGATCCTCGGAGTCGGCGACGACGAGGAGGACGACGTCCCGCCCACGGACGCGCCCGGCGACGACGGGGGACGTGCGCCGGGCCCCGCGTGGTGACGCTGACGATGGCTCAGTACGGCCTCGCGCCGGTGCTCGTGCCCATCGTGTCCGTGGTGGCGGTGGTCATCGCCGTCGGCGCGGTGCTCTGGGCTCGAGCGGCGCAACGCCGCGCGCGCCGAGACGCGGAGCAGACGGGGACGGCGGGTGCGCCCCCGCTCGCGGCCGCGCCCGGCGACGCCACGCGCGGGATGTGGGCGCCGCAGGACCCGGAGCTGCACGGATGGACGTGGTCTGCGGGGCGCACCCAGCCGCCCGATCTGCTGAGCGGGCCCCACGCCGTGTACGAGACCGTCGTCGCGCGCGAGATCTGCGGCGACTTCCGTGCCCGTGACGCCTTCGCACAGGTGCGGTCCCTGCAACGCCTGCCGGTGGTGCCGCGGAGCGCCCCGCACACGCACTGGAGCAAGGTCGCCGGGCTGCGCTCGCGGGTCGCGCTCCCGCCCTTCTTCCTGCTCACGGAGCAGGTGCCGCTCGTCGCCGCGACGCGCGTGCTCGAGGTCGCCGACGGGCTCGCCAAGGTCGCCGGTCCTCACGGCACGCGCACGGTGCTGTGGGCCGATCCGCGATGGGTCGACGCGCTGCTCGCGGCGCTGCGCCCCCTGATCGCGCAGCGCACCGAGCGGGAGTACTTCGTCGCGTCCGACGGCGACCTGCTGTTCGTCTGCGAGTCAGCGGGCGAGGACGAAGAGGCCGTGCTGCGTCGGCTGCGCTACGGCGACGATCTGCTGCGCGCCCTCGAGGCGCTGATCGCCCCGGGCCACGGCGGTAGCGTGTCGTCATGACGTTCAACGAGAACGCGAAGGTGGGCGGCAACAAGGCCCGCCGCCGGGGGCGCACGACCGCCATCGCCACCGGGGGCGGGATCGGCGTGCTCGGCATCGCGGTGCTGCTGATCAGCGCGTTCACCGGCCAGGATCTGGGCGGCCTGCTCGGCGTCCTGGGTGGCGGCGAGAGCAGCCAGCAGCAGCCCGCCGAGGGCGGCACCGCGATCTCCGACTGCGAGACCGGACAGGACGCCAACGAGAACGACGACTGCCGCCTCGCCGCGGGGTCGCTCGCGATCGACCAGTTCTGGGCGGAGAGCGTCGACGGCTACCGCGAGCCGCAGCTGATCATCGTCGAGGAGTCGACCTCGAGCCGATGCGGCACGGCGTCGAACGCGACGGGGCCGTTCTACTGCCCGCCGGAGGAGACCGTCTACGTCGCCCCGACCTTCTTCGGGCTGCTGCGCTCCCAGTACGGGGCGACCGCCGGCTCGCTGGCGCAGCTGTACGTGCTGGCGCACGAGTACGGTCATCACGTCCAGAACCTGCTGGGGGTGTTCGAGGACCATCCGACGGGCGACACGGGGCCGGACAGCAACGGCGTGCGCATCGAGCTGCAGGCCGACTGCTTCGCGGGTGCCTGGGTCGCCGGCATGGCGGATCAGGTCGACGAGGACGGAAACCCCTACCTCGAGTCTCCGACGCGCGAGCAGATCGCCGACGCGCTGAACGCGGCCGCGGCGGTCGGCGACGACCACATCCAGGAGCAGGCGACCGGCACCGTCACCCCGGAGAGCTGGACGCACGGATCGAGCGAGCAGCGTCAGCGATGGTTCGAGGCCGGTCGCGAGGGCGGCCCGAACGCCTGCGACACCTTCGCGGTGTCGGCGGGGGACCTGTAGCGCCGCCGACCCCGGTGGAGGCGGTGCGCCGGCCGGGTCAGATCAGGCTGAGCTCGCGCAGCTTCGCCTCGACGTCGGCGTTGCTCGGCTCGACGTGGTGCGACGAGTCGGGGTAGACGACCACCGGGATGTTCGTGCGGCCCGAGATGTCCTTCGCCACCTCGGCCGCGGCGGGCTCCGCCTCGAGGTCCACGTAGGTGTAGGCGACACCGAGGTCGTCGAGCTGGGCCTTGGTGCGGCGGCAGTCGCGGCACCACTCGGCGCCGAACATCGTGATTGCGGTGGGGTCCACGGTCGTCATGCCTCAAGATTACGTCTCGACCGGCTCATCGGCTCCATAGCCGGGCATGGCAACATGGATAGGCCCGCGTCTCGGGCGGTCGATCAGGGAGAGGGGCGGCGTGGACGTCACCGTCATCGTCCCCACCCGCAACGAGCGGGGGAACGTCGCCGAGGTCGTGCGGCAGCTGGGAGAAGCGCTGGACGGCCGTCGCGCCGAGATCCTGTTCGTCGACGACAGCGAGGACGGCACGGTCGCCGAGATCCAGCGCGTCGCGCAGGACGCGCCCCTGCCGGTCCGCTTCATCCACCGGGTGGCCGGCGAGCGGTCCGGCGGGCTGAGCGGCGCCGTGGTCGAGGGAATGAAGGCGGCCTCTGCCGAGGTCTGCGTCGTGATGGACGGCGATCTGCAGCACCCGCCGTCCCTGGTGCCGTCGTTGGTCGACCGGCACGCGCGCGGCGACGTCGACGTCGTGGTGGCGTCGCGCTACATCGGGGGCGGCGACTCCACAGGGCTCGGCACGACCATGCGCTTCGGCGTCTCGCGCGTGGCGACGCTCATCACCAAGTCGATGTTCCCGGTGCGCCTGCACGGCACGAGCGACCCGATGACGGGCTTCTTCCTCGTCGACCGCCGTCGCGTCGACCTCGAGGGGCTGCGGCCCAGCGGGTTCAAGATCCTGCTCGAGCTGCTGGTGCGCAGCGACCTTCGCGCGGCTGAGGTGCCGATGCGCTTCCACGAGCGCGCCGACGGAGAGTCGAAGGCGACGATGCGCCAGGGGGTCACGTTCCTCGTGCACCTCGCTCGGCTGCGGTTCGGCAAGATGTCGGTGTTCGCCCTGATCGGCGCGAGCGGGGCTGTCGCGAACATCGCGATCGTCTGGCTGCTGACCTCGCTCGGGATGGGGTACATCTGGGCCGCGATCATCGCCGCCGAGACGACGATCATCGCCAACTTCCTGCTCGCCGAGCGCTTCGTGTTCGCCGACATGCGCGGCCGCGCCGCCGGGCTCACACGCCGCTTCCTGGCGTCGTTCGCCTTCAACAACGCCGAGGCGGCCATCCGGATCCCGGTGCTGGCCTTCCTGGTCGAGACGTGGGCGATCTCGAGCGTGCTGGCGACGGCGATCACCCTCGCTGTCGCGTTCGTGGGTCGCTTCGTCTTCCACTCGCTCGTCGTCTACGCGCCGCGGCGCTCGCGGGAGCCGGGCACCGAGACCGCCGGTCAGAAGATCATCCGCATCATCGACGAAGAGGCGATGCGCCCCGGCGAGCTCTGATGTGCCCCTGCCGCTCGACGCGCCGTGTCAGCGGTCGATCGACCATTCGGCGCCGTCGCGGCGCCACGGCACGTCCGCCCGCTCGTCCCGGCCGAACTCGCCCCGGAGCCAGAGCGTCGTGTCCGGCCCCCAGCCGGCGATGATCGACGAGGCGTCGTCGTCGACGGGGATCTCCTTGGTCGCCGCAGCCAGGTAGGCCGTCGCCGTCAGATGCACGGCATCCCACTCCCGCGCCACACGCTGCCAATCGGGGATAACCCAGCATCCGGTGCGGCCCGTGGCGTTGTGCCAGTCGTCCCGTCGAGACGCGTGCTGTCCGGGAGCTCGCCGGTCGTGCGCAGCGCACCGGGAGGAAACGACGACCACTCGCCCGTCCACACGGCGTTGGGACCGGCGGCGCGCCTCTCGGTGCTGCGGGCCTCTTCCGCGCGGGTGTTCCTGGGGAAGCGGCACATGCAGCGCATGCCGACGAGCACGGGCGCATGGTGCGCGAGCAGAAGCACCTGCGTTGGAGCGCTCCGTCAGCGGTCGCGCAACAGGAGAGCGATCCGGTCCAGAGCCTGTGCGCCGTTCGGTACATAGGACCAGGTGCTGGGCTTGGCGCGCGCTGCACCGACGGCGGAAGCCGTGAGTCGGCGCTCACGACCATCGAGCGGTTCTTCTCGTCGGTCGGATGGGCGCAGCAGGGAGCCGAGTACGACGAGATCTCCCAGGTGGCGCTCGCGCTTGTCGTCGAGGTCGACCGAGTAGGCCGCGGACTTTCCGATGATCGCGCCGATCAGACTGGGTCGGAGGATGGTGCTGGTCCGCTGGCCGATCTGAACCACGACGCGTTCCGTACGATTGAGGACCTTCTGGGCTCCAGGCGTGGCGATCGTGCGGCCGCCCATCACCCCACGACGGGCCATGGCCCTCGCGCCGAGGTGGCGGGGAATCAGCACGTCGACGAGAGCTTCGCCTCGCACCCAACGATGCTGGATGTTGTCGCCGGTCGTCAGTGGCTCAAAGCCTCGCCGATGGAGGGCTGCGGTCACGTCCCAGAGTGCTTGTGGGCGTGCGCGGACGTCCAGTACTGCGTCGATGTCGTCGGTAGGGCGGGCGATGGTGGATCCGCGCTCTGCGCACCAGAGATGGACGAGCTGGCCGCCGACGAGGGTCCATCCGTCGGGGATGTCGTAGTAGAGGTCCATGAGGGCATGCCAGCCTTGTTCCTGAGCGTCCGTCATCGACGGCATCACGATGGGGGTGGGGGCTGTGGTCATCGGACGCCACCGTTGGCGCGAGCGGTCCACAGCGATGCGGCCTGCTGTCGTTCTCGCGGACCTGCATCGGCGAGGTCGACCACGACGGCCAACCACGACACAGCTTCCCGGGCTCGCCACTCCAGATCGGCCGGGACGACGCGCAGCAGGACGTTCTCGTTTCCGCGCGCCGGGACGAGGAAGTGATCCAGCTCGAGATCGGATAAGTCTTGTTCGTCGGCGTATCCTTCGGCGAAATCCCGAACGTTCATGCCCGAGCGCGGGTCGCTACGGCCGGATGGAGCGAACCTCGGGTCAGAGAGAAGACCGTCGGCCTCTGGGCTGGAAAGACGCAGCGTTCGGCCGCGACGGGCCAGGGCGCTCTGCAAGATCTCGAGAGCGTGACCAGGTTGCTCACCTAGGACCTTTCGCCACCTTCGACGCACGCGGGACAGTTCGTCGGGGGACAGGCGCTGGGGTGGACGATCCTCGGCGAGGGACAGGAGCGCCCACGCGATTCTGGGGCTGTAAGGCTGGCCGGCACGGCGCGACGAAGAAGGAAGGCTCCCCGCCTCGATGAGCCAGCGACCGGCGACCATCTCGGCGTCGAGCTGGCCGGCGTCGATCATGGCCCGAATCCGGGCCGAGGACACGCCCTGCTGCGCGGCGGCCTCCGGAACTGAGATCCTCACCATGACAGTATTGTTGCGTTGCGGCAATGATACTGTCAATAACGCCTGCGCGAGCTCACGCCGCCAGCGCACCGTGTGAGTGCGTCCGGGGGGCCTCGCCGACCAGCGCCAGGTCGTCCGGGTCGCGCCAGTCGATCGCCCACTGAGCGGCCCGCCTGCCCTCGCGCCACCACGCCGTGTCCGCTCTTGCCTCGATCGCCGACGCGATCGGCGCGAGCGCATCGGGGAGTTCTGCCCGCGCGTTCCCTCCCTCTCGGTGGGGCTGGGCTTCCGGACGAGGGTGCGGGTCACGATACGGTCGTGATGAGGGGGCGCTGTGCGCAACGCAGCACACGATGCGACATGGGCCGCCCACGTTCACATACGACAGGAGAATCACATGCCCATTCGCACCACGCGCAACGCCGTCGCCGCGATCGCCGCCATCGCGCTGTTCCCGATCCTGGCCGGCTGTTCGGCCGGCGGGCAGTCGGTCGCCGACGCCTGCGAGATCATGCAGAACGGCACCGAGGAGCTGAACTCGAAGGCCGCCGAGCTGCAGAGTGCGATCACCAGCGACCCCGAGTCGCTCGGTGACCTCGTCGCGGAGGTCGACGCCGAGATCTCGAGCCTGGGCGAGGACATCACGAACGAGGAGGTCAAGCCGGTCTACGACCGCTTCGCCGCCGCGTTCAGCGACCTGACGTCGCAGCTGCAGACGCTCGCCGAGGTCGACGTCACCGACACGGAGGCCGTCACCGAGGCGACCGAGAACATGACCGCCACGAGCACCGAGCTCACCGACGCGCAGACCGAGCTCACCGAGGTCTGCAGCGCCTGATTCTCCGGCCTCTTTCTCGTACGAGGGACTTCAGCGACGCGCGACCGTCGAGTCGGTGTTCCCCCGCGACGCACGCAGCGCACGCGCCTCGGCGAGCTCCTTCCGCTCCCGCTCGGCGGCCTTGTCGATCGTCCGCGTGTCACGCGGGGGCAGCTGGATGCGCTCCTCGGCGGCGATCCCGGCCTGCAGCTGTCGGCCGCGCTCCAGCTCGGCGTCGAACTCGGCTCCGAACAGCAGCGCCAGGTTCGCGATCCACACCCACAGCAGGAACACGATCACGCCGGCGAGCGATCCGTACGTGCGTTCGTAGTTGGAGAAGTTCGCGACGTAGAAGCCGAACCCGAGGGACGCGATCACCAGCGTCACGATCGCGATCACGGCGCCCGTGCTGATCCACCGGAACTTCGGCTGCTTGGCGTTGGGCGTGAAGTAGTAGAGGACGGCGACGAAGAACACGACCACGAAGGCGAGCACGGGCCACTTCGCGATCTGCCAGATCAACACGCCCGTCTCGCCGATGCCGACCGCGTCGCCGAGCGCCTTCGCCACGGGACCGGAGACGATCAGCAGGATTACCGCGATCGCGACGAGGACGATGGCGAGCAGCGTGACGACGAGCTGCGCGGGCTTCAGCTTCCAGAACGGACGCCCCTCGTCGATCTCCCAGATGCGGTTCAGGGCGCGGCTGAACGCGCTGACGTAGCCCGAGGCCGTCCAGATCGCGAGCACGGTTCCGGTGATCAGCGCGAGCCCCGCGGTCTGAGAGCTCGCGAGCTCCTCGATCGGCCCCCGCAGGGCCGACGCCGCGTCGCCCGGCGCCACCTCTTGGACGATGTCGAGCACCGCGTCGGCCGCCTGCTGGCCCTGTCCGATGACCCCCAGCAGGGAGAACACGGCGATCAGCGCCGGGAACAGGGCGAGCACCGAGAAGTAGGTGAGCCCGGCGGCGAGGTCGATGCATCGGTCGTCGACGAACTCGCTGACGGTCTTCTTCAGCACGTACTTCCACGACGGCTTCTTGATGTCACCCAGCGAGTCGGGCTTCGCGGGGTGCTCCGGATCGGGGGCCAGTTTCTGGTCCTGGACGGAGTGGTCCGGCGTTCCGCTCATGCTGCTGCCTTTCGCGATGCGGGCATTCCAAACCACCATGAAACGTCGTCGGCGTGGTCGCTGTACAGCGCTTGACCTCCCGGCCCGAACCTGAGATGAGAGCTCTGCGGGGGAGGGGGCGGGGGACGGCGATCATGCGCGGGGACGTTCGGTGCCGGTCCTCGCTCGGGCCTTTTCCTCGCTCGGCGGTGTCGCTACGGTTGGCGGTGTACCGATCAGTGAGAGAAGGGGGGACCCCATGGGGCTTCTTGATGACGCGGGAAAGAAGATCAAGGACGCGTTCGAGGACGTGAAGGACAAGGCCGAGGACGTCGCCGAGAAGGTGTCCGACAAGGCCGAAGAGCTTCAGGCCGAGGAAGAAGCGCGGATCGCCGAGACGAGGGCCGAGGCGCTCAAGGCCGAGAACGACGCGAAGGACGCCGCCAGGGACTGACGCGCGGCCGCTCGCGAGACGCCCCTCCTGGCTGTGGTCGGGAGGGGCGGCGCTGAGAGCCGGGGCAGGTCGGTCGCCCGAGCGATCGCCGCCCCACCTGAACGACCACGCCGCTGGTCGCCCGAGCCCGGTGACGTCGCACACTGCGACGCGCGCCGCGGCTCCCTGGGCGACCTGCTCCGTGGCGCAATGCGGTCGGTGCGGACGGTCTGCGCCGGCATCGGAGGGGGAGCATCTTGTCGGAACCGGGACGTCCAGCGCGCGCAGGCGGCGCCGCGACACGCGGATCCGGGGGAGCGCGCCGAAAACGCGGGCGATCGCTCAGTGAGGCCGCGTTCCAGCAGCTGGTCCGGGCGATCCAGCACGGCGAGCTGCTGCCGGGCGAGCGGCTGCTCGAGACCGAGCTCGCGGAGCGCCTCCACATGTCGCGGACCCCGGTGCGCGAGGCGCTGCAGCGACTGGAGGGCGCCGGGATGATCGAGGTGCTGCCCAACCGGATCACGACGGTGACAGACATCACGCCGGAGTCGCGACGGACGTCCGCCTGGTACGCCGGCTATCAGGCGGGCGCGGCGGCGCACATGGCCATCCCGCGCCTGACCTCGCAGGAGAGGTACGAGGCCGCGGGACTCGTGGACGAGATGGACAGCGCGGTGGGCACGCCGGACGCATCCGCGAGCCGGCGCCGGCTCTACAGCTACCTCTCCGCGCGGTCAGGCAACAGGCATCATCAGAACCACATGAGCGGCATGGAGGCGATCCTCGAACGCAACCTCCAGGCGATGGTCTACCCCGCCCACCTCCTGGACCGCGCTCACGAGCACCACGCGGCGTTGAAGGCCGCGATCCTCGCCGGCGACGCCGACGCGGCCGAGCAGCTCATCCGCGAGCAGCACGGCATCCCCACCTGAGGCGCGGCGACCGTCCGGGCGCTAAGCGCGGTCGGTGGACCCTCGCCAGGTCGTGACCGCCAGACGCGTCTTCGGGGCGACGTCGGCCAGATCGAACCACTCGTCGAGGTCGAGATCTCTGTAGGCGGCTCGGAACGCCGAGTCGGCCGTGTGCCCGAAACGCGCGAGGACCTCGAGCCGTTCCTCGGCGTCGAACGATCGGTTGTGGACCGCGGTCATCGCCGCGGCGTTCGCGAACGACGCGAGGTAGTCGCTTGCCGCGTCATCCTCGGTCACGTCCAGGGCGCGAAGCAGCACGGCAGCGAGCAGTCCGGTACGGTCCCAGCCGGCCCCGCAGTGGAACAGCACCGCACCTTCGGGAGCGGAGGCGATCGCGTCCAGCACCGCGGCGAGTCGGTCGGGCAGCTCACGAAGATGGGCGAGGTAGTAGAGAGGCGTGCCCCAGCGGCCGTCGGCTTCCAAGGGGCTCCAGAAGGCCTCGTCGTCTCCGTCGAGATCTAGGCAGACCCGTGCGATTCCCGCTGGCACGGCGCCGGTCCGTTCGTGCGGCCGGCGCAGATCGAGCACGGTGCGCACGCCGTGGGCGGAGAGGCGATCCCAACCTGCCGGCGTCAGCCGGTCCAATGCCTCAGCGCGGACGAAGACGCCTCGCGGAGTCACGGATCCATCGGATCGCTTCAGCCCGCCGAGGTCGCGCACGTTGGCGAGCCCCTCGATGAGGAGGTCATGCCGCATGCCCTCAGTCTTGCAGGGAGCAGGTGGCTGACCTGCGAAGAGAAGCCGTCGGTGGCTTGACCTTGACGTCGGGGCAATGTCTAGCGTCGAGCGACATGAGCATCTCTGTGCTCGACAGCGCCTCCGGCATCCGCGACGTCCTGGACGTGGCGCCGCAGACCGTGCGGAAGCCGTGCGACGTCTCTGGGCTCCGATGGCCGGCATGTACCACTTCATCCCCGGCGGGCTCGATCTCGCAGCGGTCCACGCGCAGAGCTTCGGGTTCCCCCTCGATGCACCGGCTGCGGTCGACGACCAGGTCCGCGAAGCGCTCGCAGAGCTCGTCGCCGCCGACGCCTGGGAGCGCGCCCGCGCCGCCCTCGACGCCGGTACCGCCGCCCTCGCCTCCGCAGATCCGGGCCTCGTCATCCCCGACCTGCGGGTGCTGCTGGTGCTCGGCGATCCGACGAATCAGCACTTCATGCGCGAGGTGCAGGGGCTGTCGGGCTTCGGAGGCATCAGCGGCTACATCGCCCTTACCGTCTGGCCCACTCGGCGGGTGCTGGACCGGCTCGAGGCGATCGTCGTCCACGAGCTGCATCACAACCTGCGGTACTCGCCGGGCGGTGTCGTGTGGCACCCCGCGACCGTGACGGTCGGCGAGCACGTGGTGTCCGAGGGCCTCGCCGACACGTTCGCCGCCGAGCTCTACGGGGCGGACGGCTACTCACACTTCGTGGGTGATCAGACCCGATCCGACGACGGTGTTCTCGCGCGGGTGGTCGAGGGGCTCGGCGTCAGCGGCATGGCCGATTTCGCCGCGTGGGTGCTGGGAGACGCGACGGCCGCGCTGTTCGGTGCGCAGCCCGTCGGCCTGCCCACCGGAGCCGGCTATGCGGCCGGTGCTCCACTGGTGCAGGCGTATCTCGACGAGACTGGTACGACCGCAGCGCAGAGCGTCCACACGCCCGCCTCCGAGATCCTCGGCATCGCGCTGCCTCGGCTCGGCCTCTCGTCGAACGCGCAGGGCTGACGCCGTCGGGCACCGGACGACCGGAGGAGGACCCCGTGGAATGGACGGTCAACGACCTGGCCGAACGCGCCGGTATCAGCGGCCGCACCCTGCGTCACTACCACCGGATCGGCCTGCTCGCCCCCGACCGCATCGGCTCCAACGGGTACCGCTACTACGGGCCGGACGCGGTGGCGAGGCTTCAGCGCATCCTGCTGCTGCGCGACACGGGCATGCCGCTGGCGCAGATCGCCGAGGTGGTGGCCGCGTCCGCGTCGCACGAGGCGGAGGTCGACGCGCTCGTGGCGCACCTCGACCGGCTCGTTCAGGACCGCGCGGCGATCGAGCGCCGGATCCGCGCGGTCGAGCACACGCTGCAGATGCGGCGAGAGGGGCGTGAGCCGCAGATGGACGTGATGCTCGACGGTTTCAACGACCGGTACGAGGAGGAGGTCGTGCGGCGCTGGGGGCGCGAGGCCTTCGACGCCTCGAACACGTGGTGGCATTCGAAGACCGCGCGCCAGCAGCGCGAATGGAAGCCCCGATCCGATCGACTGCTCGCACGCTGGGCAGAACTCGAAGCGGCGGGGGAGTCACCCGGTTCCCCCGCCGCCCAGGATCGCGCGGCCGCGCACGTCGCGTGGTTCACCGAGATCCCCGGCACCCCCACCCACGCCGGCGACCGTCCGCGTTCGGCCGCGATGATCCGCGGCTTGGCCGGCCTGTACGAGGCGAACCCCGACTTCCACCGGGCGTTCGGCGGCGGCCCAGGCCGCGAGCTTCGCCGCGGACGCGTTGCGCGTGCATGTGCGGGCGTTGGAGGAGGGCGCGGCTGGATAGCCGGGGCCCGCCGTCTCGGCCCCGGAAAGCGAAAACCCCCGGCGAACCGGGGGCTTCAGGTGGTGGCTCCGACGGGCGTCGATCCCGTGACCTCACGATTTTCAGTCGTGCGCTCTACCAACTGAGCTACAGAGCCTTGCGAAGGGCGAACCTGTCGCGTCCTAGACGAAAGGCCTCCTCGAAAGAAGGCCCGTCGCTCGGAGCGACCCTGACGGGACTTGAACCCGCGACCTCCGCCGTGACAGGGCGGCACGCTAACCAACTGCGCTACAGGGCCAAACTATGAAATTATATCAGCTCGTGTGACCCCAACGGGATTCGAACCCGTGCTACCGCCGTGAAAGGGCGGCGTCCTAGGCCGCTAAACGATGGGGCCGGGGTGAACCGCCGGGGCTCACGCTTGCCGACGATCAAGCATAAGGGGACGGCTTCCGATTTTCCAACTCGGGGCGCGTCCTCCCGGATCCCGGGCGTTTCGCCCGCAGGATGAGGGCGCCCCTCGAACCTCGGCGGACGTCGGCACGATGCCCACGCACCCCCCGGTCCCGTCCGATCGGGTGCGAACCTGCGCCGACGGATGGTGTAGATGTGGCGAATGTTGTTATTGTGGCCGATGTGAAACAGGCGGTGACCAGCCCGATGGACACCTCGATGTCTGCAGCGGAGGAGTGCGATTGCGCGCCCACCGCTGCTGAGCGACGCCGCCTCTGGAACCCGATCACGCGCCGCAGCGCCCTCGCCATCGCGGGTGCCGGTGCTCTCGCGCTCGGCATCGGCCTCTCCAACGGCAGCCCCGCGTTCGCCCTCACCTACAACCCCGACGACTACCCGACGTGGGAAGACGTCGAGCGGGCGCGCGGCGATGAGGCGAGCAAGCAGTCGGAGATCCAGCGCCTCGAAGACATGATCGCGCAGCTCAAGCGGCGCGTGGAGGAGACCACCGCCGCGGCGCAGCAGGCCGCCGACGAGTACTACGTCGCGCAGCAGGCGTTCTACGAGGCTGCCTATCGCGCGGACGAGCTGCAGTCGCAGGCCGACGCGCAGGCCGAGATCGCCGACACCGCCGCCACGAACGCGGCCCGGGTCGCGTCGCAGCTGTCGCGCACCGGCGGCGAGAACACGTCGCTGGACGTGCTGTTCGCCGGATCCGCCGCCAACGCCGACGAGCTGCTGACCAAGCTCGGGCAGATGGACAAGCTGCTCGCCGGCAGCGAGACGATCTACGCCGAAGCCGTCGCCGCCCGCGACTCGGCCCAGAAGCTGACGGATCAGGCGCAGGTCGCCCGCGAGGAGCGCGACCGTCTGCAGAAGATCGCCGAAGAGAAGATGATCGTCGCGCAGAACGCGCAGATCGCCGCCGAGCAGGCTCTCGCCGACGAGCAGGAGCACATGGTCACGCTCGAGGGCCAGCTCGCCGCCCTGCGCGACACGACCAGCAAGACGGTCGCGGAGTACGAAGAGGGCGTCGCCGCGAAGCAGGCCTACGAGGAAGAGCAGCGCCGGCTCGAAGAGGAGCGTCGCCGCAAGGCCGCCGAAGAGGCGGCACGCAAGGCCAAAGAGGCCGCCGAGAAGGCTGCACAGGAGGCAGCAGAGGCGGCGAAGAACAACAACAGCGGTGGCGGAGGGGGCTCATCGGCCCCGGCACCCGCGGCACCGGCCCCCGACGGCGGCGAGATCAAGAACAGCGGATGGGCCCGCCCGAGCGACGGCTGGCGCACGTCCGGCTACGGCGCCCGACCCAAGATGTGCGGCCCGAGCTACTGCGGCTCGACGTTCCACGCCGGCATCGACCTCGCCGCCGGCTGCGGCGCGCCGATCTACGCCGCCGCGACCGGCACCGTGGTCTACGCCGGGTACAACGGCGGCTACGGCAACTACATCCGCCTCGATCACGGCAACGGCGTGGGCACCGGATACGGTCACATCGTCAACGGCGGCATCCTCGTCGGCTATGGCCAGCACGTGAACGCCGGCGACGTGATCGCGTACGAGGGCAACACCGGCAACTCCTTCGGCTGCCACGTGCACTTCGAGGTCTACCTCGGTGGAGCGACCACCGACCCCGGCCCGTGGATGACGGCCCGCGGCATCAACACGTACTGACCCGACGTGCTCTCTTCGTCGGGACTGCCTCTTCGGTCGCGGACATGCGAAGGGGCCCGGACCGACGATGTCGGATCCGGGCCCCTTCGCTGTGACGGTCAGGCGCGGGTGTTCGGCGCCTCGCCCGCTCCCTGCGTCTTGGTCTGCGCGTCGTGCTCGTCGAAGCGCTCGTAGGCCTCGCTCACCAGGCGCTCGGCCTCGGCCGCATCGCCCCACTGGTCGACCTTGACCCACTTGTTGGGCTCGAGGTCCTTGTAGTGCTCGAAGAAGTGCTCGATCTCCTTCTTCGTGTACTCCTGCAGGTCGCCGATGTCCTGGATGTGGTCCCAACGCGGGTCCTTGGCGAGCACGGCGATGACCTTGTCGTCGCCGCCGGCCTCGTCCTTCATCTTCAGCACGGCGACCGGGCGCACCTTCACGCCGACGCCCGGGTAGACCGTGTGGTCCATGACGACCAGCACGTCGAGCGGGTCGCCGTCCTCACCCAGCGTGTTCTCGAAGAACCCGTAGTCGGTCGGGTAGCCGAAGGTCGTGTACAGCACACGGTCGAGGTACACGCGCCCCGTGCCGTGGTCGACCTCGTACTTCACGCGGCTGCCGCGCGGGATCTCGATGACTGCGTCGTACGCGCCCATTGACGATTGCTCCTTGGAAAGTCGGTGGGATGAACCGGGACAAGCCTAGACGCCACTCCTGCTGACATCCGGCCCGGGCCGCCGTGCCGCTCGGCGGCGGGCCCGATGCCGTCCGGCTCGTCCCGCCCGGATAGGGTCGTGCCGTGCTCGATCCCGCCGTCGCCGCCACCCGTCTCGCCGTCCGTTCGTCGCTCGCCGCCGTGCCCGACGGCTCCGTCGTGCTCGTCGCCCTGTCGGGCGGCGCCGACTCGCTCGCGCTCGCCGCGTCCGCGGCCCACGAGGCGCGCGCCCGGGGCATCCGCCTCGCCAGCGTCACGGTCGACCACGGCCTGCAGGACGGATCGGAGGCGGTCGCCCGGCGAGCCGCAGAGCAGGCCGCGGCGCTCGGGATCGACCCCCTCGTCGTGCGCGTCGAGGTCGGCGACGCGGGCGGGCCGGAGGCCGCCGCCCGCGAGGCGCGCTACGGCGTGCTGCGCGACGCGGCCTCCGACGCCGGCGCAGCGGCGGTGCTGCTCGGGCACACGCTCGACGACCAGGCCGAGACGGTGCTGCTGGGGCTGGCGCGGGGCGCCGGTGCCACCAGCCTGGCGGGCATGGCCCCGGCCCGCGACGACGAGAGCGGGGTGAGGTGGCTGCGTCCGCTGCTCGCGCTCCGCCGCTCCGTCACCCGCGAGGCATGCGCGGCGCAGGCTCTCGACCCGTGGGAGGACCCGCACAACGCCGATGAGCGGTTCTCGCGCGTGCGCGTGCGCGAGCGGGTGCTGCCCGTGCTCGAGGCCGAGCTCGGCCCCGGGATCGCCGAGGCGCTGGCCCGCACCGCCGAGCAGCTGCGGGAGGACGCAGAGGCGTTCGCCGAGATGATCGACGAGACGATCGAGGACATCGTCGAGCACGCCGAGGCGGGCATCGCCGTGTCGGTCCCCGCGCTGGCGGCGAACCCGCCGGCGCTCCGCCACCGGATCATCCGGCACGTCGTCGGCAGCGAGTTCGGCGTGGCGCTCAGCCGCACCCAGACGCTGGAGGTTGCCCGGCTGGTCACCGACTGGAGCGGCCAGGGGCCGATCGACCTGCCCGGCTGCGAGGCCGCGCGCCGCGGCGCACGGGTCGTGTTCACCGCCCGCGCCTAGAATCGCAGGATGCGCGCGGCAGACATCCCGAACGACCTCAGCTCCGTCCTCGTCACCGAGGAGCAGATCGACGAGAAGCTCGCAGAGCTCGCCATCCGGGTCGAGGAGGACTACGCAGGCAAGAAGCTGCTGCTGGTCGGCGTGCTCAAGGGCGCCGTCATGGTGATGGCCGACTTCGCGCGCCATCTGAAGCGCGACATCGCGATGGACTGGATGGCCGTGTCGAGCTACGGCAGCTCCACCAAGTCGAGCGGCGTGGTGCAGATCCGGAAGGACCTCGACACCGACCTCGGCGGATGGCACGTGCTGATCGTCGAGGACATCATCGACTCGGGCCTCACCCTCAGCTGGCTGCTCGACAACTTCGCGTCGCGCGGGGCCGAGTCGATCGAGGTGCTCGCGCTGCTGCGCAAGCCCGACGCGGCGAAGGTCGAGATCGACTGCCGCTACCTGGGCTTCGACATCCCGAACGAGTTCGTCGTCGGCTACGGCCTCGACTACGCGGAGCGCTACCGCAACCTGCGCGACGTCGCGATCCTCGCCCCGCACGTCTACGAGTGACGCCCGCGAGTGCCGTTCGGCACTCGCGCATCTTCGGTGAGTGCCATATCGCACTCGCCGGGAGGCGCCGAGTGCCATATGGCGCTCGCGGTTCGGAGGTACGCCCTGGGCGAAGCCCAGACTGCGCATAGGCGTCGAGGGGTAGCCTGACCGAAAGTCCCTTCCTCGAGAGGGGCCTTCCGGATCGCCGCGATGGATCAGCGGCCCGGGCAGCTGATCCGCAGTCGCTGGGCGACCGCGTGCACGACAGGAGGGGCAGGGGGAGACCCCGGACCATGGACTTCAAGAAGCTCACCCGCAACCCGCTGATCTACGTGCTGCTCATCGGCGTTCTCCTGATCGCCGGCTTCTCGCTGATCTCCAGCCTGACGGGCACCAAGCAGGTCACCACCCAGGAGGGCCTCGAGCTGCTCAAGGGCGGCACCGTCGAGAAGGTGCTGATCACCGACGGCGACCAGCGGGTCGACCTCCAGCTGTCCGAGGCGCACGACGGCGCCGAGGCGGTGCAGTTCTACTACGTGGACGCGCGTGCCGACGAGGTCGTCGCGGCCGTCGAGGACGCCGCGCCCGCCGACGGCTACGACGACGCGGTGCCGCGCGCCACGATCTGGGACAGCATGCTGTCGCTGCTGATCCCGATGCTGCTGCTCGGCCTGCTGTTCTGGTTCCTGCTGTCGAGCGCCCAGGGCGGCGGCGGCAAGGTGATGCAGTTCGGCAAGTCGCGCGCCAAGCTCGCCAACAAGGAGCACCCGGACGTCACGTTCGTCGACGTGGCGGGCGCGGATGAGGCGCTCGAGGAGCTGCAGGAGATCAAGGACTTCCTGAAGGAGCCGGCCAAGTTCCAGGCGCTCGGCGCCCGCATCCCCAAGGGCGTGCTGCTGTACGGCCCTCCCGGAACCGGAAAGACGCTGCTCGCGCGCGCCGTCGCGGGCGAGGCCGGCGTGCCGTTCTACTCGATCTCGGGCTCGGACTTCGTCGAGATGTTCGTCGGCGTCGGCGCGAGCCGCGTCCGCGACCTGTTCAACCAGGCGAAGGAGAACTCGCCGGCGATCATCTTCATCGACGAGATCGACGCCGTCGGCCGCCACCGCGGCGCCGGCATGGGCGGCGGTCACGACGAGCGCGAGCAGACGCTGAACCAGATGCTCGTCGAGATGGACGGCTTCGACCCCAAGGCCAACGTCATCGTCATCGCGGCGACCAACCGCCCCGACATCCTCGACCCGGCGCTGCTGCGCCCCGGTCGCTTCGACCGTCAGATCGGCGTCGACGCTCCCGACCTGCAGGGACGCCGCCGCATCCTCGAGGTGCACGGCCGCGGCAAGCCGCTCGCCGACAGCGTCGACCTCGACGTCGTGGCCCGCAAGACGCCCGGCTTCACGGGCGCCGACCTCGCCAACGTGCTCAACGAGGCGGCCCTCCTGACCGCGCGGTCGAACGCGCAGCTGATCGACAACCGCGCGCTGGACGAGGCGATCGACCGCGTGATCGCCGGCCCGCAGCGCCGCACCCGCGTGATGAACGACAAGGAGAAGCTCATCACCGCGTACCACGAGGGCGGTCACGCGCTCGCGGCGGCGGCGATGAACCACACCGACCCCGTCACGAAGATCACGATCCTTCCCCGCGGCAAGGCGCTCGGCTACACGATGGTGCTGCCCCTCGAGGACAAGTACTCGGTCACGCGCAACGAGCTGCAGGACCAGCTCGCGTACGCGATGGGCGGCCGCGTCGCCGAGGAGATCGTGTTCCACGACCCCACCACGGGGGCGTCGAACGACATCGAGAAGGCCACGGGCATCGCCCGCAAGATGGTCACCGAGTACGGCATGACCACGGAGGTCGGCCCGGTCAAGCTCGCCGCCGGCAGCGGCGAGGTCTTCATGGGCCGCGACATGGGCCACGGCCGCGACTACTCCGAGCGCATCGCCGAGCGCATCGACGGCCAGGTGCGCGCGCTGATCGAGCAGGCCCACAACGAGGCCTACGAGGTCATCAACGCCAACCGCGAGGTGCTCGACCGGCTGGCGCTCGCGCTCCTGGAGCAGGAGACGCTCGACCACACCCAGCTCGAGGACATCTTCCGGGACGTCAAGAAGCTGCCGCCTCGCGCGCAGTGGCTGTCGAGCTCCGAGCGTCCGGTGTCGCCGCTGCCGCCCGTGCAGATCCCGCGTCGCCCCGAGCACACCGGGGTGGCCGCGTCGGCTGCCGCGGAGCAGCCCGGCAAGGCGCCGGTGACCCGCCCCGCCACGGGGCAGGCGCGTCCGGCCACGGCCTGAGCTCCCCCTAGGATGAGCGAATGCCTGTCGACAGGGAGCGCATCGCCGCGCTGACGCGAGAGCTGCTGATCGCGATCGGGGAGGACCCGGATCGCCCCGGCCTCAAGCAGACGCCGCAGCGCGTCGCCGACGCCAGCGCCGAGCTCTTCGCAGGCGTCGGGCTGGACGCCGCCGAGCCCCTCTCGCACACCATCAGCGTCGCCCAGGGCCCCGCCCCCGACACGCTGCCGTCGGGCGCGGTCATCCTGCGCGACATCCGCTTCCGCTCGACCTGCGAGCACCACCTGCTGCCGTTCGCCGGCCACGCGCACATCGCGTACCTGCCGGGCGAGCAGGTCGTCGGACTGGGCGCGCTGCCGAAGGTGGTCGAGATCCTGGCGTCGCGACCGCAGGTGCAGGAGCGGCTCGGCGAGCAGATCGCCGACACGATCGACGACTCGCTCGACGCGCGCGGCGTTCTCGTCGTCCTCGACGCCGCGCACCAGTGCGTGACGATGCGGGGGTCGCGCCAGGTGGACAGCTCCACCGTCACGGTCGCGGCGCGCGGCGAGCTGGCCGATCCGGTGCAGCGCGCCGAGGTGATCGCCCTGATCGGTCAGGGGCACGCGTGACGCGGATCTGGGGCATCGTCAACGTCACGCCCGACTCGTTCAGCGACGGCGGGCGGTACCTGGCGGCGGACGACGCGATCGCCCACGGCAGGCTCCTGCGCGAGCAGGGCGCCCACGTGCTGGATGTGGGCGGTGAGTCGACGCGGCCCGGGTCGGAGCCCGTGGGAGCGGACGAGGAGAAGCGCCGCGTCCTGCCGGTGATCGAGGCGCTCGCCGGCGACGGCGCGACCGTGAGCGTCGACACGTACCGGGCTGAGACCGCCCGCGCCGCGCTGGCCGCAGGCGCCGCCATCGTGAACGACGTGTCCGGCGGCCTCGCCGACCCCGAGATCCTCGCGGTCACCGCCGCGGGCGGCGCGGTCATCGCGCTCGGGCACTGGCGCGGCCCCTCTTCGGACATGTACGCACGGGCCGAGTACGGCTCGATCGGCGCCGACGTCGCCGCGGAGCTGCAGGCTCGGGTGGACGCCGCGCTCGCCGCGGGCATCGGGCGCGACCGGATCGTCCTCGACCCCGGCATCGGCTTCGCCAAGGCGGGCGAGCAGAACTGGGCGCTGCTGCGGCAGCTCGACGAGATCGTGGCGCTGGGCCTGCCGATCCTGATCGGCACGTCGCGCAAGAGGTTCCTCGCATCTGCGCTGGGCGAGGACGCCTCGAACGAGCGGAAGGATCTGGCCACCGCGGTCACGAGCGCACTGGCGGCGCGGCGCGGGCTTCACGCCGTGCGCGTGCACGACGTCGCGGCGACGCGCGATGCCATCGCGGTGGCGGAGGCATGGGAGGGCCGGGGCGCCGGCGCATCGAGCGACCAGGACGGGACGACGTGAACTTCGCGGACATGATCGAGCTGACGGGCCTGCGCGCGTTCGGACGCCACGGGGTCTTCGACTTCGAGCGCGAGAACGGTCAGGAGTTCGTCGTCGACCTCCGGCTGGGCGTGTCGACGACGCGGGCCGCCGAGACCGACGACGTGGCCGACACCGTGCACTACGGAGAGCTCGCCGAGAAGGTGGTCGGCATCGTCGGCGGAGAGCCGGTCAACCTCATCGAGACGCTCGCGCACCGCATCGCCGACGCGGTGATGGGGGACGAGCGCATCGACTTCCTCATCGTCACGGTGCACAAGCCGCAGGCGCCCATCGAGGCGCAGTTCCAGGACGTGTCGGTCACGGTGCACGCCTCCCGGGACGTCGCCTCCGCGAGGGAGCGCGCCGATGTCGCGTGATCTGACGAGGCCGCTCGGGGACCCGCCCGCGCGCGCACCGCGCGCCACCGTCACGGCCGTCGTCGCGCTGGGGGCGAACCTCGGCGACCGGCACGAGACGATCTCCGCCGCCGTCGACGAGCTGCGACGGCTTCCGCTGGTGGACGACGTCGTGGCGTCGACGCCGATCGAGTCGGTCGCGCTCACGCTCGACGGACCCGACGAGTCAGAGCCCGCCTACCTGAACGCCGTGGCGCTCGTGCGGACGCGTCTGGCCCCCTCGGTGCTCCTCGGCATGCTGCACGCGATCGAGGCCCGGCACGGCCGCGTGCGGGCGCCGCAGGACGTGCGCTGGGGCGCGCGCACGCTCGATCTCGACCTGATCGCCTACGGCGATGTGACCTCGGACGAGGCGGGCCTGACCCTGCCGCATCCGCGAGCCGCCGAGCGGGACTTCGTGCTGGCACCCTGGCTGGAGGTCGACGCGGACGCCGTGCTGCCCGGACGAGGGCGCGTCGCGGACCTGCTGCGAGACCTGGGGAGCGGGTCGTGAAGCGCACGTCCGCGCTGTCGCTCGTCGTCGCGGCCCTTCTGGGCGGCGGCTTCGGATTCCTGATCGACCACGCGCTGACGATGTCCGGCCGCGCGACCTTCACCCCCGCGGTGGGCCTGCCGATCCTGCTCGTGCTGCTGGGCGCGCTCTGCGTGGCCCTCGCGTGGCCGGTCCGGCGTTCGCAGCGCAGCGCGACGGCGCCCCGCGTCGATCCGTTCCGTGCGGTGAGGATCGCGATCCTCGCCAAGGCCTCCAGCATCGTCGGCGCGGCGTCGGGAGGCGCGGCCGCGGGCATGCTGCTGTACGTCTCGACGCGGCCCGTGGCCCCGGCGCTAGGCTCGGTGACGACGATCGTCGCGGCCGTCGCCGCGGGAGCCGTCCTGGTGGTGGCGGCCCTGGTCGCCGAGCATTTCTGCAGCCTGCCTCCTGACGACGGTGCAAAGGATCACGATGAGCGACAACCAGACGACGCCGGCCCCGGAGCCGCGACCGGGCACTGAGCACCCGGCCCCGCCCGTTCCGCCGGCGCCGCCCGCACCCGCAGCGCCGCCGGCCCCGGCAGCGCCGCCCGCATCGGCAGCGCCGCCCGCATCGGCAGAGCCCCCTGTGCCCGCGACGACGGAGGGAGCCGCCCCGACGCGCGCCAGCCAGCGTCTCGCGGCCGCAGCGCGGGAGGGCGCTCCGCCCCCGACACCACCGGTCGCCGAGCCCGGCCAGCGCCCCGCGCCGGTGGCGCCCGACGGTACCGGTCAGCGCCCCGCGCCGGCGGCGCTCGACGGTACCGGTCAGCGTCTCGCGCCGGCGGCGCTCGACGAGGGCACTTACACGGCGGTGCGCGAGCCCCGCGCGGCGGGCAGGCTCGCCCTCGACGGCGCCTGGCACCAGATCTCGCCGAAGTACGTCGTGTCCCAGACGGTGCAGAACCTCATCTTCGTCGCCGTGCTCGTCGCGATCGGCGTCTTCGTGACCATGGTGTCGTCGCAGAACTGGCACTGGCTGGGCCTCGGCGTCGCTTTCGTCGCGACCATCGCGGCCCAGATCGTGCTGCCTCGCCAGGCGCGGGCGCTCGGCTACATGCTGCGCGACGACGACATCGTGTTCCGCAAGGGCATCCTGTGGCAGCGGATGATCGCCGTGCCGTACGGCCGTATGCAGCTGATCGACATCACGCACGGGCCGATGGATCGTGCCTTCGGGATCGCCAAGCTGAAGATGGTGACCGCGGCGGCCACGACGGGCGTCGAGATCCCGGGGCTCAGCCGCACGGCCTCCGAGGCGCTGCGCGACACGCTCATCGAGGTCGCCGAGACGCGACGGACCGGACTGTGACCGACGAGCAGCCGGTGGCACCGGCGGCTCCCGGAGCTGTGGAGGCGCCCACGCTGCCGCAGGGCGGCTCGTCGTCGCTCGCCGACGGCGGCTGGCACCGGCTCCACCCGCTGACGCCGCTGTTCCAGGGCGGCCTGGTGCTGATCATCGTCGCCGGCATCATCCTGTCGAACTTCCGCGACCGGGCCGTGGTCTGGCTGGTGTCGATCTTCGCCCCCGGAGAGGTCGAGAGCGAGGCCGTCGAGTACGGCGAGGTCGACTTCGTCGACTTCCTGGCTGCCAACAACCTGATCCTGCAGGGGCTCGGCATCCTGCTCGTCGCGGTGCTGGCGCTGATGGCGATCTTCTGGGTCGTGTGGCGCTTCCACCAGTTCCGCATCACCGGCGACGACGTGGAGGTGCGCAAGGGCATCGTCTTCCGGACGCACCGCCGCGCCCCGCTCGACCGGGTGCAGGGCGTCAACCTGACGCGCCCGTTCCCGGCGCGGCTGATCGGCATGGCGAAGCTCGAGGTGGTGGGGGCGGGCACCGACGCCAATGTCGCCCTCGAATACCTCGGCACGCAGCGGGCCGAGCAGGTGCGCGCCGACATCCTGCGGCTCGCCTCGGGCGCGCGCGCGTCGCGGCAGGCGGCGCGCGACGGCTCCGCGGGCGCACCGGCCACCGCCCGCGGCGGGCTGGTGGGCACTCTGAACGAGGGCGTGACGGAGATGATCGGCGGCGTCGATCGCGCGGACGTCGCCGCCGAGAGCGTCGTCAAGATCCCCGCCGGTCGGCTCATCGCCGCGCACGCCATGCATGGCGTGCTGTGGGTGCTGTTCTTCGGCGTCCTGTGGTTCTGCAGCGTCATGCTGCCGCTCATCCTCACCGGCGAGGCCGGCATCGGGCCCGGCGGCGCGCTCATCGGGGTCGGCATCGGCCTCATCACCGGCATCCCGATGCTCTTCGCCGCGGTGGCGATCGTCTGGACGCAGATCTCCAAGTCGCTCCGGTACGCCATCGCCCCGACGCCCGACGGCGTTCGGATCACGTTCGGTCTCTTCACCACGGTCACCGAGACGCTGCCGCCCGGGCGGATCTTCGGCGTCGAGGTGTCGCAGTCGCTGCTGTGGCGACCGTTCGGGTGGTGGACCGTCAAGATCAACCGGATGACGGGCAAGAGCGCCGCCCAGGCGCAGTCGGGTCAGGCGCAGCAGTTCAACACGGTGCTGCCGGTCGGCACTCGCGCCGACGTCGAGCGGGTGCTCGGCCTGATCCTGCCCGGCCTGCCGGTCTCGGACATGCCGCTGATCTGGGAGCACGGCGTGCTCGGCCCGGTGGCGGACGGGGCAGGGGCGGACCCCTACCGCACGATCCCGCGCCGTGCCTGGTGGCGTCGACCGGTGTCGTGGCGCCGCCACGGCTTCGCCGTCACCGGCTACGGCCTGCTGCTGCGTCGCGGCCGTATCTGGCGGAAGCTGGCGGTGTTCCCGCTCGCTCGCGTGCAGGGCGTCTCGGTCGCGCAGGGCCCGATCGACCGCCTGCAGCGCGTGGCGTGGGGGCAGGTGCACACGGTGCAGGGCCCGATCTCGGGCCAGATCGTCGGTCTCGAGCGCGACGACGCCCTCGACCTGCTGCGCAGCGTCAGCCGGGGCGCGGTCGCCGCTGTGGCGGTGGACCAGAGCCATCGCTGGCTGCAGCATCTGCCCGTGCCGGGGCAGGCCGTGCCAGCGCAGGCGGTCCCGGCGCAGAATGTGCCGGCGGGGATCGCGGAGGGCCGCCCCGGGGGGTCCCCGGTATGAGGCGCGACGGGCGGCTCGGCGTCGGCGTCATCGGCGCCGGTCGCGTCGGTCCGGTGATCGGTGCCGCGCTCGCCGGTGCAGGCCACGCGCTGACGGGGATCACCAGCGGATCGGACGACGAGCGCGTCGAGGCGATCCTCCCCGGTGTGCCCGTCCTCGACGCCCTCGAGGTGGTGCGCCGCAGCGAGCTGGTGGTCATCGCCGTGCCCCGTGATGAGCTGCCGGGGCTGGTGGCGGGGCTCGCCGAGCTCGGGGCGTGGCAGGTGGGCCAGCTGGTGCTGCACACGGATGCCGCGCACGGCATCGATGTGCTGCATCCGGCCGCGGAGCGGGGCGCGATCCCGCTTGCGGTGCACCCTGCCATCGCGTTCACGGGGACGAGCATGGACCTGCGTCAGCTCGCGGCGTCGTACGCGGCCGTGACCGCGCCGACCGCGGTGCTGCCGATCGCTCAGGCCCTGGCGGTCGAGCTCGGCTGCGAGCCCGTCGTGGTCGCCGAGGAGGACCGGGCGGCGTACGCGGAGGCGATCGAGACCGCCTCCGAGTTCTCGCGACAGATCGTGCATCAGGCGACGGGCATTCTGCGGGGCATCGGGATCGACAACCCCGGGGGCTACCTGTCGGCCCTCGTCCGCTCGACGGTGGACCACGCGCTCGCCGAGGCGTCGCCCACCGTCGTGCTGCCGCCCGACGACTGAAGCGTGGCGCCGGGCGACCGCGGGCGCAGAAGAGCGACGGGCGGGGAACCCTAGACTTGTGGTCATGTCTGCCACGCCCGTCGAGCCTGCATCCGAGCCCACCGAAGAGGACATCTTCGAGCAGAAGGCCGTGCGGCTCGCCAAGCGCGAGCGTCTGATCACGGAGCGCGAGAGCGCCGCCGGCGGGGCCTACCCGGTCTCCGTTCCCGTCACGCACACGATCCCCGCGCTGCGCGCGCAGTACGGCGACCTCGAGGCGGGGGCCGAGACCGGCGAGGAAGCGGCGGTCGCGGGCCGGATCGTGTTCAGCCGCAACACCGGCAAGCTCTGCTTCGCCACGCTGCAGGCCGGCGACGGATCCCGCATCCAGGCGATGGTGTCGCTGGCGAACGTCGGCGACGACTCCCTGCAGCGCTGGAAGGAGCTCGTCGACCTCGGGGATCACGTCGCCATCTCCGGCGAGATCATCTCGAGCCGGCGCGGCGAGCTGTCGATCATGGTGTCGGCATGGGAGATCGCGGCCAAGGCGATCCTGCCGCTGCCCAACATGTACACCGAGCTCAACGAGGAGAGCCGGGTGCGCAGCCGGTTCCTCGACCTCATCGTGCGCGACACGGCCCGCACGACCGTCCGCGCCCGGGCCACGGTGAACGCGAGCCTGCGATCGACCTTCACCGCCCATGAGTTCGTCGAGGTCGAGACGCCGATGCTGCAGGTGCAGCCGGGTGGCGCCTCCGCCCGGCCGTTCATCACGCACTCGAACGCGTTCGACACCGACCTGTACATGCGCATCGCGCCGGAGCTCTATCTGAAGCGCGCCGTGGTCGGCGGCATCGACCGGGTGTTCGAGATCAACCGGAACTTCCGCAACGAGGGCGCCGACTCGACCCACAGCCCCGAGTTCGCGATGCTCGAGGCCTATCAGGCGTACAGCGACTACAACGGCATCGCCGACCTGACCCAGGAGCTCATCCAGAACGCAGCGATCGCCGTCGCCGGATCCACGACCGTGACCTGGGCCGACGGCACCGAGTTCGACCTGGGCGGCGACTGGGACCGCGTCTCGATGTACCCGTCGCTGTCGGAGGCCGCGGGCGTCGACGTGACGCCCGACACGGGTCTCGACGAGCTGGTGCGCCTCGCCGAGGCGAACGGCGTGGACATCCCCGCCCACGCGACGCACGGCAAGCTCGTCGAGGAGCTGTGGGAGCACTTCGTCAAGCAGCACCTCACGCGCCCGACGTTCGTCATGGACTTCCCCGTCGACACCAGCCCTCTGGTGCGCGAGCACCGCTCGGTCTCGGGCGTCGTCGAGAAGTGGGACCTGTACGTGCGCGGCTTCGAGCTGGCGACCGGGTACTCCGAGCTGGTCGATCCCGTGATCCAGCGGGAGCGCTTCGTCGAGCAGGCCAAGCTCGCCGACCGCGGCGACGACGAGGCGATGCGCATCGACGAGGAGTTCCTGCGCGCGCTCGAGCACGGGATGCCGCCGACGGGCGGCATGGGAATGGGCATCGACCGTCTGCTCATGGCCATCACGGGTCTCGGGATCCGCGAGACGATCCTCTTCCCGCTGGTGAAGTAGCCGCACCCCCTCACCTGCCCCGCCGCCGAGCCTGCCGCCGGTCGGCCCGACGGCGCTCGGCGCAGCTGCGCGGACCCGGAACCGGTGCCGGGCGGTCGTAGACCCAGGCGGGCAGGTGCACGGCGGAGACCATCGTCGCGACGATGTGCGCCAGCCCGTGATGCGGATCGATCTCGCGCGCGAGGCCGACGAAGTGCGCCGCGTGCGTCGACCTCCCGAGCGCCCACGACAGCCAGGCGGCCGCGGCGAGCGGACCCGCCCGCCGCGCGCGCGGCGCGACCGACGCCGCGCGCATCGCGAGCGCGAGCGCGCGTCGCAGGCGATCGCCGTCGGGCGCAGGTCCCTCGCCCGCCAGACGGAACGGGCCGACGGGGTCGCTCCGCTCGCCGCGGGCCCAGGCGAGCTGCCAGGCGTGGACCGTCCGCCCCTCGTCGATCCCGCCGCACCACTGGGTGAGGGCGATGTCGCGGGTGAGGGGACGATCGAGCAGGCCGACGAGGACCGCCAGATCGTGCGGGGTGAGAGCCGCCGCGTCCTCTCCGAGCCACTCCTCGATCGCCTCGGGGAAGTCGGGCTCGTCCGGGACGATGAGGATCCGCGTGAGCGCCCGCGCGACCTGCTCGCGTTCGGCGAGGTCACTCGGCGGCAGCTCGCAGCCGTCCGACTGATCGGCGAGCAGGCGCTCGTCCGGCGAGTGCGGCCACGGCACGTCGTCCGGCCGGATGCGATCGAGCGACTGCCCGGCGTAGGGCCCGTCGGGCTCGAGGTAGGAGCCCCATCCGTCCCCGGCCACGCACAGCGCCTCCACCGTGGCCAGGGCGCACTCGTCGAGGCGACGCAGCACCTCGCCGACCAGCTCGGCACGGGCGATCCTGCCGCGCTCGCCGCGGTACGGATCGTCGGTGTAGACCACGACGGCCGCGCGGGTGATGTGCTCGACGAGGCACAGCCGGCCGACCGTGGTGGCCGCGAACTCCGACAGCTCGGTGCCCGACATCGCCTCCGGGGGCAGGTCGATGCGCATGGCGCCCAGGGTGCGGCGCTCGGCGAACGGCACGAGCACGATGCTGTCGCGCGGGGTGAACCCGGCGATGTGAGGGAGCATCGAGAGGAACTCGGCGGAGTCGGCCGCGCGGACCACGGTCGGGGCCGGGGGCACGGCAGCCCGGGCGCCGGGCGTCTGCGGCGAGGGCGGCTGCGGAGAGGACGAAGGGGGGGTCTGAACGGTCATGGAGAAGAGCGTCGCCGTCGGCGCGCGCTCACGGACCGGATGCGCCCAGCTGGGGATGGGATTCGCGAGGATCCGGCGCTGTGGACGAGGCCCGAGTGGCCGGAGGGCGCATCCGCCCGGGGCTCGCACACAGGAGCGGGGCCGTACGATGGGCGTGTGGACAGCTACTGGGCAGCCGTGGTCTGGTCGATCCTGCCGACCATCGTGATCTGCGTGGTGTTCTGGTTCATCCTGCGCAGCATCCTGCGCTTCGACCGCACCGAGCGCCGGGCCTACGCGCGCATCGAGGCCGAGGAGCGCGCGAAGCGCGGCCTGCCGCCGCGAGACGCCGCCGCGCCGACCGCCGACTAGCAGGCCACCCGCGATCCGAGCCCCACGCGGCGGTCGCGTCGGAGGCACCGGATACGCTGGTGCGAGGCGGGGGAGAGGCGGTGCACAGTGGAGGTCATCCTCGGCACCTCGTGGTGGCTCATCGGCACCACCGTCGTCGACACGATCATCCGCATCGTCGCGATCGTGATCGTCCCCCGCAACCGCCGCCCCACGGCCGGGATGGCCTGGCTGCTGGCCATCTTCTTCCTGCCCGTGCCGGGGCTGCTCCTGTTCCTGCTGATCGGCAACCCGCGGCTGCCCCGTGACCGCCGGCGCCGCCAGGACGAGATCAACCAGTACATCCGCGAGGCCAGGCAGTACCTCGAGCGCGGCAGCCTGCGGCCCAACGAGCCGGCCTGGTTCACGTCGCTCGTCAACATGAACCGCGAGCTCGGCGCCATGCCCCTCACGGGGGACAACGGCGCGCGCCTCATCCGCGACTACGACGAGGGCCTGGCCGAGATGGCCGCGGCGATCCGCTCGGCGCGCGAGCACGTGCACGTGGAGTTCTACATCCTGAAGTCGGACGACTCGACCGACGACTTCTTCCGCGCCCTCGAGGAGGCGTGCGCGAGGGGCATCGCGGTGCGCGTGCTGCTGGACCACTGGGCGAACCTCGTCAAACCGTTCCACAAGCGCACGCTCAAGCGGCTCGACGCCATGGGGGCCGAGTGGCGCCTCGCCCTGCCGATCCAGCCCCTGCGCGGCAAGTGGCAGCGGCCCGACCTGCGCAACCACCGCAAGATCCTCGTCGTCGACGGCGACGTCGCCTTCCTCGGCTCGCAGAACATCACGGACGCCAGCTACAACCTCAGGGCGAACATCCGGCGCGGGCTGCAGTGGGTCGACCTGATGGTGCGACTCGACGGTCCCATCGTCTCCAGCGTCAACGCGGTCTTCCTGTCCGACTGGGTCAGCGAGGCGAGCGAGGTGCCGCCGGGCATCGACCTCAAGGAGATGGAGGCCGGCAGCGGCGACCTCGACTGCCAGGTCGTGCCCTCCGGGCCCGGGTTCGAGCTCGAGAACAACCTGCGCCTCTTCCTCGGCCTGCTCTACGGCGCGCAGCGGAAGATCATCATGATCAGCCCGTACTTCGTGCCCGATGAGGCGCTGCTGCTGGCCATCACGGCCGCGACGTCCCGGGGGCTGCAGGTCGAGCTGTTCGTGTCGGAGGTCGGCGACCAGGCCATGGTCTACCACGCGCAGCGCAGCTACTACGAGGCGCTGCTGCGGGCCGGCGTGAAGATCTGGCTGTATCCGAAGCCGTACATCCTGCACACCAAGGGCCTCACGATCGACGACGAGGTCGCCGTCATCGGGTCGAGCAACATGGACATGCGCTCGTTCGGTCTCAACATGGAGATCTCGCTGCTCGTGCGCGGCGAGGAGTTCGTGCAGCAGATGCGCGGGCTCGAGGCCGGGTATCGCGAGGTGAGCCGCGAGCTGACGCTCGAGGAGTGGCAGAAGCAGCCGCTGCGCTCGACGGTGCTCGACAACCTCGCGCGGCTCACCAGCGCCCTGCAGTAGCGCACCCCGGACGCGTCACATCGCGCTGATGCGGTGCCCCTTCGGCACGGCGACCTTGAGGTTGCCCTTCTCGACCCGGCAGGACACACGCGTCGCCTCGCCGAACTCGTCGCCGTCGAGCTCGACCGGCTGTGCGATGGGCGTCGCGGCCTCGGCGGCGGCGCCGCGGAGATACCGCACGGACGTATCGCGCCCGCGACGCTCGAGCACCGCGCGCCCGGCCCGGGTGCGTCGCAGCACGGAGTTGTCCCACCACACCTTGCGCCACACGCCGAGCCAGCCGAGCGGACCGGTCGGCTGGATCAGGGCGACGTCGAGATCGCCGTCGACGATGGAGGCGTCGGGGATCAGCGAGATCCGTCCCGGCAGCTCGCCGCAGTTCGCGAACAGGATGCTCTGCACGCGTGCCGAGTGCAGTCGCGTCGAGGTCAGCGTCGGCGGCTCCTCGCCGCCCCCGCGCGCGATCTCGTAGACGACGCGGAACGGCTCGGCGCTCACCAGCGAGCGCGCGGCGCCGTCGACGTACGCGACCCAGCCGACCGACTTCTTCAGCTCGGGGCGGGTGTTCGCGATCATGGCGGCGTCGAGGCCCATCCCGGCCATCACGACGAACGCGTGCTCCTCCGTATGGCCGTCCTGCCGGCGCAGGGTCGCGACACAGATGTCGACGTCGACGGTCTCGCCGTCGAATGCGGCCGCGACCATCGCGTTCTGGCTGTCGAGCGGCAGCAGCAGGTTGCGGGCGAGCAGGTTGCCGGTGCCGCTCGGCACGATCGACAGCGGCACGCCCGATCCGCGCACAGCCTCGGATACGGCGCGGACGGTGCCGTCCCCGCCGGCGACGAGCACGGCCGACACGCCCTCGGCGAGAGCATCGCGGGTGGTGGACTGCCCCGGATCCTCCACCGAGGTCGCGAGCAGCAGCGGCGGCTCCCAGCCGGCCTCGGCGGAGTGCCGTTCGACGAGCGCGCACAGCGTCGGCCCGTCGACCTTGACCGGATTGAACACGAGGGCGGCGCGCTTGCCGGCGGGTGCGTCGGGAGCGGTGTCGTCGGCCATGCGGTCAGCATAGGCCGCGATGCTCGTCGCGCCCCGGCGCGGGACGTTCCGCCGCCGGTAGCCCGGAGGTGAACGACACGTCAGCGACGGTTCACCTGCCGTTTGCCGACCTTCGCCACGGTGGGGCGGATCCGTTCGGATCTGCTCCCCCGAGGTCAGGAAGAGACGCCCCATGCAGACGCGCCATGAGTCCGGTCACCCGCGGTGGAAGCGCGCTCGCGCGCTGACGGCGACGGGCATCGGGCTGGGGATGCTCGTTCCCGGCCTGCTCGCCGCGCCGCCTGCCCTCGCGGCCGACGGCTTCACCGACGAGCAGCTGAACCACGCGTACACCTCGAACACGACCGCGAGCACGGGTTCGTCGTCGAGCCCCGACCCCGACAACTGGTCCATCCGGATGATGGACGTCTTCAACACCCTGCGCGTCGACGGAGACTACGCCGCCACGGGTGACGCTGCGGTGATGCAGCACAACGAGGACATCACGGTCGAGATCAACACGACCTCGAGCGACGAGCAGCACCAGCGGGCGATCGTCGACCAGTACGGCGACATGGCGCTGACGATGGCGGACGGCCTCGGCGAGCGCCTCGGCGCGATCTACGCCGAGGCGTGGGAGGCCGGCGAGCTGCCGAAGACCCGGACGCTGCTGTCGAAGGACGGCGGCCGGATCGGCTACAACTCCTCGACCAACCCGCCGAAGAACTACTTCGACTACGACCGTCCCTACCTCGCGCTGAACGTCGTCGACGGCGCGCTCGTGCACAGCCCGGAGGAGGGCGGCAAGCTCAGGCTCGTGGACCGGGCGGGCGGCGACGCCTGGGCCTCCACCAGTGGCGCGTTCCCCTCGGGACACACGTCCCAGGCCTATTGGCAGGGCACGGCGCTGGCGACGATGCTGCCCGAGCTCGCCCCGCAGATCCTCGCGCGCACGGCCGAGGCGGGCGACAACCGCATCGTCATGGGCGCGCACTGGGCGCTCGACGTCATCGGCGGACGCATGATGGGTCAGGCGATTGTGCAGCTGCGCTGGGCCGACCCGGAGTTCGCCGCGTTGATCGAGGAGGCCGCCGTCGAGCTGCGCGGCGTGCTCGAGGCGGGCTGCGGCGCCGCGCTCGACGACTGCATCGCGTCGGACACCCCCTACCTCGGCACCGACGAGGCGCTCGCGTTCTACGAGGAGAAGCTGAGCTACGACTTCCCGCTGACCGGAGAGACCGGGCAGGACGTGGTCGTCCCCGAGGGCGCCGAGTCGCTGCTCGCCTCGAGCCGTCCCGAGCTGACCGCGGACCAGCGGCGCCAGGTGCTCGCGCTCACCGCGATCGACTCCGGCAATCCGCTCGACGAGGGCGAGGAGGAGAGCTGGCAGCGCCTGAACCTCGCTGCCGCGATGACCGCGGAGATCGTCGTGAACGACGACGGATCGGTCTCGCTCGCCGACGGTGCCGACGGCGACGTCCTGTCCTCCATCCGCATCAACGAGGTCGAGTCGAACGGCGGAGAGCCCGCCGACTGGATCGAGCTGACGAACATCGGCGATGAGCCGGTCGACATCTCCGGTCTCGTGCTGAAGGACGACAACGACAGTCGCACGCTCGCGGTGTCGGTCGGTGTCGTGCTCGACCCGGGCGCGTTCTTCGTGGTGCAGGTCGACGACGTGGAGGGCGGCTTCGGGCTCGGCGGAGCGGACTCCGCGCGGGTGTTCCTCGCCGACGGCGTCACGCTCGTCGACTCCTACTCGTGGACGGCCCACGCGACGGAGACGTACGGCCGCCTGCCCGACGGCACCGGCGAGTTCGTGCAGACCGCCTCGACCAGGGGAGAGGCGAACGTCGCGTACGTCGCGCCGGAGCCGGAGGAGCCCGCGGACTTCGCGGTGGTGGTGAACGAGGTCGAGTCGAACGGCGACGACAACGATTGGGTCGAGCTCTTCAACACCGGGGCAGAGCCGGTCGACATCTCCGGCTACACGTTCATCGACGGGGACGCCTCGCACGAGCCCGGTTACGTTCTTCCGGCCGGCTCGGTCGTGCCGGCCGGAGGCTTCTTCGTGCTCGACGAGAAGACCGCCACCGCCGACGGCTTCGACTTCGGCCTGGGCGGCAACGACTCGGCGACGCTGCGCGATCCCCAGGGGGTCGTCGTGGCGACCTATTCGTGGACCGCGCACGCCGCGGTGACCTATGGTCGCAATCCCGACGGCACCGGAGAGTTCGCCGACACGACCCGGTCGACGAAGGGGGCGCCGAACGACTTCGGCGACCCCGACGCGGAACCGGCCGGCGACCCGTGGCCTGGTGGATCGGAGGTCAGGACGGTCGACCCGGCAGACCTCTTCGCGGGCGACCTGTCGGGCCTCGACTACGAGGCCGGCGAGACCGACGCGCTGTGGGCGGTGAACAACGGCGAGGGCCTCCTCTACCGGCTCGTCGAGGACGGCGACACGTGGGATGCGGCGCAGACCTGGACGCTGCGCTACGCGAACGGCACCGGCACGCCCGACGCGGAGGGCGTGACGATCGTCGGCGACAGCTCGGCGGACGGCGTGTACGTGGCCACCGAGCGCGACAACGCCGTGAGCAGCGTGAGCCGCCCGACGGTGCTGCAGTACGACGTCGCGGGGGCGTCGGGTGACCTCGCGGCCGTCGCCGAGTGGGACCTCACCGCGGACTTCCCCGGGCTGGGGGCCAACGCCGGGCTCGAGGGCATCACCTGGATCCCTGACGACTACCTCGTCGAGAACGGCTTCGAGGACGCGACGACCGGCCGGGCCTACGACCCGGAGGCGTACCCGCTGCACGGCGACGGGCTGTTCTTCGTCGGCGTGGAGGGCACGAAGTCGGTCTACGCCTACGCGCTGAACTCGGACGGCACGTTCCAGCGGCTGGCGGAGATCGGCAGCGGGCTCGGCGTCGTCGCCGAGGTGCAGTTCGACGCCGAGCGCGGCACGCTGTGGGTCGTCGCGGACGAGGCGGACGCCGGCCGCACCGCCGAGTTCACGATCGTCGACGGCGCCTTCGCGTCGCAGACGGTGTACGCACGCCCGGCCGGGATGGCGAACATCGCCAACGAGGGCTTCGCGATCGCGCCGGCCGAGAAGCCGGGCGACGTGCGCGCCGTTTTCTGGGCTGACGATGCCGACACCGATGACCACTCGCTGCGCGCGGGCACCGTGGAAGGCGGTGCCGGCACGGAGGAGCCGGGCGGGGAGGAGCCGGGCACGGCAGAGCCGGGCACGGAGGAGCCCGGGGCTGAGCAGCCCGGCGGGGAAGAGCCGGGCAACGGCCCGGGGACCGATGAGCCGGGTACGGACGAGCCGGGGGCCGGAGAACCGGGCGCGACGGAGCCGGGGACGGAGAAGCCGGGTACGGACAAGCCGGGGACCACGCCGGGGACGGACGAGCCCGGTGCCGGCGAGCCGGGGACGGATGAACCCGGGACGGACGAGCCCGGTGCCAGCGAGCCCGGCGAGCCGGCTAGAACCGACCGGCCGGGCGCGGCCCAGCCGGGCCAGGACGGCGACGACGTTCCGCAGGACGGCGGAGCGAGCGTGGCGCCCTCCGAGGACGACCTGAACGACGGCAACCGCGGTGGACTGCGCGTGCTCGGCTCGACCACCCTCACGGCGGGAGGGCTCGTCACGGTCGTCGTCGACGCCGCCTACGCGGGCCAGACGGTGTTCGGCTGGCTGTTCTCCGAGCCGACGTCGCTCGGCCAGGCCGTCGTGGCCTCCGACGGATCGGTCACCTTCCGGATCCCGGACGACGTGCCGGCGGGCGCCCACCGCCTGGTGGTGACGGACGCCGACGGCACGGTGATCGGGTGGGTCGACGTCACCGTCCGGAGCGGCTCGGCGCTGGTCGCCACGGGCGGCGAGGCGCCCTTCGGCATCGCGCTCGCCGCGGCCCTGCTGCTGGTGACCGCGGGCACCGTCCTGGCCGTGCGGCCGAGGCGGGCCGCGCGGCGCTGACGGACAACGGCCCCGGCCTAAAGCTCGCGGAGCTCTGGGTCGGGGCCGTCGGCCTGCAGCGGACGAGCTCTCGTCAGCCGGTCCACTCGTCGGCGAGCAGCGCGTAGTCCATGCCGTCCATCCACTCGCCGGAGCGGTGCAGACCGGTCTTGCGGCTGAACTCCTCACGCCGCATCCCGAGGCGCTCCATCACGCGCCATGACGGCTCGTTCGCCGCGAAGCATCCGGCGTGCACGCGGCGCAGGCCCAGCTGCTCGAAGCACATCCCGATCGCCGCTCGCACGGCCTCGGTCGCGTATCCCCGGCCCTGGTGTGCCGGGTCCAGTGTCCAGCCGAGCTCGGCCTGCACGCCCACTCCCTGCTCGACCACCTCCGCCTGCGTCCAGCCGTCCTCGACCCGCACCATCAGGTCGCCGATCGGCTCGCCCTTGAGCTCGACGACCAGGGTCACGCGCAGCCGGCCGGCGTCCGCGAACTGCTCTGCGTAGGAGGCGTGGTCCGTCGGGGCTCGCGTGATCCACTCGCCCACCTCCGGCAGCCGCCGCCATCGCCAGGTCGCGTCGGCATCCTCGGCGACGGCGCGCCGGATCGTCAGCCGCTCGGTGCGAAGGGGCCAGGTCACGGCGTCGAGCGGATCCATGTGCTCCAGGCTAGGCGAGCTCGCTCGGCCGGTCTTGTAGCGATACCGCTCGTCCAGGCCGTCCCGCCGTGTCGATACGCTGACGCGTGTATCGCATCGTGTTGCCGGATGGGCACCGAGGAGGGGAGCGGGTGGGGGAGATGCCGGAGTGGCTGAACGCATTCGGAGCCATCGGAGACGGCGTCGCGGGGGTGACCGCGGCGTTCGCGCTGCTCGCCGCCTTCGCCGCCGCGATCTACACGGCCCGCACCTTTCGCATGGAGCGCTCGCGCGAGGACCGGTCGGTCGCGCGCGAACGGCGCGAGCAGGCCGCGCTCGTATCGGCATGGTGCGCGTCGAGGACCGACGTCAAGCACGCGAGCGGCAGGAGCCTGCGCGGGATCATGCTGCGGAACGCGTCGCACGCGCCGGCCTACGACGTCGTGATCGAGAGCACCTACGCGCAGCGGAAGGCCGACGACCCCGAGCCCGTGAAGCCCGTGTCGATCGCCGTCGTCCCGCCTGGCGAGTACTTCCTGCAGGAGGGCGACAAGTACCCCTGGGACCTGCCGACGGATGCGCAGTCCCTGGAGGGCCTCCTCCAGCCGATCATGAACAATCCGAAGTGGATCGTCACCTCCCTCGTCTTCACGGATGCGCACGGCGAGACCTGGCAGCGCGACGAGCGAGGGAGGCTCGAGCCGCGGGGCCGCGCCTGATCCCACGGTGTCCGCGGCGTCGGCGGTGTCAGCCCGCCGTGTCGACCGTCGCGATGTCGAGCGCATCCCACGCGCGCAACAGGTCCTGGTCGCCGCTGACCGCGACGAGCTCGGACGACGCGATCGCGAACGCGGTGGCGCAGTGCACGGCGTCGTAGCCGCGCAGGGCGTGCGCCGTGCCGAGCCGCGCGGCATCGCGGATGATCGCCTCTACGGGCGCGATCGGCGTGATCTGCGCCCAGAGCGCCTCGAACGCACGTGTCGCCATCCCGTGCTCGGTGTCGGTCATCCGCGACATCCGGTTGGCCTGCGCGAGCGCCGTGTGAACCTCCACGTACGCCAGCGAGCTCGAGGCGACGGATTCGGTCTCGTACCAGGCGCGCCGGGACACCGCCGTGGACGGCTCGGCGAGCACGAGCGGGACGAGCGCGGAGGTGTCGAAGTAAGCGGTCACCGGCGCTGTTCGGCGATCAGGTCGCTCACGGTGCCGTCGATCTCGATCGGATCCGGCAGCGCCTGGCGCGGTCCGCTCGGGCGACGGGCGATGCCCTCGCGGATCAGGCGCTCGAGACCGGACTCGTGATCGATCGGAACGATCTTCGCGATCGGGCGGCCGTGGTCCGTCACCGTGATCTCCGCACCTTCGCGAACCTCGGCGAGGTGGCGGCTGAGTCCGTTGCGCAGTTCGCGGATGCCGATTGTGTCCACATTCATTCACTGATTGTAGCCACAATGCGAGCGAGAGCGGCCACGTGCCGCCGCCTAGACTGATGCCGTGATCGATCCGGTGCTGCTGCGTGAGAACCCCGACCTCGTGATTCGCTCGCAGGAGGCGCGCGGGCACTCGCCCGAGACGGTGACCGCGGCGGTCGAGGCCGAGACGGCCCGCCGCGCCGCGATCGGCTCGTTCGAGCAGCTTCGCGCCGAGCAGAACGCCTTCGGCAAGCGCGTCGCCGCAGCCCCGAAGGACGAGAAGGCCGCGCTGGTCGCCCAGGCGAAGGACCTCGCGGGGCGGGTCAAGGACGCCCAGCAGGCGGTGACCGCCGCCGAGGAGGCGTTCGCCGCCGCGATGTCGAGCATCGAGAACGTCGTGCTCGACGGGGTGCCCGCCGGCGGCGAGGACGACTACGTCGTGCTCAAGGAGGTCGGCGAGATCCGCACCTTCGACCCGGCCGAGTTCCCCGACGGTCCGCTCGACCACCTCGCTCTCGGCGAGCGGCTCGGCGCGATCGACATGGAGCGCGGCGCGAAGGTGTCAGGCGCCCGGTTCTACTTCCTCAAGGGCGTCGGGGCGCGGCTCGAGATCGCGCTGATGAACTACGCGCTGAACGTCGCTCTCGAGGCCGGCTTCACCCCGATGATCACGCCGACGCTCGTGCGCCCCGACATCATGCAGGGCACCGGCTTCCTCGGCGCGCACGCCGACGAGATCTACCGCCTGGAGGCCGACGACCTCTACCTGGTCGGCACGAGCGAGGTCGCCCTCGCCGGCTACCACAAGGATGAGATCGTCGACCTCACCGGAGGCGCCCTGCGCTACGCCGGCTGGTCCACCTGCTACCGCCGTGAGGCCGGCTCGTACGGCAAGGACACCCGCGGCATCATCCGGGTGCACCAGTTCAACAAGCTCGAGATGTTCGTCTACACGACCCCCGAGGACGCCGCCGCCGAGCACGAGCGCCTGCTCGCCCTCGAGGAGCGCATGCTGCAGTCGCTCGGCCTCGCCTACCGGGTCATCGACACCGCCGCGGGCGACCTCGGCTCGAGCGCGGCGCGCAAGTTCGACACCGAGGCGTGGGTGCCGACCCAGGGCGCGTACCGCGAGCTGACGTCGACCTCGAACTGCACGACGTACCAGGCCCGCCGCCTCGACATCCGCCACCGTCCCGTCTCGAAGGACGGCGGGGTGGAGGCGCGCACGCAGCACGTCGCGACGCTCAACGGCACGCTCGCCACGACGCGCTGGATCGTCGCCATCCTCGAGACGCACCAGCGGCCCGACGGATCGGTGGTGGTGCCCGAGCCGCTGCGCCCCTACCTGGGCGGGCTCGAGGTGCTGGAGCCGATCGCGTGACCGGCCAGGCAGTGACGGATCAGGGCAGCGACCGCCGGCTGCTGGTGGCCCTCGACCTCGACGGCACGGTCGTGCTGGAGGACGAGTCGTTCAGCCCGAACGTGCGCGAGGCCGTGCGCCGCACGGTCGACGCCGGCAACATCGTGACGATCGCCACGGGCCGCAGCTGGGAGGCGACCTCGTACATCCTGCACGCGCTCGGGATCCTGCCCGAGTACGTCGTGTGCTCGAACGGCGCCGCGATCCTGTCGCGCGACACGACCCAGCAGACCGGCTACGCGCGCCACACCACCGAGACGTTCGACCCGACCGAGGTGCTCACGCTGCTGCAGGAGCACCTGCCCGAGGCGAACTACCTCGTCGAGCTCGCCGACGGCAGCCGGCTCTACACGCACTACGTGGACGACTGGGGCCTGGATCGCGAGACGGCCCGCAACGTCGGGCTGGAAGACATGAAGGGCCTGCAGGTCGCTCGTGTCGTGGTGGTGTCGCCCGAGCACAGCGAGGCCGAGTTCACCGAGCTCGTCGACCAGATCGGCCTGCAGCACGTGTCGTACGCGGTGGGGTGGACGGCGTGGCTCGACATCGCGCCGAAGGGCGTCGACAAGTCGACCGCCCTCGAGCAGGTGCGCGAGTGGCTCGAGATCGATCCCGCGGACGTGGTCGTGATCGGCGACGGCCGCAACGACATCGGCATGTTCGAGTGGGCGGCTGCCGGCGGCGGCCGTGCGTTCGTGATGGGTCAGGCTCCGGTCGAGGTGATCGCGGCCTCGACCGACCGCACCGGCACGGTCGAGGAGGGCGGCGTCGCGCAGGCCCTCGACGTGATGCTCGCGCCCGCGTCCTGACAGCCCTCCCACGCCCCTGCCGGGCGCGCCCGTAACACGCCCGTGACGGCCGCGGGCTAGCGTTGTCCCATGCTCGGCTCGTTCCCCGGACCTCCGCGAGCGTCGGGGCGCGCGCGCAGGCCGGAGCAGCACGCGCGGGCGCTGCCGACCCTGGCGCGCGTGCTCGAGGAGCTCGGCTCGACCTTCCTGTCGGACCTCGCGCCCGTCCCCGACCCCGAGCGCCGCGTCGGCGGAGTGGTCGTCTACGACCCGCTCGACGATCAGGCGGTGGCCGACGGCGCCGTCGTGCTGGGCGTGGGCCTCGCCGGCGGCTCGGCGCTCCGAGCGGTGCTCGCCGACGCCGGCGACCGCAACGCGAGTGCCATCGTGCTGCGCGAGCCCGTCGAGCTGGACGAGGCGAGCATCGCCGCCGCGGGGCAGCACGGCATCGCCCTTCTGGGGCTGACGCGGGGCGCCTCGTGGATGCAGCTGAGCGCGATGGTGCAGGCGCTCCTGGCCGAGCGGGACGACGACCAGCCGCAGGACGCCATCGGCGGCCTGCCCGGCGGCGACCTGTTCACGCTCGCCAATGCGATCGCGGCGCTGCTGGACGCGCCCATCACCATCGAGGACCGCAACTCTCGCGTGCTCGCGTTCTCGGCGCGGCAGGACGAGGCCGATCCGCAGCGCATCGAGACCATCCTCGAGCGGCAGGTTCCGGAACGCTACGCCCGGATGCTCACCGAGACCGGCTTCTTCAAGCGCCTCTACTCCAGCGACGTGCCCGAGTACGTGCAGCTGCGACTCGACGGCACCGACCTCAAGGCCCGGTGCGCGATCGCCGTCCGAGCGGGCGGGGAGATCCTCGGGTCGATCTGGGCGGCGGTCCCCGGCGAGCTGACCGCCGAGCGCACGGCCGCGATGCGCGACGCCGCGAGGGTCGTCGCGCTGCACCTGCTGAGCCTGCGCGCCGGCGCCGATGTCGAGCGACGGCTGCGCGCCGACCTCCTGAGCACCGCCCTCGAGGGCGGGGACGGCGCGGTGTACGCGCTTGAGAGGCTCGGCATGGACGCGCAGCCCGTGGTCGTCCTGGCCGCCGAGGTGATCGACGGGCAGGACGACGGGCTCGACGGAGCGGGCGACCGGCAGGCGCAGCGGCAGCGGCTCGCGGACGCCATCGCAATGCATCTCGCGGCCGTACACCCGCAGGCGAGCGCCGCCCTGCTCGGTCGGACGATCTACGGTCTGCTGCCGGTCAGGGCGGCCGATGCCGGCGAGGCGCAGGCGGCGCGCCTCGCGACCGACTTCCTCGCGCGCATCGGCTCACGCACCCCCGTGCTGATCGGCATCGGTCGCGTCGCCACGGGGCCCCGGGGCGTGGTGCGCTCGCGGGAAGGAGCGGAGCGCGCCCTGCGCGTGCAGGTCGAGCACGCCCAGACCGAGCGCGGCGAGGCGACCTCCCGTGTCGCGCTGTTCAGCGACGTGCACGTCGAGTCGCTGCTGCTGGAGCTGCGGGACCGGGTCAGCGCGGGCGGCGAGCAGGCCACGGGAGCGGTCGCGCGACTGCTCGAGCACGACCGCGCCAACGACACGCGTTTCGTCGAGACGCTGCGCGCCTGGCTCGACCACCTGGGCGACGTGTCGTCGGCCGCGGAGGCCCTGCACATCCACCCGAACACCTTCCGCTACCGGCTCCGCCGCCTCGCCGAGGTCGGGGAGATGGACCTCGCCGACCCGGAGGCCCGGTTCTCCGCGCAGCTGCAGCTGCGCATCATCCCCGACCTCGTCCAACGTCGGTCCTGATCAGCGGGGCGTGGGCGTCGAGCGCCCCCAGCCGCGCCCCGCGGCCAGCTTGCCCAGCAGCGGCAGCACCCGGTGCGCCACGGGCGTCGACACGGTGAACATCGAGGTCGTCCGTCGCACACCGGCGATCTCGACGATGCGCGACGTGAGCACCTGCAGCTCTTCGAGCGATCCGATCGCGACGTGCGCGAGCAGATCCTCGCGTCCGGCCCGGATGCTGACCTCCAGCACCTCCGGGATGCCCGCCAGCTGCTGGACGATCTGCGGCATCCGTCGCTGGTCGATCTCGATCGACAGCGACGCGCGCACGCCGGCGCCGATCTGAGCGAGGTCTATGACGGGACGGAAGCCGAGCAGCACGCCGTCGTCCTCGAGACGCTTCAGCCGCAGGTTGACCGTCGTGCGGCTGACGCCCAGGTCGGACGCGAGCTCGGCGATTCCGAGACGTGCGTTGTCGGTGAGACGAGAGAGGATCTCGACATCGAGCTGGTCGATGGTTGCCATCGTGCACACCTCCGCGGGGCCGCGACGCCCCATACGCTGCAGGATGCCATGTTGTCATGGAATCGATTGACGCTGCGGCGTGGTGATCCGGATACTCCTATACATCCCGTCGATGCGATCCACCGGCGGGGTGCGGATCCGCCCCGGCCGGGGCGCGAACGCGACGCCGTGACCGGCCGCCCACAGGCGGACCGGGTGAGGAGCAGAACATGCGAGCCGAGAGCCACCCCGCAGCTGCCGAGGTCGACGTCGACGCGTCGGGGCACGAGGAGGTGCTGCACTGCCATGACGAGGCGACGGGCCTGCACGCCATCATCGCGATCCACGACACGACGCTCGGCCCGGGGCTCGGCGGCACGCGCTTCCGCCCCTATGCGAGCGAGCAGGACGCGCTCCGCGACGCGCTGCGGCTGTCGCGGGGCATGACGTCGAAGAACGCCGCCGCGGGCCTCCCGTTCGGCGGCGCGAAGGCCGTCATCATCGGCGACCCGCGCTCGACGAAGACCCCCGAGCTGCTGCGCGCCTATGGCCGCTTCGTCGACGGGCTCGGCGGGCGCTACGTGACGGCGGCGGACCTCGGAACGAACTCCGACGACCTCGACATCGTGGGCGAGGAGACGACCCACATCACGGGACGCACCGCCGCGGCCGGCGGGGCGGGCGACAGCGGCCCGGCGACGGCGCTCGGGGTGTTCTCCGCGCTGAGCGCCGCGGCCGATCGGCTCTGGGGCGGCCTCTCGGGGCGCACCGTCGGGATCGAGGGCGCCGGCAAGGTCGGCGGCGTGCTCGCTCGCCTGCTGGTCGAGGCCGGGGCCACGGTCGTCGTCGCGGACCCCGACCCGGCGGCGCGGGAGCGCGTGCGGGCGACGGGGGCGCGGGCGGCGGAGGAGACGCTCGCAGGCCTGCTGGACGTCTACGCGCCCTGCGCGCTCGGGGCGACCGTCACCGTCGAGCGCGTCACGGAGCTCGGCGCGCGCCTCGTCTGCGGAGCCGCGAACAACCAGCTGCCGGCAGCGGAGGAGGACGCCGCGCTGCACGCCGCGGGCATCCTGTGGGTGCCCGACTACGTCGCCAATGCGGGAGGGGTCATCCACCTCGCGGGTTACGAGCGGCTCGGCCGCACGCCTGCGCAGGTCGACGACGACGTGCGCCACATCGCCGAGACGACCCGCGAGATCCTCGCGCACGCCGCGGAGGCCGGGATCCCCACCGGCGCCGCGGCCGACGAGGTCGTCGCCGCTCGCCTGGCGGCCGCGCGTGGCTGAGTCGCTCGAGCCGACGCCGGTCGTCACGACCACGGTCGGCCGGTATCTCGCGACGCGCCTCGTGCAGCTGGGCTGCCGGCACCTGTTCGGCCTGCCGGGCGACTTCAACCTGAACCTGCTCGACGAGATGCTCGCCGCCGGTGACGGGGCGGGTGGCGACATCGTGTGGATGGGCTCGGCGAACGAGCTGAACGCCGCCTACGCCGCCGACGGCTACGCCCGTGTCGGCCGCACGGTCGGCGCCCTCGTCACCACGTACGGCGTGGGGGAGCTCTCGGCCGTCAACGGCATCGCGGGGGCGTACGCCGAGGACGTGCCGATCGTGCACATCGCCGGCCTGCCGAGCCGGGCGTCCATCCGCAGCGGCGCGCGACTGCATCACACGCTGCTCGACGGAGACTTCCTGCACTTCGTGCGCATGTTCGCCGAGGTCACGGCCGCGCAGGCGGTGCTCGACGGCGAGGACGCCGCCGCCGAGATCGACCGGGTGCTCGAGACCATGCTGGCGACGAGCAAGCCGGTGTACCTCGGCGTGCCCCTGGACGTGGCGCGCGCCGGGGTGGACGCCTCGCGTCTCGCGACGCCGCTCGCGAGGCCGGCGAGCGACCCCGACGCCGTGGCGGCGTTCGCGGAGGCGCTGCGCGCGCGGGTGGAGCGCATGGACCGCCTCACCGTGCTGGCCGGCCCCGGTGTGCACCGCCGCGGTCTCGAGGAGGGCGTCGCCCGCCTCGCCGAGACCGCGGGCGTGCGCATCGCGTCGCAGGTGGGGTCCAAGGCGATCCTCGACGAGACCCACCCGGCGAGCCTCGGCACGTACCTCGGGCGCAACACGCTCGATCCGCGCTCGCAGGCGGTCGTGGACGATGCCGGCGTGCTCGTCATGATCGGCACCGTGTTCAGCGACTTCACGACGGGGTTCTTCAGCCACCGCTACGAGCCCGCGCATGCGATCGAGCTGGCGCTCGACCACGCGCGCATCGGGCCGGCGGTCTATCCGGCGGTGCGGCTGCAGGACGGACTGGCCGCGCTGCAGGACGCCGTCGCCGACCTCGCCTTCGCGCTGACGGCCGACGTGCCCCCGGCCGAACCGCTCGAGACGCCGCGCGACGACTCGGCGCCGCTCGACCATGCGGCGCTGTGGGCGGTGCTGCAGGAGTGGATCGACGGGCCCGCGGGCGCGGGCGGCACGACGCTGATCGCCGAAGCGGGCACGGCGTTCTACGGCGCGCTCGACCTGACCCTGCCCGCCCGCAGCGACCTGCTCGGTCAGCCCGTGTGGTCGTCGATCGGCTACACGCTGCCGGCCGCCTGGGGCGCCGCGCTCGCCCGCCGTGACCGGCGCCCCGTGCTGGTGATCGGCGACGGCTCGGCCCAGCTCACCGTGCAGGAGCTCGGCCGGCTGCTCGACCAGCCGAACGCGCCGGTGGTGCTGCTGCTCGACAACGACGGATACACGGTGGAGCGCAAGATCCAGAGCCCCGACGCGGTCTATCAGGACATCCCGCGCTGGGACTGGAACGCGCTGCCCGCCGCGCTCGGAGCGCGGGCGGCGCGCGTGCACGAGGCCGCCACCCCGGGCGAGCTGCGTGGCGCGCTCGCGGAGGCGGGCGACCGGTCGACGTCGCACTTCGTGCGCGTCCGTCTGGGCCGCGACGACGCCCCGCGCCTGCTCGTGGCACTCGCCGCGGGCATCGCCGAGGCCAACGCCCGCGCCTGAGCCCCTGCACCGCACGCGGAGATCTGCACGGATTCGGAGGGATCCGGCCGATCCGCTCCGAATCCGTGCAGATCTCCGGATCCGTGCAGCTCTCCGTGCCCCGTGCGGGCGGGGCAGCGGGGCGGAGCCGGGTCAGCGGGTGGGAGCTACGTCCACGAGGCGGGTGCGGAAGCGCTCGAGGCGCTCCGGGTCGACGTCGACGCCGAAGCCCGGGCCGGTGGGCACGTCGACGACGCCGTCGTGCATCCGGATCGGCTCGGTCGTGATGTCCTCGCTGTAGAAGCGGTCGGATCCGGAGATGTCGCCCGGCAGCGTGAAGCCCGGCAGGGCCGCGAGCGCCGCGTTCGCCGCGCGGCCGATGCCGGTCTCGAGCATGCCGCCGCACCACACCGCGATGCCGTGGGCGCGGGCGAGGTCGTGGATGCGGCGCGCCTCCAGGTACCCGCCGACGCGACCCGGCTTGATGTTGATCACCGCCGCGGCGCCCAGCGAGATCGCATCGGCGGCCGCCTCCGCTGAGACGACCGACTCGTCGAGGCAGATCGGCGTGCGCATGAGCTTCGCCAGCTCGGCGTGCTGGCGGATGTCCGCCTCGCCCAGGGGCTGCTCGATCAGCAGCAGGCCGTGTTCGTCGAGCCGGTGCAGGTGCGGGGCGTCGACCAGCGTGTAGGCGGCGTTGGCGTCGACCTGGAAAGGCAGGTCGTCGCCGAACTCGCGCCGCACCGCGGCGACGTGCGCGACGTCCGCCCCGGGCTGGATCTTCAGCTTGATACGCGCGTAGCCCTGGTCGATGTAGCCGCCGACGGTGCCGACCGTGGCCTCGATCGACTCCTGGATGCCGACCGAGACGCCCGACGGCACCGTGGTCGACACGGCGCCGAGATACGAGGCGAACGAACGTCCCTCGGCGCGCAGCTGCGCGTCGATGACCGCCATCTCGACCGAGGCCTTGGCCATCTGGTGCCCGACGATGTGGCGCAGGAGGTGCCCGACCGTCTCGGCCGTGACGTCGTCGGCCGCGTAGAGCAGGGGTGCGAGCCAGCGCTCGATCACGAACGCCGCGCCCTCGACGTGCTCGGGCGAGTACACCGGGTCGGGGAGGGCGACGTTCTCGCCCCATCCGGTCACGAGCTCGCCCGCCGCGGTCTCGAGCTGCGCCTCGACCAGGAAGCAGCGCTTCGCGGTCTGGGTGCCGAAAGACGTGGTGAACGGCGCCACGAGCGGCAGCTCGACGTGGTGGAGGCGCAGGCTGCGGAGCTTCATCGGGGGTCCTTCTCGGGAGCGGTGTTCGTGAGCACGTACATGCCGCCGGCCGCGGCGGGCCGGGCGAAGTCGACGACGCGCCAGCCAGATCCCAGCAGGTCGGTCAGCGCGGTGCGGGTCTGCTGCCGCCATCGCCGGGCGGTCTCCGGGTCGGTGCGGCGCAGGCCCTCGATGTCGCCGGGCACGGCGACCAGCGCGGTGGCCGCCGTGCCCGGGCGCGCATACGTCGAGGGCGCGCCGTCGAGGTCGGCGACCGCGGGATGGGCGCCGTCGAGCCGTGGCTCCGGTCGCGTCGCGGCCGGCGGGCGGGTGCGGAGGTCCCACCGCATCAGCACCCGGTCGGTGTGCTGGCCGGCGTTGACCCGGTCGGTCATCGACCCGTAGAAGTCGGGCAGGTACTCCGCGGCCGTCGCACCGAGGCGCCGCAGGTTGAAGAACGCGTTGCGCGCGACGAGCGGGTCGAACGTCCAGGTCATCGTGTCGATGCCGCGCTCGAGGCACCAGGCGCGCTGGGCGAGCTTGACGGCGCGGCCGATGCCGCGGCCCACCGCGCTCGGCAGCAGCCCGAGGATGTGCGAGTGGAACGCGCGCCCGGGCGGGCCGCAGAAGCCCATTGCCGCCCCGACGACCGTGCCGTCGGGCTGCTCGACGGTCGCGACGTAGCCGCCGGAGTGGGCGAGGGCGACCGCGAGCGGCGTGTCGAACTGCGGCTGCTTCCAGCCCCAGATCTCGCCCATCGCGTCGGAGACGCGCCGAGCGGCGTCCGCGTCGTGTGCGGCGACGATCCGGATCCCGGCCGCCTCGCACGCGGCGTCGGCGAGCCGCCATGCCGCCGAGGCGCCCGCGGGCGCATCCAGGATCGTGTCCATGCCGTCAAGCATCGGTGGATGCGCGAAGGCGCGGTGTGTGCGATCGGACGAACGCCCGGGGGCAACGTCGTCCGATCCGACGAACGCACGCACGCTCGCCGCTCATACCGTCGTGCCATGGCGAACACTCCCACTCCGCAGGCTGACGCGGCCGAGCTGCGCGACTGGCTCGCAGCCGAGCTGCCGGCGCTGATCGAGAAGCACGGCGTCCCCGGTGCGCAGGCGGGCGTGCTCGTCGGCGGCGAGATCGTCGACACCGCCGCGGGCATCCTGCACCTCGGCACGGGCGTCGAGGCGACGACCGACGCGCTGTTCCAGATCGGATCGATCACCAAGGTGTGGACGGCGACGCTGGTGATGCAGCTCGTCGACGAGGGGCTCCTCGACCTCGACGAGCCGGTCCGCACCTACCTGCCGGAGTTCGCGATCGCCGACGACGCGGCCGCCTCGGCCATCACGGCCCGGCACCTGCTGTCGCACCAGGCGGGGTTCGAGGGCGACCTCTTCACCGACACCGGGCGCGGGGACGACTGCGTGGAGAAGTACGTCGCGACGCTCGCCGACACCCCGCAGCTGTTCACGCCCGGCACGAGGTTCTCCTACAACAACGCGGGATACGTGGTGCTGGGGCGCCTCGTCGAGGTGCTGCGCGATGCGCCGTACGAGCGGGTGCTCACGGAGCGCCTCATCCAGCCGCTCGGGCTCACGCATGCGGCCCCCGGGCCGTACGAGGCCATCATGCACCGCGTCGCGCAGGGTCATGTCCCGGCGGGGGAGGGCGCCGACGGCGCGGCCGGAGGCACGCCCACGCTGGTGCCGGCGCCGCTGTGGGCTCTCGTGCGCTCGAACGGCCCTGCGGGGTCGACGCTCGCGATGCGCGTCGCCGACCTGCTCGCCTTCGCGAAGCTGCACGTCGACCGCGGCGTCGCAGCCGACGGCTCGCGCGTGCTCTCCGCCGACTCGGTGTCGGCGATGCAGCAGAAGCAGGTGGACGTGCCCTTCATGGGTCTGCTGGGGGAGGCATGGGGCCTCGGCTGGGAGCTCGACGAGACTCCCGCCGGCCCGATGGTGTCGCACGACGGATCGACCGTGGGCCAGAACGCGTTCCTGCGCGTGATCCCCGAGCTCGGCATCGCGGTGAGCGTGCTCACGAACGGCGGTGACGTCTACGCGTTCTCCCGAGAGATCTTCGACACGGTGTTCGAGAAGCTGACGGGCGCGGCGGTCCTCGCGGCGCTGCCCACCCCCGCCGACCCGGCGGCCGTCGTCGACGAGGCCACCGCGGCTCCCTTCCTCGGCACGTACTCGGCATCCGTCATGGACGTGATCGTCACCCGCGACGACGACGGGGCCCTCTGGGTCGAGTCGAAGCTCAAGGGCGACTTCGCCGATCTGCAGCCGCCCGAGCCGCCCGAGCGCGTCGTGCCGTACAGCGAGCGCGGCCTCATCCAGGCGGAGGGGCAGGGCGGCATCCACATCGTCTACGCGTTCGTCGACGAGGGCGACGACGGCCGGCACTCCTTCATCTTCACCAGCCGCGCCCTTCCGCGCTCTCGATGACGTCCTGCTCCACCTGACCCGCTGCGCGCACCCCCCACCCGCGCACCACCTCACCCCGGAGGACACCGCCATGAAGATCCGCGACCTCTCGACCGGCGCGCGCCTCGCGCTCGTCGGCATCCCGTTGGCGAGTGCGCTCGCCCTGACGTCCTGCGCGGGTGGCGACGCCCCCGCCGGCGAGTACGCCGAGGATGGATCCTTCGTCTTCGCGATCAGCACGGACATCGGCTCGCTCGACCCGCACCTGGGTGCGACGAGCGCCGGGTTCGCGGCGGCGAAGTTCGCCTACGACCCGCTCGTCAACATCGGCGGGGACGGCTCGCTGACGTCGGGGCTGGCCGAGGAGTGGGAGGTCGACGGCACGACGGTCACCTTCACGCTGCGCGACGACGTGACCTGCGATGACGGCTCGGAGATCACCGCGTCCACTGTCAAGGGCAACCTCGACTACATCGGCGACCCCGCCAACGCCAGTCCGCTGCTCGGCGCCTTCGTTCCCGCGGGCGCGACGGTCGAGGCCGACGACGAGGCCGGCACGGTCACGCTCACCCTGGCGAGCCCGTCGCCGTTCGTGGTGGAGGGGTTGGCACAGGTCGGGATGATCTGCGACGCGGGACTGGCGGACCGTTCGACCCTCGTCGAGGGCACGAACGGCTCGGGTCCGTTCGTGATCTCCGATGTCGCGTCCAACGACCACTACACGTACGCGATCCGCGAGGGGTACGCGTGGGGCCCGGACGGTGCCACGACGGCGGAGGAGGGCATGCCCGCGATCGTCGAGTTCCGTGTGGTGCCGAACGAGACCACCGCCGCCAACCTGCTGCTGTCGGGCGACATCAACGCTGCCCGCATCATCGGCCCCGATGCCGCGCGACTGGAGGGCAAGGAGCAGTTCTCGAGCGAGGCGATCACCGGCGAGACCTGGTTCAACCAGGCCGGTGGCCGGGTGACGGCCGATCTCGCGGTGCGCACGGCGCTGACGCAGGCGCTCGACCTGGACGAGCTGGCGAACGTCATCACGTCCGGCACCGGGAAGCGCGCCACCCAGCTCGCGGTCGCCGCGCCGGCGCCCTGCGTGGGCGGCGACTTCACGTCGGCGCTGCCGGAGGCGGGCGCCGAGAACGCCGCCGCCACCCTCGAGGACGCGGGATGGACCCGCGCCGGCGACGGCTGGGAGAAGGACGGCCAGGCGCTGTCGGTGACCTTCATCCACGACTCGGCGCTCGCCGCGGGCGGCTCGGCGGCCGCCGAGCTGGTGGTCGCCGCCTGGACCGAGCTGGGCGTGCAGGTCGACGCCAGTACCATGCCCACCGACGAGCTGTCGGGCGTGATGTTCGGCGGCGGCGAATGGGACGTCATCTGGGAGCCGCTGAACGTGAACACCCCCGACCAGCTCATGGGCTTCCTGACGGGGGCGGGACCGGCCGACGGCGGCGTGAACTTCGCGTCGATCGCGAACGCCGACTACGAGGCGAAGGCGGCGGAGGCGATGCAGCTCGTCGGCACCGACAGCTGCGACACCTGGTTCGAGGCGGAGGCGGCGCTGACGGAGAACCTCGACGTGCTGGCCTTCGCCAACAACGTGCTGCCGATCTACGCCGAGGGCGCCGAGTTCTCGGGCACCGACGCGGTCGACCCGACCACCATCCGCGTGCTCCCGTAGTCAGCGGGCCGGGCGCACCGACCCGAACGGCTCGCCCGGCTCGCCCCTCCACCTCCGACAGCCCACGACGGAAGCGGATCCGCACCGTGACGATCACCGAGAACGCCGAGCAGGCCCCGGCCGACGCCGCGGCGCCCGCGAGGACCGGTCTGCTGCAGCGCCGGTGGATGCGCTTCGCGCTGCAGCGGGGCGGACGCCTGCTGCTGTCGCTCTGGGTGCTCGTCACGGCCGCCTTCCTGATGATCCATCTCGTGCCGGGCGATCCGATCCGCGCCTCCCTCGGCCCGACCGCCACCCCCGAGCTGATCGAGCAGACCCGGCGCAACCTCGGGTTCGACGCCCCGCTGTGGGAGCAGTACCTGCGCTTCCTCACAGGCATCTTCACGGGCGAGCTGGGCACGTCCATCCAGTTCCGGCTGCCGGTCGCCGACGTGATCGGCGACCGTCTTCCCGCGACGCTGGCGCTCGGCGTCGCGGGCTTCGTCGTCGCGGTGCTGATCGCGATCCCGGTCGGAGCGCTGGTGGCGGTCGCGACGCGGCGCGGGCGCAACCGCGGCGTTGAGCTGGGCTTCGCGTCGTCGAGCGTCGTGATCGGCACGATCCCCGACTTCCTGCTCGGCGTCGCGCTCGTGTGGATCTTCGGCGTGACGCTGAGATGGCTGCCGGTCGCGGGAGAGGACGGGCTGGCGTCGTACGTGATGCCCGTCGTCGCGCTCGCCGCCGGGCCCGCCGCGATCCTCGCCCGCATCGTCCGCGTCGAGCTGCTGGCGGCTCTGGAGGCCGACTACGTGCGGACGGCCCGGTCCAAGCGCCTCGAGCCGACGAGGGTGGTGCTGCGGCACGCGCTGCCCAACGCCGTCACGGCGTCGCTCACCCTCGGCGGGCTGCTGCTGGGGTCGATGGTCGCCGGCACCGTGCTTGTCGAGAACGTCTTCGCGTGGCCCGGCATCGGGTCGACGGTCACCGGCGCGATCCTCGGCAAGGACTACCAGCTGGTGCAGGGCATCGTGCTGGTCTACGGCGTCGGGGTGCTGCTGGCCAACACCGTCGTCGACGTGATCCTGGCGGTCCTCGATCCGCGTTCGACGATCCTCGAGGGGGCCCGCTGATGCGCGCGCTGCGGATCCTGCGCAGCCCGCTCGGGCTCGGCGCCGCGCTCATGCTCGTGGTGGTGCTGGCCGTCGCGATCGTCGCCCCGCTGCTGTGGGGGCAGGCGGCCGAGCTGCGCGACACCACGAACATCAACGCCGCGCCGTCGCTCGATCATCCGATCGGCACCGACGCCCTCGGCCGTGACCTGCTTCTGCGCACGCTGGTGGCGACGAGGCTCACGGTCGTGCTCGCGCTCGGCGCCACGGCGATCGCCCTCGTCATCGGCGTGGTGCTCGGGGCGGCTCCGCTGCTGCTCGGACGCGCGCTGGGCCGGATCGTCGTCACCGGCGTCAACATCGCCGTCGCGTTCCCGGGAATCCTGCTCGCCCTGTTCCTCGCGACGATCCTCGGCGTGGGCGAGTATGCGGCGATGTGGGCGATCGGCGTGGCCGGGGCGCCGGCCTTCGCCCGGCTGTGCCAGACGCTGGTGGCGGGGGTGATGGACCGCGACTACATCGGTGCCGCGCGCGTCGCCGGCCGCGGCCGGTTCCACATCCTGCTGCGGCACGTGCTGCCGAACATCGCCGAGCCCCTCATCGTGAACGCGACCATCGCGGCGGGCGGCGCGCTGCTGGCGTTCGCAGGGCTGTCCTTCCTGGGCCTCGGGGTGCAGGCGCCCGCGTACGACTGGGGTCGGCTGATGATGGAGGGCCTCAGCCGCATCTATCTCAACCCGCTCGCGGCGCTCGCCCCCGGCGTGGCGGTCGTAGTCGCCGGCCTGGCCTTCAACCTGACCGGCGAGGCGCTCGCGAAGGTGTACTCGGTGTCGGCGATGCCCGTCACGATACTCGGCATGCGGGCGCGGCGGGCCCGTGTCTCGGGGCCCGCGGCCGCATCCGGCGGCGAGGCGGACGGAGTGGTGGACGACGCCGTGCTGGACGTCCGCGGTCTGCGGGTGACGCTGCCCGGGCCTCGCGGAGACGTCGCCCCGGTGCGCGGAGTCGATCTGCGGATCGCGGCACGGGAGGCCGTGGGGATCGTGGGCGAGTCCGGATCGGGCAAGTCGCTGACCGCGCTCGCCATCGCCCAGCTCGTGGAGGCGCCCCTCCGCGTCGAGGCCGAGACGCTGCGGTTCGCGGGCGACGACCTCGCCGTCGCGCCGCGCGGCCCCTCTGCCGTCGCCGCCCGTCGTCGCCTGCTGGGCACCTCGCTCGCGATGGTGTTCCAGGATCCGATGACCTCGTTCAACCCCACGATGCGGATGGGCGTCCAGCTGGCCGAGGTGTCCCGCTTCCACGGGGGACTGCCGTGGAAGCAGGCGCTCGCGCGGGCCGTCGAGCGCCTGGGCGCGGTGAGCATTCCTGATCCGCGCCGGCGCGCCAGGCAGTATCCGCACGAGTTCTCGGGAGGGATGCGTCAGCGCGCGATGATCGCGATGGGCATCATGGCCGAGCCCCGGCTCGTGATCGCCGACGAGCCCACCACGGCGCTCGACGTGACCGTGCAGAAGCATGTGCTCGGCCTGCTCGGACGGGTGCGCCGGGAGAACGGCGCGGCCATCCTGCTGATCAGTCACGACGTGGCGGTGGTGCGCGAGGTGTGCGACAGGATCGTGGTGATGTACGCCGGGCGCATCGTCGAGGAGATCGCGTCGCACCGTCTGGCGGAGGACGCGCAGCATCCGTACACCCGCGCGCTGATCGCCGCGGTGCCCGACATGGCGACGCCGCTCGACCGTCCGCTCGAGACCATCCCCGGTCGCCCCGTCGACCCGGCCCGCGTGCCCGAGGGGTGCGCGTTCGCGGCGCGCTGCCCGTTCGCGACGGAGCGCTGCATCGTCGAGGACCCCGCGCTGCAGGAGGTCGAACCGGCCGAGAGCGACCGCCCGGGAGCGCCCCAGCGCGTCGCCTGCTGGAACCCCGTCACCACGCCGGCCGCGCGCCGGCGGGCCGAGGCCCCCGCGACCACCTCCGCGCTCTCCGTCGTGGAGGCGGAGCGATGACCGAGCTCGTGATCGAGGACCTCGTCGTGCGCTACGGCCACGGCGCGAGCGCCCACGTCGCGGTGGACGGCGTCAGCCTGACCGTGCCCCACGGTGAGATCGTGGGGCTGGTGGGGGAGTCGGGGTCGGGCAAGTCGACCATCGCCCGTGCGATCGTGGGCCTCGCGCCGGTGACGAGCGGCCGCATCCTCGTCGGCGGCGCGGACGGGGCACGACGAGGCCGCGGGCGGCGTCCGGTGCAGATGGTGTTCCAGGACCCGCAGTCGTCGCTCGATCCCCGGATGAGCATCGGCGAGTCGATCGCCGAGTCGTTGCCGCGGGGCCTCCGAGGGGCGCGCCGTCGCGCCGAGATCGCCCGGCTGCTCGAGCTCGTGCACCTCGACCCCGCGCGGGCGGACGCCCGGCCGGCCGAGCTCTCGGGCGGGCAACGCCAGCGCGTCGCGATCGCCCGAGCCCTGGCGTCCCGTCCCGAGGTCATCGTCGCCGACGAGATCACCTCGGCGCTCGACGTCTCGGTGCAGGGCGCCGTGCTGAACCTGGTGCGCGAGCTGCAGGCCGAGCTCGGCCTGTCGATGCTGTTCATCTCCCACAACCTTGCCGTGGTGCGGTACGTCGCCACCTCCGTCGCGGTCATGCGCGAGGGTCGCATCGTCGAGCACGGCCCCGCCTCGCAGGTCCTCGAGACCCCCGAGCATCCCTACACCCGCGAGCTGCTCGCCGCAGTTCCGGAGCCGGTCCACCCGGCCACCTGAGACAGATCCCGACCCCCTGAAATCGAAGCCCCGCTTCCCTGACCCCGAGGAGTGCACGATGTCCACGACCGAAGCCCCTGCCGTCCCCGCGTCCGACGGCGCACGGTTCGACGCCGAGCACTGGCGGCAGCGCCTCGCCGAGCTCGCCGCCAAGCACGGCGTGCCGGGCGCCCAGCTCGGCATCTTCCGCCTCGGCGCCGACGGCGCGCCCGACGAGCAGCTCGTCGTGTCGCACGGCCACCTGCACGTGCCCGCGCAGATCCCCGTCTCCGACGACGCCGTCTTCCAGATCGGATCGATCTCGAAGGTCTGGACCGCGACCGTCGCGATGCAGCTGGTCGACGAGGGCCTGATCTCGCTCGACACGCCGATCGTCGAGGCGCTGCCCGACTTCGAGCTGGCCGACATGGACGTCGCCCGCACGGTGACGCTGCGCCACCTGCTCACCCACACGAGCGGCATCGACGGCGACGTGTTCACCGACACGGGGCGCGGCGACGACAACCTCGAGAAGTACGTGGCCCTGCTCAAGGAGCAGACGCAGAACCACCCGATCGGCGCCACCTGGTCGTACTGCAACGCGGGGTTCTCGCTGGTCGGGCGCGTGATCGAGAAGCTCACGGGCAAGGCCTGGGACACCGCGATGCGCGAGCGTCTCTACGCGCCCCTCGGGCTGAAGGCCACGGGCACCCTGCCGGAGGAGGCCATCCTGCACCCCGCCGCGGTGGGCCACAACGTCGCCGAGGACGGCACCGCGACCGTCGTGCCGGTGTGGAGCCTGCCGCGCCCGCTCGGCCCTGCGGGGCTCATCACCTGCCCGGTGGGCGACCTGCTGTCCTTCGCGAGGATGCACCTCGCGGGCGGTCTGGCTGCCGACGGCACGCGCGTGCTGTCGGAGGCCGCCGTGGCCGAGATGGCCTCCAAGCAGGCGGAGCTGCCCGACCCCTACACGCTCGGCGACTCGTGGGGCGTCGGCTGGATCCGGTTCGACTGGAGCGGCCATCGTCTGATCGGGCACGACGGCAACACGATCGGCCAGGCGGCCTTCCTGCGCCTGCTGCCCGAGGCCGGGCTCGCGGTCGGCCTGCTCACCAACGGCGGCCACACCCGCGATCTGTACATGGACCTGTACCGCGAGATCTTCTCCGAGCTCGCCGGGGTCGAGATGGCGCAGCCGCTGCAGCCCGTCGAGGGCGCCGTCGGAGACATCACCTCGCACGTCGGCACCTACGAGCGGGCGTCCGTGCGCATCGAGATCGAGGCGCCGGCGGAGGAGGGCGGACGGCCCGTCCTGCGGATGACGCCGCTCGGCCTGCTGGCAGAGCTGGAGGACGACCCGGGCACCGACTTCGAGCTGCACCCCGTCGAGGGCGACGACCTGTGGGTCACGCGCGAGCCGGGCACGGAGACGTGGATGGCCGTGACGTTCTATGAGCTGCCGGGCGGAGAGCAGTACGTGCACCTGGGGGCTCGGGCGACGCCGAAGAAGGCCGCGTGACCGCTGTGCTCCTCGCCGGTGGCCGGGTCGTCGACCCGGCCACCGGCACCGATCGCGTCGCCGACATCCTCATCCGCGGCGGGACGGTCGCGGAGATCCTCGACCCGGGAACCACGCCTCCCGCGGACGCGACCGTGGTCGACGTCGCGGGGAAGATCGTCGGACCGGGCTTCATCGACCTGCACAGCCACGTGCACTCGATCGCGGGGCAGCGGCTGCAGGCGATGGACGGCGTCACGACGGCCCTCGACCTCGAGATGGGCCTGTCGCCCGTCGAGAAGGCGTACGCGGACGCCGCCGCGCAGGGAAGGCCGCTCCACTACGGCTTCTCGGCGTCGTGGCTGCTCGCGCGCGCCGTGGTGCTGTCGGGGCGGACCGCCGACGCCGATCCCTTCGGCGGGCTCGACATCCTGAGCGACCGGGCCTGGCTGGGAGACTCCTCGCCCGCGCAGCTGGCGCGCTGGCTCGGCATCCTCGAGAGCGAGCTGGCCGACGGCGCGCTCGGCATCGGCGTGCTGATGGGCTACGCGCCGGAGACCGATCCGGCGGAGTTCCGCGCCGTCGCACGCCTGGCCGCGTCCGCGGGGGCGCCAACGTTCACGCACGTGCGCGAGATCGTCGAGTCGAACCCCGCCACGCCCGTCGACGGCACACTCGAGGTCGCCCGCTCGGCCATGGAGTTCGGCGGCGCCGCGCACCACTGCCACGTCAACTCGACGTCGCGCCGGCACATCGACCGCACGCTGTCGACCATCGAGACCGCGCGGGCCGGGGGAGCGGGCATCACGGTCGAGGCGTATCCGTACGGGGCCGGGTCCACCGGGATCGGGGCGGCGTTCCTCGCGCCCGAGGCGCTGCCCGCCTGGCAGCTCACGCCGCAGAGCCTCGTGCTCGTCGCGACGGGCGAGCGCATCCGCGACGAGGCGCACCTGCGCCACGTGCGCGCGACGGATCCCGGGGCGCTGTGCATCGTCGAGTTCCTCGACGAGCGGGACGAGCGGGACGCCGCCCGGCTCCGTGCCTCCCTCGCCTTCCCCGACAGCATCGTCGCGTCCGACTCCATGCACGTCATCTGGCCTGACGGCTCGACCGACAGCCGCGAGTGGCCGCTGCCGCCCGGCGGGCAGACGCATCCGCGCACCGCGGGCACGTTCGCGAAGTCGCTGCGGCTGATGGTGCGCGAGCGCGGGCTGTGGACGTGGCTCGAGGCCTTCCGGCGGTGCAGCTATCTGCCCGCGCGGCTGCTCGACGGCGTCGCGCCCGCGGCGACGCGGAAGGGGCGCCTGACGGCCGGCGCCGACGCCGACATCGTGGTGATCGATCCCGACACGATCACCGACCGCGCCACCTACCTCGACCCCACCCGACCGTCCCTCGGCGTCGCCCACCTGCTGGTCGCCGGTGAGTTCGTCGTGCGAGACGGGGATATCGTCGAGAACGCGTACCCCGGACGCGGACTGCGAGGAGAGCCGAGATGAGTCATCCGCTTGTGACGTGGGCCGAGACGAGCCTGCCCGACATGCTCGCCGACCTCGAGCAGGTGATCCGGTGCGAATCGCCGTCGTCGGACCACGTCGCCGTGGCGCGGTCGGCCGACCTGATCTCGGGCATCGGCGCCCGCCGGCTCGGCTTCGCGCCGGAGCGCCTCGTGATCGACGGCGTCACCCACCTGCGCTGGCAGCTGGGCTCTCCCGACCCCGACGCCCCGCGCGTGCTGCTGCTCGCTCACCACGACACGGTCTGGCCGGTCGGCTCGATCGAGACGCACCCGTTCTCGATCCAGGACGGAGTGATCCGCGGCCCCGGATCGTTCGACATGCTCACCGGCCTGGTGATGGCGATCCACGCCGCGGGCACCTTCGCCGACGGCCCCGGCGGCCAGCTCGCCGAGTCGGCGATCACGCTGCTGGTGACGGGCGACGAGGAGGTGGGCTCGAACGCCTCGCGTGCCCTGATCGAGCAGGAGGCGCGCGGCTGCGTCGCCGCGCTCGTGCTCGAAGCGGCCGGGGACGACGCCGCGGGCCGCCCCGGCGCGCTGAAGATCGGGCGCAAGGGCACCTCGATGTACCGGATCAACATCGCCGGCCGCGCGGCTCACGCCGGCACCGAGCCCGAGAAGGGCATCAACTCGCTCGTCGAGCTCGCGCACCAGGTGGTGGCGGTGCAACGGCTCGCCGATGCGTCGGTCGGCACCACCGTCGTCCCCACGGTCGCGCGCTCCGGAACGACGACCAACACGGTGCCCGGGCGGGCGTGGTTCGACGTGGACGTGCGAGCGCTGACCATCGCCGAGCAGCATCGCGTCGACGAGGGGATCCGCGAGCTCGCCTCGCACACGGGTGCCACGCTGACCGTGACCGGCGGCATCAACCGCCCGCCGCTCGAGACGGCGGCGGCGCAGGCGACGTGGGAGCGCGCGCAGGCGGTGGCGGAGAGCATCGGCATCGAGCTGCCGGAGGCGATCGTCGTCGGCGGCGCCTCGGACGGGAATATCACCGCCGGGGTCGGGGTGCCGACGCTCGACGGGCTCGGCGCCGTCGGCGGCGGTGCGCACGCCGACCACGAGCACGCCATGGTCGCAGACATCCCGATCCGCACCGCCCTGCTGGTGGGGCTGATCCGCGATCTGCTCGGCGGCGAGGCGCCGTGACGTCCAGCCGTCGTACAGAGGCGGCTTGGACAATGGCCGGAACATCGGTCGACTAGACTCGCGCCTTATCGGCAGGGGAGACCCCGTCGAGGAGGGTTGTCCGAGCGGCCGAAGGATCTGGTCTTGAAAACCAGCGGGCAGCGATGTCCCGTGGGTTCGAATCCCACACCCTCCGCTTGCTGGGAGCCCCCGCTCCCTGTGCACCTACCCCCGAAAGGCACGGATGAGCGAGACGTCCCAGCGCCGAGGCCGCCGCACGGTCGCCCGCCATGGCGAGCTGTCGGCTCCGTCCCCGCTCTCGCGTCTGCTGCGCGTCGTCGGCATCGCCATGGCATGCGTCATGGTCGCGGGCCTCGGCGTCGGCGTGTACGCGTACTGGGACCTCTCGTCGGCGTTCGCCGCCAACTCGGTCGAGCTGGAGGGCCAGGAGAGCACCCCGCCCGACATCGGCGAGCTGGTCGGTGAGAAGGGCGTCGACCTGCTGCTGACCGGCATCGACATCTGCGAGTGGGACACCCACGAGCGCTACGGCGACCGCTGCCCGAGCAACCCCGCCGCCTATGGTGAGGACGGCCGGCAGCTGCAGGCCGGCCTGAACGACGTGAACCTGCTCGTGCACATCTCGCCCGAGCCGCGCAAGATCACCGCCATCGCTTTCCCGCGCGACCTGATGGTGGCGACGCCGGAGTGCACGGACCCCAACACCGGGAACGTCACGTACGAGTCGAGCTACAACATGATCAACAACACGTACGCGGCCGGCGGGCTCGCGTGCGTGGCGAAGACGATCGACACGCTCACGACGAAGTACGACCCGGAGCTCGCGATCGACTACGCGGCGACCATCACCTGGGACGGCGTGATCGAGATCACCAACGCGATCGGCGGCGTCGAGGTCTGCGTGGCGCAGACGATTGACGACGTCGAGGCCGGCAACCTCTACCTCGAGGGCGGGCAGACGCACAACCTGCAGGGCGAGCAGGCGCTCGCGTTCCTGCGCGCACGCAAGGCGATCGCCGACGGCAGCGACCTCGGCCGCATCAGCAACCAGCAGGTGTACATGTCGGGTCTCGCGCGCAAGCTGATGAGCGACGAGGTGCTCACGAACCCCAGCACGCTGCTGTCGCTGGCGCGCACGACGGTCACGAACGTCGACCCGAGCGCGCAGCTGACCCCGGTGACGCTCGTGCAGATCGCGATGGCGGCGAAGGACGTGCCGCTGTCGGACATCGTGTTCCTGCAGTACCCGATCGGCGCCGACCCGAACAACTCCAACCGCGTCGTCCCGAACGAGACCGCGGCGGCCGAGATGTTCGAGGCGATCGCCGCGAACCGGTCGCTGGCGCCGCAGTCGACGGATGGCACGATCGACGACTCGATCGACGCCTCGGGCGAGACCGAGACCCCCGCCCCGGACGCGACTGAGACGCCCGAGGCCGGCACCGAGGTGCTCGCCCCCGGCCGCACCGCGCTGGACGAGAGCTGCGCCAACCCCGAGTGAGCCCCGCGAGGGCGCAGCGGGCGTCCTGAACCGAAAGGCACGGATGAACGACACGCCCCAGCGCCTCGGTCGCCGCACGGCGGCTCGTCACGGCCGCTTGTCGGCGCCGTCCCCGCTCGCGCGGCTGCTGCGCGTGGTGGGCATCGCCATGGCGTGCGTGCTCGTAGCCGGTGTCGGCGTGGGCGCGTACATGTACTGGGACCTGTCCTCGACGTTCGCGGCGAACGCGCAGCAGCTCGACGGGCAGGAGGAGGAACCGCCGGACATCGGCGAGCTGGTCGGTGAGAAGGGGGTCGATCTTCTGCTCACCGGTCTCGACATCTGCGTCTGGGAGACACGCGACCGCTACGGAAACCGGTGCTCGAGTGACCCCGCCGACTACGGGGAGGACGGCCGGGAACTGCAGGCAGGGCGCAACGATGTGAACCTGCTCGTGCACATCTCGCCCGAGCCGCGCAAGATCACCGCGATCGCCTTCCCGCGCGACCTGATGATCCCGACGCCCGAGTGCACGGACCCCGTCAACGGAAACGTCACGTACGCATCGGACAAGAAGATGATCAACGCGATGTACTCGGCCGGCGGGCTGGCGTGCGTCGCGTCGACGATCGACGCGCTGACGACCCCGTACGATCCCGAGCTCAAGATCGACTACGCAGCCACAATCACCTGGGACGGCGTGATCGAGATCACCGACGCGATCGGCGGCGTCGAAGTCTGCGTCGAGGGCACCATCAACGACCCCGACGCGGGAATGCTCTACCTCGAGGAAGGCGAGTACACGCTCCAGGGCGACCGCGCGCTCGCGTTCCTGCGGTCGCGTCACGGCGTCGGCGACGGCGGCGACCAGGGGCGCATCAGCAACCAGCAGGTCTACATGGCGTCGCTCGCCCGCAAGCTGACCAGCTCCGATGTGCTGGGCAACCCCGGCACGATGCTGAGCCTCGCTCGCACCGTGGTGACCAACGTCGACCCGAGCTCTCAGTTGACGCCGGTCACTCTCGTGCAGATCGCCCTCGCCGCCAAGGACGTGGAGACCCAGGACATCGTGTTCCTGCAGTACCCGACCTTCCCCGATCCCGCCGACGCGAATCGTCTCGTGCCCGACAGCGATTCGGCGGCGGCGCTGTTCGCCGCGCTGGCGGCGAACGACTCGGTCGACCCCACGGGCAAGTACCTCGAGACGCCTGAGACCGAGACGCCCGACCCCGGCGCGACGGTCGAGCCGACGGATCCCGCCGCGCCGGCCCCCGACCTTCTCGGCCGCACCGCCGACGACACCAGCTGCTCGCAGGCCAACAACTGACCTCGGTTTCCGGCTCGTTCTGCGACCCGTTACTATGGGGGAAGTGCGTCCTCGCGGGCGCCGGGATCCCTCGGGATCTGGAGACGTCGCATAGTCAGGCCTAGTGCACCACCCTGCTAAGGTGGAGTCCCCTTAAGGGGACCGAGGGTTCAAATCCCTCCGTCTCCGCCACGAAGAAGGCCCCCGGACCGCCAGCCAGAGCGGAACGAGGGCCTTTTCTCATGCGCGCGGCAACCAGGTCGCCGCGCGCACTCACCGACCGCGGCTGAAGCCGCGGCGCGGGGCGGTGGTCAGGAGTCTTCCTCGAGCTTCAGGCCCACGCCGATCGCGAAGAGGGTCGGCGCCCACTGGCCGACGAAGATGCCCCAGCGGTCCGACTGGGCCTTGGCGTCGTCCTTGCCGCGGGACACGAGCCACGACAGGAACGACAGTCCCACCGACGCCAGTCCGGCGATGTAGAGGTGGTTGCTGCGCACACCGAGGGCCCCGAGCTGCTTCATCGGGTTCCACCCGGCTGCCTCTTCGACCTTGCGTGCGGCCTTCTTGATGTCCTTGCTGGTGCTCATGCGATCGACTCCCGTTCTGTGCTGCGTGAGCATCGATCGTCCGCCCGCCGCCGTGCCGCCGGCAAGGGGGTTGTCTGCTCGTCGGGCGAGGGCTAGTCGGTGCCGGTGGACACCACCGCCGACCATCGGGCATCCGACGGCTCCGCCGTGACGGTGACCGTCGCGTCCTGGTCGACCGTGACCTCCATCGTCGCGGTGTTGCCGCCGGTGTGCGACCCGACGATGTCGGGGGAGTGGAAGCATGTCGAGCCGCCGGCCATCAGACCGTCGATGTCGATGGTGACGGTCGCGTCCGCGGTGTCGCAGGCGACCAGCACCGTGATGGACAGCGAGGAGCCCGTGAGGCGCACGGTCTCGGGCGGCACGGCGCCGACCTGATCGGTCCAGGTGAGCACGGGCTCGGAGCCTTCGGGAAGCGTCGCCGCAGCGACCGGTCGCTCCTCGGTCTCGGGCGCCGAGGACGTGGCGGCAGGGGCGGGCGTCTCGGCGGCATCCGGCTGAGCGGTGCAGCCTGACAGGCCGCAACCCGCCAGGATCAGGGTCGCGAGCACAGACGTCGCCGCGGTTCTCGTTCTCCTCGTAGGCATGCGCTCCAGGATCACGCGGTCCGTTCGCCGTCGCAAGGCGGTCGCGCCGCACGGACAGCGCTGTTACGGCGCGACCCCGGGGCCGATAGGCGGGGCGTAGCTCGGGCACTGAATCGCGGCCGTGCCCGCGCGGGGCGCCCGCTAGAGTCGTGTGGGTCCGCCGCGCGGCAGAGTCGAGGCGTCGGATCCTCCTTCCACCGTCGAGCCCCGGGAAACATGGCTGAGTCGATACCCGCCTGGCTGCCGGCCCTCGCGCCCCTCGCCGTCTTCACCGCGCTGCTCTACCTGCCGGGCGGTGCGGCCCTCTGGCTGATGGGGCTGCGGCCCGCCGTCGCGCTGGGCTACGCCCCGCTGCTCACCACGGCGTACGTCGGCGTCGTCACGGCTGTGTGCGCGGCGCTGGGCCTGCCGTTCGGGGCGATCCCGTTCGCCGCGGGCGCCGCTGCGCTCGTGGCCGTCGTGGCGGGCATCCGGCTGGTGCGCGGTCGCGGGCGACTGCGCCTGGCACGTCCGCGGCGGGTGCGATGGCCCTGGGTCCTGGGCGCCCTGGCGCTCAACGCCCTCGTCGTCGGCGTCGCCTACGTGCGTCACATCCCGAGCGCTGAGGCCCCGGTCTACCAGTACGACACGATCTGGCACCTGACGGTGATCCGCTGGTTCCTCGAGTCGGGCGACTACTCCTCGCTGGATGCGGGGCTGGTGGACGGGACGGCGGGCGGCCACTTCTATCCCGCGGCATGGCACGCCCTGGTCGCGCTGACGTCCGAGCTGAGCGGCGCGTCGATCCCGGCCGCCGTGCACGGCTCGCTGCTGGCGCTGGTCCTCATCGCCTGGCCCACGGCGATCGCCTGGCTCACCCGGACGCTGTTCGGCCCGTCGCGGGTGCAGTGGGCGGCCGCGGCGGGGCTCAGCTTCCTGCCGGCTGTCTTCCCGATCGGCTTCCTCGGCTACGGGGTGCTGTACTCGAACCTCTTCGGATACGTCCTGCTGCCCGCCGCTCTCATCGCCGTCGTCGCGATGCTCCGCGCCGTCAGCGGCAAGGCCTCGCGCATGCCGCTCCCGGCGCTCACGGCGGTGGTGGTCGCGGTGCCGATCGCGTTCGTGTTCGCCCAGCCCAACACCGCCTTCACGCTGATCGTGCTCGCGCTGCCGTTCGCCGTGCTCACCCTCGACCGGCTGCTGTGCAGGGCGGTCGCCCGCCGAGGCAGGGGGTGGCTGCGCCCCGCCGGCCACGCCGCCTTCGCCGCGGTGTTCGCCACGGCGTGGGTCGTCATCCACGACTCGCCCTTCCTCGACCGCACGACCGCGGTGAACTGGGCCGGCGGCGCCCCGAGCACCGACGCGGCAGGGGAGTGGTTCGCCTTCGCCGACCTCACGAAGCCGCAGTGGCTGCTCCTGGCCTTCGTGCTCGCGGGCATCGTCATCGCCGTGCGGTACGGGCCCTCGCGGTGGTGGCTCGTCAGCGCGGCTATCGGCTGCCTGCTCTACGTCGTGGCGGCGGCCGGCACCGCCACCTCCTCGCAGTCGCTGCGCAACTACCTCGTGGGCTTCTGGTACACCGACCCGCGCCGGCTGGCCGCGACGGCGGCGATCCTGCTCGTGCCCTACCTGGCGCTGGCCGTCGCGACCGGAGTCTGGGCCCTCGTACGCGCGTGGCGACGGCGCTCCGGACCGAGCCGGTCCCCTCGCACGGTCGCGGCATACCGGCGCTGGGGGACGGCGGCAGCGGCGTCCGTGATGATGGCCACGTTGGCGTTCGACGCGACGATCGGCGGCCTCGCGCTCGGCACCAGGGCGGCGCACATCGCCGAGGCCGCCGCGGCGACCGACGCGCAGTGGTACTCGCCGGCCGAGGCCGCGTTCGTCTCGAAGGCCGAGGGCATCGTCGGGCACCACCGGGTGGCCAACGACCCCTTCGACGGCAGCGCCATGGCGTACTCGCTCGGAGACCTCGACGTGTACTTCACCGCGCTGCCCGGCAACTGGATGGGCACGCAGACCGCCGACCAGCGGCTCATCCGCGAGCGGCTGAAGGACGTCGCGACGGCCCCCGAGGTGTGCGAGGCCGCCGAGCGCGCCGGCATCCGCTACGCGCTGGTACTGCACGACGGCGATCGGGGAGTGTTCCAGAACGGCCCGCATCAGTTCCCCGGCCTCGCGATCGCCGACGACACCCCCGGCTTCGAGCTGGCCGCGGCAGACGGACCCCTCCGGCTCTACGCGGTCACCGCCTGCGCCTGATCCGAGGGCGGCGCGTCAGCTCGCGGCGCGCTTCACGGAGTCGTACGCGTCGAGCGCCTGCCTGCGGGTGTCGGCCAGGTCGACGATCGGCTCGGGCGGCTCGTCGCCGGCATGCTCGGGGGCCCACCGCCGCACGTACTCGAGGTGCGGGTCGAACCGCTCGAGCTGCCGCTGGGGATTGAAGACGCGGAAGTAGGGGGCCGCGTCGGCGCCGGAGCCGGCGATCCACTGCCAGTTGAACGGATTGCTCGCCCCGTCCGCGTCGACGAGGGTGTCCCAGAACCACTGCTCGCCCCGCCGCCAGTCGATGAGCAGGTTCTTCGAGAGGAACGACGCCGTCACCATGCGCACGCGATTGTGCATATAGCCGGTGTGCCACAGCTCCCGCATTCCGGCGTCGACGAGCGCGACGCCCGTGCGTCCCTGCTGCCAGGCCCGCAGATGCGACGGGCGCAACCTGGGCCACGGGAAGGTGTCGAACTCGCCGCGCCAGTTCTTCGTCGCGAGCTCGGGGAAGTGGAAGAGCGTGTGCCACGAGAACTCGCGCCAGCCGAGCTCCGAGAGGAACCGCGACGCGCTCTCGGCGTGCGCGCCGCTGCCGCGGTGCTCGACGGCCTCGTGCCACACCTGGAACGGGCTGACCTCGCCCCATCGCAGCCGCGGCGAGAGCCGGGAGGTCGCCTCGCCGGACGGCTCGTCGCGCGAGCGGTCGTAGTCGCCGAGGTCGTCCCGCAGGAACTCCCGCAGCCGTGCGCGGGCCGCCGGCTCGCCGGGCTCCCAGGTGTCGCGAAGTCCGCCGGCCCAGTCGGGGCGGGTGGGCAGCAGCCGCCAGTCGTCGAGGTCGTCCGACCGAGGATGCCGACCTGGCCCGGGCACCTCGCGGGGCTCCGGCAGCGGCGCGCGCGGTGCCGGCAGTTTCTGCACCGCCCGCCAGAACGGCGTGAAGACGGCGTAGGGGGTGTCGCCGCCCGTGCGCACGGTCCATGGCTCGTGCAGCAGCGAGCCGCCGAAGGACTCGGCCGTGATGCCGTCGTCGCGCAGCCGCGACTTCACGGCCGTGTCGATGTCGCGCTCGGCGCCCCCGTAGCGGCGGTTCCAGAAGACGGCGCCGGCGCCGACCTCGTCGACCAGCGCCGGGACGATCTCGGCCGCGCGCCCGCGGCGCAGCACGAGGACCGAGCCGCGCTCGCGCAGCCGCTCGCCGAGCGAGGCGAGGGAGCCGTGCAGCCACCACCGCGCGGCGCCGCCGAGCGGCCGCACCCCGTCGGACTCGTCGTCGAGGACGTACAGGCCGATCACCGGCTCGTCCCGGTCGAGAGCCGCGCGCAGGGCGGGGTTGTCCGCCAGACGCAGGTCGTCGCGGAACCACACGATGCTGGGCTTGACCATGCCGCCACCGTATGCCGCCGCGGCGTCGACCGGTCAAGGCTTGACAGGTGAGCCCGGGGATGGTGAGACGAAGACCGCCGCGTCGCGCGAATTCGGTAACCTCGGCGCCCCACCCCCTGCGGGCTGAATATTCTGACGTCGCTGGACGCTCCAGCTCAGAACGAAAGGAACGACATCGTGACCACCTACAACGTCGGAGTGCTCGTCGGCAGCCTGTCGCAGAAGTCGATCAACCGGAACCTGTTCCGCGCGCTGTCGCGGCTGGCGCCTGCCGCCGATCTGACGCTCACGGAGATCCCGATCGCCGACCTTCCCCTGTACAACCACGACTACGACGACGACTATCCCGAGGTCGGCACCGCGTTGAAGACGGCCATCGAGGGGTCCGACGCGATCCTGCTGGTGACGCCGGAGTACAACCGCTCGGTTCCCGGTGCGCTGAAGAACGCGCTCGACTGGTCGAGTCGGCCGTGGGGCACGAACTCGTTCCAGGGGAAGCCCTCCGCCGTGATCGGCACGTCGCCGGGGGCGGTCGGCACGGCGGTCGCGCAGCAGCATCTGCGCAGCATCCTGTCGTTCCTCGCCTCGCCCGAGCTGGCGCAGCCCGAGGGCTACATCCAGACGACGCCCGGCCTGATCTCGGAGGACGGCGACGTCTCCGACGACTCCACCGTCGAGTTCCTGACGACGTGGCTGAAGGCGTTCCACCGTCACATCGCCAAGACGCTCACCGCCGTCGACTGAGCCCGGGGCCCGCCCTCGGAGACGACCGCGGAGGGGTTCGGCCCCGAGCAGCGCGTCGCGCGGGAGCGCACTCCTCAGTCGGTGCGCTCCCACGCGAAGCTCAGTCGGTGCGCTCCCACGCGAAGTACTGGCTCACCGAGGGAGAGGCGATGTCGGTGCGGTCGTCGCCCACCCAGATGGTCTCGGCGGCGAGGATCTGCCCGGTGTCGGGGGAGACGATCAGCAGCTCCTCCCACAGCCCCGGCTGCCAGTCCGTCGCTCGGAACACCAGCGCCGGCCTGCCGAGACGATCCGTCGTCCGCCCGTCGACCTGCAGCGCGGGGTGCCGGCTGAGGAAGGTCAGGATCGCCGCCTCCTGCTCCGCGGTCACGATGCGGTTGTTGAGGATGTTCACGACCTCGTTGAAGTACTCGCCGAGCGTCGGCTCGCTCTCGTAGGCCCACAGCGAGGCGAGGTACGCGCCGACCTCGTCGGGGTCGGTGGGCGGCTCCGGCGGCAGGTAGGACTGCTCGTACTCGTCGGTGCCCGGCTCGAGCACAGTCTCGTCGATCAGCGTGCCCGGCTCGGCCAGCTCCTCGGTCTTGTCGCCGGGGAACGGCTCGGCGACGGTGAGCCGTTTGTGGATGCTGCCGTCGTCCTGGAAGGCGGTCTCCCAGAGGGTCGGCTCGACCTGGGACGACTCGATCTCGCCGTCCTCGCCGATGTTCGTCGCCAGCGCCCACTGCGTGAACCGGATCACCGCCTGTCCACGCACGGCGGTGCTGGTGGCCCCGCTCGCCTCGCGGCGCTTGTCGCCGAGCTGCGCGAGCAGCTGGGACGCGCTGCCCGACACCGGGGTCACCTGCAGCAGAGGCGGGGTTGCGGCGACGGCGGGAGCGTGGTTGAACAGCGACAGCGCGACGACTGTGACCGCCACCATGAGAACCGCGAAGCCGCTGCCGATCAGGGGCACGAGGCGTCGGCGGCGGGAGCCGCGCCGCGCGGCGCGGTGGGGACGTTCGTCGGCCATGATCTCCTCCAGCACCCTCAACGCGTGCGGGGGGACGGGGTCGTGGCGGCTGGTCGTGCCGGGCCTGGCCGCACGGATCAGATCGCCGAGCTCGTCATCGGACATTCGTGGGCACCTCCTCGGTCGTGACGTTCTCCAACAGGGACTTCAGGGCCCGCCGGGCCCGATAGAGGCGTACACGGACCGTCGCCGGCGAGAGACCCAGCACCTCGCCGATCTCCTGGGCCGACAGGTCCTCCCAGTAGGCCATCCGCAGCACCTCGCGGTGCTGCGCGGGGAGGCGCGCCACCAGCGCGCGCACGTCGCGCGCCGCATCCTCAGTCTCCGGATCGGGCTGCTCGAGGTGGTCTCCCGCTCTCGCGGTGAGCTCGTGCTGTCGCTTCCGGCGGCGGTACTCCGCCCCGACGAGGTTGCGCACCACGCCGTACAGCCACGGCATGGTCACCTCCTCGCCCTTCGAGCGGCGCTCCCACGCGATCCGGAACGCGGCCGCGGCGATCTCCTCGCCGTCGGCGCGGGAGCCCAGCCGCTGCTCCGCCACCGCGACGACCAGGCTCCAGTTCTCGGAGAAGAGCGCCCTGAATTCCTCCGCCACCGTCACCGCCCGCCCGTCTCTGTCGCCGGCTCCGCGCGAAGCCCCCTCACCCACTATGTTTCCGCGGGCGCGCGGAACGTTACATCCCGGCCGAGATTTCTTCGGACAGGTCGCCCATTCGCCCTGTGGAAACGGCGCTTGATCGGGCCGGATCGCCCCCACAGGATGACTCGAGGCGCGTGATCGACGGAGAGGACGCAGCCGATGACCCACATCCCTCTTGAGACGACGAAGGCCGAGACGACGAAGGCGCCGACGATGAAGGCCGCGGTGCTGCGCGGCGACGAGGCCGAGCTGGAGCTCCTGCAGATCCCGGTGCCCACGCCGAAGGCGGGCGAGGCGCTCGTGAGGGTGCGGGCCTGCGGCGTCTGCCACACCGACCTGCACATCATCAAGAGCGAGGTCGGCTTCCCCCGCCCGGCGGTCCTCGGACACGAGATCAGCGGCACCATCGTGGCGATCGGCGAGGGCACCTCCGACGCGCGAGGCCTCACCGAGGGCGACGAGGTGGTCGGGGCGTTCATCATGCCGTGCGGGGAATGCGAGTTCTGCGCGCGCGGCCGCGACGACATGTGCGCGAACTTCTTCGGCCAGAACAGACTGAACGGCACGCTGTACGACGGCGAGAGCCGACTCCGGATGCCCGACGGCTCGTTCCTCGCGATGTACTCGATGGGCGGGCTCGCCGAGTACTGCGTGGTGCCGCTGACGGCTCTCACGGAGCTGCCGGACGGACTGGACCCCGTCGCCGCCGCGGTGCTCGGCTGCGCGGCCTTCACCGCCTACGGCGCGGTCCATCACGCCGGCCGCGTCGAGCCCGGCGAGTCCGTCGCGGTCGTCGCGGTGGGCGGCGTCGGCAGCGGAGTGATCCAGGTCGCGCGCGCGGCCCGGGCCGACCCGGTGATCGCGATCGACGTCGCCGCCGACAAGCTCGACGCGGCGCGCGCGCTCGGCGCCACGCACACGGTCGACTCGCTCGCCGAGGACGCCGTCGCGCGGGTGCGCGAGCTGACCGGCGGGCGCGGCGTCGACGTCGCCTTCGAGGCGCTCGGGCGCCCCGCGACCTTCGAGCAGGCGGTGGCGACCCTCGCCGACGGGGGCCGCATGGTCGCGATCGGCATCGCCGCCGGACGGGCGACCGCCGCGATCGAGATCACGCCCCTCGTGCGCCGCGGCTACACGCTCACCGGCTCGTTCGGCGCCCGCACGCGCGAAGACCTTCCCGCCACCGTCGCGCTGGCGGCCGCCGGAGGGTTCGACGTCGACGGCCTCGTCACCCGCCGCTATCGCCTCGACGACGCCGACGCGGCGTACCGCGCCCTCGCGGCCGGTCAGATCACCGGCCGCGCCGTCGTCGTCATGGACTGACCCGGCTGGTCCACGCCCGCCCGCCCGCCTCAGCGAGGGAGAACCCGCATGACCATCCGCATCGCCCACTGGATCGCCGACGAGACCGTCGACGTCCCCGACGCGCGCGTCGCCCCCGTCTACGACCCCGCCACCGGCGAGCAGGCGAAGGAGGTGCTGCTGGCCGAGCCGGACGTCGTCGACGCCGCGGTCGCCGCCGCCCGGGCCGCGTTCCCCGCGTGGCGGGCCCTCTCCATCGCGCGTCGGCAGGCGATCCTCTTCCGCTTCCGTGAACTGCTCGAGGCGCGCAAGCCCGAACTCGCCGAGATCATCACGTCGGAGCACGGCAAGGTGCTCTCGGACGCCGCCGGGGAGATCGCGCGGGGCCAGGAGGTGCTCGAGTTCGCGATCGGCTTCGCGGAGGCCCTCAAGGGCGACTACTCGGTGAACGCGTCGACCGGCGTCGACGTCTTCTCGTTCCGTCAGCCGATCGGCGTCGCGGCCATCATCTCGCCCTTCAACTTCCCGGCGATGGTGCCGATGTGGTTCTTCCCGATCGCCCTCGCATCGGGCGACACGGTCGTGCTCAAGCCGTCGGAGAAGGATCCGTCGGCGGCGCTCTGGCTCGCTGCGCTGCTGAAGGAGGCCGGCCTGCCCTCGGGCGTCTTCAACGTGGTCCACGGAGACAAGGTCGCGGTGGACGCACTGCTGGCGCACCCGGAGGTCGACTCGATCTCGTTCGTCGGCTCGACGCCGATCGCGCGCTACGTCTACGAGACGGCCGCGCATCACGGCAAGCGGGTGCAGGCCCTCGGCGGAGCGAAGAACCACATGCTGGTGCTGCCGGACGCCGACCTCGACCTGGTGGCCGACAGCGCCGTCAACGCCGGCTTCGGCTCGGCGGGCGAGCGCTGCATGGCGATCTCCGTGATCGTCGCGGTCGAGCCCGTCGCCGACGAGCTGATCGCGAAGGTCACGGAGCGGATGCGGGGCCTGCGGATCGGCGACGGCCGCCGCGGCTGCGACATGGGGCCGCTCGTCACCCGCGAGCATCGCGACAAGGTGGCCTCGTACATCGACGTCGCCCTCGCAGACGGCGCCGAGGTGGTCGTCGACGGGCGGGGAGTGGTACCGGACGGGGAGCCGGGCGGCTTCTGGCTCGGCCCGACCCTCATCGACCGCGTCGCGACGACCTCGCGCGTGTACACGGAGGAGATCTTCGGCCCCGTGCTGTCGGTCGTTCGCGTGGCGAGCTACGACGAGGGCGTGGCGCTGATCAACGCCGGCGCCTTCGGCAACGGCACCGCGATCTTCACGAATGACGGTGGTGCTGCCCGGCGGTTCCAGGTCGACGTGGAGGTGGGGATGATCGGCATCAACGTGCCGATCCCCGTCCCGGTCGCCTATCACTCCTTCGGCGGCTGGAAGACGTCGGCGTTCGGCGACACGAAGGCGTACGGGCGGCAGGGCTTCCACTTCTTCACGCGCGAGAAGGCCGTCACCTCACGCTGGCTCGACCCGAGCCACGGCGGCATCAACCTCGGCTTCCCGCAGAACGTGTGACCGGCGCCGCGGCGAGCAAGCTGCTGAAGGGATAGCGATATTCCGGACTGCGCTCCGTTGACGCGCTCATAGGAGATCCCTAGCCTCGGCACATCTGGAGACGCGGCCACCACCCCCCTCTCGGCCGCCCAGTCGAACGGAGCCCCCACCGTGTCTTTCGTCCCTTCCCTGCCCGGAGTCCGCACGCGCCTCGCCGCTTCCGCCGCTGCTCTCGCGATGGGCGCCACCCTCGTGCTGATCGCGGCGCAGCCCGCAAGCGCAGCGACCTCCCACTCCATCGACTTCGGGGCGGAGGGATACGCGCTCGGGCAGCACAGCCCCGACGGCCAGCCCGCCGAGGCGGCCGCCGCCGACAGTTGGTCCGGCGGTGGCGGTGACTGGGACTACGCGCTGGTCGAAAACAGTGAGTTCCCCCAGTCCGGCCTCGGCGACGGGCGCAGCCTGCGCGTCTCGAACGGACAGGCGCCCGCTCGCAACCGTTACCTCCACAGCCCGAACATCGAGGCGGCAGGCGAGCCGGAGAGCGGCGCGGCGTGGAACACCTTCGAGACGAGCTTCACCGTCGCCTCGGCGAGCGGAGGGCTACAGCCTGGTCTCAGCGTGGACGTCAACATCGACTCGGCCTCCCGGTACGGTGGCGTCCTCAACCTGCACCACGGCGAAGACGGGCTGGAGATCGGATCGTTCTGGGTGCCGGAGGAGGCGACGAGCGCAGCCAATGCTGACTGGGTCTCGACGGTGTTCACGACCGTCGACCCGTCCGTGCCTCACGACATCCGCATCGTGACCGTGTATCGCGCCGATGCGAGCGACAGCTACGACGTGTACGTCGACGACGAGCTCGTCTCCGCGGGGTCCGGGGTCACGACGTGGGAGCACTACACGCGCTTGGTGGGAACGGGGAACGATCACACGGTCGACGAGATCTCTTTCAAGTACGGCGCCAGCGTGCCGAGCGATGACGGTCGCGGCTATGTGTCGGTGCCGGTCGCGCCCGACACCCTCGGATACGGCTACCTGTTCTCGGACATCTCGTACGAGGTGAGCAACACATCGCTTGTGACACCGACACCGACTCCCACGGCGACGCCGACTCCCTCGCCGACACCGACTCTCACGGCGACGCCCACTCCCTCGCCGACCCCGACCCCCACGGCGACGCCCACTCCCTCGCCTGAGCCGACGACCCCGCCGGTCGAGCCCGGTCCGACGCCCACGCCGACCGCGGCGCCGACCTCTCCGCCCGGCGAGCCTTCTCCGGAGCCCACGGTCGCGCCGACCCCGGGCCCGACGGGAGAGCCGACGCCGGACCCGACGGGAGAGCCGACGCCGGAGCCGACGGCAGCGCCTACGCCCGGCCCGACGGCGTCTGCGCCGCCCGAGTCGTCGTCCCCGTCCCCCACGACGAGCCCGGTGCCGACCGACCCGGGATCGAGCCCGACGGCCCCGGGGCAAACTGGCCCGCAGACCCCGGCCGGACCGATCGTGCCGGATGGTCCGACGCCACTGCCCACGACGTCGCCGCAGCTGCCGGCCGAGCCCGATCCCTCGCCCGACGCGGTGGCGGCCGTATCGTCCGACGACGAGATCTCCGCGACGCGGGTCATCTCGTTCCGGGCCGCGGGCTTCCTGCCCTTCGAGAACGTCCACCTGACCTTCTTCTCGACCCCGGTCTTCGGCGGCTGGTTCCAGGCGGACGCCGCGGGGGTCGTCAGCGGCGAGGTCGAGATCCCGGCCGCTCTCGGTGCCGGGACGCACACGCTGCAGTTGACCGGAGAGATCAGCGGGTGGACCGCGGTCACCACGTTCGAGCTCGCGGCGGCTGAGCCGTCTGGGCTCGCCGCCACCGGTGCCGACACGAGCACTCCGCTGCTTGCCGCCGCCGCCCTGCTCGGCGCGGGCGCACTCTTCCTCGGCGGAAGCGCCCTGCGGCGTCGTCGCGCCGGCTGACGGCCGGGGCCGGTGCAGGCCACACGACCCGCACCGGCCCCGTGCCCGGACGCAGCCCCTCGGTCAGCGCGTGAGACGCGCGACGGCCTCCGCCACGGGCGTCGGCCCGTCCGTCAGCTCGACGATCTCGCGCCTGAAGGCGGGGGTGTGAAGCGCCTCGGCGATGAACGCCGCCACGTTGTCCCGGCGGACGTCGCCGTAGTCGATCGCCGGCCCGGCCGTCACCGACCCGTCGCCCGGCTCGTCCCGAAGCGTGCCGGGGCGGACGATGATCCAGTCGAGATCGGTGCCCGCGAGGTGCACGTCGGCGGCCTTCTTCACGCGCATGTAGTGCTCGAAACCCTCGCCGAGCTCGCCGCCGCGCCCGGCGTCCGGGATGACCGACACGAGCACGAAGCGCGAGATGCCCGCACGTGCTGCGGCCTCGGCCGACTTGACGAGCCCGTCGCCGTCGATGGCCGAGGTCTTGTCGGCGCCCGTGCCATGCGCTCCCGCCGAGAACACCACGGCGTCGTGCCCGCGCAGCCGGTCGGCCAGGGTCTCGACGTCGTCGGAGATGAGATCGCCGGTCACGGGCCGCGCTCCGGTCGCCGAGATCGTCTCGGCCTGGGCCGGGTCGCGATGCATGCCCGTCACCTCGTCGCCGCGCTCTGTCAGCAGAGCGGAGAGCCGCCGTCCGATGCCGCCCGCGGCACCGATCTGGAACACCTTCATCGTTCGTCCTCTCGTCGTCTGTCTCGGGGTCAACTCGGGGGCCCCGCGTCCCATTCCTGCGCCGAGATCAGTTCAGCGCGATGATGGCGATGTTCAGGGTCGACGCGAACGCCACCCACAGCGCGTACACGGCCATCACGATCGACGCCACGCGACTGCGGCGCCACGCGGTAGCCGCGAGCCACACGACCGCGACCAGCAGAAGCAGGATGATCGCGGCCGCAAGCCACCACGCCGCCTCACCCAGCAGCGGGTATCCGCCGAAGAACGCCGGCGTCCACGCCGAGTTCAGCGCCAGCTGCACGATGTAGACCGTCAGCCACGCCCGCGCGGTGTTCGGGGCGCCCCGCCCCGCGAACCCCGCGCGCCACACCAGGAACCCCGCCGCGGCGATGCCGGCGTACAGCACGGACCACACCGGCCCGAAGACGCCGTTCGGAGGGTTCCACGGAGCCTTCTGCGCACCGGCGTACCAGCCCTCGACGTTGTCGATCGTGGCGAGCGAGCCGACGAGGGCGATCACGGCCACCGCCGCGAGCAGCACCACGCCCGCCACGACCTGACGCAGTGCCGACGGCTTCTCGGCTCGTGCGATGTCCATGACCAAGACGCTACGGGTGCCGGTCGACCCGGAACAGGGGGTTGCGCAGACCGCGAACGCCGGACGGCGTGCCCGCCCCGATGAGGCAGACTCGAACGGATGCCTGACACCCTGCTCGACGCCGTCCGCGCGACCGGCTCGGATGCCGACGCCCTCTACGACGCGTTCGTGACGTGGGCGGGGGAGAAGGGGCTCACCCTGTACCCGGCCCAGGACGAGGCGGTGATGGAGCTCGTCTCGGGCGCCAACGTGATCCTGGCGACGCCGACGGGGACCGGAAAGTCGCTCGTCGCGATCGCCGCGCACGCCGTCGCGCTCGCCGCAGGCAGGCGTACGTACTACACGGCGCCCATCAAGGCGCTCGTGAGCGAGAAGTTCTTCTCCCTCGTCGAGGTCTTCGGCGCGGAGAACGTCGGAATGGTCACGGGCGACTCGTCGGTCAACCCCGACGCCCCGATCGTCTGCTGCACCGCCGAGATCCTCGCGAACCTCGCCCTGCGACACGGCGCCGACGCCGACGTCGACCAGGTCGTGATGGACGAGTTCCACTACTACGGCGACGCGGACCGCGGCTGGGCATGGCAGGTTCCCCTGCTGCTCCTGCCGCGCGCGCAGTTCCTGCTGATGTCGGCCACGCTCGGCGACACCGCCGAGATCGAGGCCGACCTGCGCCGACGCAGCCTCGCCGCGGGAGTCGGCCGCGAGACCGTGCTCGTCGCCGGTGCCGAGAGGCCCGTGCCCCTGCACCACACCTACGAGCGCAGGGCGGCGCACGAGCTCGTCGAGGCGCTGCTCGAGGAGGGCGAGACGCCGATCTACATCGTCCACTTCTCGCAGGCGGCGGCCATGGAGCGCGCGCAGGCGCTCTCGAACGTCAAGGTCGCCAGCCGCGAGCAGCGCGACGCCATCGCGGAGGCCATCGGCGGGTTCCGCTTCACGACCGCTTTCGGACGCACGCTGTCGCGCCTCGTCCGCGCCGGCATCGGCGTGCACCACGCCGGCATGCTGCCGCGTTACCGGAGGCTGGTCGAGACGCTCGCCCAGCGCGGGCTGCTGCGGGTGATCTGCGGCACCGACACGCTCGGCGTCGGCATCAACGTGCCGATCCGCACGGTGCTGATCTCGGCCCTGTCCAAGTACGACGGCACGCGGATGCGGCGCCTCTCGGCCCGCGAGTTCCACCAGATCGCCGGCCGCGCGGGGCGAGCGGGCTACGACCCCTACGGCAACGTGGTGGTGATGGCGCCCGACCACGAGATCGAGAACGAGCAGGCGCTGAAGAAGGCCGGCGACGACCCCAAGAAGCTCAAGAAGGTGCAGCGCAAGAAGGCGCCCGCCGGCTTCGTGTCGTGGAGCGAGGCGACGTTCGACAAGCTCGTCGACGCCGAGCCGGAGCCGCTCACCCCGCAGCTGCAGATCACGTCGGCGATGATCATCAACGTCATCGGGCGCGGCGGCGACGTCTTCGGGCACCTGCGCGCGCTGGTGTTCGACAACCACGAGCCCCGCCCGCGCAAGTACGCCCTCGCGCGCCGCGCGCTGGCGATCTTCCGCACGCTCCGCGACGCCGGGATCGTCGAGGTCGCCCCCGACGGATCCATCCGCCTCGTCGTCGAGCTGCAGCCGAACTTCGCCCTGAACCAGCCGCTGTCGCCGTTCGCGCTCGCCGCCATCGAGATGCTCGACCCGGAGGACGGGCCGGGCGCCGCCGGCACGGGGCACTACGCGCTCGACGTCGTCAGCGTCATCGAGGCGACGCTCGACGACCCCCGCGCGATCCTGAGCCAGCAGGAGTTCAAGGCCCGCGGCGAGGCCGTCGGCGCCATGAAGCGGGAGGGCATCGAGTACGAGGAGCGGATGGCCCTCCTCGAGGACGTGACGTACGAGCGGCCGCTCGCCGACCTGCTCGCCCAGGCGTTCGAGGTGTTCGCCACGTCCCAGCCATGGGTGCGCGACTTCGAGCTGCGGCCCAAGTCGGTGGTGCGCGACATGTTCGAGCGGGCGATGAGCTTCGCCGAGTTCACGAACTGGTACCAGCTGGGCCGCAGCGAGGGACTCGTGCTGCGTTACCTCAGCGACGCCTATCGCGCGATCCGGCAGACCGTCCCCGCCGAGGCGCGCACCGAGGAGCTGCTCGACATCATCGCCTGGCTCGGCGAGCTCGTGCGTCAGGTCGACTCGAGCCTCGTCGACGAGTGGGAGGCGCTCGTCTCCGGCGCCGACGCGCACGGCTCCGACGAGACGGTCGTGCCGCCGGCGCCGCCGTCGCTCGTGCAGAACCGGCGCGCGTTCACCGTGCTGGTGCGCAACGAGATGTTCCGCCGCGTGCAGCTCGCCGCGCGCGAGGCCGATGACGAGCTGATCGAGCTGGATCCGGACGCCGGCTGGTCGGATGCGCTCGACGCCTACTACCGCGAGCACGAGTCCATCGGCATCTCGGGGGCCGCCCGGTCGCCGGCGCTGTGCCGCATCGTCGAGGGCCGCGAGGCGTGGAGCGTCGAGCAGGTCATCGACGACCCGGCCGGCGACCACGACTGGCGCATCCGGGCCGAGGTCGACCTCGCCGCCTCCGACGAGGCGGGCGCCGCCGTGGTGCGCGTCACCGAGGTGGTGCGTCTGTAGCGCCCGCGAGTGCCATCTGGCACTCCGCGCCGGGTCGCGCGTGCCAGATGGCACTCGCGAAGGTCAGACGCCGGCGCCGATCACCGCCAGCAGCCGCAGCTTCTCGGCGCTCTCCGACCCGGGAACGGCGGTGTAGACCATGAGCGAGTGCGACTGGTCGGGATCGAGCAGGCGCTGGCACGTCAGCTCGAGCGCTCCGATCTGCGGGTGCACGAAGTGCTTCACGTCTCGCGGGCGCAGGCCCACCTCGTGCGCGTCCCACGCCTCCCGGAACTCCGGGCTGCGATCGAGCAGCAGGGTGGCGAGCTGCGTCGCCCGCGATCCGGGGCCGCGCAGCGTCGCGAGCTCGCGCAGCCCCGAGGCGTAGAGGCGCGTGAGGAACGCGTGCTCCTCCGGCGCATACAGCTCCCGCGCGGCGGGGTCGGTGAACCAGCGGTAGCCGAGGCTGCGATCGGGGCCGGACCTCGTGGTCGCGTCGCCCATGAGCGCGGCGCCGAGCGGCGTCTGCCGCAACGTCTCGCCCAGCTCGGTGACGATCTCCGCCGGGGTGTCGGTGAGCCTGTCGAGCACCCGCAGCAGCCCCGGGCTGACGTGCTCGCTCGACGGTCCGCGCGTGGGCGGATGGTGCCCGGCCAGGCGGTAGAGGTGGTCGCGCTCGTCGAGGGAGAGGTGCACGCCCTGCGCGATCGACGCGAGCATCTGCGGCGACGGATGCGGTCCCGTGCCGCGCTCGAGCCGTGCGTAGTAGTCCGTCGACATGTGACACAGCACCGCGACCTCCTCACGCCGCAGGCCTGCCGTGCGCCGCCGCGCGCCACGCGGCAGGCCGACGTCCTCTGGCTGCAGCGCCTCGCGGCGGTTGCGCAGGAACTCGGCCAGGCCGGTGCGATCGATCATCATCCGTTTCTACCGGCCGGAGTCGGCGCCTGCCACGGATCGCCGATCCGCCCTTCGGCGCCGAAGGGCGGATGCAGGGGTGGTCGGGTGAGCAGTGGATCGACGGGCCCTGGATGGCGCCCGGCCGCTGCCGGAGGCTCGACTCACCGACCACCTCCCGAAGGAGACCCCATGCCCCGTCGTCCCATCGACATCACCGTCCCCGACCTCGCCGGCAGGCGTGCGCTCGTCACCGGGGCCAGCGACGGCATGGGCCTGCGCATCGCGACGCGGCTCGCCGCGGCCGGCGCCGAGCTCGTGCTGCCCGTCCGCAATCCGGCGAAGGGGGAGCGGGCGCTCGCGACCATCCGTGCGGAGGTGCCCGGGGCTCGCGCGTCGCTGCACAGCATGGACCTCTCGTCGCTGGCGTCGATCGGCGCCCTGGGCGAGGCGCTGCGCGCGGAGGGCGAGCCGCTCCACCTCCTCATCAACAACGCCGGAGTGATGACGCCGCCCACGCGCCAGACCACCGCCGACGGGTTCGAGCTGCAGCTCGGTACGAATCACCTGGGCCACGTGGCGCTCGTCGCGCACCTGCTGCCGCTGCTGCGCGCGGGTCGCGCGCGCGTCACGTCGCAGCTGAGCGTCGCCGCCGAGAACGGCAGGATCAACTGGGACGACCTGCAGTGGGAGCGCCGGTACGACGGGATGGCCGCCTACCGCCAGTCGAAGATCGCGTTCGGCCTGTTCGCGCTCGAGCTCGAACGCCGCAGCGCCGCGCATGGGTGGGGCATCACGAGCAACGTCTCGCACCCGGGCATCGCCCCGACCAGCCTGCTGGCGGCGCGGCCCGAGGTCGGGCGCAGCGGCGACACCGCGGGCGTACGCCTCATTCGCGTGCTGTCGCGCCTGGGGATAGCGGGCACGGTCGACTCGGCGGGCCTGCCGGCGCTGATGGCGGCGACGGATCCCGCGTCGCGCGGCGGGGCGTTCTACGGTCCGGGAGGCCTCCGCAACATGGGTGGAGCGCCCTCCGAGCAGACGCTCTACGCGCCGCTGCGCAGCGCGGAGGAGGCGGGCCGCGTCTGGGAAGTGTCGGAGCGTCTCGCCAGGGCGTCGTTCTCCTCCGCCTGAGCGGCGTGCGTCGGGGTCTCCGCCGGATGCGGCGCGTCCCCGCGCATTTGCTATAGCCGTGCTATAACTAAATCGATGTCCACCTACCTCGTCTGCAGCACGCCGGTGCACGGCCACGTCGGCCCGATGCTGGAGGCGGCCCGCCACCTGGTGTCGCGCGGGCATCGGGTGGTCTTCCTCACGGGCACGCGGTTCGCCGAGCGCGTCGCCGCGACCGGCGCCGAGTTCCGCGCTCTCGAGGGGATCGCCGACTTCGACGACCGAGACGTCGACAGCTATCTGCCCGAGCGCGACCGCTACCGCGGCATCGCGCGTGCGCAGTACGACATCCAGACGATCTTCGTGAAGCCGATCCCCGATCAGCACCGCGCAGTACGCGAGATCGTCGCCGCCGAGTCACCCGCGGCGATCCTGGTCGACGGTGCCTTCGCCGGCGTCGCGCCGCTGCTGCTCGGCGGTGCGCCGCGGCCGCCCGTGCTCGCACTCGGCGTGACGCCGCTGACGCAGTCGAGCCGAGACGTGGCGCCGGCGGGAACGGCGCTGCCGCCGTCCTCGTCCCCGCTCGGGCGCGTGCGCAACCGCCTGCTCGGCCTGGTGGCCCGGCGCGTGCTGTTCCGCCAGACCCAGCAGCTCGGAGACCGGATCCTCGCCGAGCTGGGGGCGCGCGACTCCGGTCTGTTCGTCATGGACATCTCGGGCGCCTACGACAGGTTCCTGCACCTCGGCGCGAGGGCGTTCGAGTATCCGCGCAGCGATCTCGCGCCCAACACGACGTTCGTCGGTCCCATCCCTCCACAGCCGTCGTCGGCGGCGCTGCCGAGCTGGTGGCCCGACCTGCAGGCGGGGCGTCCCGTCGTCCACGTCACGCAGGGGACGATCGACAACCACGACCTCGACCGGCTGATCCGGCCGACGCTGCGTGCGCTCGAGCGGCTGGACGTCCTCGTCGTCGTCACGCTCGGCGGCCTCGATCCGAGTGTGCTGCAGGGAGAGGTGCCCGAGAACGCGCGGGTCGCCGAGTACCTGCCGTACGACCGGCTGATGCCGCTCACCTCGGTCTACGTCACGAACGGCGGCTACGGCGGGGTTCAGCAGGCGCTGCGCGACGGCGTGCCGATGGTGGTGGCTGGAGACTCCGAGGACAAGCCCGAGGTCGCGGCCCGCGTGGCGTGGTCCGGAGCCGGCATCGACCTGCGCACCGGAACCCCGTCGCCGGAGGCGCTGCGATCCGCGGTGCAGCGGGTGCTGTCCGAGGCATCCTTCCGCACGGCGGCCGGACGGATGGCGGAGGCGATCGCCGAGTACGACACGCTCGCCCTCATCGAGGCCGAGCTCGAGGGCGCCGTCGTCCGCGCGGGCTGAGCCCGAGACGCGTCGCGGGCTCTAGCCGGCCCGCGACGACGTGTCGGCGAAGACGAGGCGCTCGATCGCGTCGCGCAGCCAGGATCGATACCGTTCGTCGTCCCAGCCCAGGTCGCCCGTGAAGAAGCGGTAGGTGTCGGGCGAGACCAGGTAGGTCAGCACGTCGGTGCGCTCGTCCGCGTCGACCTCGCCTCGCAGCAGCCCGCGCGACTGCGCCCAGACGACGGCGGCCCGGATGTCCTCGTGACGACGCCGGTCGAGATCCGCCACCAGCGCCGCGACGGCGTCGTCCGTGCGCGCTGCGTCGTACAGCGCCCGGTGGATGCCGGCGGTGCGGGCGTTCGCCTGGGCCAGGAACGAGACGTACGCGTCGAGGGCGTCGTCCGCAGGCAGCGCCATGATTGCCGTCAGGGCGGGACGCTCGTGCAGCGGATGGGTGCCCTCGTCACCGGCGAGGGTGAGCTCGAACGCCGCCATGAGCAGAGATCTCTTCGCGCCGGCGAGGTGGACGCTCTGCGCCGAGACACCCGCCTCGGCGGCGATGGCGGCGATGGTGGTGCCGCTGTACCCGTCCCGCGCGAAGAGGCGGGCCGCCGCGGTGACGATCCGGCGTCGGGTCCGTGCCGACGCCTCCTCGCGGGCCGGCGAGTTGTACCGGCGCGTTCCCATGCCGAAGATCCTAATGGCGGGCCCCGCGCCCGCCCGCGGCGGCTGGGTTGCGCCGCGCGGATCCCGGCCCTCCAGACGGTGGGAGGATGATCCGATGAGCTCCACCCCCGCAGCTGTGGGCCTCCGCAGTGAGCGGGGGCCCATTCTGCTGTCCGTCATGGTGTCGACGGGTCTCGTGGCTATCGACTCCACGGTCGTCGCCACCGCCGTGCCGTCGATCGTCGCCGACATCGGCGGGTACGCCGCCTTCCCGTGGCTGTTCTCCATCTACCTGCTCGCGCAGGCGGTGCTCACGCCCGTCTACTCCAAGCTCGCCGACCAGCTGGGACGCAAGCCGGTGCTGCTCTTCGGCATCGCCGTGTTCCTGATCGGCTCGCTGCTGTGCGGGGTGGCCTGGGACATGCCGTCGCTCATCGTCTTCCGGGCGGTGCAGGGCATCGGCGCCGGCGCCATCATGCCGATGACCGTCGTCATCGTCGGCGACATCTACTCCGTCGAGGAGCGCGCCCGCGTGCAGGGCTATCTCGCGAGCGTGTGGGGAGTGTCGTCGGTGGTCGGCCCGACGCTCGGCGGCCTGTTCTCACAGCTCGACATCTGGCGCTGGATCTTCCTCATCAACATCCCGCTGTGCCTGCTCGCTTACTGGCTGCTCGCGCGCAACTACCGCGAGAGTCACGAGCGCCGCCGGCACCGGATCGACTGGGCGGGCGCCGCGCTGCTGACGTCGGGGCTGACGCTGCTGCTGCTCGGCGTGCTCGAGGGCGGTGTCGCGTGGGCGTGGGACTCGGCGATCTCCATCGGCGTGCTGAGCGGCGGCGCGGTGCTGATCCTGCTGTTCGTGCTCGTCGAGCGACGCGCTGCCGAGCCCATCCTGCCGCTGTGGATCTTCACGCGGCCGGTGGTGGCGTCGACCAGCGTGCTCAACCTGCTGCTCGGCGGCGTGCTGATCGGGTACACGGCGTGCATCCCGGCGTACCTGGAGGGCAGCGTCGGGGCGACGCCCCTGCTGGCGGGTCTCGCGCTCGCGACGCTGACCCTCGGCTGGCCCGTCGCCGCGGCGGTGTCGGGGCGGCTGTACCTGCGCTTCGGCTTCCGGCCGGTGATCATCGCCGGCACCGCGCTCGTGCTGGCGGCGGCGGCCGCGGTCGCGGCGCTGTCGGCATGGCCCAGCATCTGGGTGGTCGCCGGGGTCCTGTTCGTCGCCGGGCTCGGCTTCGGGTTCACGGCGGTGCCCTCCCTCGTCGCCGTGCAGTCGAGCGTGGCGTGGGAGGAGCGAGGCGTCGCGTCGGGCGCCCTGATGTTCTCGCGCTCCATCGGTCAGGCGGTGCTGGCGGGGGCCCTCGGAGCGCTGTCGAACGGGATCATCGCGCAGCTCGGAGGCGACGAGCGCGACCCGTCGACGGTGATCGCCTCGTCCGGTGCCGTGTTCCTCGCCTCCGCGATCTGCGCCGTGGCCATGTTCGGCCTGGCGTTCGCGGTCCCGCGCTCTCGCGCCGTCGCGGAGCCCACAGCCTGACCGCGTGCCTCGGCCGCTGTGACGGCGCCGGGCGACTCTTGTGCCATCTGTGTGACACAATTCGCTGAGATGCGTCGCGGCAGGACGGAGAACGCATGGAACGACTCGCCCAGCTCACCCTCGTCGACTGGCTCTCGCTGATCCCGGCCACGCCCGTCGTGAGCCTGGTCGTCGCGCTCGCGGTGGGCAACGCGGTGCTGCTGTTCCGGCGGGAACGGCGCGTGGCCCCGGCGCTGACGGCCGACAGGCCGGCGCACGCGGACGCCGCCTTCGGCGCCGCCGCGGTGATCGTGCTGCACCTCGGCACGGACATCGTCGGAGGGCGCCTGCTGGAGGTGGACGCCCAGACCGTGAGCTGGTGGCGGTGCGCGATGCCCCTGCTCGCGGGAACGGCGGTGCTCGTCGTGATGCGGCTTCTGCTGCCCGGACGCCGCCCGGGCGCGCCGCCGGTCATGCCGACCACGCGTCGCACCTGGCTGACGTTCGGTCGACGTGCCGAGCGCCTCGCCGCCGCCGCAGCGGTCGCGACGCTCGTCGCCGTGACGGTCGCCTCCGGGCTCCAGTCGACGCCGGATGCGGACGGCAGGTACGTCCACGTCGAGATCCCGATCCCGAACGAGGACATCGATCCGCTGCGGCCGTGGTTCTACGGGTGGGCGTACGGCGTTCCCGTGCTCATCTGCCTCGCGGTCCTGCTCGTGGCGGGGATCGCGGTGCTGCGCGGCAACGCCGCGCGCCCCTACCGGGATCCCGAGACGGTCGCGGCGGAGCGCCGCTCGCGCGAGTCGATCGCCCGGGCGGCGACCGCCGTCGTCGGGGGCGCGGCGATGCTCACGCTCGGCGGCGCGTTGCGATTCGTCTCGCACGCCAGGACCACGTCGCTCGAGATCGACGGCCAGGGCATCTACGAGGCGTCCTGGCGGTACGCCGAGCTCGCCGCGATCGGAGGATGGCTCGCGCCCGTCGCGGAGGTGCTGGGCTTCCTCGCCCTCTTCGCCGTGATGGTGGGGTCGCTCGAGCACGTGTTCGAGCGGGAGCGGGAGCTCGCGGGGTGACTCCGGACGAGATCTACCGCCGCTTCCGGGGGCTGATCGTGACCGGGCGGCTGGGAGCGGGGGAGCGGCTGCCGACCGTGCGGCAGACGGCCGCCGATCTCGCGGTCGCCCCGGGGACGGCGGCGAAGGCGTACCGGATGCTCGAGCAGGACGGCCTCGTGGTCACGCGGACCGCGGCGGGCACGCGGGTGGCGCCGTCGGCCGCCGTGCTGCCCGCGTCGATCGTGCGCCGCGTGCGGGACCTCGTCGAGATCGCGGAGGCGGAGGGCGTGACCGTGGATCAGGTCGCCGACGCCCTCAGAGCATCCTGGTCCGCCCGCTGACGGCGGGCGGGCCAGGACATCAGCGCGACGTGCTCCGACCGGTGTCGGCGGGGATGTAGGTCGCGGCAAGGCGCTCGGCGCCGCGCGCGGCCAGGGCGACGTCGGCGCCGACGAGCACGAAGCGCGCGCCCGAGTCGACGTAGCCGCGCGCGGCGGACTCCGCGAACGCGTTCACGCCGACGGGCTTGCCCGCCGCGCTGACGGCGGCGAACGCGCGCTCGACCGCGGCCACGACGTCCGGGTGCGTCTGCTGTCCGATGAGGCCCATCGACGCCGCCAGGTCGCTCGGCCCGACGAAGACGCCGTCGACCCCCGGGGTGGCGGCGATCGCCTCGGCGTTCTCGACTCCCTCCGACGTCTCGACCTGCACGATCACGGAGGTGTGCTGCGCCGCCGTCGCGAGGTAGTCGTCGACGCGGTTCCACCTGCCGGAGCGGGCGAGCGCGTTGCCGACTCCGCGGTGCCCCCGAGGCGGATAGGACGCGTGGGCGACGGCGGCCTCGGCCTCCGCGGCCGTCGAGACCATGGGCACCATCACGGTCTGCGCGCCGAGGTCGAGCACCTGCTTGATCCAGACCGCGTCGTTCGCCGGCACGCGCACGATCGTCGTGACGGGGTAGGCGGCCGTCGCCTGCAGCAGGGTCTGCACGTCGCCCAGCCCGACCGGCGCGTGCTCCATGTCGATCATGATCCAGTCGAGCCCGGAGCCGGCCATGATCTCGGCGAGCACGGGAGAGTCGGAGCACACCCAGCCCCCGAACAGCGCGCGGTCCGCTCCGGCGATCGCGTCGCGGAGTGTGGGAGCTAGACGAAGCGGCATGCGATTGTCCCCATCCGTCCGTAGTCGCACAGGATGCTGTCGCCCGCGGTGACCCACACGGGACGCGTGAACGACCCGGCGAGGATGATCTCGCCGGCCTCGAGGCGGTCGCCGTGCTGATGCAGCTTGTCGGCGAGCCAGCCGACGCCGGCAGCGGGGTGGCCCAGCACGCCTCCCGAGACGCCGGTCTCCTCGATCTGCTCGTTGCGGTGCAGCATCGCGCCCACCCACCGCAGGTCGATGTCGTCCGGTCGCATCGGACGTCCGCCGAGCACCATCCCGCCGTAGGCGGCGTTGTCGCTGATCGTGTCGACGATGGTCCGCCCCTCCAGCTCGATGTGCGAGTTGAGCACCTCCAGGGCGGGGGTGACGTACTCGGTCGCCCGCAGCACGTCGAACAGCGTGCAGCCCGGCCCCTTGAGGGCGTCCCTCAGCACGAAGGCGAGCTCGACCTCGATGCGGACGTTCGAGAACAGCGCGGCCGGGATCGTCGCACCCGACTCCCACACGGTGTCGTCGAACATGACCCCGTAGTCGGGCTCGGAGATGCCCGTCGCCTGTTGCATCGCCTTGGACGTCAGCCCGATCTTCCGGCCGACCAGGCGGCGTCCGGCGGCGGCCTGCGAGTCGCGCCAGATGCGCTGGATCGCGTAGGCGTCGTCGACGGTCGCATCGGGGAAGCGGGCGGTGATGCGCGGGATGACGCCGTGCGTCCGGTCGGCCTCCGCGAGCTCCGCCGCGAGCTGCTCGATCTGCTCCGTTGTCAGCATGGCCGGGCCCTAGAGCTGCTCGCCGAGCTTGTACTCGCCCTGTTTCCAGGCGGGCAGGGCGTCGTCCTCGTCCCCCGCACGGGTGTACGAGAAGCCGTCGGCCCCGATGGTCACGGCCATCTCGCTCCGGTCCTCGCGCGAGACGACGGGCCGCGGGTTGCCGTCGAGGTCGAGCACGAGCGACGCCTCGGTGTACCAGCTCGGGACGACGGGGTTGCCCCAGAAGTCGCGGCGCTGGTTGTCGTGCACGTCCCAGGTGACGACGGGGTTGTCGGGGTCGCCGGTGTAGTAGTCCTGCGTGTAGATCTCGACGCGGTGGCCGTCCGGGTCTCGCAGGTACAGGTAGAAGGCGTTCGAGACGCCGTGCCGCCCGGGCCCGCGCTCGATCGCGTCCGACCGGCGCAGGGCACCCAGCTTGTCGCAGATCGCGAGGATGTTGTGCTTCTCGTGGGTGGCGAACGCCACGTGGTGCATGCGCGGGCCGTCGCCGCCGGTCGCGGCGGTGTCGTGCACGGTGGGCTTGCGCCGCAGCCAGGCGCCATAGACCACGCCGTCCTCGTCCTGGATGTCCTCGGTCACGCGGAACCCGAGGTCCTGATAGTGGCGCACCGCCCGCGGCACGTCGGGCGTGACCTGGTTGAAGTGGTCGAGCCGCACCAGCTCGCCGGGGGTGTGCAGGTCGTAGCGCCAGGAGAGGCGTTCGACATGGTCGGTCTGGTGGAAGAACTCGTAGGGGAAGCCCAGCGGGTCCTCGACGCGGACCGAGTCGCCGATGCCCTTCGTGAAGCCCTCCGGCCGACGCTCCACCCGGCAGCCGAGCTCGGTGTAGAAGGCCACGGCACGGTCGAGGTCCTGCGGCTCGCGCACGCGGTACGAGAACGCGGCGACCGCGGCGACGGGCCCCGCGCGCAGCACCAGGTTGTGATGGATGAACTCCTCCGTCGAGCGGAGATAGACGGCCTCGTCGTCCTCCTCGGTGACGTGCAGGCCGAGCACGTCGACGTAGAACTCGCGGGACGCGGCGAGGTCGGTCACGACCAGGTCCATGTACGCGCAGCGCAGGATGTCCGGCGGGGCGCTGGACGGGGTCGCGACGGCGTCGTCGGCGCGGATCGGGGCCTCCTGGGACACGAAGAAGCCGGAGGAGGTCAGGATGCCTCGGCGGTCGGTCGATGCGTCCATGTCAGCGTCCTCGCTTGCCGAAGGTCGGGTTGTGCACCTCGCCGAGCGTGATGTGCACCGCCTGCTGGTCGGTGTAGAAGTCGATCGACCGGTAGCCGCCCTCGTGGCCCAGGCCCGACGCCTTGACGCCTCCGAACGGCGTGCGGAGGTCGCGCACGTTGTTCGAGTTGAGCCAGACCATGCCCGCCTCGATCGCCTGCGCGAAGTTGTGGGCGCGCGTGAGGTCGTTCGTCCACACGTACGCGGCGAGGCCGTACTTCGTCGCGTTCGCGAGCGCGAGGGCCTCCTCGTCGGTGTCGAACGGGGTGATGGCGACGACGGGGCCGAAGATCTCCTCCTGGAAGATGCGGGCGTCGGGAGCGACATCGGCGAACACCGTCGGAGACACGAAGTTGCCGCCCTCGAGGCCGTCCGGGGTTCCGCCTCCCGCCACCAGGCGGCCCTCCGACCTGCCGAGCTCGATGTAGGAGGTGACCTTCGCGTAGTGCTCGGGGTGCACCAGCGCGCCGACCTCGGTGGCGGGGTCGTGCGGGTAGCCGACCTTCACGCGCTCGGCCTGCGCGGCGTACCTCTCGACGAACTCGTCGTACACCTCGCGCTGGACGAGGATGCGGGATCCCGCGGTGCAGCGCTCGCCGTTGAGGGAGAAGACGCCGAAGATGGTCGCGTCGATCGCCGCCGCGAGGTCGGCGTCGGCGAAGACGACCGCCGGGGACTTGCCGCCGAGCTCCATGGACAGGCCCTTCAGGTGGGGCGCGGCGTTCGCGAAGATGAGCTGTCCCGTGCGGCTCTCGCCCGTGAACGAGATGAGCGGGACGTCCGGGTGCGTGACGAGCGCGTCGCCGGCGTCCTCGCCGAGGCCGTGCACGAGGTTGAACACGCCTTCGGGCAGACCCGCCTCCTCGAAGATGCCGGCCCAGAGAGATGCCGAGAGCGGGGTGAACTCCGCCGGCTTCAGCACGACGGTGTTGCCGGTCGCGAGCGCGGGACCGAGCTTCCACGACTCGAGCATGAACGGGGTGTTCCACGGCGTGATGAGGCCGGCGACGCCGATGGGCTTGCGGTTGACGTAGTTGATCTGACGGCCAGGCACCTTGAAGGTGTCGTCCGACTGCGCCACGACCAGGTCGGCGAAGAAGCGGAAGTTCTCGGCCGCACGGCGGGCCTGGCCCAGCGCCTGCGTGATCGGCAGCCCCGAGTCGAACGACTCGAGCTCGGCGAGGCGGGCGTCGCGGGACTCGACGATGTCGGCGATCCGGTGCAGGACCCGCGAGCGCTCGCGCGGCAGCATCCGGGGCCACGGCCCCTCGGCGAAGGCCGCGCGGGCGGCCGCCACCGCGGCGTCGACGTCGGCCTTCTTGCCGGCCGACGCGGCGATGTAGGTCTCGTTCGACACCGGGTCGAGCACGTCGAACGTGCCGCCGTCGAGCGAGTCGACGTGCCGGCCGCCGATGTAGTGCTGGATCTTCGTCGGCAGGTCCGCCGGGACGTGCCGACGGTCGTACGCCGGGGCGGTGGAGGGGGTGCTCATCCGGGTTCTCTCCTCTGAGAAGGGACTGCGACAGGTGGGGTCAGCGCGACTCGAGGTAGGCGTTCATGGTGCGCCAGCGGTGCTGCCGGGCGGCCATCTCGATCTCGACGGGGTCGGCGCCGGTGCGGATCAGGTCGAGGATCTCGACGTGCTCCTCCACCGACTCGTGGGCGCGGCCGGGCACGAACGCGAACGTCGAGTCGCGCAGACCCTGCAGGCGCGCCCAGCCGCGGTGCACGAGGTCGAGGAGGTGGGGGTTCGGGCACGGCTCGAACAGCACGGCGTGGAAGTCCTGGTTCAGGCGCGTGAACGTCACCGGATCGAAGTCGTCGAGCAGCGCCGCGAGGTGGTCGTTCACCGACTCGGCACGGGCGAGGTCGGCCGCGCCGAGCGCAGGGGCGGACAGCGCGGTGGCGATCCCCTCGACGACGCCGAGCGTCTGCATCGAGTGCACGTACTCGTCGCGGTCGACGATCGACACCCGCGCGCCCACGTTGCGCGCGAACTCGACGAGGCCCTCGGCCTCGAGACGGCGGATCGCCTCGCGCACCGGCACGACGCTCATGCCGAGCTGCTGGGCGACCGGCGCGAGCACGATGCGGTAGCCGGGCCCGAACTCCCGTCGCGCGATCCGCTCGCGCAGCCAGCCGTACGCGCGCTCGGACTTGCTCGCGGCTGCGGCGGTGGCCGTCTCGACGCTGGTCATGGGATCACGCGTCCTCGGCGGGTGTGTCGGGCCCGTCCGACTCGGCCTCGTAGCGCGCACGCCAGTCGGCGTTCATCGGGAACAGCCCGTCGACGGGGTGCCCGGCGGCGACCTGGGCGGAGATCCACGCGTCCTCGGCCTCCTGCGCGAGCGCGGCGTCCGCGACCTCCTCGGCGAGGGCGGGCGGGATCACGATCACGCCGTCGTCGTCTCCGACGATGACGTCGCCGGGCTGCACGACCGCGCCGCCGCAGGCGATCGTCACGTCGTGCTCCCACGGCACGTGCAGACGACCGAGCACGGCAGGATGGGCGCCTCGGCTGAACACCGGCAGGTCGAGGCCGGCGACCTGCGCGACATCGCGCACGCCCCCGTCGGTCACGATACCCGCCGCGCCGCGCACCTGCGCGCGGAGGGCGAGGATGTCGCCCAGCGTGCCGGAGCCGGTCTCGCCCCGTGCCTCGATCACGATGACCTCGCCCGGATCCACGGCGTCGAACACGCGCTTCTGAGCGTTGTAGCCACCGCCGAACTCGGCGAACAGGTCCTCGCGGAGCGGCACGAAGCGCAGGGTCCTCGCGGTGCCGACGAGCTTCGCGCCCGGCGCGATGCTCTGCGGCCCGTCGATGAAGACCGAGCGCAGGCCGCGCCGGCGCAGCTCCTGCGACAGCCCCGAGACCGGCGCGGCCATCAGCTTGTCGCGCACCGCGTCGGCGAGAGCGGCCGGCGTCTCGGCCAGCCCGGCCGCCGCGCGCGATCCCCACGCCTCCTCGCGCTGCGCGTCGTCCACGGACGGCAGCGAGCCGAGCGACCCGTCGAAGCGGCCGGCCCCATCGACCACGCGCGACACCAGACGACCGGTCGTGGGAGCCCCGGGTGCCTGGGGAGCGTCGACCTCGACCTCGATCACGTCCCCGGGGACGGCGACCGAAGACCCGGCAGGGGTGCCGGTGAGGATGACGTCGCCCACCTCGAGCGTGAGGTGCTGCGACAGGTCGGCGACGAGCTGCGCGAAGGGGAAGACCAGCCGGCCGGCGGCGGTGCGGTCTTCCTGCACCAGCTCGCCGTTGCGCCACGCACGGACGCGCAGCTCGGCGGGGTCGACAGTGCGCGCATCGATCAGCGTCGGGCCCAGTGGCGTGTAGCCGTCGCGCCCCTTGTTGCGCAGGTTCGACCCCTTGTCGTTTCCGCGCAGGTCGTAGAGCCCCCAGTCGTTCGCCGCCGTGACCCAGCCGACATGGTCCCACGCCTGCTCGAGCGTCACCCGGCGGGCCGGAGCGCCGATGACCAGCGCGACCTCGCCCTCGAACGCCAGCAGCTCGGTGCCCTCGGGGCGCTCGACGTCCGTGCCGGGGGAGGCGACCGAGCTCGTCGGCTTCAGGAAGTACGACGGGGCCGCGGGCCGACGTCCGCGCTGCGCCGCCCGGGACTCGTAGGACAGGTGCACGGCGATGACCTTGCCGGGGACGGCCGGGAGCGCCGCGAAGCGGGCATCGATCGGCAGGTGGGTCACGTCGAGCTCCTTCGCTCTCGTCTCGCCGGTGGCGTCGTATCCGAAATCATATACGATCCACTCGCGTCGGCAAGAGGCCCGGGCGTCGCGCAGCCCCCGCCGTGGGCACACGGACCGGGGCCGCCGCGGCCACGCCGCGTCAGCAGGTCGAGCGGACTCAGAGCTGCTTTCGCATCTTGACCGTGGTGATCTCGTACCCGACCGACTCGTACAGTGCGCGCGCGGTGGTGTTGTCGCCGAACACGCTCAGGCCCAGGGTGCGAGCGCCCGCCGATCGCGCGTGCTCCTCCGCGAGCCGCATCGCCGCCCGGCCATAGCCCTTGCCCCGGTGCTCGGCCTCGACGACGACGTCCCACACCCACCACGACGTCTCGTCCCCCGAGCTGTCACGACCGACCCAGAGGTACCCGACGGCGCCGGACGTGTCATGGACGAGGTCGAACACGGCGTTCTCCGTCGTAGGGGCCCCGGCGGGGAAGGCCCGCTCCAGTGACTCGGTCGCCTTCTGCGCCGCAGCGTGCGGCGTCTCGCCGGCGGCGATCAGGTCTGTCTCGTACGCGGCGCGACACCGCTCCTGCCAGGCGGGGAACCGCTGTGCGGTCATCGGGACGAGGGCGATCGGCATGCGACCAGTCTGACAGCGCCTCGGTCTCGCTCATCCGGCGGCGCGGCGCGGCGATGCCGGCGGGCTGCGGAAGGCGAGCACCAGCGGAACGGCAGGGCCGGATCGTCCCTTCGGGACGCGTCCCGAGGCCGTCAGGAGGCCTGTGGGCCGAGCCCTCGGGCGATCGCGGCGGTCGCCGCGAGCCAGGCGCGCTGCGTCGCCGGGCGGAGGGCGCCGTAGTGCAGGAAGCCCCCGGTCATCGCGGGATCGTAGGGGATCGCGACGACCTCGCGGCTCAGCGCCTCGTAGCCCTCGACCACGTTGCGCACGTCCGACGCCTGGGCGTACTGGTCCGCCTGGCTGACGACCGCGACCGAGCCTCTGACGAGCGCCGCCGACCGCTCGTCGCGTTCGGCGAGCGCCTCGAGCAGGAGGGCACCCGCCTCCGCGTGCTCCGCCCTCGTGGTCGTCGCGACCACGAGCTGGTCGGTCCGCTCGATCATCTGTCGCCACATCGGGTCGGACTCGTCGTTGCCCGAGTCCATCACGATGAGGCGGTAGTACTTCGCGGCCACCGCATGGATCCGGTCCACGTCCTCGCGCTCTACCCGCTGCTCGTGCGCGAGCAGCACGGGCCGCGAACGCAGCACGTCGTACCGGTCGCGGGTCTGGTGATGCACATAGCGGGCGAGGTCTGCGGACTGCGCGCTCGCCGACAGCAGGCGCTCGGTCTCGGGCAGCAGGTCGTGCAGGCTCGCGTCGTGCGGGCCCTGCTCGGTGCGCCAGCCCAGGGTCCCGCGGGTCTGGTTGTTGTCCCACGCGAGCACCCCCACACCGCCGTATCGGGCGAACACCGCCGCGGTCAGGATCGTCGTCGGGGTCTTGCCCGATCCGCCCTTGCCGTTCACGATCGCGATCGTGCGGGGGCCGGGCCAGTGCTGCGACACCGTCGACATGTCGGCGCGCTCCGCCCGCTCGGCGGCGTTCGGGGACATGCGCATCCCGAGCCGGATCAGCGCTCCGCGCCAGCCGCGCGACGCCGGCTCCTCGAGCCTCTCGGGGGTGAGGAACGACCGGCGGCCGTCCGCGGCGCCGCCTCTGCGTGCGCCCGGCCGCGTCGTCGGGCCCGGGGTGGGCGACGCGGCGGCGGGCGGCACGGCCGCGACGTCCGCCACGAGGGCGTCCGCTCCGGCCGTCGCCCGGTCGTCGATCGCAGCGGAGCGCGGCACCGGCGCCGGGGCGGCCGGCTGCGGCGCCTCGCGTCGGCGCCGCGCGGGCGAGTCGTCGCTCGGGTCGTCCACCACATCGCTGTCGTCGTCATCGAGGTCGTAGGGGGTGCTGGGCACGGGCGAGCCCGTGCCGCTCCCCTCGCCACGGCTCGCCGGGGCGGGCGGCTGTTCCTCGGGGACATCCTGGTCCGGCTCGACCTCGCCCGAGGCGCTGACGACGAGGGGCCAGACGCCGTCGGGCTCGGTGACCCGCACCCGCACGGGGAGGCCGCGCTCCGCGGCCAGCGCGATGGTGTGCAGCATGACGGCCTCACGTCCGGCGTCGATGGTCGACGTGCCGAACTCCGTGACGGCCTCGCCCGCGACGATCCTGGCCGACCCGTCCTCGTGCACCGTCGCCAGCAGCGCCGGATCGTCCGAACCGCCCATGTCGCTCCTCCCGCGGCGCGCCCCAGACGCGCAGAGTGCCGCCACACCCCACAGTAGCCATCGCCTCTGCCCGCCTCCTCGCGAAGTTGTGCTCGTCCTCTCCCGTCGAGCGGGCGGGAGACCCCCATATTCCTCGCGATCCCGAAACTTCAGGGATTCTTGCTCTTGTCATTCGTGGAAGACGGCGCGTTCTGCTTCCTAGGCTCGAAGCGAGAGCCGCGCGGGAGACCCCCCGCTATCTACGAAGGAGTGATGAGCGAGCGTGAGCGACAACCGAGAGGCACCCCGCTACGAGCAGCACCGGGCCGAATGGATCGCCCGTGAGGAGCTGGCAGAGCGGATGATCCCGCTCATCGGCCGTCTGTATCGCACGCACGGCATCGTGACGTCGATCCACGGGCGCCGGCTCATCAACCGCTCGCCGATCGAGATCCTCAAGGCCCACCGCTTCGCTCGCCTGCACGGAGACGACGTGCTGAACCCGACCAAGACGTACGCGCTGCTCGAGGCGGTCGAAAGGGCCGGCCCGGGCGCCTCGTCGATCGACGTGGCGCGGCTCGTGTCGCGCTACGACGACGAGGGCGGCACCTACGAGCCGGCGCAGCTCGAGGCGTTCCTGCGCCGGGAACTGGCAGCCGTCATCGATGCGGACGCGCCGAAGCCGACGGACGTGGTCCTCTACGGATTCGGGCGCATCGGGCGGCTGCTGGCCCGCATCCTGCTGGCCCACACGGGCAACGGCTCCGGGCTGCGCCTGCGCGCCATCGTGGTGCGCAGGGGCGGCGACGCCGACCTCAAGAAGCGCGCGAGCCTGCTGCGCCGCGACTCCGTCCACGGTCCGTTCGCCGGCTCGATCGAGGTCGACGAGGAGAACGACACCATCCTCGCCAACGGCACCCTGATCCAGGTGATCTACTCGGACGATCCCGCGACCGTCGACTACGAGCGATACGGCATCCACGACGCGATCATCGTGGACAACACCGGCCGGTGGCGCGACGAGGCGGGGCTGTCGCAGCACCTCCGCGCGAAGGGTGCCGCACGCGTGCTGCTGACGGCACCGGGCAAGGGCGACATCAAGAACATCGTGTACGGCGTCAACGGCGAGGCGATCACGGACGAGGACGCGATCCTCTCTGCCGCCTCGTGCACGACGAACGCCATCACGCCGGTGCTCGGCGTGCTCGACGAGTCGTTCGGGGTGGTGCGCGGCCACGTCGAGACCGTGCACTCGTTCACCAACGACCAGAACCTGATCGACAACTTCCACAAGGGCGATCGCCGAGGCCGCTCGGCGGTGCTCAACATGGTCATCGCCGAGACGGGCGCGGCGAAGGCCGTCGCGAAGGCGCTGCCGCAGCTGGCGGGGAAGCTCTCCGGAAACGCCATCCGCGTGCCCACCCCGGACGTCTCGCTCGCCATCCTGAACCTGCAGCTGGGCCGAGCCACGACGAAGGACGAGCTCAACGGCTTCCTGCGCCAGGTCTCGCTGAGCTCGCCCATGCGCCAGCAGGTCGACTACATCGAATCGCCGGAGGTGGTCTCGACGGACTTCGTCGGCAGCAACCGCGCGGGCATCGTGGACGGGCTGGCGACGATCGTCGACGAGGACGGCGACAACGTCGTCCTCTACGTCTGGTACGACAACGAGTACGGCTACTCGTGCCAGGTCGTGCGGGTGATCGAGAAGATGGCCGGCGCGCATCCGACAGTGCTGCCCGAGCGTCGTGCCGTCATCGCGGAGCCCGTGGCCGCCGAGCGATCCGGCGATGCGCTGGACGACTCGCGCGTCGGGGCGGTCCCCGCCACCGTCTGAAGCCGCCCGGCGACTACCCTTGAGGGGCGGGCCGATCGGTCCGCTCCGCAGGAGAACCGTGCTGCAGGGGAGGCGCCGTGGGACGCAACGCAGACGCCATCGACGAGGGCGTGGCGATCGCGCTGGCGGCCGCGCGCCTGTCGGTCAAGAACACGATCCTCGTGAGCACGATCTCGCTGGGGGAGTCGTTCGATTCCCAGCACTTCACGGGTACGGCGCGGGGGGTGCTCATCGCCCTCGCCGACGAGCAGGCGGCGGCCGCCGAATCGGTCTCCCGCGCCCGGAAGGCGGCGTGGGGCCGGCACACCCAGCCGCACGGCACGCACGATTATCGCGACCGCGACGTCCGCAACCTCCGTCGACGCGCGAAGCAGTATGCGGGCGTCGCTAAGGCTCTGCGGGTCAAGGCCGAGGAGCCGGACGAGCTGCGCGCGATCGTGGAGGGCGCCCGAGAGGCCGCCTGGCATGACGTCGAGGTCAACCTGCAGGGCCGTCTGAGGGTCGAGGCCATGCGTCCCGATCAGGACCCCGACTACGCGTCGATGCGAGACGCCCGGATGCAGGCGCTCAGGCTCGTAGACCTGCAGAAGCTCTCGGCGCAGGCGCGTCGCCGTCGGAAGGTCGGCGCCGCCGCAGACGACGACGCGGCGGACGCGGTCGACGTCTCCTGAGAGTCGTCTCGCGCGCCCGCCGCGTGTGGCGGTCGGGGGTCAGTCGCCCCGCAGCTCTTCCTTGACCTCGTTGCGGTTCTGCACCCGGTCGCGGTCGTGCTCCGCCTTCTTCACGTCTGCCTCGGCCTTGGCCTCGTCGGCCTTGTCTCCGATGCGGTCGGTGGTGTCGTCCCACGCATCCTTCGCCTTGCGTGCGGCGGTCTGCGCGGCGTCCTTAGCGTCGTCCAGGATTCCCATGTCGGCTCCTCTCGTCATCGGATGGTTCTCGTCCGATGTCGGACATCGGATCTATCTCGACAGTAGGTCGCGGCGGGGCGGCGGCACAGGGGCTTGCGGTGGGGCCCGCGGAGCGTTATCGAGCGACGCGCCCGGCCCGCCGAGCGGGCAGCCTCGATTCGCGGACGACTGCCGGGGTGATGTACAGTAGACGGGTTGCCGAGGCAACGGAAAGCGCCCGTAGCTCAATGGATAGAGCATCTGACTACGGATCAGAAGGTTAGGGGTTCGAGTCCCTTCGGGCGCACCGAACAGGCCCCCGGATTCTTTGAGAGATCAAGGAAGCCGGGGGCCTTCGGTTTGCCCGGATGTCTTTGCCCGGATGCCTCTGCCGGGTGGTGGGCCGATTAGGGTCGATCGGATCTCGGTCGCTCGCGCGTGAGGCGCGCCTCCACCGCTCGACGCCGGAAGGACGCGGCCGCGCATCCGGTCGATGCGCGACGCGGCTTCGGCGTCAGCCCTCCGCCGGCTCGTCCTCGGTGGCCTCCTCGACGGCCTCGGTCATGCCCTTCAAGAACCGCGCGACGATGACGCGCTCGCGGTCGGTGAGGCTGTCGACGAGGCCCAGCATGCTCTGGTGCATCTTTCCGAGGGTCGCGCGGACCTCTTCGTCGCTGTGGGAGGTGGGGGCGATGATCAGCGTGCGCCGGTCGGTCGGGTGCGGCTCCCGCTGCGCGTGGCCGTCCCTGACGAGGCGGTCCACGAGCGCGGTGACCGACGCGCTCGAGATGTGCAGGTGGCGGGCCAGGTCGATGGCGCGCACGGGGCGCCCAGCGTGCTTCTCGCGCAGCAGGTGGCGCAGCGCCATCAGGTCGGTCTCGTTCATGCGCATGGACGCGCGGGTGCGCGCGCGCATCGCCGTCTCGGCCGAGCGGTAACGGCGCAGCAGGTTCAGGATCTCGACGGTGGTGGCGCCCTCGCTGTCGGGGTACCAGTAGCCAGACGTGGCGTCGTTCGTCGGGGGTGCCATCGGGCTGAGCATACTTCTCTTCCTTTGCCGGGCTCATGGCGGTCTGGGTGACGGCACGCCGTAGGCGAAGCCGACTTGATATTACTTCAGCATGACTACTAGTCTCTCTAAGTATAAGGCAGACTAAGCAAGGTTGCACACCGCGACCCGCGCGATCGAAGGGGAACGTCATGGGACAGCTGTTCTACGGATCGATGGACGAGGCGATCGAGGTCGACGACGTGTTGCTGATGCACGCGCAGGCGGTCGCGTTCACCAAGCTGCGCCGAGGCGAGTCGTTCCTCATGTCCTGGAAGCGCCCGTCGGGCTCGGGCCGGGAGACGATCTGGGTGCAGCCGTCGATCCCGCTGAGGTTCATCTGGGATGCGGAGGGTGACGTCTCGCTCGACGGACGCCTGCTCGATGAGCTCGTCCAGGCGGCGGCGTCGATGAAGGGCATGGACCTGAGCCCCCGAGCGCCCAAGCTATCCGCAGTCCCCCCGATCGACGTCGCCGCCTGACGGACGGTCACCCGACTGGCCGGCGGGACGTCCTCAGAGCGTCCGGCCCCCGGAGAATACGGGTTCTCTGACCTCAGAGCAGATCCATAGATTGTGAGCGCGGCAGGGCAGGCCCTGTTGCGTGCCGAGAATCGTTGCCGCAGAGCGGCACGGGATCGATCCTCGGCATCACGCCATGGAGAGAGCTTGTGAGGTTCGAATGTCACGACCACCCGCACCCGACGATCGCACGGCCGGGGCACGCCGCCGATACACCGTGGCGATGGCAGGCGCAGCCTTGGCCCTCGTCGTCGCTCTGGGCGTCGCCCCGCCCGCCTCCGCCGAGGCAGCGGGCTCCGCCGAGGCAGCGGGAGGGAGCGCGTCTCCACGTGATGAGGCCATCGTCGACGTCTCTGCGGAGACTCTCCCCGAGGCAGAGCAGGACGAGGCGTCCTCCGAGCAAGGAGACCAGCAGTCTGTCGAGCCCGGAGAAGCCGAGGGGGCGTCGGAGAAGGCAGCCCGGCTCGATGTCGACGAGTCCGAGGACGCCCAGCGAGATGCAGCGGTTGCGGCCGAGGACGAGGCCGACACCGGACAGGCCGTCGCGACGGAGGACGAGCCGGTCGAGGTCGCGGACCAGCACTCGCTCTGGGTGGTCCCGGAGGAGATCAGTCAGCACGACCTCGAGTTCACCGGCGTCGCCATCGAGGGCAACGGTTTCGCGCCCGGCGCGGAGGCTGTCATCAGGCTCGACGGCGATGTCATCGAGCGGGTCACGGTGGAAGACGACGGCTGGGTCCAGATCGAGTACACCGCGAAGCGCGCTGCTGGCAGCTATCCACTCTCCATCGCGGCCGGCGGGCTGACCGCCAGGACCGAGCTCACCGTCACAGCAGGCGGCTACGAGCCGCGCATCACGCTGGGAGCCGAGTCCCTGCCCGTGTGGGAGCTGGAACGCACAGGGCTCTCGGTCTTGGGCTGGGGCTTCTCCGCCGAGTCCGCCGTGACCGTCCTCGTGGATGGAGAGGCTGCGGGCGAGCAGGTCGCGGATGAGACCGGCGAGGTCGGCTTCGCCTTCACCGTCGAGCTGGAGCCGGGGAAGCACACGCTCGCTCTGCGCGCCGACGAGGGCGAGGTTGCAGACTCCTTCTCCGTCGTCGCGGATGCCGAGTGGTTCGACGACGAGTACTCCGACCTGTTCTCGCCCTCCGCTCAGACGTCCTGGTCTGTCGTCACCGAGAGCCAGTTGGCCGAGACCCCGCTGCGGGTCAGCGCGACGGGCTTCCCGGACTCCGCGCCCGTCGACCTCTACCTGGGGTCGGAACGGGTGGCGACGCTCGAGGCCAACAGCTCGGGTGAGCTCAGTCACGAACTGACCGGCCCTCTGGAGCTCGGACATCACGAGGTGCGCTGGGTGCATCCTGTCGGTGAGGCGACCGCTGGGTTCGACCTCGTCCCCGACGGTCAGGGCGCCCTCCCACGGGCAGGGCTCTATGAGGGCACGTCCGAGCAGACGCACGCGAGCAGTCGTCCGCTCGATGAGGTCGAACGCCGTCCCATCTCCTTCGAGGTGAACGACGCCGGCGAGCTTTCCGGCCTCTCCGGCGAGTACTGGTGGGCGTGTGTGAGCGGCGGCTTCCACGGTTCGGGACATGCCGACCTCGCGGACCGGGATTTCCCGACGACGGCCGTCACGGCGGATCGACCGTTCGAGATCCGCTGGGACGACGAGGCCGGCTCGACCTCCTACGTCCTGGAGGGCGTCGTGCGTTCGGACGGCAGCGCATCCGGAACCATCTATGCGGGCGTCGGCGTCTGCGGTGCCTCGATCCTCACCTGGGTCGCGGAGGCGGACGCGCCCGCTCCTGCCCCGACCCCGACCCCGACCCCGACTCCGACGGAGCCCGCGCCCAAGCCGACGGAGCCGGCACCCGAGCCGACCGAGCCTGCGCCCGGCCCGTCTGAGCCGGCTCCTCAGCCGACCGAGCCCGCTCCCGCCCCTTCTGAGCCGGTCTCCGACTTCCCCGCACCGAGCGAGGAAGCACTCACTGCCGATCTCGAGGGACGCATCACCGCGCCGGCGGTGGCGACCGCGGGCGATGTCATCCCCGTCGGGGTCGGAGGGGACCGCGAGGGCGAGCGCATCGGGCTGTGGCTGCTGTCGGATCCGCTGTCTCTGGGCGTGCACACCGTCGACGGTGAAGGCTTCGACGCCACTCTGCCGCGAGACGTGACCGGCGTGCACCGCCTCGCCGCGGTCACCGCCGACGGCACGGTGATCGGCTGGCAGCAGATCAGGATCGTGTCGGCGGATGGCGGGACGCCGCTTGCAGCGACCGGGACGGAGATGAATCTCGCGTTCCTCGCAGCCGGGACCGCCGCGCTGGCAGCGGGCGTCTTGCTGCTCGTCGTGCGTCGGCGCTCCGTCGGCTGACCACCCGCATTCGAGCCCGCCCCGAGAATCTTGTCGGGGCGGGCTCGAGCGCGGTGCCGAGCGTTCCTAAGATCGGCGACAGAAGCAAGGAGGTAGGCGTGATCGGACGCGACCGAGAGCTGCGACGGCTCATCGAGGTCGCAGCCCGGAGCGGTCCCGATGGTCGGTCGGTCGTACTGCTGGAAGGCGTGATGGGCATCGGGAAGACGGCTCTGCTCAACGTCGCGGCGTCGCGGTTGGCTGTCCCTGTCCTCCGGGAGCAGGGCGTAGACGCGTCGGCTCCGCTGCACGCAGCGAGAAACCTCGTGCGGCATGCCCATCGTCGTTCGCCGGAGAGGCTCCTCGAGGAAGGGATCTCCGTCTCCGACATGGCCTCCCGCTGCATCCGATACCTGTCAGAGCATCCCATGACGGTCGTCGTCGACGATGTGCATGCGGCCGATGACGCGTCCGTCGAGTTGCTCGAGCAGATCGTGTCGTCGCCCGCCCACGGCGCCACTATGGTGCTGGCGCATCGTCCCCACCGCCTGCCGCCATCCCTCGTTTCCGCCGCGCGGCGTTCAGGCTTCCCCATGCACCACATCCTGCTCGGTCCTCTCTCAGACGCCGAGATCCGCGAGATCACGCGCACCGGAGACGAGGACACGTCGGATATCGTCGTGCAGCGCTCGCAAGGAAATCCGCTGTTTGCGCATACTCTCGCGATGGCCCGGCGGGACGGCGAGGATCCGGTGGCCTGGCTGGGCCCGCCAGGAGATGGCTGGGCGGTCACTCTGTTGGACGCGGTTCGCAGCGAGCTGGACGCGCTCCCGGCGGACGCGCGGCTGTGCGCGTCGGCCGTGGCCGTGCTCGGCACCGCCTCTGCTCGAGGTGTCGGCGTGCTGACGGGCCTGAGCGATGCCCGTCTCGCCGCCGCGCTGCATGTGCTGAAGCAAAGACGGCTCCTCGCCGACCTGCCGGATCGCATAGAGCAGATGCACCCGGTCATCCGCGACGCTGCGCAGCACGTCGCGGACCCGGCCTGGCTCGTGAACGCGCACCGTTCGGCCGCCGGGCTCCGGGGAGAGCTCACGATGCACGAACGGATCGAGCATCTCGCGTTCCTGGGGGGACATCAGACCCCGAAGGAATCTGACAGTGTGATCCGCGCCGCGGCTCCGCTGATCGGCACGTCCCCGGCCACGGTGGTCCGGTGGTTGCGCTCGACGACTCATCTCAGAGACGAGGGTCGGGACGTGCTGCTCGCCCGCGGGCTCGTGCTGAGCGGCCGCCCAAGGGAGGCGATAGACCTGCTCGTTCCCCTGACGACGCACCCGCAGCATCGGGGCGAGTCCCGTCAACTGCTCGCGCACGCGCTGCGCATGTTGGGAAGGCTCGAAGACGCGAGCGACGTCCTGGCTCGACGAAGCGAGGAGGAGGATCTGCCTCTGCGTCTCGAGCGTGCGACCCTCGCCATCATGCACGAGGCTCGCCACCCCGTCGACATCGACCTGCCTGTGGACGGCGACGGCGGGGCGGCGGAACTCGCCGGTCGTGCCCTGCGAGCGATGTCGATGCTCAATGCCGGTGACGTGCCCGACGCGCGGCACGAGTTCGCCGGCGTCGCCGACGGGCTCGCCGCCCTTGCCGACGAGCAGCTACGGGACATCGTCGACACCCTTGCCGTGGCGGGCTGGAGCGCCTACGTGCTGGACGAGTTCGACGACGCCATCCGCCTCTCCCGGCTCGGCATCCGCACCGCGGAGCGCCATGGCCGCTCTCACGTTCTGCCGCATCTGAGAGCGGTGCTCGCATACTCGCTGATTCACCGCGACAGGATGCGGGAGGCCGACGACGCGGCTCGAACCGCTGTCGTCGAGGCGGGGCGCTTCTCTACACCCGACATCGTGCCCCTTGCTCTGACCGCACGCGTCCTCTGCGCACAGTGGCGCGGTGATGTCGCGGCGATGCGCGAGCGGATGGCGGAGCTCACCCGTGCCGTGCCGTCGACCGTCCCCTGGTGGCGGCGCACGACGGAATCGGCCGTAGCTCGCATCCGCGCGTCGCTCGAGGGAGGCGGGGCGATCCCCGTTCAGCCCGAGGTGCTGGATGCGACCGTCGCCATGCGACTGCTCGATCGGGCGACGATCGCATTGATCAACGGCGACGCGGCTCGGGCACGAGGGCTCGTCGAGGAGGCGAGAGCCGAGTCCGTTCGCACCGGTCTGCGCTCGCAGCGGGCCTTCGTCGGCATCCTGGACGCGGAGGTCGCATTGCGGGAAGGGGGCGACGCGCTGCAGGCGGCGAACACGGCAACGGAATCGGCTTGATGCTTCGAGGAGCTCGGCATGCCGCACCGCCGCGCGTTCGCTGAGGAGGTGGCGGCGCGTGCCCGCCGCGCCGACCCCTCCGAGCACGGCGCGTCGTTCACTCGCCGCGAAGCGGAAGTGGCGGAGCTCGTGGGCGAAGGGCTCTCGAACAAGCTCATCGCCGTGCGCCTCGGGATCAGCACGCGCACGGTGGAGGAGCATGTCTCGAACGTGCTGCGAAAGCTGGGTGTCGCATCGCGCGCAGCTGTCGGGCGGCGTCTCTCGGGGGAGTCGGGCCGAGGCGGCTGAGCGAGACAGCAGACGGTGCCGTAGACTGGGATCGCACCAGCGCCTCTGGTGAGGCCTTCGGGTCGAGGGGTTCGAGTCTCCTCGGGCGCACAGGTTCTCCGGAACCGACAGAACTGTGTTGAGACAGTGTGAGGACGGCCCGCTTCGGCGGGCCGTTCTTGTCTTACGTGCGGGCATGAGCGGCGGACGCTCGCGATGGCCGAGCCGCTGTTCGCTCTGAGCGAACGGGTCCTACTCGTCGGGCCGCGTGGCCCGGAGCTTCTTCGTCAGGTCGCGCAGGGTGCGCAGCTCGTCCTCGGACAGGACCGACATCCGCTCGGCGATCGAGCGACCGTGCGCGGTCGCCAGCACGCGGAAGGCGCGCGCGCCGCCCTCTGTCGCCGAGACGACCGCGCCGCGGCCGTCCTCCGGGTCAGCGCACTTGGTCAGCAGGCCGCGCGCGACCATCCGGTCGACGAGTCGCGAGACGCTCGGCTGGCTGATGAGCATGTTCGACGTGACGTCGCGGAGGCGTGCGGACATCCCCGGCGCGCGCGTGACGGTGAGGAGCACGTCGTACTCCGGTTGGGAGAGCTCGGTGCCCGCGAAGTCGGATGCGACCTCTGCGAACACCTCGTACTGCGCGCGGAACAGGCTCTCCCATGCCTCGACGGCGAGCCTGCGATCAGCCATGGATCCAGAGTATCCGCGCGGACGGGCGCCGGAGCACATGGTGAGGGGCCCGTCGGAGAGGCATCCGACAGGCCCCCTGTCCCTTGCACCAAGAGTGTCCTGCAATCACATGTCCGGCATCCGCCACAGCAAAACGGCTGCCGGTGAGAAGCACTCTATAACGGTGAGGTAACGGCACACAAGAGCTCGTCGTTACTTTTTCGTGATTTGTCTCGGGGGGCCGCGCTCGCCGTCGATCCTCGTCCGTGATGCCCGGGATCGTGCTGGCGGCGCCGGCGTTCAGTCGATCTCGGCGGGCAGGCCGAACCGTTCGAAGAGCGCCGGCTCCAGGAAGGACACGATGCTCTCGACACGTCCGTGGCCGGAGGCGGCGAGCAGGGTCAGCGACCAGGCACGGTGCGGACCGTCGGCGCTCTGCCCGAGGTAGAACGCGACCGCAGGGTGCCCGTTGGCCGTGAGCACCCGTGTTCGCCAGCTCGGGCAGAGCGTCATCGGCACGGCCTGCGCGAAGGACGCCACCGCCTCCACGCCGCTGTACCACTCAGCCAGCGGAGGCATCTGCCAGGTGACGTCGCGAGCGAGCAGCGCGACGAACGCGTCGACGTCGGACGACGTGAGCGCATCGGCGAACCGCCGAGCGAGAGACAAGACGGGCGCCGACGGCCGCGGCGCGACGGCATGGGGACGGGCTGTGCCTGCGAGCCTGCGCCGCGCGCGTGCGAGGGCGGAGTGGACGGCAGTCGGGGTCGCCCCGAGGCTCTCGGCCGCCTCGGCCGCGGAGAAGCCGAGCACGTCGACGAGCAGGAGAGCCGCCCGCTCGTTGCCGGTCAGGTGCTGCAACGCGGCGATGAAGGCCACCTCGAGGCGTTCCATCCGTGACGCGACGTCCGCGGGATCCGGGTAGGGGGTGAGCCACAGGACGTCTTCGCGGGGCATCCCGCCGCGGTCGGCGCCAGACGAGGCGGGGCCGAGATCCACCGGCAGAGCGCGCCTTCGTCGCGCTGCCGCGGCGTCGATGCACGCCCGCGTCACCACGGTGTAGAGCCAGGTGCGGAGCGAGCTGCGTCCCTCGAACCCGTCGAACGCCCTCCACGCGCGCACGAGACCCTCCTGCAACGCGTCATCGGCGTCGAACACCGATCCCAGCATCCGGTAGCAGTGCGCGTGGAGCTCGCGCCGCAACGGCGCCACGGAGCGTTCGAACCGTTCGCGGACGTCCTGGTCGGATGCGTCAGACGGCTGGACGGCCGAGCCGTCTGAGAGATTCTGCGCCACGCGACGATTCTCGCGCGTTCGCGCGGTCTCACCTTCGACAGCATCCACACGGAGGAGAATCCCATGCCGTTCGAGCCGACCGCTCTCGATCACACGTTCACCGCCCCGATAGGGGTCGAGGTCAAGGGCGAGGTGTGGGCGTGCGTGGAGATGCCCGGGTCGGCCGAGTACTTCGGCACCCGCCGCTCTGTGCGGGTCGACCTGACGGTCGACGGCCTGCCTCTGCCCGACGTCGGCATGATGGTCACCGGAACGGGCGGGCACATGGTGTCGCTCAATGCCGCGGTGCGCGGAAAGCTCGGCAAGGACATCGGCGACGTCGTCACGATCCACCTCTCCCGGCGGGTGAGGTAGATGAGCGCGGTCGACCTGTGGTCGCTGATCCACACGGAACGGCGGCGGCTGCACGATCAGACGCGCTCGCTCACCGACGACCAGTGGCGGCGTCGTGCCCTGGTGGGTCCCTGGACGGTTGAGCAGACCCTCGCGCACCTCACGGTCGGCGCCGAGCAGAGCATCGCCGCATGGCTTCGCAGCGTGATCTCGGCGCGATTCGACTTCGAGCTGCACAAGCGACGCGGCGTGACCGCGGCGATGGGGCGCACACCGCAGGAGACGCACGCCCGGTACCGGCGATCGATCGAGAACCGGCGCCGCGCAGCGGGGCCTCTGTTCGCCGGCCTGGGCGAGGTCCTGATCCATGGCGAGGAGATCCGCCGCCCGCTCCGCATCCCCGCGGACGTCCCTCCCTCGACCGCCGCCGTCACGCTCGAATGGTTCGCCCGACACGACTTCACCGAGTACTCGCGTTCCCGCGCACGCGGTCTGCGGCTCGTCGCCACCGACGCCCCGTTCGCGAGAGGGCAGGGCCGCGAGGTGCGGGGCCCGGCGCTCTCGCTGCTGCTCGCGCTCTCGGGGAGGCCGCTCGCGGAGGACGAACTGCAGGGGCCGGGCGCATCCGTGCTGATCGAACGCCGCGGTGCTGCCTGGCGGCCGCCGCGCAGAGAGCGCACCGATCGGTAGGTCGGCGGCGATCCGACGGCCGTGCGATGCCCGCGGCGGACGAGGTGCGCCCGGGACGATCAGTCGCGGGCTCGGATCGCCGCGTCGAGCTCGCTCATCAGCTGCGACAGGCGCGACGCCCCTCGCGGGGCGTTCGGGTAGCGCCGGAGCACCTCCGGCACCGGGTGGACGGCGCGCTGTGCGAGGCTCCGGACGCTCTCACCGCGGCGGTCCTCACCACCCCTCAGCTCTGCGACCCTCACCGCGCACGCGGCGGGACGGAGCACGTGGCCGACCTGCGTCGCCTTCGCGATCGGGTGGAGGTACGCGGCTGCGGCGGCGTCGCCGCAGGCGAGGGCCGCGAGCTGCGCCGTCTCGGTGGAGGCGGTCTTCGCCGCCCGATGCGCGGCGAACGCCGTCGCCCGCTGGAGGTTCGTCCGCGCCGCGCCCTCCGCGAACGCCCGCGCGGCGTCGAGCGCCTCCCTCGGGCGCGTGTCGCCCGGAGCATCGGCCTCGAACTCGGCGAGCAGGCTCTCCGCGCAGTCAGCGGCGTACCGCGCCACGGCGCGCAGCTCGTCCAGGGTGAGCTCGAAGTCGCCGTTCGTGGAGGCCATGCGTCCAGTGTCCCGCGAGAAGGAGCGAAGGCCGCGACGCCCGGCGGCTACTCCCCGCCAGAGCGCCTCACGGCGCGAGCGGATCGGAAGCCGGATCGAGGAGGAGCTCCTCGTAGTCGCGGATGCGCCGCAGGCCGAGCGTCGCGGGGGAGTCCCATCCGCCGACGACGATGACGGTCGCGCCGGACGAGAGCCCGGCGTGCACGCCCGCCTCGGCGTCCTCGAAGACGCAGCAGCCTCGCGGGTCGACGCCGAGCCGCTCCGCGGCGAGCAGATAGCCGTCGGGCGCGGGCTTGCCGTGCAGCACATCGCCCGCCGTGACGAGCACGTCCGGCTCCGGCAGCCCGACCGCCCGCAGGCGCGCCTCCGCCAGCGGCCTCGAGGCCGACGTGACGACGGCCACCGGCACGCCGCGCTCACGCAGCCCCGCGACGTACGCGAGGGCTCCCGGGATCGGGAGGGTGCCCTCCGCCGTGGCGATCTCCTGCGCCTCCAGCGCCGAGACCGCGTCGTCTACCTGATGGGCGGGCAGGAAGCGCCGTATGGTGTCGGACGCCCGCATTCCGTGCGCGACCGCGAGGATCTCGCCGACGTCGAGCCCGTGCACCGAGGCGACCTCCGTCCAGACGGCCTCCACTGCACCGGTCGAGTCGACCAGGGTGCCGTCCATGTCGAACAGCGCAGCCTCGAACCGCTGCATCCCTCTCCCTTCCGGCGCCGATCCATCGCCGAGCACCGTCGTGCGTCTGCACTCGTCGTCAGTCGCTGTAGTCGCGCGCCCAGCAGACCTGCGGCTCGATCAGGAACGCCACCAGCCCGGAGCGCAGCTCGTACGGCTCACCGGTGTACCCATGGGCGATGCGGTCGACGATCGGCAGCGCGTCCTCGCCCTCGATGCGGCGCACCGCACGGCCGCGCACCGTCGCCATGTCCAGCGGATCGTCCGGGGAGGTGACCGAGAGCGCGAGGCGCGGATCGCCCTGCAGGTTCTTGTCCTTCCGCGACCCGGCGATCATGAAGATCGCGAGCTGCTCGCCCTCCACGCCGACCCATACGGGCACGGAGTGGGGAGAGCCGTCGGGAAGGATCGTCGCGACGTGCGCGACCGCGTTCGTCGCGAAGTAGCGTCGCACCGACGCCCAACCGGAGGCCATACGCCTACGCTAACCCGCGTGCGAGCGGTGCGGGGCGGCGGGGAGCGGGCGGGCCGTGGCGGCTCATCGCACCGGATGGATCGTCCGCCGCAGCAGGAGGCCGGGCAGCCCGCGCCGATCCCGCGTCGTGAAGACGAGGATCAGGCTGACCAGTGCGAACAGCCCGTCCAGGCCCCCGAGCAGCCCGAGCAGCTGGAAGCCACCGATCCCCGCCAGGTACCGCAGCATGCCGTCGACCGGGCGGCTGTGGCGGGGCTCGTAGGCGACGCGCACGGCGTGGTCGCCGATCGTGCGCCCCGTGACGAGGGCGACGACGCCCACCGCGAGGAAAGGCACCGCGAACGCCGCCGCGTCGGCGACGCTCTCGTCGCGCAGCACGTCCGGCACGCCGGGCAGCCAGAGCTGCGCCATCCGAGCTCCGACACCTGCCGCGCCCCCGAGCAGCAGCACGGTGATCGCGTCGGAGAGCATCACGAGGAGGCGTCGTCCGGCGGTGACCGTGTCGGGAAGCGCCACAGCGCGCTCGCCGTGGGGACGGATGAGCAGCCGCGCGATCAGGGCGCCGAGCAGCCCGCCCACGGTGTTGGCCAGCAGATCGTCCACGTCGAACAGCCGGTAGGCGCAGCCGTAGAGGCCGAAGATCCCCGTCAGCTGGGTGACCTCGATCAGCAGCGATGTGGCGAACGCGGCGCTCGTCGCGACGACGACACCGCGGTTCCAGAGCGCGCGCAGCAGAAAGCCCATCGGGGCGAACAGCGCCACGTTGAGCACCACCTGCTGCACCGCCGGGTTGCGCAGCAGCGCGCCGGCGCTGGAGACGTCGTACGTCAGGATGTCGAGGACGAACTGTCCCGGGACGAGCTGAGGTGCGACGCAGCGGATGTCCGCCGGGTCCGGCAACGGCAGCAGCGTGTAGGTCCACAGCGCCATCGCGTACACCAGCGAGCCGAGCCACAGCAGGAGCCGCCGCAGCGGCAGCCGGCCTCGCGAGCGGTACTCGCCCGCCACGAACGGCACGAACAGCAGCACGGCGATCGCGATGCCCGCGAGCACGGCGATGACCGCCGGATACATCTTATCCCCCACGCCCACCACGCTACCTTCGGGCGGTCTCCGGCCCGCGGCGCGGGCCGTGTGCCCCGGTCAGGCTCTGCGGCGTCGCCAGAACGCCCGGCGCCGCGGCGCCGCGTCGCTCTCGGCCCGCTCTCGCGCGGCGCGTGCGCGTTCCTCGCGGCGCTCCCGCCACGCGGCCGCCTCGGCGTCGACGTCGCGCAGCGCCGTGACGACGGGCGGGCCGCCGAGCAGCTGCAGCCTGGCGTACCGCACGCGGGAGTTGAAGTCCTCGAGGACGGACCGCACATCGTCCTCCCTGGCCAGCGCGTCAAGGCGATCCGTCAGCTCGGCGTCCTCGACCCGCAGCGCCAGCGCCGGCGGTCCGAGCCCGCGCAGGTCCTCGGACTCGATCTTGCGGCGGATCCACCAATCAGGGTCGTGGCCGCGGCCGAGCCCGGTCAGCGGCTTGCCGGCACCGGGGAGGTCGTCGAAGTCGCCACGACGGATCGCGTGCTGGATCGCCTGCTCGACGACCGCGGCGCGCTCCTCCGTCGACCAGGCGGGTGAGGCGCGTCCGTCCGACCCCTGCTCGGCGGCGTCGCCGTTCCCGTCCCGCGCAAGGCGGTAGCGCGCTGCGTCGCCGCGCGGATCCGGCATCGGATCACCTCCGAGGGGTTCGGTCCGTCCAGGCTACGCCGCGCGCGGGGCGGTCGGACCGGTCAGAACACGAGCGGGTTCCAGGCGCCCGGGCGGTCGAGCTGCGCGTAGCGGACGTCTGCCCCCGCGGGCGAGACCTCGGCCACGCACGCCAGCAGCGACACCGTCGGGTAGCCGTGCGGGTGGTTGTCGCGGATGATCGCCCGGTCGTCCGCGGGGTCCAGTCGTGCGCTGTCCGCGAGCACCGCGACCCAGTCGTCCCACCACCCGTCGCCCGCGGGTGTGCCCGCCCGCTCGAACGCGCGGTGCCACTGCCGGATGCGGGGCGTGGCCTCGTCGTCGACGTCGTCGTGCGCGAGCATGTGCGTGCCCGGCGGCAGCTCGCGCCGGGTGATCCGCTCTCCGTCCCAGCTCGTGACGGTCGCCGCGGTGCCGTCGACCTCGACGAGGTTGAACCCCAGCGTGCGCGGCGTGCCCGCGGGGGACTGGCCGCCGACCGACGCCAGCACGATGCCGCCGCGCGACTCCAGCTCCTCCGGGCCCACGCCCGCGGGGTGACCCGCTCGGTTCAACAGCACGGCGAGCCGGGGTCCCTCCGCCGCCAGCCAGGCGCCGCCCGCGAGGCGGTCCTGCACGCCGATCAGCCCGGGGCGGTCCGGCCACCACTCGCCCAGCGGGTTCCACGGGCGCTGGGGGTCCTCGTCGCGCACGGCGAGCAGCCGCACGGGCTCGACCCCGGCATCCGCATCGGCGGGAGGGGGCGGGACGCGGACGACGACGGTGCACATGGGATCGCGACAAGCCTATGACGTGTGCGTCTTCGCCCGGCGCGGGCGGCGAAGGCCCCGCAGGTGCGAGAATCGCGGGGATGAACATCGTCGTGGGAGTCACGGGCGGCATCGCCGCGTACAAGACGGTGCAGCTCGTGCGCCTGCTGGTGAGGGACGGGCACGACGTGCACGTCGTGCCGACGGACGACGCCCTGCGTTTCGTGGGCGCGCCGACCTGGGAGGCGATCAGCCGGAACCCCGTCACGACCTCCGTGCACGACGACGTCGCCCAGGTGCGGCACGTGGCGCTGGGACAGGCCGCCGACGTCGTGGTCGTCGCGCCGGCGACGGCGAACACCATCGCGAAGATCGCGGTGGGCCTCGCGGGCGACCTGCTCGGAACGACGCTGCTCGCGACGCGCGCGCCCGTGCTCGTCGCGCCGGCCATGCACACCGAGATGTGGCAGCACGCCGCCACGCGGGCGAACATCGCCACGCTCCGAGCCCGCGGCGTTCGGATCGTCGGCCCCGACAGCGGCCGCCTGACGGGCGCCGACAGCGGGCCCGGCCGGATGAGCGAACCCGAGACGATCCATCGCGAGGTCAGCCGGATGCTCGCAGCGGGCGCCGACCTCGACGGCACGCGCGTCGTCGTGTCCGCAGGAGGAACGCGAGAGCCGATCGATCCGGTGCGGTTCATCGGCAACCGGTCGAGCGGTCGCCAGGGCATCGCGATCGCGCTCGCCGCAGCGGACCGCGGCGCCGACGTGACGCTCGTCGCCGCGCACGTCGAGGACGCGCAGCTCGATGCCGCGCACGCCCATCCCGCGATCCGTGTCGAGACCGCGGGGACGGCCGCCGAGCTGGGGGAGCGCATGCGCGCGCTCGCCGGATCCGCCGACGTTATCGTGATGGCCGCGGCCGTCGCCGACTACCGGGTGGCCGACGTCTCCGACCACAAGCTCGCGAAAGAGGACGGCGCGCCCGTGCTGTCGCTCGTCGAGAACGACGACATCCTCGCCGGCCTCGCCGGCGCCCGCCGCGACGGTCAGACGATCGTCGGCTTCGCCGCGGAGATGCCCACCGACCACGAGACCGTGCTCGAGCGCGGCATCCGCAAGCGCCGGCGCAAGGGCGTCGACCTGCTCGCGGTCAACGAGGTCGGCTGGGAGGCGGGCTTCGAACGGGCCGAGAACGCCGTGGCGCTCATCGGCTCGGACGACCAGGTCGTCGCCGAGGCCACGGGGTCGAAGCGCGAGGTCGCCGACGCGCTGCTCGACGCGATCGTCGCGCTGCGATCGCGGCCCTAGCGGGGCGCGGGGCCTCCGGCCTCACCCGGCCGGCGGAATGGGGAAGTTGGCCCGGAAGACGTTCTCGGGATCCCAGGCGCGCTTGACCTCGCGCAGCCGCGGCAGGTTCGCGCCGAAGGCGTCCACGAGCCGCTCGGGTCGCTGGTCCGTGTCGAACGACAGGTAGAGCCCGTCGGTGTGCGGCGCCACCACCGTGTCCCACAGCGGGTCGAGCTGGTCGTGCGAGCGGCCGAGCGCCGTGAGCAGGAAGCTCTGGTGACGGTGCGGATAGGCTGTCGCGTCGGCGGCCAGGTCGAGAGCCGCGCCGCCCGTCGCGCGGATCTGCAGGAAGTAGGCGGCGCCGGACGCGGCGAGATCGGCGAACGCGCGCGCGGTCGCCCGGTCGACGTGGTCGACGAGCCCCGTGCGGGAGACCGGATCCCCGCCGCCGCCGTGGTGACGGTCGCCGGTCTGCACGACGCCGGAGTACGGCATCGCGTAGGCCTTGTGGTCGAGCAGCGTCCCGGCGTCCGCCAGCCGCTCGAGCGCGCGGATCGCGGCGTCCGTGTCGTCGCCCGCGAAGACCGTCATCAGCTGCGCGACGGCCTGCTGTCCCGGCCGCACCGGAGACAGGATCAGGAAGCTGGTCAGCTCGCGTGGTGCGGCCTCGACCGCCGCGCCCCACCGTTCGAGCAGCCCGGCGGTGTCCGTCGCGTCGAACACCATCTGCGAGAACACCACGCCCCGCAGCGGCATCGCCTCGATCTCGACCGAGGTGACGACGCCGAGATTCCCGCCGGCGCCGCGCAGACCCCACAGCAGGTCGGGGTTGTCCGCGGCGCTGGCCCGCACCAGACGGCCGTCCGCCGTCACCACGTCCGCCGCGACGACGTGGTCGATCGTCAGGCCGAACCGGCGCCCCAGCAGCCCGATGCCGCCGGTCGTGGCGAGGCCGCCGACGCCGACGCCGCCGTAGTCGCCCGAGCTGATGGCGAGCCCGAGCGGTGTGAGGGCCTGCGCCACGTCGCCCCAGGTGGCTCCCGCGCCGATGCGGATCCGGTCTCCCGGGCCCTCCAGCGGCTCGATCGTCGACAGCCGGCGCAGGTCGATGACGACGCCGCCGTCGTTGGTCGAGCGTCCGCTCACGCCGTGCCCGCCCGAGCGCACGCCGAGCGGCACGTCCTGCGCGCGGGCGTAGCCGAGAGCCTCGGCCACCTCGGCCGGAGTCGAGGGCATCAGGACGAGGCCGGGGCGTCCCGAGCGCAGGTAGTTGTGGCGCAGGTCGGCGTAGCGGCGATCGCCCGGCTCGACCGCACTCGCCGCGAGGGAGGCGGGGACCGCGTCGTAGTCGATGCCGTCACGTCGCAGGGCGAGCGCCGCCGAGCCGCGTCGCGCCGAGGCGGCGACCGTGCCGCGCCCGGCCCGCTCGCGCGCCACGGCCTCGCGCACCGCCGGCGCGATCTCCTCGCCGAAGGCCTGCAACGTGTCCGGGTCGTCGCCCGCCAGGGTGAAGGTCGACACGCCGTCCTCGAGCGCGAGCTGCGTGAGCTCCTCGATCCACTGCGTGACGGGGCCCTGCAGCTGTCCCTGCCGTCGCTGCTGGATCGCGCCGCCGATGTTGAGCAGGCGTCGGATCTCGGACGGGCTGCGGCCGGCCTTCTCGGCGGCCTCGTCGATCACGGCGTTGCCGCGAGTGAGATCGCCCGGCTGCATGTAGCCGAGCGAGGGCAGCCAGCCGTCGGCGGCGGTGCCGGTCAGGCGCAGCATGCGCGGCTTGTAGGCGCCGAGCCAGATCGGGATGTCGTGAGCGGGCTTCGGCCCGCGCTTCGCGCCGCGCACGTGGTGGAACTCGCCCTCGACGCGCAGGGGACGACGGTTGCCGGCGTCCCAGATACCACGGATGATCTCGATCGCCTCGCCGAGCGCCGTCACTCCCTGGCCGGGGGTGAGACGCGTGCCGCCCATCCCCTCGATGGCGTCCCAGAACCCGCCGGCACCGAGACCGAGGGCGAAGCGCCCTCCCGACAGGAGGTCGAGGGAGGCCGCCGAACGGGCGAGGACGGCCGGCTGCCGCAGCGGGAGGTTCAGCACGTTGCCCGACACCGTGATGGTCGACGTGCCGGCGGCGACCCAGGTGAGCAGGGTCCATGTGTCGTGGAACGCCGGTTGATACGGGTGGTCCTGGAAGGTCGCGAGATCGAGCCCCGCCTGCTCGGACACCTGCGCGAGGAGCACCGGCCGATGCGGGTCGGCGTTGCTCGGGGTGATGAACGAGCCGAAGCTCAGATCCTGACCGTAGTCGGGCATCGCGATGCGCTCCTCGAAGTGTGTTGTGTGTCAGATCATATGTCCGACAACTCATCTTCTGGACATCATATCCGCTACCATGGACCCATGGCCGCCTCGATGTCCGCTCCTGCCCGCGCCGCGGGGCGATCCACGCTCGGCTGGTCGCTCACGGCGTTGCTGCGCGAGTGGAAGGCCCTGGTCTCCGCCGCCGCCGCAGAGCTGCCCCATGGCGAGCGCAGCTATCAGGTGCTCTCGGCGAGCGTGCACGAGGAGCCGCCGACGCAGGCGGCCCTGGCCGCGCGGCTCGGGATCGATCGCACGGTCATGACGTACGTGCTGGACGAGCTCGAGTCGGCAGGCCTGATCGAGCGGCGGCAGGACCCCTCGGATCGCCGCGCACGCCGCATCGTCGCCACGGAGCGAGGCCGCGCCGTCGTCGCCGACCTGGACGCCCGGGTGCTCGAGGCGGAGGACCAGCTGCTCTCCGGGCTCGACGCGCAGCAGCGCGAGACGCTCTGCGGGCTCCTGGAGCACGCCGCATCCGGAGCGGCTCCCGGCGACGACCGCTGCGCCGTGGTCGCCCGAGGCTGAGGGCCGCCCCTGCCGGCCCTCACGTCGTTAGGCTCGGGGACATGGCCACCATCGACATCCCCCGCGTCACGCTCAACGACGGCACCGTGTTCGCGGAGCTCGGACTCGGCACCTACAAGCTGACCGACGAGGAGGGGATCGCCGCGATCGAGTCCGGCATCCACTCCGGCTACCGGGTGCTCGACACCGCCGTCAACTACGGCAACGAGCGCGAGGTCGGCGAGGCGGTGCGTCGCAGCGGCATCGAGCGCGACGAGATCGTGGTGACCACCAAGGTGCCCGGCCGCCACCACGGCTACGAGGAGGCGATCGCGAGCGGCCGCGAATCGAACGCGACCCTCGGCCTCGGTCGCATCGACCTGCTGCTGATCCACTGGCCGAACCCGCGCGTCGACAAGTACGTCGACACGTTCAAGGGGCTGGTGGCGCTGCGCGACGAGGGCCTCGTGCGCTCCGTCGGCGTCTCGAACTTCACCGAGGACATGCTGCAGCGCCTCATCGACGAGACCGGCGTCGTGCCCGCGGTCAACCAGGTCGAGCTGCACCCCTACTTCCCACAGGCGGCCCTACGCGCGTTCCATGCCCGCCACGGCATCCGCACCGAGAGCTGGAGCCCGCTCGCGCGCCGCAGCGAACTGCTCACCGAGCCGCTGATCCAGGAGCTCGCCGAGGTCTACCGCGTGACCCCGACGCAGGTGGTGCTGCGCTGGCACGTCCAGCTGGGCTCCACGCCGATCCCGAAGTCCGCCGACGCCGACCGCCAGCGCGAGAACGCCGACGTGTTCGGCTTCACGCTCGACGACGAGCACGTCGAGGCGCTCTCCGCGCTCGAGCGGGGGCGCCTCTGGGACGGCGACCCGCTGACCCACGAGGAGTTCTGACAGAACGGGGCGCGGCCCCGGCTCAGTCGTCGGCGAAGCCGTCGTCCCCGTCCTCGTCGAAGCCTTCCTCCTCGTCCTCGAAGTTCTCCTCGTCGAGGATCGAGATCATCCAGCGCACGCCGAAGCGGTCGGTGAGCATCCCGAACAGGCCGCCCCAGTCCGGTTCGGTGAGCGGCAGGACGACCGTGCCGCCGTCCGACAGCGCCTCCCACCACTCCGCGAGGTCCTCCTCCTCGTCGCCGCTGATCGACACGGCGTGACCGCCGGGGCCTGCGAACGGAGCGCCGGACGGAGTGTCGCTCGCCATCAGGACCATCCCGTCGGGCGTCTCGAGCACGGCGTGCAGCACGAGGTCGGCATCGGCCGGATCGTGGTCGACGCCGCCGTCGGCGAACGTCTCCACCTCGAGCTCCCCGCCGAAGACGGAATGGTAGAACTCCATCGCCGCGCGGGCCTCGCCGCGGAAGGCGAGGTACGGATTGAGCACGGGCATGACCGACTCCTCACGGGGCGCCGACGGGGATCGGGATCAGTCTCGTCTCCGTGCCGGGAGCCCCACAAGGCCGCTGAGGGCGTGTCGTCAGCCGGCCCGATCCACGCCGCGCGCGGGCGCGGCGCCCTTCTGCTCGGCCGCGCCGAGGCGGCTGTGACGGCGCGAGTACACGAAGTACACGACCACGCCGATCGCGAGCCAGACGACGAACCGGATCCAGGTGTCGAGCGTGAGGTTCAGCATCAGGTAGAGGCAGATCACGGCCGACACGATCGGCAGCACGGGCACCCACGGCACGCGGAACGCGCGCGGCAGGTCCGGGCGGGTACGGCGCAGGACGATGACGCCGATCGAGACCAGGACGAACGCGGCCAGGGTGCCGATGTTGACGAGCTCGGCGAGGGTGGACAGCGGCACGAAGGCCGCGAGGATCGCGACGACCACGCCGGTGATGATCGTGATGCGGTACGGGGTGCCGAATCGCGGGTGGGTCTTCGCGAGTGCCTGCGGCAGCAGCCCGTCACGCGCCATCGCGAACGCGACGCGCGTCTGCCCCATGAGCAGGATCATCGACACGACGACGAGCCCGATGCAGGCGCCGAGCGCGATCACCGACCCCATGAACGGCAGGTCGGCGGCGACGAACGCCGTCGCCAGGGGAGCGCCGTCCTCCGGATCGATGTCGCGGAAGTTCTGCATGCCGGTGATGACGAGCGAGACCGCCATGTAGAGGACGGTGACGATCGCGAGCGCGCCGAGGATGCCGCGGGGGAGATCCCGCTGCGGGTTGCGGGTCTCCTCTGCCGTCGTGGCGACGACGTCGAAGCCGATGAACGCGAAGAACACCATCGCCGCGGCCGCGAACACGCCGCCGATGCCGTACACGCTCGGGTCCAGGCCGAAGATGCCCTGCACGATCGGCTGATGGAAGACGTCGCCCTCGCCACCCTGAGCGGACTCGGCCGGCGGGACGAACGGCACCCAGTTCGACACCTTCACGAGGAACGCGCCGACCACGACGACCAGCAGCACCACGAGGATCTTGATGCCGGTGATGATCTGGTTGAGGCGGCTCGACAGCTTGATTCCGCCGATCGTCACCGCGGTGAGACCGAGCACCAGCAGGCCCGCGGGCAGATTCACGAACCCGCTCTCGACGGTCGCGATCTCCGGCGGGATCTCGAACCAGGTGCCCTGCAGCACGACGCCGAGGTACTGGCTGAAGGAGGTGGCGAGAGCGGCCGCACCGACCGTGAACTCGAGGATCAGATCCCAGCCGATGATCCACGCGAGCAGCTCGCCGAGGGTCGCGTACGTGAAGGTGTAGGCGCTGCCCGCGACGGGCACGGTCGAGGCGAACTCCGCATAGCAGAGCGCCGCCAGAGCGCAGGCGACGCCCGCGATCAGGAACGACAGCGCGATCGCGGGGCCGGCATTGGTGGCGGCGGCATGCCCGGTGAGGACGAAGATGCCGGCGCCGACGCAGACGCCGATGCCGAACAGGATCAGATCGAACACACCCAGGTTCTTCTTGAGCTGGTGCTCGGGCTCCTGGGTGTCGGCGATGCTCTGCTCGATCGACTTGGTGCGGAACAGACTCATCCGTAAAGCCTTACACGGCGAGGCCGTCGTCGTCAGCGCTTGACGCCGAAGACGAAGTACGCGAGAGGGCCGAGCCAGTTGATCAGGATCACCGGGATCCACGCCGGCTTGCTGCCGCGGACCTCGCCGTCGCGGCGGGCCCACAGGTCGGAGAAGGCGGCCAGCGCGAGTGCGATCTGCACGAGACCGACGACGCCGAGCAGCAGCCGGCCGGGAAGGGAGACGTCCTTGTTGGCGGTCATGCGTCCATTCTGCGCACGGCCCGCGTGCTTGTCACGGGATTCTCGCGGCGGAGCCCCAAGCCAGGGCGACCACGGGCCTCAGGCCGGCGCGACCGGGCCGTGAGGCGCGTGGTACTCGGACTCGCCGCGCTTCCAGTACCCCTTCACCACCACGCGGTCGGCGTCGAGGCCCCAGCGCTCCACCAGCAGCGCCCGGCCGGTCTTGACGATCGCCTGCTCTGCCGCGACGAAGCCGAACACGTGTCCGTCGGGGCGGTCGGCGGCGGTCAGGGCGTCGAGGCGGGCTGCGAGGACGGAGCCTGCAGCGGCGTCGCCACGGTGCAGGTACTCGACATCGACCGCGGCGTCGATCGGGATCTCGTGCTCGGCGTCCGCGACCTCGATCAGGATCGTCGCCGGGGCCCCGGCAGGGATGAGCGCGGCGTAGCGACGGATCTGCGGGACCGCCGTCTCGTCGCCGGCGAGCAGCCAGGCGTCCGGCGTGCCCGACACCGACAGCGAACCGCGCGGCCCGCCGATCCCCGCGAGCGAGCCGAGGGGCGCTCCGGCCGCCCACAGGCCCGCGACGCCCTCGTCGCCGTGCACGGCGAACTCCAGGTCGAGCCACCCGGTGCCGTCCTCGGCCGTGCCCCACGCGAGGGGCGTGTACTCGCGGCTCGGGAACTCCCGCATGGTCTCGATGGTGTCGGCCGGACCCTGTGCGAAGAACACGCGGATGTGGTCGTCGTGGCCCCGAGACCCGAAGCCGACGAGGTCGGCTCCCTGCAGCCGGACCCGCACGTAGTCGGCGGCGATCCACTCGCGGGCGACCAGCGTGGCGAAGCGGAACTTCAGGTCGAGCCTCTCGCGCTCCAGGGTGAAGGACTGCGGAATACCGGAAGCGGTGCTCATGTAGGGGAGCCTAACTCAGCCGCGCTCGCGCGGTCCGGGGATCAGAGGCGGGCGCCGTCGTCGCCCTCGTCGCGCCCCGGGTTCTTGCCCTTGCGAGCCTCGAACGCCACGAACAGGCCCATCGAGACGAGCAGGCCGATCAGCAGCCCGAGCCACACGCTGTCGAGGTACGCGGCGCCGAGGACGGCACCGGCGATGAGCACGGCCGCGCTGCGCAGGATCAGCCACATGCTGCCAGCGTAGGCGCGCTCAGCGCGACCGGTGGTCCTCGGGGTGCAGCCGCGGCGCACGACGGGGCTCGCGCACGCCCGAGGCGAGGATGAGCCGGATGACCCGCTGACGGTGCCCGGCCCACGGCGCGAGCAGCTCGAGCATGCCGTCGTCGTCCACGCGGGAGCCGGTGAGCGCATAGCCGACCTGGTGGGCGAGGTGGAAGTCGCCGACGCTCACCGCGTCGGGATCGCCGAGCGCCCGGATGCGGGTCTCGGACGCGGTCCACACGCCGATGCCGCGCACGCTGGTGAGGACGGCGTCACGCCCGGGGCCGTCCGCCGCGGCCTCGACCGCGCGCACGAGCGACTCGCCGCGGCGCGCGGCCTCGACGATCGCACGGCTCTGCGGCGGCTCGAGGCCGGCGCGGTGCCACGCCCACGACGGGATGCCACGCCAGCCGTCGATCGAGGGCGGCGCGAACATCGGTCTGGGAGTGGGGCCCGGTGCGCGATCGCCGAACCAGGCGACGAGCCGGCGCCACGCCCCGAACGCCTGCTGCAGCGTCACCTTCTGCTCGGTGACCGACTGCGCGAGGGCGTCGAACAGCACGTCCCCCCGCCCCAGCCGGAGGCCGTGTCGGCGGCGATGCGTCTCCCGGAGGAGCGGGTGGGGCGACGGGTCGAACCCCGCATCGTCGTCGGTCGCGCCGCACAGCGCGGGGACCTGCGCGATCGCCCATTCGCGGCCCGGTCCCCAGGCGGCCGCCCTGACCGATCCGTCGGCGCTCTGGCGCAGCACGGTGGTCGCGACCCCCTGCGGCGTCCGGGTGGCGCGCCAGATGCGCTCGCCTTCCCAGGCCTGAGCCGGGTCGCCCGGCCCGCGCTGGAGGCCCGCCACGGTGGCATACAGGTCGAGCTCTCGCCTCGGCCGGTACACCGTCTCGAGCCGCGGCCCCGGATCCGGCCGCGGGTCGCGTTCGCGCACCGGATGGCGCGACACGAGCGCGGCGGACGGGATCATGCGCTCACGCTACGCGAGGCGACCGACAAAGCCGCCTTCGGCTCCCAGTCGTCTGCCACCCGGGTGACCGGCGGCCCGGCGCGGCCGGCGCCGACGACTCAGAAGCGGTCGGGCGAGGGGGCGCCGGAGCCGTAGCGCACCGCGACGTCGGCGTGGCGGTCGAAGCGGTAGCCCGCGCCGCGCACCGTCCGCACGATGTCCTGGAACGCGCCGAGCTTAGAGCGCAGGCGACGCACGTGGACGTCGATCGTGCGCTCGCCGGGAGCGTCCGCGTCGCCCGCGTCCCAGAGGGATCCGACCAGCTCGCCGCGCTCGATCGTGCGGCCCTCGCGCAGCACGAGGTACTGCAGCAGCTCGAACTCCTTGAAGGTGAGGTTCGCCGACTCGCCGTCGATCACGACGCGCTTGCGGGAGATGTCGACGACGACGCCGCGCGCGGCCTCGGTCTGCTCCTCCGACTGCGCCTTGGTGCGCGCGACGGCGCCGGGCTCGTGCAGGGCGAGGCGCACGACGTCGACGTCGCGTCCACCCGCCTGCTGCGGGGCGAGTGCGACGGCGGCGTAGGTCTCTGCGCTGGGCGCGAGCTCGGCGAGCGTGCGACGCAGCGCGTCGACGATGACGGGAAGCGAGACCCCGTCGGCCGCGGCCTTCAGCTCGTCGAGGCCGACGTAGAGGGCGAATCCGCGCGGGGCGGCGTTGGGCTTCGGTGCCTCAGCGGCCTGCTGCGCGGGCGCGGCGACGGTCGTCGGGCGCTGCTCGGCCAGCTGGGGGAGCGGACGGAGATGGCGGACCGGGCGCGTGGTGACGGTGGCCGGGCGGTCGAGGAGGGCGGTGGCGTTCGACATGATGATGTGTCCTTGCGGGGGATGCGCAGCCGATGCGAGCGGCCTTGCGAAGTGTGTGTCGGTCAGGCCGTTCACGCTCAGATCGCGAGGGCCTGTGCCGGCGGCATCCGGTGATGCCGAGCGGCGGGAGAGACCGGCGGACCGGTGCTCTGGCTCCGAGAGGCTGTCGCCTCAGAGGAGCGGTGCGGCGAGGAGGTCTCTACTCAGCGGCACATTCGACAGCACATGTCAGCGCGCCCGGGCATCATCATCCCGGTGGTCCCGTTCGCCTCCCAGGCGGACAGAAGCGTGGCGTCGCTGTACATGCCGTCATTGTGTCCGGGCGTGTCGCACGATGTCAAACCGTTTCAGTGCCCACGGCGGTTCATGACGCAATGTGACACGCGGCGGCTGTTCACGTGGCGCAGATCCCGCTGTCGTCGCCCGCCGCATACGCGACGACGAGGTCGCCTCCCCCCGCGGAAACGAACAGCACCGCCAGCTCCTGGCGCGGCGTGGGCGTGCCGACGGCCTCGCCCTCGCGGTCCAGGTACTCGACGCCGGACGCGTCGAGACAGACCCGGGCGGCGATGTCGGCGGTGGCCGGAGAGACCGACAGGCCGTATTCGGCCGGTACCTCGACCTGGGTCGCATCGACGATGCGGAAGACGGCGACCTCATGGCGCCCGCGTTGCATGATGCCGTCCGCGGCGAAGCCGGAGAGCTTCCACCGGAGCATGGCGTACATGTCGTCGTCGCTGCGGGCGCGCAGCCGGGCGTGGGCGGCCTCGGCGTCGCCGCCGGTGAGGAAGTCGTCCTGCGCGGCGACCCATTCGGCGTACGCCGTGCGCGCCGCGGCGGTCTGCGGCTCGGCGGGAGCACCGCACGCCGACAGCGGCGCGAGCAGGAGGAGGACGGCGGGGGCGAGGGGCGATCGACGGCGCATGCCGCCGACGTTAGGGAGCGCGACCGCCCCGATCGGCGCCGTCCACAGGGAAACGCCAGCGGAGAGTCGTCCGCCTGTCTGTGGACGGACGTAACCTCTCAGCGTGAGTGAGTGGACTTTCTCGAACGACAAGGGTGCGTCTCGCTACGAGCTGCGTCGAGGCGGCGAGCTGGTCAGCGTGCTGGAGTACCGCGACAACGGGCGCACCGTGGCGCTGACCCGTGCCGTGACCGTGCCGGCCCATCGCGGCAAGGGCTATGCCGCCGCGATCACGGAGCACGCCGTCTCGGAGATCGAGGCGGCAGGCGACCGCTCCGTGCTGCCCGTCTGCTGGTACGTGGCGGAGTGGTTCGCCGACCATCCTGAGCGAGCGGGAGTGCTCGCGGGCGCCTCCCGCTGACCTAGCCCGGGCAGCCGACGCCCGCCGGGTCCTGCAGACAGTCGCGCTGCACCAGCGCGGTGTGGACCTCGACGATCCGGATGTCTCGCGCCGCGGCAGGTGCCTCGACGACCCCGTCGACGGCGCGCGTGCCCCAGGGGCCGAAGTCGACCACGGCGGTGTAGAGCGCGGTGACGGTGAGGGAGTACGAGCCCTTCGTCGCGTAGGCGTGGCTCGTGTCCGTCGGGGTGAACTCGGCCTGCTGGAGGGCGCTCCACGACGCCCCGCCCTGCGCGGTCTCGGTGACGGTGCCGTCGCCCCAGTCCTGCCGGAACCCGGCGGGCGCGAACGCGACCGAGACCGGGAACCCGAACAGCTCTCCGTGCACCGTCTGCGGCTGTGCCGTCGCGATCGCGTTCAGTGGCAGGCCTCTCGCACCGATGCCGTCCGGCTCGGTGGTCACGCTCGGCGGCGCGGGGACGAAGCTCGCGATGTCGGAGACCGTGACGTACGCCGGAGGCGCGACGGGCGCCGCAACCTCCGGCTGCTCGTCGACCTCCTCGGGGATGTCGATGCACAGCCCGGTCACCCCGAAGTTGCGTATGCAGCGTCCCTGGCCGTCCGCCGTCTCCTGCGTCGCCTCGTCCAAGCTTCCAGGCGGTGCCCCTCCGCTTCCAGGAGGTGCGAAGCTCACGCCGGGAGCGGGTGGAGACTCGACGGTGATCGTAGATCCCACGTCGACGCCCGCGCCCGTGTTCGCCGAGTCGGGGCAGCCGATGAAGACTGCTGCTTCGCCGCAGCCGGTTTCCGCAGCAGGCGGGTGCGCATCCATAACGGGCAAGAGCGCGACGATAGCGAGTACCCGCGAAGTCAGCACACTGCGTCCTCATTGACAACGCTACTCACGATTCGGAGACCTCCGCCTTCGGCTGTTGCGATCTCCGAACGGAGAGCGATTAGTTCGTCTCGGGCAGGCGTCACATCCTCGCCGTCGGCGTCAAGGACTCGCGTGGTCGAGGAATCCAAGCAACTCCGAAGCTCGATGCTCCAAGCGCTTCCAACGAGTTCAGCGGGACCGCGCTCGAGGGACCGGATCACCAGTGCGCCCTCGATCCGCAGGCCCAGGTCGTCCATCTGCTCGAGGATGCTCTGCTCTTCAGCCAAGGGCTGGCCGGACAGATAGTCCGCGGGTTCGTACTCGGGGTTGGAACCGGCGTAGTACGCGTTCAGCTCGTCGACGTGATCGCGGTAGAGCTCCTCCGCGGCGGCGAAGGCCTCCTCTTCCGTCGAGAACCCGGTCGGGGTGGGCGTCGGCTCGGGCGTCGGGGTGCACGCGGTGATGCTCGCCACGAGGACAGCGGCGAGGCCGAGGGAGGCGAGGCGCGACGGCATGCCACCACCGTAGGCAGGAGGGCGGATGCGGCGCGGAAGTTATCCCCAGCCGCCGCGGGGCCTTACGGTGGAGCGACGCGCGGGAGGTGCGGATGAGGATGTGGTCGCTGCACCCGTCGCTGCTCGATCGGCAGGGGCTCACCGCGGTGTGGCGCGAGGGGCTCCTCGCGCAGGCGGTGCTGCTCGGTCGAACACGGGGCTACAAGGCGCACCCGCAGCTCGCCCGGTTCCGCGACCACGACGATCCGGTCGGCGCCGTCGGCGCCTATCTCTCAGCCGTCGCCGCCGAGGCGTCGCGTCGCGGATACCGGTTCGACGTCGCGCGCATCGACGCCCCGGACGGGGCCCTCGCGCCCATCGCGGTCACCTCCGGTCAGCTGGAGTTCGAATGGCGCCATCTGCTGGCGAAGCTGGCGGAGCGCTCGCCGGAGGTCCACACGAGGCTCGTCGGCGTCAGCCCCGAGGCGCACCCGATGTTCGAGGTCGTGCCCGGGCCCGTCGAGGCCTGGGAGCGAGGCGTGTCGCCCACGGGTCGCGCCTAGGCGCCGTCGAGCCATTCGAGGATCAGCGCGGCGGCCGGATCGGGGTTCTTGATCATCGTCTCGTGACCGCTGTCGGGAACCTCGTGCAGCCGGCTGTTCGGGATCGAGTCGGCGACGCGGGCGCACCATGCGTACGGGGCCACGGTGTCGTTCTCGCCGCGCAGCACGAGGGTCTCTCCCGTGACGCGGGGGTAGGCGAGCTCGGGGCGGTGCACGAGCATCGACCGCATCTTGCGGTGCAGGTGGGGCCCCGCGCGCAGATACTCCCGTCCGCCGGCGACGAGCACGCGCGGGCTCTCGTCGAGAAGGTCGTGAGCGAGGCGCGCGAGCTGGGTCAGGGCACGGCGGCGGCCCGCCTCGACCGTGGGGCCGACGAGCACGAGCCGTGTGCCGCGCTCCGGGTGCCGTGCGGCGACCTCGGTGATGACCTGCGTGCCCATCGAGTGGCCGATCAGGACGGGATCGCGCACGACGTTGGCGCGCAGGAACGCGGCGACCAGGTCGGCGAGGCGCTCGATGGTGGGCGTGCGCGGCGGCTCGGGCGCCTCGCCGAAGCCGGGCAGATCGATGGCGATCACGCGTCCGTGATCGGCGAGCAGGTCGGCGAGCGGGGTGAACACGCTGCGGCCCATGCCGATGCCGTGCACCAGCACGAACGTCTTGTCGCCGCCCCCGCGCGCCTCCCAGATCAGGGTGGAGCCGTCGTGCGTGAACGGCCGGGCCTCTTGGAGGGTCGGATCGGACAGCATGGATAGACCGTAGCGAACCGGGCAGACTGACCGCATGGGCGGCTTCCGGCAGCGATACCTCGCGTGGCTCAACCGCACGCTGAACCCGCTCACGCTGCGCGCGGCCAAGCGGGGCCGAGGACCGTTCTCGCTCGTCGAGCACGTCGGGCGCAAGTCGGGCCGCACGTTCGAGGCGCCGCTGATCCTCGCACCGGTCGACGGCGGACTCGTCGCCGAGCTCACGTACGGGGATCGCGTGAACTGGTACCGCAACCTGCTCGCGGGCGGCGGGCGGGTGCTGCACCGCGGCCGGTGGTACCGGGTCGTCGGAGTGGAGCCGTATGGCGTGACGGAGGGGCTGCACGCGTTCGGGGCGCCGGCATCGTGGATCCTTCGGCTGCTGCGGCGACGGGAGTTCCGGCTGCTGCGGGTCGAGGCGGAGGGATAGCCCGCCCCTCGAGACGCGCGTCAGTCGGCCATCCGCGGGATCCGCGGCGGTGCTGCCGCTCGATGTCGGACCTCGTCCTTACCGTGGAGGCATGCGCATCCTGCACACCTCCGACTGGCACATCGGGCGGTCGTTCCACGGCCACCAGACGCTCGATGCGCTTCGCGGTGTGCTGGCCACGCTCGCCGGTCAGGTGCGCGAGCACCGCGTCGACGTCGTCGTCGTCGCGGGCGACGTGTTCGACTCGGCCACGCCGGCGGCCGCCTGCTACACGCTGCTGACCGACGCCCTTCGCGACATCAGCGCGGCCGGCGCGCAGATCGTGCTCACGAGCGGCAACCACGACAACGCCGCGCGGCTCGGGTTCCTCGCGCCGCTGCTCCGCGACGGCATCCACGTGATCACCGACCCCGCGGGCGTCGGCACACCCGTCACCCTGTCCGACGAGCACGGGCCGGTGCACGTGTACGGCATCCCCTACCTCGAGCCGATCATCGTTCGCGGCGTCTGGCCGGGCAGCGGGCTGCGCACCCAGCAGCAGGCGATCGCGCACGCGATGGGGCTCATCGAGGCCGATCGCAGCGGGCGCGGCGGTCGGTCCGTCGTCGTCTCGCACTGCTTCGCCGCCGGGGTGGAGGCGAGCGACGGCGTGGAGCGCGAGATCCGGCAGGGCTCGCTGGACGTCGTCCCGCTGTCGTCCTTCGACGGCCCCGACTACGTCGCCCTGGGACACATCCACGGACGCAGCCGGCTCGACGACGGCGTGCGCTACAGCGGCGCGCCGCTGCACTACAGCTTCAGCGAGGCAGGCAAGCCACGGGGGTCGTGGCTCGTCGACCTGGACGCACACGGGCTTGCAGCCGTCGAGTGGCTGGAGCTCCCCGTGCCGCGGCGGCTGGTCACGCTGCGCGGCACCCTCGAGGAGCTGCTCGGCGACCCTGCTCTCGACGCGCACGCCGACGCCTGGGTCTGCGCCGTCCTCACCGACGCCACGCCCCAGACCGACCCGATGCGCCGCCTGCAGCAGCGGTTCCCGCACTGCGCCACCATCCAGCTCGACCCGCAGAACCGGGCCGCCGAAGACGGACTGAGCTACCGCGCTCGCGTGCGGAAGGCGGCCAGCGACGCCGACCTGATCGACTCCTTCCTCAGCCTGGTCCGCGAGGGCGACGGCGCGAGCGACCAGGAGGCCCGGATCATCGGCGACGTCGTGTCCGAGCGCGCGGCGACCGAGGTGACCGCGTGAGGCTCCACCGCATCGAGATCGAGGGGTTCGGGCCGTTCCGTGCGCGCCAGACGATCGATCTTGACGCCTATGCGGGCGACGGGATCTTCCTCATCTCCGGCCGCACCGGCGCCGGCAAGTCGAGCATCCTCGACGCCGTCTGCTTCGCGCTCTACGGCAGCACCCCTCGTTACGAGAGGGGCGAGGCGCGTCTGCGCAGCGACCACGCCGAGCCCGACGACATCACGGAGGTCGCGCTCGAGTTCACCACCGGCGGCCGCACCTGGCGCATCGAACGCAGCCCCGACTACATGCGCCCGAAGAGGCGTGGCGACGGCTTCACCCCGCAGAAGGCCGAGGCCCGGATGGGGGAGCGAGCCGGCGACGACTGGGACTGGCAGGCGGCGCGTCCCGTCGACGTCGCGAACCTCGTCGACGAGATCGTCGGGCTCAACCAGCAGCAGTTCCTGCAGGTGATCCTGCTCGCCCAGGGGCGCTTCGCGCGGTTCCTGCTCGCCAAGAACGACGAGCGTCAGGCGCTGCTGCGCACGCTCTTCGGCACCAGGCGGTTCGAGGAGTACGAGACCGCGCTGGACGAGCGGCGCAAGGACGCCGTCGCACGCGTGGAGCGTGAAGCGCAAGCGCTCGCCGGTCGGCTCGAGCACGCCGAGGGGATCGCCGGAGACATCCTCGACCCGCTCGACGGGGCGCCCGAGCTCGCCGACCGCATCGAGTGGGTCGGCCGGGCCTCCCTGCGGGCGCGCCACCTGACCGAGGAGACCGACAGCGCGGAACGGCAGGCCGCCGCCGCGCTCGCCGCCGCCGAGGCGCTGCACGCGGAACGCTCCGGCCAGCGCGACCGACAGCAGCGCCGGGACGAGTCGCGCCGAACCCTCGCAGACCTCGAGGCCAAGGCCGAAGAGATCGCGCTGATCCGCGCGGAGCGCGACGCCGCGCGATCGGCCGAGCACGTCCGCGGCGCACGCGACGCCGCGACCCGTGCGCTCGTCGCGCTGAACGTCGCCGAGGGTGCGCTGGCCGCCGCACGGTCGGCCTGGGGCGACGCCCGCGACGACGTCCATCCTCCCCTCGACGCCGCGCCGGACGCGCTCGACGTCTTCGTGGCGGAGGGGCAGCAGCGCATCGGCGCGTGGCGACCCGTGCGCGACATCGAGACCGGGCTCGCCGCCGCCGCAGAGGCGCTCGAAGGACTGCGCGCGCAGGCGGAGGACGCCGCCCGGCGCGACGCGGCGCTCGAGGAGCGCGCGGCCGCACTTCCGCGCGAGCGGGAGCGTGTCGAGGCGGCCCTCGTCGAGGCCATGACGGCGGCGGCCAACATCGAGACCCTGCGCCAGGCCGTCACGGCGCTCGACGCGCAGCTCGCGGCGGCGCGATCCCTCGACCGGCTCGTGCAGGCGCGCGCCCGCGCCTACGACGAGCTGCAGCGGGCGAAGCGGCGGAAGGACGAGAGCGAGAGGCATCTCGCCGAGCTGCAGCGCCGGCGGTTCGCCGGCATGGCGGGTGAGCTCGCCGCCGACCTGATCGACGGCGAGGCGTGCGCCGTGTGCGGCTCGACCAGCCACCCCGCGCCCGCCGCCCGCGGCGACGACGCCGTCACCGTCGACGACATCGAGCGGGCCGACGCCGCGCGCGCAGAGGTCGCGGCGGCGTTCGAGGCCGCGAACACGGCCCTGACCGCTGCCGACCGGACGCACGCGGACGCCGAGCGGGACGCAGGAGGACGTGAGGCGGACGAGATCGCGGGCGACCTCGAGGACACGCGGACCGCGCTGGCCGACGCCGAGGCCGCCGTCGTCGAGAAGGAGCGACTCGTCGCCGCGCGTGCCGCGCTGGACGCCGAGGCGAGCGATCACGCCGCGGCGAAGACCGCGCTCGTCGCCGAACGCAGCGAGCTCGACGCCCGCATCGCCGGGGCGGCTGCCGCGCTCGAGAAGGACGGCGCGGCGGTGGCGGAGGCGCGAGGCGCCGCCACGAGCGTCGCGGCGCGCATCGAGGCGGAGGATCGCCTGGTGCGGGTCGCTGACGCCTACGCGGACGCCCAGCGCGAGGCAGTGCGCGCCGAGAAGGAGGCGGTCGACGCCCGCGACGCTCTGCAGGCGTCGGCCGAGCAGGCCGGGTTCGCCGACCCGGCCGAGGCGCTCGCCGCGCTGCGCGAGCAGCCGGCGCGCGCAGCGCTCGAGGACCGGATCCACGCGCACGACACTGCTCTGGCCGCAACCAGGTCGGCTCTGCTGCAGCTCGAGCTCGACGCGCTGCCCGAGGAGCCCGTCGACACCGCAGAGAGCGCCGCCTCCGTCGCCGCGGCGAAGCAGGCCTGGGCCGCCGCCGTCGAGGCGCGCACCGCCGCCTCGCACCGCGCCCGGGCGCTCGCCGACGCGGCCGAACGCGCCGTCGCCGACCATGCGCAGATCGCCGGCCTCGCCGCCGAGGCCGCGGCGATCCGGCGGCTGGCCGACACCGTCGCGGGCCGCGCGCCGAACGCGAAGCGGATGAAGCTCGAGACGTTCGTGCTGGCGGCCGAGCTCGAGGAGATCGTCGCGGCCGCCAACGTGCGCCTGGCCGACATGTCAGGCGCCCGCTACCGCCTGCAGCACAGTGACGCCGTCGCCGCGCGCGGTGCCGCGTCCGGTCTCGGCCTCGAGGTCATGGACGCCTTCACCGGCCGGGCGCGCCCCGCCCACTCGCTCTCGGGCGGCGAGACGTTCCTCGCCTCCCTCGCCCTGGCGCTCGGGCTCGCCGAGGTCGTCACCAGCAGGGCCGGCGGTATCCGGCTCGACACGCTGTTCATCGACGAGGGCTTCGGCTCGCTCGACGCCGAGACGCTCGACACCGCCATGCGCACCCTCGACGAGCTGCGCCAGGGAGGGCGCACCGTCGGGATCATCAGCCACGTCGACGCGATGAAGGAGCAGATCCCGGCCCAGCTGCGCGTCGAGCAGACCCCGCAGGGATGGAGCCGGGTCGTCCAGGAGGCGAGCCTGCCCGCCTGAGGCCCGAGCGGAGCGACCGGCCCGATCTCTGTCGCCGGACGGACGATGACGCGAACGGCCGGTACTCTCGGGAGCATGAAGCGCAGCTCGATCTGGACCATCGTCGGCGTGATCCTGGCGATCGTCATCGCGTGGTGGGTCGTCGAGGCGCTCTTCCGCCTCATGTTCTGGATGGCGAAGTTCGGAGCGGTCGCCGTTGTGGCGATCATCGTCTTCTTCGTTCTGCGCGCTGTCTTCGCCCGCAGCGACTCCAAGGACTGACGTGGAGTTCCCTCCTCTCGCAGCGAGCTTCACCATCGCGCTGCCCGGCTGGATCCGCGACGAGCTCGCCGACGTCCCCGACGCGATCCCCGACCGCGACGATCGGATGGCGCTGGTGAACCGGCTCGCCGACCGCAACTGGCGCGAGGGCAACGGCGGCCCCTTCGCCGCGCTCGTGGCGGAGACCGGCACCGGCCGCATCGTCTCCGTCGGCGTCAACGTGGTGCTCGCGACCAACATCTCGTCGGGACATGCCGAGGTCACCGCGCTCGGCATGGCGCAGGCGCGGCTGGGTGCGTGGGACCTCGGCGGCGTCCGGGCCGACGGCACCCCGCAGCCCGAGCACGAGCTGCTCGTCAACTGGCGTCCCTGCGTCCAGTGCTACGGCGCGGCGATGTGGTCGGGCATCCGCACCCTCGCGATCGCGGGGTCCGGTCCCGAGCTCGAGGAGCTCACCACCTTCGACGAGGGGCCCATGATCGACGACTGGGCCGAGGCCTTCGAGGCGCGAGGCATCCGGGTCGTCCAGGGCATCCGGCGCGACGAGGCGGTCGACGTCTTCCGGTCATATCGCGACGCCGTGACCTCCGGCGTCGTCACGGTCTACAACGCGCGGTCCGGAGACTGAGGCACCGGCGATCAGCCCTCTCGCGTCAGCGCGATCGGGTCGAGCACCACACGGCGCCTGTCGCGCAGCCACACCACCCCGCGGCCGCCGGTCTCCGCCAGCGCGCGTCGCTCCGCGTCCGTCGCGAAGCGATAGCGGTACGACACCACCCGCACCCAGCGGGGGCGCTCACCCTCGAACGGATCCGCCCGAAGCAGCCGCAGAGTCGCGCGGTCGGCCTCCAGCAGCCTGACGAGGAACGCCCGGAACCAGTCCTCGAGGCGTCCCCACGAGCTCGTCGGACGCAGCGGCAGGAACCACATCAGCCAGTCGAGACGCAGGTGATATGGAGCGAACTGCCCGGGCGTCCGGTGCACCTCTCCCGGCTTGCCTCGGAAGCCGTACGCACGCCACTCGGCGCGCAGCGGATCGTCGCCGAGCGTGCCCTCCACGACCCACTCGATGCGCTCCTTCGTCACCGTGCCGAAGGCTCCGTAGGCGTTCGCGAGGTTCCAGCGGTTGAACGAGGCGTTCATCAGCTGGTCGCGCGCGGCGAGGTTGCGCGCCGGCCACCAGCTCAGCACCGCGTACAGCGCGGTCACCGCGAGGGTGATCGCCAGCCAGTAGGCGGGGATGTCGCCCACCGGCCCCCGAGCTGCCGGCACCGCGATCGCCGACGTCGCGAGCACGATCGTCGCCCAGTTCAGCCACGCGAAGTTGCCGGTCGCCACGAGCCATAGCTGCGACAGGACGATGATCCCGGCGGACACGGCGCCGACCGCCTGGGGCACCACGTCGGGTACCCAGAGGCCGAGGAGCGGTGCGAACAGGAACCAGGGCACCACGAGCTGGGCGACGTGATTGCCGAGGACCTCGCCCTTGTGCACCCAACGGGGCAGGAGGTGGGCCCGGCGGCTCAGGGGACCGGGCATCGGCTGGGTCTCGTGGTGGTAGGTCAACGCGGTGAGGTCGCGCCACTCCCGCCCGCCGCGCAGCTTGATCATCCCCGCGCCGAACTCGAGCCGGAACACCAGCCACCAGAAGAGCACGAGGACGTGGACGGGCGGCGGCTGACCCTGCGAGCCGAGGAACGCGGCCAGGAAGCCCGCCTCGAGCAGCAGCATCTCCCACCCGAAGCCGTAGAACGTCTGGCCGATCGACACGATCGACATGTATCCGAGCCAGAGCGCCAGAAATGCGACCATCGGCAGCCACGGCGGGCCGAGCTGCGGAACACCCGCCACCAGCAGCGCCGACACCGCGATGCCGCCGACGCACAGCGCGACCAGCCGTCGATCGCTGTACCCGACCCACCGGAACAGCGTCGGGCGCAGCAGCCGGGCCGCCCGGTCCGAAGAACGCGCCCACTCCAGCAGCTCCGTGGCGGGCAGCAGGCCGCGCTCGCCCAGCAGAGCGCGGAACTGGGCGAGAGAGGACGCGAACGCCACGAGGTACAGCGTCGCGATGCCGCGCTGCAGCACTTCGCGCGCGAGCGCGAAGTCGACCGCGGAGAACCCGTCCATGGCGCCAGGCTAGGGCCCTCGCAGGGGCGGTGCGCGGGCTTGACGCGCCGACGCCGGCGAGCCCGGCCGCCTTCGTCAGACGGTGCCGGGCGAACGGTGGCGCAGGGCACGCGAGCGCAAGCGCCTTGAGTGTTACGGGGGTGTGAACGCCGGTAACAGTCGCTCGACTGATCTGGTCACCGTGCACGATGGCCGTTACCGTCCTCTTTATACGAGAAAGCAAAATCATATTGTGAGAAAGGAGATGTCGTGGCAGCAGTCGGCATCACCGCACGAGGCGTCGCGATGACGTTCCGCACGCGCGGGCAGACGAACACCGTGCTCGAGAGCCTGGACATTCGGATCGCGCCGTCCAGCTTCGTGTCGCTGCTCGGCCCGTCGGGTTGCGGCAAGAGCACGCTGCTGAAGATCCTCGGGGGCATCATGAAGCCCTCCGCCGGCGAGGTCCGGATCGGCGACGAATCCGCGCAGGACGCTGTGCGTAACCGTGAGATCGGCCTCGTGCTGCAGCGGCCGGCGCTACTGCCGTGGAAGACTGCCCGACAGAACGCGGCGCACCTGCGCATGCTCGCCAAGGGCGACAAGAAGGCCAGCCTCGCCGCCGCGGACGAGGCGCTCGAGCTCGTCGGGCTTGCGCATGCCGCCGACAAGCTTCCGCATGAGCTGTCCGGAGGGATGGCGCAGCGTGTGTCGATCGCGCGTGCGCTGGCGATGGACCCGTCCATCCTCCTCATGGACGAGCCTTTCGGTGCGCTGGACGCGATCACTCGCGACGCGATGAACGAGTCGCTCGCTCAGATCTGGGCCGCGACCGGCAAGACGATCGTGTTCGTCACCCACTCGATCTCCGAAGCGGTGTTCCTCTCGGATGTCGTCCACGTGATGTCGGCGAACCCAGGTCGCATCGTCGAATCCATCGAGGTAGACGTGCCGTTCCCGCGCACGGAGGCGTCGTTCGAGCTGCCCGAGTTCGTCGCGTACTCGAATCGCCTGCGCGAGTGGCTGCACCCCTCGGAGAGGAAGGCCGCCTGATGGTCGACACGGTCGCCACCGCCACCGCGGTGCGCATCCGCCCGCAGGGCATCACCGGTGAGCGCGCCCGAGCGCTGTGGGCCGCGGCGTGGCCTCCCATCGTGTTCGTCGTGGCCGTGATCGCGCTGTGGGAGCTCGCGGTCGTCGCCCTCGACGTCCCGCCGTTCGTGATCGCGAAGCCGACGGACATCGCCGCGGAACTCGTCGCGTCGGCGCCGCTGCTGCTCGACGCCACGTGGGTCACCACGCAGGAGGTGCTCTGGGGCTTCGTGATCAGCGTGGTCGTCGGCATCGCGATCGCGCTCGTCGTCGTGCGGTTCCGCTGGGTGGATCGCGCTGTGTATCCGCTCATCGTTCTGTTCCAGGTCGTGCCCAAGGTCGCGCTGGCGCCCATCTTCATCCTGTGGTTCGGCTACACGATGACGCCGAAGCTGGTGCTCATCGTGGTAATGGCGTTCTTCCCGATCACGCTCAACATGGTGCTCGGGCTGCGGCGCGTCGACGAGGACCAGCTGCTGCTGATGCGCTCGGTCGGTTCGACGAAGAACCAGATCCTCATGCAGGTGCAGGTGCCGACCTCGCTGCCGTACCTCTTCGCGGGCGCCCGCATCGCCATCACGCTCGCGGTCATCGGAGCCGTCGTCGCGGAGTTCTCCGGGGCGCAGGCGGGCCTCGGCTACCTGATCCAGTTCTCCGCCACGCAGCTCGACACAGCGCTGATGTTCGCCGCGCTGATCGTCGTCTCGGTACTCGGCCTTTTCTTCTACTACCTGATCGACGGCGTCGAGCTCCTCGTGCGCCGTCGCTTCCCGCACATCGCCAACGCGGCGGACTGACTCCGCGCCATCCCTTCCCGAAGGAGAAACATGCGTCACAACACCCTGATTCGCGCCGGAGCCGCGTTCGCGGCGGTCGGCATGCTCACCCTCGCGGGCTGCTCCAGCTCGTCCCTGCCGGAGGAAGCCGGCGCGACCGGACCGAGCGAACTCGACCACCTCAAGATCCAGCTCGACTTCCAGCCGCGCGGCCTGCACTCCGTGCTGTACGTCGGCGACGCGATGGGCTTCTTCGAGGATGCCGGGGTCGTCATCGATTCCGTGACACCGGGCAAGAGCTCGGGGGAGACGCTGCAGGTCGTCTCCAGCCTGACCGACACGATCGGCGTCGCCGATCTGCCGACGCTCGTGCTCAACCAGTCCAAGGGCGTGCCGGTCAAGGCGATCGGGGTGCTGAACCAGCAGTCCCCGCTGTCGATGTGCTCACTGAAGGAGAACGTCGAGCTCCATTCGCCGGACGATCTGCGCGGGCTCACCATCAGCGTTCAGGCATCCGGCTCTACCTACCTGTTCACCAAGGCCCTCCTCGCCGCCAACGGCATCGCGGAGGACGAGCTCGAATGGGTCACGGTGAACCCGCCGTACGAGAACTACCTGCTGACCGGTCAGGTCGACGTCGTCCCCTGCTACGAGGACGCCGAGCTCACCATCCTCGCCGATCACGCCGGCGGGGCCGACAAGATCAGCATCCTCGACGGCCCGGAATACGGCTACGACGCCTACGGGACGGGTGTGTTCGCGTCCGATGCCCTGATCGAGCAGAACCCCGAAGCGGTCGAGAAGTTCATGAAGGGCTTCACCGAGGCATTCCAGTACGTGATCGACAACCCGGAGGAGGCGGCCGAGGTGATCGCCGCCAGCTCCCCGGAGCTCGCCGAGAACGCGGAGCTCTACACCGCTCAGATCCAGGCGGACATCGCCGAGTCCTTCACGAGCACGGTCACGGAGGAATCCGGTCTGGGCGCCATGGACGACGCGACGTGGGAGAAGACCATCGGGACCCTGGCCGACCAGGGCCAGCTCGAGTCCGTCCCCACGGTTGACGACGTGCGCGACGCGAGCTTCATCGACGCGGCCAACGCCGAATGATCCGACGCCGGGGCGGTGTGACCTTCACCGCCCCGGCTTCACTGAAACGACCAAGCAAGAGGAGCAACACACATGGCTGAAACCCGCCGCGCCGAGATCTCGGGCGCCGGATTCGCGGGGCTCGTCGCCGCCACCGCGCTCGCACAGCGCGGATGGCAGGTGCGCGTCCACGAGAAGGGGGAGACGTTGCGGACGGAAGGCGCCGGCATCGTGCTCTGGGGCAACAGTCTGCAGGTGCTCGACGACATCGGCGCCACGCACGACATCATGTCCAACTCGATGACGCCGCCGGCCTACGAGACCCGGATGGACAACGTCATCCAGTCCCAGGAGACCCTCGACGGGATCCGCTGGCGCACGATGACACGCGGCCATCTGTTCAACTCCCTCCTGCTCGCGGCCCGCGAGGCGGGTGTCGAGGTCAAGCCCGGCTCCCGCGTCGTCTCGGCGACCGCGGACGGCGTGCTCACGACAGCCGACGGCGCGTCGACGAAGGCCGACCTCATCGTGGGCGCCGACGGAGTCGGGTCGGCCGTGCGAGACTCCCTCGGCTTCGAGGTCAGGCGCGAGCGTTCCCGCGACGGCATCACGCGCTTCCTCGTCCCGCGACGCAAGGCCGAGCTCTCCGCGCTTGAGCCCGACACGGAGTGGGACAACGTCATCGACTTCTGGAACCTCGATCCGCGCGTGCTGCGCGTGCTCTACACGCCTGCGAACGACGAGGAGCTCTACATCGCGTTGATGGCGCCAGCGGCGGACGCGGAGGGCTCGCGCGTACCGATCGACCTCGACCTGTGGACCTCGATCTTCCCCCAGCTCGCCCCGGTGCTGCAGGACGCGGCGCGCATCCAGGGCCGGTACTACGGCTACCAGACGACGCGCGTCGACTCCTGGACCCGCGGTGTCGCGGCGCTCGTCGGCGACGCGGCGCACGCGATGTGCCCGGCCCTCGCGCAGGGCGCCGGCTGTGCGATGCAGAACGCCTACACGCTCGCCGTCGCCGCGACCGCCGCTTCCGACGACGAGCTGCCCGCGGCGCTCGCGGGATGGGAGCGACTGGAGCGCCCGTACACCGACCGCTGTCAGGATCGCTCGCAGGAGTACGCCGACACCCGCGCGATGTCCCAGGGCAACCAGTTCACCGGCGAGAGCGTCGAGACGGCGCTGTACGAACCCACCGATCCGCACCGTCACGAAAAGGCTTCCGCATGAGCATCGATTCCTCGTATCAGGTCCGCGCGTTTCACTCGTTCGTCACGGAGACGCACCACGACGCGGGGCCCGCGCCCGCGCAATTGCTCATCAAGGCGGCGGTCGCGGTCGTGATCCGCAACCCGTTCGCGGGGCGGTGGGTCGAGGACCTCTCGCCGCTCACGGCGCCGAGCGCCAGCCTCGGCACAGAACTGGGAGAGCGCGCCGTGGCGCTGCTCGGCGGGCGACCGGTCGAGTCGTATGGCAAGGGCGGCCTCGCCGGGCTGAGTGGGGAGCAGGAGCACGTCGTGGCCTGCATCACCACGGTGTTCGGCGACGCATTCCGTGATGCCGTCGGCGGCGGCAAGGCCTGGATCTCGTCTGCGAGCAAGACCGCTGCGGCGGGAACGCAGATCGACATCCCGCTCGCCTTCAAGGACGAGGTGTACGTGCGGTCGCACTACGACGCCATCACGATCGCCCTGCCCGACGCGCCGCACCCCGACGAGCTCGTCCTGATCGCCGCGGTCGCCACGGGGGGAAGGCCGAACGCCCGTGTGGGCGGCCTCACCGTGTCCGACATCGTCGCTCGCGACGCCTGATCCTATCTCCCCTGGAGCAGACATGACGTACCAGCACTCCCAGTACTTCGAAGACCAGTCCATCGCAAGCGTGCTCGCCGATGTCGCCCGTGCGCATCGCATCCTCGAGCTCGAGGGTCATGGCGACATGTCGATGGGTCACCTGTCGTTCCGTGACCCGTTCGGTCGGGGACTGTGGCTCAAGCGCGGCAATCTGGCGCTGAGCGAGGTGGAGGGCGACGACTTCATCCTGATCGACTTCGACGGCAACGTGCTCGAGGGCACGGGCCTGCGGCACCTGGAATGGCCGCTGCACGCGGAGATCATGAAAGCCCGTCCCGACGTCAACTTCGTCGGTCACTCGCACGCGCACTTCGCCACGGTCCTGGGCGCCAGCGAGGAGCCGCTCAAGCCGTACAACAACCACGGCGTGTGGTTCGCCTACCACGGCGTGCCGCGCTTCTCCGAGACCAGCCACATCGTCACCACGGTGCCGCTCGGCGTCGCGGCGGCCCAGGCGCTCGGCGACGCCCAGGCGCTGCTGCTCGCCAACCACGGCATCGCGTTCGTCGGCTCGACGGTGGCCGAGGTGACGCTCGCGGGCATCTTCCTGGAGAAGGCCGCCCGCTTCCAGGTCGATCTGAAGTCTTCGGGCTTCACCCCGATCGAGCCCGACCCCGAGGAGACCAAGGAGAAGTTCGACCGGATCTATCCGTCGAAGGCTCAGCACAACTTCTGGACCTACTTCAACCGCCGCCTCGAACGAGTCGAGGCGCTGCAGGGCATCGGCATCTCGCAGATCAGCCTGCCGCCGGCCGTCTGATCTTCGAGAGCCTCAGCGCTAATCACGAATCGCAGACAACGAGAAGCACACAGAGAGAAGGAACACCATGAGCGCTCTCCCGAAGATCGCCACCGTCATCGGCTCGGGCACGATGGGCCCCGGCATCGCCGCCACCCTGGCCCGAGCAGGTGTCATCGTCCGGCTCTACGACATCTCGGATCAGGCCATCGAGAACGCCGAGGCCGGCTACCAGACCGTCAAGGGGGTGCTGGCGACCGTCGGCACGCCGGAAGCCGAGGGCGGCGAGGTGACGTTCGGCATGGATCTGGCGGCCGCGGTCGCCGATTCGGAGCTGATCATCGAGGCCATTCCTGAGCGGATCGAGCTCAAGGCGTCGCTTCTCGAGCAGCTCGAGGCGCTGATCGGCAAAGACGTGATCATCGCGTCGAACACGTCGGGCATCCCGATCACCAAGATGGCCGAGACCATGACGGTGCCCGGCCGCCTCGTCGGGATGCACTGGTCCAACCCGCCGCACCTCATCCCGATGATCGAGGTCATCCCCGGCGAGCAGACGAGCCCCGAGCTGGTGGACCGCCTGGCCGAGATGGTCAAGGCGTTCGACTATGTGCCGGTCATCGAGAAGGAGACGCCCGGATTCGTCGAGAACCGGATCCTGTACGCGATCCTGCGTGAGTGCATCGACCTGCTCGAGCGCGGCATCGTGACGCCCGAGGGATTGGACGCGTGTGTCAAGTGGGGCATCGGCTACAAGCTCGCCGTCGTCGGTCCGACCCGCCTTCTCGACATGGCGGGGCTCGACATCTACAACGCTGTGTCGGGCTACCTCAACGCCGACCTAGCGGACCGGAAGGACGTCCCGCAGCTCGTGCTGGACAAGATCGAGGCCGGCACGCTCGGCTTCAAGACCGGAGCGGGAATGTACGACTACGACGGTGCGGAGGCCGTCGCCGCCAAGCGCGGCGAGATCATCCAGGGCCTCATCGCGACGCGCAAGACGCTGTCGTCGATCCCGAACGTCTGATGACGCGGGAGATCGGCGCGGAGCCGATCGCGGACGGGCTCATGCGGACCCGCGGGGCGGATGTCGACATCGCCTTCCGAGTGGGCGGAAGCGGTCCCGCGGTCGTGCTGCTGCACGGAACGTCGGCCAGCCACGCGGTGTGGGAACCGGTCGCCGAGGAGCTGTCGTCCGTGGCCACCGTGATCGCGCTGGATCAGCGCGGGCACGGCCGCAGCGACAAGCCGTCGCACGGATACACGGGTCCCGATTTCGCGGCGGACGTCGTGACGGTGCTCGACGCGCTCGGTATCGAACGCGCGCTCGTGGGCGGCCACTCGCTGGGCGCACGCAACGCGTGGCTCGCCGGCGCGCTGCACGTCGAGCGTGTGACGGGAGTGCTGTGTGTGGATTACACACCGTACGTCGAGACCGCGGTGATCGACGAGCTCGCCGCGCGCGTGGCCGCCGGTCACCGCACGTTCGGCGACATCGCGGAGATCGAGGAGTACCTGCGGGCACGGTATGCGCGCATCCTGCCGGACGCGGTCTCGCGGCGTGCCCGCTGGGGCTACCGCCCGACGGCCGGCGGATGGGTTCCGCACGCCGCCCCGGACGCCATGCAGCAGCTGATCGAGGGGTTCCGCACCCCGTGGGATGCGGAGTTCCGCGCCGTCGCGGTGCCGATGGCCCACGTCCGCGGGGCCCGGAGCGCTATCGTCGGCGCGGCCGCGTGGGACGCGGCGCGCGCCGACCGGCCCGATGACCGCTGGACCCTCGACGAGGACGCCGACCACTACATCCCGGAGGAGCACCCGGGACTCATCGCCGCCGAGCTGCGCACGCTGCTGGGCATCTGACCCCAATGGAAGGAAATTCCGTGCCTCTCTTCATCGACAAGCTCGCGATCGCGAGCCCGGACTTCGGGAATCTGACGCGCATCCCCGACGAGTTCACGGCCGACGGGGGACACTCCCTGCCGCGCCTGGAGTTCTCGGGCGCTCCAGAGGGCACCGCCGAGTACGCCCTCATCTGCCACGACCCGGATGCGCCGCTTCCGCACGGCTTCACGCACTTCGTCGTGTACGGCATCCCGGCCGATGCCATGTCGCTGGACCTGGACGCCGACGGCGTGCGCATCGCGCCCAACGGCGCGGACTTCGCCGTCTGGTACGGGCCGGAGCCGCCCCGCGGGCACGGCGATCACCACTACTACTTCTGGCTCTATGCGCTGAACCGGCCCGTCGAGGGCGAGCCCACGCGCGAGCAGTTCCTCGCCGCGTACGGGAACGCCATCATCGAGCAGGCGCGGACGGTCGGCGTCTACTCGCGCTGACGACGACACGACGATCACGGACACGCACCGGGACGTCGTGGATCTCCCGGTGCCCAGTCTGCGGCTCGTCCTGTTGGGCTCGACGGGCCCGATCGGAGACCGCGACCGGGCCGGGGATGCTGCTGCCCGTGACCACGCCCGAAAGGAGCGATGATGGAACCGATGGACAGCTCCCGAGCGAGAACCGAAGAGTCGTCCGTGCCGGCTGCGCGGACGAAAGGCGTCGAAAGCGCCCGCCGCGCGCTGCAGATCCTGCTGCAGTTCTCAGAGGGGCGACCGGAGCTGACAGTCGATCAGATCCTCGAGGCGCACGCGATCTCGGTGCCGAGCGCGTATCGATACGTCGCGCTGCTGCGTGAGATGAACCTGATCGAGGAGCGCGGTCGCGGGGTCTTCACGCTGTCGCCGCAGGTCGTCCGTCTGGCCCGCGCCGCGGAGGCGTCTTTCGACTACCGGGTCGAGGCGCAGCCCATCCTGGACCGCATGCGGGAGCGCACAGGCGAATCGGCACTGTATGTGCGCCGGGTCAACGACGCCGCCGTGTGCCTGTCGATCTCCGAGTCCGAGCACGCCATCGGTCTGTCGTTCCAGCCGGGCGCGCTGATGCCGCTGCATGGCGGTGCAGCCGCAAAGGTGCTGCTTGCCGACTATCCGGAGCCGAAGCGCACCCAGTACCTCGACCGGCTGAGCCCGCCGCTCAGCAGGTCCGCGCGGCGTGCGCTGGAAGCGGACCTGGATCGGATCCGCGCTGCGGAGTACTCGGAGAGCACGGGGGAGGTCGACCAGGGAGTGTGGGCGGCCGCGGCTCCCGTACGCGCGCACGGCGCTCTCGTCGGCGCCGTCACCGTCGCCGCTCCCGCCTACCGGCTCGATGCGGAGCATCGGCGCGAGATCGCCGCCGCGGTGATCCAGGGGGCATCGGAGTTGGCGCGCGCCATCGCGCGGGGCTGATCCGGAGCGCCGTCAGGCCCGCTCACGTCATCGGCCGCAGCGCCTTCCGTCTTCTGCGCCAGCCGAACCGGGGCCGTCACTCGCTCGTGAACTGCGGCAGCGCAGCGCGCAGCTCGGCGAGCCACGCGCGCGCGTTGCCGTCCGACGGCGCGCGCCAGTCGCCCCGCGGCGACAGCGAGCCGGATGGCGCCACCTTCGGCCCGTTGGGGATCGCCGAGCGCTTGAACTGGGCGAAGCCGAAGAAGCGCTTCAGGAACACCTGCTCCCACTTCACGATGGTCGCGAGGTCGTAGCCGTAGCGGTCCTCGGGGGGGAACCCCGGAGGCCACTCGCCGGCGTCGGGATCCGACCAGGCGTGCTGCGCGAGGAACGCGATCTTCGACGGCCGGTAGCCGAAGCGCAGCACGTGGTGCAGTGAGAAGTCGTGCAGCGCGTACGGGCCGATGGTCTGCTCGGTCGACTGCACCTGCCCGTCCTGCCCCGCGGGCACGAGCTCGGGGCTGATCTCGGTGTCGAGCACCGACTGCAGCACCTCGGCCTCGTGCGCGGAGACGCCCTGCTCGGCGCCGTGGGCGATCACCCAGCGGATCAGGTGCTGGATCAGGGTCTTCGGCACTCCCGAGTTCACGGCGTAGTGGCTCATGTGGTCGCCGACGCCGTAGGTCGCCCAGCCGAGCGACAGCTCCGACAGGTCGGACGTGCCGACGACGATGCCGCCGTGGTGGTTCGCCAGGCGGAAGAGGTAGTCGGTGCGCATGCCGGCCTGCACGTTCTCGAACGTCACGTCGTACACCGGCTCGCCCCGGCCGAACGGATGCCCCATCTGCGTCAGCATCTCGGTCGCCGCGGGCCGGATGTCGATGGTCTCGATCGAAGCGCCCACCGACTCGGCGAGGCGGATCGCGTTCGACTTCGTGTGGTCGCTCGTCGCGAAGCCCGGCATCGTGTACGCCAGGATGTCGCTGCGCGGGCGACCCATCCGATCCATCGCCCGCGCGATCACGAGCAGTGCGTGCGTCGAGTCGAGGCCGCCGCTGACGCCGATCACCGGCTTCGGGTCGCCGATGGCGCGCATGCGCTGGATCAGGCCGGACACCTGGATGTTGAACGCCTCGTAGCAGTCCTGCGCGAGGCGGGCGGGGTCGTCCGGGACGAACGGGAACCGGTCGAGGTGACGCCGGAGCCCGACGTCTCCGCGCGGCGGCTCGAGCGTGAACGGCACGGTGCGGAAGGCGGCGGCCGGCGATCCGTCGGGCGCGGAGAGGACCGTCCTGCGGTTGTCGTCGAAGGTCCCCTGCCGGAGTCGGTCCTGGCGCAGGCGGTCGAGGTCGACATCCGCCACCGACCTGCGGGCCCCGTCCGGGAAGCGCTCGGTCTCGGAGAGCAGGTTCCCGCCCTCGTAGATCATCGTCTGGCCGTCCCACGACACGTCGTTGGTCGACTCGCCCATGCCCGCCGCGGCATACGCGTAGGCGGCCAGGCACCGCAGCGACTGCGACTTGACGAGGTCCTTCCGATCCTCGGCGCGTGCGATCGTGATCGGGCTGCCGGACAGGTTCAGCAGCACGGTCGCGCCCGCGAGCGCGGCGGTCGCCGACGGCGGGATCGGCACCCACACGTCCTCGCAGACCTCCGCGTGGATCACCAGCCCCGGCACGTCCGCCGCCTCGAACAGCAGGTCGGGCCCGAACGGGACCTCCGTGCCCGCGACCGCGATCGTGCCGCGCTGGTCGTCGCCGGGGGCGTACCAGCGGCGCTCGTAGAACTCGCGGTACGTCGGCAGGTACGACTTCGGGGCGACGCCGATCACCGCGCCGCGGTGGATGACGACCGCGCAGTTGTAGATGCGGTTGCCGCGGGCGAGCGGCGCGCCCACCACGAGCACCGGCATCAGGTCGGCCGACTCGCGGGCGATGCGGGCGATGGCGGCGTGCACCCCGTCGAGCAGCGCGTCCTGCATCACCAGGTCGTCGATCGCGTACCCCGACAGGCACAGCTCGGGGAAGACCGCGACCGCGACCGCCTCGTCGTGGCACTCGCGTGCGCTGTCGAGCACGTGCTGCGCGTTGGTCGCCGGGTCGGCGATGGCGAGCGGGATTGTGCACGCCGCGACGCGCGCGAACCCGTGCCGATAGGCGCTGGCGAAGTCGTAGTCGCTCACGTGCCCAGTCTTGCACTACCGTCCGGCCGCGACGCCTGCGGCCCCCGCGACCGGACGGCGCGCTCGGGCCGCTGGGCCGAGCCGCGTCGCTAGATGTAGTGCCCAGCCAGGTTGTTTGAAATGCGGCTGATGGGTGGGAGCTTTCCGATGGCGGTGTGGGGTCTGTGGTGATTGTAGAAGTGCAGCCAGGCCGGGAGAGCTGCTCGCCGAGCTGACTCGGA
>NZ_JAIJZW010000009.1 GCF_019753765.1 Microbacterium marinilacus
CACTCGCGCGTCGAGCCTGAGTGCCCTCTGGCACTCGGGCGGGAGGGTGCCGCGCCTCCCGGGTGGACGCAGGCGGGCGGGTTAGGCTCAGACTCCGACTTCCCGGCGCCTCGCTTCCCATCAGGGGCGGGATGCCGCGCCGCCACGAACAGCACTGCGAGGCCGAACGTGACCACTCCGTCTCCCGCCGACGCCCCCCTCCCCGATGAGGAGGCGCGCCGGGCCGCTCCCCTCCGGATCCTGATCGGCGCCGACACGTTCGCGCCGGACATCAACGGAGCCGCGCGCTTCGCCGAGCGGCTCGCCGCCGGTCTCGTGCAGCGCGGCCACGAGGTGCACGTCGCCGCGCCGAACACCCGCTACGTCGACGAGCCGAACCGCTCGGAGACGATCGAGGGCGAGCGGATGACCGTGCACCGGCTGCCGTCGGTGCCGCTGTGGTGGCACGAGTGGCTGCGCTTCGTGTGGCCGTGGCGGTCGAAGCACCACGCGCGCCGCGTGCTCGACCGGGTGAAGCCGGACGTCGTCCACATCCAGTCGCACATCGTGATCGGCCGCGGCCTGGCCCGGGAGGCGCGCAAGCGGGGCATCCGGATCATCGCGACGAACCACGTCATGCCGGAGAATATCCTCGACCACACGACGCTGCCCGACTGGGCGAACCGGATCCTCGTGAAGCTCGCGTGGGACGACGCCAAGCGCACCTTCGGCCTGGCGGCGGCGGTGACGACGCCGACCCGGCGGGCGGCGGACTTCCTCGAGCGGCAGATCGACATCTCCGGCGTCGTGCCCATCAGCTGCGGCATCGACCGCACGCAGTACACGGCCGATCTCGAGCCGCGCTCCGAGAACCGCATCGTCTTCGTCGGTCGTCTCACGGCCGAGAAGCAGGTCGACGTCATCCTGCGCGCGCTCGCCCAGCTCGACCCGGGTCTCGACGCGAAGCTGGACCTCGTCGGGCAGGGTGACCAGGAGCCCGCCCTGCGCACGCTGGTCGCGGAGCTGGGGATCGACGACCGCGTGACCTTCCACGGTCGCTCCTCGGACGAGCACCTGCGGGCGACGCTGACGGGCGGCGCGGTCTTCGCGATCGCGTCGATCGCCGAGCTGCAGTCGATCGCGACCATGGAGGCGATGGCCTCGGGGCTGCCGGTCGTCGCGGCGGACGCCGTGGCGCTGCCGCACCTCGTGCATGACGGCGAGAACGGCTACCTGTTCACGCCCGGCGACGTCGACGACCTGGCCGAGAAGCTGACCCGTGTGCTCACGGCGTCGCCGGAGGAGCGCCTGCGCCTGCAGCGGGCCTCGCTGGACGGCGTGATGGTGCATGACATCAATCGCACGCTCGACACGTTCGAGGGGCTCTATCGGGGCGCCGCGGAGCGCGCCGATCATGGGGACCGCCGAGGCGCGGAGCGCGCCGATGATGGGGACCGCCGCGGCGGCCTGCCGGCGTAGGCGCGACACCCGGATCCACAGGAGCCCGCCGTGCATGTCGTGATGTTCGCGGATCAGCACGCCGAGACCCTCGGCGGGGCGCAGGTCTCGACGCGCCTGCAGCGGCGGTACCTCGAGCGGGCGGGGCACACGGTGACGGTGGTGGCCCCGGAGCGTCATGGCTCGCTCGCACGCTCGGGTGCGGCCGACCCGTCGTACCTCGACATCCCGTCGATCCCCGTGACGCCCGACCGGGAGTACTCGTTCAGCTGGCCGGGGCGCCGCGCCGATCGTGCGATCGACGCGGGCTTCGCCGGCCGTCCGGCGCCGGACCTGGTGCACGTGCAGGCCGACTTCTGGGGGGCGTTCCTCGGCTACCGCTTCGCCGCGCGGCACGGCCTGCCGGTGGTCCACACGATGCACAACCGCGTGGACGTCGGCATCCGGGCGACCGTGCCGCTGCCGGGGGTCGTGCTGTGGCTGCTGAACGGCTGGCGGCGCCTGGCGCTGCGCGGCCTCCCGGGCGGCGCGCGCACGGGAGCGGACGGCTGGGCGTATCTGCGCGGGCTCGCTGCCGGCGCCCGTGCGGTGACGGCGCCTTCCGCGCACTTCGCCCGCCGGCTGGAGGCGCACGGCGTGCGCGCCGAGGTGGACGTGGTGTGGAACGGCATCGACGACGACGTGCTCGACCGCGTCATCGCCGCGGCGCCCGAGGAGCGCGCTGCGGGCAGGCCGCGGTTCGTGTGGCTGGGGCGGATGAGCCCGGAGAAGCGGCTGCTGCCGTTCCTCGAGGCGCTCGCCCTCTCCGGGGTCGACTGCGAGGTCGACCTGATCGGCGGCGGGGCGCAGTCCGGGGCGGCGCGCCGCCTGATCGCTCGCCACGGGATCGAGGACCGCGTGCGCTTCGCGGGTCGGCTGACGTACGACGAGACCCTGCGCCGCATCGCCGCGGCCGACGCCCTGGTGCAGACGTCCATCGGCTTCGAGACGCAGGGGATGACGCCGTTCGAGGCGGCGTCGCTCGGCACGCCGGCGGTGGTCAGCGACCCGGACATCGCCGCGGAGGTCGGTGGCGGGGTGTGGGCGGTGGAGCCTCGCGACGACGAGCCGGGTCGGGTGGTGGCGCTGGCGCGGACGCTGCGCCGCGCCGCGGCGGACATCGCCGGGGGAACGGCGCCCGTGCCCGATCCGCGTATGCCGGGGCGGTTCCGTCAGTCGTCGCGCACGGCCGCGATGATCGCGGTGTACGAGCGGACGCTGCGTTCAGCCACGGTGTGACACGCGCGTGGCGTCGGTGCGGGACGGGCCGTACCCGTCGGTCCACACGCCGCGTACCGTCGCCGCGATGCCCACGACGGACAGGGCCGCCACCAGAATCAGGATGATCATGGCAGTCATCCTTCGCTTGCGTGGATCCTGCCAACAGTGGCAGACTCGACGCAATCCGCAGGAAAACTGCCAACAGGAGGCGCGCATGAGGACCGTCGCATGCATCGTGCAGGAGGGCTTCGCGCCGTTCGAGTTCGGCGTCGCCTGCGAGGCCTTCGGTCTCGACAGGTCGGAGGACGGCATCGAGCCGTTCGACTTCCGCATCGTCACGGCCGAGCCGGGCCCGGTCGCCTCCAACCTCGGCTTCTCGGTGAACGTCGAGCACGACCTGAGCTTCGCCGAGACGGCGGACATCGTCGTGGTGTCCACGCAGCCGAAGTCGGCGTGGCGCCGGGTGGACACCCGCGTCGCCCGCGTCATCCGGGATGCCGCCGAGCGCGGCGCCTGGCTGCTGAGCGTCTGCAGCGGCGCGTTCGTGCTCGCCGCGTCCGGCGTGCTCGACGGGCGCCGTGCCACGACGCACTGGCTGTACGCCGACACGATGGCGCGCATGTATCCGCAGATCGACGTCGACCCCGACGTGCTCTACGTGCAGGACGGCCGCATCATCACGAGCGCCGGCACCGCCGCCGGCCTCGACGCCTGCCTGCACCTGCTGCGCCAAGAGCTCGGCGCCGAGGCCGCCAACCGCATCGCGCGTCGCATGGTCGTCGCGCCGCAGCGCGAGGGAGGGCAGGCGCAGTTCATCCTGAAGCCCCTGCCCGAGTCGGCCGGCCTGTCGCTGGCGCCGGTCGCCGACTGGGCGCTCGAGAACCTGCACCGGGACCTCACCGTCGAGCTGCTCGCCGGTCGCGCCCACATGTCCCCGCGCACCTTCGCGCGCCGCTTCAAGGCCGACTACGGCACGACGCCCGCCGCATGGCTCGGGCGGCAGCGGATCATCCAGGCGCAGCGCCTGCTCGAGCGCACCGAATGGGGCCTCGACCGCATCGCCGACGAGTGCGGGTTCGGCTCGGCGGCGGTGCTGAGGCAGAACTTCGCCCGGGTGCTCGGCACCACGCCGACCGCGTACCGCGCCCGCTTCGCGTGCCGCGACGAGCCCTCCCCCGCGACGACCGCCGCATAGGCCGGCGGGCGGGCACCGGCAACCCGCGGCCACAGCCCGCTCCCGGACGGATGGTCGGATGCGGCGGACGTTCGGTCGGGCACGCGGGCGCGGGGTCGCCCAGGATCGAATCATGACCTCCACCGCGTCGATCCCCGTCGCCCTCCCGAAGGACGCGCCCCTCAGGTACGGCGCCCTCGTCGTGATGATGCTGCAGGGCTTCGTCCTCGTCACGGCCGAGTTCCTGCCGAACGGCGTTCTCACCGAGATGGCCGCGGGCCTGGGCGTCACCCCTGGGCAGGCGGGCCAGACGGTGACGATCACCGCGGTCGCCGGCCTCCTCGTCGCGCCGACGATCGGCCTGCTCGTGCCCCGCCTCGACCGTCGCGCACTGCTCGTCTGGGCCGCCGCCGCGGCATCCGTGTCGAGCCTGGTGGTCGCCGTGTCGCCCCACCTCGTCACGATCCTCGTGGCCCGGTTCTTCCTCGGCGCCGCGATCAGCGCGTTCTGGTCGATGTCGATCACGGTCGCCGCGCGGCTCACGGGCCCGGACCGCATCGGACGCGGCCTCATGTTCACCTCCGCCGGGGTGTCGCTCGCCACGGTCGCGGGTGTGCCGCTGGGCGTCCTCCTGAGCGAACTGCTCGACTGGCGCATCGCGTTCGTCGTGGTGGGCGCGGTCACGGCTCTCATCGCGGTCGCGGTGCGGCTGGCGCTGCCACGGGTGCCGGCCGCCGCGGCCTCGAGCCTGCGGCTGCTCGTCGACTCGTTCCGCCGGCCGGGCGTCGCGGCCGGCATGGTCGGTCACGTATTCGTGGTGCTCGGCCACTTCCTCGCCTACACCTACATCCGCCTCGCGCTCGAGCGGATGCCGGATGTCCCGCCCGAGACGATCGTGCTGCTGCTCGCGGCCTTCGGCGTCGGAGGGCTCATCGGCAACCTCGCTATCGGCCTCCTCGTCGACCGCGCGTTCCGCGCCCTCGCCGTCGCAGCTCCCCTCGTGATCGCGGCATCGATCGGCGTGGTCGTGCTGCTGCCCGGCTCCATCGCCGCCGTGGCGCTCGCCGTGTTCGCGTGGGGCTTCTTCTTCGCGTCGTGGCTGATTATCGTCAACACGTGGGTCGGCCACCGCATGCCGGACCGTCTCGAGTCGGGCGGCGTGCTCACGGTCATGGGCTTCCAGCTCGCCATCACCCTCGCCGCGGGCGTCGGCGGGGTGCTCATCGACCTGACGGGAGTCGTGACGGCGGACGCCGCCGCGGTCGTGCTGCTGGTCGTGGGCGCCCTGCTGTTCGGGCGCTCGGTCCGCGATCACGCCGCACGTCGCGCGCGCGGCTGAGGGCATCGCCGCCCGGCGCGGTCAGATCATCGAGGGGGCCTCGACGCGGGCGCGCCAGAGCGACGGCGCCGTGCCGGTGTGGCGCCGGAAGGCTCGGCTGAAGCCCTCGTCGGAGCCGTAGCCGAGCGCTCGCGCCGTCTCCGACACCGAGGCGCCGGACTCGAGCATCGTCCTGGCATGCCGCATCCGGATCTCGGCGACGTACCCGGCGGGCGATCGCCCGTAGGCGCACCGGAAGCGGGCGGCGAACACCGTGCGCGACATCGCGCCGAGGCTCGCGAGCTGGTCGATGGTCCAATCGCGTCCGGGGTCGTCCGCGACGGCCGCGGCGACGCGGGCGAGGAACGGGTCGGCCGCGGGACCGGGCCATGACGGATCGTGGGCGTCGCGAGAGGCCCACGCGCGGATGGCCGACAGCACCACGGTCGTGACCATCATCCGGCAGATCCTGTCGTCGCCCGAGCGGTCGCCGACCGGTTCCGCGCCCAGGTGCGCGGCGAGGGCCGCGGCTGCGGGCTCGAGACCGACGAAGCCGTCGATGAAGACGAAGGGCGGGAGCGGCGTCACGTCGGCGACCGACAGCTCGGCGGGCACCACGGTGAGCTCGGCGCCGGACTGCGATGTCAGGGCGATCGGTCGGCAGCCCAGGCTGAGGAAGGCGTCGCCGGCGAGCAGGGTGCGCGGGCCGGTGGCCGCGGCGGCGTCGCCCGACGGGCCGTCGACCCGGCAGCTCGTGCCCGGGGACGGCGCGCCGGTGAGCTCGCCGGAGCGCACGTACACCAGCGTCGCGCCGTCGACTCCGAGGCGCAGCGACGACGTCGGCGCGAGCTGCGAGCGATGGACCGTGCCGGGCCGGATGTCGAGGGACGACAGGGCGTGCTCGAGCATGGTCGACCGGGTCATGTCGCCCTCAACGCGCGTCGGCGCGCGCTCATTCCTGCGCGTCGGCTCAGCCGAGCAGGGAGGGCAGCAGGATCGGCAGCACGCCGCTCCAGCGACGAGCGCGGCGTGACTCAGTGGTCGAGCAGCAGAACGTCGTCGGGGAATGCCGAGGCGAGCGGCCCGTCGAACGTCGCCAGGCGCGCGCTGTGCTCTCGTGCGAGGGCCACGAGGTAGACGTCGGTGACCTGGCGATGGCCGCGGACCGACGACAGCGGTGCGTGGCGATAGGAGATCGAGTCGGACCAGAACTCCACCAATGGGTGCGCGTGGACCCCGTTCAGCAACGCCGTGATCGAATCGGGATGCTCACCGAGCCTCACGAGCGTGCGCACCAGTGCCCCTTCCACGGCCGGGCAGACGGCGACCGACGAGACTTCGGCGATCCACGCGTTCGACCCCTCGTGGAACACATGGTCGGTGAGCGTCGAGGCGATCAGGACGTTCGCATCGAGGAGGAACGGTGCCGTCACTCGTCGTCGTCCAGAAGCGCTGCGACATCGTCCGCCGTGACGGTGCGCCCGATGCTCACGCGAGGGAATCCGCTCACCGGATGGTGATCGATCGACGCCGGCACATCCATGGATGCGAGGCCCCGCGCCGCCAGGTCGGCGAGCACCGTCGACAGCGATTCATGCCGGCTCGCCGCGATCTCGCGGGCGCGACGATGCAGCGCCGGCGGCAGATCGACGGTTGTGCGCATACCTGCATCATATCTGCATCACACATGATGCGGGGCGATCGTCGGTACCCCGAGGACGGCCGCCGCGTTCCGTCGCCGCGTTGCCCTCGGCTCAGCCGAGCAGGGAGGGCAGCAGGATCGGCAGCACGCCGCTCCAGAGCGCGAACGAGATCAGCGCCATCACGGCGAAGCCCAGCGCGATCGCCGGAAGCGCCTTGCGCGGGTGGCGCAGGCCGATGATCGCGAGGATCGCCGCCGAGAGGTTGACGATCAGCTGCGCGACCCCGGTCACGCCCAGCGCAGCGGGCAGGAGCGCGGTGGTGCGGACCAGGGCGGGGACCACCGTCTGGACGAGGGAGAGCGCCACGCCGAGCCCGACCAGGACGATCGCGACGATGCCGACGGTGTTGCGCGGCGCGAGCGGCGCGCCGTAGGGGTGCTGCGGGGCGCCGTAGGGCGGTTGCGGTGCGCCGTAGGGGGAAGCGGGAGCGGTCATCCGTGTCCTCCTAGAGGCCCGTCAGGGCGGCCTGGACGATCCAGCGCACCAGCCCCACGATCTGCGTGCCGCCGACGCCGACGGCGACGCCGGCCAGGACGACGCCGTTGCGCGAGGCGATGCCGGCGATTCCGAAGCCGATGGCGCCGAGACCGAGCGCGGCGCCGATCAGCGAGAACACCGCGCTGACGGAGGAGAGCCCGGCGATGTCGCCGCCGGCGAGCAGGCCGGCGTAGACGCCGAAGTCGGCCAGCAGCAGCAGGACGATCGCCGCCGCGAAGCCGATGGCGATCGTCGCGGGGATGCGACTGCCGTGCGGAGCAGCGGCCGCGGGGATGCCGCCGGGGTACGGCGGAGGCGCATAGGCCGATGCCGCCGCGTAGGGCGGCAGGCGGGGAGGCTCGCCGGTAGGACTGCTCACGCGGCCAGGCTAGCGGGCCGGATCGCGCGGCGCTCGCCCCTACCCGTCGCGGAACGATCCTGCTAAAGTTGAGCGTAAGCGACTCAAGTTTGTCGCGAGGTCTTTCAGGAGGCGGCAGATGGCTCAGGGACAGCAGGCGGAGCAGGATCAGCGCAGCGCGCTGGAGCAGTTCGGGATCGATCTCACCGAGCGGGCCCGTCAGGGCAAGCTCGACCCGGTGATCGGACGCGACGGCGAGATCCGTCGCGTCAGCCAGGTGCTCACACGACGCACGAAGAACAACCCCGTGCTGATCGGCGAGCCCGGCGTCGGCAAGACCGCCGTCGTGGAGGGCCTCGCCCAGCGGATCGTGGCGGGAGACGTCGCCGAGAGCCTGAAGGACAAGAGGCTGATCAGCCTCGACATGTCCGCCCTCGTCGCCGGCGCCATGTATCGCGGGCAGTTCGAGGAACGCCTCAAGAACGTGCTGCAGGAGATCACCGAGTCCGACGGCCAGGTCATCACGTTCATCGACGAGCTGCACGTGCTGATGGGCGCCGGAGGAGGCGAGGGGTCGGTCGCCGCCTCGAACATGCTGAAGCCCATGCTCGCGCGCGGCGAGCTGCGCCTCATCGGCGCCACCACGCTCAACGAGTACCGCGAGTTCATCGAGAAGGATGCCGCGCTCGAGCGCCGCTTCCAGCAGGTGTACGTCGGCGAGCCGAGCGTCGAGGACACGGTGGCGATCCTGCGCGGCCTCAAGGGCCGGTACGAGGCGCACCACGGCGTCACCATCACCGACAGCGCGCTGGTCGCCGCCGCGGCGCTGTCGAACCGGTACATCCCGAGCCGGCAGCTGCCGGACAAGGCGATCGACCTGATCGACGAGGCGATGAGCCGGCTCAAGATGGAGATCGACTCGTCGCCCGTGGAGATCGACCAGCTCAAGCGTCAGGTGGACCGCATGCGCCTCGAGGAGCTCGCTCTCAAGAAGGAGAAGGACGCCGGCTCGAAGGAGCGGCTCGCGAAGCTGCGCGAGCAGATGGCGGGCGCCGAGGCCGAGCTGACGGTGCTCGAACAGCGCTGGGCCAGGGAGCGCGGCGGCCTGAACCGCGTCGGAGATCTGAAAAAGCGCCTCGACGAGGCCGTCACCGAGCGCGACCGCGCCCTGCGCGAGGCCGACTACGCCCGGGCGTCGAAGCTGCAGTACGAGACCATCAAGCAGCTCGAGGCCGACGTCGCCGAGGCGGAACGGCAGGCCGACGCGGCGAGCGACGAGCCGCGCATGGTGAACGAGCAGGTGACCGACGACGACATCGCCCAGGTGATCGCTGCCTGGACCGGCATCCCCGTCGGGCGTCTGCTGCAGGGCGAGACGGAGCGGCTGCTGCACCTCGAGCGGGAGCTCGGACGCCGCCTCATCGGACAGAAGGAGGCCGTGAAGGCCGTCTCGGACGCCGTGCGGCGCTCGCGGGCGGGCATCAGCGACCCGAACCGCCCGACCGGCTCGTTCCTGTTCCTCGGCCCCACGGGCGTCGGCAAGACCGAGCTGGCGAAGGCTCTCGCCGAGTTCCTGTTCGACGACGAGCACGCGATGGTGCGCATCGACATGTCGGAGTACGGCGAGAAGCACTCGGTCTCGCGCCTCGTCGGCGCCCCTCCCGGGTACGTCGGCTACGAGCAGGGCGGTCAGCTCACCGAGGCCGTGCGGCGCCGTCCCTACGGCGTGGTGCTGCTCGACGAGGTCGAGAAGGCGCACCCGGAGGTGTTCGACGTGCTGCTCCAGGTGATGGACGACGGCCGCCTGACCGACGGCCAGGGGCGCACCGTCGACTTCAAGAACGTGATCCTGATCCTGACGTCGAACCTCGGCTCGCCGGTCCTCATCGACCCGACCATCTCGGCGGAGGTCAAGCGCGAGCAGGTGCTGCAGCTGGTGCGACAGGCGTTCAAGCCCGAGTTCGTGAACCGCCTCGACGACATCGTGATGTTCCAGGCGCTGACCCACGACGACCTGGCTCAGATCGTCGAGCTGCAGGTCGACCTGCTGCAGCGTCGCCTGGCCGACCGGCGACTCACGCTCGCCGTCACGCCGGACGCCCGCTCCTGGCTCGCCGAGCGCGGCTACGACCCGCTGTTCGGCGCGCGTCCGCTGCGCCGGCTGATCCAGACCGAGATCCAGGACCGTCTCGCGATGGCCATCCTCTCGGGCGGCGTGCGCGACGGCGACACCGTCCGCGTGGACGTGGCGCCGGAGGGCGGCCGGCTGGCCCTCACGAGCGAGGGCCAGCCGGAGGCTTCCGGGGATGGGGACGAGGACGTCATCGACGCGGAGATCGTCGAGGACTGAGCCCCGGGCGAGCTCACCGAGCGGTCAGTCGCGCAGGTGCTCGCGCAGCGTGGCGCCCGCGTAGCGCGTGCGGTACAGGCCCCGACGCTGCAGCTCGGGAACGAGCCCGTTGACCACGTCCTCGAAGGACGAGTGGTACAGCGCCGGCATCACGATGAAGCCGTCCGCGGCGCCCGACCGGAACAGGTGCTCGAGCTCGTCGGCGACGGTCTGCGGCGCGCCGACGGGCTGCGGATGCAGCTGGTTCAGCGCCTGCTCGATCGCGAGATCGGCGACGGTGAAGCCGCGGCGCGCGCTCAGCGAGGCGAGCATGTCCTCGAAGCCGACGCTGCCGGTCGCGCCGCGATGCGCCGCCAGCGCCTCTGTCGCCGGGGCCGCCGGATCCAGGTCGTGCGCGTGCAGCAGGCGCTCCAGCTTCACGAGCGCGTCGGGCAGCTCGATCTGCGCGCGCAGCGCCGAGAGCTTGGCCGTCGCCTCGCCGTCCGTCCAGCCGAGGACGGGCTGGACGCCCTGCAGCACGAGCAGGTCGTCGGGATCGCGGCCGTGGTCGAGGCGAGCGCGACCCCGCAGCTCCTCGCGCAGCGCGCGCATCCCGTCCTCGGTGTCGCCGATCGCGAAGACCACCTCGGCCCAGCGGGCGGCGAAGGCGCGTCCGCGCGGCGACGACCCCGCCTGCATCAGCACCGGATGCCGCTGCGGGCTCGGCGGGATCGTCAGCGGGCCGCGGGCGAGCGGCGGCAGCCCGTCGCGTCTGGGCACGCGGCGCACCCCCGCCGGGTCGGCGAACCGCCGCGCGTCGCGGTCGAGCAGCAGCGCATCCGGATCCCAGCTGCGCCAGAGGTCCGTCACGGTCTGCACCACGCGGTCTGCGGCCTCGTAGCGCTCGCCGGGCGGGGCGATCGCGTCGCGGCCGTGATTGCGCGCCTCGGCGTCGGTGGTCGACGTGACGATGTTCCATGCCGCGCGGCCGCCGGAGAGCTGGTCGACGGTGAGCAGCTGGCGGGCGATCGTGTAGGCCGGGGCGAAGCCCGTGGAGACCGTCGCGCCGAGCCCGATCCGCGAGGTCGCCCCGGCGATCAGGGAGACGATCGCGATCGGGTCCTGGTAGATGCTGCCCTTGCCGCCGGTCTCGAGCGTCGTGGCGTACTCGCCGTCGGCGTCCTCCGGCACCGCGAGGGCGTCGGCGAGGAAGATCATGTCGAACAGCCCTCGTTCGAGCGTGCGGCCGAGGTCGGCGTAGAAGCCGCCGCGCAGCCAGTCGGACCGGCCGAGCGGATTGCGCCAGTTCTCGGCGTACTGGCTGGTCGGCGGGTTCACCATGCCGACCAGATGGATACGGCGGCCGGTCATGCGGGCGCTCCGCTCACGCCGTCGCTCAGCGGCCGGCGCCGGCCGCTGGCGGGCCGCTCAGCGTCGGCCTGATCGATGTCGGGCTGTTCAGCGAGATCGTCAGGTGCGTGGTGACGTGCTGCACGGTGCGACCGACGGCGATCCAGGCGTTCGCCGCGGTCTCGAGCACGGCCGACAGGTCGCCGTCGAGGCGCGTGGCGTAGTGGTCGGACCCGTCGTAGACGCCCGTCTCGCGGGCGTGGTCGATCGCCCGCCCGATGGCCGCCATGTGGTCCGCCTCGCCGCCGCTCTCCCCGCCGTGATCCGTGCCGTGGTCAGCGTCGAGCAGCGGATACAGCGACCAGTGCGCCCGGGCCCGCACACCCGACGGCGCAAGGGACACGTCGTCGGCGCCGAGGGCCGTCGTTCCGGCGGGCAGCTCGCACTGCAGCTCGCCCGGGCACCCGCGCGAGAGCAGCACGCTCGCGCTGACGTGCGCCCCGGAGGCCGCCGCCGCGGCGATGACCTCGCGCACGTACCCCACGATGCGGCGCTCGGGCCCGCCGACGAACGTCGAGATGTCGCCCGTGTCGATGTCGAGGCCGGTCGCGTCGGCCGACTCGAGCGCGTCGAGGATGATCCGGACGTAGTCGGAGTCGTACACGGAGAGCGTCAGGCGCGCCCCGACGCCGTACTGCTGGGGCGTCAGGGGGGCGGCGTCGGCAGGGGTCGCGGTCGTCACGGCGTCCACCTTAGGCCTGATGCGGGTGCACCCTGGGCGCGATACGGCCGCGGCCCCGGCCCCGGCCCGCGCTACGATGGCTGCGAAACACGGGAGTCCGGTAGGCCGGGCTGAGAGGAAGGTCCTCAACCTTCGACCGTCGAACCTGATCTGGGTCATGCCAGCGCAGGGAGGCAGCTCTTCACACCCGTGCCCCGACACCGATCGAAAGGGCACGCTCGATGCGCATCGACCGTTCCGTCCGCGCGCGCTCCGCCGCGGCATCCGTCCTGCTGTCCGTCCTCGTCCTCGGCGGCTGCGCCGGTGACCCCGGCCCCGCCTCGTCGGCCCCCGACGGGCCGTCGACCGTCACCTTCGCGCTCGACTGGGCGCCGAACACCAACCACGTCGGCGTGTACGTCGCGGACGCGCTCGGGTACTTCGAGGAGGAGGGGATCGACCTCGAGATCCTGCCCTACGGGTCGACGTCCGTCGCCGAGCTCGTCTCCGCCGGATCTGCCGACTTCGGCATGGTCGGTCAGGCGAGCGTGCTGCTCGGGCGCACCGCGGGCCGCGACATCGTGTCGGTCTACAGCGTGACCACCAGGGACACCGGCCGGCTCGTGTACCTCGCAGACCGCGACGACATCTCCCGCCCCGCCGACCTTGACGGCCTCGTCTTCGGCGGCTTCGGATCGCCCCTGTACGCCGCCTACGTCGACACCGTGATCCGCGGCGACGGCGGCGAGGGCGACTTCGACGAGGTCGTGCTCGACACGGGCGCCTACGAGGCGCTGAGCCAGGGCCGGATCGACTTCACGCTGTCGGTCGCCACGTGGGAGAACCTCCAGGCGGAGATCGACGGGCACCCCTACGCCGAGTTCCGCTATCAGGACTACGGGCTGCCGGAGCAGCAGTCGACCGGGATCGTCTCGAGCGACGCGTACCTGGCGACGCACGAGGACGAGGCGGAGGGGTTCGTCGCCGCCGTGCAGCGCGGCTACGCCTACGCCGCCGAGCACCCCGACGAGGCCGCCGACATCCTCGTCGCCGCCGAGCCCGACACCCTCGGCACCGCGGAGGAGCTCGTGCGACGCAGCACCGACCTGCTCGCCTCGGGCGGCTACCTCGTGCCGGAGGAGGGCGCTCCGGGCGCGGCCGACCCGCAGGTCTGGGCGGAGTTCGGGCGGTTCCTCGTCGAGCAGGGCTTCCTCACCGACGCCGCCGGCGAGGCCGTGACGGACGAGCCCGAGTGGTCGGCGTACTACACGAACGAGTACCTGCCCTGACGATGTCCGCACCGAGCATGCAGGAGCAGGGCAGGAACGAGGGAGGGGCCGCGACCGCCGCACGGGCCTCGGCGGCGCTCGCCGCCGTGCTCCCGCCCGTCGTCGCCGCGGCGATCGTCCTGCTCGTCTGGCAGGCGGTCGGCGCGGCCGGCCTGCTGCCACCGGCGGTCCTGCCGTCGCCGGCCCGCATCGCCGAGCAGGGAGTGGTCGAGCGCGAGGCCCTGCTCGGTCACGCCCTCCCCACGCTGCGCGCCACACTGCTCGGATTCGGGCTGTCCGTGGCGGTCGCGTTCGCGGTCGCCACCCTGCTCGACTTCTCGCGACTGCTGCGACGAGCCGTCCTGCCGCTGCTCGTCGTCAGCCAGACGCTGCCGATGATCGCCCTGGCGCCTGTCGTCGTGCTCTGGTTCGGCTTCGACCTGCTGCCGAAGGTGCTGCTCGTGGCGTTCGTGACCTTCTTCCCGCTCGTGATCGGGCTGCTGCGAGGCTTCGAGTCCGCCGACCCCGACGCGGAGCACCTGCTGCGCTCGATGGGCGCGCGGCGCACGACGGTGTTCCGGCTCCTCCGGCTGCCGGGAGCCATGCCCTCGTTCTTCTCGGCGCTGCGGGTCTCGATCACCTACGCGGTGGTGGGCGCGATCTTCGCCGAGTACGCGGGAGCCGTCTCGGGGCTCGGCGTGTACATGCAGTCGGCCAAGCACGTCTTCCGCACCGACCTCGTGCTGGCGGCCGTCGTCGTCAGCTCCCTCCTCACGCTGACGCTGTACGCCCTCGTCGTGACGGTCGAGCGCGTCGTCCTGCCCTGGCGCCGCATCGAGCTGGGCGGCACGCGATGAGCGACCACTCCCCCGCGCTCGAGCTCGACGGCGTGGGCAAGGCGTTCGGCGGGACGCCCGTGCTCGACGGCGTCTCGCTGAGGCTCGGGGCCGGGGAGGTCGTGTCGATCGTGGGCCCGAGCGGCAGCGGCAAGTCGACGCTGCTGTCGCTGCTGACGGGCGCGCTCGCGGCGGACGAGGGACGGATCCGCGCCGGCGGTGCGCCCGTCTCGCGCGACAACCGTCCCTTCGCCTTCATGCCGCAGCGCGACGTGCTGCTGCCCTGGCGGCGCGTGATCGACAACGCCGCCGTCGGGCTCGAGGTCGCGGGAGTCCGCCGGGCGGAGGCGCGGCGCCGCGTCTCCCGGCTGCTGCCGGCGTTCGGTCTCGAGGGCACGGAGCGCCTGTACCCGCGCCAGCTGTCCGGCGGCATGCGACAGCGGGTGTCGTTCGTGCGCGCCGTGGTGCAGGAGCGCCCGCTGCTGCTGCTGGACGAGCCCTTCGGCGCCCTCGACGCCATGACGCGCGAGGAGCTGCAGCGCTGGCTGCTGGACGTCTGGGCCGTGCACCGCTGGAGCGTGCTGCTCATCACCCACGACATCCGCGAGGCCATCCGGCTGTCCGACCGGGTGCTGGTGTTCTCGCCGCGACCCGGGAGGGTGGTCGGAGAGGTCGCCGTCCCGCGGGTCATCCCCCGCGGCGACGGCTTCGTCCTGCGGCCCGAGGTGCCCGTCATCGAGGACCGCGTGCGGCGTCTCCTGGCGCGCGGGCCGGTGTGACCGCGACCGCGAGCGGGGCAGACATCCCCCGCGAGGCGGATGTCCCGGGCCCGCGGGGACCGTAGCGTGACGGGTATGCACGATGATCCTGGAACCGGCGACGCCGGCGCGGCCGTGGAGCCGCCCGTCCTCGCGCTGCGAAGCCTGCGCAAGCAGTTCGGCCCGAAGGTCGCCGTCGACGACCTGTCGCTCGACGTGCCCGCGGGCGCGATGCTGGGCCTGCTCGGACCGAACGGCGCCGGCAAGACCACGACCCTGTCCATGGCCACCGGCGTCCTGCGGCCGGACGCCGGCACCGCGTTCGTGCTCGGCGCCGACGTGTGGCGCGACCCCGCCGCCGCCAAGGCGCGCATGGGCGTGCTGCCCGACGGCGTGCGCATGTTCGACCGGCTCACCGGAGCCGAGCTGCTGCGCTACACGGGGCTGCTGCACGGCATGGACGACGCCGACGTCACCACCCGCTCGGGCGAGCTGCTCGACGCGCTCGGCCTCGCGGAGGACGGCCGCACGCTCGTCGTCGACTACTCCGCCGGCATGCGCAAGAAGATCGGCCTCGCCTGCGCGCTCATCCACGCGCCCCGGCTCCTCGTGCTCGATGAGCCGTTGGAGGCCGTCGACCCCGTCTCCGGCGAGACCATCCGTCAGATCCTGCGCGCGTTCGTCGCGGGCGGCGGCACGGTGATCCTCTCGAGCCACGTCATGGAGCTCGTCGAGTCGCTGTGCGACCGCGTCGCGATCGTCGCCGAGGGGCGCCTCCTCGCCCACGGCTCGCTCGACGAGGTGCGCGCGGGAGCCTCGCTGCAGCAGCGCTTCCTGGACCTGGTGGGACGACACGAGCTCGGCTCGGAGACGCTGGCATGGTTGCGCTCCTCGTAGGGCTGCGGTGGCGCCAGCTCGGCCACCAGCTGTCGCGCAACGTCTGGATGATCGTCTCGCTCGTGGTGCTCGGCCTCATGGCGATCGGACTGCTGTCGCTGCTCGCGTTCGGGCTGTCGGCGCTGCGCGTGTTCGTGCCCGACGCCGTGAGCGTCGCGCTGATCCTCGCCGGATCCGTCATCACGCTCGGCTGGTGGCTGGGGTCGATCCTGGTCAGCGCCGACGAGCTGCTCGCGCCGGAACGGTTCTCGCTGCTGCCCGTGCGTGCAGATCGGCTGCTGCCGGGGCTCGTCGTGGCCGGTGCGCTCGGGATCGGCGGGATCGGCACGTCGCTCGCCCTGCTGCTGATGCTGCTCGGATGGTCGGTGCAGCCGATCGCGCTCGTCGCCGCCGTCCTGCTCGCTCCCGTGGCGCTGGCCATCTGCGTGCTGGGCGCCCGCGTCGTCAGCGGTCTGCTGGCGAAGTGGCTCGCCGGGCGCCGCACCCGCGACCTGGTCGTGGTGGTCGGCACCCTGCTGCTGGCGTCCTCCGGCATCCTCGTGAACGTCGTCCTCATGGCCGTCGTGCAGGCCGAGGACGCCGGAGGGGCGATGGACGCCGTCGCCGACGTGCTGGCATGGACGCCCGTGGGCGCGGCCTTCGGAGTGCCGGCCGCGCTGGTCGACGGCGAGTGGGCCGTGGCGGGGCTGCGACTCGTGATCGCGCTCGCGACCGTCGCCGTGCTGTGGCTCGTCGCGCGGGCGATGCTCGCCGCCCGGCTGGTCGCGCCGATCATCAGCCGCGGAGGCGGACAGGTGCGCGGGGGCAAGATGCTCGATCGGCTGCTGCCGGCGACCCCGGCGGGTGCGATCGCCGCGCGGTCGCTGCGCTACCGGCGGCGCGACCCGCGGCACATCCTGAACACGGTGCTGCTGGTGCTGCTGCCGTTCCTCATCATGGCCCCGCAGGCGATGTCGCTGATGGGCGGCGGGATGGCGCTCGGCGGCGGCGTGATCCTGGTGCCGGCCATCTGCGCCCTGATGGTCTGCACCATCGTGCAGATGGACGTCGCCTACGACCACGACGCGGTCGCGCTGCACCTGCTCGCGGGCGTGCGCGGCGTCGACGACCGCGCCGGACGCGTGCTGGCCGTCGTCGTCATCGCCGTGCCCGTCGTGGTGGTGCTGAGCGTGCTGGCCTGCCTCGTCGTGGGCGACTGGGCGCTGCTCCCCGCCTCGCTCGGCGCGTCGCTCGGACTGGTGCTCGCAGCCGCCGGGGCGGGTGCGCTCGTCGGCTCGTGGCTGCCGGGTCGCGCGCCCGCGCCGGAGGCGAACCCCCTCGGCCGCGGCTCGTCGGGCGGGGTTCAGTCGTTCGCCGCGCTCGCGATCATGGTGCCGGCGATCCTCGTCGTCGGGGCGCCGGCCTTCGGCTTCGCGATCGCCGCGCTGTGGAACCCGGCCCTCGGCTGGATCAGCCTCGCGAGCGGGCTGATCCTCGGTGCCGCGGCGGCGTGGGGCGGCATCGTCCTCGGCGGCCGGATCCTCGACCGACGCTGGCCCGAGGTGCTGATCGCCGTGAGCAGCGAGGCATAGGCGGCCCGCCCGATCCGGATCCGATCCGGACGGCGAGAGGGGCCGGTGGGATCACCCCACCGGCCCCTCTCGCGTGTCGTCGGTCGCTCAGGCGTTCGCCGCGAGGGACTCCGCGATCGGGCGGCGCGTGCGGGGCGCGGTCTCGCGCTCGCGCAGCGGCTCGGGCAGGGCCTCGAGGTCGCCGAACTCGCCGAGGGCGGTGACGGTGAACGGGCGCTCGTTCGCGGCGAGACCGAAGTGCTGGGCGACCGCGGCCGGGTCGAAGCCGGCCATCTGGTGCACGACGAGACCGTCGTGGTGCGCCTGCACGGACAGGTGCGCCATCGCCTGGCCGAGGTCGTACAGGGCGGTCGGGATCTCGTTGCCGGCGTCGTCGTGGGTGACGGCGATCGCGACGATCAGCACGCCCGCCGCGGGGGCCCAGGCCTGGTTGAAGCCCAGCAGCGCCTCGCTGACGGCGGCGTGCTCCGCCGTGCCCCGGCGGGCGACGATGAACTTCCACGGCTGCAGGTTCATGGCCGAGGGCGCCCAGCGGGCGGCCTCGAGCGCGCTCGCGAGCTTGGCCTCGTCGATGGGGGTCTCCGCGTCGTACGCGCGGGGGCTCCAGCGCCCGGCGAGCACGTCCAGCACGGGGTGGTCGGTGGTCGCGATGCGGTCGAGGGTGGCAGCGCCCATGTTCTCTCCTCAGGATCTCGGAATCGTTCACGGGGCGCCGTTGCCCTCCGCGGGAGTGAACCCCCCGCCCGCCGGATTCTATTCCCGTGCATCGAGAGGACTCCCGGACCGCGTCCGTCCGCGAACGCCGAAGGCGCGCCCCGCGGACGGGGCGCGCCTTCGATCGGACCGGTCAGGACCGCAGGGCGTCGGACAGCTTGACCCTGGCTCCCATCCGCAGCAGCGAGTTCTCGTAGATCCGCGCCCCGATGCCGATCACCAGCAGGCACGACGCGAGCAGGATCGCCAGCGACAGCAGCGGCTCCCACCACTGCGCCTCGCCGAAGAACAGCCGCACGGGCATGCCCACGGGCGCCGAGAACGGCACGTACGACATGATCGTCATCACCAGCGGGTTGTCGTTGAACAGGATGACGAGGATGTACGGCGCCATCACGAGGTAGGTCACCGGGCCCGTCGTCGATCCGATGTCCTCCTGACGCGAGACCATCGCGCCGGTGGCGGCGAACATCGCCGCGGTCAGGATGAAGCCGAACAGGAAGAACACGGCGAACCACACGACCGGTGCGCCGAGCCCCTGCAGCAGCTCGGTCTGGCCCGTCACCACCAGGGCGAGCACCACGGCCGCCGCCAGCAGCAGGATCTGCCCCATCGCGAGGATCGTGTTGCCGATGACCTTGCCCGCGAGCAGCACGCGGGTGGGGATCGCGGAGATCAGGATCTCGACGACGCGCGTCTGCTTCTCCTCGACGACGCTCGCGGCGATCGTCGCGCCGAACGTCAACGCGGCCATGAAGAAGACGACCCCGAACCCGAGCGCGACGAAGTAGCGCAGCAGCGGGTTGAGCGCATCGGGATCGAGCAGCACGACGTCCGCCTTGACCGCGAGCGCCTGCTCGAGCCCGGACGGGGTGTCGCTGTCGGCGATGATCGTGAGGCCCACGGGCGACTCCGCGTCGACGACGACGGCGGCCTCGACCTCGCCGTCGCGCACCAGCGCCTCGGCCGCCGCGCGATCGGTGGTCTCGACGACCTCGAGGCCCGGGGTGTCCGCCAGCAGGGCGCCGGCGTCCGCGGGAGCCGCGATCTTGATCGAGCTGTCCTGACCGGCGGTGAAGCCGCCCCAGAGCACGCTGCCGAGGGCGATCAGCACGAGGATCACCGATGAGATCACGAACGACTTGCTGCGCAGCTTCGAGCCGATCTCCCGCTCGGCCACCAGCCAGGTCGCCTGCGCGGAGGACAGCTCGGTCGGGGTGCGGCGGGCCGGCACGGCGGCGCGGGGGGTGACGGTGGCGCTCATCGGATGACCTCCTTGAAGATCTGGGCGAGAGAGGGATGCTGCGGGGCGAAGCTGGTGACGTCGCCGCCCTCGACCGCGCGCCGCAGCGCGGCCTGCGCCGACTCGTCGCTGTCGGCGTCGAAGACGGCGTAGCCGCCGTCGAACTCGACCACGTCGACGCCGGGCTGCTCGCGCAGCCAGCCCGCGTCGCCGGACGAGATCAGCTCGAAGCGGCGCGACGAGTGGGCGGCGCGCAGCTGCTCGCGCGACCCCTGCGCGCGGATCTCGCCGCCCGCGATGATCACGAGGTCGTCGCACAAGCGCTCGACGACGTCGAGCTGGTGCGACGAGAACAGCACGGCCGTGCCCTGCGCGGCCCGCTCCTGCAGGACGCCGGCGACGACGTCGACGGCCAGGGGGTCGAGGCCCGAGAACGGCTCGTCGAGGATCAGCACCTGCGGCTCGTGCACCAGCGCCGCGGCGATCTGGGCGCGCTGCTGGTTTCCGAGCGACAGCGCCTCGACGTTGTCGCCGAGCCTCTCCCCCAGCCCGAGCTGCTCGAGCAGCGCCGTCGCGCTGTCGGTCGCGTCCTGCTTCGAGAAGCCGTGCAGGCGAGCGAGGTACACGATCTGCTCGAGCACCTTCATCTTGGGGTACAGCCCGCGCTCCTCCGGCATGTAGCCGAAGTCGCGGCGGGCGGCCGGCGTCAGCGCCTGGCCTCCCAGGGAGACCTCCCCCGCCTCGTGCGCCAGCAGGCCGAGCACGATCCGCATGGTGGTGGTCTTGCCCGCACCGTTGCCGCCCACGAAGCCCGTGAGCCGGCCCGGTGCGACGTCGAACGACACGTCGTCGAGCACTCGACGGTCGCCGTAGCTCTTGACGATCCCGCGCAGCTTCAGCATCCGCGATCCCTTTCTGTCCGGTGATCCCACGCTACGAAGCCGGTGGTGCCGGGCGGATCCCCCGCGTGGCGGATCTTGCGCTCCACCGCGCGCCGGAGCGGCGAGCCGCGGCGTCGCGTCGGCGTGGATCGGTGCGAGAGCGCCCTTATCGGCGCTCAGAAGGGCGCATTCGCACCGGTTCGAGGCGTCTTCGAGCCCGATGCGCCTGCGAGGGAGGCGTCAGGCGAGGCCGTGGCGGTGGGCGTAGACGACCGCGGCGACGCGGTCGCGGGCCCCGAGCTTGGCCAGCACGTTCGACACGTGGGTCTTGACCGTGGCCTCGCCGATGAACAGGCGCGTCGCGATCTCGCTGTTGCTGAGCGCCTGCGCCAGCAGCCGCAGGACCTCGCGCTCGCGCTCGGTCAGCCCGGGATCGACGTCCGGCCCCGTCGGCCGCGCGAACCGCTCGATGACGCGTCGCGTCACCTCCGGGGCGAGCAGCGCGTCGCCGGCGGCGACGACGCGCACGGCCGACACCAGCTCCTCGGGGCCGGCGTTCTTGAGCAGGAACCCGCTCGCGCCCGCGTCGAGCGCCTCGAAGAGGTAGTCGTCGCGGTCGAAGGTCGTCACGATCACCACGCGCGGCGGGTGGTCCCCGGCTGCCGCGAGGATGCGCCGCGTCGCCTCGATGCCGTCGAGGTCGGGCATCTGCACGTCCATGCAGATCACGTCGGGCCGGAGCGAGGCCGCCGCGTCGACGGCCTCGGCGCCGGTGGCGGCCTCGCCGACCACCGTCAGGCCCGACGCCTCGAGGATGGTGCGGAACCCCATCCGCATCGTCGCGTGGTCGTCGACGATCAGCACCCGCGCGGTCACGACACGGCCTCCCCCACCAGGGCCTCGGACCTCAGCGGGATGCGCACGCGGACGAGATAGCCGCCGCGCTCGCGCGGGCCGAACTCGAGCGATCCCCCGGACGCGGTGGCGCGCTCACGCATGCCGAGCTGACCGACCCCCGGTCGTGCCGAGGCGCGGACGCGGCCTGAGTTGGCGATCTCGAGCTCGACGGCGTCGGGCGTGTACCGCAGCCGCACGTCGGCCGAGACGTCCGGCCCGCCGTGGCGACGGGCGTTCGTCAGGGCCTCCTGCGCGATCCGGTACAGGTTGACGTTGGCGACCTCGGGCACGTCGATCGGCTCGCCGATGACGGTGAACGTGGTCGGCGTGCCGATGGCGGTGGTCTGCCTCGCCAGCGTCTCCAGGGCGTCCAGCCGCAGCGTCGAGGGGGCGTCAGCGTCCTGTCCCGGGTCGCGCAGGGTCGACAGCAGCTGGTGCAGCTCGCTGATCGCCGCCCGGGCCGACCGCTCGACCGACTCGAGTATGCCCTTCGCGGAATCCGGGTCGCGCTCGAGCACCGTGCGCGCCGCGCCGGCCTGCACGCCCATCGCCGACACGTGGTGGGCGACCACGTCGTGCAGCTCGCGCGCGATGCGGATGCGGTCCAGCTCGACCGCCTGAGCGGCGGACGTCTCCCGCTCCTCCTCGAGCTCGCGGGTGCGGCGGCGCAGGTCGTCGCGGGCCAGCGCGGCGGCATATGCCCGATCCCCCATGTAGTAGGCGCCGCCGAAGTACGCCGCGTTGATGACCCACTGGATCAGCATGAACGCGAGATACGGCGAGAAGGCGCCGGCGTACTGCTCGGCGTCGCCGGTGGGCTCGACCGCGCCGAGGTACGTCGAGACGATCAGCCACACGAGCATGCCGACGATGATCAGCGACCGGCTCCACACCGCGCGACGCCGGTCGGCGCACCACGCGCCCACCGTGTAGAACGCGATGAACATCGTCACCTGGCTGACGTACAGCTCCATCGACTCGACGGTGGCGCCGACGAAGTACGACGTGCAGACGATCAGCGCGACGGTGATCGGAAGCCGCCGGCGCAGCGCCAGCGGCAGCGTCGTGAGGGCGCTGAAGACCACGGCCCAGACGTCGGCGCCGTCCTGGAACGTGAACACCTGCGCGACCGCCGACAACGCGACGCTCAGCAGGGACGCGATGAACAGGGCCCCGGCGAGGCCGGCGTCGAGCCGCAGCTCGCGCGGCCCGATCGGCGGGCGGGACCAGGCGGCGTCGGGGCGGGACGTCGGGACGGGCATGCCACCACGGTACGGGGCCGGGGCGCGCCCGTCCTCCCCCGCGCGAGGGACATCGCCGCCCGTGAGCATCACGCTCCGTTACGCCGGGCGGGCGCAGCCTCGCACCGGCTCGCGACAATGGAGCGCATGACCCGCCCGCTGATCGGCATCTCCGCGCCGTTGCGCCGCCTCGACACCGAGCACGGCGCCGACCTGCCGTACGCCGCGCTGGGCACCGACTACATCGAGGCCGTCGAGGCCGCCGGCTGCATCCCCGTCGTGCTCCCGCCCCTCGGCGACCCGAGGCAGCTGGCCGCGCGGCTCGACGGACTCGTGCTCTCGGGCGGCGGCGACGTCGACCCGTCCCGCTACGGAGGCCGTCCCGAGCCCGGCGTGGAGTACAGCGCGCAGCGCGACGCGTTCGAGCTGGGCCTGGCGCTCACCGCCCGGGAGCGGCGCCTGCCGACGCTCGGGATCTGCCGTGGCCACCAGGTCGTGAACGTCGCCCTCGGGGGCACCCTGACCGTCGATCTCGGCACCACCGCGGTGCACGCGCCGCTGCTGGACGCCGAGCGGCAGTTCCGTCTGCGGCACGATGTCGAGCTCGACCCGCTCAGCCGCCTCGCCGGTGTGTACGGCGTCACCCGCCGTGCGGTGGGCACCCTGCACCACCAGGCGCTCGACCGCGTGGCGGACGGACTCCGGGTCGTCGCGCGCGCCGCCGACGGCGTCGTCGAGGCCGTCGAGGCGGTCGACGGATGGGACTACCTCGGCGTGCAGTGGCACCCCGAGAAGCTCTCGGCGCCGGACGAGTGGGCGTTCGAGCTGGCGCTGTTCGAGCGGCTCACGGAGGCCGCGGGGGGCGCCGCCGGCGAGGCCCGCACGGCCGACGTCGTGCTGACCGCCTGAGCCGCCGCACTCCGCGGCGCCGCCGATCTGGGCGATCGGACGAATCCGCCGCGTAGGAGGAATCCACCGCATAGGAGCCGACCGCTCGCATTGCTCCTACAGCATGGATTCTTCCTACGATGCAGCGGGTGTGATGGCTCTTCGCGGCCGGAGCGGAGGGCGACGTCTAGCGAGCTCGGGACCGAACGGATCAGCCGAAGATCATCGGGACGTCGTCCTCGTCCTCGTCGTCGCGGAAGTCGAGGTCGACGACCACCGGGACGTGGTCGCTCGGGGCGTCGCCCTTGCGCTCGTCGCGGTGGATCGACGCTCCCGTGACGGCGTCGGCCAGGGCGCGGGACCCCAGGATGAAGTCGATGCGCAGACCCTGATCGCGCGGGAACTTCAGCGCCTTGTAGTCCCAGTACGTGAAGCCAGCAGGCACGAGCGGCCGGACGACGTCGCTGAGGCCCGCGGCCTCGAGCGCGGCGAAGGCGTCGCGCTCCGCGGGCGACACGTGCGTCGTTGCTCCCTCGACGATCTGCGGATCGCCGACGTCGGCGTCCGTGGGGGCGATGTTGAAGTCGCCGACCAGCGCGAGGGGCAGATCCGGATCTGCCGCCAACGCGGCGCGGGTGTGGGCCTCGAGGGCCTTCAGCCAGTGCAGCTTGTAGACGTAGTGCGGGTCGTCGAGCGATCGTCCGTTGGGCACATACAGGCTCCACACCCGCACCCCGCCCACCGTCGCGCCGATCGCGCGGGCCTCGAGAGGCGCGTCCGGGCCGTCATGTCCCTTGAGGAATCCAGGCATTCCGTCGAAGGAATACTCCACGTCCTCGAGTGGCTCGCGGCTCGCGATCGCCACGCCGTTCCACTGGTTCAGACCGTGCGCCTCCACGTGATAGCCCGCGGCCTCGAACTCGGCGTAGGGGAACTGCTCAGGCTTGCACTTGATCTCCTGCATCGCCAGCACATCGATGTGCTCGCGCTCGGCGAAGGCGACGATCCGCCCGACACGGGCGCGGATCGAGTTCACGTTCCAGGTGGCGAGACGCATGGAACCAGCCTAGGACGGCCCGCATGCATGTGCGCCGATCCCCCGCCTCCTAGAATCGGACGCATGGCCGCATCCACGCCCGAACTCGAAGCCGACCGTCAGGCGCTCATCCGCCTCGTCCAGGACGAGGCCGTGTTCCACGGCGACTTCACCCTGTCGAGCGGCAAGAAGGCCACGTACTACGTGGACATGCGCAAGCTCACCCTGGACCATCGCGCCGCCCCCGCGATCGGCCGCATCATGCTCGACCTGATCGCCGACATCCCCGACATCGTGGCGGTGGGCGGGCTGACGCTGGGAGCCGATCCCATCGCCAACGCCGTCATGCACGAGTCGGCACGCACGGCGCACCCGCTCGACGCCTTCGTCGTGCGCAAGGAGCCGAAGGACCACGGCCGCGGCCGCCAGATCGAGGGCGCCGACGTGAGGGGCCGGCGGGTCGTCGTGGTGGAGGACACGTCCACCACCGGACAGTCGGCGCTCAAGGCCGTCGAGGCGCTGCGCCGCGAGGGCGCGGAGGTCGTCGCGGTCGCGGTGATCGTCGACCGCTCCACCGGCGCACAGGTGGCGATCGAGGCCGAGGGGCTCGAGTGGCGCTCCGCGATCGGTCTGGCCGACCTCGGCCTCGACCCCCAGTAGTGGCCACCAGAATCCGGCAGTCCGGAGAGCCGGACGAGCCGGGGGAGAAGGACGCCGTGCCCACCCGCATCGCGCTGGCCCTCGACCTCGGGGGCACCAAGCTGGACGCCGCGCTCGTCGACGCGGACGGGTCTGTGCTGACGGCCAGCCGCAACCGGCGCGCGACGGGACGCGCGGCCACACCCGCCGACCTGGACGCCGCGATCGAGCACACCGTCGCCCACGCGCTCTCGCACCTGCCGCGCGACGCCGAGTTCGCCGGCGTCGGCATCGGCAGCGCGGGACCCATCGATCTGGCCGCCGGCGCGATCCACCCCGTCAACATGCCGGGCCTGCACGGCTACGGCCTGGCCGACGCCGCCCACCGGTCGGCCGCCCGCGCGCTCCGCCACGATGACTTCCCGACGCGGCTCCGCCACGACGACTTCCCGACGCGGCTCCGCCACGATGGCGGCTGTCTGGCGCTCGCGGAGTCGTGGATCGGCGCCGCGGCAGGATCCCGCGCCTCCCTGTCGATCGTGGTGTCCACCGGAGTGGGCGGCGGGATCGTCGTCGACGGCGAGCCGATCGGCGGCGCCTCCGGCAACGCGGGCCACCTCGGCCAGACGGTGATCGGCGATCTCACCCTCGAGGAGATCGCGTCGGGCCCCGCCAGCGTCGCCTGGGCGCGCTCGCAGGGCTGGAACGGCGAGACGGGGGAGGACATCGCCCGCGACGCCGCGTCGGGCGACGTGGTCGCACGCGCCGCGATCGAGCGGTCGGCGGCCACCGTGGGGCTCGGCCTCGCGAACGCGTCGACCCTGCTCGACCTCGACGTGATCGCGATCAGCGGCGGCTTCTCGCGGGTCGCCCCCGACTACGTCGACCTGGTCTCGGCCGCCCTCGTCCGCACCGCGGTGCTGCCCTACGCCCGCGCGACCCGCGTGGTCCGCAGCGCGCTCGGCGACGAGGGCCCGCTGGTGGGCGCCGCGGCGCTCGTGCTGCGCTGACCCTCCGTCGGCCGAGCCCGCGCCGGAGACGTCAGAGGAGCGCCGACGTGCGACGCCCCAGCCCCATGGCGGCGGCGGCCCGCAGCTGATCGACGGTGTCGACGTCGCGCCGGAGCGTCGAGGCGGGCGGCACGTCCAGCACCGCGAGGCCTGCCTCCTCGTGACGCGCCCGCGAGGCGGCGCCGAAGGCCGGCTGGAGCCGCTGACCCGCCCGCGCGGTGACGAGCGTCGTGCCCGTGCCCTCGGCATCGGGCACGACGCCGAGGGGCACCTCGGCGGCCAGCTGCAGGGCCGAGTCCAGGTCGCGGGGGCTCAGCGCCGGGAGGTCGCCGAGCAGCGCGGCGCGGGGGAGCGACGATGGTGCCGCGGCCAGGCCGGCCGAGACCGCCGGGTTCAGCCCGGAGCCCGGGTCGGGGACGATCAGGGCTCGTCCCTGCAGCGCCGCGACGATGTCCGCATCGGAGGTGACGACGATCACCGTCGACACATGCGTGGCGCGGAATACAGCGTCGAGCGTGTCGAGGGCGATCGCGCGCGCGAGCTCGCCGCGTCGCCGACCCGCCGCGGCGGGCAGCTCGAGGCGGGACTTGCCCGAAGCGCCCTTCACCGGGACGACGACGGCCCACCCGGTGACGCCGGCCGGCGGCCGGGGGAGAGGCCCCGCGCCGTCCAGCGCCGCGTCCTCAGGCAACGTCTCGTCCGACGAGGCCTCGTCAGGCAAGGCCTCGTCAGGCAAAGCGCTCGTGCAGGCGCGGCAGCACGCGCTCGCCGTACAGGCGCAGGAACGCCTCCTGGTCATGACCGGGGTCGTGGAAGACGAGGTGTCGGAATCCGAGCTCCACGTACGTCGCGATCGCCTCGATGTGCTCGTCGACGTCGTCCGAGACGATGAAGCGCGAGGCGGCACGGTCGAGGGGCAGCTCCTCCGCGCGCCGCTGCATCTCGATCGGATCGTGGATGCCCGTCTTCTCCTCCGGCTTCAGGGCGAGCGGCGCCCAGAACCGCGTGTTCTCGCGGGCGGCGTCGAGGTCGGGGCGGAACGACACCTTCACCTCGATCATCGTGTCCACCGCGTCGCGCGAGCGATGCCCCTTCTCGATGCCCTCGTCGAAGGCCGGCAGCAGCTTGTCCGTGTACAGCGACGGATCCTTGCCGCTCGTGGTGATCCAGCCGTCCGCCATCCGTCCGGCCAGGCGCGTCGCGGCGGGGCCCGAGGCGCCGATGTAGATCGGCACGAGCGTCTCGGGGCGGTCGTAGATCGTCGCGTTGTGCGTCTGGTAGTAGGTGCCCTCGAACGTCACGCGCTCCTCGGTCCAGAGCGTGCGGATGAGCGTGATCGCCTCCTTCATGCGCTGGAACCGCTCGGGCGACTCGGGCCAGTCGAGCCCCAGGGTCACCTCGTTGAGCGCCTCGCCCGTGCCGACGCCGAGGATCATGCGGCCCGGGTGCATCGCCCCGAGCGTGCCGAACGCCTGCGCGACGACCCCGGGGTGGTAGCGGAACGTGGGGGTCAGCACCGAGGTGCCGAGCAGCACGCGGCTCGTGCGCTCGCCGACCGCTCCCAGCCAGGGGAGGGCGGCCGGGGCGTGCCCGCCGTCGTGCATCCACGGCTGCATGTGGTCGGAGAGGAAGACCGAGTCGAAGCCCACCTCCTCGGCGAGCACCGCATAGTCGAGCAGCTCGCGCGGCCCGAACTGCTCGGACGAGGCCTTATAGCCGAAGCGCATCGGGATGGTCATGTCGTGGCTCCTTCTCTCTTCTCCATGTCTCAGTGTGGCCGGGAATCCCCGCCCATGCCCGGCCGAAGCGGGACATCGGTCAGGGGATGAGGGAGGGGGCGAGGATCGCGTCGCGTGCGCGGGCGAGCTGCTCCCCGAAGTCGGCGACCGTGCCGGGCCAGAGCAGGGTGAGGCGCCCGGATCGCGGATCCGTATACCAGTTGCGGCATCCGCCCTCGATCCACGGGGTGCCGGCCGCGCGCGCGGCGATCTCGGCGGTGTACTCCGCCTCCGCCTCCGCCGTCACGCGGACCGTCCGTCCGCCCGCCACGAGCGCCGCGGAGAAGGCCGCCTGCTGCTCCATGATGAGCACGGCCGAGTTGTGGCCCAACGAGGCGTTCGGGCCGTTGAGCACATGCAGATTGGGGAATCCGTGGACGAGCGTCGACGCCACCGAGGTCATGCCCGTGCTCCAGTGCTCGTCGAGCGTGAGGCCGTGCTCGCCCGTCACGAGGCGCGCGTAGGGCTGCCGCGCCGCCTCGAACCCGGTGGCGAGCACGATCACGTCGGCCTGGTGTCGGGCGCCGCTCGCGGCGATCAGCCAGTTGTCGTCGACGGCGGCGAGAGCCGACGCCTCGAGCCGCACCGATCCGTCCGCGATGGTCGGGTAGAAGTCGTCGCTGAGCAAGACCCGCTTGCAGCCGAACGCGTAGTCGGGCGTGAGGGCCGAACGCAGCCCGGGGTCCGGCACCTGCCGGGCGAGGTGGCCGAGCGCGGCCTCACGGGCGCTCTCGGACGCTGCGGGATCGCCCGATCGCGAGGCGAAGCGCGCCTCGCCCTCCGCGTACAGCTCGTCGCGCAACGCCGCGAGCGAGGCCGGATCGGCCGCCCATGCGTCGCGCTCGGCGCGGGCGTACGCCCGGTCCCGGCGGGGCACGATCCATGCCGGCGTCCGCTGGAACAGCGTGACGTCCGCGCCCTGGCGCGCGAGCTGCGGGACGAGCTGTACGGCGCTCGCGCCCGTGCCGACGACCGCGATGCGCGCGCCCTGTATCCGGATCCGCTCGTCCCAGCGCGCCGAGTGGAAGACCGGACCGGGGAAGCCGTCGAGGCCCGGGACGTCCGGGATCACCGGCTCGGTGAGCCGACCGCACGCGAGGATCAGGTGGTCGGCGTGGAGCACCCGATCGCCGGCCTCCGCGGCCGACGGCGATGAGACGGTCGAGACGACCCAGCCGTCGTCGACCCAGCGGGCGTCCGTGAGGGCCGTGCCGAGGCGCAGGCGGCTGTCGAGCCCCTCGGCGTGCACGACGTGCTCCAGGTACGAGCGGATCTCGGCCCCCGGGGCGAACGTGCGCGACCAGCCCGGCCAGGGATGGGCCGAGAGCCCGTAGAGGTGGGCGGGAACGTCGCACGCGACGCCGGGGTAGACGTTCTCCCGCCACGTGCCGCCCACGCCGGAGGCGCGCTCGAGGATGACGAAGTCGGACACGCCCTCCGCCCGCAGGGCCATGGCGGCGGCGATCCCGGCGAAGCCCGCCCCGACGATGACCGTGCCGACGCGATCGGCCGGCCGGCCGGCGTCCCCGGTGCGCGGCGTCGTCATCCGCGTGCCTTCCGGCTCGCCTGGCGGGCCGCGCGAGCCGACGGGGTCTCGCGCACGATGCTGACGTCGCCGTAGGTGGTCGAGCGCTGCCGGAAGGGGCGGAAGAGCCCGCGGGCGATGTCGCGCGCGGCCTCGAGCGGCAGCTGGAGCCCCTGTTCGACACCAGCGCCCGGCAGCACGCGCCCGTCCATCAGGGTGCCGCCCAGATCGTCGCCGCCCGCCTGCAGCAGCTCGATCGACGCGGGCACGCCGTGGCGGGTCCAGGGGATCTGGATGTGCGGGATGGTGCCGCTCAGGAAGAGCCGGGACACCGCGACCATCGCGCGGTGCTCGTCGAGCGGCGCACGGGAGGCGACGAGCGGCGTGCCGCCGCCGAGCGGCTCGGGAAGGGGGATCGGCACGAACTCGGTGAAGCCGCCGCCGCTTCCGGAATCGGCGGCGGCGCGCTGGATCGCGGCGAGCTCGCGCAGGTGGGCGACGCGCTCCGCCGCGGTCTCGGCGTGTCCGTAGAACATCACGGAGGTGGAGCGGAAGCCGGCGCGATGCGCCGCGGAGACGCCCTCGCGCCAGCGCTCGATCGGCAGGTCGCCCGGCGCGATCAGCTCACGGACGCGCTCGCTGAGCACCTTGACCCCGGTGCCGGGGACCGTGTCCACGCCGGCCTCGCGCATCGCCCGCAGCGCGCCGTCCAGCCCGAGGCCCGAGCGGTCGGCGAGGTCGGCGACGTCCTGGGGACGGAAGGCGTGCAGGTGTATTCCCGGCGCGGCATGGGAGATCGTGCGCGCGATGTCCAGGTAGGACTCCGCATCCTGGCCCGGCGCGACCAGGCCCTGGACGCAGATCTCGGTGAGCCTCAGATCGTCCGCGTCGCGCGCGATCTCCGCCAGCCCGTCGAGGTCGTACGTGTCGGGCTCGCCGGTCGGCCGGCGCCGGAAGGCGGTGGAGGCGACGTTGCGGTTCGCGACGATGCTCAGGGCCTCGCCCACGGTGTAGCGACGCACGTCGTCGGCGGTGGCGGCGAGGCGGTCGAGGTCGCGGCCCTCCGCGCGCAGCAGGGCCTCCCATCCCGCGTCGTCGATCGAGCCGGGGGCCGCCGCGGCCTCGTCGAGGAGGCGGGCGATGCCCCCTCGGCTCGGCCGGGCGCGTGTCGTCTCCCCGCCCGTGTCCGCCGCCCGCCGCCGCTCGTCGTGACCGGAGCCGGCCGGATCGGTCGCTGACGCCCCCTCCGGCCGCAGCACCACGCCGGCCGCGCCCGTACGAGCAAGGCCGCTCACCGGGTCGGCGAGGGCGTACGTCACGTCGCGGATCTCCGGGTCGAGCCACGCGTCGTCGACGTAGGGAGGATGCGCGGTGAGGCGCTCGCGGAGCGCGAACCCGGCATCGGCGGTCGCCGCGGCGAGGTCGTCGAGGTGCGGCCAGGGCCGCTCGGGGTTCACGTGGTCGGCGGTCAGCGGGGACACGCCGCCCCAGTCGTCGGCACCCGCGCGCACGAGCAACGCGAACTCCTGCGGGTCGGAGAGGTTGGGCGGCACCTGGATCCGCATCCCGGGACCCATGACGAGGCGCGCGACCGCGACGGCGGCCACGTACTCCAGGAGGTCGGCGTCCGGCTGGTCCTGCATGGCGGTGCGCGGCTTCGCCCGGAAGTTCTGCACGATCACCTCCTGCAGGTGGCCGTGCCGTGCGTGCGCGTCCCGCAGCGCGATGAGCGACTCGGCCCGGTCGCGGAGCGTCTCGCCGATGCCCACCAGGATGCCGGTGGTGAAAGGGATGCGCGCCGTGCCCGCGTCGTCGAGCAGGCGCAGCCGCACGTCCGGGTCCTTGTCGGGCGACCCGTAGTGCACCTGTCCGGGCTCTTCGTACAGCCGCCGCGAGGTGGTCTCGAGCATGACCCCCATCGAGGGCGCGACGGGGCGCAGCATCTCGAGCTCCTCGGGCGTCATGATCCCGGGGTTGAGGTGGGGGAGCAGCCCGGTCTCGGCCGTGATGGCCCGGGCCATGTCGGCGACGTACTCGAGGGTCGACGCGTAGCCGTGGCGGTCGAGCCACGCCCGCGCCTCCGGCCAGCGGTCCTCGGGGCGGTCGCCGAGGGTGAGCAGCGCCTCCTTGCAGCCGAGCGCCTGACCCTGGCGGGCGACGGCGAGCACCTGGGCGCGCGACATGTACTCGGGCTTGTGCTGCTTGAGCAGCTGGCCCGGGGTGTCCACGAAGATGCAGTAGTGGCAGCGGTCGCGGCAGAGCGTCGTGAGCGGGATGAACACCTTGCGCGAGTACGTCATCACGCGGGGCCGGCCGATCCCCTCCAGGCCGGCGTCGCGCACGCGGGCGGCGGCGTCGAGCAGGCGGTCCAGCTGCGCTCCGGTCGCGGACAGCAGGGCCTCGGCCTCGTCGGCGGCGATGGTCTCGCCCGCCTCGGCACGGGCCAGCGCGGCCTCGAGCGTGGAGACATCGGGATCCAGCAGCGTCACCGTCTCAGTCTCCCACCGTGCGGGCGCGCCCGGGCCGGGCGATCGTCGCCGTCCTGTGACCGTTCCGCCCGACGGCGTCCGCGAGCGCCTGGCAGGATGGATCGCATGGTGACCCTGCTGCTCGATCAGACGCAGCTGGAGATCGTGCTCACGCGCACGGAGCGCGTGCTCGCCGCCCAGCGCGACAACATCCGAGTCGACCGTGCGTCGATCGCGCGTCTGCAGCTCACGGACGAACCCGTGACGTGGCTGCGCGGGGTGCGAGCCCCGGGAACGCACCTGCCGCGCCTGGTGTCGCTGGGCCGGTGGCGCTCGGCGCAGGGCGACGACTTCGTGGCGATCCGTCACGGCCGCCCGGGTGTGGTGATCGACCTCACGGGCGACGAGCGCTTCGCGCGCCTGGTGCTGTCGACGCGTCATGGGCTCGCACTCGCGAACGCGCTGCAACTGGATGCCGAAGGCGCCGAGGCCTGACGCGAAGGCCTCCGCGGAGAGCGGAGGCCTTCGATCTGTGCGATCTGGTCGTCGGCCGGCGGGCCGTCGACGCGCTCAGGCGCGGGGGTCGCCGTCGCGTCGTTCCAGCTCGGCGGCCTCGTCGAACGTCGCGAACAGGCGTCCGAAGCCGTCCTGCGGCGCCGGCGCATCGGTCTGCGGCGCCGGCGTCTCCCGCTTGGCGAAGCGGGCGAAGCCCGGCCAGCCGCGCGAGGACGCCGGCTGCTCGTCGTCGGTGGTGGCGCCGAACGACGCGCCGCGCGGGCGCGGCGGAGCCTGCGGGATGAAGTTGGTCACCGGCTCGAAGGCGAGCGGGTCGACCGACGACGCCGGTCGCGGGGGAGCGACCCCGGCTCCCTGGTCGTCCTGATCGGCGTCCCCGTCCCGTCCGTCGCCGTGGTCGGCCTCGCCGACCTCGACCACCTCGTCCGGGGCCTCGAGCGGATCCGGGGTGTCGGCGTCGTCGGACCGGGAGGGATCGACGTCGCCCGCGTGCCGGCCGTCGTGGTCGTCCTCGTGCCGCTCGTCAGAGGCGGGCCGGCCGTCGCCCTCGGGCTCGTCGTGCGCGTCCTCGACCGTCGCGTCCTGGCCGTCCACGTCCTCCTGCGCGTCGACGTCGTCCTGGCCGTCGACGTCGTCCGCCGCGTCGACGTCGTCCTGCGCGTCGGCGTGGGCCGTGACCTCTCCGTCAGCGTCGGCCTCCGAGCCGGGCAGGTCGACGACCGAGTCGGCGGTCTCGAGCGAGTCGGGGTCGTCCGCATCCTCCTCGGCGGGTGACGGGACCGCCTCCGGAGCCGGCACCCATCCCGGCGTGGGCTGCTCGCCCACCGGGGACGCCGCGATCAGCGCGGTCTCCCCGGCGATCACCTCGCGCTCCACCTCGGACAGGGGGCGGCTGAGGAATGCCAGCGGGTCGCGCCCGCCGTCAGCGGCGGGACGGTCCTCGGCCGGCGTCTCCTCGGCCGGCGTCTCCTCGGCCGAGGGGGCCACCTCTTCGGCCGAGCGCATGCCGGTGCGCGGCTCCGCGTCGACCCCGTCGGTGCCGTTGACGTCGTCCAGGGCGTCCTGCGCGGTCTGCGCCGGGCTCGGCTCCTCCGTCCCGTCGGACGCCGGTTGCCCGGTCGCGCCGCCGCCCGCCGCACCCGTCGTCGGCGCGGCGGACTCGTCGGACTCGGCGTCGCCCTCCGCTCCCGCCCCGTCCTCCGTCTGCACGTCAGCGGTCCCCTCCTGCGCGTCGGCCTTCGCCTCTTCGGGCGCGTCCGCCTCCGCGGGGGCCTCCTCGGGCGCGTCCGCCTCCGCCTCCGCGGGGGCCGGGACCGGCGCCGTCCACGCGCCGCCGACGATCTTCAGGAAGACGTCCTCGAGGCTCTGCTGGCGCAGCTGCAGCGACGACAGCGGCACGCCTGCCGCAGCCGCCAGCTCGCCGATCTCGGCCGTGGTGCTGCCCGGCACGTTGAAGCCGGAGCGCAGCAGCTCGAACTCCACGCCGCGCTCCCGCAGGGCGTCGCGCAGCGCGGCCCGGTTCGGGGAGTCGACCGCGACCACCGCGTCGACGTCGGCCAGGTGCTCGATGCCGCCGCTGAACAGCAGCCGCCCGTTCGAGATGATGAGGATGTCGTCGGCGACCTGCTGCACCTCGCTCAGCACGTGGGACGACATCAGCACGGTGCGGCCCTCGTCCGCCAGCCGTCGCATCAGCAGGCGCATCCAGCGGATGCCCTCCGGGTCGAGGCCGTTGGCGGGCTCGTCGAAGACGAGGACTCCCGGGTCGCCCAGCAGCGCCTCCGCGACGCCGAGCCGCTGGCGCATGCCCAGCGAGAAGCCGCCGATGCGCATGTCTCCGACCGCGCCGAGGCCGACGACCTCGAGCACCTCGGCGACGCGGGTCGCGGGCACGCCGATCGACCGGGCGACCGACATCAGGTGTCGCTCGGCCGTGCGCCGGGGCCGGTACGACGGGTTCTCGAGCAGGGATCCCACCTCGCGCCGCGGCTTGTCCAGCCGCGCGTAGGGGACGCCGCCGATCAGCGCGCTGCCCTCGGTGGGCCGCAGCTCGCCGAGCAGGATGCGCAGCGTGGTCGACTTGCCCGCCCCGTTCGGGCCGACGAAGCCGGTGACGGCGCCGGGCTCGACCCGGGCGGTCAGGTCGGACACCGCGGCGACGTCTCCGAAGGTCTTCGTGACTCCGCGGAACTCGAGCACCTTGCCGTCGGCCATCCGCTCCCTCTCATGGGGTGTACAGGTCCCACGACGCGGGCGCCTGCGCGCCGCGCCATGACACCTATCTTGGCCGATGTCGCGCCGAACCCGGGGATTCGCGGTGCCGGGCGGCCGAACCCGGGGGCGGGTGCGCGTGCCGCCGACTCCCAGTGGGTAGCGTGTCCCCGTGACCTTCCCGACGCCGGATCCCCGCGTCCTCGCCCGCCGCGAGGGCGGGCTGGGCACCATCACGCTGAACCGCCCCGAGGCGATCAACGCGCTCGACGTCGGCATGATCGAGGCGATCGCCGGCCTGCTCGCCGCCTGGCGCGACGACCCCGACGTGCAGGTGGTGCTGTTCGACGGCGCGGGGGAGAGGGGCTTCAGCTCGGGCGGCGACGTGCGGGGCCTGCACGCCTCTCTTGCCCGCGGCGACGCCAGCGGCCCCGATCGCTTCTTCCGCGCCGAGTACACGATGAACGCCGCGATCGGCGAGTACGCGAAGCCGGTCGTCGCCTTCGCCGACGGCGTCACGATGGGCGGCGGCATCGGCATCGCCGGGCATGCGCACGTCCGCGTGGTGACCGAGCGCTCCCAGCTCGCGATGCCCGAGACCCGGCTCGGCTTCACGCCGGACGCGGGGGGCTCGTGGCTGCTCGGCCGTGCGCCGGGGCGTGTCGGCGAGTTCCTGGCGCTGACCAGCTGGGTGATGGGCCCCGCTGACGCGATCCACGCCGGCTTCGCCGACCACCTCGTGCCCGCCGTGCGCCTGCCGTCGCTGCGCGAGGCGCTCACCACGCGCGCCGACCCGTCGACGCCGACCGAGCTCGTGCTGCTGTTCGACGAGACGCCCGAGGCGGGCCCGATCGAGCGAGCCCGGCCCTGGATCGACGACGCGTTCGCCGCCGACACCGTCCCCGAGATCCTGGAGCGGCTGCAGGCGCTCGCCGACGCCGGCACGGGCGACGGCGACGAGGTCAGCCCGCGAGCCGTCCTCGGAGCGCTCGCCGACCGCGCCCCGGTCGGGCTCACCGTCTCGCTGGCCGCGGTGCGCTCGTCTCGGGCGCTGCCCGGCCTCCGCGCGGCGCTCGAGCAGGAGTACGGCCTGGTGACGTGGTTCATGGCGACGCAGCCGGACCTGCCGGAGGGCATCCGGGCGCAGCTGGTGGACAGGGACCGCGCGCCGCGATGGAGCCCTCCCTCCCTCGCCGGCGTGCCCGCCGACCTGGTGGGCGAGGCGTTCGCGCACGAGCCCGAGCGGCGCCTGTTCGCCGTCGACTGAACCGCAGGCGACTCCGCCGCCGCCCTTCCGCCCGCGGGGACGCATCCGCCGGGGCGGCGCGATTCGGTGGCACACTGGCGGCATGGTGGACGCGGCGGCATTCGGGACGTACGGGGTCTGGCGCGGCGCGGCCGCCCTCGACGCGGGGTTCGCGAGCAGCGTCGAGCGGCTCGGCTACGGAGCCCTCTGGATCGGCGGCTCGCCGAGCGGCGACCTGCGGATCGTCGACGAGGTGCTGGACGCGACCGAACGGATCGTCGTGGCGACGGGCATCGTCAACATCTGGAAGGACGACGCCGCCGAGGTCGCGCGCTCGTTCCGGCGCATCGAGCAGACGCATCCCGGCCGCTTCGTCGTCGGCATCGGATCGGGCCACCGCGAGGCGACCGCCGAGCGGGTGCGACCGCTGGCGTCGCTCGCCGCCTACCTCGACGTGCTCGACGCGGAGGGCGTGGCGCGCGATCAGCGCCTGCTCGCGGCGCTCGGAGACCGCACGCTCGCGCTCGCCGCGGAGCGCTCGCTCGGCGCGCATCCCTATCTGACCGTCCCGGACCACACCCGTCACGCGCGGGGCGTCCTGGACGATGCCCGCGCCGGCGCGCTGCTCGCGCCCGAGCAGAAGGTCGTGATCCACGCCGACCAGGAGGAGGCGCGGGGCATCGCGCGGCGGTACCTGAAGCGGTACTTCGGCCTGGAGAACTACGTCGGCGCGCTGCTGCGTCACGGCGTCGACGAGGGGGACCTCGCGGGCGGCGGCTCGGACGCGCTCATCGACCTGGTCGCCTCCAACCCCACGGTCGCGGCGGCGGTGGCCGGCCTGCGCGCGCACCTCGACGCGGGTGCCGATCATGTGGCCGTGCAGGCGCTGGGCGACGACCCGATCGGCGGCCTCGATGCGCTCGCCGACGCCCTCGCCCTCCGCGGCTGAGCCCGCGCCGGCGGCCGTGTCCCCCATTTGGGGGACAAATCCAAAGGTTCCCTTAGGGCTCGCTTGAGTACGCCCTGAGGGTCGAACCGTACATTCTTCTTAGCGGCGGTCGCGCCGGAGGCTCACCCGAAGAGCCGAGTGCGGCAGAGGCTCACCCGAAGAGCCGAACGCGCAGAGGTCTCGCACACCCCCACGGCGAGACATCCGACTCTGTGGCGCGACCCCCGCCCTCATTCGGCGTGCCCGCACGCCTACCCACCTCTATATCCCTGGAGTAGCAGTGAACAAGTTTGTCAAGGGCTCGATCGCAGCCGCCGCCGGTCTGGTCCTCCTGCTCGGCGGTGCCGGATCGCTCGCATACTGGAACGCCGACGCCGGCATCGACGGCGGCTCGATCGAAGCGGGGACGCTGACGCTCGAGGAGACCGCGGCCGGCGCGTGGAGCCCGGCGCTCAGCCTCTGGGTGCCCGGCGACTCGTCCGCGTACTCGACCACGCTCAAGCTGGTCGCCACGGGCGACAACATCGAGGGCACCGTGGCGCTGGACACCGCGTCGTACACCATCACCCCGGACACCGTCGCCGACGCCTTCGACATCACCGTCGCGCCCGGCACGCTGCCCTCCGGGATCACGTTCGACCAGGCCACCCAGACGTTCGGCTTCGACGGCGCGGGCACCTACACGATCCCCGTCACGGTCACGGTGGACTTCCCGTACGGCACGACGGCGGACAACTCGTCGCAGGGCGCGACCGTCGACTTCGCCGACCTCTCGTTCGTCGCCACCCAGACGTACGACAACTGACCCATCCCCATCCTGGTGCCCCGCCCACGGGCGGGGCACCGCGACGGCGGCCACTCGCTTCGAACACAGGAATCCCCATGCCTGAGCAGTGCAGCCCCTCGCCCCAGACCCGCCGTGCCCGGCGCGCGGGGGTGCGCCGGGCACGTCGGTTGCGCGCGGTCGTGATGTCCACGCTCGCCGCGACCGCCCTCCTCTTCCTCGCCCTCTCCGGCACCAGCGGCAGCTATGCCCTCTGGGAGGACGACACCGTCGTCGACGCCGGCACCGTGCGCGCCGGAACAGCGGCCCTCACCGCGTCGTGGTCCGCGGACCACGACGACGTCGCGTGGTCGAACCTGCTGCCGGGCGAGTCGGCCCGGGCGTCGATCACCGTCGAGAACACCGGCGACGTGCCCCTCGCGCTGAACGCCGCGGCCACGACCGCCGCGGGCTTCGAGCTGCGCGCCACGGCGGGCGCCTGCCCCGCGACGGCGCTCCCGGGCGAGGCGCTCTCCGAGTCGTCGGCCGCCCTCGCATCGACCGACGTCCCCGACGCCGTCGTGGTCCAGCCCGGTCAGTCGACCGAGGCCTGCGTCGAGGTGCGCGCCACGAGCGCCCTCACCCCGGCCGCGCAGGCCGCGTTCACCCTCACCGTCTCCGGAACGCAGGTGCGCTGATGCGTCGCTCCGTCCGCGTCCGCCTCATCGCGGTCCTCGCCTTCGTCCTCACGTTCGCCGTCGGCGGCGGCGCCTGGGCTCAGTGGAGCGCGGAGGCCCAGCTCGCCGGCCCCGCCCAGGCGGCACGCACCGGCGTGACCCAGACGGTGCACGCCGGGTCCTCGACCCAGACGCCGCTGACCACCACGTACACGTCGCTCAGCCGGACGGCGGCCGGTGCGGTGTCGGTGACGAACACCGGGTCGCGCGAGGCGGGCTACAGCCTCGACGTGCTCGCGTCCTCCGCCACCGCAGACGGGCTGCCCGGCGCCGTGTCGGTCGCGATCGCCGTCATCTCCGACCCCGCCGACTGCACGACGGACGCCGACCTCGCCTCGCCCGTGACCGGCACGCTGTCCACGAGCACGCCGCTGCAGGCCACGGGCACCGTCGAGGCGGGCGCCACGGTCGTCCTGTGCGTCAGGACGTCGATGACGGCCGCCGACGCCGCGACCTACTCCGACGAGAGCGTGCAGATCGCCGTCGACTCCACGCTCTCGTACGCCGACGGCGCCGCCTGGCAGGCCGCTGCCGAGGCCGCGGGGTTCACCCAGAAGGTCGGCACGAGCGCGCTGTTCGACGCCGACAGCTCGCTGCGCTACTACGCGCACAACAAGGACCTGTGCATCCAGCGCTACCAGCTGGGCGACGGCAGCGACGGCCTCGGACGTGCGGCGGACTGCAGCGACTGGGAGGGCGAGTGGCGCATCTCGCAGAACTCCGACGGCACGTTCTACATCGCCTGGGCATACAACGACCCGAACACGCCGGCCGCACCGCGATGGACGGCACGGACGGACGGTCAGGTGCTGCGCCTCTCGACCGCGGCCGACGTCGACACCCAGCGGTGGAGCATCATCGCCGTCTCCGACACCGAGTACCGGATCGAGAGCATCGCCTACCCCGGGCAGTGCATCGCGATCGGCGACGGGCTGTGGACGTCGGGCGCCGACCCGCGCAAGGTCGTCCTCGCCGACTGCGACGACGTCGAGAGCCAGCGGTTCACGTTCGAGGTCGTGGGCGACCCCGTCGACGAGGCCGAGGCGATGACGTGCGGCGGCAGCCCGCCGTGGAGCGTCGCCCTGTCGTTCTCGCAGAACGCCGGCTACCAGGGGGAGACGACGTACCGGGCCTTCCTCGCCCCGGAGTCCTCGCCCGAGACGCGCACGGCCTTCCCCGTCGGCGCGCTCGGCGGCTGGTACACCACGCTGCAGATCGACAACTCGAGCTCTGCCCTCAAGGACTACGTGGCCTCCGCGAACGGCGGTCTCGGCAACACGTGGGTGTACGTCGAGCAGCAGATCGCGAACAGTGGGAAGTGGAGCCCGGTGGCCGTCGGCAAGATCGCCCTGACGACCTCGAGCAACCCGACCCTGGGGGTGGTGTGCGGATGGCAGTGACGACGCTCGCCGCGCTGCTGATCGCGGCGTCGCTGGCGGCCGTCGCCGCCGCGCCGGCCGCGGTCGCGACAGCGACGGCGACCGTGCCCGCCACGGTGACGGACGAGGGACTGCAGTTCTCGGCCGACGGCACCGTCTGGTCGGCGACGGCGCCCGCGGCGCTGTTCGACGAGGGGCTCGCGCTCGTGCCGGGCGAGTCCCGAACCGCCGCCCTGCACGTGCGCAACGCGCACGACGCCGCGGCGACGCTTACGGTCTCCGTCGTCGACGTCGTGGCCGACACCGCCGACGGCTTCAGCCTCACGGCGGGTCAGGCGACCGGTGCCGGGCTGTCGCGCACGCCCCTCGGCGAGCTCCAGGGCTGCACCGCTCTGATCGGCCCACGGGTGCTGCAGCCCGGCGAGACCGCGACGGTGGAGGTCACCGTCGATCTCGACGCCGCTCTGAGCGGCGATCAGGGCCAGGGGTCGCGGGCCTCCTTCGCGCTGCGCGTGGCCCTCGCCGATGCGGCCGCCGGAACCGGCGCCGCGGGCGGGTGCAGCGGGGGAGGCGTCGACATCCCCGGGCAGCCCGAGGTGCCCGGGGCCGCCGCGACGCCCGTCCCCACCGAGCCTGCCGACGCGGCGGGCGGCCTCGCCACCACCGGCGGCGCCGTCTCGCTGGCGGCCGTGGTCATCGGACTCGCGATCGGAGGTGCGGGATGGTGGCTGACGCTGCTGACGCGACGCCGACGCGCCGAGTGAGCCGCGCCCGCGAGGCGGGCCGGGCGATCGTGCACGGGCTGAGCCTCGGCCTGCTCGGCCTCGTCCTGCTGCTGGGGCTCGCGGTGATCGGCGTCCCGGCGCTCGTGGGCGGGACCTCCCTCACGATCCTCACCGGGTCGATGAGCCCCACGCTGCCGCCCGGCACGCTCATCGTGGTGAAGCCGACACCGGTCGACGAGATCGCCGTCGGCGACATCATGACCTACCAGCTGGAGTCCGGCGAGGCGGCGGTCGTGACCCACCGGGTCGTCGCCCGCCTCACCGACTCGGCGAGCGGCGAGCCGCGATTCGTCACACAGGGCGATGCGAACGGCTCGCCGGACGCCGAGCCCGTGCTGCCGGTGCAGGTGCGCGGCACGGTCTGGTACGCGGTGCCCTGGCTCGGCTGGGCGAACCAGGCCGTGAACGGTGCGGCCCGGCAGTGGCTGGTGCCGGCGGCGGCGACAGCGCTGTTCGCCTATGCGACGATCCTGGTGCTGTCCGGCGTGCGCGACCGGCGCCGGAGGCGCACCCGATGACGGACGTCGTCCCCGCAGGCGTGGAACAGCGCGAGGCGGAGCCGGTCACACAGGAGGGGTCCACCGCCTTCCGACGTGTATTCTGCGATATCGTATCCGCCGGCCCCTACCCCCCGGTGGAGGGGGGTGTGGTGGAGCAGACCCGCGTCGCCGTCGTCATCGAGGACGATCCCGACATCCGCGCGCTCCTCGCCGCCGTGCTGACCCAGGCGGGCTTCGACGTGCACGCCGCCGCGACCGGCGCGGACGGCGTCGCCCTCGTGACGGAGCACGACCCGGTGGTCACCACGCTCGACCTCAGCATGCCGGGCATCGACGGCTTCGAGACCGCCCGGCGCGTGCGCGACGTCAGCTCTACCTACCTGGTGATCGTCAGCGCCCTGTCGGACGAGATCGACGTGCTGCAGGGCCTGCAGGCGGGAGCCGACGACTACATCGTCAAGCCGTTCCGGCCGCGCGAGCTGCGCGCCAGGATCGAGGCGATGCTGCGACGGCCGCGCGCCCTGGCGCCCCCGTCGGCGCCGGAGGCCGAGGAGGGCGGCGAGGAGAGCTGGCTCGAGCACCGGGGCCTGCGCATGGACCCGGACCGGCGGACGGTGTCCGCCGACGGCGCCGAGCCCGACCTCACGCGCACCGAGTTCGACCTGCTGCGCGAGCTGCTGGAGGCCGGCACGCGCGTGGTGTCGAAGCAGCAGCTGTCCCTGGCCCTGCGGGGCGAACGGCACAGCGACTTCGTGAGCGAGCACGACCTGCGCGCCATCGAGGTGCACATGGCCAACCTGCGACGCAAGCTCGGGGAGTCGGCCAGCAGCCCGCGCTGGATCGAGACCGTGCGCGGGGTGGGCTACCGCCTCACGGCCGGGTGACGTCGGGCGGGGCGGCCGTCACCGGCATCCCCGACGAGCCCGCCGAGTCCATCGCGGCCTGGCGCGCGGCATCCACCAGAGTCGTCGCCGCGTAGCCGTGCTCGCGCGCGAGCGCGAAGCCGACGCCGATCGCCGGCAGCACGGAGCCGTCGAGCGCGATCAGGTCGTCGATGAGCCGCTGTCGCACCGTGTTCGCGACCGAGGCCACCTCGTCCGCCGTCGGCGCCGGCAGCGCGATGCCGACGGTCGCGTCGTCTATCGCCCCCACCGCGGCGTGGAACGGGGCGGCGCGGTGGAGCGAGTCGCGCCAGCGCGCCTCGATGCGCTCCGCGGCGCCCTGCCCGAACGCGGCGCCGATCTCGGACACCCCCTCCACGCGCACGGCGATGAGCGTCAGCGGAGCCGTGCCCCGTTCGCCGCGCGTGGCGACGTCGTCGAGCAGCGGCAGGAAGACCTCGGACGGCAGCAGGCGCTCGCCCGGGCCCGGCCGGGCGCCCGGGATCTGCGGAGAGGTCACCGACGCCACCCGCAGCACGGACGTGGACACGACGGCGACGATCGTGAGCGTGATCGTCACGATCGACGTGGTGCCCGTGCTGAACCACTCGGCGAACAGATGGCTCTGCGGACCGCCGGTGAGGAACACCACGGTGCGGGCTGCGTAGTACGCGGCGGCGGCGCCGAGCGCGAAGGTGAGGCCCCACGCGGCGAAGACGGCGCGCAGGGCGTCGCGCCGCGTCTCGACCGCGCCCAGCGCCGCGAAGGCCCCGATGCCGACGAACATCGCCGCGGCGCCCGCCCAGTCGCCGACGTCGCGCTGCACGATCGCCGCGCCGAACGTGACGAGGGCCGCGAGGGCGACGGCCGCGCGGGGCACGGCGCCCAGGCGCCCGTTGTACACGCGGCACCCCAGCCACATCAGGCCCATCTGCGTGACGAACGCGGCGTTGCCGGTCGCGACCGCGATCCACAGGTCGCGGTCGACCGCCCAGGCCACGTAGCAGAAGGTCACCAGGATGCCGGCGAGGAACGACGCCGCCCAGTACCTTCCGGAGGCGCTGCCGCGTCTCACCACCGTGTCGAGCAGGAACACGATGCCGGCGGTGATCACGACGACGGCCGTCGCGAACGAGAGGGTGAACAGGTCGAACGCGCTCATCGGCTCTCCTGAGGGGCGGGGTGGGGGAGGGGTCGTCGGGCGGGCAGGGTGACGACGAATGTGGAGCCGACGCCCGGGATGCTCTGCAGGGTGAGATCGCCGCCGTGGTCGCGGGTGATGTCGCGGCTGATCGCGAGGCCCAGGCCGCTGCCGTGCACGCTGGATCGGCGCACCGCGTCGGCGCGGAAGAAGCGCTCGAACACTCGGGGCTGCTCGGCCTCGGCGATGCCCGGGCCGTCGTCCCTGACGGCGAGGATCGCGCGGTCGCCGTCCTCCGTGCACCCGATCCAGACCCGGCCCTCGTCCCGTCCGTACTTGATCGCGTTCGACAGCAGGTTGTCGACGACCTGGCGCACGCGGCCCGCGTCGGCGAAGGCGGCGGTGCTCTCGATGCCCTCGGTGTCGATCACGACCCCGCGCTCGGCGGCGCGGGGGAGGGCCGCCTCCACCGCCTGGCGCGCGATGGCGCTCAGGTCGATCATCGACGCGCGCAGCGTCTCCGCCGGGTCGGCGTCCGGGGCGCGGGAGGCCGAGAGGATGTCGGTGACGAGGGCGAACAGGCGCTGCGCGTTGCGCTCGGCGACCTCGAGAGCCCCCCGCGCGGAGGCCGGGAGGCCGGGGTCGTCGAGCGCGAGGTCGAGGTACCCCATGATCGACGTCAGCGGCGTGCGCAGCTCGTGGGACACCGAGGCGATGAGGTCGTCTCGTGCCCGCAGCGCGTTCCGCTCCGCCGTGACGTCGCGCGAGACGACGACGACACCGGCCGCGCCGTCGTCGGCGATCCGCCGGGCCGTGACGTGCAGCGCGCGGCGCTCGGTGCCGATCCCGCCGTGCCACAGCTCCACGCCCTCGAACGTCTCGCCGCGGGCGGCGCGCGCCAGGGGCCGGTCGGCGGCCGGCACGGGCGTGACGCCGTCCTCCTGGAACAGCGGGGCGTCCGGGTCGCCGTGCAGGCGCGCGTGCGCCTCGTTCGTCACCGTCACCCGGCCGTCGGCGCCGATGCGCGTCACGCCGAAGTCGACCGCCTGCAGCACCTCGCTGACGAGCGACTCCTGGTCGCGGGCGCGCTCGAAGGCGCGCTGCAGCGTGCGCGACTGGCGCGCGAGCAGCGATCGCTGGGCCGTCGCGCGGCGCGACATCACCTGCCCGAACACCGCGAGCGACGCCAGCGTCAGCGGCATCAGCACGAGGCGCACCTCGAACGCGGACGGCGTCTCGATCAGGGGCGCGAGATAGAGCACGGTCGTGAGGGCGACGGTGATGGAGGAGATCATGGCCCCGAACGTGAGGGAGACCCAGAGCACGGGGAACACCCACAGCAGGGCGAGGCCGCTGGAGGGGTAGGCGAGCGAGAGCGAGCCGATGGAGACGATGTCGAGGGCCGGCACCGCGATCGTCGCGAGCGACGGCAGGCGGTCCCAGCGCACGATGATCGCGCAGACGGTCGCGATGAACACGCCGGACACCCCGAGGATCAGCGAGGCGAGGTCCTGGTACTGGCCCGACATCAGCACGAACGCGGCCGCGAGCAGGATCACGAGCCCCAGCAGCAGCTGGTTCAGGATGATCGTGCGCTCGCGCGACGGGTCGCTGCGCGTGTGGGGCATGTCCAGACGCTACCGCGTGCCGCCCTCCGCCGAACCGGCGCCGCGCAGCCCGGGGCGCGCATGCCCGCGGCGATACCGGCCCGGGCGTGTCCGCGCATCCGACCACGGTCGGATTCCCGCGCTGAGCGGCGGTTTCCGCCGTCAGCGGACAGCGGCCTCCGGCAGTGGAGGATGTCGGCGGCTGGTGGCAGAGTCGACCCGGTCCTCGCGCGCGTCCGCGCGAGGACGTGCGACCGGTGGAGGCCCTGTGCTCGGCAAGCTCCTGTTCCGTTATCTCTGGCGATACAAGTGGCTGCTCGCCGGCGTCCTGGTGTTCCAGTTCGCCGCCGCGCTGGCCGCGCTGTACCTGCCCTCCCTCAACGCCGACATCATCGACAAGGGCGTGGCGAACGGCGACACCGCGTTCATCGTGCGCACGGGCCTCGTGATGCTGGCGGTGTCGCTCGGCCAGATCGTGGCGTCGATCATCGCGACGGCCTGCGCCGCCCGGTCGGCCATGGCCACGGGCCGCGACATCCGCCGCGACGTCTTCGAGAAGGTCAGCTCGTTCTCCGAGCGGGAGGTGTCGCAGTTCGGCGCCGGCTCGCTCATCACCCGCAACACCAACGACGTCCAGCAGCTGCAGATGCTGGCGATGATGGGCGCCACGATGCTCGTGCAGGCGCCCATGCTCGCGATCGGCGGCGTCATCATGGCGGTGCGCCAGGACGTGGGCCTCAGCTGGATCATCGGCGTCTCGGTGCCCGTGCTGCTCGTGCTCGCGGGCCTCATCATCTCGCGCATGGTGCCGCTGTTCCGCACCTACCAGTCGAAGCTCGACGCCGTGAACCGGGTGATGCGCGAGCAGCTGACGGGCGTGCGCGTCGTGCGCGCGTTCGTGCGCGAGCGCATCGAGGAGGAGCGGTTCCGCGGCGCGAACGACGACATCATGCTCGTCGGGCGCAGGGTCGGGTCGCTGTTCGTGCTGATGTTCCCGCTGATCATGCTGGTGCTGAACGTCACGATCGTCGCCGTCGTGTGGTTCGGCGGCGTCGAGGTGAACGAGGGGCGCGTCGAGATCGGCACGCTGTTCGCCTTCATGCAGTACGTCGGGCAGATCCTCGGCGGCGTCATGATGGCCGCCTTCATGACGATCATGATCCCGCGCGCCGCGGTCTCCGCCGACCGCATCGGCGAGGTGCTGGGCGTCACCAGCTCGCTGCAGCGCCCCGACGCGGCCGTCGCCGAGCTGCCGACGCCGGGCGAGGTCGTGCTCGACGACGTGTCGTTCACGTACCCGGGCGCCGACGAGCCGGTCATCCAGGGCATCGGCTTCCACGCCGCGCCCGGTGAGACCGTCGCGATCGTCGGCTCGACGGGAGCGGGCAAGACCACCCTCATCAACCTGATCCCCCGCCTGTTCGACGTGACGGACGGGTCCGTGCGGGTCGGCGGCGTCGACGTGCGCGAGGCCGACCTCGAGGCGCTGTGGGCCGGCATCGGCCTCGTGCCGCAGCGGCCGTTCCTGTTCAACGGCACGATCGCGTCCAACCTGCGGTTCGGCCGCGAGGACGCCACCGACGACGAGCTGTGGGAGGCCCTGGCGATCGCGCAGGCCGCGGACTTCGTGCGCGAGAAGCCGCACGGGCTCGACGAGCCGATCGCGCAGGGCGGCACCAACGTCTCGGGCGGTCAGCGTCAGCGGCTCGCGATCGCGCGGGCGATCGTCAGCCGGCCCGACGTCCTGATCTTCGACGACTCGTTCTCGGCCCTCGACCTCACCACCGACGCCCGGCTGCGGCAGGCGCTGTGGCGAGAGCTGCCGGGCGTGACGAAGATCGTCGTCGCCCAGCGGGTGTCCACGATCACCGACGCCGACAGGATCGTCGTGCTCGAGGGCGGCCGGATGGCGGGGCTCGGCACGCACGACGAGCTGCTCGCGAGCAGCGCGACGTACCGCGAGATCGTCGACTCGCAGCTGGGGGCGAAGGCATGATGCGTCGAGCGCGCGCGACCAGGGTGAGCGAGGGAACGAAGTGACCGAGACGAAACCCGCGACGGACGGGACGAAACCCGCGACGGACGGGACGGCCGTCAACGAGGAGCAGGCCCGCATCGAGGCCGAGCTCGCCGAGAAGGCGCGGCAGGAGGGCGGCGGGTGGGACTCGCCGCCGCCGGGCAAGCCGAAGGCGTTCGGCCGCAGCTTCGCCCGCTTCATCGGGCTGCTCGGCCCCTACAAGTGGGTGTTCGCCCTGGTGATGGTGCTCGGCGCCGCGGGGGTCGTGCTGTCGATCATCGCGCCGAGGGTGCTGGGCGAGGCCACGAACATCGTGTTCGAGGGCGTCATGTCGCTCACGGTCGGCGGGCAGTTCCCGGCGGGCACGACGCAGGAGGAGGTCGTCGCCGCGCTCCAGGCCGCCGGACAGACCGACCTCGCGAACACCATCGCCGCGATGCAGCACTTCGCGGTGGGCGGCGGCATCGACTTCCAGGCGCTGCGCACGGTCGTGGTCTGGGTGCTCGCGCTGTACGTCTTCTCGGCGCTGCTGCAGTGGGTGCAGGGCTACGTGATCAACGTGATCATGGTGAAGACCATGTGGCGCCTGCGCGAGCAGGTCGAGGCGAAGATCAACCGCCTGCCGCTGGCCTACTTCGACCGGGTGCAGCGAGGCGAGCTGATCTCGCGCGTCACGAACGACATCGACAACATGACGCAGACGCTGCAGCAGTCGCTGTCGGGGGCGGTCACGTCGATCCTGACCGTGGTCGGCGTGCTGATCATGATGTTCTCGATCTCGTGGCAGCTGGCGCTCGTGGCGCTCGTGGCCCTGCCGCTCATGGCCGTGATCTTCGGCGTCATCGGGCCGCGGTCGCAGCGCGCCTTCCAGTCGCAGTGGGCCAAGGTCGGTCGCCTGAACTCGCGCGTCGAGGAGGCGTTCTCGGGGCACGCGCTGGTGAAGGTGTACGGCCGGGAGAAGAGCAACGGCGAGGCGTTCGAGAAGGAGAACGACGAGCTGTTCGACGCGGCGTTCAAGGCCCAGTTCTTCTCGGGCCTGATGATGCCGGGCGTGCAGTTCATCGGATCGCTCATCTACGCGGGCATCGCCGTGCTCGGCGGCATCATGGTCGCCAGCGGCCAGCTGCGCATCGGCGACGTGCAGGCGTTCGTGCAGTACTCGCAGCAGTTCACGCAGCCGCTCATGGAGCTCGGCGGCATGACCAGCGCGGTGCTGTCGGGCACGGCCTCGGCCGAGCGCGTCTTCGAGCTGCTCGACGAGCCCGAGCAGGAGGCCGACGCCGAGGACGCCCCGAAGGCGACCGCGGGCCGCGGCGTGATCGAGTTCCGGAACGTGTCGTTCTCGTACACCCCGGAGCAGCCGCTCATCCAAGACCTGTCGTTCCGGGTCGAGCCGGGCCAGACGGTCGCGATCGTCGGCCCGACCGGCGCCGGCAAGACCACCCTCGTGAACCTCATCATGCGGTTCTACGAGCTCGACGGCGGCGCGATCCTGCTCGACGGGCAGGACACCTCGAGGATGACCCGGTACGACGTGCGCGAGCGCGCGGGCATGGTGCTGCAGGACCCGTGGCTGTTCTCCGGCACGATCCGCGAGAACATCCGGTACGGGCGGCAGTCGGCCACCGACGACGAGGTGGTCGAGGCGGCGAAGGCGACGTACGTCGACCGCTTCGTGCACACCCTGCCGGACGGTTACGACACCGTGCTCGAGGAGGACGCCGCCAACGTGTCGGCGGGGGAGCGGCAGCTCATCACCATCGCCCGCGCGTTCGTGTCCCAGCCGAGCGTGCTGATCCTGGACGAGGCGACGAGCTCGGTCGACACCCGCACCGAGCAGCTGCTGCAGAACGCGATGGCGGCGCTGCGCGAGGGGCGCACGTCGTTCGTGATCGCGCACCGGCTGTCGACGATCCGCGACGCCGACCTCATCCTCGTGATGGAGCACGGCGACATCGTCGAACAGGGCACGCACGACGAGCTGATCGGCCGGGAGGGCGCTTACTGGCGGCTCTACCAGTCGCAGTTCGAGCACGCAGCCGTCGACCTCGACGCGGCCCCCGCGCCGGAGGCGCCGGCGGACACGGCCGCGGTCGACGTCCTCCCCGCGGCCGACGCCGAGCCCGACCCGGTCTGAGGTCAGGCGTCTCCCCGCCACGGGCTCGGAGATATCCACGCCGTAGGGCGGATCCGAGGGTCTGCCTCCTGCGGCGTGGATTTCTCCTACGGCGCGGATGCGCGCGGATGCGGCGGCGGCTCGTCCCCAGGCGCCGGGCTCACGGTCGTGGTCCACAATCGACCGGTCGGCGTCCGGCACGGGGCGCCGAAGGCCGGACGCTGAGCGTATGGATGCGGTGGAGGCGCTGCGCGACGCCGGCGGTGTCGCACGAACGGGATGGCTGGCGAGGCGCGGAGTGACCCGGCACGCGGTCCGCAGCGCGCTGGCGTCCGGCGAGGTCGAACGGATCAGGCCGGGCTGGCTGGCCCTCGCGGGAGCCGACGCGGAGCTGCGCGCCGCCGCCGAGATCGGCGTGGTGCTGAGCTGCGTGACGATCGCGCGACGCCGCGGCCTGTGGACGCCGACGGCGCGCGAGGCCCACGTCGCCGCGCAGCCGCACGCGCGGCTGATGCGCGAGACCACGGCGCACGTGCACTGGAGCGTCCCGGTCGTCCCACGCGATCCCGAGGCGTTGGAGGACTCACTGGTGAACGCGCTGGTGATCCTCAGCGGGTGTCGGCCGTACGAGGAGTCGCTCGCCGTCTGGGAGTCGGCGCTCCGCCTCGACGCGATCGACCTCGACGTCGTGCGACGGCTGGAGCTGCCGCCCGGCGCACGCCGGATGGTCGCCGACGTCCTCCCGTTCGCGGACGCAGGCACCGAGACCGTGGTCTTCACCCGGCTCAAGTGGCTGCGGCTGCCCCTGCGGCGGCAGGTCTGGATCGCGGGTCATCCGGTGGACCTGCTGATCGGCGACCGGCTGGTGATCCAGATCGACGGCGGTCACCACGTCGACGCGCAGCGCCTGATCGACAACGAGCACGACGCGCGCCTGCGCCTCCTGGGGTACCACGTCATCCGCGTCGGCTACCACCAGATCTTCGGCGACTGGCCCGTCGTGCAGGAGCTCATCCTCACCGCGATCGCGCAACGCCTGCACCTCGCCGACCGCTGAGCCGCGCCACCGAATCGGAGGAATCCACCGCGTAGGGCGAACCCGCGAGCTTTCCTCCTACGGCGTGGATTGCTCCGATTCCGCGGATGTGGATTGCTCCGATTCCGCGGATGTGGATTGCTCCGATTCCGCGGATGCCTACTGCAGGCCGAGCAGGTCGAGGGGGTGGGAGAGGCGCCAGAACAGGCTCGGACCCGTGAGGTCGTCGGCGAGCGCCAGGGGCACGGTCGCGGAGTCGAAGGGGCCGGTCGCGGTGAGCTCGCCGACGGCGCTGCCCTCCGACTCGCCGAGCTGCGGGTCGTAGTCGGTCTCGAGCTCGGCTGTGCCGTTGTCCCACAGCACGACGGAGGCGTCCTCCGCCGTCACGATGTCGACGGGCTCGCCCCACTCGGTCGTGACGGTCGCGACCGTGGTGCCGACGGGCACCGCCGGGTCGGACTGCAGCGACTGCTCCACCTCGTCGAGCAGCGAGCGGCTCACGCTCTCCCGGGCGTCCTCGTCGGGCTGGCCGAGCACGGCCGCGTACACGCGCACGGTCGTCTGCCCGATCGTGATGTCCTTCGCCGTCAGCAGGTTCCACGACTCGATCCACCACTCCGACAGCGTGCCGGTCTTGATGCCCACGACGCCCTGGTCGCCCAGCAGCGGGTTGGTGTTCTCGACGACGCCGGCGCCCGGCAGGTCGATCTCGGGCATCGCGACGATCTCCGCGATGACCGGGTCCGCCAGGGCCACGCCGGCGAGCTTGACCAGCGCCGCCGGCGTCGCGACGTTGCCGGGGTCGATGCCGCTGGCGTCGACCATCGTGATGCCGGACAGGCCGTGCTCCTCGAGCCACGCGGGCACCTGCAGCACGAACGCGTCCTTCGACCCCCACAGCTCGGTCGTGAGGCGGTCGATGTAGTTGTTCGCGGATCCGACGAGGATGCCCTCGAGCAGCTCCCGCTGCGTCAGCGTGCCGTCGACCGGCACGTCGAGCGCCGACTCGTTCTGCACCCGGTACTGCCAGTAGAGCTGGCTGTCGGCATAGGTGAACGCGTACGAGGGGCCGTCCTCGTCGACGTCGAGGGGCGCACGGTCGAGGATCATCAGCGCCGTGACGAGCTTCGCGATGCTCGCCATCGGCACGCTCTCGCCCGCCTGCGCGGCCACCGTGCCGAGTCCCTCCGCGCCGACCGCCGCCGTCCCCTCCGCGGGCCAGGTCAGCCCGAGCGGATGCCCGGCCTGCGACTGCACCTGCGTCGCCGAGACGTCGGGCGCGACGTTCGCGAGGGGCCAGAGCGCGCAGCCCGCCACGTACGCGATCGCGACCGCGCCCGCCGTGATGAGGGGCGCGGCGACGGAGCCCCGGCGTTCCCGGGGCGGGGGAAGGAGGTAGGTCGTCGCCGGCACGTGGGAGGTCGTCGAGAGCGATGCCGGCGCCGCCGCGACCGAGAGCCCGGCAGGGTCGACCCAGGCGAGCGCGGCGGGGGTCGGGCGGTCCGGCTGGTCGTCCGCCCGACGCTCCGCCCGGCTCGCCTGCGCGGCGGCGCCGGGGGCGGAACGGCGCACACGCCGTGCCGAGATGCTGCGGGCGGCCGGGAGCGCGGGCTCCGACGGGTCGACCTCGGCGGCCGACAGCGCGCGCCGCCGGATCGTCGGGGCGATCATCTCGGCCTCGCCGCTCTGGATGAAGGCGGCCACGTCGAACGGCTGCGTCGCGGCCAGCTCGTCGTCGGCGCGCCTGTTGGTCTCGGCGGCGCCGACGGGGGGATGCGGCGACGAGGCCGCGTCGCTCCCGTCGAGCGCCGCGCCCTGGGGGAGGTCCTCGGTCGCCACCCGCCTAAGGTACCCGCTGGCCCCCGGAGAAAGCCGCAGATCCGCCGCTGAGCGACCGCGTCGCGTGCCGTGGGCGCGCATCCGCGGGCCCGCCGAGCTCCCGGCCTGTCGAACGGCGCCGCCGATCGCCCTACAATCGGGTCACACACCACGGGAGTCCGGCGAGCCGGGCTGAGAGGAAGCGAAAAGCGCTTCGACCGTCGAACCTGATCCGGATCATGCCGGCGCAGGGAGGAGAGAGATGAACACGTCCGCGTCCCCGTCCGAGGCATCCGCCACCGCGACCCCGACCGCCCGCCGCCACCGCTGGCGGGTCGTCGACATCGTCGTCGCCAGCGTCGTCGGCGTCGCCGCCGGAGTGGTGTTCTGGCTGTGGGGTCTCGCCTGGCCCGGCCTCGACACCGTGCTGGCCTTCACCCCCGGCCTGTCGGGCCTGCTCGCCGGAGGCTGGCTGTTCGCCGGAGTGCTCGGCGGACTCATCATCCGCAAGCCGGGCGCTGCGCTGTTCACCGAGGTCGTGGCCGCCGTGGTCTCCATGGCGATCGGCACCCAATGGGGCCCCGAGACGTTCATCTGGGGCCTCGTGCAGGGCGTGGCCGCCGAGCTCGGCTTCGCCATCCTGCTGTACGCGAACTGGCGGCTGCTCGGCGCGCTCGTCTCGGGCGCCCTCGCGGGCGTCGCCGTGGCGGTCCTCGACACCAGCTTCTCGTCGGTCGCGGCCCTCTCGGTCGAGGCGCGCACCGTGTACTTCGTCGCGGCGGTCGTGTCGGGCATCGTCATCGCCGGGCTGGTCTCCTGGGTCGTCGTGCGCGCGCTGGCGGCCACCGGTGCGCTCGACCGGTTCGCCGCCGGGCGCGAGGCCCGCGCGCGGGGCCTCGGCTCCGACGCCGCGTGACCGATACCGGCGTCGCCCCCGCCCCCGCCCGCGTCGAGGCGCGCGGGTGGGGATGGCGGCACGCCGGGCGCTCCCGCTGGGCGCTGCGCGGGGTCGACCTCGCGATCGGCCCCGGGGAGCGGGTGCTGCTGCTCGGGGCGAGCGGATCCGGCAAGTCGACCCTGCTGCGCGGCATCGCCGGGGTGCTCGGCGACGAGGAGGACGGGGAGGCCGCGGGCTCGCTGCGCGTGGACGGGCTCGACCCGCACGCCGCCCGCGGCCGGGCCGGGATGGTGCTGCAGGACCCGGATGCGCAGGTGGTGCTCGCGCGGGTCGGCGACGACGTGGCGTTCGGCTGCGAGAACCTCGGGGTGCCGCGTGAGGAGATCTGGCGCCGGGTGCCGGAGGCGCTGGCGGCGGTCGGGCTGGACCTGGCCCTCGACCGCTCGACGTCGGCGCTGTCCGGCGGGCAGAAGCAGCGTCTCGCCCTCGCGGGCGCTCTGGCGATGCGGCCCGGGCTGCTGCTGCTCGACGAGCCGACCGCGAACCTCGACCCGGACGGCGTCGTCGAGGTGCGCGACGCCGTCGTGCGCGCGGCGCGGGAGAGCGGGGCGACGCTCGTGGTCGTCGAGCACCGCGTCGACGTGTGGGCGCCCCACGTCGATCGGGTGGTCGTGCTGGGATCCGGTGGCGAGGTCGTCGCGGACGGGCGCCCGGACGACGTCTTCCGCGGCCACGCGGTCGCCCTCACCGAGGCGGGGGTGTGGGTCCCCGGGGTGGCGCCCACGGTTCCCCGCACGCCCGTCGCGGCCCCGGCCGAGGACCTGCTCGTCGCCGACCGGCTCGCGGTCGGCCGCCGTCCGTTCGGCGCCCGCGAGCCGGTGGTCGTGGCGGACGGCCTGAGCGCCGTGGTGCGCAGCGGCCGGGCGCTCGCGATCACCGGGCCGAACGGGGTCGGGAAGTCGACGCTCGCTCTGACGCTGGCGGGGCTGCTGGAGCCCGCCGCCGGCGTGCTCTCGGCGACCGCGGCGCTCGCGGGCGAAGAGCCGGACCGGAGGCGTCGACGCCGCGCCCCCGCGGCGGGCGGCGCGCCGCGCACGTGGTCGTCGCGCGACCTGCTCACGCGGATCGGGATGGTGTTCCAGTCTCCGGAGCATCAGCTGCTCGCGTCGACGGTGCGGGCCGAGCTCGCGGTCGGCCCCCGCGCCCTCGGCCTCGACGCCGCGGCGGTCGCGGCCCGCGTCGAGCCGCTGCTGGAGCGCCTCGGCCTCGCGCGCCTCGCCGCGGTGAATCCTTTCACGCTGTCCGGGGGCGAGAAGCGGCGGCTCACGGTCGCCGCGATGCTCGCGTCTCGCCCGCGCATGCTGGTGCTCGACGAGCCGACCTACGGCCAGGATGCGCGCACGTGGCGGGAGCTGGCGTCGCTTCTCGACCAGGTGCGGGCGGACGGCGCCGCCGTCGTGTGCGTGACGCACGATCGTCCGCTGGTCGCGGCGCTCGCCGACGATGTGCTCGACCTCGGAGCGCCGGACGCGGGCGTCCGCGACGCGCGGGCGGAGGCGCTGCGATGAGCCTGGTGACGATCGACACCCGCCGCAGTCCGCTCGCTCGCGTGAACGCGCTTTCGAAGCTCGCGGCGACCCTGGTCATCGGTGTCGCGCTGCTGCTGTCGATCGATCCGGTCTCGGCCGGGGTCTCCCTCGGGCTCACCCTGCTCGTGCTGCCCCTGGCGCGGCTGCCGTGGCGTGAGCTGTGGCTGCGGGTCTGGCCGATCGCGCTCGCCGCGGCGATCGCGTCCGCCGGCACCGTGCTGTACGGCCGTCCTGCCGGCGAGATGCACGTCGAGTGGGGCATCCTGCGCATCAGCGACGGGTCCCTCTCGCTGGCCCTGGCGATCCTGCTGCGCGTGCTCGCGATCGCCGTGCCCAGCATCGTGCTGTTCGCCACGACCGACCCGACCGACCTCGCCGACGCGCTGGCGCAGCTCGCGCGGCTGCCGGCACGTTTCGTGCTCGGCGCCCTCGCCGGCCTGCGTCTCGTCGGCCTGCTGATCGACGACTGGCGCGAGCTCGGCCACGCCCGCCGGGCGCGCGGCGTCGCCGACACCGGGCGGTTGCGTCGCGTCGCCGGGCAGACGTTCGCGCTGTTCGTGCTGGCGATCCGTCGCGGCACGAAGCTGGCGACGGCCATGGAGGCCCGCGGCTTCGGATCGTCGCAGCCGCGCACCTGGGCACGCGTGTCGCGCCTGCACGCCCGCGACGCGGGGATGGTGCTGCTCGCCGTGGCGATCGCCGCGGTGGCGGTGACGGCCGCCGTCGTCACGGGGTCGTGGTCGTACGTCCTCGACCTCTGACGGCCGCCGGGCGGCTCAGAGCTCGCGCACGAGGCGCAGCCGGAACAGGCGCACCTGGCGCCCCGACTCGCGCTCGTAGGCGCGATAGCCGGGCCACTGCCGTTGGATCGTCTCCCAGGCGTCCTCGCGAGCGGCCGGGTCGGTGTCGATCCGCGTCGCGACGACGGCGTAGCGTCGGCCGCGCACGGTGATCTCGGCGTCCGGGTGCTCCAGCAGGTTGTGCGTCCAGGCGGGATGCCTGCCGCGGGCGAAGTTCGACCCGGCGACGATCGCGCTGCCGTGCCCGTCGGGCGTGTACATCAGCTCGCTCGCGCGCGGCTCGCCCGTGCGGGCGCCGACCGCGTGCAGGGTGAGCGACGGCACGAGCAGCCCGCTGACCTGCACGCGGCCGCCCGTGAGGCGCCGCAGCGCACGTTCGGCCACGGGCATCACCCGAGGGCCGAAGCGGCGGAACGTGCGCGTGCGCGACAGCGGGGCGATCGCGGATCGGACGAGACGGACGACGCGGGACATGGCCCGATCCTTTCGCCCGGGCGGCCGTCGCGCCAGGGGGTGAGCCCGCCCCGTCCGCGCCCGGCGCGGCCGCGTTCGGCGTCGGACGTCGCCGCTCGGCCTAGGCGACATCCCAGAGCGCACGGTAGTACTCCGTGCGCACCGGGTCGGGCCCGACGCCGTACGCCTCGAGGAAGAGGCCGTCCCAGCCGGGGCCGTAGTTCCAGCCGAGGCTCATGGTCGCCACCGCGATGTCGGCCCAGCGGTCCGCGGTGCCGAGCGCGCCCAGGTCGACGTGCGCCGTCCACCGGCCGTCGTCGCCGATCAGCGTGTTGGGGGCGCAGGCGTCGCCGTGACAGACCACCAGGCGATCGACGGGCGGAGGATCGCGCAGCGCCGCCGGCACGTCCGACCCTCGTTCCTGCGCGCGGATGATGCGCGTCGGCACCGACCAGTCGAAGGGACAGGCGTCGACGGGCAGCGCGTCGTGCAGGGCGCGCAGGCCCTCGGCGACCGCTCGCACGGCGGTGGCCGGACGCTCTCGCCACCGCGGCGCCACCGCCGTCTCGCCGTCCATCGCCCGGGTGACGAGCCACTCCTCGTCGTCGGTCTCGCCCTGGTCGAGCACGCTCGGCACCGAGGCCCACTGCGCCGCCCAGGCGAGCCGCTCGGCCTCCTCGGCCATGGACGCCTCGCCGTGGCGCGGTCCGTGCTTGATGAACAGGGCGCCCGCGCGGAAGGTGACGCCGCCGAGCTCGTTGCGCCACACGGGCACGATCTCGGCGCCGCCCGCCAGGGCGCGCACGCGCTCGGGGACCTCGACGTCGCCTGCGGGGATCGACATGGTCCCATCCTGGCCCCGCCGCGCGCGGAGGGCTCCCGGCAGCGCCGAGAGCCCCGGCGATCCGCGGCGGACTCAGCCGGAGAACACGCCGATGATCGCCTGCGCCGCCTGGTACACGCCGAGCACGACGAACAGCAGCGCCGTGAGGCCGAGGGCCACGTTGAGGTACCACTTGTTGCGGTACTCGGGCGGCACGCGGTCGGTGTTCAGGATCGGCAGCAGCGTCAATGCCAGGAACGGCATGAACAGGGCGCCGAGGAAGCCGTACAGCAGCACGAGGAAGATCGGCTGGTCGAGCAGCAGGAGCAGCATCGGCGGGAACGTCAGCCACAGCAGGTACACCTTGAACCACTTGCCGCCCGCCTGCGAGTCGGGGTGGTCCGATCCCTTGCCGGTCACGTTCCCCATGAAGTCGGCGAACATCAGCGAGACGCCGTTCCAGACGCCGAGCACCGACGAGAAGCCCGCGGCCCAGAAGCCGACGAGGAACCACACGCCGATGAAGTCGCCGTATCGCTCGCGCAGCACGCCGTCGAGCTGCAGCAGGCTCTGGTCGCCCGACGACAGCGAGACCCCCGCGGCGCGCACGACCTCGGCTCCGACGATCAGCATCGCGATGACGAAGACGCCGGTCACGACGTACGCCATCGCGTTGTCGATGCGCATGACGCGCAGGAACCGCGGCTTGTCCCAGCCCTTCTCGCGCAGCCAGTAGCCGTAGGCGGCGAGCGTGATGGTGCCGCCCACGCCGCCCGCCAGGGCGAGGGTGTTGAACACGCCGCCCTCGGGGATGAGCGGCACGAGCCCCGTGATCGTGTCGAGGAAGTTCGGCGCCGCGATCACGGCCAGGATGACGATGGTGACGAACATCAGCCCGACCAGCGCGGCGCTGATCCTCTCGAACACGCGGTACTTGCTGAACCAGATCATCAGGAACGCGATGATGCCGGTCAGGACCGCCCACGGCCACACCTGGGCGCCGAAGGAGCCCTCGGGGAAGAGCGCGGCGATCGGCAGCGCCGTCGAGCTCATCGCCGACGCGGCGTACACGAAGCCCCAGATCACGACGTACGGCGCGAAGTACCAGACGGGCCAGCGGCCGAGCGAGCGCCAGCCCTCGAAGATCGTCCGGCCCGTCGCCACCGTGTACCGCCCGGCGCCCTCGACGAGCACGATCTTCAGCAGCACGCCCAGGATGACGGCCCACAGCAGCATGTAGCCGTAGTTCGATCCGGCGACCAGCGTCGCGACCATGTCGGCCGAGCCGACTCCCGTCGCCGCCACCACCAGCCCCGGTCCGATCACCCGCCAGCGCGGCGTCTCCGTCGTCTCCGATGTCTGCGGTGCGCTCATCCAGTCCTCCTCGATCCGGAACGTGCGTAGAGCCTATTGGCAGGCGTGGCGGCGGGCCGGGCGGGATGGGCAGAACTGCTCGCGCGCGCTCAGCGGGCGAGGGCGGCGACGTCCTCCGGGGCGGCGTCCTCGGGGGCGTTGATGCAGACGGTGTCGGCGATGCCGCCGAAGCGCTCGGCCAGCCCCGCGCGCACGGCGGCCGGCGTCCCCGACAGTGCGAACGCGTCGAGCATGTCGTCGGTGACGAGGCCCGCCATCTCGCGCCATTCGCCGCGGCGCGACGCCTCGTGCAGCCGGTCCGCGGTCTCCTCCCATCCGTGCAGCTCCAGCACCGATCGGTAGGACGGGGTCGACCCGTAGAACGCGATCTGCTGCCGCACGGCGGCCTCCTGCCTCGCGAGCGACGCGGCGTCCGATCCGACGATCACGAACGGCGGGACGACCACGCGCACCGCGTCGGCGCGCTCGCCGCGGGCGCGCCCCGCCGCGAGTGCGGGCAGGGTCACCTCCTCGAGGTAGCGGCGGGTGGTGAAGGCGTGGGCGACGAATCCCTCGGCCGCCTCGCCGGCCAGGCGCGTCATGGCGGGCCCGACGCCCGCGAGCCAGATGTCGGGGTTGCCGTACGGGTTCGGCCCCGGGCTGAACATGGGCGTCATGAGCGTGTGCTGGTAGAACTCGCCGCGGAACGCGAGTCGCTCGCCCGTCTCCCAGGCGCGCCAGATCGCCCGGACGGCCGCGATGAACTCCCGCATGCGCGGCGCGGGCGCCGACCACGGCATCGAGAAGCGCTTCTCGATGTGCGCCTGCACCTGCGATCCGAGGCCCAGCGCGAAGCGCCCCGAGGCCGCGAGCTGCACGTCGTTCGCGGCGACGGCGACCGTCATGGGGCTCCGCGCGAAGGCGACCGCGATCGACGTCGACACGCGGATGCCCTCCGCCGCCCGCGCCGCGAGCGCGCACGCCAGGAACGGGTCGTGCTGCAGCTCGGTCAGCTGCAGCCCCGCGAAGCCGGAGTCCGCGGCGAAGCGCGCCGCCCGCTCGGCGCCGGCCGGGCTCGCGTCGCGGGTGCCGATGTCGATGTGGAACCTCGTCGTCTCACTCACCCGGCCATCCTGCCCGAGGCGTCCGGGACGCGCGGCAGGGCTGTCGGATCCTGCCGATCCCGGGCCCCTCCCGCCTGCACGGATTCGGAGATATCCACGGAATCGGAGCTCAGCGCGTACAGATCTCCGTGGGCGTGCAGATCTCCTGAGGCGTGGACGTCCGGTCGCGAGGACGGAGGGGCGCGGCCGGATAATGGCGGGATGAGCGATGTGTCCGAGGTCGAGATCCTGCGGCTCTCCGCGTTCCCCGCCGCACCGGGCGGCGGGAACCCCGCCGGCGTCGTGCTGGACGCGCGCGGCCTCGACGAGGCGCGGATGCAGCGGATCGCGGCCGAGGTCGGCTACTCCGAGACGGTGTTCGCCGTCGACCCCGTGGTGCACGGCGACGCACGCCACGTGCGGGTGCGGTACTTCTCGCCGACCGCGGAGGTGCCGTTCTGCGGGCACGCGACGATCGCCCTGTCCGTGGCGCTGGCGGAGCGGCTCGGCACGGGCCCCTTCCGCTTCGCCACTCCGGCCGGTGAGGTCGAGATCGCTACCGCTCCGGGATCCGTCGCCCCCGAGGCGTCGTTCACCAGCGTCGAGCCGTCGGTGCGCGAGCTGCCCGCCGACGCCGCGCGCGAGCTGCTCGACCTGCTCGGCGTCGCCCGCGACGACCTCGACCCGCGCTGGCCGCTCCTCGAGGCGTTCGCCGGCAACGCCCATCCCGTCGTCGCCCTCCGCAGCGGCGACGTCTTCGACGGGCTCGCGTTCGACCCCGGCGCGCTCCGCGCGCTGATGGACCGCGCGGGGTGGCCCGGCACGGTGACCGTCGTGCGGTTCCCCGACGGCGACTCCGATGACTCCGGCGAGGCGCGCGTCGAGGCCCGCAACCTCTTCCCGGTGGGGGAGATCACCGAGGACCCGGCCACCGGCTCGGCGGCTGCGGCGCTCGGCGCGTACGTCCGCGAGCTGCGGGGAGCGTCGGCGCCCGCCCGCCTCGTGGTCGACCAGGGCCGTCATGTCGGGCGACCGAGCGTGCTGACTGTGGACATCCCGCCGCGGGGTGGCATCACCGTGTCGGGGACCGCGCTGCCGATCGGCTGATCCGCCGCGGAGAACGCATCAGCAAGGTCGCAGGCGCCTCCCGTAGCCTGGGGCCATGCCCGACACGCCCGCGCGCCCGCGCCCCGATGCGCCCGAGAACACCCCCGTGCGCTCCACCGGCACGCGGCAGGTCCGTCCCCAGACCGAGGGCTGGCAGCAGCAGAAGGACGCCACCGGTCGACCGCTGCTGCAGTTCGCGAGCCCGAAGCGCGGCAAGCCCCCGGTGCACCTCGCCGACCTCACGGCCGAGGCGCGCGTCGAGAAGATGAAGGAGCTCGGCCTGCCCGGGTTCCGCGCCAAGCAGATCGCGAAGCACTACTTCCAGCACTGGACGAGCGACCCCGCCGACATGACGGATCTTCCCGCGGCCGGGCGCGAGGAGCTGGTGGCCGGCATGCTGCCGAACCTGCTCACCGAGGTGCGTCGCCTCGAGACCGACAAGGGCGACACGATCAAGTTCCTCTGGCGCCTGCACGACGGCGCGCTGGTCGAGTCGGTGCTGATGCGCTACCCGGGCCGGATCACGCTGTGCGTGTCGTCGCAGGCGGGGTGCGGCATGAACTGCCCGTTCTGCGCCACCGGCCAGGCGGGCCTCACCCGCAACATGTCCACGGCCGAGATCATCGAGCAGATCGTGCGGGCGAACCGCGCGATCGCGAACGGCGAGCTCGGACGCCACGAGCACGCCGACGAGCGCGTCACCAACATCGTCTTCATGGGCATGGGCGAGCCGCTGGCGAACTACGCGCGGGTGATGCAGGCGGTGCGGATCATGGTGGACAAGAAGGACGGGCTCGGGATGAGCGCGCGCGGCATCACGGTGTCGACCGTGGGCCTCGTGCCGGCGATCCGCAAGCTCGCGGCCGAGGACATCCCGGTCACGTTCGCCCTGTCGCTGCACGCGCCCGACGACGAGCTGCGCGACGAGCTCATCCCCGTCAACTCCCGGTGGAAGGTGGACGAGGCGCTCGACGCGGCCCGCGAGTACTTCGACCGGACCGGCCGTCGCGTCTCCATCGAGTACGCCCTGATCCGCGACATGAACGACCACCCGTGGCGCGCCGATCTGCTCGCCGAGAAGCTCAACGCCCGCGGTCGCGGCTGGGTGCACGTCAATCCCATCCCGCTGAACCCGACGCCGGGCTCGGTGTGGGACGCGTCCGAGCGGTCGGTGCAGCGCGAGTTCGTGCGCCGCCTCAACGACGCCGGCGTGCCGACGACGATCCGCGACACCCGCGGCAAGGAGATCGACGGCGCCTGTGGCCAGCTCGTGGCCACCGAGGAGGACAAGGCGGAGGCGGCGGCCGCCGCCGGGTCCTGAGCCGGTCCGCCGAACGGCCGTGAGGCGGTCTGTTACCGCCCGGCCAGGCGGGGCCGCCGCGCCGGGATAGCATCGGGGCGTGCCGTCAGACCCCGCCCGCCCGACGTCCGTGGTGGAGATCGCGACCGCGGTGAGGTCGGGCCGGACGAGCGCCCGCGAGGCGCTGGAAGACGCGATCGCCCGGGCCGACGCGATCGATCCGGGCATCGGCTCCCTGGTCTGGCGCGACGACGACGCGTCCCGCCAGGCGGCGGACGGCTGGGACCGGCTGCGCGCGGGCGGCACCGAGCTGCCGGCGCTCGCCGGGGTGCCGGTGACGGTCAAGGACACGTTCGCCATCGCCGGGCAGCCCTGGCGACGCGGCTCCGCCGCCGTCGACGACGCGCCCGCCGCGACGACCGACCTGCTGCCCGCGGCCGCCTTCGCCGCGGGGTGCGTGCAGCTCGGCCGGTCGGCGACGCCCGAGCTCGCGATGACGACGTCGTGCGAGAGCCCCCTGTACGGCATCACGCGCAACACCTGGGACCCCGAGCGGTCGCCGGGCGGCTCGAGCGGCGGTTCCGCGGCGGCCGTCGCCGCGGGGATCGTGCCCGCGGCCCTGGCCAGCGACGGCGGCGGGTCGCTGCGCGTGCCGGCGGCGTTCTGCGGGCTGGTGGGCCTCAAGCCGGGCCGCGGCGTGCTGCCCCAGCGGGTGCAGGGCTGGGAGGGCGGATCGACCGAGGGCGTCGTCACGCGCACCGTGCGGGACACCGCGGTCGTGGTCGAGGCGCTCAGCGCCCCCGACCCCCTCGGCTGGGCGCAGGCGAACGCCGGCCCGCTCGACCTGGTCTCCGCGCTCGAGGCGGCGCCGGGGCCCCTGCGCGTCGGGCTGCTCGTCGAGTCCTTCGACCCGCGCATCCCCGTCGATCCCGAGTGCGCGGCAGCGGTGGAGGACACCGCCGAGGCGCTACGGTCGCTGGGCCACACCGTCGTCCCCGTCTTCGCCCCCGCCGACGCGGCCGAGCTGATGGACATCTACCCGCGCACGATCATCCCGGCGTGGCTGCAGCAGATCCCGCTGGCCCGTCCCGAGCTGCTGCAGCCGTACATCCGCCGGGTGATGGCGCAGGCCGACGGCGTCGGCGCCGCCGACTACGTGCGCGAGGCGGTCCTCATGCGAACCCTCGCCCGCCGCGTGACCGAGGCGCTGTTCGGCGAGCTGGACATCATGCTGACGCCGACGGCGGCGACCAGGGTGCCCCGCATCGGCGTCGTGCTCGCCGAGCTGACGGAGCGGTCGCCGTCGCGCGACTGCGCCGTCTACGAGCAGACGCTCGCGTTCACGACCGTGCCGAGCGTCGTGGGCCTCCCCGCGCTCACGGTCCCCACCGCCCTCGACTCGGACGGCCTGCCGCTCGGCAGCCAGCTGATCGGCCCGCAGCGCAGCGAGGCGCTCCTGCTCCGGCTGGGGCGTGCGCTCGAACGTCGCTACCGTTGGGACGAGCGCCGACCCGAGCCGCGCCGCTGATTCGCCGCGGCCCCGCCGCCTCCCCTTAGTCTGGTCACCGGTCCCGCGCCGCTGATCCACCCGACCTCAGGCCCCACCGATCTCGAAAGCGAACACCATGAACCGTTCCTCGACCACGTCCCGGCGCGCCCTCGCCGTGACGACCGCCGCCGCAGCGACCCTCCTGCTCGCCTCCTGCGCGAGCACCGGCGAGGGGAACGCCGACGGCGGCGAGGGCGGCACCCTCACCGTCGCCGTGTACGCCGGCTCCTGGGGCGAGTCGTTCGACGAGGCGTTCATCCAGCCGTTCGAGGAGGCCACCGGCGCGACCGTCGAGGTCGTGCCCGGCGGGCCCGCCGACTGGCTGACCGCCCTGCGCTCGAGCCAGGGCGGCACCCCGGCGTACGACGTCGTCGCCTTCACGCCGAACGTCATCCCGAACGCGGTGGCCGCCGGCGTCGTCGCCCCGCTCGACACCGACCGCATCGACGCGTTCGACGAGCTCAACACGACGCTCGCCGAGCAGAGCAACATCGACGGCACGCAGTACGGCCTGCCGCTGACGGTCGGCGCGACCGGCATCGCCTACCGCACCGACCAGGTCGACCCCGCGCCGACCGACTGGTCCGACCTGCTCGACCCGGAGCTGTGCGGTCACGTCGCGATCTCGCCGCTGACCTTCAACACCGGCGTCGAGTTCCTCGCGGGCCTCATCAACGAGAGCGGGGGCAGCATCTCGAACCCCGACGACGTCGACGCCGCGTTCGACCAGCTCGCCGAGATCGCCGACTGCGCCTCCGCCTTCCCCTCCGACGGCACCAGCGTGGAGACCGCGCTGTCGAACGGCGACGCGTGGATCGCCGCCCACTGGGACGGCCGCGCCTTCGTGCAGGCGAACGCGGGCGAGCCGATCGGCTTCGCCTACCCGGAGTCGGGCTCGGTCGGCGCGCTGACCTCGTTGTTCGTCACCGAGGGCACCGAGAACGAGGACCTCGCATACGAGTTCCTCCAGTACGTCGCCTCGAGCGACTACCAGCCGGTCTTCTCGGAGGGCACCTGGTACGCCGCGTCCAACGACGACAACGTGTACCCCGACCAGTTCGCCGAGCAGATCACGCACGGCGAGGGCGCGTACGACGACTTCGTCTGGATCGACTACGAGACGCTCGCGCCCCAGCTCGGCGACCTGCAGGCGCGCTGGCAGCAGATCTTCGAGTGATGGGCGCGGCTGAGCAGGCGGCTGAACAGGACGTGACCGCGCAGGGCCGGGTCGAGATCCGCGACCTGAGCGTCGGCTACGGCAGCAGCCCGGTGCTGCGGCTCGACGAGCTGACGATCGAGGCCGGGGAGTTCCTCTCGGTGCTCGGCCCGTCGGGCTGCGGCAAGTCGACGCTGCTGGGAGCGCTCGCGGGCTTCGTGCCCGTCGACTCGGGGTCGATCCGCATCGACGACCGCGACGTGACCGCGCTTCCCCCCAACCGTCGTGAGACGGGGCTCGTGTTCCAGAGCTACGCCCTGTTCCCGCACATGACGGTGCGCCGCAACCTGGAGTACGGGCTGCGGGTGCGCCGCGTGCCGCGGGCGGAGCGGGACGAGCGCGTGCGCGACGCCCTGCGCCTGGTCGACCTCGAGGAGTACGCCGACCGCTCGCCCCGCCAGCTCTCGGGCGGCCAGCAGCAGCGCGTCGCGATCGCCCGCGCGCTCGTGACCCGTCCGCGCGTGCTGCTGCTCGACGAGCCGCTGTCGAACCTCGACGCCAAGCTGCGCCGGCAGATGCGGCACGAGCTGCGCGAGCTGCAGCGCGAGGTCGGCACGACCACGGTGTTCGTCACGCACGACCAGGCCGAGGCGCTGGCCCTCTCCGACCGGGTGGTGCTGCTGGCCCAGGGCGGTCTCGAGCAGCTCGGCACGCCCGAGGAGCTCTACCGCTCGCCGCGCACGCGGTTCGCCGCGGACTTCGTCGGCGCCGCCAACGTCATCCCGGTCGCGGGCGACGCCCCGCGCACCGTGCTGGGGGCGCCGCTGGCCGGCCTGGCCGACGGAGTGGACGCCGTCGCGCTGCGCCCGGAGCACCTGCGTCTCGTCGAGGAGGGCGCCGGCCGGGTGGACGCCGTCGTGCTCTCGGTCGGCTTCGCGGGCGAGCGCTACGAGTACCGGCTGCGCGCCGCGGACGGCACCGAGCTGCTCGCCTCGCCGCCGGACGCGCAGCACCGGATCGCGCCCGGCAGCGCCGTCGGCGTGGCCTGGGACGAGGACGAGCCGATCGCCATCGGCGGCCGCTGATGGCGTCGCGGATCCGCCGCGCCGCGGACGGCCTGCCCGGCCTCATCCCGGCGCTCGTGCCGACGGCGTTCATCGTCGTCGCCTTCCTGGTGCCGCTCGCCGGCCTGTTCGTGCTGAGCCTGCGCCCCACGGACGGCCTCAACAACCCGCTGCCGGGCCTCACGTTCGACCAGTACGCGGAGGTCTTCGCGACCGACTACCTCTGGGGGTCGGTGGTGGAGAGCCTCTGGCTCGCGGTGCGGGTCAGCGTCACCTGTCTGGTGCTCGCCCTGCCCGTCGCCTGGTACCTGGCGCGGTCGACGTCGCGCGTCGGCAAGAGCATCGTGTTCATCGTCACCCTGTCGCCGCTGCTCACCAGCGAGGTCGTGCGCTCGTTCGGCTGGCGCGTGGTCATGGGCGGCGAGGGCCCGGTCAACGTCGTGCTGCAGGCGATCGGGGCGATCGGCGAGCCGCTGTCGCTGCTGCGCTCGCCGTGGACGGTGTTCCTGGCGGTCGTGCACGTCATGCTGCCGTTCGCGATCATCGCGCTGTCGGCGTCGCTCGGCGCGATCGACGTCGATGTCCTGCGGGCCTCCGCCGTGCTCGGCGCCTCGAAGGCACGCACGTTCCTGTCGGTGGTCGTGCCGATGGCGGCGCCCGGCATCGTCGCGGCGCTCGTGATCGTGTTCTCGCTGTCGATGGGGGTCTACGTCACGCCCATGCTGGTCGGCGGCGCCAACCAGCCCCTCGCGGGGCTGCGGATACAGACCGCCGCCATGACCACCTTCGACCAGCCGGGCGCCGCCGCGCTGAGCTTCGTGCTGCTGGTCGTGACGCTCGTGGTGTGCGCGCTGCTGGGCGGCCTGGGGCGCCTCGCCGAGCCCGGCCGGCTCGTCGGACGGAGGACGCATGGCTGAGCGTCGCTCGACGTCCCTGCGCGCGCCGTGGTGGAGCCGCGCGGCGTCGGCCGTGCCCGTGGTGCTGGTCTGCGCGTTCCTGCTGCTGCCGCTCGTCGTCGTCGCCGTGAGCTCGTTCAACGCGTCGAGCAACTTCCGCTTCCCGCCGTCCGGGTTCTCGCTGCGCTGGTACGCGGACGTCTTCGCGTCGCAGGCGTGGCTGTCGTCGCTCGGCAACTCGCTCGTGCTCGCCCTCGTCACCGCCCCCGTCGTGGTCGTGCTCGGCACGCTCGGCGGGTACGCGATCGGGGCCGGCAGGTTCCCCGGGCGCCGGGCGCTGTCGGTGCTGTTCCTGTCGCCGCTCGCGGTGCCCGGCATCATGATCGGTCTCGCCCTGCTCTATCAGTTCCAGTCGACCGGCATGCGCGGGGCGCCGACGGGCATCTGGATCGCGCACCTCGTGGTGACCTTCCCGTTCTGCGTGCGCGTCGCGGCCGTCAGCGCCGCGGCCCTCGACCGGCGCCTGGTGCACGCCGCGCGCGTGCTCGGGGCCTCGCGCCTGCGCGCCTTCCTGACCGTCACGGTGCCGCTGATGCGTCCCGGCATCATCGCGAGCGCGTTCCTGGCCGCCGTGATCTCGCTCGGCGAGGTCGCGGTGTCCGTGTTCGTCTCGGGCACCGGCACCACGACGGTCCCTGTCCGGATCTACTCCGCCGTCCAGGTGCAGCTCGAGCCCTCCGTGGCCGCCGTGTCGACCCTGCTCCTGCTGCTGAGCGTCGTCACGATCGCCGTGCTCGACCGCACCGTCCGCATCTCGAGGTTCCTGTGATGTCCCCGCACCCTCCCGCCACCGCGTGGCGGATCGGCATCGACGTCGGCGGCACGTTCACCGACCTGGTCGCCGTGCCCGGCGCGGGCGAGGTCTGGCGCCTCGACGAGGCGGTCACCCACAAGGTCGCCAGCACGCCCCACGACCCCTCCGAGGGGGTGGAGCGGGGCCTGGTCGAGCTGCTGGGACGCGGCGTCCCGGCCGAGTCCGTCGCCGCCATCACGCACGGCACGACCATCGGCCTGAACGCCATCCTGCAGGGCCGGGTGGCCGGCGCGGCGCTGGTCACGAGCGCCGGGCACCGGGACGTGCTGCAGATCGCTCGGGCGCGCATGCCCCGCAGCTTCGACCTGCACGCCCGGCCGGCCCCGCCGCTCATCCCCCGATCGCGGGTGTTCGAGCTCGACCGGCGCTACGGATCGTCCGGAGACCCCGTGCCGGCCGCGGACGACGACCTGGAGGCCCTCGCCGCGCGGCTGGCCGAGGCGCGCGCCGAGGTCGTCGTGGTCAGCCTCATCGGCGGCTACGCGGCGCGTGCGGACGAGCAGGGCGTCGCGCGCCGCCTCGGCGAGATCCTCGGGCTGCCGGTGCGCTCCGCGGCCGCGCTGTGGCCGCAGGCGGGCGAGTACGAGCGGGTGACGCTCGCGCTGCTGGACGCGCAGATCACGCCCTTGATGACCCGCTACTTCACGTCGCTGCAGGCCAGGCTCTCCGGGCTGCGCATCGACGTGCCGCTGTACATCTCCACCTCCAACGGCGGATCGGTCTCGCTCGAGGCGGCCATGGACCAGCCGATCCAGACCGTGCTGTCCGGGCCCGCGTCCGGGGTGTCGGCGGCGGCCGCGACGTGGCCCGAGCGCGACCTCGTGACGTTCGACATGGGCGGCACGAGCAGCGACATCGGCGTGCTCCACGCGGGCGCGCCGATGCTCACCACGGCGGCGACGGTGGGCCCGCATCCGCTCATCATGCCGGTGGTCGAGGTGTCGGCGATCGGTGCGGGCGGCGGGTCCGTCGTCTGGGCCGACGACGTGGGCGCCGAGCCGGTGCTGCGCGTGGGCCCCGAGAGCGTGGGGGCCGTGCCAGGCCCCGCCAGCTACGGGGCCGGCGGCGATCGGCCCGCCCTCACCGACGCGTACGTGCACGCCGGGGTGATCGATCCCGACCGGTTCCTGGACGGCACGTTCCCCCTGCGGTCCGACCTGGCGACCGCGGCGCTGGCGCGGGTCGCCGGCGACCTCGCGCAGACCGACGCGGAGGCGGGCGCTCCCGAGCCGTCCGACGCCCGGGCCGCCGCCGACGGCGTGGTCGACGCGTCGTTCCGCATCGCGTCCGTCGGCATGGCGGCGCGGCTGCGCCGCGTGCTCGCCGCGCGCGGCGAGGTGCCCGAGCGCTACCTCCTCGTCGCGTTCGGCGGCGCGGGCGCGACGCACGCCGCCCTCCTGGCCGAGGAGGTCGGCATCGGCGGGGTCCTCGTGCCCTCCGCCGCCGGCACGTTCTGCGCCCTCGGAGCCGCGATCGCCCCCATCCGCCGCGACTGGGCGCGCACGCTGCGCGTCGCCGTGGACGAGCGCTCGAGGGGCGAGCTCGAGGACGCGTGCGCGGCCCTGCGCGAGGAGGCGGACGCCTGGCTGCGGCAGGAGCAGCCCGACGCCCGCGCCGTGCTCGTCTTCACCGCCGACCTGCACTACGACGGGCAGTTCACGTCCATCGAGATCCCGCTGGGCGAGTCCTCGGACGCCGGGGCGGCGCCGGAGGTGGACGCGGGAGACGTCGTGCGCCGCTTCGCCGACCGGCACGAGCAGCTCTACGGCTTCGCCGACGCCACCGCGGGCGTGCGCACCAGCACCGTGCGCGCGAGCATGACGGTGCAGCTCGGTGAGGCCCGCCACGGCGCCGGATCCGAGCTCTTCCGCGAGGTCGGACGCCGCTCCGTGCGCTACGACGGGCAACGGCGCGACGCCGCCGTCTACGCGCTCGCGACCGACGGCGAGGACGCCTGGATCGACGGCCCGGCGGTCATCGACAGGCCAGACACCACCGTGCTCGTCCCGCAGGGATGGCGGGCCACCGGCGAGGCCGCCGGCATCCGGCTGGACCGTGTCACGGAGGGCGCTCGCGCCGACGGGGAGGACGCATGCTGAGCACGGTCGAGAAGGACGTCGCGCACACCAGGCTGCAGGCGACGGTCGAGGAGATGTGCCTGACGCTGCAGCGCGCCAGCCGCAGCCTCTACGTGCGCGACGCCGCCGACTTCGCCTGCGCCGTCGCCGACCTGTCGGGCCGGTTCGTGGCGTATCCGCAGCACGTGGGCGTGTCGGGCTTCCTCGGCCTCGATCTCGGCCCGGCCGTCGCCGCCGCGACCGCGGGAGAGCCGCTGGCGCCCGGCGACGTGCTGCTGACCAACGACCCCTACCTGTCGCACGGGCTGTCGACGCACCTGCCCGACGTGCACGCGATCGCACCGTACTTCGAGGGCGACGAGCTGATCGGCTACGGCTGGGCGTTCGTGCACGTGTCCGATATCGGCGGCCGCGTGCCCTCCTCGGTGAGCGTCGTCAACAGCTCGATCTACGCGGAGGGGCTGCGGCTCCCGCCGCTGCGATACGTGCGCGCCGGCCGCGTGGTGCCGGAGGTCGAGGCGATCCTGGCGGCGAACTCGCGCACCCCCGAGGCCAACCGGGGCGACCTGCACGCGATGCTCGCCGCGCTGAACACGGGGCGCCGTCGCGTGGCGGAGCTGTCTGCGGGGCTCGGGGCGGACGGCTTCGCGGACGTGGGCGCGTTCGCCCGGTCGCAGGCGGCGGCGCGGGCGCGCGCCGCGCTGCGCACGCTGCGCGACGGCACCTACCGCTTCGAGGACTACCTCGACAACGACGGCGTGGGCCACACGCCGCTGCGCATCGTGGTCACGGCCACCGTCTCGGACGGGCACGTGCACCTCGACGTGACGGGCACCGCCCCGCAGGTCGAGGCCGCGCTGAACATGGTGACGTGCGGCGAGGCGCACTCCTGGGTCGTGACGCGGCTGTTCGCGCTGATCGGCACGCTCGACCCGGCCATTCCGCTCGGCGGGGGCATCATGGACGCGATCGGCTTCCACTCGCCCGAGGGGACGCTGCTGAACGCCGTGGGCTCGGCCGCGACCGGCGTGCGCCACGCCACGACCTCGCGCGTGAACGACGTCGTCTCGGGCGCCCTCATCCAGGCGGCGCCCGACATCCTGCCCGCCGCGTCCAGCGGCCTCGTCGTGCCCGTCGTCTTCGCCGCCGTCGACGGGTCCCGCATCGACGTCGTCGAGCCCATGGTGGGCGGCACCGGCGCGCGGAACGGCTCGGACGGTGCCGACGGGCGCGACTCCGGCATCTCGAACCTGTCGAACAACAGCGTCGAGGTCGTCGAGGCGGACGTCGCGGTGCGCGTGCTGCGCTACGCGTCGCGACCCGACTCCGGAGGGGCGGGCCGGTGGCGCGGCGGCGCGGGCCTCGAGCTCGAGTTCGAGGCGCTGACCGACGGCTCCCTGCTGGCGCGCGGGCTGGAGCGCCTGCGGTTCCGGCCGTGGGGCTTCGCGGGCGGGCATCCGGGAGCGGCCACCGAGCTGATCGTCAACGAGGGCACGGCGCGCGAGGAGCGCCTGTCGATCGTCGACGTGCACCCGCTGAGCGCGGGCGACCGCGTCGTGCTGCGCACGGCGGGCGCCGGCGGCTACGGCGACCCGCTGCAGCGCGACCCGCGCGCCGTGCTCGACGACGTCGAGGCGGGCTTCGTGTCCGAGAGCCGGGCGCGCGAGGCGTACGGCGTCGCGATCGTCGACGGCGAGGTCGACGCGGACGCGACGGCCGCGTTGCGCGCCGCGGGGGTGGCCTCCGACGACATCCGCCCGGAGGGGCACCGGATGGGGGCCGAGCGGGACCGCTGGGACCGCGCGCTGCCGCCCCGCGTCGCGGACGCGCTGCAGGAGCGGCTGCAGCGGCTGCCCGTGGCCGCGCGGTCGCCCCGCCGGCGTGCGCTGGTCGGCGAGGTGCTCGGCCTGCTGCCGGACGGCTTCCCCGCCGCCCCGGCCGACGAGGCCGCCCTGGCGGCGGCCGCGCGCCGCTTCGCGGAGCTGGTCGACGAGCTGGCGTGACGCACGAGCGCCGGGGGTCGTCGTCGCCGCCTAGTGTGAAGGGATGGTCAACTATCGCTATCTCGGCAACAGCGGCTTCAAGGTCTCGGAGATCACCTACGGCAACTGGGTGACGCACGCCTCGCAGGTCGAGAACGACGCCGCGATCGCCACGGTGCACGCCGCGCTCGACGCCGGCATCACCACGTTCGACACCGCCGACACGTACGCCAACACCGCCGCCGAGGAGGTGCTCGCCGAGGCCCTGAAGGGCCAGCGCCGCGAGGGCCTCGAGATCTTCACGAAGGTCTACTTCCCGATCGGCCCCATGGGCCCGAACGACCACGGGCTGTCGCGCAAGCACATCCTCGACGGGATCCACGGCTCGCTGCGCCGCCTGAACCTCGACTACGTCGACCTCTATCAGGCGCACCGCTACGACTACGAGACGCCGCTCGAGGAGACGATGCAGGCGTTCGCCGACATCGTCCGCCAGGGCAAGGCGCTCTACATCGGCGTCTCGGAGTGGACGGCCGAGCAGCTGCGCGAGGGGCACGCGCTCGCCCGGCAGCTGGGCTTCCAGTTGGTGTCGAACCAGCCGCAGTACTCGATGCTGCACCGCGTCATCGAGGGCAAGGTGGTGCCCGCGAGCGAGGAGCTCGGGATCTCGCAGATCGTCTGGTCGCCGATGGCGCAGGGCGTGCTGAGCGGCAAGTACCTGCCGGGGCAGCCCGTGCCCGAGGGCAGCCGTGCGACCGACGAGAAGAGCGGCGCCACGTTCATCCAGCGCTTCATGAAGGACGACGTGCTGACGGCCGTCCAGAGGCTCAAGCCCCTCGCCGAGCAGGCGGGGCTGACGATGCCGCAGCTCGCGATCGCCTGGGTGCTGCAGAACCCCAACGTCGCCGCCGCGCTCGTCGGCGCCTCGCGGCCCGAGCAGCTCGCCGACACCGTCAAGGCGTCGGGAGTGACGCTCGAGCCCGACCTGCTGGCAGCGATCGACGACGCCCTCGCGGGCGTCGTGAACGACGACCCGGCCGGCACGTACGAGGTCTCGCCCCAGACGCGCCTGGTCTGACCGACCCTCCTGGCACGACGCAGGATCGTTGCGCCTCCGCGCATCCGGTCCTGCGTCGTGCGCGGGTCGGGCGTGCCCGCGTACCGAGTTCTCGGAGATCCTTGGCATGATTCTCTGGTGACCCGTGCTCCGCTCCCCGCGCCGCTGCGCGCGATCTACGGGATCCTCGGAGCGGCGACGCTCGCGCTGTGCGCGTTCAGCCTGGTGTTCTTCACCCGCTGGACGATGTCGCTCGAGCCGGTCGCCGCGTTCCTCGCCGCCTACCCCGGCGCCGCCCCGATGCCCGAGGGGCGCGGCATCGGCATCCCCGCGTGGCTGTCGTGGACGCACTTCCTGAACGGCTTCTTCCTGCTGCTCATCGTGCGATCCGGCATCCGGATCCGGGGCGAGAAGACCCCGAGCGGGCTGTGGACGTCGCGCCGCGTCAAGAAGCGCCGGATGAGCCTGACGATCTGGTTCCACATCGCGGTGGACGCGCTGTGGATGCTCAACGGGCTCGTGTTCGTCGTGCTGCTGTTCGCCACCGGCCACTGGGTGCGGATCGTGCCGACGAGCTGGGAGGTCTTCCCGAACGCGCTGTCGGCGCTGATCCAGTACGTCTCGCTCGACTGGCCGACCCACAGCGGCTGGACCGGCTACAACGGCCTCCAGCAGCTGATGTACTTCGCGATCGTCTTCGTCGCGTCCCCGCTCGCGGTGCTCACCGGCGCCCGGCTCAGCGCGTTCTGGCCGCGCGACGACCGCGGTCCCTGGGCGAAGCGGATCAACGCCGCGTATCCGCTGGACGTCGCCAAGGCGCTGCACTTCCCGACGATGCTGTTCTTCGTCGGCTTCGTGATCGTGCACGTCGGCCTCGTGCTGGCCACGGGCGCCCTGCGCAACCTCAACGCGATGTACGGCGGGCAGGACGCGGTGAACTGGACCGGCTTCTGGATCTTCGTGGTCTCTCTGCTCGCGATGGCCGGCGGCTGGATCGCCGCGCGCGACCGCGTGATCGCGCCGCTGGCGAAGCTGTTCGGCGACGTGCGCCTGCGCGGCGGTCGCTGACCCGCGCCACGAGACCGCACCCGCCGGGCGAGACCGGATCCGCCGGGCGAGACCGGCGCCGACGGTGTCGGTCTCGCCCACGTTCTGCGGTCTCGCTCCCGAGGTGACGGGGCAGGTTGTCGGACAATAGCTTGGGATGGGGCATGCGGCGCGCGGCATTCTTGACAGATTGTCGTACAGTCTGCCAATCTTTCCCGGGGGTTCGACTCGTCCCAGTCGCGTACAAGGAGGTACACGTGTCCACAGCAGCACCCGCGCCGAGCAAGATGCGCGTCGCCGTGGCGGTCGCCATCGGCAACTTCATGGAGTGGTTCGACTTCGCCGTGTACGGCTTCTTCGCCGTCATCATCGGACAGCTCTTCTTCCCCGAGGACACCGACCCCTTCGTCGCGATCCTGTCGTCGCTGGCCGTGTTCGCGGTCGGGTTCTTCATGCGCCCGCTCGGCGGCTTCATCCTCGGCCCCATCGGCGACCGCTACGGCCGGCGCACCGCGCTCGCCATCTCGGTGCTGGCGATGGGCATCGCCACGACGATCATCGGACTGCTGCCGGTCTACAGCGTCGCCGGCATCCTGGCCCCGATGCTGCTCGTGCTCTGCCGCTGCGTGCAGGGCCTCTCGGCGGGCGGCGAGTGGACCGGCTCGGCCGCGTACCTCATCGAGTCGACCCCGACCCCGCACCGCGGCAAGTTCGGCAGCGTCATCTCCGCGACCGCGGCGCTCGCCACCATCGTCGGCAGCCTCTTCGCGCTGACCCTCAACAACGTCCTGTCCGAGGAGGACCTGCTCGCCTGGGGCTGGCGCGTGCCGTTCCTGCTGGCGGCGCCGCTCGCGCTCATCGGCCTGTACATCCGGATGCGCCTCGGCGAGACGCCCGTCTACCAGCAGGTCGAGGCGCAGGGCGAGGTGCAGAAGTCGCCGATCCTGCGCAGCCTCCGCCAGAACATGCGGCCGATCCTGCTCACGCTCGCGATCGCCGCGGTGCAGGGCACGGGCTTCTACTACCTGGCGACGTACGTCGTGAACTACCTCACCACGACGGTCGGCCTCGAGCGCGGCTCCGCGCTGTCGCTCAGCGCGATCGGCCTGACGGTGTACATGATCCTGTGCCCCATCGCGGGCGCCCTGAGCGACCGGTTCGGTCGCCGCCGGCTCAACATCATCGGCACGATCGGCTACATCGTGCTGCCGATCCCGGTGTTCTGGATGATGTCCAGCGGCCAGGCGATGCCCGTCGTCATCGGCATCATCCTGCTGACGATGACCCAGTCGCTCGTGAGCGTCACGACCGTGGTCATGCTGGTCGAGCTGTTCCCCGCGTCGAACCGCTCGAGCGCGAGCGCGATCGGCTTCAACATCGCGCTCGCCTTCATCGCCGGCCCCGCCGCCTACATCGGCATGTGGCTCGCGGGCACGACGGGAGACCCGGTCTCGCCGTCCTGGTACATGGTGCTGCTGGCGGTGCTCGCGCTGCCGTTCCTCTGGCGCTGGCTGCCCGAGACCGCCGGCCGCGACATCACGAGCGAGCACGAGGCCGTCCGCGGGCACGAGCCCGTGACGGCGCCCGCGACGCGTGATGGGGTGGGTGCGTGACCAACCGCATCACCATCGTCCAGTACGGCACCCGTCAGGGCACGAAGTCGGACGTCTACCTGAACTGGCCGATCTACGGCAGGCCGGACGAGCCCATCGGGATGGACTACTTCTTCTGGCTCGTCGACACGGGCGAGCAGACGATCGTCGTAGACACCGGGTTCTCGGCGGCCGGCGGGGCGAATCGCGCCCGCACGTTCCTCGTGCAGCCGCGGGAGGCGTTCGCGGCGCTCGGCGTCGACCCCGCCTCGTCGCCGGAGGTGCTCGTGACCCACGCGCACTACGACCACATCGGCAACCTCGACCTGTTCCCGTCCTCGCGGGTGACCATGGCGCGGGCCGAGTGGGAGTTCTGGGCGAGCGGCATGGCCACGCGCCGGCAGTTCCACCACTCGGTCGAGGACGCCGAGCTCGCCGAGCTGCGCCGCATCGAGGGGCAGGGGCGGCTGCGCGTGTTCGACGACGAGGCCGAGATCGCGCCCGGCGTGCGGATGGTGCGGGTCGGCGGCCACACGCCGGGCCAGTCGGTCGTGCTGGTCGACACCGCGGACGGGCGTGTGGCGCTCGCGAGCGACGCCGTGCACTACTACGAGGAGTACGAGGACGACGTGCCGTTCGCCTTCGTGGCGGACCTGCCGGCGATGTACGCGGGGTTCGACCTGCTGCACCGCTGGGAGGAGGACGGCACGGTCAGGCACGTGGTGTCGGGGCACGACCCGTCCACGCTCGACCGCTTCGGACGCATCGCCGACGGGCCCCTGCCGGGGCTGACAGCGCGCATCGGCTGAGCACGTCGCCGAGGCGATCGCAGACACGAGAGGAGCACGATGAGATTCGACGGGCAGACGGTGGTCGTCACCGGCGCCGCGAGCGGCCTGGGCCGCGCGTCGGCGGAGCGGCTGGCGGGGGAGGGCGCGAACGTGGTCGCGGTCGACCGCGACAGCGCCGTCCACGAGGTCGCCGAGGCGCTTCCCGGCGACGCCCTGGCCGTGGTCGCGGACATCTCGGCCGAGGCCGACGTCGACGCGTACATGGCGGCGGGCATCGAGAGGTTCGGCCGGATCGACCTGTTCCACCTCAACGCGGGGATCTTCGGCGCCTTCGCCGCGCTGCCCGACCTGGAGGTCGACGACTTCGAGCGCGTCATGCGGGTGAACGTCACGGGCCAGTTCCTCGGCATCCGAGCGGCCTTCCGCCACTACCGCGACCGCCGCTCCGGCGGGGCGATCGCGGTCACCGCCTCGATCGCCAGCCTCACGGCGGCCGCGGACCTGCTGCCGTACCACACGTCCAAGCACGCCGTCGTGGGCCTCGTCCGCGGCGCCGCCGTCTACGGCGGACCCATCGGGGTGCGGGTCAACGGCGTCGCCCCCGGCATCGTGCCGACGCAGCTGTTCGCCGATGCGGCGACGACGCAGGGCGGCAAGAACGACATGGTCGTGCGGGCGGGCACCACGCCGCTGCGGCGGGCGGGAGCCGCGAGCGAGATCGCCGGTGCGGTCGCCTTCCTGCTCAGCGGCGACAGCTCGTACACGACGGGACAGATCCTGGCGGCGGACGGCGGCGCGTCGATCGTGAACACGGTCCGACCCGCGGGCGGCGCCGGCGCGTGGGACGCCGAGGCGCTGGACGCCGCGACGTACACGGCGGAGGAATGGGAAGCGGCGAAGGAGGCGCGACGATGAGCGGACAGCGCATCGGTTTCATCGGGCTCGGCAACATGGGAGGGCGCATGGCCCGCCGGATCACCGGCGCGGGGGTGGCGGTGCTCGGCTTCGACCCGCGCACCGCGTCGATCGGGGAGGCGGGGGCCGACGCCGCCGGCTCCGCCGCGGAGGCGATCGCGGGCAGCGACGTCGTCCTGCTCTCGCTGCCCGACAGCAGGGTCGTCGAGGCGGTGTTCTACGGCGAGGGCCGGGCGATCGACGCGGTCCGCGACGGGCAGGTGATCGTCGACCTGTCCACGGCGAGCCCCGACTCGACCCGGCGCATCGCGGCCGACCTGGCCGAGCGCGGCGCGAGCTACCTCGACGCGGGCATCTCCGGCGGCGCGGCGGCGGCCGAGAAAGGCACGCTGACGCTCATGGTCGGCGGCCCGGCGGACGCGCTCGACGGCGTGCGGGACGTGCTGGGGCACTTCGCCACGAAGATCGCCCACTGCGGCGGCTCCGGCGCCGGGCACACGGTCAAGCTGCTCAACAACTTCCTCAACGCCATCGCCCTCTCGGCGACGGCCGAGGTGATGGTCGCGGCGAAGAAGGCCGACCTCGACCTCGAGACCGTGCTCGAGGTGCTCAACGCATCGTCGGGCGTGAACTTCGCGACGATCAACCGGTTCCCCCACATCATCAAGGGCGACTACCTCGAGGGCGGCCTCACCAACACGCTCATGCTGAAGGACGTCTCGCTCTACCTCGAGCTGCTGGCCGGCCTCGGGGTGACGAGCCTGAACTCCGCGGGCCCCGTCGCGTCGTTCGGCCTGGCCCGCCAGCTCGGCTACGCCGACAGGATCAGCAACACCGTCGTCGACGCGATCGGCGACGTCTCGGGGGGCGTCCGCCTGCACGAGCCGCGACCGGACGCGACGGAGGACGCCCGATGAGGATCCAGCGCCCCGACCGGTTCGACGGCACCGCCGGGAAGCCGGGATCGCAGTTCACGGGCAGCGTCTTCCCGTACGTCACCATGGCGCAGACCGACGGCGTGACGATCAACACGGTGAACTTCACCCCGGGCGCCCGCACCTACTGGCACCACCACGAGCAGGGGCAGATCCTGCAGGTGCTCGCCGGTCGCGGCTACGTCTTCGCCGAGGGCGAGCTGCACGTCATCCGCGCCGGCGACACGGTCTGGTGCCCGCCCGGCGAGCGGCACTGGCACGGCGCGGCGCCCGACTCGTTCATGACGCACACGGCGATCTCGCTCGGCCAGACGGTGTGGGCCGATCCCGTGACCGACCAGGAGTACAGCGCGACGCCGATCGACGGCGCGCAGGAGGAGGAGACGGACGATGTTCGCTGACGGGACCCACATGGACACCTACGAGCTCGGCCTCGGCATCCGCAAGGAGGTGCTGGGCGAGGCGCACGTCGAGCGCTCCATGGCGAACGTCAGCGGGTTCTCCCGGGCCGCGCAGGACTACACGACCGAGTTCTGCTGGGGCGGCATCTGGGGGCGGCCCGGCCTCGACCGCACCGAGCGCAGCCTGCTGAACCTCGGCATCCTCACGGCGCTCAACCGGATGCACGAGTTCGGGGTGCACGTGCGCGGAGCGATCCGCAACGGCGTCACGGTGCAGCAGATCCACGAGGCGCTGCTGCAGGCGGCGATGTACGTGGGCATCCCGGCCGCCCTCGAGTCGTTCCGCGTGGCCGAGAAGGTCATCCGCGAGGAGCTCGGCGACGCGGCCGTCGACGAGTTCGAGCCGGCGGGCGCGTCGGACAGGACGGCCGCCGAATGAGCCGCATCGCGTTCGTCGGCCTCGGCAACATGGGCTCGCCCATGTCGCGTCGCCTGATCGAGGCCGGGCACGAGGTCGTCGGATCCGATCCGGCGGAGGCCGCTCGGGACCGCCTGATCGAGGCCGGGGGAGAGGTCGCGGGATCCGCGCCGGAGGCGGCGCGCGGCGCGTCCGCCGTCGTGCTGATGCTGCCCAACTCGGCGGTCGTGGCCGCCGTCGCGGACGAGCTGCTCGCGGCCGATGCGCTCGCCGCCGGCTCGATCGTGATCGACATGTCCTCGTCCGAGCCGCTGGCCACCCGCGCCCTGCGCGACCGGCTCGCCGAGCGCGACGTGCGGCTCGCCGACGCCCCCGTCTCGGGCGGGGTGAAGGGCGCGGTCGCCGGGTCGCTGACGATCATGCTCGGCTCCGACGCCGCCGACCGAGACGAGCTGCACGCGCTGCTCGCCCCGCTCGGCCGCGTGGTGGACTGCGGCGAGGTCGGCGCTGGTCACGCGCTCAAGGCGCTGAACAACCTCATGTCGGCCACGCACCTGTGGGCCACCAGCGAGGCGATGGAGGTCGGGCGCCGCTTCGGGCTCGACCCGCAGGTCGTCCTCGACGTGGTCAACGGCTCGAGCGGACGCAGCGGGTCGACCGACAACAAGTGGCCGAACTTCATCCTGCCCGGCACGTACGACAGCGGCTTCGGGCTGCGCCTGATGCTGAAGGACATGCGGATCGCCGCCGCTCTCGCCGACGACCTCGGCGCGCCGCTCGCGCTCGGCGCCGAGGCGATCGCCCGCTGGGCCGAGGCGGCCGAGTCGCTTCCGGCCGACGCCGATCACACGCGCGTGGCCGAATGGATCGCCGCGAACGCCGACGCCGGGCGGCCGGCGGAGGGCTGACGCGGCCGCGCCGCGCGGGCCCGCGGACACCGAAGGAGAGGAGATGTCGTGACCGGGCAGCAGAACGCCTCGATCTCGATCTGGCAGGTGAAGTACGGCGAGCGCGTCGTGCGGAAGAAGGACGTGTTCCACGACTACGGGTCGTACGGGCTTCCCGACGGGCCGCTCGACATGGACTACAACTACTGGCTGCTGCGGGCCGCCGACGGGTCCGTCGTGCTGGTCGACACCGGCTACGACATCTCCGAGCACGACTGGCTGGGCGAGATCAGCGTCGTGCCGACGCCGCAGTCGCTCGCGACGATGGGCGTCGACCCGATCGACGTCGACATGGTCGTCACGTCGCACTTCCACTACGACCACATCGGCTACCTCGGCCTGTTCGAGAACGCCCGCGTGGTCGCGGCGCGCGCCGAGCGCGACCACTGGTTCGGCAAGTGGGAGCGCGGCGAGCTGGAGGGGGAGTTCACCACCGCGGCCCACCTCGAGCCCGTGCGGCGCGCCGAGCGGGAGGGCCGGCTGCTGCTCGTGGACGGCGAGGCCGAGGTGCGCCCGGGCGTCACCGTCCATCCCGTGGGCGGGCACTGCCCCGGCGAGCTGGTGGTCCGCGTGGACACGGGGGAGCGGCCGGTGATCCTCGCCTCCGACGCCGCGCACTTCTACGAGCAGCTCGAGCACCAGTGGCCGTTCTTCGCCTTCACCGACCTGCAGGAGATGCGCGACGGGCTGGCCTTCCTCCGGCGGCTCGCGGCCGACACCGGCTCGACCGTCGTGCCCGGACACGACGCGCGCACCCGGGCGCGCTTCCCGGCGGCGCCGGGCGATGCGGGCGCCTTCGCGACCGTGATCGCCTGAGCCCGTGCCGGCCCGAGCGCACACACCGACGGACGCCTCCGTCCGACCCATCGAAGGAGATCGACAGTGAACCTGAACGAACGTCAGCAGGCGGCCAAGGACGCCTTCGTCGAGCAGCGCGGGACGTGGTCTCCGCTGTGGGAGAGCATCGCGAGGCTCGACCCCGAGTTCCTCGACGCGTACCGCGAGATGTCGATGGTGCCGTGGCGCAAGAACCACCTCGACGCCAAGACCAAGGAGCTCATCTACATCGCGGTCGACGCGAACGCCACCCACATGTACCTGCCGGGCGTGCGCCAGCACATCCAGGCAGCCTTCCGGGCCGGCGCGACCCCGCAGGAGATCATGGAGGTGCTCGAGCTGTCGTCGACGCTCGGCATCCACGCGATGAACATCGGCGTCCCTCTGCTGGTCCAGGTGCTCGAGGAGCAGGGACTGCGCACGGGCCCGGCCCCGCTCGACGACGAGCAGCAGGCGCTGAAGGACGAGTTCACCGAGAACCGCGGCTACTGGCACGCATTCTGGGACGAGATCCTCGAGCTCGACCCGGAGATGTTCCGCGCGTACACCGACTTCTCGTCCGTGCCGTGGAAGACCGGCACGCTCGAGCCGAAGGTGCGCGAGCTCGTCTACTGCGCGTTCGACGCGTCCGCCACGCACCTCTACGTCAAGGGCCTCAAGCTGCACTACGAGAACGCGCTGCGACTCGGAGCGAGCGTCGGGGAGATCCTCGAGGTGCTCGAGATCGCCAGCGTGATCGGCATCCACGCGGCCACGAGCGCCGTGCCGATCCTCGTCGAGGAGGCCGAGGCGGCGGGCGTCCCGATCGACTGACGCCGCACGCGAGGACGCGCCGGGCCCTGCGGGCTCCGGCGCGTCCTCGCGTTCAGGACAGGTGCGCGAGGGCGGTCTTCGCGGCGGCGCGGATGTGCGCGGCGCAGAGGCTCGCCGCCGCCAGCGCGTCCCGCCGGCGGACGGCGGCGAAGATCGCGTTCAGCTCCTCGACGGTCTCGTCCGCGCGTCCCTCGGTCGACAGGCTCGTCGCGCGCAGCACGTGCACGCGGGTCTGCAGCCGCTCGACCAGCTCGCGGTACACCTCGCTGCCCGCGCCGTCGAGCAGCACGGTGTAGAACTCGCCCTTCGCGTTCAGCACGTCGAAGACGTCCTCGTGCCGCGACACCTGCTCGGCGAAGCGGGCGACGGCCTCGCCCAGGGCGGCCACCTGGTCATCGGTGGCGCGCTCGACGAACCGCTCGACGATCAGCGACTCCAGCGCCGCCCGCACCTCGTACAGGTCCTGGGCCTCCTCGCGCGTGGGCGCGCTGACGACCGCGCCGCGCTGCGGCACGACCGTGATCAGGCCGCGCGAGGCGAGCTCCCTCAGCGCCTCGCGGATCGTGGTGCGGGAGACGCCGAGCGACTCCATGAGCTCACGCTCGACGAGCCGCTGACCGCCGGTGAGGCGGTTGTCGAGGATCGCCCGGGTGAGGGCGTCGATCACCTGCTCGCGCAGCGGGGCCGCCACGCGAGACACCTGCGCATCCGACCACGTGACCGAGAGCGAGTTCGTGGACGTCATGTCGTGAGTTTAGGGCGCGGCCGCCGGATTGTCCGACAAACCTGCCGCGAAGGGTGGTCCACGTCGGCACGGGAGGTCGTAGCCGCTCGACGACACCGCAGCCGCGCGACGAGACCGCGATCGCGGGGCGAGACCCCGGCCGACGGCCACGGTCTCGCCCGGTAATCGCGGTCTCGGCGGAGGTTATCGGTGTCGCACGGAGGCGCCCCGGCGTCGCAGCGCCAGCAGCAGACCGCCCGCGGCCATCAGCCCGGCCGCGCCGACGGCCAGGCCCCAGGGCGTCCCGCCACCGGTCGCGGCGAGCGGGGCGGCGGCGACCACCGTGAGCTCGGCGGTGACCGGATCGAGCTCCGCCGACGTGATCTCCAGCGTGTGGGGGCCCACCTCGAAGTCCGCCGGGATCCCGATCGAGAAGGCGATCTCGCCGTCCTCGTCGGCGGCCGGGAGGCCCTCCACGACGATCGGCTCGCTGTGGAGCGTGGCGCCGACGGCCTGGCCCGGCTGCAGCCCCGTGAGCACGACGTCCAGCGTGTCGCCCTGCTCGACCTCGGCACTGCCCAGGGAGATCTCCACCCACGGCCCGTCGTCCGTCGGGGTCGGGGTCGGGGTGGGCGACGGGGCCGGGGTCGGCTGCTCCTCGGACCACACGATCGCGCGACCCAGCGGAGCGGGATCGACGACCTCGCGCTCGGCGAAGTAGTCGACGGTCGCCGCCAGGTCGATCAGGCCGGAGTCGGCGGTGCCCGTCCCCTCGGCGAGGGTCGTGAAGCCGTCGCCGCCCGCGGCGAGGAACGAGTTCGTGACGATCAGCAGCTCGTCCTCCGCCTCGACCGGCTCGCCCAGGTACGACATGGAGACGATGTGCTCGCCGTCCGCCGCGTCCTCGACGTACTCGTACTCGAAGCCCTCCGAGACGCCCAGGTGCAGCTTCGGGCGCTCCGCGCCCGGCTGCCACTGCTCCTCCAGCACCTGCTCCAGCTGAGCGCCGGTGAGCGTCAGCGTGACGAGCGTGTTGCCGAACGGCTGCACGGCGGCGACGTCCGCGTACGTGACCGTTCCGTCGCCCTGGAACAGCAGGTCGTCGCGCAGGCCGCCGGGGTTCATGATCGCGACCTGGGCCGGGTCGGAGCCGCCGTAGCTGTCGTACTCCGACGCCGACCACAGGTAGACGTCGGCCACGAGGTTGCCCATGGTCGACTCCACGCCGCGGTCGTCGCCCGGAGGCGTGCCGCCGCGCAGGATGTCGGCCGAGATCCGGCCCACGGGCTCCGCGCCGAGCACCTCGGCCTCGGCCTCGGCGTCGGCGACGAGCTGGGCGACCCGCGGATCGGCGGGGAACAGCGGCAGCGGCTCGTCGCCCGAGTCGTCGACCAGGTCGACCGTCGAGCCCGCGATCGAGATCAGCTCGTTCGTCTCGGAGTCCGTCACGATGTCGAGGGCGCCGAGGGTCGTGCCGTACTGGTGCGCCTGGATGACCGGGCGGCCGTCGACCTCGCAGTCGTAGAGCTGGTGCGTGTGACCCGACACGATCGCGTCGATGTCGTCCGAGGCGCCGCGCACGAGGTCGCCGTACTCCGACTGTTCGGCCGCCAGCGCGTCGCAGTCCTCACCGGCCGACCCGGAGTGCGTCAGCAGCACCACGACGTCGGCCTCGCCGGACGCGGTCAGCTCGGCCGCGACCCGGTTCGCCGCCTCGAGCTGGTCGCCGAACTCGATGTCCGCGATGCCGGCCGGGCTCACGAGCGTCGCGGTGTCCGACGTGACGGTGCCGACGAAGCCGACCTTCACACCGCCGACCTCGCGGATCGCGTACTCCTGCAGCGCCGGGTCGGTCGTGCCCTTCCGGTACACGTTCGCCCCGAGGGCGAAGTCGCCGCCGTTCAGGCCGGTCTTGTCCGCGAAGCGGGGGATCACCCGGTCGGTCAGGTCATCGAAGCCCTGGTCGAACTCGTGGTTGCCCACGGCGCCGACGTCGAGCCCCGCCAGCGAGAGCGCGTCGATGGTCGGGTTGTCGTCGTCGATGAAGGACGTGAACGTCGAGGCGCCGATGTTGTCGCCCGCCGACGCGAAGACCGTGTTCGGGTTCGCGTCGCGGTACTGCGCGACGGCGCCGGCCAGCACCGCGGCGCCCGCCTCGTCGCCGCCCGCCGAGATCCGCCCGTGGAAGTCGTTGATCGTCAGCACCTGCACCTCGGTGGTGCCGTCGTCGATCGCCCAGAGCGTCGTCGTGCCCGTCACCTCGTTGCCGACCGCGAGCATCGGCTTGCCGGTGGGCGAGTCGGTGGCGGCGATGAAGTCGAGGCCCTCGGGGCCGAGGTCGCCCGCCGAGGCGATGACCTCCGCGATCTCCGCCTCGCTCGCTCCCGCCTCCTCCAGCGCCTCCACCTCGGCGCCGAGGTCGACGTCGAAGTCGCGGTTGTCGACGTACGCCACGTACGACGGCGCCGCCGGGTCGGTGATGTCGTACGTCATGATCCCGCTGAGGCGCTCGAGCCCGATGAACGCGTAGGTGCGGCCGTCGATCTCGCCGATCGCCAGGTTCTCCGGCTCGACGCCCTTCGCGTCGCTGCGGCTGTCGAACGCGTTGTCGTCGTGGCCGGCGTTGAAGTGGTCCGGCACCAGCTCGGCGGTGAGCTTCTCGAACTGCGAGCCCGAGTCGAACACGAGGTCGCCGTTCGCCGTCCAGATCGAGAAGGACCGGGCGCCGTACGCGTACAGCTCCTCGTAGCACTCGCCGTCGAAGCCGTCCTCGATCGAGACCTCCAGCCGGCCGAGCGTATCGTCCTGCGCGTAGGCGGCGATGTCGTCGCACAGGGGCCCCTGGCCGTCCTGCTCGAGGTCCGCCACGCGCGCGGCGTCGGTGTAGTCGCCCCACTCCCGCGCGTCGCCCTCGTTCGCGGTCACGAGGAAGGTCTGCCCGTTCGCCTCGTAGGCCTGGATGCCGTCGGGCATGTACATGCCGCGCAGGCCCGGGTACTCGGCGATGTCGATCGTGGGCGCGCCCTCGGGGTCGCGGTCGGACGCGTCGAGCCCGGTGGCGCCCCAGTTCTTCGTGCCCAGGGGCAGGATGTCGGTGACCGTCGCCGTGGGCAGGTCCACGACCGCCACCGAGTTCGCCTCCTGCAGGGCCGCATAGGCGGTGCTGCCCGCGACGGCGATGTACTCGGGCTCGAGGTTGCGCGACACGGGCAGGTCGTCGCCGTGCGGGCGAGGACCGGACACCCGCACCCCGGCCGGCAGGGCGTCGCCCTCGAAGGCGTGGAAGTCGGCGGTGGCGACGGCGCGCTGCGCGGGGGCGGCGACCGAGTCCGGAAGCTCGATCACGCTGACGGTGCCCTCGGGGTCGGTCGAGAAGTCGTCCGCGGGCTCGCCCTCGTCGGCCACCACCGCGTACGCGCCGTCCGGCGAGATGGTGACCATGTCCGGAAGGGACCCCACGGTGACCGTGCCGAGCACGGCGTCCTCCGCCGAGTCGGCGTCCGCGTCGAAGAACAGCACGCGGCCGGCGGCCGTTTTGTCGGCGGCGTCCTCGAGGGCGACGGCGCCCAGGCCGTCCTCGCGGATCGCCACCGAGTTGGCCACGGCGCCCTCCGCGCCGATCTGGAACAGCTCGGTGAGCTCCGCCGGGTCGGTCATGTCGACGACGAAGACCGTGCCCGCGGCGGCGTTGACCGAGAAGAGGCGGTCGCCGTGGGCCTGGACGATCTCCGAGGCGCCCTGGTCGAACAGCCCGGTCTCGAACGTGCCCGCCGGGTCGATCGTGAACGGCGCGTCGGCGGCGCTGTCGGACACGCGGTCGTCCACGATCGCGGCCTGGGCCGCCAGGGGCACGAGGGCCAGTGAGCAGGCGGTGGCCGTGGCGGCGGCGGCCGCGATCAGGCGACGAACGCGCGCGGCTCGGCGGGGGGAGGGAAGCATCACTGTCTCCAGGGGAAGGGGAGGGCGTGGCACGTCGGGCAGACGCTCCCTCCAGTCCTAGGCGTCGCAGGTTGCGACGGGGTGAACGGGCGGTCACGATCGCTCCGCCCCCTGCCATGCTGGAGGGGGATCACGCGAGGAGGCAAGATGACCGACACCGCTTACGACACCATCCTGGTCGAGACGCGGGGCCGCGTGGGGTGGATCACCCTGAACCGCCCCGAGGCGCTGAACGCGCTGAACGTGCAGCTGTCGCACGATCTCGCCGCGGCGATGACGGCGTTCGACGCCGACGAGGGCATCGGCGCGATCGTCCTGACCGGCTCCGAGCGCGCGTTCGCCGCCGGCGCCGACATCAAGGAGATGGAGGGTCTGCACGGCCGCGACATCGCGGTCGGGGGCCGGTTCGACGCCTGGCGCGCGGTGGCCGACGTGCGCACCCCGGTGATCGCCGCGGTCGCCGGCTATGCGCTCGGGGGCGGGTGCGAGCTGGCGATGATGTGCGACGTGATCCTGGCCGCCGACACCGCGCGGTTCGGTCAGCCGGAGATCACGCTCGGCGTCATCCCGGGGATGGGCGGCACGCAGCGCCTCGTGCGCGCGGTCGGCCCGTACAAGGCCGCCGAGCTGGTGCTGTCCGGCCGGCTGATCGCGGCCGACGAGGCCGAGCGCATCGGGATCGCGTCGCGGGTCGTGCCCGCGGCCGAGCTGCTGGACGAGGCCGCCGCGCTCGCCGCGGGCATCGCCGAGAAGCCGCTCCCCGCGCTGTACGCCGCCACGGCCGCGCTCGACGCGGCGGTCGAGACGCCCATGGCCGAGGGGCTGCGTCTCGAGAAGCACCTCTTCGCCTCGCTGTTCGACACCGCCGACCAGAAGGAGGGCATGGCCGCCTTCCGCGAGAAGCGTCCACCGCGGTTCACGCACCGCTAGGCCCCGCGCCCGGTCGGCCGGGCCCGCTCGCCGCCACGGCGTCGGAGGAATCCACGCCGTAGGAGGGATGCGAGCAATCGGCTCCTACGCGGTGGATTCCTCCGACGGCATGGATGCGGCCGAGCCGGCCGTGTAGCCCTCCGCGTACGCCTCGTCGTAGCCGAGGCGGAACATGTCGCGCTCGCCGGTTCGAGGGATGGTGCGCGCGCCCGGCAGGTCGAGGCCGCCGACGAGGTCGGCGCGGCCGCGCACGACGGCGACCGGCATGCCCGTCGCCTTGCGCTTGACGAGGTCGGCCGCCGCGCAGAGCTCGTCGGCGACGCACGGCAGGGTCACGTGCAGGGGGCGTCCCTGGGCGTCGGTGGTGCCCCGCAGGTCGTCGAACACCCGCACGCCCGCCGCGCCGATCGCCTGGTCGACCTGACCGTCCCGCCACGCCCTGCCGAGGGTGTCGGAGACGAGCACGCCGACCTCGGCCCCCAGCCGGCGCCGCAGGCCGTCGGCCAGCTCGCGCGCCGAGGCGTCCGGATCGACGGGGAGCAGCAGGATCGTCCCCTCGGGCGTGTTCGAGGCGTCGACGCCCGCGGCTGCGGACACGATGCCGAGCCGGTTCTCGACGATCCGCGTCACGTGCCCCGACTCGGACGTCCGGGTCGCCACGACGCGCACGGTCTCGGCGGTGATGGCGTCCTCGCGGTCGTCGGCGCGGACGAAGCGTCCCTCGGCCTTGGAGACGATCTTGCTGGTCACGACCAGGATGTCGCCGTCGGAGAGCGGATGACCGGACGCCTCGACGGCGGCGGCGATGAGCTCGACGAGGTCGGCGCCCGCCGTCACCTCGCCGATGCCGGCCAGGGGCCAGACCGTCAGCATCGGGCGCTCAGGGACGTACGTAGCGGACCTCGGTGAGGGTCTCACCGAGGAACTGCTCGTCGCGGCGGGCGCCGTCGAGGCGGAAGCCGCGCTTCTCGTAGAACGTGCGGGCGCCCGGGTAGTCCTCGGCCAGCCACAGGTAGAGCGGCTCGCCGTCGTCGACGACGGCCTCGAACAGGGCGCGTCCGATGCCCTTGCGGTGCCACGAGTCGAGCAGGTACACGAAGTACAGCTCGCGGGGCGCCGGCGCGTCCGCGTCGCGGGCGGGGCCGGCGGCGACGAAGCCGACGATCTCGCCGTCGACGAGCGCGGCGGCGTGACGGATCTCGTCGCTCTGCGAGGTGTAGTGCGTCCACAGCTCGGCGAGACGTCGGGGGGAGACGTTCTCGAGCGTCGCGCTGGAGATGAGGCCGTCATAGGTCTCGTGCCAGACCTTCGCGTGCACGCGGCCCATGGCCTCCGCGTCCACGTCGCGGATCGGCCGGATCAGCAGCTCGTCGCTGTCGATCCTCTTGTCGGTGCGGGGTGCCCGGGGGCCCGCTCCCTCGACGTCGGTGTGGGGGGATTCGGCTGCCATGGCCAGACTCTACGCACGGACGCGCGCCGTCGGGAAATCCGGCGTCTTGCGCGTGGCGGGTCGGTGGCCGCTCCCCGGGCGCGCGCGGTCGTGGTCCGGACCCGGGCCGCGGATCTTTGTCGGGAGAGGACAACGCTTCGGGCCTTCTCGTCTCGGATGTGCCAGCATCGCCCCTCGTGAACGTGATCTGGCGCACCCTTCTCGTGATGATCCGCGCCCGGCGGCGCCGCCGCCGTCAGGGCCTGCTGCCGATGACGGCGGTCGGCCGGGTGCGGCTGACCACGCTGCCGACCGACATCGACCTGCTGCGCCACATGAACAACGGCCGCTACCTGTCGCTGTTCGACCTCGGCCGGTGGGACCTGATGGTGCGCACGGGGCTGATGGACGTCGTGAGCGCGCGGGGCTGGTACGCCGTGGTCGGCAACGAGACGATCACGTTCCGGCGTTCGCTGAAGCTCTGGCAGCGGTTCGAGGTGCAGACCCGTTGGATCGGGCACGACGACCGCGCCCTGTACCTGGAGCATCGCGCGGTCGTGCGGGGCGAGGTCTATGCCAGCGCGATCATCCGCGCACGGATGCTGCGCCGCTCGGGCGGCACCGTGCCGCTCGACGAGCTGTTCGCGGCGCTCGACCTGCCGGCGGAGCTGCCGGAGGTGCCGGCCTGGATGCACGACTGGGCGGCCGCCGCGACGCTGCCGTCCACGCGCCGCCCCGCGCCCAGCGACTGGGACTGACCCCGCGGGGCCGCCGGATCGGGCGCGGCGCGCGTCGGGGCGGGCGCGGCGCGCGTCGGCGCCGGCGCGCCGCTATCCTCGGGCCATGATCGCCCTGCGCATCGCGGCCGACCTCGCGCGCGTCATCGCGCACCGCTGGCCGGTGCTGCTGGCGTGGTGGCTGGGCGGCGTCGTGATGCGCGACCTCGCGCTGCGCGCGGCGGCCGAGGTCGCCATGGTCTCGCCGTTCGGCGGCGCGCTGGCGCTCTCGCTGGCGATGCTCACGCGACTGCTGGTGTTCGTCGCGATGCTGCTGGTGGTGCGCGACGAGCTCGATCAGCTGCGCGGCGAGGAGGACGCCCCCGGGCGCGGCGCGTTCGCGCGCTCGCTGCTGACGGCCGCGCTGCCGTTCGCGGCGTTCTACCTCGCCAGCGGCCTGCTCGAGCAGGACTGGCGGGGGTACCTCGAGGTGGCGGGCGGGCGGTGGCTCGCGGAGCACCTCGGCGACGAGACGCCCGCGCCGGACCTCTGGGTCATCGGGCTCAACCTGCCGACGCTGATCGTCATCGCCGCGTGCCTCGTGGCGCGGATCGGCTGGCGCCGCCTGCAGGGCCGGGCGCCGTGGTGGATCGGCGCCGGTGCCGTCGTCGTCGAGGTGCTCTGGGTGTTCCTGACCGCCTTCGTGGTCGACGATGGTCTGGCAACCCTCTGGGAGTGGCTGCAGACGCGGCAGCTGTCGGTGTGGATCGAGGACGCGCGGTCCTGGCTGGCGGCGCTCGCCGCCCCCCTCGCGTGGGTGTGGGACGCGGCGGCGCCGGCGGTCACCATCGTGTTCGAGGCAGTGATCGTCCCGATCGCGTGGATGCTCACGGCGGCGACGGTGTACGGACGGTCGCTGGCGGACGCGGACGCGCCGGTCGGCAGCCTGCGGCGCCGCACGGCGACGGCCATGGCGGACGCGGCGAACGACCACGTCGCGACGGTCCGCGACGGAGCGCGGCTGGTCCGCCGCACCGGCCCCGTGCTCCTCGCGGCGTACTGCCTGCTGTTCGCGCTGATCGAGCTGGTCGAGCCGCTGACGTTCTTCCTCGTCACCCGCGCGATCGGGCCGCACGCCAAGGGCGACCTGATCGGCGCGATGCTGCCGGCGATCTCGCTGATCCCGTCGATGGTCGTCACGCCCATCCTCATCGCGCTCGTCGCGGCCGCCTGCAACGCCGCCGTCGCCCGGATCGCGACGGCGGGCCCGCCGGCCGGCTCAGAGCGTCCCGGAGAGCAGCAGGACGTCGACGGCGGCGTCGGCGGCCGTCACGCGCACGGTGACGACGAGGTCCTCGCGCGCGTCGCCCGGGACGAGGAAGACCGCGCGTAGCTCATCCTGCTCGCCGCACGTCGCGGACCTCTCCACCTCGTCGTCCAGCAGCGTGGCGACCTCGGGGGCCCAGGCGCGCTCGTCGTCCGGCGCGCCGCGCGTATGCAGGCGCTGCTCGGCGAGGCCGGTGATCGCGCAGCCGAGCGCGTCGTCCCCCGTCGCGTAGGGGATCGCCGCCTCCACGATCCGGGCGCCGTCGGGCAGGGGGTCGTCCGGGTCGTGCAGGCGGGTGACGTCGGTGAGCGTCAGCGGGCCCCACGTCGCCTCGGCCGCCCGGGCCTGGCCGCCCGGGGCGAGACGGAGCGGCACGAGGTCGTCGCCGTCGGCGTGCTCGAGCAGGTCGCCGCCGCCGAGCACCACGATCGCCGCCACCACGACGGCCCCCAGCGCGAACGCCTCGCGCACGCGCGACCGGCTCACGAGGCCCACCCCCAGGCCTCGACGACCTCGACGGCCGCCGGCGGCGCGTCGAGGTCGAGGTCGAGCACGAGCTGGTCGTCGAGGCGCACGTCGACCGACGGGCCCAGCGTCAGGCGGGCGCTGCCGTGAGCCGCGCCCGCGGGCACCTCGAAGACCAGGCTGCCGCGCACCGGCAGGCCCGCGCGCAGCGTCGCGTCCTCGGCGGTCCCGTCGACGCGGTCGCTGGGCGTGTAGGTCGCGCCGCCGAGCTCGAGCTCGACCTGCTCGAGACGGGCACCGGGCTCCGCCCCGGTGGCGTCGAGCACCACGTCGACGACCACCCACGTCCCGTCGAGCCTGCCGCCGTCGGTCTCGACCGCCTCCGCGACGCGCACGGCCTCGGGCGTGACGGCGAACGTCCGCCCGACCGCCTGCTCGCCCATCCGCATCGGGACGACGAAGGGCATCTCCACGGCGGCCACCGAGTAGACGAGGTGCGTCCGCGGCGTGACGGCGGTCACGACGCAGGCCGCCGCCGCGAGGGCCGCGGCCAGACCCCACGCCGCCCGCGGGCTCATCCGGTCCCTCCCGTGTCGTCGGCGATCGGCAGGGTCGCCTCGGCGGCGGGGACGTAGCCGCCCCACGCCCAGTCGTCGCCGAGCACGGTGAACTGTCGCAGCGTGCCGTCGAGCACCGTGATCCGCAGCTCGTCGCCGGCGGCGAGGGCCTCGGCCGGGACGTCCCAGCGCAGCGTCGTCGCGACCGGCACGCCCGGCTGCAGCGTCGACACGACCGAGCCGTCGTCCGTGCGCTCGATCCGCACGTCGGCGTCCTCGGGCAGGCCCGCGACGGTCACGGCGTCGGTGAAGACGTCGTGCGCGTTGAGTGGACGGTCCCAGCGGTTCTCTATCTCGAGGGACACCAGCAGCGCCGCCTCGCCGTCGTCGAGGAACAGCTCGGGGTCGTCCGTGAGCGACGCCGACGCGAAGCCCACCGCGAGCTGGTCGTTCTCGTGCACGTCGCCGGCCGCCAGACGCACCGGCGGTGCCGCCGCCCGGTCGGCAGGCGCGAGCCCGCCGACCAGCCACACGACGCCGACCGCCGCCGCGAGCGCGGCGAGGACGAGCCACGGGGCGGGGCCGAGCTCGGCGAGGGCGCCCCAAGCCCTGCGGGCGAGCGGGCGAACCCGCCCCTCTGCCGATGTCGCATCCGATGTCGGGCCCGGCGCCCCGGTGCCCGCCGCGCTCACGTCGCCCCCGACGGCACGAGCGCCCGCAGATAGCGCTGCGTGTAGGCGCGCTGCAGCAGCCGCACCAGCGGCCCGCCCGCGCGAAGCCACCAGGTGGCGGGGCGCGAGAACGCCCGGATGCGGACCCAGACGGATCCATCCGGGTCCTGCTCCACGAGGAAGGCCTCCTCGCCGCTCTCGGGGTGCCCCGGCAGGGTGCCGTAGGCGAAGCCCCGCACGAAGGGCTCGTCGACGACGTACACGACGCGACAGGGGACGTCGCGCGGCCAGAGGCCGATGCGCAGCACGGCGCGGTCCCCGGCGGCGATCGGACGGCGCTCGGCATCCCCCGGCGCGCTCACCCGGATGCCCGACCGGCGTTGGATGCCCCACCGCAGGATCTCGTCGCCCGCCTCCCGCCAGCCCGCGTCGTCGCCGAGCCTCGTGCGGACGTCGATGGCGCGGTAGCCGCGCGGGGGATGGCGCAGCAGGTCGTCGCGACGGGTGCCGCCGACCTCGCCGTAGGTGTACGCGTCCCCCTTGCGCATGCGCCCATCCTGGCAGGTCCGGCTGCCGGGCGGGGGATCGGCTCCCGGCGCCGTTCCGGCCGCAACCGAGGGGCGCGTCCTAGGCTGATCGCATGTCCGACGACCTCGACCCGCAGCAGCTCCCGGACGGCGACCTCGTCGAGGCCGCGATCGCGCTCGCGCGCCGATGGGTCGACGAGGCGGCGGACGTGAAGGCGGACGCGGCCGCGGAGCGGCTCGCCGGCGTGCTGAGGGATCCGAAGGGCCTGCCGTTCACGCTCGGCTTCGTCGACGGGGTGATGCGGCCCGAGAGCCTCGCCGCCGCGGCCGGCAACCTCGCCCGGGTCGCGCCCCTGGCCCCGGGGTTCCTGCCCTGGTACCTGCGCGGCGCCGTCCGCGCGGGCGGCCTCGTCGCGCCGGTGCTGCCCGCCCCGGTCGTCCCGATCGCGCGCCGCGTGCTGCGCGAGATGGTCGGCCACCTCATCGTCGACGCCCGCCCCGAGAAGCTCGGCCCCGCGCTCGCCGCGCTGCGGGAGGACGGGGCGCGCCTGAACCTCAACCTGCTCGGCGAGGCGGTCCTCGGCGAGCAGGAGGCGGGACGACGCCTCGCGGGCATCCGCGAGCTGGTGGAGCGGCCCGACGTCGACTACGTGTCCGTCAAGGTGTCGGCCATCGCGAGCCGCCTGTCGATGTGGGCGTTCGACGAGACCGTCGAGCACGTGGTGGAGCGGCTGCGCCCCCTGTACCTGTCGGCGGCGTCGCACGGCACGTTCCTCAACCTGGACATGGAGGAGTACCGCGACCTCGACCTGACGATCGCGGTCTTCGAGCGGCTGCTCGACGACCCCGAGCTGACGACGTACCGCGCGGGGATCGTCCTGCAGGCCTACCTGCCCGACGCGTTGCCCGCCCTCGAGCGCCTCACCGACTGGGCGACGGCGCGGGTGGACGGCGGCGGGGCCCCGGTCAAGGTGCGGCTCGTCAAGGGCGCGAACCTCGCGATGGAGCGCGTGGACGCCGCCGTCCACGGCTGGCCGCTCGCCACCCACGGCTCGAAGCTCGACACCGACGCCGCCTACCTGCGGTGTCTCGACCACGCGCTGCGCCCCGAGCGCACTCGCGCCGTGACGGTGGGCGTCGCGGGGCACAACCTGTTCGACATCGCCTATGCGTGGCTGCTCGCCGGCGAGCGGGGCCTGCGCGGCACGGGAGCCGGCGCGACGTCGGCCCTGGAGTTCGAGATGCTGCTGGGCATGGCCCAGGGGCAGGTGGCGGCGGTCTCCCGCGAGGTCGGGCCCGTGCTGCTCTACGTGCCGGTGGTGGCCCCGTCCGAGTTCGATGTCGCGATCAGCTACCTCGCGCGTCGCCTGGAGGAGAACGCGTCGGGTGAGAACTTCCTCTCGGCGGCGTTCGGGATGCACGAGGACGACGCGCTGTTCGCGCGGGAGCGCGACCGGTTCGTCGCGTCGGTCGCGCGTGCCGCGGACCCCTCGCTGCCCGCGGGCCCGAACCGTGAGCAGGACCGCGCGGACGTGCCGTCGCCCGAGGAGATCGCGGCGGCGGGCGACGACGACATGACCCAGGTCGCGCTGGACATCGCCCGGGGGTCCGGCTCGTCCGCCGTCGCGACGGCGGACGACACCGTGGCGCTCGAGCCCGCCGACGAGTTCCGCGCGGTCGCGGAGGCGGACGTCGTCGAGACCGCGGTGTTCGCTCAGCGCGAGGTGGGCGCGGCGGCGGGCGCCCCGGGCTTCCGGAACGCGCCGGACACCGATCCCGCCCTGCCGGACAACCGTGAGTGGGCTCGTCAGATCCTCGCCCGGATCCCGTCGTCGACCGCCGGCGACGCGACGGTCGCCGCGGCCCTGGTCTCCGACGCGGACGCCCTCGAGGAGATCGTCGCCCGCGTCCGGGCCGCCGGGGAGGAGTGGGGCCGCCGGCCGGCCGCCGAGCGCGGCGGCATGCTGCAGCGCGCCGCGCGCTCGCTCGAGGCGCGCCGGGCCGAGCTGATCGAGGTGGCCGGGTCGGAGACGGGCAAGGTCTTCGCCGAGGCCGACGTCGAGGTGAGTGAGGCCGTCGACTTCGCGAACTACTACGGCGCCACCGCCCGCGAGCTCGACCGCGTCGCGGGCGCCGTGTTCGAGCCGTCGCGGCTGACGGTGGTGGCACCGCCGTGGAACTTCCCCGTGGCGATCCCGGCCGGCGGGGTGCTGGCGGCGCTCGCCGCGGGCTCCGGAGTGGTGTTCAAGCCCGCGCCCCAGGCGCGCCGCTGCGCGGCGGTGGTCGCCGAGGCGCTGTGGGATGCGGGCATCCCGCGCGACCTGCTCGCCCTCGTCGACATCGCCGAGGGCGACGGCGGGCCGGACGACCTGGGCCGGCGGCTGATCGCGCACGAGACCGTCGACCGGGTGATCCTGACCGGATCGTTCGAGACCGCGCGGCTGTTCCGCGGCTGGCGGCCCGACCTGCCGCTGCTCGCCGAGACCAGCGGCAAGAACGCGATGATCGTCACCCCGTCCGCCGACCTCGACCTCGCGGCGGCCGACCTGGTGCGCAGCGCGTTCGGACACGCCGGCCAGAAGTGCTCGGCGGCGTCGCTGGCCATCCTCGTCGGCCCGGTCGGCCGCTCCCGGCGCTTCGCGAGACAGCTCGTCGACGCGACCCGCTCGCTGCGCGTCGGCCCTCCCTCCGACCCGCTGTCGGAGATCGGGCCCGTGATCGAGGTGCCCTCGGGCAAGCTCGAGTGGGCGCTGACCACCCTGGACGACGGCGAGCAGTGGCTCGTGCAGCCCCGGCCGCTGCGCGACACCGGCTGGGACGCGGCGGAGGGCGACGGCAGGTTCTGGACGCCCGGCATCCGCACGGGCGTGCAGCCCGGATCGCGCTTCCACCGCGAGGAGTTCTTCGGCCCCGTGCTCGGCGTGATGCACGCCCCCTCGCTGGCGCGGGCGATCGAGCTGCAGAACGCCGTCGAGTACGGGCTGACGGCCGGTCTCTACACGCAGGACCCCGACGACCTCGAGGAGTGGCTCGAGACGGTCGAGGCCGGCAACCTCTACGTCAACCGCGGCATCACCGGCGCGATCGTGCAGCGCCAGCCCTTCGGCGGCTGGAAGCGGTCGTCGGTCGGCGCCGGCGCCAAGGCGGGCGGGCCGAACCACCTGATCGGGCTCGGGTCGTGGCGGCCCTCGTCGGGAGGCCCGTCCGGCAAGGCGCTGCAGCTGCGGGGTCTCGACACCCGCATCGTCGCGCTGATCGAGGCGGCCCAGCCCTCGCTGAGCCACGACGAGCACGACTGGCTGCGCCGCGCCGCGCTGTCGGACGCGATCGCGTGGGATCGCGAGTTCGGCAAGGTCAAGGACGTCTCGCAGCTGGGTGTGGAGCGCAACCTGTTCCGCTACCGCCCCGCCGACGTGGCGGTGCGGGCGACCGCCGACGCCACCTGGCAGTCGGTGCTGCGCGTCGCGATCGCGGGCGTCCGCGTCGACGGCGGGTTCACGCTCTCGGCGCCGGTGGGGCTGCCGCAGGCCGTGCGCCGCGTGCTGGGTCAGCTGGGGGTGCCGGTGCACGTCGAGACCGACGAGCAGTGGATCCAGCGCATGCGCGGGCCGGTGGACGCGGCCGCGGCGAGCGGCCCCGACGGCGCGCCGGCTCCGGAGGCGGACGCCGCCGGGGACCGTCCGACCGAGGGCGCGCCGCCCGCCGAGCCCGCGCCGGTGACCGGCACGATCTCCGTGGGACAGCTGATCGGCGACCAGTCGCGGCCGGGGCGGGCGCGCCTGATCGGATCGCGCGAGTCCGTCGCCGCACTGCACGGCGCCCTCGCGGCGGCGATCGGCGGCGACCCCGACCTGGCGGTGTACGCGGGTGACGTGACCACGGCCGGCCGCGTCGAGCTGCTGCCCTTCCTGCGCGAGCAGTCGATCTCGATCACCGCCCACCGGTTCGGCAACCCCGACGCGTGGAGCGCCGAGGTCATCTGACGTCGCCGGACGGGGACGCCGCGTCGCCGGAGCGATCGCGGCGCGTCCGCGCCGCTGCACGATCCAGATGGATCGGCCTCGCGCTGGGAGGGGGCTCCTTCCCGCGCTCGAACGCCCCGATCTGGCCCCGCATCTCCCCGCCCGCGTGGTTCGGACGGAGATCCCGTGTCCTCCGGGGCGTCTCGATGGCATCGCTCCGGTGAAGGCGACATCTCCGTGGGAAGCGCGCGCAGCTCACGATGGGGGCCCCGCGTCGCCCGGGCGGGCGGGCTCCGCGTGCGTCGCCGGGCGCGGCGGCCCGCGGTCGAGCCACTGGCGATAGGCGTCGATCAGGTCGGCGGTGACCTCCAGCTCGTCGGCGAGGAACTCCGCGCCGGAGCCCAGGCGCTCGGCGCGCTCGTACGCGTCGGCGGAGATCAGCAGGCGGGCGGCGTACAGATCGGCCTGCCGCTCCTGCGCGGCCGTCGCCGCGGAGAGCGCCCCGGGCGCTCCGACGTGGCGGTGCCCGTAGTGCGCGTGCCCCAGCTCGTGGGCGAGGACGCATCGTCGTTCGACCGGGGTCAGCCGCGCGTCGAGCAGGATGCGCCGCTGCTCGGGCAGATAGGCGCCCAAGAGGTCGCCGGGCAGGTGGGCCGTGGACACCTCGAGCCCGGACTCGGCTGCGAGTCGGGTGAGGTCGTCCATGGCGGGCTACTCCGCGTGAGGGGGATCGTCGACGCGTCGACGGCCGCGCTTCGCGGCGTGGGGGAGGTCCGTCACGGAGAGGCCGTCGACAGCGTCATTCTGCTCCTCGTCGACCACCGGCGCGTCGCCGCGGTGCGCGGGCTGTGGAGAACCGTGCTCGGCGAGGAGACGGTCGTACGCGTTCTGGACGATGACGGCGGGGTTCGCCCCGATCACCTCGCAGGCCTCGCAGACGACGGCGAGCGGGATGCCCACCCTGCCGTTGAGCCACCGGTTGAAGTTGGCCTCCGCGCGGCCCATGAGCACGGCCACCTGCTTCGCCGTGAACGCGCGGGCGGTGATCGCCCCCTTCAGCTCGAGACCGACGAAGCGTGCGAAGGCGGCACTGCGCTGTGGGTTGGTCGTCATGCGCGCAATTATTGCAACGGGCATTCCGATTGCCCATATGGGCAAAGGGCCTTGCGCTTGACAACTGACTGTGCGGTCATCAAAAGTGTCTATATGGACAGTCCTCCCGCGGCGCTGGTAGGCGGCAGGGTGCGGCACCTGCTCCGGGAGGCGGGGTGGTCCCAGCGCGCGCTCTCGCGCGCGACGGGCATCGCCTACGCCACGCTCGGACGGAAGATCGCCGGCCGCTCGGAGTTCACGATGGGCGAGCTGCTCGCGGTCGCGGAGGCGCTGGCCGTCTCGCCCGCCGTGCTCGTCGACTCGGGCGCGCGGAGGTCCTCCGACACGACCGGCTGAGCCGCCGGGCAGACGGCCGCGACGGGTCGAGCCGCGGCCCCGCGCCCGCGCCGACGAAGCCGCGGGCGCGGGGTTCGAACCGGGCACTCGTCCTCCGCGTCGCGCGCCATGCCGCGTGAGAGAATGTGACCGGCGTGCCCGTGCCGCTGGCGTCTCATCGCTCCGCCGGGCCCCTGGACAGCGTCCGCCGCACGTTCACCTGAGCATGAAGCCGCAGAGGAGCACGATGTCCGACATCGCACCCGCCCGCATCCCGCACAAGCGTCGCTACCTGATGTGCCGTCCCGAGCACTACACCGTCAGCTACTCCATCAACCCCTGGATGGAGCCCGCCAACCCCACCGACACCGCCAAGGCCATCGCGCAGTGGCAGCGGCTCTACGACACCTACGTCGAGCTGGGGCACGAGGTCGAGCTGATCGACCCGCTCGAGGGCTACCCCGACATGGTCTACACCGCCAACGGCGGCTTCCTGATCGACGGCATCGCCTACGGCCCGGAGTTCCGCTACGTCGAGCGCCAGGGCGAGGCGCCCGCCTTCATCGACTGGTTCCGCGCGAACGGCTACGACACGCGGGCACCCGAGGAGGTCAACGAGGGGGAGGGCGACTTCCTGCTGGCGGGCGACGTCGTCCTGGCCGGCACGGGCTTCCGCTCGACCGGCGACAGCCACGGCGAGGTCGCCCGCATATTCGGCCGGGAGGTCGTGAGCCTGACGCTCGTCGACCCCCGCTTCTACCACCTCGACACGGCGCTCGCCGTGCTCGACCCCGTCGTCGAGCCCGGCGCGGAGCCGGGCGTCGCGTACCTGCCGCACGCGTTCGACGAGGCCAGCCGCGCCGAGCTCGAGCGCCGGTTCCCGAACGCGATTCTGGTCTCGGACGAGGACGGCGCCGTGTTCGGCCTGAACTCGGCCAGCGACGGGTACAACGTGATCATCTCGCCGCGGGCGAAGGGCTTCGAGGTGCAGCTGCGCGAGCGCGGCTACAACCCGATCCTGGTGGACCTGTCGGAGCTGCTGCTCGGCGGCGGCGGCATCAAGTGCTGCACGCTGGAGCTGCGTGGCGCGGCGGGCGCGGGCGAGGAGACCGCGTGACGGCCGCGCACGAGGCGCACGTCGCCCACAACTACCACCCGCTGCCCGTCACCGTCGCCGAGGGCGAGGGGCGTGGGTCACCGACGCCGACGGTCGGCGCTACCTCGACATGCTGTCGGGCTACTCGGCGCTCAACTTCGGACACCTGCACCCCGAGGTGGTGCAGGCGGCGCAGGAGCAGCTCGGCCGGCTCACGCTGACGAGCCGCGCCTTCTTCAACGACCGGCTCGGCCCGTTCACGGACGCGCTCGCCGCCCTGTGCGGCAAGGACCTCGTGCTGCCGATGAACACGGGCGCGGAGGCCGTCGAGACCGGCATCAAGGTCGCCCGCGCCTGGGGCTACCGCGTCAAGGGCATCGCGGACGGCCGGGCGAAGATCGTCGTCGCCCTCGGCAACTTCCACGGCCGCACCACGACGATCGTCGGCTTCAGCGACGACCCGCAGGCGCACGACGACTTCGGGCCGTACGCGCCGGGGTTCGTCGCCGTGCCGTACGGCGACGCCGACGCCCTCGAGGCCGCCATCGACGACGACACCGTCGCCGTGCTGATCGAGCCCATCCAGGGCGAGGGCGGCGTCGTGATCCCGCCGGACGGGTACCTGCGCCGGATCCGCGAGGTCACGACCGCGCGCGACGTGCTGTTCATCGCCGACGAGATCCAGTCGGGGCTGGGCCGCGTCGGCGAGACGTTCGCCTGCGACCGCGAGGGCGTCGTGCCGGACGTGTACCTGCTCGGCAAGGCGCTGGGCGGCGGCATCCTGCCGGTCTCCGCGGTGGTCGCCGACGAGGACGTGCTCGGGGTCATCCGGCCCGGCGAGCACGGCTCGACCTTCGGCGGAAACCCGCTGGCCGCGGCCGTCGGCCTGAAGGTCGTCGAACTGCTGCAGACGGGGCGCTTCCAGGAGCGCTCGCGTCAGCTCGGCGAGCACCTGCGGGCCGGCCTCGAGAGGATCGAGGGACTCACCGCCATCCGCACCGCCGGACTCTGGGCCGGCGTCGACATCGATCCCGCGCTGGGCACCGGCCGGGAGGTCGCCGAGCGGCTGCTCGCCCGCGGCGTGCTGGCCAAGGACACGCACGGCCAGACCCTCCGCATCGCGCCGCCGCTGGTGATCCGCGCCACCGAGATCGACTGGGCGCTCGAGCAGCTCTCCGTGGCGCTGAAGGGCTGAGGCGGCCTCCCGCCGCGGCCTCCCGCCGCGCCGCGTCGGCATGAGCGACGGAGATCTGCACGGATTCGGATGGATCCGCGCGATCCGGTCCGAATCCGTGGATATCTCCGCGTGCGCGGCGGCCGGCGGGGCGGCTCGGGGCCGGTGGTCAGCCGACCGTGACCGTGCGCTCGTGCCAGCCGGTCGCTCCGTCGGGCGCGGGCGGCGCCTGGTCGGGCGTCTGCGTCTCGCCGTCCGCGCCGATCGCCCGGCAGCGGATGACGTGCTGCCCGGGCTCCGCGGTCCACGGCAGGCTCCACTGCACCCACGTGTCGTCCGAGATCGCCGGCGCGAGATCGGCGGACCGCCAGGCCCCGTCGTCGATCTGCACCTCCACGCCGTCGACGCCCACGTGCTGCTGCCAGGCGACCCCGGCGACCACGGCGTCCCCCGCCTCGACGCGGTCGCCGCGGCGCGGCACGTCGATGCGCGACTGCAGCTTGATCGGCCCGCGCTCCGACCAGCCGCGGGTCGTCCAGTACGCGGTCTGGGCATCGAAGCGCGTCACCTCGAGCTCGACGACCCACTTCGTCGCCGACACGTAGCCGTACAGTCCCGGCACCACCATCCGCACCGGGAACCCGTGCTCGGGCGGCAGCGGCTCGCCGTTCATGCCGACCGCGAGGAGCGCGTCGCGCCCGTCGGTGAGCGCCTCCAGCGGGGTCGAGGCGGTGAAGCCGTCGGTCGACCGCGACAGCACCATGTCGGCGTCGGCGGCGGGCGCCGCGCGGGCCAGCAGCTCCCGGGTGGGGTAGCCCAGCCAGAGCGCGGTGCCGATCAGGTCGCCGCCGACCTCGTTGGAGACGCACGCGAGGGTCGTGCGGCTCTCCTCGAGGGGCAGCGCGAGCAGCTCGTCCCACGTGAGGGTCACCTCGCGCTCGACGAGGCCGTGGATGCGCAGGCTCCAGTCGGCCGGGTCGACCTGCGGGACGACGAGGGCGGTGTCGATCCGGTAGAACTCGTCGTTCGGGGTGATGAGCGGCGCGATGCCCGGGACGTCGAGCGCGGCGCCCGCCGGGATCGCGGGGGCCGCGGAGGCGGGGGCCGGCAGGCGCAGCGCGTCGCGCACGACGGTGACGGCGGCCGCGCCGGCGCGCGAGAGCTGCGCACCGGCCGCGGCGAGCAGGCCGAGGGCCGTGGCGCCGCCGGCCCAGACGAGGAAGCGACGACGGTCGATGCCGCCCTGCACCGGCTCGTGGCCGCGCGGCCGCCCGGCGATCCGGACGAGGGCGCGCAGCACCCATGCCGCCGTCACGCCGGCCACCGCCGACGGCAGCCAGGCCATCGCCGTGGCGTCGGCCCGGGTGACCGCCGTGGCCAGGCCGACGCCGCCGAGAGCTGCGGCCAGCACCGCGCCGAGCGGAGGGCGCCGCGCCTCCAGCAGCCCCGCGCCCGCCGCGATCGCCAGCAGCACGACCGCGATCAGGACGAGCAGCGCCGCCTTGTCCGCGGTGCCGAACAGCGCGATCGCCGCGTCCTTCACGGCGGGCGGCGCGAGGTCGATGAGGGCCCCGCCGATCGTCCCGAACGGGCTCGAGGCGGAGGCGAACAGCGCCGCGGCGAGCTCGCCGAGCCCGGCGCCCGACACGGCGGCGGCCACGCCCGCGGCGGCGGCCCGGGTCCTGCTGCCGTGCTGGTCGTCCATGGGCCGAGGGTACGCCGCCGTGGGCCGCGGGATCTGTTCCCTCCGTCGCGAGCCGTGTCCCACTTCGCGCCGCTATGCGCCATCCCGTGTCCCAGTTGTGGCCCGAGTCGCGGGTGGATAACGGCCGCAACTGGGACGCGGGCTCGTGCGGCCGGGGATCAGCGGGGCGGGAAGCGCGCGTCGAGCCACGCCAGCAGGTCGGCGCGGACCTCGGCCTGGGCGACCTCGTTGAAGAGCTCGTGACGCGCATCCGGGTAGACGAGGGTCGTCACGTCGTCGAGGCCGCCCCGCTCGCGGTAGGCCCGGGCGAGGCGGTGCACCGAGAGGGGGCCGCCGACCGGGTCGTCCCGCCCCACCATCAGCAGCACGGGCACGTCGTGCCCGGCGGCCGCGCGCAGGCCCCGCCGGGGGCGGCCGTAGAGGCGCGCGGCGTCGACCGGGCCGAACAGGCGCAGGAGCGGTGTGGTCGTCGTGAGGGGGTCGTCGAGGAACGCCCGCCCGACGGCGGGGTCGGTCGACAGCCACTCCGTGCCCAGCGCGTCCGGTCCCTTCCACCGCGCGTTGAGCGGTGCGGCGTTCAACGACAGGGGCGTGCGCAGCGCCGACCCGGTGAGGATCGCCGCGTCGTAGGCGTCGGGATGGCGGTCGAGCAGCATCTGCGCGAGGAAGGACCCCCACGAGTGCCCGAGCAGGATCAGCGGGACGCCCGGGTGATCGTCCCGGATGACGCGGGTGAGGCGCCAGCAGGCCTCGACCGCCGCGGGGAGGCCGCCGACGCCCAGGCGACCGAGCCGCGACGCGTCGCCGCCGTGCTGCCGCATGCCCGTGCGGCCGTGGCCGCGGTGGTCGTCGGCGTACACTGTGAAGCCGGCCGCCGTGAGCGCCCCGATCACGGCGGCGTAGCGGCCGGCGTGGTCGCCGACGCCGTGCAGCAGCTGCACGACCCCGCGCGGCGCGTCCGTCGTGGGGGCCGAGGCCGGGTGCACGTCGTAGACGATCTCGACGCCGTGGTCGTCGGCGAAGGTCCGCTCCTCCGAGCGGGAGCGCGCGTCCGGGTGATCGTGGTCGGAGGGCATGGCCCGATCCTGTCACCCTCCCCGCCGAACGAGGTCGAGCGGGCGGGGCCCACGTCGTCCTCCGAGGTGCGTCCGCCCCCACGACGTGGTCGGGAGACGGCCGACAGATCCTTACCAGAACTAATGAGTTAGGATAAGGATATATGCCTGACCTCTCCTCCGACGCCTCCGAGATCCGCTCGGCCACGTTCCGCCTGGCGCGACGCCTGCGCCAGCAGCGCGCGGTGAAGACCATGTCGGACGGGCAGTTCGCCGTGCTCGTGGCGCTGAAGCTGCACGGCCCGCACACGCTCACGACGCTCGCCGAGCGCGAGGGCGTGACGGCCCCGTCCATGAACAGGACCGTCAACCACCTCGAGGAGGAGGGCTACCTCACGCGCCGGCCGGACGAGGCGGATCGCCGCAAGGTCAACATCGAGATCACCGAGTCGGGCCGCTCCGTGATCGACGAGACCGTGCACCGTCCCGACGAGTGGCTGGCCCGCCTCCTCGCCGAGGTGCCCGCCGAGGACCGCGCCACGCTGCGCGACGCCGCGCGGATCATCCTGGAGGTCATCGAGCGATGAGCGCGATGTTCCGGTCCTTCTCGTCGTTCAACTTCCGCGTCTGGTTCATCGGCGCGCTCGTCTCCAACATCGGCTCGTGGATGCAGTCCACCGCGCAGAGCTGGGTCGTGCTCACGCAGCTGACCGACAACGACGCCGGCGCGATGGGCGTCACGATGGCGCTGCAGTTCGGGCCGCCGCTCGTGCTCGTCGGCTGGTCGGGCTGGGTGACCGACCGGTTCGACCGCCGGCGCATCCTGATCGTCACGCAGGTCGCGCTGCTCGCCCTGTCGATCGGCATCGGCACGCTCCTGCTGCTCGACGTCATGACGCTGCCGCTGATGTACTGCTTCGCGCTCGCGATGGGCCTGGTGGTGGCCTTCGACAACCCGGCCCGGCAGGCGTTCGTGTCCGACCTCGTGGCGCGCGAGAACGCCTCCAACGCGGTGGCGTTGAACGCCGCCTCGTTCAACGGCGCCCGGATGTTCGGCCCCGCCGTCGCCGGCCTGCTCATCGTCGCGGTCGGCACCGGCTGGGTCTTCCTCATCAACGCCCTCACGTACCTCGGCATGATCGTCGCGCTCCTCGCGCTGCGCACCGGCGAGCTCATCCCGCGCACGATGGACACGGCCTCGACCCGCCTCGCCGACGGCTTCCGCTACGTCGCGCGGCGCCCCGACCTGCTGGTCGTCTTCGCGATGGTGTTCCTGATGGGCGCGCTCGCGATGAACTTCCCGATCTTCGCGTCCACCATGGCGCTCGAGTTCGGCGAGGAGGCCGACGGCTTCGGCCTGCTCAGCTCGATCCTCGCGATCGGATCTCTCGCCGGGGCGCTGCTGGCCGCGCGGCGGGCCCGCGCGCGCCTGCGCGTGGTGATCGTCGCGACGGGGGCCTTCGGCGTCGTCACGATCATCTCGTCGACGATGCCCGTCTACTGGGCGTACGCGATCTGCCTCGTGTTCGTCGGGTTCACCACGGTCACCACGCTGACCACCGCGAACGGCTACGTGCAGACCACCACCGACGCGAGCCTGCGCGGTCGCGTCATGGCGCTCTACGTGGCGATCCTGATGGGCGGCACGCCCCTGGGGGCGCCGGTGGTCGGCTGGGTCGCCTCCGAGTTCGGCCCGCGCACCGCCCTCCTCGTGGGAGCGGCCGGCGGCCTGGCGGCGTGCGCCATCGGCCTCATCTGGGTCACCGCGTCCGGCCGCCTGCACCGGCGCGACGAGACCCGGTTCCGGTTCGAGCTCGACGAGACGCGCCCGATCTCGATCATCACGCGCGCGCAGCCCATCGTCACCCCCGAGGAGTTCAGCGACCAGGCGGCCGAGACCACGCCGATCCGCCTGGTCGACGACGAGGACGACGACCTCGACGACGACCGGGTCGCCGCCCGCCGCTGAGCCCGGCCCGCTTCCGCTGACCGGAAACGGCGCCTCGACGTCGGCGACGGGACGGGAAGGATGGGTCCACCGTCGCGTGCACGCGGCGGCCTCGACGAAGAGGGAGGGCACACGTGCCGGGATTCACAGGGCGCGACATGCGCAGCAACCTGCCGCCGACCTCGGCGCTCGGCATCGCCCGCCGCGCGCACTGGCGATCGCTGGGCATCCCGGTGGAGGACCTCACGCTGCCGAAGGTCGCGATCGTCAACACCTCGAGCGACCTGGCCGCCTGCTACGCGCACCTCGACGACATCGTTCCCGTCCTCAAGCGGGAGCTGCGCGAGCTCGGCGTCATCCCGTTCGAGATCCGCACCATCGCGCCGTCCGACTTCGTCACGAGCGCGGGACGCGCGGGACGGTACATCCTGCCCAGCCGCGACCTGATCGTCGACGACATCGAGGCGGCGGTCGAGGGCGCCAAGCTCGACGCGATGATCTGCCTGTCGTCGTGCGACAAGACCACGCCCGGGCACCTCATGGCCGCCGGGCGGCTGGACATCCCGACCGTGGTGATCCCGTGCGGCTACCAGCACTCGGGCCTCGCCGAGGGGCGCGAGGCGGACGTCGAGGAGGTCTTCCTGCTCGCCTCGAAGGCGGCGGTCACGGGCGGGCCGACCGCCGACCTGGAGGAGCTGGCCGACGACGCGATCCTCGGCCCCGGCGTCTGCGCGGGCCTCGCGACCGCCAACTCGATGCACATCATCGCCGAGACGATCGGCCTGGCGGTCGCCGGTTCCGCGCCCGTGCGCGCCAACGGGGAGCGCATGTGGGACAGCGTGCGCCGCTCGGCCGCGGCCCTCGTGAACGCGCTCCAGGAGGACATCCGGCCGCGGAGCATCATCACGGCCGGGTCGATCCGCAACGCCGTCCGCGCAATGCTCGCGGTGGGCGGGTCGATCAACACGATCAAGCACCTGCAGGCCATCGCGATCGAGGCGCACGTCGAGGTCGACGTCTGGGAGGAGTTCCGCACGCTCGGACGGGAGACGCCGCTTCTCGCATCGGTGCGACCGAACGGCCCGGCGCTCACCGAGCAGTTCGAGGACGCCGGCGGCGCCGCCACCGTGCTGCGCGAGCTGCTGCCCCTGCTCGACGGCGACCAGCTCACCGTGACGGGCGACACGATCGCCGAGCGGGCGGCGGCGGCGCCGTCCGCCGACGGCGAGGTGATCCGCTCGCTCGACGACCCGTTCGGCACCGACCCGGCCATCACCGTGCTGCGCGGCACCCTGGCGCCCGGCGGTGCGGTGGCCAAGCGGCCCGTGCCCGATCCCGGCCCCCGCCGCTTCACCGGCCCCGCGCGCGTGTTCGGCAACCGCGAGGAGGCCATCGCGGGCATCTCGAGCGGACGCCTGCGCGAGGGCGACGTCGCCGTCATCCGCGGCATCGGCGTGCAGGGCGCGCCGGGCATGGGTATGACCAGCGCGTTCATCTTCGCGCTGCACGCCCGCGGGCTGCAGCACAGCGTCGCGCTCGTCACCGACGGGCAGTTCAGCGGCCTCGTGAACCAGGGCGTCACGGTCGGGGAGGTCTCGCCCGAGGCGGCGGCCGGCGGCCCCCTCGGCAAGGTGCGCGACGACGACCCCATCGAGATCGACCTCGCCCGCGGCACCCTCGACCTGCTGGTCGACCCCGCGGAGCTGGCGGCGCGAGCTCCCTTCGAGCCCCCGGAGGACCGCGACACGGGCGGCGGCCTGCTCGACCAGTACGAGGAGCTCGTGCAGCCCCTCAGCTGCGGCGCCGTGCTCTGCGCCCGCCGCGACGCGGGCCTCTGCGAGCGCGAGGGCGACCCGGCGCTCGCGGCCGGATAGCCCGCATCCATGTCTCACGTCGGCCGGGAACGCGGCCGTCTCGCCCGACCGACGGGAGACATCGTCCCCGACCTGAACCGAACGAAGGAGGTGCCATGACCGGCACGATCCACCTGCCCGCCGCCGAGGTCCCCGTCATCGGCGAGTACGACGTCGTCGTGATCGGCGGCGGCCCCGCGGGCCTGTTCGCCGCGATCGCCGCCGCGCGACAGGGGCTGTCCACGCTGATCGTCGAACGCTACGGGTTCTTCGGCGGCGCCGGCACCATGGGCGGCCTGTCCACCTTCTGCGGCCTGCACGCGCGCGTGCACGGCGAGGATCTGCGGGTCGTGCGCGGCTACACCGACGAGCTCGTCGAGAGGCTCGAGGCGATCGACGGCATCAACGAGCCCCACCTGACGATCGAGGACCGCATCATGGCGGTGTCCTTCGACATCTCGGCCTACAAGATCGTGGCCGACGAGATGGTCGTCGACGCGGGCGCCGACATCCTGTTCCACGCGTCCGCGGTCGACGTCGTCATGGCCGACGAGAGGCGGATCGGCGCCGTCGTCCTCGAGTCGAAGTCGGGTCGCCAGGCCGTGCGCGGGCGCATCTTCGTCGACGGCTCCGGCGACGGAGACGTCGCCGCCTGGGCGGGGGCGCCCTACGAGCGGGCCGAGCGGCTGCTCTACCCGTCGATCATGTTCCGCATCAACGGCGTCGACCCGGCAGCGGCCGGCCCCGCCTGGCGGACGGTGCGCGAGCGGATGGAGGCGGCCGAGGCCGCCGGCACCCACACCTTCCCGCGCAAGAAGCCGATCGTGCGGCCGCAGCGCAATCCGATCGAGTGGCGCTCGAACGTCACGCAGCTCAGCAACGAGGACGGCACCGCCGTCGACGGCGTCGACGTGCACCAGCTCACCCGCGGCGAGCTGCAGGGTCGCCAGCAGGTGAAGGACGTCTTCGCGTTCATCCGGCAGAACACCCCCGGGTTCGAAGGCTCGTACGTGGTCGACATCGCGCCGCAGATCGGCATCCGCGAGACGCGGCGGATCGTGGGGGAGTACCAGCTGACCCAGGACGACGTGCTCGACTGCGTGGACTTCCCCGACACCATCGGCGTGAACGGGTGGCCGACCGAGGCCCACGTGCAGGGCGACGTGCAGTTCCTCTTCCCCCGCGCCGAGGACAGCCGAGGCTTCCACCAGCTGCCGTACCGGATGATCGTGCCGCAGAAGGTCGAGAACCTCTTCGTGGTGGGGCGCTGCGCGTCGATGACGCAGGGCGGGCAGTCGTCCGGCCGCGTCACCGGACCGTGCTTCGCGATGGGCCAGGCGGCCGGCACCGCCGCCGCGATCGCGCTCGCCGCGGGCGTGGCGGTCGGCGACGTGGACATCGCCGAGCTGCAGGCGCGACTGCGCGCCGACGGGGTCTATCTCGGCACCGATCTCGCCGCCGACGCGCCCGTCGCTGTCGCGCACGCGTAGGGCGGGGCCCGGGCCCGACGCCGGCCCCGGGCGGGCGCGCGGACGGTCTCAGTCGGCCTGGGCGGTGATCGCCGGCATGCGCACGTCGATCACCGCCGCGCGGCCCCGCTCGACCTGGGCGAGCGCCTCGCGCAGCGCCGGGGCCAGCTGCTCGACCTCGGTGACGACGGCGCCCCATGCGCCGCCCGCCGCGCTCGCGATGCCCGCGAGGTCGGTGTGCTGGCCGAGGTTCACCCAGTAGCGGTCCGACGTGTCGGCGACGCCCCCGGCGAACTGCCCCTGCAGGCTCTGCTTCGTGGCGTTCCATCCGCCGTTGTCGAGGATCACCGTCACGAACGGCGTCCGGTAGCGCTGCGCGACCCAGTACGTGGACGACGGCACGGACAGCTGGTAGGTGCCGTCGCCGACCAGGGCGACGATGCGGCGACCGGGATGCGCGAGGGCGATCCCGATCGCGCCGCCGCCGATCCAGCCGAGCGACGTGCCGCGGTTGCCGTAACGCGTTCCCGGATGGATGCGCGGCACGTGGACGTGGACGGTGTCGTTCGCGGTGATGGTCTCGTTGAGCACGATCACGTCGTCGTCGAGCTCGTCGGACACGATCGCCGCCACCCGGGCGGGGGTGAGACCGGGCGCGGCGTCGAGGGCGGCTCGCGCGTCCGCATCCCGGCGCGCACGCAGCCGGGCCGCCCGCTGCTCGCGCCGCTCCCGCTCGGGGAACGCGAGCGGCCGGGCCGCGGTGGCGTCGAGCAGCTGCCGCAGCACCGTCGCGCCGTCGGCGCCGACCACGTGCTGCGCGGGCATGTTCCAGAACGGCAGCTGCGACTTCAGGGGGTCGGCGTCGACGTAGTGCACGCGCGCGTCGTCCGCCGGGCGGTGGCGGGTGTGCACCCACGGCACGTCCGAGTCGAGCACCAGCACGACGTCGGCATCCGCGACGACGTCGTCGAACGCGTACCCCGCGTGCAGCGGGTGCGTCGCGGGGAAGCTCAGGTTCGAGCTCGACGGCTCGACCACCGGCAGCACCAGCCGCTCGGCGAGCTCGACGAGCAGCCGCACCGCGTCGGTGTCGCGCCCCAGGTGCGAGGTCACCACGAGCGGCCGCTCGGCGGACAGCAGGTCGGCGACGATCCGCTCGAGCGACGCCGCGTCGGCGGCGGAGGGGGCGACGGGCGCCCAGTGCCCCGGGTCGAGCGCGCGATACGGCGCCGTCTCGGCCAGCACCTCGCGCGCCCCCGTGACGTACACGGGCCCCGCGGGCGCGCTGCGGGCGATCTGCAGCGCGCGGTGCACCACCCTCTCCGTGTGCTGCGCCGTGCGCAGGTCGTACATCCACTTCGCGTACGGGCGCACGAGCGCGTGCTGGTCGGGCACGTCCTGCTTGAAGTTGACCGGCGCGTTGCGGCTGCCGGGCAGCTCCCCGTCGGTCGTGTACGGCGTGAGCCCGGCGAAGATCAGCACGGGCACCTCGGCGCGGGCCGCGTTGTGCACGCTGCCGCCGAGGTTCGCCGTGCCGACGTCGTTGTGCACGAGCACCGCCTGCGGGGCGCCGGTGGCGAGCGCCATGCCGTGCGCCGCCGACAGGGCGGTGAACTCGTGCGGGCAGAGGATGACCGCCGGCCGCGTCACCCCCGCCTCGTGTCGTGCTGCCAGCGCCTCGATGAACGCCGGATGGTCGCTGCCGAGGTTGGCGAACAGGTGCGTCACGCCGTGCGCCTCGAGCGCGCGCAGGAACAGCTCGGCCGCGTTCAGCCGGTCGTCGTCTACCGGTGCCATGAGGGCGGGCGTCTCCTAACGGGCAGGGGGCACGGGGTGCACGTCGATGCTGTGGAACTCGAGGTACTCGTCGAGGCCCGCGGGGGAGTTCTCCCACCCGATGCCCGACTGCTTCACGCCGCCGAACGGCACGAGCCGGAACGCGTCGGGCGAGAGCACGTGGCCGTTGACGAACGTCACGCCGGCCTCGATCCGCGACGCCACGGCGAACGCGTGGTCGGGGTCGGCGGACCAGACCGACGAGCCGAGGCCGTACTCGCTGTCGTTGGCCATCGCGATCGCGTCGTCCTCCGACCGGTAGGACACGACCGGCAGCAGCGGCCCGAACTGCTCGACCGTGACCAGCTCGTCGCCGTGGTCGGCGTCGGGCACGAGAGCCGGCCGCAGGTACCAGCCGTCCTCCCAGGGCGTCTCGTCGACGGGCGCGCCGAGCTCCAGCACGCTGCGTCCCGCCCGCCGGGTGCGCTCCGCCAGCGCCGAGACGCTCTCGAACTGCCGCGCGTTGTTCACCGGCCCCATCGTGGTGCGGGGGTCGACGGCGTCGCCGATCGCGAGCGCGTCGACGCGCGCGCGCAGCCGGTCGGTGAAGTCGGTGGCCGCGCGCTCGGGCACGTAGACCCGCTTCACGGCGTAGCAGATCTGGCCGGCCCGCCGGAACGCCGTCTGCGCGATGCGTTCGGCGGCGAGGTCGAGGTCGGCGTCGTCGAGCACGACCGCGGGGTCGTTGCCGCCGAGCTCGAAGTGCACCCTCGTGAGCCGGTCGGCCGCGGCGCGCATGATGTGCCGAGCGGTCTCGCCGCCGCCGGTGAACGACACCTTCCGCACCACCGGATGCGCGATGAGGGCCGACCCGGTCTCGCCCGCGCCGTTGACCACCGACAGGAGGTCCTCGGGCAGCTCCCCGGCCAGCAGGCCGAGCAGCCGGGTGACGGCGAGCGGCGCGAGCGGCGACGGCTTGACGATCACGGCGTTGCCCGCCACGAGGGCCGGCCCCACCTTCTGCGCCGCGAGGCCGAGCGGCGCGTTCCACGGCACGATGCCCGCGACCACGCCGAGGGGACGCCGTCCCACCCGGATGCGGCCGCCCCCGGCCGTGTCGTGCTCGTCCGCGTGGTCCAGCGTCGCTGCCAGCTCGGCCGCCGCGCGCAGGAGGTGGGCCGCTCCGCCCGCCTCGCGCGTCGCCTCCGCGACCGGCACGCCGGCCTCGCGGGCGAGCAGGACGCCCAGCTCGTCGGCGGAGGCCTCGATGCGCGCGGCGGCCCGTACGAGGGCGTCCGCCCGCGCCGCGGCGGGCTCGGCGGCCCACCCGCGCTGCGCGGCGGCGGCGGCGCGGGCGGCGGCGTCGACGTCGGCCGCCGACGCCTCCCGTACCGTGCCGACGACCTCCGAGCGGCGGCTCGGGTTGCGCACCTCCAGGTCAGGCAACCGCCAGCTCCCGCTGCGTGTACACCGACTCGTGCCACGGGATGAAGAACCTCTTCGACTCGTTCACGATCAGGTACAGGCCGAGGCCGATCACCGACAGCAGGCCGATGATCGCGAACATGCGCGGCGAGTCGAGCGCGTTCATCGCCGTGACGACCATGGCCCCGAGGCCGCGGTTGCCGCCGATGTACTCGCCCACGATCGCGCCGATGGTGGCCAGCACGATCGCGACCTCCATGCCGGCGAACAGGTACGGCATGATGCCGCGCATCTCGAGCTGGCTGAACGTCTGGATGCGGTTGGCGTTGAGGCTCTGCATCACTTCGCGCTGGCCGCGCTCGATCGAGCGCACGCCCAGCAGCACGTTCAGCATCACGGGGAAGAACGCCAGCAGCGTGGCGAGGACGATCTTGGAGGTGATGCCGAAGCCGAACCAGATCACGAACAGGGGCACGAAGGCGACCTTCGGCACGACCTGGCTGATCACGATCAGGGGCCGCAGGCTCACCTCGAGCCACGGGATCTTGCCGAGGACCACGCCGACCAGGACGCCGGTGACGACCGCGATCAGGAAGCCGGTGACGATGGCCGTCACGGTCAGGCCGACGTTCTCCCACGTGTCCGGCTCGCCGAGCATCTGGACGCCCGCGACGGACACGTCGAGCGGCGAGGGGAAGATCAGCGAGTTGACGCCGCCGATCGTGACGGCCAGCTGCCAGGCGACCAGCAGCAGCACGACGAGGCCGGGGGTCGTGACCCACGGCAGGATCCGCATGAGCTTGCGACGGTTCATCTCAGTATTCCTCGTCGATGTCGCTGCGCAGCTTGCGGACGATGTCGTTGAACGCCGGCTCGGTCTGCAGGTGGATGGAACGCGGCTTGTCGAACGGCACGTCGACGATCTGCCGGATGCGTCCGGGGCGGGGCGTGAGGTGCACGACCCGGTCGGCGAGGAAGACGGCCTCGGGGATGTCGTGCGTGACGAACACCACGGTCGCCTGCGTCTCGAGCGCGATGCGCTGCAGCTCGAGGTTCATCTTCTCGCGGGTGAGGGCGTCGAGCGCGCCGAACGGCTCGTCCATCAGCAGCATGTCGGGCTCCACGCTGAGCGCGCGGGCGATCGAGGCGCGCTGGCGCATGCCGCCGGACAGCTCGCGCGGGTACGACTTCTCGAAGCCGGCGAGGCCGACCAGCTCGGCGAGCTCCGCCGCGCGGGCGCGGCGGGTCCTCTTGTCGACGCCGCGCAGCTTGAGCGGCAGCGCGATGTTGTCGAGCACCGAGAACCAGGGGAACAGGTTGCTCTCCTGGAACACGAAGCCGAGCTTGGTGATGACCGAGGAGTCGACGAAGCCGTCGCGCCACAGGCCGTTGCCGTCCACCTCGATGGATCCGGCGGTCGGCGCGAGCAGGCCGCCGATCATGCGCAGGATGGTCGTCTTGCCGCAGCCCGATCGACCGATCAGCGCGACGAACTCTCCGCGCTGGATCTCGAGGTCGACGCCCGAGACCGCGTGCGTCGTGCCGGAACGGGTGTGGAAGTCTCTGCCGAGGCCGCGGATCCGCAGCCGCGGCGTGGCGGTCGCCGCGGCGGACGGCACGTCCGCGTTCTGGGTGATGCTCATCGTCGAGGGTCGCCCTTCTGGTGTGAGCCGCCGTCGGCGGCGTCTCGTTCGCCGGGGCGTCGGTGCCGCCGGCTTTGTCAGTGAATCGGGGTGGGAGAGGGGATGCGCCCGCCTTTTCGACGAGCGGAAAGGGTCTGGGCGACCGGTCAGCGCCGCCCGGCGAGGGCGCGGCTGATGCCGCCGGCCGCGACGCGCACGAGGTGCACGGCGTCCCGCTCGGCGGTGTCCTCGTAGCGGACCACGAGCGACAGCGACGCGATCACCGCGCCGCCCGGGGCGATGATCGGGGCCGCGACCGCCCGGTACTCGGGGTTGAGCTCGGGGCCGCTGGTCGCGAACCCCTGCGCGTGCACCTGCGCGAGCTCGTGGTGCACCTCGTCGAGCGACGGCAGCGCGTCGTCGGCGTCGGCGAGCGCGCGGATGGTCTCCTCGCGCTCGGCCGGCGGCGCATAGGCGAGCAGCACCTTTCCGGTGGCCGACATGTACATCGGCAGCCGCCCGCCCACGCGTCCGCGGTGCAGCACCTGCTTCGGGCTGTGGAAGCGCTCCACGAACACCACCTCGAGCCCCTCCCGGATGGCGAGGTGCACGCTGTAGTGCGTGATCTCGTACAGGTCGTGCATGAAGGGCCGCGCCACGCGCGACAGCGCCATGGAGCGCGGCGCGAGGGTCGACACCTCCCACAGCCGCAGCCCCACGTGGTAGCGCCCGTCTCGCTCGCGCTCGAGGGCTCCCCAGGCCGTGAGACGGTCGACGATGCGGTGCGTGGTCGCGATCGGCAGGCCGGCGTGGCGGCTGATCTCCGACAGCGTCTGCCGTGTGCGGTCGTGCCGGAAGGTGTCGATGACGGACAGCGCGCGATCGATCGAGCGCGGCACCTCCGGCTTCGCCGCCGCCCCGCCCGCCGGAGCCGCGCCGGCCGAGCCGCCTCCCGGCTCGGGGTCGGCGTCTGTCATCTCGTGCATCTTCAGCATCGTCGCCTCCGAGGTGTCGGGGCCTCGTCGCCCCGGATGGGTGGGGACCCGCGGCGTCGTCGCGCGGGATCCCCGTGGTCACCCTAGGTCGGGCCCGGTCACTCGACCAGGTCGAGCTCGATCCACTGGGTGGGGTCGCCGTCGTCGACCATCCCGGCGCCGTTGAGGATCTCGTAGGATCCGGTCCACTCGTCCATGCTGTTCTGCAGCAGCGGGGTCGAGCCGTCGCCGATCCACGCGGTCGTGCGCAGCGTCTCGAGAGCCGCCTTCGCGATCGCGTCGTCCTGCAGGTTGGCGAAGCTGTACTTGCTGCGCAGGATCTCGAGGGTCTCGTCGAGATCCTCGTCGTCGATCATGAACTGCACCGCCTCCTTGATGGCGGCGAGGAACGCCTTCACGGTCTCGGGGCTCTGCTCGAGGTACTCGGGCGTCGCCACGTACGTCTGCACGTCGGGCGTGCCGTCGAGCCCGGCGGGGCTGGTGACGGCGTCGTCGTTCGCCGCGGCGATCGCCTCGGCGGTGTCGAGGCTCACGATGTAGCCGTCGAGCTGGCCCGCCCGCACGAGGTCGAAGGTGGCGGGCCCGACGCCGACCACCTGGCGGTCGACCGACTCGGGGTCGACGCCGGCATCGGCCAGGGCGAGGTCGAGCATCTTCTCGCTCGTGCCCCCGACCGAGCCCATGCCGAGCGTGGTGCCCTCCAGGTCGGCGGCCGACTCGATCGGGTTCGACTCGTGCGACACGACCTGCAGGATGCTGTTGTGCATCATGGTGCCGACGGCCGTGATGGGCTGGCCGTCCACCATCGGGGGCATCGAGTCGACCGTGCTGAGACGTGTCACCTGCGCGGCGCCGCCCAGCACGCTCTGGATGGCGACCGGCGTGCCGTTCACGGGCTCCAGCGTGACGTCCAGACCGTGCTTCTCGAAGAAGCCCCCCGCGTCGGCCATCATCTCGGGCGCGAAGGTGAGCGACTCGAGCGGCAGGAAGCTCACGTACGTGAGCGCCACCGGGTCGCCCGAGCCCGGGTCGCCGCCGGATGACGCTGCACCACCCCCGTCCGCGCAGGCCGAGAGCGCGAGCGCCGCGGCGGCGAGGCCGGTGCCGACCACGGCGCGCAGGCGCGCACGGCGGTCACGGGGGAAAGGTGAGGTCATCGTCGAACTCCTCCTGGATCGGGCGGCCCGCCTCATCGCGGGGCTCCGTCGCCAATATCGCAACGGCGCGACGGCCCGTTCCGGATGGTTTCACTCAGCGGAAACCGGGCGCATCCGGATCTTCCCATGAACGGAAGCGGCCCCCTCCCGATGAGTGGGAGGGGGCCGCTTCGCGGGCGTCGTCCGGTCAGCCCGCCTCGACCTTGCTGTTCGAGAACGGGTTCTGCCGCGGCGGGTTCAGCGTGAAGATCTCCACCACGCTCGACACCCCCGCGTTGTCGGCGCCCGCCACGACGATCTGCACCGACGACGGATCGCTCAGCAGGGCCACGTCGTCCGGGGCGTCCGTGCCGCTGGCCGTGTCGGGCATCGAGTCGGGATGCACCGCCGAGAGGCGCCACCGCGTCTTGTGCGACAGCGCGTCCTTGCCCACCGCGGCGAGCTCGTCGCGCGAGCGCCGGGCGTGTGCGAAGACGAACTCGCGCAGGTCGTCCTTCGACCAGCCGGCGTCGGCGAACAGCTGGGCGTGCTCGGGCACCAGCACCAGCAGGGCGCTGGTGTACTCGTGGATGAGCGCACCCGTGCGGCAGATGCTGTCGACGAAGTCGAGAGCGAGCTGCTCGGGCGTCATCGTGTGCCGCGCCTCGATGTGCAGCACCGACCGGATCACGAAGGCGGTGACCACGCTGTCGGACGCCTCGAAGCCCGACTCGGTGTGCAGGCCGGGCCACGGGCTCTGCTCCTCGTTCTCGCCGATCAGCGCCGAGTACTTCGAGGGGTTGCCCTGGGTGGCCTGGTCGAGCTTGTGCGGGCGCAGGCCGAACACGTTGATGCAGCCGAGCCGGATCGCCCGTCCGATCGTCGCGTTGGCGCGGTGACCCGAGCCGTAGATGTTGCCTCGGCTGTTGACGCCGAGCTGCTCGCGGGCCGGTCCGTTCAGCACCAGGAACGGCGCGGTGCCGGTGGTGGACTGCCAGATGCCGCGGGCCGGGTGCGGCTCCTTCGCGATCGCCTCCCAGGCGGCGACCACCACCGGGAAGTACTCGGGACGGCAGCCCGCGAGCGCGGCGTTGATCGCGGCGAGACGCACCGTCATGTCGCGGTTCAGGTGCGCGATGCGGAACAGCACCTCGTCGGGGGCGCGCGTCGTGGTCGCGAGGAAGTCCTGCAGCAGCGACTCGGTGACGGGGACGACCGGCAGGCCGTCCGTCCACTCGTTCACCCAGTAGTGCTCCTGCGCCTCGCGCACCTGGTCGGCGTCGACCTCGGCCGGGGAGTCGGTGATCGTGCTCATCTGCGTGTCCCCTCAGTCCTCGACGCCCAGGATGCGGACGATCTCCGGGACCACCTGACGGGCGCGCTCGCGCACCTCGTCGCCCGACAGGCTCGCCATCGGGTGCTGCACCGCGGCGAAGTCGAAGCCGGGGAAGCCCTGCACCGTCGCCATCGCCTGCCCCGACGGGTAGAACGCCGAGGACACGATGCTGACGGTCGGCACGCCGGCGCGCTCGAACAGGATGCCGTCGGCCACGGTGGCCGCGCTGCACGAGCCGCAGTCGCCGACCGCGGTCACGACGATGTCGGAGTCGGCCACGATCTGCTCGAGCAGCTCCTCCTTCACCGGGGTGCCGAAGTAGTCCTTGGTGTAGAGCCGGGCGGCGCCCGCCCCGTACTGCTCCTTCAGGAGCTTCGAGATCTCCTCCAGCAGCTGTGTGGCGTTCACCTTGGTGTTGTCGAGCAGGCCGACCGAGAGCCCGCGCAGGCTCGTCGGCCGGGGCGAGAGCGTGCTCTCATCGGATCGCTCGTCCATCCCGGTGGGATCGAGCAGGGCTTCCATCGTCATCGCGGTACCTCCACACTGAGTTGCTGTCCGACCGGACCGTCGTCGGCCGGTTCGCTGCCCGCGGCGCCCCTGTCGACGCCGGTCGCAGGCCGCCGGGCGTGCGGGCGGCCAGCGTCAGTGAAGCACCGCGCCCGCGGCACCGCGCCCGCGTTTTTCGGCGTGCGGAAATCCGGGCGGCGCCCCGCCCCGCGCGGGCAGATCGGCCCGCGACGGTCGTCCTCGGGCGGATCCTCGCCGTTCTCGACCGATTCGCCCGCTCTCAGGCGGAGGAAGCGAGCGCGCGCCGGCGGGTCAGGCCTCGCGGGTGATGGTGACCGTGACGTAGAGCTCGCTCTTGAACGGCCCGGCGTACACGCCGCGCAGCGGCGGCACGTCGTTGTAGTCGCGGCCGTGCCCGACGCTCACGTGGCGGTCGCCGATCTCGACGCCGTTCGTGGGGTCCCAGCCCTGCCATCCGCCGGCCCACCACTCGATCCACGCGTGGGACTCGCCCGTGACGGGCTCGCCGATGTCGGCGTCCGGTCGCGGGTGCAGGTAGCCGGACACGTAGCGGGCGGGCACGCCGACGGAACGCAGCGCTCCGAGCGCGATGTGCGTGATGTCCTGGCAGACGCCCTTGCGCGCCTCCCACGCCTCCGCGGCGGTGGACTGCACCCCGGTCACGCCGGGCATGTACTCCACCGCCTCTCCGATGGCCGCGGCGATCTCCTGGGCCGCCTCGCTCGGGTTGTCGTGGCGGTCGGCGATGACCCGCGCGATCTCGGCCACCTCGGCGTGCGGCCGAGTGCGGTCGGTCTGCCCGCGCAGCTCGACCGTGTCGATCGACCGATCCGCGTCGGCAGCGAGCCGGTCCCACGTGATGTCCGGATGCCGCACCGGGCGCGGTCTCACCTCCACCAGGCTGCGCGACACGATCCTCAGCTCCTCGTGCGGCGACAGCACGTCGAACGACGTCACGCGCGTGCCGAAGTAGTCGACGTAGGCGTTCACGGCGGCCGCCGGATGGATGTCGAGCCCGGACGACAGCACGAACTGGCTGTCGGTCACGCCCGGCAGCATCCGCGCCTCGTTGTAGGACGCGGTCACCGCTCCGGCGTAGCGGAAGCCGGTCTCGTGCTCGATCCGCAGGCGCTTCACGTCCGTCTCCTCTCGCGAGACCGGTTCACGACAGCTCTCCGATCCACGTCGTCTCCGCCTGCGTCGGGAAGAAGCGCTGCCGGATGGCCTCCGACGCCTCGCGCGTCACCTGCTGCACCCGCTCCATGTGCTCGGGCAGCTCGCCCAGGATCTCCTCCGTCGGCCGGTACTCCAGGTCGTTGCGGATGCGGCCCAGCGCGCGCAGCACCGCGTTCGAGTGGCCGACGCGGTCGGCGACGGGGTCGATCGCGCTCATGCACTGCTCGGCCTGCGAGATCGAGAAGATGATGGACCGAGGGAACAGCCGGTCCAGCAGCAGGAACTCGGCGGCGTTCTTCGCGCTGGGCATCCGTCGATAGGTGCGCAGGTACGGCTCGTACGCGCCGCACGAGCGGAGGATCGTCGTCCACGACGGCCCGGATGCCTCGGTCAGCGACCGCGTCGCGAGAAGACGGGCGGTCATGTCGGTCCGCTCGATGCTGCGGCCCAGCGTGAAGAACTGCCACGACTCGTCTCGGCTCGTCGACGAGTCGGCGATCCCCACGGTGAGGGCCGCGCGCTTGCGCACCCACTGGAAGAAGTCGTGCGCCTTCTCGGCCTGCAGCCGTCGCGGCATCTGGGCGCGGGTCGTGTTGAGGCACTCCCACAGCTCCGTGGACACGATCTCCCGTGCCCGGCGGGCGTTCTCCCGCGCCGCGCTCAGGGAGTAGGCGATGCTCGGCGCCGTCGTGCGGTCCACCGCCAGGTGCTCGAGCACGTCCCCGCGGCGCACGGTCCCGGTCCCCGGCGGGGCGGGCGCGCCCATCACCGCCAGCAGCGACCTGCACGCGGTGTCCTCGTCGATCCACGGGTCCTCGAGCAGCAGCTGCAGATGCACGTCCAGGATGCGCGCGGTGCCGTCGCTGCGCTCGATGTACCGGCCGATCCAGAACAGGGACTCGGCGATCCGGCTCAGCATGGTCCGGCCTCCGCATCCGATCCATCTGCAGGCAGTGAGCGACCCTGCTGCTGCTGCTGCTGCTCGCTCTGCGACGCCGGGCCGGACGGATCGTGCGGCGAGTGCGCCGGCGCGTCCTGCTCCTCGTACACGACCGGGATCGCCGAGGTCACGGTCGCGGCCTGGTCGGCCACCAGGCCGGCGAGGCCCGTGCCCTGCCCGTACTCCACGTGGCCGGGTGCGGTGCCGCCGACCACCCAGGTGTCCTTCGATCCGCCGCCCTGGCTCGAGTTGACCACCAGCTGTCCCTCGGGCAGCGCGACACGGGTGAGCCCGCCCGGCAGCACCCAGACGTCCGAGCCGTCGTTCACCGCGAAGGGCCGCAGATCGGCGTGGCGCGGGCGCATCCCGTCCGACACCATCGTCGGGATCGTGGAGAGCATCACGACCGGCTGGGCGATCCAGCCGCGCGGATCGGCGATCAGCCGCCGCCGCAGCCGATCGAGCTCGGCGGGTGACGCGTCCGGCCCCACCACCAGGCCCTTGCCGCCCGACCCGTCCACGGGCTTCACGACCAGCTCGCCGAGGCGGTCGAGCACCTCCTCCAGGGCCCCGGGATCCTCCAGGCGCCAGGTGTCGACGTTCTTCAGCACCGGCTCCTCGTTCAGGTAGTACCGGATCAGGTCGGGCACGTAGGTGTAGAGCAGCTTGTCGTCGGCGACGCCGTTGCCGACCGCGTTGCAGATCGCCACGTTGCCCAGCCGGGCCGCCAGCATCAGGCCGGGCGCCCCCAGCATCGAGTCGGCGCGGAACTGCAGCGGGTCGAGGAAGTCGTCGTCCACCCGGCGGTAGATCACGTCGACCCTGCGCAGGCCCCGGGTCGTGCGCATGTACACCTTGCCGCCGGTGCACGTCAGGTCGTGCCCCTCCACCAGCTCGACGCCCATCAGGCGCGCGAGGAGGGTGTGCTCGAAGTACGCCGAGTTGTACACGCCCGGGGTCAGCAGCACGACGTTGGGCTCCTCGATGCCCGGCGGGGCGGCGGCCTTCAGGGCCGCGAGCAGCCGGTTGGGGTACTCGCCCACCGGGCGCACCCGCATCGAGACGAACAGCTCCGGCAGGGTCTGAGCCATCACCCGGCGGTTGGAGATGACGTAGCTGACGCCGCTCGGCACCCGCACGTTGTCCTCGAGCACGCGCATCTCGCCGTGCTCGTCGCGGATCAGGTCGATGCCGGCCACCTGGATCCGCACCCCGTTCGACGGCTGGATGCCCGCCGCCTGGCGATAGAAGTGCTGCGACGAGGCGATCAGCGCTGCCGGAAGCAGCCCGTCGCTCACGCAGTACCGGTGTCCGTAGACGTCGTCGAGGAACGCCTCCAGGGCCCTCACGCGCTGCTTCACGCCCGCCTCCACGTGCGCCCACTCGTCGTACGCGATCACGCGCGGGACCGGGTCGATGGGGAAGGGCCTCTCCTCGCCGGCGAAGTCGAACGTCACCCCCTGGGCGAGATAGCTCGACGCGAGCGACTCGGTGCGTCCGCGCAGCTCGTCCTGGGTCATCCGGGCCAGCGCCTGATAAAGCTCGCGGTAGGCGGCACGTGCCTCAGCGGTGTCGCCCGACGACGCCGGATGGCCGAACATCTCGTCGAAGGCCGGCATGCCCTGGGCGGTCTTGCGCGGCGCGAGGGTGGAGCCGTAGCCGTCGAACAGGTCTCCCATGGGCTGAGCGTAGTGCTGGGGGTGTTGCGCGGATGTTTCCTGACGTGTCCGGGTGTTTCGGTGCGATCTAGGCTGGAGGCATGCACGGCGAATACAAGGTGCCCGGGGGCAAGCTCGTGGTCGTCGACCTGGAGGTCGCGGACGGCAGGATCGACGGGTTCCATCTCGCCGGCGACTTCTTCCTCGAGCCCGACGACGCGCTGCTGGACATCAACGCCGCTGTGAACGGGCTGCCCGAGACCGCCGACGTGCCCACGATCGCCGCGGCCGTGCGGTCCGCGCTGCCCGACGGCGCCCAGCTGCTCGGCTTCACCCCCGAGGCCGTCGGCACCGCGGTGCGGCGCGCGCTGGTCACGGCGTCCGCGTGGAGCGACTTCGAGTGGGAGGTCGTCGACGATCCCGCGGTGTCTCCGCGCATGAACCTCGCGCTCGACGAGGTGCTCACCGGTCGCGTGGGGGCCGGGCTCCGCAAGCCGACGCTGCGCATCTGGGAGTGGGACGAGTCGGCCGTCGTCATCGGCTCGTTCCAGTCGTACCGCAACGAGGTCGACCCGGACGGCGCCGCCCGGCACGGCTTCGAGGTCGTGCGCAGGATCTCCGGCGGCGGCGCGATGCTCATGGGCGCCGGCCAGATCATCACCTACTCGCTCTACGTGCCGGCGTCGCTGGTCGCCGGGCTCACGTTCGCCGACTCCTACGCGTTCCTCGACGACTGGGTGCTGCAGGCGCTGCGCTCACTCGGCATCGATGCGACCTATCAGCCGCTCAACGACATCGCGAGCCCCTCGGGCAAGATCGGCGGCGCCGCCCAGAAGCGCCTGGCGGGCGGCGGGGTGCTGCACCACGCGACGCTCAGCTACGACATCGACGGCGAGGTCATGACGCAGGTGCTGCGCATCGGCCGCGAGAAGCTCAGCGACAAGGGCACCGCGTCCGCCGCGAAGCGCGTCGACCCGCTGCGCAGCCAGACCGGAATGCCCCGCCGCGAGATCATCGACCGGCTGATCCAGTCGTTCCAGGAGTTCACGGGCGCCGCCAAGGGCACGATCCAGCCCGACGAGTACGCCGAGGCCGAGGCGCTGGTCGAGTCGAAGTTCGCGACCGACGCGTGGCTGCACCGGGTCCCTTGACCGCTGCGCCGCAGGGCCCCGCGACCCCGGTGCGCGGCGAGGTCGCGATCCACCACGGCGACAACCTCGACGTCGCCCGCACGCTGCCCGACGGCGCGTTCTCGCTCGTCTACCTCGATCCGCCGTTCAACACCGGCCGCACCCGCGAGCACCGGTCGCAGCGCGCCCTGCGCACCGACGCGGCGGCGCCGGGCACGACGCCGGACGGATCGGCCCGAGCCGGCCGAGACGGCACCGGTTCCGCCGTCTCCGTCGATCCCGTCCTGCGTCCTGCACAGGACGGACCCGTCTGGGCGGGGTTCCACGGTCGCGGCTACGAGCGGGTCCGCGGCGCGCTGCGGACCTACGACGACCGCTTCGACGACTACTGGGCGTTCCTCGAGCCACGCCTGGCCGAGGCGTGGCGCCTGCTGGCCGACGACGGCACGCTGTACCTGCACCTCGACTACCGCGAGGCGCACTACGCCAAGGTGCTGCTCGACGCGGTGTTCGGCCGCGACTGCTTCCTCAACGAGCTGATCTGGGCGTACGACTACGGGGCCAAGTCGCGCAGCCGCTGGCCCACGAAGCACGACACGATCCTCGTGTACGTGAAGGACCCCGACCGGTACTGGTTCGACTCCTCCGCGGTCGACCGCGAGCCCTACATGGCGCCCGGGCTCGTGACGGCCGAGAAGGCCGCCCGGGGCAAGCTGCCGACCGATGTGTGGTGGCACACGATCGTGCCGACCTCCGGCCGCGAGCGCACCGGCTACCCGACCCAGAAGCCCGAGGGCGTGCTGCGCCGGATCGTCGCGGCGTCGTCGCGTCCGGGCGACCGCGTGCTCGACCTCTTCGCCGGCAGCGGCACGACGGGAGCCGTCGCCTCGGCGCTCGGCCGTCACGCCACGCTCGTCGACGTGAACCCCGACGCGATCCGCGTGATGGCCGAGCGGATCCCGCACGCGGAGGTCGTGACGTCCTGAACGCCGCCCGCGCACGGGGCGGGAGCCCTACGCTCGGAGGCATGCGATTCGGAATCTTCATCCCGCAGGGCTGGCGCTTCGACCTGGTCGACATCGACCCGGCGGCGCACTGGAGCACGATGCGGTCTCTCGCCGTCCGGGCCGACGCCGGCCCCTGGGAGTCGCTGTGGGTCTACGACCACTTCCACACCACCCCGGTGCCGAGCGACGAGGCCACGCACGAGGCGTGGACGCTGATGTCGGCGTTCGCCGCCTCGACGAGCCGCATCCGCCTCGGCCAGATGTGCACCTGCATGGGGTACCGCAACCCCGCCTATCTCGCAAAGGTCGCCGCGACCGTCGACCACGTCTCGGCCGGGCGCGTGGAGATGGGCATCGGCGGCGGCTGGTACGAGCACGAGTGGCGGGCGTACGGCTACGGCTTCCCCGAGGTGCCCGACCGGCTGCGGGCGCTGCGCGAGGGCGTCGAGATCCTGTCCCAGGCGTGGCGCACCGGATCGGCGACGCTCGACGGCGCGTACTTCCAGGCCGACGGCGCGATCGTCCGCCCGCTGCCGATCCAGGAGGGCGGGATCCCGATCTGGATCGCCGGCGCCGGCGAGAAGGTCACGCTGCGGATCGCGGCCGAGTACGCCTCGTACACCAACTTCAACGGCGGGGTCGAGGGCTTCCGGCACAAGAGCGAGGTGCTGCGCGGGCACACCGACCGGCTGGGGCGTGACTTCGCCGAGATCACCCGCTCCGCCAACTTCAACACCGTGGTCGGCGAGACCGAGGCGGACGTGCGCGAGCGCCTCCGCGCCATCGAGGCCCGGGTGGCGCCGTACACGGGCGACGCGACCGCCGGGCTGATGGAGAAGCTCACGACGGGCGAGGGGCTCGTCGGCACGGTCGAGCAGGTCACGGAGCGGCTCGCCGCGATGCGCGAGGTCGGCCTCGGGTACGCCATCCACTACTTCCCCGAGTCGGCCTACGACCTCTCGGGCGTCGAGCTGTTCGAGCAGCGGGTCATCCCGGCGCTGTCGGCCTAGCCACGCGCGGGCACGCGCGGGTCGGTGCGAAAGCGCCCTTGCGAGACGCCGTGAGGGCGCTTTCGCACCGATGCCCTCGGCCTACGGCGCCTGCGGCAGCGGCAGCCGGTTCTTGAACGCGATGTAGCCGTCGTCGACGCTGACCACCGTGCCGTTGATCGCGTTGGCGCGGTCGGAGGCGAGGAACGCCACGACCTCCGCGATCTCCTCCGGCTCGGTCAGCCGCCCCCTCAGCTGCTCGGACGCCATGAACGCGTTCAGCTCGTCCGAGAACCGGGCGAGGATCGGCGTTCGGGCCCTGCCGGGCGTGATCGCGACGACCCGGATGCCGTGCTCGGCCAGCTCCATGGCCGCGGACCGGGTGAACGAGATCACCCCCGCCTTCGCCGCGCCGTACGTGAAGGCGCGCTCCCCGGCGCTCTGCCCGTAGATCGACGACGTGTTGACGATCACCCCGCCGCCTCCCTGGGCGACGAACTGCCGGGCGGCCGCGAGGATGCCGTGGTAGACCCCGTCGAGGTCGATGCGCATCACCGGGTGATAGTGCTTCTCCGGGTCGTGGTCGAGCAGCGGGAAGCCGCCCGGGATGCCCGCGTTGTTGAACATGACGTCGAGGCGGCCGAACGCGTCGACCGCCTGGGCCACGAGCCCCTGCACGTCCGGCCACGAGCTGACGTCCGCGTGCACCGCCGCGACGGTCCCCGGGTGGCCCTGTTCCGCGGCCTCCTCGACGACCCGCCGGGCGCCGTCCTCGTCGACGTCGCCGATGACCACGCGCGCGCCCTCGCGCACCATGGCGTGCACGGTGGCCCGCCCGATGCCGCTGGCGCCGCCCGTGACGATCGCGACCTTGCCCTCGAGCTCCCCGCCGCTCATTCGGCCGGCACCAGGTCGTCGGTGATCCACTCGGCCGGATCGCCGCCCGGCTCGGACAGCCCCGACTCGACGAGCAGGTCGTAGCCCTCCTGCCAGCGCTCGTGGTCCTGCTCGAGCACGTCGAGGGAGCCGTCGCCGACCCACACGGCGCGATACGCGTCGAGCGACTCCTTGGCGACCTCGTCGTCGTCGAGCGCGGCGAAGGAGTACTCGGTGCGGAGGCTCTCGAGGGTGTCGTCCAGCGACTCGTCCTCGATGATGAACTCCGCCGCGCGCTTGACGGCCCGCAGGAACCGTTCGATCTCGTCACCGTGCGCCGCGATCTGCTCGGGGGTCGAGACGTACGCCTGCACGTCCGTGGCGGCGGTCAGGCCCGCCGGGCTGACGACCGCGTCGTCGTTGGCCGCGCCGACCATCACGGCGGTGTCGATGCCGAGCATGTAGCCGTCGAGCTGGCCCTGCTGGACGAGCGCGAACGTGGCCGGCGTCAGGCCGACGACCTGTCGCTCGACGCTGTCCGCGTCGTGACCGTTCGTCTGCAGCGCGAGCATCATGGTCTTCGCGCTGGTGCCGCCCTCCGATCCGACGCCGATGGTGCTGCCGGGGAGGTCGTCGATGCCCTCGATCGGGTTCTCCTCGCTGGAGACGATGCGGAAGCCGCCGCCGCGCTCCAGCGTGCCGACGTTCACCAGCGTCTGCCCCTGCGACGCGAGCGTCAGCACGTCTATGGCGCCCGCGCGGGTGATCGGCGCGGATCCGCCGATGAGCCCCTGGATGGCGACGGGCGATCCGCCCACCGGCTGGAACTCGACCTCGAGGCCCTCCTCTTCGAAGAAGCCGTGGGTCTGCGCGAGCAGCTCGGGCGCGAACGACAGCGTGTCGAGCGGCAGGTTCGTCAGGTAGACGATCTTGTCGAGCGACTCCGCGGAGCCGTCCGTCTCGGCGGGGTCGGCGTCGGCCGGGCCCGCGGCGCAGCCGGCGAGCACGAGCGCGGCGGCCAGGGCGAGGGCGGACGTCCGCCGGGTTCTGGGCAGGGGCATGGTGTCTCCTTCACTCGTCGTCGAGTAGGGATGCATGCGGCGCATGCGCTGCGCGACATGATCGACGGCCCCGGAGGGCCGGATCGGCGCGGTTTCGTTGACCGGAAGGCTTTGGTTGAGCTGTAAACACGATTGGTTGCAAATTCGCCACCGCGGCGGGGGAGGCAGGCGCGGACGCCCCGTGTCGGAGGTCCGGCCTAACGTCTTGACCGGCGGGCCCGTCCGCGCCGACCATGACGGAGAGACCGACGAAGGGTGGCCCATGGACGACAGCCCGGCACCCGGCGCGACCGTCGCCGCCCCTCCGCACGGCATGCGCACGTTCGTGCACGTGCTGGTCAACACCGCGGTGGCGAACATCACCACGAGCTTCCTGTGGTTCGGGCTGACCTTCTGGATCTACGCCGAGACCCGCAACGTCATCGCGACCGGCGTGATCGGCGGCGCGTACATGCTGTTCATCGCCCTGTTCAGCATGCTGTTCGGCACGCTCGTCGACAGGTACCGCAAGAAGGCCGTGATGCTGTGGGCGACGGCGGCGGCGTTGGTCGTGTTCTGTCTCGACACCGCGTTCTTCTTCTGGATCGGCGAGGAACGCATCGTCGACCTCACGATGCCCTGGTTCTGGATCTTCGCGGTCGTCATGCTCGCCGGCGCCGTCGTCGAGCAGCTGCGCAGCATCGCCCTGTCGACCACGGTGACGCTGCTCGTGCCCGATGAGCGGCACGCCAACGCGAACGGCCTGGTCGGCACCGTGCAGGGCGTGTCGATGCTCGTCACGAGCGTGCTCAGCGGGCTGTCCGTCGGCTTCCTCGGCATGGGCTGGACGCTCGTCATCGGCCTCGCCGCCATGCTGCTCGCGATGCTGCACCTGTCGGCGCTGCGCATCCCGGAGCGCGAGATCGCGCACGTCGAGGGCGGCACGACCAAGTGGGTCGACATCCGCGGCGGCTGGCTGGCGGTGCTCGCGGCGCCCGGTCTGCTGGCGCTGGTGCTGTTCTCGACGATCAACAACTTCGCGGGCGGCGTCTACATGGCGCTGATGGACCCGTACGGCATCGACCTGTTCGGCGTGCAGGGGTGGGGCATCTGGTTCGCGGTGGCCTCGACCGGCTTCATCGCGGGCGGCGCGCTGATCGCCGCCACCGGGCTGGGGCGGCGGCCCATCCGCACGATGCTGGTGGTGGCGGCCCTCATCGGGGTCATCGGGGCGGTCTTCGCGGCGCGCGAGTGGGGATGGCTGTTCATCGCGGGCTGCTGGGTTTACATGGCGTGCGTGCCCGCCGTCGAGGCGGCCGAGCAGACGGTGATCCAGCGGGTCGTGCCCTACGAGAAGCAGGGGCGCGTGTTCGGCTTCGCCATGACGTTCGAGGCCGCGGCGGCCCCCGTCACCGCCCTGCTGATCGCCCCCATCGCCCAGGCGTGGGTGATCCCGTACATGCGCGGCGAGGGCGAGGCGCAGTGGGCGTGGCTGCTGGGCGAGGGAGAGAACCGCGGCATCGCGCTGATCTTCGTCTTCGCCGGGCTGCTGTGCGCGCTGGTCGCGCTCGCCGCGTTCCTGACGCCGCAGTACCGCCGCCTGTCGGCGCAGTACGAGAAGACGCCCCCGGCGCCGGCCGCTGCCGACACGGCCCCGGCCTCGGCGGACGCGCCCTGATTTCCGGTGCGAGTCGGCCCTTACGGTGCCCCATAAGGGCCGACTCGCACCGATTCGTGCCGCCGCGTGTCGTCCACAGGGCACGGACGGCGATGGGGTGCTCGCGATGAGGGCGCGCGGCGCTCGGCGCGCGCCCTCGGGCGCGAGGCTCGGGGGATGCGCACGCACGGAAAACTGCCCGAGGGGCTCCCGCCCGTGTTCGGCGTGGCGCAGGCCCGGGCGGCCGGCGCCACGCCGAAGCGCCTCCGCCAGGGCGACCTGGAGCGCCCGTTCCACGGCGTTCGACGCGGCCCGCGCGGCTCCGACCCGGTTCCCGCCGCGGCGACGCCCGCCGAGGCGGCGACGCAGCGGCTGTCGTCGCGTGTCGCCGAGTACCTGCCCGTCATGCCGGCGCACGCGTTCTTCGCCGGGGTGACGGCGGCGGTGCTGCAGGGGATCCCGGTCCCGGTCTCCGCGGTGGTCGACGAGCGCGGCGGCCTGCGTCCCCTCGTGGTGGGTGTGCACGAGCCGCGCACGCCGCCGCGCCGTCCGCAGGTGCGAGGTGTCCGCGTCGACGTCGCGCTCGCGCCCGTCGACGAGGTCGCGGGCGTCCGCGTCACCTCCGCCGCGGCGACGTGGGCGATGCTGGCGGGGGACCTCGACGACCATGGGCTGGTGGCGGCCGCCGACCACCTGCTGCGGGTGCCCCGGCATCCAGGGGGCTTCTGCCCGCCGGAGCGCGAGCCGTTCGCCGTGCGCGACGAGCTGGCGGCGGCGATCGGTCGTCGGCGGGGCGCCGCGCGGCTGCGCCGAGCGCTCGATCGCGCCCGCACCGGGGCCTCGTCGCCGCCCGAGACGCGGGTGAGGCTGATGCTGGTCGACGCGGGCCTTGCGGAGCCCGTGCTGGACCACGACGTGTTCGATCGTCACGGGCGGTTCGTCGGGTGCCTCGACCTCGCCTATCCGGAGCTGAAGATCGGCATCGAGTACGACGGCTCGTATCATCGCGACCAGCAGCGCTTCGAGTACGACATCGACCGCATCGCCCGGCTCGAGGCGGAGGGCTGGCTCATCGTGCGGCTGACGTCGCGCCACGTGCACCGCGTGCCGTGCGAGACCGTGCGGCGGGTGCGCGACGCGATCGCCCGCCGCGCGGCGTGAGTTCCGGTGCGGATCGGCCCTTACGGTGCCCCATAAAGGGCCGATACCCACCGGGTCGGGGGGGCGGGGGGGGTGCGGGGGCGGGCCAGCCTCCGTCGGAGGCCAGGATGACGCCGTTGACGTTCGTGGAGTCGTCGCTCAGCAGGAACGTGATCGACGCGGCGAGCTGCTCGGACGTCGCGACGCCCGGCAGGATGGCCATCGCGCGCTGGATGCGCTCCGCGCCGAGCGGGGACGCGAACTTCGCCTCGATGTTGGTGGCGACGCCGCCGGGGGCGACGGCGTTGACCCGGATGCCGGAGCCCGTGTACATGAAGGCGCTCGACTTGGTCAGGCCCACGACCGCGTGCTTCGACGCCGTGTAGGCGGCGCCCGCGGCGGAGCCGCGCAGGCCCGCCTCGCTCGTGACGTTGACGATCGATCCGGATGCGGCCGCCTGCATCGCGGGGAGCACGCCGCGCATGAGCTTCATCGTGCCGGTGACGTTGACGGCGAACACGCGGTTCCACACCGCGTCGGACACCTCGCCCACCGGCGTCATGTCGTCCATGATGCCGGCGACGTTCGCGAGCCCGTCGATGCGGTCGCCGGCCGCCGCCAGGATGCGGGCGACGCCCTCGTCGTCGGTGATGTCGGCGGTCAGGGCGACGACGTCCGCGCCGGCGTGGGCGGCCGCGAACTCGTCGAGGCGCTCCTGGCTGACGTCCACCGCGATCACGCGGCCGCCCTCGCGCACGACGCGCGAGGCGGTGGCGCGGCCGATGCCCGATCCGGCGCCGGTGACGATCACGGTCCTGCCCGCGAAGCGGCCCTCCGTGACCCGCTCCTGCCAGGCCGCCGGCGTCGCGCCGGTCTCCTCGGCCGCGGGAGCCTCGTCCTCGCCGCCGACCGCGGCGATCAGGGCGGCGATCATCTCCTCCGTGAACGCGCCCTGGCTCATCGAGACGAGCTGGGCGAGCGAGAGCCCCGCGGCGGGCGCGAGCTGATCGGCCGAGCCGCCGCCCTGGGCGAGGAGCCCCTCGATCGCGGCCTTGCCGGCCGGGTCGGCCAGCCACTCGCCGACGGTGCTGTTCCTGCTGAGTGCCATGGGGCATCCCCTTCTTCGAGGACCGTGTCCCTCGGGTACCGGACACTGTTGTCCGGTAGATAGGCTACGCCGATGAGCACCCGTCGTCCAGATCCGACGCCGCCGCGTCGGCCGGCCCCGAACCGCGGGCCCGCGGCGGCCGCCGGCAACCGGCGGGCGCTGATCTCGGCGGCCCGAGAGCTCTACGCCGCCGAGGGGTTCGACGTGCCGCTCAGCGCCATCGCGCGGCGCGCGGGAGTGGGGCAGGGATCCCTCTACCGGCACTTCCCCGAGCGGGTCGACCTGGCGGTCGCGGTCTTCGACGAAAACATCGGCGAGCTCGAGCGAGCGGTCGCCGCGCCCGAGCGCACGCTGAGCGACCTGATCGACGCGATCGTGGCGCAGGCGATGACGTCGACCGCGCTGATCCGGCTGCTGGGCGACCACCGCGACGACCCCCGTGTGCGCACGATCGGCACGCGCTTCGACGCGCTCGCGGCGCGCCTGCTCGAGCGGGAGAAGGCCGCGGGCCACGTGGGGGACCACATCGACGTCGTGGACGTCGCCCTGGCGACCGGCATGCTCGCCACCGAGATCGCACGCACCGCCCCGGCCGAGCGAGACGAGGTCGCCGCTCGCATCCGCGCCCTGTTCCGGATCGCGTTCGCCCCGCGCTGACCCGGGGCACGCCGGCACGCGCTCGTCAAGAGGCCGCCCGGAAGTGGACGGGATGCCCCGACGCCGACAGGATGGGAGGGAACGCTGTCGACGAGGGGGGACGACGAGATGACCTGGGGACGACACCGCAGACCCGCGCAGACCCCGACGCCGCCGGTGACGCCCACCCGCACGCTCTGGAACGACAGCCTCGGCACGCTCGCGACCCGGTCGATCCAGATCATCGCGATCGCGCTGCTGGCGTCCGCCCTGGTGCTGGGCCTGCGTGCGCTGACGCTCGTGGTGATCCCCGTGCTGCTCGCGCTCATCCTGGCGAGCGCGTTCTCGCCGTTCATGAACGTCCTACGCCGGCGCGGGCTCGGCTCGCTGCCCTCGACGCTGATCGTGCTCCTCACGATCGTGGTCGCGCTGGGCGCGGTGGGCTGGCTCATCGTCTCGTCGGTGCGCAGCCAGTGGCAGGACCTCTACGACCAGGCGAACGAGGGCATCCAGCAGGTGCTCGCGTGGGTCAGCACCCTGCCGTTCCACGTCGACGACGGGCAGATCCAGGAGTGGATCGACCAGGCGACCGGCTTCCTCACGAGCGCGCAGTTCGGAAGCGGCGCGCTGGCGGGCGTCGGCGCCGTGGCCGACTTCATCACCGGTCTCGTGCTGATGGTCGTCGTGCTGTTCTTCTTCCTGAAGGACGGCCCGGTGCTGTGGGAGTTCCTGCGTCGCCCGTTCACCGGCGAGTGGCACGCGCGCGCCACGCGCGCCGGACGCAAGGCCGTCGACACGCTCGGCTCCTACGTGCGCGGCACCGCGGCCGTCGCCGCCGTGGACGCGATCGGCATCGGCGTCGGCCTGGCGATCCTGCAGGTGCCGCTGTGGCCGGCGCTCGCGGTGCTGGTGTTCGTGCTCGCGTTCATCCCGATCGTCGGCGCGGTGCTCGCGGGCGTGCTCGCCGCCCTGGTCGCGCTGGTCGCGAAGGACCTCGTCGTCGCGCTGATCGTCGTCGGCATCGTCGTGCTCGTGAACCAGCTCGAGGGCAACTTCCTGCAGCCGGTGCTGATGGGACGCGCGCTCAAGCTGCACTCGCTGGTCATCCTGATCGCGCTGACCATCGGCACCGTGCTGGGCGGCATCATCGGCGCCGTGCTCGCCGTGCCGCTCACGGCCGTCGCGTGGGGCATCGTGAAGGTCTGGGACGGCCCCGACCAGCCGGCCCGCTGGGCTCGCCGCAAGGACGCCGTCCGCGCCTGACCGCGGGTTCGTCCCGCGTCGGGACGCGTCGAGCGTCGCGCTCCGGTCGGCTCAGTCGTCCTCGCGGAGCGCGTCGACGTCGAGGCCGTAGAACAGGCGCGGCGCGCCGTCGAGCGTCGCGCGGGCCTCGCCGTCCGTGACGGCGCGGCGGGTGCGGCGGCCGATCGCGTCGATCTCGACGACCCGGTCGCCGGTCGCCGGCAGCACGACGTGCTCCTTCGTCTGCCACGGGTCGATCCAGGGCTCCCGCGCGGGATAGAACGAGCCCGACCCGTCGCCGCCCGTGTTGAGGCGATAGCCGTCCGCGCGGATCCACAGCAGCACGAGGTCGCCCCGCGGGGTGCGGAAGTGCATGCCGCGGCGACGTGACTCGCCGCGGAAGGAGAGCCAGCGCACGAACGTCGCCTCGTCCAGCTGCTCGGCGATGTTGGCGTAGGCGAGGAGCGAGGGCTTGGGGCTGAGGTCCCGCAGCATCAGACCGTAGTGGTACTCGGCGTCGCTGGCGTTCGTGCCGTACGGGTTCGCCTTGATGTTGTCGTAGAGCTGGTACCAGAGCATCGACGTCACGCCCTCCGCGGCGGCGATGGCCGCCGACAGCACGACGTTCTCGCCGGCGTGCCGGTACGTGTCGTGGTTGCGCGAGTTCGGACGCGTCGGGGCGTAGACCTCGGTCAGCCACAGCTCCATGTCGTCCGCGTCGTACTCCTCCATCAGGGCGCGGGCGCGCTTGAGCGCGCCGTGGAAGTTCCAGAACTCCCCGCCGGGGGCCGGCACGTAGTCGGGCGTGACGTTGACGCGCCCCGGATGGATGTTCAGCGCACGGGTGTGGTCGGCCAGGCCGGCCTCGAACATGTTCCGCGCGTAGGCGATGTCCATGCCGGCGAGGGCCACCGGCAGCAGCCCCATGTCGCTGTCGCGCGCGTCGAGCGCTCGACGGAACGTCGTCAGCCACTTGCGGACGTATCGGTCGGCGCCCTCGCCGCTGCCGACGCCGCCCGCCATGTTCCATTCGTTCGCCAGCTCGTAGTGACTCGCGCCGCCGGCCTCCGCGCGGTCCAGCTCCTCGCGCGTGTACGTGCGGAGGGCCGTCGGGTCGTCGTCGTACGCGTCGAGCGACGGCGGGTTGCGCACGCGGTGCTGGCGGAACCCGTACTCGCGCCGCTCCTCCTGCGAGAAGTGCAGGTGCCGGCTGCGGCGCACGCCGATCCGCTTCAGGAGCGCCCGCTCCTCCGGCGGTCCGAAGAGATAGTCGGCGGCCATGCCGAACATGGACGTCGCCGCGGTCTCGACGAACTCGTGCGGCGGCAGCACCGCCACGTTCGTGCGCGTGTAGACCTCGTCCTCGCCGGCGGTGACGGTGAGCTCGACGAACGCCATGCCCCGTCCCGGCAGGGGGACGGCCAGGTCGTCGTCCACGGTGCTGCGGGCCGTCACGCGGTACACGATGTCGCGCTCGGCGACGACCTCCCCGTCGTAGTCGCGCGCGGTCCACGTGAAGCGCACGTCGCGGCTGTCGTCGGCGCCGTTGTAGGCGACGGCGCGCACGGCGAGCGGCTCGTCGGCCGTGTCCCAGATGTTGTACGCGCGGTCCGTCGAGAGCGCGGCGGCGAGGGGCCGCTCCGCGGTGATGCCCTCGACGACCACCGCGCGGGAGTCGCCGCCGAGGAGCACCTGCGCCTCGGCGCGGAACACGCCCTCGGACACGGGGACCCCGGCCAGGTGCAGCATCGTGCGCGTGCGCCAGTCCTGATGCCCGGGGCGCGTGACGATCGACAGCGGCCGGTCGCCGAGGCGCTGCTGGTAGACGAACCTGCCGTTGGCCTCGAACGGGACGCCGCCGCGCGGATCGCGCTCCCAGTCGGCCACCCCGTAGACGGTCTCGACGGGCGGCTCGTCGGCGATGGCCCCGCGCAGCATCATGCCGCTCCACATCGTGTCCGGGTCGGCGCCGTCGATGTCGAACGCGACGCGGAGCACGCGCCCCGCCGGCGTGAACGTCCCGCGCACCGTCACTCCCGGCAGCGCGCTGCGGGGCGCGTACTCGACGACCAGCGACTGCTCGCCCGTCTGCGAGCGGGTCGTGGCGGCCGTGCCGGTGGCGAAGTCGGTCCGGCCGATCCGGTACCCCGAGAACCGCTGCACCGCGACGCCGTCGGAGTCGCGCAGCAGGACGCTCGCGCCCTTCCCCTCGATCGTGATCGAGTATCCGTCGCCGGTCAGCACGGGCGGCGGCGGGTGCCGCTCGGCGTCGAACCCGCGCAGCGGCCGCTCGCGCGGCAGGAGAGGAGCGAGCAGCAGCGACGTGCCGAGCACCCCGAAGTAGCCCGCCCCCGTGAGCACGTGTCGCCGGCTGACGCGTCGCCGGGGCGGCCGGCCCTCCGTGTCCCCGCCTCCCGCCCGGTCGACGTCCGCCCCGCTCGGCGACGGGGTCGAGGGCTCGGGCGCGCCGATGTCTGCGCCATCGCGCCGTGGGTCGTCGGGTCCGGGGGTCGCCTCTCGCATGCGGTGGGGGTCGGCGTCCCTAGCTCTGGGCGGAGCCGGTGCCCTGCGCGGGCGCGAGGGCCGCCGACACGACGGCGCGCGCCTCGTCCTGCACCTGGCGCAGGTGCTCGTCGCCGCGCAGCGACTCGGCGTAGAGCTTGTACACGTCCTCGGTGCCGGACGGGCGGGCGGCGAACCAGGCGCTCTCGGTCTGCACCTTCAGGCCGCCGATCGCCGCGCCGTTGCCGGGCGCGTGCGAGAGCCGGGCGGTGATCTCGTCGCCGGCGAGCGTCGTGGCCGTCACCGCCTCGGGTCCGAGCTTCGCCAGCGCCGCCTTCTGCTCCGGCGTCGCCGCGGCGTCCACGCGCTGGTACGACGAGGCGCCGTACTCGGCCTCGAGCTCGGCGTACCGCTGCGACGGCGTCTTGCCGGTCACGGCGAGGATCTCCGCGGCCAGCAGGCACAGCAGGATGCCGTCCTTGTCGGTCGTCCAGACCGACCCGTCGGTGCGCAGGAACGACGCCCCGGCCGACTCCTCGCCGCCGAACGCCACCGAGCCGTCGAGCAGGCCCGGCACGAACCACTTGAAGCCGACGGGCACCTCCAGCAGGGGGCGGCCGAGGGACGCGGCGACCTTGTCGATCATCATCGACGAGACGAGCGTCTTGCCCACGGCCGCGTCCGCCGACCAGCCCGGCCGGTGCGAGAACAGGTAGTCGATCGCGACCGCGAGGTAGTGGTTCGGGTTCATCAGGCCCGCATCGGGCGTGACGATGCCGTGCCGGTCGGCGTCGGCGTCGTTGCCGGTCAGGACGTCGAACTCGGCCCGCTTCGCGACGAGCGACGCCATCGCCGACGGGGAGGACGGGTCCATCCGGATCTTCTCGTCCCAGTCGAGCGTCATGAACCGCCACGTCGGGTCGACGTCGGGGTTCACCACGGTCAGGTCGAGACCGTAGTGCTCGGCGATCAGCGCCCAGTAGTCGACCGAGGCGCCGCCCAGCGGGTCGGCGCCGATGCGGACGCCGGCGCCCCGGATCGCGTCGACGTCGATGATCGAGGCGAGGTCCCGCACGTAGGCGTCGCGGAAGTCGTAGGTCGGGATCGCGTCGGCGTCGATGTCGGCGAAACGCACCCGCTTCACGCCCTCCAGGCCGCCCTCGATCAGCTCGTTCGCGCGCGCCGCGATCCACGAGGTCGCGTCGGTGTCGGCGGGGCCGCCGTGCGGCGGGTTGTACTTGAAGCCGCCGTCGGCGGGCGGGTTGTGGCTCGGCGTCACGACGATGCCGTCGGCCCGCTCGGCGGCATCGCCCGGGATCCCGCGGTTGTGGGTCAGGATCGCGTGGCTGAGCGCCGGGGTGGGCACCCACGAGTCGCGCGCATCGATCCGGACGTCGACGTCGTTCGCCCGCAGCACCTCGATCGCGCTGCGTTCGGCCGGCAGCGACAGGGCGTGCGTGTCGCGGCCGAGGAACAGCGGGCCCGAGATGCCCTGCGCCGTGCGGTAGTCGACGATCGCCTGCGTGGTCGCGAGGATGTGGTGCTCGTTGAAGCTTCCGTTCAGGCTCGAGCCGCGGTGGCCGCTCGTACCGAACGCGACGCGCTGCGCGGGCCGGGTCGGATCGGGCACCCGGTCGTAGTAGGCGTTGATGAGCTCATCGACGTCGATGAGGTCGGAGGCTTCGGCGGGGAGTCCGGCTCGGCTCGTCATGCCGACAGTCTCACACGCATCGCTGTGGGAGACGTGCGGGCGGCCGGATCCGCGGGGCCGACGTCGCTCACTTCCCGCGCAGCGGGTTCCCGTCCGGAGGGCCGAACAGGAGCACAAGCTCGGCCGGCAGGTCCGACTCGTTCTTCGCTCCGTGGGGCACGCCCTCCGGCACGTAGACGGCGTCGCCGGATCTCAGCACCGCGCGCTCGTCACCGACAGTGACGACGACCTCCCCCGAGACGACGAGGTACAGCTCGTCCTCGCTCACCACCGAACAGCTGCCAGGATCGCCCTCGAGGTGGAAGTGCTCGCCCTCCTCGGCGCCGGGCTCCAGGTGGTACAGCATCACGGATGTCGGCAGGTCGGTGGTGTGGCGGAAGTACCACTCGACGCCTACCTGTCCCTCTCCCTTGTAGAGGGACCAGTCGTGGTGGTCCTGTCCGCGTCTCTGGATCTGCATGGATGTCCTCTCGAGGGGTGTCGGATGCGGTCGCCGCCCGTGGCGCGTCCGACCGCTCAGTCCAGCGCGATCGTCGCGCCACCGGTGGCCGCCGGTTTCGCGGCGGCGGCCAGGGCGCCCGACACCGTGAACGCCGACACGTCGTCCGAGGTGCTGCCGTCGACGGCCAGCTCGGCGACGATCCGGCCGATCGCGGGGGTGAACTTGAACGCGTGCCCCGCGCCGAGCGCGACGATCACGTCGGGGTGCTCGTCGAGCGGGCCGAGCACGAAGCGGCGGTCGGGCGTCAGCGCGTACTGGCAGGTCACCGTGCGCAGCACCTCGCCGCTGCCCGGGATGGTCGACCCCATGAACGACGTCAGCTCCGACAGCAGCTCGTCGGACGGCACGAAGGTCCGCTCCTCGGGCGTCATGTAGTTGTTGCCGACGTCGCGGGCCGCCTTGATGGTGGGCTCGCCATAGGTCGGGAACCCGTAGAAGCACGACTCGTCCTCCCAGATCCACACCGGGAAGCTCTCGCGGTCGAAGGCGTCGGGGTCCTTCGGCTTGAAGTAGGTCACCTGCTCCTGCATGGTCACGAGCGGGATGCGCGCGCCGAGGGGCTCGAGCAGCGCGTTCGTCCACGCGTCCGTCGCGAGGATCACCTTGCGGGCCCGGACGTCGCCGTTCGGGGTGTGCACGATCACGCCCTCGTCGTCGGGCGTGATGCGCTCGACCGGCGTGCGGGGGCGGATCACCGCACCGTGCACGCGGGCCTGCATCTGGAACGCCGTCACCGATCGCGCGGCGTGGACGATGCCGGAGTCGGGCGTGTAGACGGTCTCGACGCCCTCAGGGATGGAGAACTGCGGCCAGCGCTCGTGCACCTCCGCCGGCGAGAGCAGCTCGTACGGGATGCCGACGTCGTCGAGGCTGCGGGCGAAGTCGCTCGCCGAGTACGGGCCGCTGGTCGGGATGAAGACGAGGCCGCCGGTGATGCTGGTGAACTGCTCGCCCGCCACCTCCTCGAACTCGGCCCAGTCGCGGTAGGCGGCCTCCGCCAGGCGCACGTAGGCGGCGTTGCCGTAGGAGGTGCGGATGATCCGCGAGGTGTCGTGCGACGCTCCGCGCACGTGGCCGAGCTCGAACTGCTCGAACGCGACGACCTTCACCCCCTTGCGGGCGAGGTGGTAGGCGGCGGCGCTGCCGAGCGCGCCCATGCCGACGACGGCGACGTCGAATGTCTCCATGGAGTCTTCTTCCTTACTGTGCGTTTCTCGGGGAGCAGAACTGCGGGCTGAGGGGGACGGGCGTCAGAGGACCTTGGCGAGGAACGACCGGGTGCGCTGCCGCTGCGGGTCGTCCAGCACCTGCTCGGGCGGGCCGGACTCGACGACGACGCCGCCGTCCATGAACGTGACGGTGTCGGCGACCTCGCGGGCGAAGCCGATCTCGTGGGTGACGACGATCATGGTCATCCCGTCGTCCGCGAGCCCCCGCATCACATCGAGCACCTCGCCGACCAGCTCCGGGTCGAGCGCGGACGTCGGCTCGTCGAAGAGCATCAGCTTCGGCCGCATGTTGAGCGCGCGGGCGATCGCGACGCGCTGCTGCTGGCCGCCGGAGAGCGACCGCGGATAGGCGTCCGCCTTCTCGGCGAGGCCCACCCGCGCGAGCAGGTCGCGTCCGCGCTCGGCGGCGTCCTTCGCCTTCTCGCGCCGCACCTGCACCGGGGCCTCGACCAGGTTCTCGAGCACGGTCATGTGCGGGAAGAGGTTGAACTGCTGGAACACCATGCCGATCTGGCTGCGCCGGTCGGCGATCTCGGCGTCGCGGAGCTCGTGCAGCCTGCCGTTGTGCTGGCGGTACCCGACGAGCTCGCCGTCGACGCTGATGCTGCCGGCGTTGATCTTCTCGAGGTGGTTGATGCAGCGCAGGAAGGTGCTCTTCCCGGAGCCGGAGGGACCCAGCAGGCACGTCACCTCGCCCGTGCGGACGGTCAGGTCGATGCCCTTGATGACCTCGTTGCTGCCGTAGTACTTGTGGACGCCCCGGGCGTCGACCATCGGCGTGGAAGCGGTGCCGGTCATCGGCGGTCTCCTTCTGGCTCGATCGGGATCGCGGCGGTCACGGGCATCGGCTCGACCTTCGGGCGGCGGGGCAGCAGCCCCGTCAGCCAGGCCGCGAAGTAGGACTGCTCCGCCTGCCGCTCGCCGCGCTTGAAGCGCTTCTCGAGGAAGTGCTGGCCGATGCTCAGGATGGTCGTCACGAGCAGGTACCAGAGGCTGGCGGTGATCAGCAGCGGGATCACCACGAAGTTCCGCGAGTAGATCACCTGCACGGCGAACAGCAGGTCGCCGATCGCGATGACGCTGACGAGCGATGTGGTCTTGAGCATCGCGATCGTCGCGTTGCCGGTGGGCGGAATGATGACCCGCATCGCCTGTGGCAGCACGATGCGCCGGAGGATCTTCGATCGGCGCATGCCGAGCGCCTCGGCGGCGTCGGTCTGGCCCGGGTCGACGGAGAGCAGGCCCGCGCGGACGATCTCGGACATGTAGGCCCCCTCGTTCAGCCCCAGCCCGAGGATCGCGGCGAACATCGGAGTGATGAGCTGGTTGGTGTCTGCCACGTAGAACGGCTCGAGGAACGGGATCCCGAACTCGAGGGTGGGGTACAGGGCGGCGAGGTTGAACCAGAAGATCAGCTGCACCAGGAGCGGCGTGCCGCGGAAGAAGCCCACGTAGGCGGAGGCAGCCCCGGACACCACGACGTTGCGCGACTGCCGGCCGACGGCCATGACGACGCCGATGACGATGCCGATGACCATCGCGACGACGGTGAGGTACAGCGTCGTGCCGAGGCCGCGGAGGATCCGACCGTCGAAGAAGTAGCCGAACACCTCGTCCCACTGGAAGTTGGGGTTCGCCACGACCGAGTGCACGAGCAGCGCGGCGATCGCGAGGATCACCACGGTGGCGACCCACTGGCCCCAGCGGCGGACGGGCACGACCCGGAGCGGGGCCTCCTCCGCGGAGGCCCCGGCCGGGCTGAGCTCGACGCGCGTCACGCCGGTCACAGCTCCGACTCGGAGGGGTCGGTGTAGATCTCCGCCTCGTCGATCGCGCCCACCTCCACGCCGAAGCGCTCGAGGTTCTCCTGGTAGAGGCGCTCGTCGATCAGCTTCTGCAGCGCCGCGGCGACCGCCTCGGTCAGCGTCGACTCGTCGGGGAAGGCCAGGCCCCAGGGCGTCGGCTCGTAGTTGACGTCCAGCGCCTCCATCGCGCCGTCCGACTGCGCCGCCTGGTAGATGGCGGGCGGCAGCGCGCTGACGGTGGCCTCGACCCGGCCGGACGAGAGGGCCAGCACCGCGTCGGCCGCGGTGGCGAACGTCGAGACGTCGATGGGCGTATCGCAGTCCTCGTTCCACGCCGGGATCGTGACGGCCTCCTCGGTGGAGCCCTTCAGCACGCCGATCGTGTGGCCGCAGAGGGTGTCGATCGACAGGTCCTGCGGGTTGCCACCAGGGACGAGGAGGGTGGTGCCGCCCTGGAAGTCGCTGACGAAGTCCACCGTCTCCAGCCGTTCCGCCGTGATGCCGAGGGAGGCCGCGGCCATGTCGACCTTGCCGGACTCCAGAGCGGGGAAGAGGGCGTCGAACTTGATGTCGTCGAACACGATCTCGATGCCGAGGACCTCGCCGATGAGGCGCACCTCCTCGGGCTGCGAGCCGGAGAGCGTCACCCCGTCCTCGGCGACGTCGAGGATCGGCGGGTATCCCGGGCCGCTGGCCACGCGGATCTCGCCGGCCTCCTGGATGTCCTCGGGCAGGAGGTCGGCGATGGACTGGTCGAACAGCTCGCTCTCGCCGGGGGCGGGAGTGTCCCCGGCGGGGGACGAGCATCCTGCCAGGGCGGCTGCGCCGACGACGGACATGGCCGCGACGGCTGCCGCGCGACGGGCGAGGGGACGGGGGAGCGGGGACATGTGGGGACTCCTTCTGAGCGATGCGGAGAGGCGCATCGCGGCGCGTCGTGAGCGCTGCGTTGCGCCCCCTGCGCAGGGATGCGCTGCGTGGTGGAGCTAGGTGGGGCCATTATGGGAACGGCGTGAAGCGCCCCTGTTACAGTGCGCATGATCCGCAAATCTGCGGACGGATGATTGCGGATTCTGCAGGAGGCCGGGATGGCGAACCGGGTGGCGACGGGCCTGAGGATCGTGCGCATGGTGGCGGAGCGCCCCGACCCGACCGTGCCGTCGACCGTGGGTGCGCTGGCCCGCGACGCGGGGATCGCGCTGAGCCGGGCCTCCCGCCTGTGCGCGGAGCTGGAGCGGGCGGGGCTGCTCGCGCGGGGCGAGGCATACGGGACCTACCGCCTGGGCGCCGCCGCGCTGCGCCTGTCCGGCCGTGCGACGGCGCCGTTCGCGACCGCGGTGCGGCACGCCCTCCTGGTGGCGGGCAAGAGGACGGGCGAGACCGTGCTGCTCGCGGCGCCGGCCGGCGCCGCGATGGTCGTCACCGCCGCCGAACCGTCCGGCTGGACGCTCTACTCGCCGGCCGAGGTGGGTGAGGTCGTCCTCGACGACGGCGCGGCGATCGCCCGCGCCGTGCGAGGAGACGAGCCGGACCGGGCCGGGGAGCTGCACGCCGAGTCGACCCTCGGCATGTGCGTCGAGGTCGCCACCCCCGTGCGCACGCCGACGGGCGAGCGCATCGCGGCCCTCGCCGTCCGGCTGCCGGTGAACCGCGCCCGCGCCGGGGTCCGCGCGGCGCGGCGAGCGCTGGACGCGGCGCGCCGCATCGTCGAGCGCGCCGTCGCCGTGGACGCGGCCGCCCCGGCGCCGGAGCGCGACGAGCCCGCCGGCCCCCCCGAGGCCGGCGGGACGAGCGCGTCCCTCGACGCGGCCGTGGCGATCCTCCGTCACCTCGCGGAGGGGCGCGACACGATCGCCGGCACCGCCCGGGCGACGGGGCTGCGCCGCGACCGCGTGCAGCGCCTGCTCGACTCTAGTCGCGAGGCCGACGTCGTCCACGTCGGCGACGAGCCCGGCACGTACCGTCTCGGCTGGAGCGTGCACGGGTGGCATCGGGCGGCGGCGGAGCCCATGCTCATGCGATGCGGGGAGCCGCTGGTCGCCGCCGCCTCCGCCCGGCACGGTGTCTGCGCGTTCATCACCGTGCTGAGCGGCATGCGCAGCGTGACGCGTGTGGAGGTGCTCGAGAGCGTGGGCGAAGGGCTGCGGATGACGCCGTGGCTCGGCAGGCCGTGCCCGATCACGGGGGCCGACGGGGGTCCGACGCTCGTGATGGACCTCGAGGTCGCCGACATCGACCCGCTGCTGCCGCGTCGGGCCACGGCCCGCGATCACGAGGAGTTCCTGGAACGCGTCCGGCAGGTGAAGCGGGCGGGGGTGCTCGCCAAGGACTCGTTCGAGGAAGCGGGCCAGATGGCCGTCTCCGCGCCGATCCGCGACGCGAGCGGCGGCGTGGCCGCCGCGGCCTGCATCGTCGGGACCCCCGACGACGTGCGGGGTCGGCTGGAGGAGCTGAAGCGGGCGGCGCGCGACCTGGCTCGGGAGGTGGCGGCGGCCCTCGGCCACGAGCCGGCGATCGCGTGGCCCGGCCGGTCCGGCGCCGCGGTCTAGGCTGAACCCCATGCCGTCGGATGCCGCTCCTCGTCGCACGTACAGCTACCTCGGCCCGGCGGGCACCTTCACCGAGGCGGCGCTCGCGCAGGTGCCCGAGGCGCGCGGTCAGATCTGGCGGGCGGTGCACAACGTCGGCGAGGCGCTCGCCGACGTCGCCGAGGGGCGCAGCGACGCGGCGATGATCGCGATCGAGAACTCGATCGACGGCGGTGTCTCGACCGCTCAGGACGCGCTCGCGCGCATCCCCAACCTCCGCATCGTCGGCGAGTACCTGGTGCCCGTCGAGTTCGTGCTGGTGGGGCGGCCGGGGGCGCGGATGGAGGACGTCCGGCTGGTCAGCGCGCACCCGGTGGCCTACGCCCAGTGCCTGGACTGGCTCGCCGCTCACCTGCCGGAGCACCAGCACGTGCCGGCGTCGAGCAACGTCGCGAGCGCGGTCGGCATCCTCGACGGATCGAGCCCGGCCGACGCGGCGATCGCCCCTCCCGGCATCTCGGCGCACCACGAGGTCGAGGTGCTGGCGGAGGGCATCGGCGACACGGCCGACGCGGTGACGAGGTTCGTGCTCGTCACGGGGCCCACGCCCCCGCCGTCCCCCACCGGCGCCGACAAGACGAGCGTCATCGTCGAGCTGCCCGAGGACCGCGCGGGCACCCTGCTCGAGATGCTCGAGCAGTTCTCGACCCGCGGCATCAACCTGAGCCTGATCCAGTCGCGACCGATCGGCGACGCCCTCGGCCGGTACCGGTTCGTGATCGACGCCGACGGACACATCGTCGACGAGCGGATGGCCGACGCGCTGATGGGACTTCGCCGCTTCAGCCCGAACGTCGTCTTCCTCGGTTCGTACCCCCGCGCCGACCGCGCCATCGTGCACTACCCCGACCGCTACAGCGACGAGGTGTTCGTCGAGGCGCGCGACTGGCTGCGCGCGCTGATCTCGGGCGAGCCCGCGGCCTGACGGGGCCGGGCGCCTCTCCGGGCGCCGAAGGCACGTCCTCGGCGCCGGGGATGTCCACGCCGTAGGAGTGCGCGAGCGGGATGGGCCCTACGGGGTGGATTCCTCCGATTCCGTGGCGCGTCTCTGCTCGGGGACGCGGCCTCAGGCGGACGGCGCGCTCAGCACTCCGGGCCCTCGAGCCACAGCTGGTCGGCCCTGCCCGCGCGCATGGCCCCTCGCGTACACGTCGATCTTGAAGTGGATGGTCGCGAGCGCCTCCTGCAGGTCGGCGACCTGCTGCTGCACCCGCTCCTCGTGCTGCTGCAGGATCTCGAGCCGCGCGGCCTCGTTGCCCGCCCCCTCGCGGGCGAGCTGCGCGTAGCGCTGGATCTCCGGCAGCGGCATCCCCGACGACCGCAGCTTGGTGCACACCTTGAGCCAGCCGACCTCCTCCTCGGTGAACAGGCGCCGCCCGGCCCCGTCGCGCCGCACGGGCGCGAGGAGCAGCCCCTCCTGCTCGTAGAAGCGGAGGGCGTGCGTGCTGAGGCCGGTGAGCTCGCTGACACGGCCGATGCCGTAGGTGGTCTGCTCGGCCGTCCGGTCGGTGGTCGTCATGCCGGTCAGCCTACGACTTGACCTCGAGTCGGCTCTAATTCGTACGGTCGCGATGAACCTCCGACGAAGGGAACACCATGACCACCACCTGGTTCATCACCGGCACCTCCTCCGGCTTCGGCCGGCTGCTCACCGAGCGCCTCCTCGAGCGCGGCGACCGCGTCGCCGCGACGCTGCGCCGCCCCGAGGCGCTGCAGGACCTGCGGGAGCGGTACGGCGACCTGCTCTGGACCGCCCGTCTCGACGTCACGGACGCGGACGAGGTCGAGCGGGTCGTCGAGGACGCCTTCGCGGCGCTCGGCACGATCGACGTCGTCGTCAACAACGCCGGATACGGCGTCTTCGCCTCGGCCGAGGAGGCCTCGGACGAGCAGATCCGGCGCGTCGTCGACACCAACCTGCTGGGGTCGATCCGGGTGGTGCGCGCGGCGCTGCCCCGCCTGCGCGCGCAGGGTCACGGCCGCATCCTGCAGATCTCGACGGCGGGCGGCCAGGCGACGTACCCGAACTTCTCGTACTACCACGCGTCCAAGTGGGGGATCGAGGGATTCAGCGAGACCGTCGCCCAGGAGATCGCGCCGTTCGGGATCGGGCTGACCATCGTCGAGCCCGGGGCCACGCCGACGGGCTTCGGATCGTCGCTCGACACCGCCCCGGTGATGGCCGAGTATGACGCCACGCCGGCCGGCGACGTCCGACGGGCCATCGCCTCGGGCGAGTTCGGGCTGCCGAACGACCCCGAGCGGATCGCCGGCGCGATCGTCGACCTCGTCGACTCCGGCGAGACGCCGCTGCGACTGCCGCTCGGTTCGGACACGTACGAGCACGTCCGTGCGGCGCTCGTCGCGCGGCTCGCCGAGCACGAGTCCCATCGCGAGGTCGCCTACTCGGTGGTCGCCCCCGCCTCCCGCTAAGGAGCGACGATGCCGGCGTGGATGCCCCAGAGCACGACCTGGAGGCGGTCCCGCGAGCCCGTCTTCTGCAGCAGGCCCGCGAGGTGGTACTTCACGGTCGTCGGCTCCACGAAAAGCCGCCCGGCGATCTCGGCGTTCGACAGCCCCTCGGCGAGGAGGCGGAGGACGTCGAGCTCTCGGGCGGTCAGGTCGTGGGCGTCGCCGGGCTCCGCGCGGGCCACGGGCGCCGCGCGGCGCGCCGAGAACTCGTGCAGGATGCGCCGCGTGAGCCGCTGGTCGAGGGTGCCCTCGCCCGCCGCGACCGACCTGATCGCGCCCAGGAGCGTCGCCTCGTCGGCGCCCTTCAGGAGGAACCCGGCGGCCCCGGCCTCGAGTGCGGCGAACACGTCGTCGTCCACGTCGAAGGTCGTCAGCACCAGCACGTCCGCCTGCACGGCGGGGTCGGCGACGATCGCGCGCGTGGCGGAGATGCCGTCGACGACGGGCATCCGGATGTCCATGCACACGACGTCCGGCTGCAGCTCGCGGGCGAGCCCGACGGCCTCCTCGCCGTCGGACGCCTCGCCCACCACCTCGATGTCGTCCTCGGCGCCCAGGATGACCGCGAGCCCCGCGCGCACCACCGCCTGGTCGTCTGCGATCAGCACGCGGATCATGCGGGCTCCTCGTCTCCCCGCCGCTGCGCGGCGGTGTCGTGTGGCCGCTCCGCGGCGGTGTCGTGTGGCCGCTCCGCGGCGGGGATCGTGAGCTGGTTGCGCCAGCCGACGCCGGACGCCGGGCCGGTCTCGAGGCGGGCGCCGACCAGGGCCGCGCGCTCGGCCATGCCGGCCAGTCCGTAGCCCTCGCGCGCGACGTGACCGGCGCCCGTCGCGCCCGCATGCGGGTTGTCGACGGTGAGGCGCACGGCGTCGGGCAGGAACTCCACGACGACCCGCGTGGGGGCTCCCGGCGCGTGACGCGCGGCGTTCGAGAGCGACTCCTGCACCATCCGGTACCCCGCGGTCTCGGCCAGGGGGCTCAGCGTTCGCGACGGGCCCTCGGTCACGTGCTCGACCCGCTGCCCGCGCTCGCGCGCATCGTGGACGAGCGCGTCGATCGCCGCGAGCCGTGGAACGGTGCTCACGGTGCCTCGCGCGCTGCTCCCGCCGGACGCGGGGGCGTCGTCGTCGCGCAGCAGCCCGACCGTGCGGCGCAGGTCGGCCAGCGCGGTGCGCGCATCGTCCTGCAGCGCCGAGAGGGTCTGTCGCGCCCGTTCGGGGTCGGAGCGGGTGAGGGCCGACGCGGCCTGCGCGCTCACGATGATGCCCGACAGGTGATGCCCGGCGATGTCGTGCAGCTCGCGGGCCAGCGCGGTCCGTCCCGCGCGCAGCTCGCGCTCGGCGCTCTCGGCGCGCTGCCGCTCGAGCAGGTCGGCGCGCTCCCGCAGGGCCTCGCGCAGGCGTTCCCGTCCCGTCGCGTACTCCGCGGCGACGGCCGGCGCCGCGAACAGCACGACGACGCGCGTGGCCGCGGCGGCGACGATCTCGAGGGCGCCGGTGCCGTCGCCGATCATCGCGGCGACGCCGACCGCGGCGCTCGCCGCAGCAGCAGCGCCGAGCGCCGCGTAGGCGGGGCGCCGGGCCGTGCGGCGGACGACGCCGTACGCGGCGGCCGCCACGGCGAGCGCGCCGATGCCGAGCTGCCCGCCGCTGGTGGCGAGGATGGCGAGATCCAGCGCCACGACGGCCGCGAGAGCGGCGAACGGGGAGCGGACGCGGAGCAGGAGCGCCCCCGCCTGCAGCACGACGAGCCCGGCGTGCGCCAGGGGCGGCACATCGGGGGAGACGACCTCGTCGACGACCCCCGTCACGTCCGCTCCGATGTACCCGGCGGCGACGGCGAGCGTCAGCACGGGCAGGATCAGGCCCCGGCCGGGAGTCGCCGGCGTGGCGGGGCGGGAGGGCATGGAGCGAGTCAACCACGCCCTGTGGCCCCCGGCCGCGGGAGCGGCCGGGGGCTCGGCGGGCCGTACGGGCGCGCTCAGTCGCACAGCGTCTCGTCGAGCGCATCGACGACGATCCGGTACGAGTCGAGCAGTCGCTCCTCGTCGGCCTGGTCGACGATCGCCCATGGCAGCGCGGTCACCGCGATGGTCACGGCGGTGCCGTCGGGGCCGACCGCGTTGCGGGTCTGCGTGCCGGGGATGTCGCCGCCGTGGCCCCACGCGACGCCGCCGCAGCTGAGCGGGTACCGCTGCAGGCCGAGCCCGTAGGCGGCCTCCGGCCACAGCTCGTCGCCGGCGGGCACCGTCGTCTGCAGCTCGGCCAGCGCTGCCTCCCCCAGCAGTCGCCCGTCGAGCAGTGCCTGCATGAACGTGTTCAGCTCGCTCGGCGTCGACACCATCGCGCCTGCGGCCCAGGCGAACGACGGGTCGAGCTCGCTGATGTCCCGCAGCTCGCCGACGTCGGCGCTGTGATACCCGTGGGGGTGCTCGCCGCGCAGGTCCTGCTCGCCGGGGGCGGGGAAGTAGGCGTGCGCGAGCTCCAGCGGGCGCACGATGCGCTCGTCGATCTGCTCGGCCAGCGGGCGGTGCGTCACGCGCTCGACGAGCAGCCCGAGCACGAGGTAGTTGGTGTTGCTGTACTCCCACCGCTCGCCCGGGGCGGATGCCGCGGGGCGGGCCAGCGCGACGTCGAGCATGTCGCGCGGCGAGATGTAGTCGTGCTGCACCCCGAACGCGTCCGCGGCGACCTCGTCGGCGTACTCGGGCAGGCCGCTGGTGTGCTGCAGCAGCTGGCGCACGCTGATCGCGGCGCCGTCGATCCCGTCTCCCGCCACCAGGCCCGGCAGGTACGAGTCGATCGGCTCGTCCAGGTCGACGCGCCCCTCCTCCACGAGCTGCAGCACGACGGTCGCGACGAACATCTTGGTGTTGCTGGCGATCCGCACCTCGCCGTCCTCGGGCGGGGCGGCGCCGGTGTCGCGATCGCCCGTGCCGGCGACCGCGTCGACGCGGCCGCCGTCCGGTGCGGTGACGGTCGCGAGTGCTGCGGGGTAGCCGGAGTCGACGATCTGCTGCAGCCGTTCCTGCAGCCGGTCGCCCTGCGCGGCGTCCTGCTCGGCGGCCTGTGCGCCGCCCGTTCCGGAGGGGGTGCTCGCCGCGACCCGTGCCCAGGCGCCCAGACCGGTGGCTCCGGCCACCAGCGCCGCGACGACGCCTCCGACGAGCAGGGCGCGGGCTCGCCGCGAGAGGTGCGGCGCCGTGCCGCGGGTCTCGGTCGTGTTGTCGTTCATCTCGTGTCCTTTCCTAGGGGTGTGGGGGTAGGGGTGTGGGGTGTGGGCGTCAGAGGCCGCGTCGTCGCAGGAAGACGGCGGCGACCGCGAGCAGGGCGCCGGTGAGCGCGACCAGGGCGGCCAGGGCGCCGATCGGCGGCAGCCCGCCGTCGCTCGCGCCGATCGCCGCCTGGCTGAGCGCCACGGGCAGGAAGCGGGTCCAGGTCTGCGCGGTCCCGCTGACGAGCTGGGCGACGCCGGAGACCAGCGGCTCGAGCAGCAGGACCGCGAGCATCGCCACGACGCCGGAGAGCTGGCTGCGCGCGATCATCCCCACCGCCAGGCCGATCAGGGCCAGGCAGGCGACCACGACGGTGCCGCGGGCGACCACGCCGGCGACGGCCACCGGATCCACGGCGAGCGTGATGCCCGCCGTGACGAGCGTCGTCAGCAGGATGAGGGCGCTGAGAGCCGCGAGCCCGACTCCGAGGGCCGCCGCCGCGACGCCGGTCGCCGCCGCCTTCGTCACGACGATCCGACCGCGACGGGGCTGGGCGAGTGCGGCGCCGACGATGCCGCCGTAGCGGAAGTCGCTCGTCGCGGCGATGGTGCCGAGCAGCGCGACGGCCAGCGTCACGATGCCGAGCGATCCGCCTCCCATCGCCGCGCCGAGGGGTGCGAGCGCGTCCAGCTGCTCGGCGCCGGTGGTCAGCCCGACGTCCGGAAGGTCTCCGCCGAGCGCCTCGGCCCCGGGGCCGATGTCGCCGCGGGCGAGCGCGGGCAGGAGCGAGACGAACGCGAGCTGGGTGATTGCGAGTCCGACCAGCGCGGTCGCCGCCGTGGCCTTCGTCGCCGTCGTCGTCGAGAGGGCGAGGAGCTCTGCGCGCAGCATCAGCGCACCTCCGTCCGGGGCTCGGTGAGGCGCAGGTAGTACCCCTCGAGGTCGCCGCCGGACGCCGTCAGCGCCTCCTGCAGCGAGGTCTCGGCCGCCACGCGGCCGCCCGCGATCACGACGACGTCGTCGGCGATGGCCTGGACATCGGCGAGCAGGTGCGACGAGAGCAGCACGGCGCCGCCCGCATCGGCGAACGACCGCAGCCGTCGGCGCAGCCAGTGCATCCCCGCCGGGTCGAGGCCGTTCGCCGGCTCGTCCAGCACCAGGATCCCGGGACGGGCGAGCAGCGCGGTCGCCAGAGCGGTCCGCTGTCGCATCCCGAGCGAGTACGAGCCGATGCGCCGGTCGGCGGCGTCGGACATGCCGACCTCGTCGAGTGCCTCCGCCACGCGCGTGGCGTCCTCGCCGGCGCGGGCGGCGGCGATGCGCAGGTGCTGCCGCGCGGTGCGCGCCGGGTGCAGGCCCCCGGCGTCCAGCACGGCGCCCACCGTGCGGGCGGGGGCCGCGAGGTCGCGGAAGGGGCGGCCGTCGACGAGCGCCTCTCCGGAGTCCGGTGCGGCGAGGCCGAGCAGCATGCGGATGGTCGTGGTCTTGCCGGCGCCGTTCGGGCCGAGCAGCCCGACGATGCGGCCGGGGCCGACGGTGAGGCCGACGTCGTCGACGCGGAGGCGCCCGCGGAAGCTCTTGCGCAGGCCGCGTGCCTGGATCGGGGGTGTGAGGGTGTCCATGCCTCCAGCGTCGCGAGCGGCGCGGTGCGGCGCCCCGGCCGGAGGGACGGTCGCGACTGGCCGGAACGACAGGACCACCCGGGCTCGGCGAGTGCCATATGGCACTCGCCATGGCGTCCCGAGTGCCATATGGCACTCGCCACGTTGCCCGGAGTGCCAGATGGCACTCGCCGCGGCCTCTCGACCGTCCGCGCTCGCGGGCGGTCGCCGGCTGTCAGTCCTGCGCGGCCCTGCCGGCGGCCTCCGGGCGCACGGCGGCGTCGCCGACCAGGGTCGACAGCCGTGCCTCGAGGGCCTCCAGCTGCTCGACTCCGATCCGGTCCGCCCAGTCGCCGCGGAGGGCGTCGAAGATCGCCTCGCCCTCGTGCATCGCCTCCCAGCCGAGCGGCGTCACCTCGATCCGCTTGCGCCGCGCGTCCCGGGGGTCCTCGCCGCGGGAGACGTAGCCGCGCTCCTGCAGGGTGGCGATGGTCTTCGCGGCCGCCTGCTTCGACACGGACAGGCGCCGCCCCAGCTCCGACGCGCTGTCGGCACCCGCCGCGATCGCGCGCATGGCGAAGTCGTGCACGGGGCGGAAGTCTTCGTGCCCGCGCGCGGCGAGCTCGGTGGTCGCGTCCTCGACCAGCGCGCGGTAGCCGCTCAGCAGCAGCAGTGCGAGGTCGGCGCCAGAGCGAGACATGCGAACAGGATACGGCGCTCTAGACATAGACAACTTGGTTGACTATCCTATAGACAACTAAGTTGTCTATAGGAGGAGCATCATGACCAGCGAAGAGACCCCGGCCGCGACCGTCGACGGCGTCGACCACCATCTCGTCGAGGTGGGCACCACGCGGCTGCACTACGTGTCGGCCGGCAGCTCGGGATCGCCGGTCCTGCTCGTGCACGGATTCCCTGAGACGTGGTGGGCGTTCCACCGCCTGATCCCGCTGCTCGCCACCGAGCACCGCGTCTTCGCCGTCGACCTGCGCGGGTTCGGCGAATCGGACGTCGCGGCGGACGACCACGACAGCCGCACCGCCGCCGACGACCTGCACGGGCTGATCGCGCAGCTCGGCGTCGGGCCGGTGCACGTCGTGTCGCAGGACATCTCCGGCGGGGCGGTGTTCCGGCTGATCGCCGCCCACCCGTCCGACGTGCGGAGCCTCACCGCCGTCGAGACGGGCCTGGCCGGGTTCGGCCTGGAGGGGCTCGCGGACGTCACCCACGGTGGGTCGTGGCACATCGGCGCGCTGGCGGCGCCCGGCGTGCCCGAGCTGCTGTTCACGGGAAGGGAGCGGGAGCTGATCGGCGGCATGCTGCGGGCCATGAGCGTGGACCCCGGGGCGGTCACGGCCGCCGACGTCGACGAGCTCGCCCGCACCTACGCCCGGCCCGGGGGCTGGCGCGGGGCGAGCGGGCTCTACCGCTCGATGCTGGCCGAGGGCGAGGAGCTGCGCGCGCTCGCCGCCGCGCGGCCGGTGCCCGTGCCCGTGCTGGCGGTCGGCGCCGGCGGCGGCGCGTTCACCGCGGACACGATGACGCAGGTCGCCGCGGGGACGGTCGCGACCGAGAGCCTCGACGGCGTCGGCCACTACGCGGCGCTCGAGGCGCCGACGGCGCTCGCCGTGGCGCTGCGCGGCTTCCTGGAGCGCGTCGACGCCGAGTGACCGCCGCGCGGCGTCGGGTCAGCGGGGTGTCAGCACCCCGACGGGCTCCCGCCACCCCGACCCGTCGCGCAGCCGGAGCGCGACCAGGCGCTCGAGCCGCGTGACGGGGACGACGACGGCGGGGTCGAGCACCTCGGACAGCGGACGGACGAACACGAACTGCGCGGCGGAGCGGCTGCCGGCCTCCGGGTCGGCGGCCTCGCGCACCAGCCGGAACCGTTCCGCGAAGCGGGCGATGTTGGTCTCCGGCAGCTGCTCGCGCAGCACCGGGTCGAGCAGCCAGCTGGTGCACGAGAACCCGTCGGCGCCCGTGAGCGCCCGCGCCCGGTCGAGCGCCGCGTCCACGGCCTCGGGGTGCAGCGGGCCGGTCTCGGGCACGTGCAGCGCGTGGCCGTCGGCTCCCGCGCGCCGCTCGACCTGCAGGCGTCCGGCCGACACGACGTCGCCCCGCAGCAGACTGAGCAGCCACGGCAGCACGGCGGCGGCGCCGTAGCGGGCGTGCTTGCGGCCGACGTCGGCGAGGGTGTCGCGCGTGACGTCCTCGGCGATCCCCTCGCTCCGATGCCGCGCTAGCTGTACCCGGTCAGCACGTTGGTGACGCCCGGTTAGGGAGAAGGCCTCCACGATTGGTGGTGTCTAACGTCACCGAAGTGGAGGCCTTCTCTTGGTCCACCGTAATGCGCGGCTTACCGTCACGGGCC